>NZ_LATZ01000013.1 GCF_000981385.1 Bacillus sp. SA1-12
CCAGGATCAAACTCTCCAATAAAGAGTTGATATAGCTCATAAAATGTACTAGTTTAGTACGTTGTTTTGTTAATCGAAATTAACGTTGGCACGCTTGGTTTTGTTTAGTTTTCAAAGATCATTTTTGGAGCGGGTGAAGGGAATCGAACCCTCATCATCAGCTTGGAAGGCTGAGGTTTTACCACTAAACTACACCCGCAAAGTGACTCCACTGGTCGGGAAGACAGGATTCGAACCTGCGACCCCTTGGTCCCAAACCAAGTGCTCTACCAAGCTGAGCTACTTCCCGTTTATATGGCGCGCCCGAGAGGAGTCGAACCCCTAACCTTTTGATCCGTAGTCAAACGCTCTATCCAATTGAGCTACGGGCGCATATTCATTTAAGAATCTTTTAGAAGCAACTTAAACATTTTATCAAATCACGATGCTTATGTCAATACTTTTTTCGAAACTATTTTGTTTATAACTGGTGCGGCCGAGAGGACTTGAACCTCCACGGGGTCGCCCCCACTAGGCCCTCAACCTAGCGCGTCTGCCATTCCGCCACGACCGCGAATGAAAACAATGGTGCGGGTGAAGGGACTTGAACCCCCACGTCACAAGGACACTAGATCCTAAGTCTAGCGCGTCTGCCAATTCCGCCACACCCGCACGGTGTGTATAATGGTGAGCCATGAAGGACTCGAACCTTCGACCCTCTGATTAAAAGTCAGATGCTCTACCAACTGAGCTAATGGCTCATCTAATAATGAGTAGTACTATTGAGTTAATCACTTGTTTCTGACGCCCAAATCTCAGTAAGTTTATTCAAGGAGCAACTCGATTTGTGCGCTGACGTCTCGCTTCACAGCAAATTCGATCGTGCTCTACCAACTGAGCTGATGGCTAATTATCAAATGAGTAAATATCTTTGCGAAAATGGCTGGGCTAGCTGGATTCGAACCAACGCATGACGGAGTCAAAGTCCGTTGCCTTACCGCTTGGCTATAGCCCAATAAAATAACATCTTTTAAATCATTCTATCAAATCAACAAGAATTTAATGATAACACTTTATCAAAAATAAATCAAGTTGTATTTTTAACCATACACTCATTTAAAACAATGGCGGTCCGGACGGGACTCGAACCCGCGACCTCCTGCGTGACAGGCAGGCATTCTAACCAACTGAACTACCGGACCAATTATATCTCGGAAATAAATAGGAAGTGAGCTTTGCGCATTACGCAATTACCCACATCCTATTCTTCCACATATGGTCATGACCCGTACGGGATTCGAACCCGTGTTACCGCCGTGAAAGGGCGGTGTCTTAACCGCTTGACCAACGGGCCATATAAAATATGGCGGAGAAGGAGGGATTTGAACCCTCGCGCCGCTTACGCGACCTACACCCTTAGCAGGGGCGCCTCTTCAGCCTCTTGAGTACTTCCCCGTATGGCTCCGCAGGCAGGATTCGAACCTGCGACCGATCGGTTAACAGCCGATAGCTCTACCACTGAGCTACTGCGGAATATTTTCAACAGACTTCCTTTATTATATTGAGTAAGGATTGTCCTGTCAATACTTTTATTTCATTTGAAGTTCCATTTCGTTTTTTAAATGCACCATCTGCGACGGCTTTTATAATTTATCATAGTACCAATCATTTCGTCAACCCTTTTTTATACAGATAGATTTTTCCACCGCATCTTCCACATACTAGACGAGTTGTATCAACTCTTCGCTTACGATTATAGAGTTGATGACAGTTCTTACATTTATATTGCAAAAAGACACTATTCCTCTTTTTTTCTTGCTTGAGAGGCGTACAGTACCTTGGAGCACCTACTTCTTTTAGTAATTCTTTAAAGTCTTTATCACCATGCTTATAGCCTCTTCCTTCTAAATGCAAATGGTAGTGACAAAGTTCATGCTTAATGATGCCAATCACCTCATCAAGACCATACTCTTGATAGTACTTTGGATTAACATCAATATTATGGCTTCTTAATAAATACCTTCCTCCAGTCGTCCTCAGCCTTTTGTTAAAGGTTGCTTTGTGGTTGAATTTTTTATGAAAATAGGTCAAAGATATATCCTCAACAATTTTCTGGAGCTGTGTATCATCCACGGTCATTTCCCCCAATTTATATGGTACATCGTACTAGCAGTCTGCATACATTATAAACACCCATACTCCATTATAATGGTTAAGGAGGTATGAGCAAATGCCATCATGGTTACAAAATCAAATGCAACGTGCCTTTTATGAAAAAAATCGCTACCAAATCAAATTACTTAATCAGTGCTGGTTTTTCTATAGAGAAAAACACTGCTCGTAAAAAGCAGTGTTTCTTTTTAATTGTGCACCATAGTAAGTGCAACTCTTCCTTTTTTATGATCAACATCATCCACCCAAACCGTTACAACATCTCCAACAGATACAATATCAAGCGGATGCTTAACAAAGGATTTGCTCAATTTTGAAATATGAACTAGACCATCTTGCTTTACACCAATATCAACAAATGCTCCAAAATCAACGACATTGCGCACAGTCCCTTGCAATTCCATCCCTTGCTGCAAGTCTTCTAATTTTAAAACATCTTTCTTCAATAATGGTTTTGAAACTTCGTCGCGCGGGTCTCTTTCTGGACGAATTAATGCATCGCATATATCTTTAAGTGTTAACTCACCAATTCCAAGGACTTCTGCTGTTTCTTTGAGATTTATATTCAGAATCTTTTCTTTTAACTCTTCACTTCCCAGATCAGAAACAGAAGCATTTAATTGATCCAAAAGCTTATTTACTTCTGCATATCTTTCAGGGTGAATTCCAGTTCGATCCAAAGGCTGTTCACCTTCTAAGACTCTTAAGAAACCAATACACTGTTCAAATGTTTTCGCTCCTAAGCGAGGAATGTCCTTTAACTGTTTGCGGTTTGAAAATCTCCCAAGCTCTTCCCTCTTCTTCACAATATTGTTTGCAACAGCTTTACTTAAGCCGGCAACATATTGGAGCAATGAAGGTGAAGCTGTATTAACATTTACTCCTACCTGGTTTACGACTGTTTCAACAACAAAAGTTAACGACTCATTTAGCTTTTTTTGTGAAACATCATGCTGATATTGACCAACACCAACTGATTTAGGATCAATTTTAACTAATTCAGCCAATGGGTCCTGGAGTCTTCTTGCAATCGAAACAGCACTTCTCTCCTCAACCTGCAAATCAGGAAATTCCTCTCTAGCCAAATCGGAAGCAGAATAGACACTAGCACCAGCTTCATTAACAATTAAGTAAGAGACCTCTTCATCTATTTCTTTTAATATATCCGCAATAAATTGTTCTGTTTCTCTGGATGCAGTTCCATTCCCAATGGCTACAATTTCAATATTGTAGGTTTTCAAAACATCTTTTACAGTCGCAACCGCTTGCTCCTTCTTATTAACTGGCGGATGCGGATATACAACTCCTATATAAAACATTTTTCCGGTTTGATCAACAACAGCAAGTTTACAGCCTGTTCTATACGCCGGGTCTACTCCTAATACCATCCTACCTTTTAAAGGTGGCTGCAAAAGCAAGTTACGCAGGTTTTCTGAAAAAATATGGATTGCTCGATCCTCTGCCTTTTCTGATAGTTCTTTTCTAATTTCTCTTTCAATAGATGGCTGAATCAATCTTTTATAGGCATCATCAATGGTCTCCATCAAAATGGTATGTACGATCGTTGATTTACCCTTTAACTCTTGTTTCTGAATATAGTTAATAATTTCATCGTATGGCGGAATGATCGCGATGCGAAGAATATCTTCTTTTTCCCCCCGGTTTATCGCAAGTACACGGTGTGGAACAATTTTTTGAATAGGTTCTTCGTATTCGTAATACATTTCATACACATTTTTTTCATCTTTTTCTTTATCCTTTACAATAGAAGAGATAGCACCTTTTCTAAACGTTATATCACGGATCCACTGACGGTGCTTTGGTTCGTCAGATAGTTGCTCCGCAATAATATCCTTGGCTCCATTAATAGCTTCTTCAACTGTGTGTACCTCTTTTTCTTCATTTATAAATTCGCTTGCCTTTTCTGTTACATCTCCTTGACTTGGCAATTGGAGAATCCACTGCGCAAAGGGCTCAAGGCCTTTTTCCTTCGCTACAGTTGCCTTTGTTCTGCGCTTTTGTTTATAAGGCCGATATAAATCTTCAACCTGCTGCAGCTTCATGGATTTTTTAATATCAACAGCAAGCTCCTCAGTTAGCTTCCCTTGTTCGTCAATAAGACGGAGTACTTCTTCCTTGCGATTTTCAAGGTTTTGTATGTAAGTCCACTTTTCGGAGATGTCACGAATTTGTACCTCATCAAGTGCACCTGTTTGTTCCTTACGATAACGTGCAATAAACGGTACGGTATTCCCTTCTTCTAGCAGTCCTATCACATTAGCTACTTGCTTGAATTGGATCGAAAGCTCTTTACTAATGTGCTGCATGATTTGATCCTGTTTTTCTATCATCATAGCCTCCAAATTATATAGTCTCTCTTCTATACATCATTGATCTGTTTTAACAATCACATATGTAATCAGTTTACCAGATATAAATACATGAATAAAATAGGACTAAAGATAATCATTTATATACAAAAAATAATAGCCGCCCAACTATTTTAAGAAGTTAAAATAGCTGACCGACTATATAGGTCAAATCATCATTCCTTGTTTTTGTATAAGCCTCCAAAGATTGCGATAACTCTTCTACCGACCGCCCTTTAATAAGAAGCGCTTTTGCCCCCGGAAGCACCAGTCCATCTGTATGAATAATAAATTTGGATCCTTTATCATACGAATATGTTTGAGTTCGGTATTTCTGAGGTTTTCCTGATAAGTAGCCTAAAATCGGCAAGGGATAAATAAAGGAACCGGTTGGTGAACAAAGGATAAAGCGGATATTTCCCACTGAACTATATGTGAATTGGTTATTCTTAAAATCAATTTTCAGAATCGAGACTGTCGCACCTCGCTTATCCTTTAATTCTTGATTACAAAGATCAATTAAGACATCAACATCTTCATTATGTTTTCTTTCCACTAGTGCGCTTATAGCAGAAGAGGAATCATTTGCACGTTCTCCGCTCCCTAAACCATCGGCTAATGCACAAATAAAATAATCCTCAGTCGCTTTTATAAAAAAACTATCTCCACAGCAGGTTTTTCCTTCTTTTGGCAATTGATAAACTAATGTATGTACAAAGCTGTTAGATTCTCGAACAATCATTTATTTATCTCCGAAGGCATGTCTTTTAATAAAGCTTCCTTTAATTTTTGAATGGCCCTTCTTTGTAAACGTGAAACATGCATTTGTGATATTCCAAGCTGTTCACCTGTTTCCTTTTGGCTCATATTCAAATTAAACGTACAATCAATAATTTCTCTTTCTCTATCCGTTAATACATGTAATACGCTTTGTATCATAAGTTTTTGATTTACCTTTTCATAGCCTTGTTCTTTGGTACCTACAATATCCAGAATGGTAACAGTACTTCCCTCCGCATCAGCTTCTATTGAATGATCAACAGACAGGGCCTGATAGCTTTTTCCCATTTCCATTGTTTCTAGAACTTCCTCTTCTGTTACATCTAAATAATCTGCTATTTCTTGGACCTTCGGAGACCGCTGCATCTCATTTGTAAGTGTATCCACAGCTGTTTTAATCTTTGGTCCCAATTCTTTAATTCGTCTCGGAACATGGACACTCCATGTTTTGTCTCTTAGGAAACGCTTAATTTCTCCAATGATGGTTGGGATTGCGAATGCTTCAAACGGCTTACCGACTGTAGGGTCATATCTTCTGATCGCCCCAAGCAGACCAATCATCCCAACCTGTCTTAGATCTTCATGGAAGCTCTTTCCTTTGGAGTATTTTTTAGCTAATGTTTCAACTAAGCCCGTAAAGTGTTCAACTAGAGCTAATTGCGCATCGTTACTTTCAGTTTTCTGAAATTCAATAATTAGCTCATTCACCTTTTCTTTAGTTAGCTTCATAGTTCGTAATGGTTGTGTCATGATCTATTCGCTCCCCGCTTAAGTACTTAGTCATGAAGACTGTTACACCTGAGTTAACAAGTACACGGACTTCATCCATGAGCGTTTCCATCAAATAGAGACCCAACCCTCCTTCAGGAAGCTGGTCAATTGGACTTGAAGCAGAATAAGGACCAAGTTCATTTTTTGTTTTTTCAAAATCAAAGCTCTCTCCATTATCAGCAATCATGACATCAAGACGATCATGATAAAGACCAAATCCAACGACAACCTCTCCGCCTTCTTCATGCTTATAAGCGTGCTGAACAGCATTCGTACAAGCTTCGCTAGTTGCAATTTTCAAATCTTCTATATCATCATAGGAATATCCCATTCTACTAGCTATTCCAGAAAGAGTTAGTCTGATAATTCCTACATACTCCGGTTTAGCTGGAACCTTCATTTCTATATAATCTACTAATTCCTTCATTGTACCCCACCCTCTGATTTTGAAGATATATCAATGATGTCATTTAGTCCAGTTATACTAAATAGGCGTTCTAAGCGATCTGACAATTCAATAAGATTTAACTGACCATTATTCTTTCTTATGACTTTCAATAAGCCTACAAACACTCCTAAGCCCGTACTATCCATATAGGATACCTGTTTTAAGTTAACAATAATATTTGGGTTGGGCTTTTCTGCTAATGGTATTAAGGTTTCCCTTAACCTTGGAGCTGTATATGCATCAATTTCTCCTGCTACTAAAACCATTTCTTTATCATCAAGATTCTCTATGTCTATCTTTATATTCATTCGTTATCACCCCAAAAAGATCTAATATGTAGTTACATACCCCAATTTCTATAACATTAAACCATTCTTTTTAAAATTATTAATGTAAAATCATCTCTAAGTTGAAAATCCTGCATTTTTTCAAAATTTCGATAAATTTTTTCAACAATTTGTTGGGAAGTAAGATCTTTATATTGCCGGATCAAATCAGTAATAACAGACCTTTCAACAAACCCTTCGTCGGTTCTCGATTCCGTTACACCGTCTGAAAGTAGGATTACCATATCGCCTGGTTTTACGTTTTTTTGGTATTGGTGGTACTTAACATTTTGATCCACACCTAAAACAAGTCCTTTTGTTAAGAGGTCCTCAAACGAATCGGTAGAGGCATGATAATAAAAGCCTGGTTCATGGCCAGCAGAAGCATATGTAAAGAAATGATCACAAGTGTTATACATTCCGTAAAACATGGTAATAAACATACTCGCATCCACATTCCGTTCAACCACTCGATTCAGGTTTTCCAATATTTGATTAGGATATTTACGTGATTCTGGAAAACTATCCATTGCATATTTAATCATCGACATACATAAAGCAGCTGGTATTCCTTTACCAATAACATCTGCCACTGCAATACTGATTCCTTTATCATCTTGGACAAAGTGGTGATAGTCTCCATTCATTTGCTTTGCCGGTACGCTAATTGCACCTATATCCAATGAATCAATTACAGGAATGGATGTTTCCAGCAACGTTTGCTGAACACTTGCAGCAATCTGAATTTCTGATTTTATCTCTAGCTGCTGATCACGCAAGCTCTGATGCTCTTGATAGGCCATTCCATAGCCCATCATCACTTCCAGCAAGAAATCGAGTGAAGTTAGGACCTCACTTTTTATATCTGGAAAAAGCTCCTGCAAAACCTTACGGTGTATACTAATGATCTCTTCTGGTGATATTTGATGTTCGATCGTTTTTCTGCTTAGCTTTTGACCCTGATATAATGCTGATTCGGTTTGATCATCCAAGTAATTTCTTAAAAGCTCTCGATATTTCGTTTCTAAAAAATCACGATAATCCATTTAAGCCCTCCTACCGAAGCCATTTCACCGCCTGTATATTCGTGCCTTCTCCAACAGAGGAAGTTATATCAAATGTATCCATTAAGCGTTTAACTCCTGGTAATCCAGCACCTAATCCTCCTGAAGTTGAAAACCCATCTTCCATTACTTTTCGGATATCCGGTATTCCAGGCCCCTTATCAATGGCTATTATTTTTAAACCTTTTTTACCAAGGTCTTGGATGCGTTCTATACGCATTTCACCTTGTCCTGCATATAAATATATATTTCGAGCAAGTTCAGATATGGCAGTTGTAATTCTTGCTTGATCAACTGTACCAAACCCTAACTCTTTTGCAACATTTCGACCTAGCTGTCGAGCTGCAACGATGTCCCACTCGGTGACAATTTTGACACAGGATTGGTTTTCCATCCTTTACTCCTCCAACTCCCGCTGTAATGTTTCTAGCCCTTTTTCTAAATCTAAAGCAGTCTGTACATCCTCCAGGTGGATGCCTAACTCAATTAATGTAATGGCCACCGCAGGCTGAATTCCTGTTAGAACAACTTTAGCTCCCATTAGCTTAGACATGCTGATAACGTCCCCAAGAACCTTTGCGATAAAAGAGTCAATAACATCAACTGAAGTTAGATCGATAACGACTCCATTCGCCCCTGTTTCATGAATCTTATTTAGAAGATCTTCTTGAAATTGCAGAGCTGTCTGGTCATCTATCTCCCATTGAATGGAAACTAGTAAACAATTACGCAGCTTTAAAATCGGTATTCTAGCATTCATTTTGCTATTCCCCCAAAGATACAATTTGACGATTTGTCATTTCTAATGCGGCTTCAATTCCCTTTTGCAAAGAATTTTTAGTTATAACTTGACTTAAATCAATTCCTAGATTTACAATCGTTTGGGCAATTTCAGGGCGTATTCCTACAATTAAGCATTTTGCCCCTACAAGCCTTACTGCCTCAGATGCTTGTATAATATGATGAGCAACCATCGTATCAACAACTGGTACCCCTGTAATATCTATCAACACAACCTCTGCCCGGTGCTTAACAACACCTTCCAAAAGATTTTCCATAATTCGCTTTGCCCTTTCGGTATCAATTGTTCCTACTAAAGGCATAACGGTAATATTATCGAAAACCGGAATTAATGGAGCCGACAATTCCTGAAGAGCAATTTTTTGAAGGGATACTGTTCTCTCCCAAGATGATGCATAATAATGGAGAATTTCATTATTAATAGGAGAGATCCATTTATCAAATGACCAAACTAGATTCAATTTCTCTTCTTCATTTTTATCTACTGTCATCATTTCAAAAAGAACTTTATTCAGTTCCGCTAAGCTGGTCGAAATATATTTTAATGACCATCCTAATTGAACAACCTTTTGAGAGAATTCAGTAATTTTACCAACCATATCTTTATCCACACTTCTGAAATGAAGTAATAATATATTCATATATTCATTAGAAATAGTAGAATAGACTTGATCAGAAATAACGTTTGATACCTTCTGGTCATCGAGTTCTTTCATTCTCTCTGTCCAGTTTTTTAACAATTCTTCACGATTTAATTGTATAAATTCCATGAATGGATTTGAAAGATCGTTCATTTTTTTAGTAAATCCTCCTTCTTTAATTACGAGCGTATCTTTATTTTATTATACCGATTTATTACATTAAAAAAAAGAAATACCCTTATTTACCTTTATAAGATGAATTTCAAATCGTTAAAAAGCGAAAGAGGCTGCATACAGTGGCAGCCTCTTTCTATTTCATATTTAACACGTCTATTATTTTAAATTAACTAAAAATCAATAAGTCCTAAGCTTATTTGCAAGGCTTCATCTACTTTATCCATCATTTCATCATCAAGATGGGTAATTTTATCAGTAAGCCTCTGCTTATCAATCGTTCGAATCTGTTCAAGCAGGATCACCGAATCCCTTTCAAACCCGTAACGCTTTGCATCAATCTCAACATGAGTTGGCAATTTTGCTTTTTGAATTTGGGCCGTAATTGCCGCTATAATAACTGTAGGACTAAAGCGGTTTCCGATATCATTTTGGATAATTAATACAGGACGTACGCCACCTTGCTCCGAGCCGACAACAGGTGAAAGATCAGCAAAATATACGTCACCGCGTTTAACAATCAAATGATTAACCCCCGCTTACTAAGCGTTCAACGGTATGATCAGCCTCAGATTCTGCCAGAAATGCTTCAGATGCAATGTTTAGATTAATTTTTGCCATTTCCATGTAGCCGCGTCTCATTGATTCGCGAATTTGGCGCTTTTTTCGTTCACGAATATACATCTTCGTTGCTTGATAAATAAGCTCGTTTCTGTTCCCGTTCTCCTGTTTCACAAGTCCATCCAATTCTGATACTAATGCTTGAGGTAACTGAATTAAGATTTCTGTCGTTGCGCTGGATTCAGACACAAACATACACCTCCACCAAACTTACCATCCTAAATTCCATTCCAAATTTAATAATACCATTTACAGCCCAAGATGCAAAGTGTTTTATTAAGAAAAGCTCAAAGCGCCTTGACCAGCCTTGGGCAAATAAGAACGATTTAAAATGGAAGGCGTTCTTTGCCTTCAATTCTAAATTGGCTTATGACCTCGCAGGGCTAGGCGCTGCTGCTGGACAACAACAAGACGAAGCACAAAAAACCTAGGGCTAAACCAGCTGAAAAGATCCTTTAGTTATGTTGGTATCAAACGAAACCAAAGGATAACAAAATTTACTTATTTAACTTATGCCTTCCTCTATTATCGTCATGTACAGGTTATTTATTCACTTTTTATCCCAACAACGTTAATTATTTTACATATTTGTTAAAAGAGGATTACTCACTTCAATTATACTCCTATTTTTCAAAAACATACGGGGAACACGCGAAGTTACCGTACACGTAACTTCATAATTGATTGTATCAAGCCGTTTTGCTACTTCATCAACAGGAATATATTCATGATTTTGTTTACCGATTAGGGTTACTTTTGTTCCCACTGGGAGCTCATATGGAAGCTTAACCATACATTGATCCATACAAATTCTCCCTACTAACGCCGTTCGTTTCCCATCAACTATGACGTCTGAATTTTTTAAGCTTCTAATCCACCCATCAGCATAGCCAATTGGCAATGTTCCGATCCATTCGTCTTCCTCTGCCTCATATGTTGCACCATAACTGACTTTTGTCCCTTTCCGAATCTTTTTCACATGAACTAATTTTGTGTGCAAGGAAAAGGCTTCTTGGAGGGTATATGGTAATTCATCCTTTATTTCTAAAGAAGGTGATAAGCCGTACATAGAGATGCCCAGACGAACTGCATTATATAACTTAGTTGGAAAACGGAGTCCTGTTGCACTATTTCCACAATGAACAAGTATTTTATCTCGTGCAATTCCTTCGATAAGCTCCTGAAATTTTTCGTACTGAAAATGAAAATAACTAAGATCAAGTTCATCCGCCGTTGCGAAATGCGTATAAATACCTGTTATAACAAATTGAGAACTATCCTGAACAGCTTTAAATAGAGAGGCGAGGTCATCCGCATTAGTAACACCCAGGCGACTCATCCCTGTATCAAGCTTAACATGAAGATGAACAACATCCATTCCAGCATATTGTTTTGCTTCCTCAAGCCAATCAACCGAAAAGACAGTAAGGGTTATGTTATTTTCAATTGCTAGTGCAACATTTTCAGCTCTTGTGGCCCCTAAAACTAAAATCGGCACGTCCAGACCTGACTTCCTTAAAGCTAATGCTTCATCTAATAAGGCTACAGCAAGAATAGATGCTCCTGCTTCCAAGGCAGCTTTAGCAACCTGGACAGCTCCATGCCCATAGCCATTTGCTTTTACTACTGCAATAATTTCTACATTTTCTCCAATATGATGTTTCATTGATTTTACATTATGCACAATTGCATCCAAATCAACTTCCACCCATGTATCACGATAAAACTCTTGCTGCATCTTACTCCACTTCCTCATCCAAACGTTCTACTAGAATGATTATCGCGACAAAGGTATGGAAATGTCAAATAGTGAAACATAAAAACACAAAAATGGGGAAACATTATGCTTGTATTAGAGGAGTAAATCTTAACCTTTCCTTAATTAAAATAAGTTAACTTTAGTTGTTAATTTCCGCTTCAAGAGATCAGCTTTAGCGGATGATCCGGGAGCCTTCCAAGCTAATTTGCAGTTGCTTCGTTCTCCCCTGTCCTTGATGTTGCTACTGGAGTTTCGCTGCCTCACTGCAATCAATCAATTACTCTGCATCACTTGGTAAATAGCCACAAAGTTTACGAAAATAGCTCAAAAATAAATAAGGCTGTCTAAACCAAAGGGCTAGACCCTTCTAAGACAGCCTCATCTTTTATTTTGCTGCTTGACCTTGAACAGATTTGGCAACCATAAGCATTTCCTCTTCCGTTAAGTCTTCAGAAGCTAGCATATAGTCTACGCCATCATATGTCCAAGTAAGTGTTGATTCTGAAATAGCTCCGATTGTAAATCCTAGGTCTGCCGGATGACCATTCACATATGTTGAGGTGGAGGCAGAAGCAGGAGCGGCAATTTCAGCACTTTCTTGAATAAGCGTAAATGATTTTTCTCCGCCAAATGTCAGGATGACACGTTTTCCATTTTCAGTTTCCATTTCAGTCTCCTCTACTAATTCAACCCCTGCAGGCTGCTCAAGAGGATACTTAACTGCAAATGTCTCATTGTCACCTGAAGCCATTGTTGGAACTTCAATTTGGGCACTTGACATATTTTTCTCAACATCAAATGAATTATCGTCAAATGAAGCGTTGAATTCAAATTTAGAAAACTCTACTACAACAAGCGGATTTCTGTCTGTATCCATCACCTTAACCATAGAAGGGGATAAGTCCTTTTTATTAAAGGTAATTTCTTGAGTCGGCAGCATTCTATTATTTTGATAATTTGTTTTCGTTTCAAAAACATAGTTATTTTCTGCTGCACTGAACTTGGCCTCTGGATCATTGATAATATCCTTTACCAATGATTCAAATAGGTAGGCTTGACTACTATTTGTCGGCCATTCACTCTGGAAACGGAAACTCTTGTTTAGTGCAGGAGTTAGCACAAACACTCCCTCATCATTACGTAAAATCATCTGGCTTTGCTCTTTCTTTGAATTTTTAAGATTTACTCTGTAGTAAGTAGGTCCCTTATGCCAGATTTCAATTTCGTATTCTTGTGGTTCGCTGCCGGTTTGAAGTGTCATCTTTCCTTTGGCTTTATAACCGGACATTTCTTCAATCTTCTTTTCTAACGCTTGAACGACATCTGATTGTGATTTCTCTCCGCATCCCGCAAGTACGAGTACTGTTAAAAGTCCTACTAACAGTAACACTAAGCTTTTTTTCAACATGTTCAACCCCTTTGCCTCATATAACGTTAAAAAGGAAGAAATCGTTTGCTAGACCTCATCTTACTAAAAGACTAAGCTCTAAAACTTATTGTATTTCAAGCCAAAGATCAAGATGAACTCCAAAAACAACTTGTCTTCCCTATCGCATTACCAAATATATGAGACAAACTTTCCAAATATGCAGAAATAATTTTAAAAGCGGAAGCGGCTTGATTTGCCCCGACAAGCATAAGAAGCTCATAAATAGGAAGGTGTTCTTTACCATCCATTCATGAGCGTCTTATGCTCGAGAGGCCAGGCGCTGCAGCTGGACACCAAGACCAAGTTCAAACCCATATATGTATCCATCCCTCACCTTTCTAAAAGAACCTGTGCTGCAGCATACTGGCGCGAATGGGTAATCGAAACATGAATGGTATCTGTTTGCGGTAGCTCTTTTAGTAGTTTAATAATCGGCTTTCCTCTTTCATCATTGATCACTTCAATGTCCTGAAAACTTATTTCTTCTCCAATTCCTGTTCCTAATGCTTTTGAATAAGCCTCTTTTACAGCGAAACGCCCAGCTAAAAATTCCACTTTACGTTCCTTTGAAAGAGTTGCATATTTTTCAATTTCATTTATTGTTAAAATCCGTTTAATAAAACCTGGCTGACGTTCAACTATTCTTCGAATCCGATCGAGCTCAATGATATCTAAACCAATACCCGCTATCATCTGAAAACAACACCTTTCAATAGTCTGTAATCGTACTATTTTAATGAACTCGTACATATTCGTGTAGTATAAGTCGAATTCTACTAGCTATTCATTATGATGGCTATTTTATTGTACCTTATTGACCTTTAAGAATAAAATTGAAGTCAGATCTAAATAAATTTTAGAAAAGAGGCTAAGCAATGTTTACCAGAACAGAAAACTTTCAAACCTTTCTTAGGTTATATCCGGTTGTTTCGATTCTAGTCAGCATTCACATATTCTTTTGGTTGCTCTTCCAATTATCAATTCCCACCCTGCAAATTGTGTTAAGTTTATTGGACGGATATAATGCCGGAATTGCAAATGGTGAGTTTTGGCGCATTATTACACCGATCTTCCTTCATATTGGCTTTGGTCACCTTTTCTTCAATACGATTTCCCTTATCTTATTTGCTCCTGCATTAGAAAGAATGTTAGGAAAGGGAAAGTTTATTTTTCTCTATATTGGTGCAGGAATTATTGCAGATATCGCTACCTTTGTGTTAGAGCCGCAGCAATATTCACATATTGGGGCTTCAGGTGCTATTTTTGGCTTATTTGGAGCGTACCTATTTATGGTTTTCTTCCGAAAAGGGATGATGGATCAAGCGAATTCGCAAATCATCATAAGTATTTTAGTTATCGGATTAATCATGACATTTTTCAATGCAAATATTAACATTGTTGCCCATATTTTCGGCTTTATTGGCGGCTTTGCCTTAGCTCCCCTAATTATCAAAAAACGAGGACAGTTTGTTCATCAAACCTATTACAGTCCAAGCAATGTAAAAAAGTTCTCCCTTCATAAATTAGGGATAAAGCAGATTCTTTGGATGCTGTTCGGCTTATTAATCGTGATTGGGATTCTTACTCGGTTAATTTAAAGTGAGACTTACCGGATCTTTACGGGCAGTTAGTTTTCTCTACCTTCAAATCCTATTCTAAAATTTATAAAGAGATTTACTGCCCGTTAAGAGGGGATAGAGTGAGAGTTCCAGCAGTGGAGGTTTCTTCGATTGCGATAAAATAAGGCTGACTAAAAGGTTTAACCCTCTTAGACAGCCTTATTTTTCTTTTATTACTTCGGGTGTGAGTACCAGCCAGTCATGTTGTTAACATCCTCCTGATCTACATCCTGAATGGAGAAGGTTTTCCCCATAATCCCTGACTTTATCGAGGCCTCAAACGACTGTAATAATTTCCTTTTTTGAAAATAAGAAGTTTTGCTCTTTATCGTCTGCAGTCGATTGCGGTGGATGAGAACGGTCGTTTTTGAGACAAAGCGAAAGCTTAATTGTATCTGGTTCCCTGTTATATTCCAGCCTGCATCTCGATATGAGCAATATCCCCAATAAATGAATAAGGGAATTAATATGAAAGAAAAAGCCCCCCACGGTACGAAAAAATAAGTAATCGGGATACAAATGATAGCAGTAGGGATAGCCCTTCTAGCCATATACCGTTTTCTTGACCTTTTAGGCAATCGATTCAGGTCATCACTCTTTTTAAATAACGGAAGAAACTGCTCCAAGAGTACAGTTACCTCTTTTTTAGGCACGACAGGAAATAAGATTGTTGAAGCGCCTTCGTCACGGCTGCTTCCACCGGCACTTTCAATATAGACAGTTGCATATCCTAACAGTTGTCTAAGTGGATTTTGAACAATTCTAATTGCTTGGATACGCGTAATAGGAATTGACACTTGCTGTTTTTCGAAAATTCCCCTCGAGATTTTGATTTCATCATCAGCTTTTAACACAGTAAAATAAGCATACTTTAGCAAAACGCCTATAATACTTAACAACCATGCTATAAACAAGACAATAAATACCAACCCTGCATATAATGCAAAGCTTGCCTTTGTCAGAAATTCAAAACGGTCGATAATCTCCTCAAAGGGAATAAAATCATCAAATTGGGATACAAACGCTACAATAGCGGAGATGATTACGCCGATTCCGCTTGAAGTAGAAGCAGCAACAAAAAGATCCCTCGGCCTCATCTTAAACACAGGAAGCTCTGGCTGCTCCTCATTTTGAACTTCAACAAGCCTTAACCCATCCTGTTTATAGTCTGAGATCGACTGTTGTATACGATCCGCTTCTTGTTTTTTTATAGCCGTTAAAACAGCCTCGGCTTCCATTCCGCCGCCGGCTGTTTCGATTTGCACCTTTACAAGTCGGAACAGCTGCTGAACAATGCCTGCACTAATATTGATAGATTGAATCCGTTCAATTGGAATATAGCGTTTTTTCTTAATGAAAATCCCGTGCTCAATTCTTAGATCTCCATCTTCAAGCCAATAGGTAAACTTCCACCAATCCAAAATACTTGTGACAATGATAATGATAAATAAGCAAACACCGCCGATGCTTATATAAACATTAAAGCCCTCATTATTGCCAAAAAAGAAGAAAACAATGACAGGAATAATATATGACTTAATTATCTTTATGAAGCTTAAAAGCATACCTACTGGATGAATTCGCTTCGGTTCAAACATCATCATCCGTCACCCTTGCCAGCTTCGAAATGTGATCCCTTAGTAAATCTGCTTCTTGCAGGTCCAAGGCCGGAATTTCATGCTTTGTGGCTGCTGTTGATATTTCAATTGAAGCCAGATTATATTTTCGCAGCAATGGTCCTTGATGTGTATCAACATGCTGCACCCTTACCATTGGTACAAGTACTCGTTTGATCACAAAAAGTCCAAACTGGAGGTCGATCTCATGCTCATGTACTTCATAACGCCAAACGCGGTGCCTAATTTTTGGAATAATGTAAATGGATAATAGTGAAAAAATAAGCCAAATAATTGCAGCCCCTACTGTGATCCAGTATGTGAAATCTAGAAAATATACCCCTATCCCTACCCCAACTACCACCAATAAAAAAATAATTGAGCTAATAAGAGCACTTAGCCGCCAAACAGTTAACGCCTTTAAGCTTATTTTATTTTTCGGTAAATCCCTCAAACTTCTCTCTCCTTCAGTTAGAAAATAATCCCATTTGATTATAGCATCAATTAAAAGGTCGCAGCGTTTGTTTTATCCCTTTTTGAAAATTAATCTATTTTAAAGGACGCTTGATCCACCCATTCAATCTTATGATACTTCTTCAAATCATCCACTAACTGAAAAAGAGCATTGTCCTTCTGTTTTGCTTCAATCATACAATCCAGCCTATCTACGCTGCCTTTTACAACTCCTAAAAAATCCATAAACATTTGCGCGTCGATGAAATCAGAATGCGCCCGGAAATCCTTTGTATTTTTAGGGCTTGAGATATGCATCTTTACTGGCAGGGGCGAACCTTTCCATGTGTTAAGAATCCTTCCCCAGTGTTGTTCCCAATTTAAGTCATCATGGTAAGCCAAGTGATGATGGTAATCAAACACTTGTGGCACACCGAGCTTTTCACATAAATATAACGCATCGTTTAAGTGAAAGGTTGTATCATCATTTTCCAGCATCAGCATCTTTTGGATACCGGCAGGAATGAATCCCCAATTATGAATAAACTGTTCAAGCGCCTTCTCCTTATCATCATAGGCTCCCCCAATATGCAAGACACAACGATGCTCAGGGTCAATCTTCATTCCCTTTAATAATAATTCGTGCATCCGCAGTGTTTTTAATGACCTCTTTAAAATATCTGAATCAGTAGAGTTTAGCACAACAAAATGATCCGGATGAAAATCGACTCGCATCGGATGCTCGCTTAAAAATTCGTTAATTAATCCGAATGAATCGGATAAATTTCTCATAAAATGCCAATCTTGAAGCTCCTCATGATTAGCCAATGGAATTAATTTTGAGCTTAACCGAAAAAAAAGAATATCATTTGCGTAGCTATGCTTTAATAATCTTAAGCAGTTATCGATATTTGACTGTGCAATCTTCTCAAGCTTCCGTATGGCTGCCTCACGATCCTTAATTTTTGCAAATTGACTGTAGGTCATTGTTTGTGAGGGAGAACAGTTTTGAAGATTCATACTCATGGCCACATAACCTAATCTGACAATCGTCATAAATGGCATCACCTCCTGGAAATCCTTTTTTAGTTTCCCCTATTGTCTGATTTCCATTTAAAATGACGGGATGTCCCACGCAATGAACCACTTATTATTTTTTAAATTACTGATTGTTTCAATTGCAACGTTTTTTGGTTTTTGAACCATTCCGCTAAATTTTTGAACTACTCTCTTTTTCTATATAAAAAAAGATCGAACCCATAATATGGATTCGATCTTCATCATTTTATTTTGAATTTGAGTAGCGGCGCTTCGCTGAATTACCATAGTTGCCTTTGCCTCTGTCACGGTCACCGTAAGAACGGTTGTTGTTTTTCTTTTGTCCGCCGCTTCGGTTATAGTCGCCTCTTCTTTTATTATTGTTAGAACGACCTTTGTTTTTAGAGGATTTAATAAATAGCGGCGCTTCCTCTGTTAATTTTACTTCTACATCATTTGGCTCTTTCGTCATGAACTTAATAGCAGCAGCTACTACTAACTGTGCATCAAATTCTTCTAAAAGTTCTTCGGCAGTACGCTTGTAGAAAGAAAGGTTGTCATTTTCAACGATTGAGCGAATTTTCTCAACAGTCATTTGTTGTTGACTCTCAATAGCTTCATCAACTGTTGGCGGCTTCATGCGGTCCATCTTACGCTTTGTTGTACGCTCGATATTTTTTACGATGTCCATTTCTCTAGGTGTTACGAATGTCATCGCCATACCTGTTTTCCCTGCACGTCCAGTACGGCCAATCCGGTGAACATAGCTTTCCGGATCTTGAGGAACGTCAAAGTTATATACATGTGTGACACCTGAGATGTCCAATCCGCGAGCGGCAACATCTGTTGCAACTAACACTTCAATGGCACCCTCTTTAAATTTGCGTAAAGTTGACATACGCTTGGCTTGAGTAAGATCTCCATGTATACCTTCAGCTGTATATCCTCTTAATGTTAAAGCTTCAGCTAATTCATCTACACGACGTTTTGTACGTCCGAAAACGATCGCAAGCTCTGGAGATTGAATATCAAGCAATCTTGTGAGAACGTCAAATTTCTTTCTTTCGTGAGTTTCAAGGTAATATTGGGTAATGTTAGGCACAGTCATTTCTTTCGCCTTTACTTTAACCAGTTCTGGATCCTTCATGAATTTTTCTGCAATACGGCGAATCGGATCTGGCATTGTGGCAGAGAACAGTAAAGTTTGGCGATCTTCTGGAACATTTGAAAGAATAGCCTCAATATCCTCGATAAAGCCCATGTTTAGCATTTCATCTGCTTCATCCAGAACCATCGTGTGAACACCATTTAATCGGATTGTTTTACGGTTGATATGATCAATAAGACGTCCAGGTGTTCCAACAATAATATGAGGATTCTTTTTCAAGGAACGGATCTGTCTATTAATATCCTGACCACCATAGATCGGGAGAACACGTGAGCGCTTATGATAACCAATTTTATAAAGTTCTTCAGAAACCTGAATAGCAAGTTCACGTGTAGGAGCGACAACAACAGCTTGAATATTATTATTTTTCACGTCGATTTTTTCAATAAGCGGGATTCCAAATGCAGCTGTTTTTCCTGTCCCAGTTTGCGCCTGTCCGATTACGTCCTTATTTTGCAGACCTAACGGAATCGTTTGTGCCTGAATCGGAGACGGCTCTTCAAAACCCATTTTACTTATTGATTGCATCAGTGACGAACTTAAACCTAAATCTTGAAACGTTAATGTCAATGTATTCATACTCCTTCTATATCGTTTGCTGTAAATATTTACAGACCTTATAGGTAACAGGTTTTTAATCAAATGTATCTATCTAATTCAATAAGCTAAAAACAATTGGCCATTAGAAAAGCGCATGCGCCTTAACCAGCCTAAGGCAAATAAGACGCTTAAGAATAAAGACCTTTTTTGCTTCAATTCCTAAGCGGCTAATAACTCGAAGAGCTAGGCGCTGGAGCTAGACACCATGACAAAGTACAAAAATTTTTATACTTTCTTATCCAAATAAACCAAAAAGCAGCCTATTAAAGGGTGTATCATCAATAAAACGTTCAAATTAATTGCCAACAAAAAATGCCCTCATATCACCAAGGGCAGCAGTTTACCTTATTTAAAGCCCGCAAACACTTTAAAAGTAATCATACCACTACCAGTTTTTTATTTCAACTTCATGTATAACGAACTGAACCAAAAAAAGCATGATTTCCCATTCATTTCCCCATTGAACATCGGTATTTTAATTTACAAATTGACTAGCTGCCTGAGTTTTGGTGTGAAAATTCCCTATTGCTTGCAAAAAGGAAATTCTCAACATATTCCTTTAAGTCCTCATAATCTTCGCCATAGCATACATGATGCTTAGAGCAGGGGAGCAAACGAAGCTCCTTCTCTTTTGAAGGGATGGTTTTGTATAAATAGTGTGCACTTTTAACAGGAACAATTCCGTCACATTCACCTTGTATGATGAGGACTGGCAAGGTTAATTTTTTCAAATAAGGTTTTACCTTCTTCACTAATTTCTGAAATTCCATCGTTGCAAGCAGCGGAGTTTCATGTAATTTTTTCTTATAACGTTTAAATAACTCGTTTTCATTAATTTTCCCGGTCAGCATATCTTTAATCATATCTTTGCAATCCAGCAACAACTGTTTTGGGTTTACATAATAGACCGCAGCACTTAAGAGCACCAGCTTCTTCACTTCATATTTTGCCGCTAAATACGAAGCAATAACACCTCCCATTGAAAAGCCGACTACATATACCTCATCGGCTTCCTTCATTAGGGCGTTCAGCTCCTTTTCTGCATGTGCAATCCAATCATGATAGGTATACCCTTTTAGCGAGAGTGTTTCACCATGTCCCGGGAGAGTTGGCACTTTTACAATCCAATCTGTCTTTTCCTTCATATAGGATGCCAATGGCTCTACCTCATATGGCGCACCTGTAAAACCATGAATAAAGAGACATCCGATCATGCGTTGGTACCCCTCCTTAAAGCGCAGAGCCAGTTTTATGTAAGCAAAACCTTTTCTGCTGCATCACATAAGATTATTTTTAACATTTTACGGTTTATTCATCCCTGTTTTCCTATCTTTTTCCCGATCTTAACGGGGAGTAAACAGAAAGTGAAGAATAAAAAACAAGTGTGAGATGATTGCCCGTAAAGATCAGACGAAGGATTGTTACACAAGTTGGCAAAACACATAAAGAAGTGTCGGTTTTAACGTAATGTGTCTCAGCACAACCGTACGTGAGGGATGGCCGACTAACTTTCGTCACGACCTGTAGCAAAGTCGGCACTTATACATCCTGTATTTCCGGGCCCATAATGGAAGTCTCACTTTATTAATTCATTTACGACTTCTTCAAGTCTCATTCCACGGGAAGCCTTCACAAGTACAACATCGTTTTTGTTTACCATTGATTTTAGTTGGGTAATTAATGCCTGTTTATCCTCGAATGGGTGGATGCATTCCTCTGGAAGGTTTTGTTTAGCGCCATTTGCAATTTCAATCCCTAATTTTCCAAAGGTGAATAGATGGGAAATTTCCTCTTTTTTAAGGGATGCACCTACCTGGCGATGAAATTCCATCTCATTTTCCCCTAATTCAAGCATATCTCCAAGAACAACGAATTTTTGGTTAAAACCGGTTAAATCATTAAGTAAACGGATGGCTGCAAGCATTGAGGTAGGACTTGCATTGTAGGCATCATTAATAATGGATACCCCGTTTTTCGATTCAACTAACTCTAAACGCATTCCTGTTATTTTTATCGCTTTAAATCCTTCGATAATGTCTTTTTCTTTTACTTCAAAGAAACGTGCGGCTGCATAGGTTGCCAGCGCATTACTGACATTATGCTTTCCAAGCACCGGAATGAAAAATTCAGTATCCTTAATTTTAAAGGATGTTCCGTTAACCTGCTGAATAATTGATGTAGGGAAGTAATCGTTTTTAGGACCTTCTCCAAATGTTACAGAGGATATCGATAAAGATGGAACCCGTTCCTCCAGCAATGGCTCATCCCCATGGTAAATTAGCAAACCATCCTGTTTTAGACCCTGCACTATTTCAAGCTTAGCCTCGGCGATACCCTCTCTTGAACCTAAATCCATTAAATGAGCCTCACCGATATTTGTAATAAGCGCTACATCAGGTTTTGCAATCTTTGATAAAAGTTCAATTTCACCTTTTCCGCTCATTCCCATTTCTAGAACAGCAATTTCTGTATCCTCAGCCATACTTAAAACGGTTAAAGGAAGACCGATATGATTATTAAAGTTTCCTTTAGTTTTATGTACCTTATAGGTTGTTTCAAGAACGCTTGAGACCATATCTTTTGTCGTTGTTTTCCCATTGCTGCCTGTAATTCCAACAACCTTTGGCTTTACTTGCTGCAAGTAGGCTTCAGCAAGATCCTGCAACGCCTTTAATGTATCATCAACAAAAATAACCGGTATATTTTCCGGCGGATTTGATTCCTTTTCATCCCAGACAACGGCCGCGGCTCCATTCTCTATAGCCTTTTCGACAAATTTATGTCCGTTAAAGGTTTCTCCTGCTAATGGAAAAAATAAATTTCCCGTTTTTACCTGGCGAGAATCAGTTGTGACTCCGTTTATTTTTTCATGCTTAAATGCTTCATTCAGTCCTGAGCCATTTACCATACCTTCAATTTCGGTTAATGTACGTTGAATCATATTGTAAGCTCCTTTTCTATGAATATAGTCTTAACCTTTTTTTCAAACAAAGAGGAACTGATTATCATCCATTCAGCCCCTCTATTAAAACGCTATATTCAAGTTCTTAGTTAATTAAAAAGAATGCTTTATTTGCTGCTTTTGTTCAAATCTTTCTAGTGCAAGCGAAACCAGCTTTTCAATTAATTGTGGATATTCAACACCTGTATGCTTCCAAAGCAATGGGAACATGCTATATGGAGTAAAGCCAGGCATTGTATTTACCTCATTAATTAACGCCTTTCCGTCCTCAGTTAGGAAGAAATCAGCACGCACTAATCCAGAACCGTCAATTGCTTTAAATGACTTGATCGCCATTTCTTTAATCGTTTCATATTCTTCATCTGTAATATTTCCTGGAATAATGAGATCTGTATCCCCATCCTCATACTTTGCTTTATAATCATAGAATTCCTTTTTAGGCGCAATCTCACCAACAACAGAGCAAACAGGATGGTCATTGCCGATAACAGCAATTTCAATCTCGCGGCCGATAATTCCCTCTTCAACAATAATCTTGCGGTCATATTCAAAAGCTTCCTTGAAAGCTTGTTCTAATGACTCTCGATCTTTACATTTATTGATGCCAACGCTTGAACCCAGGTTGGCAGGCTTTACAAAGCAAGGGTAGCCTATTGTTTCTTCCACATTGTCGTAAGCTGTTTCTGGGGCTGATTCAAAATCGCTTTTAATAAAGGAAACATATTTAGCTTGCGCTAAACCTGCTTGAGCGAATAAATTCTTCATGATCACTTTATCCATGCCAGCTGCAGAAGCTAAAACACCATTTCCTACATATGGGAGATTCAACAACTCAAGCAATCCTTGTATTGTGCCATCCTCCCCATTTGGTCCATGTAACAATGGGAAAATAACATCTATTTTTTCCTGATCCGCTACTTTTGCAGGGAATAATTCAGAATTTAAGGAAACCGGGGAAACCGTGCTGCCTCCATCCTCAAGTTTGAGGGAGCTTACCTGACTTACAGGTGCATCTAAAGCATTTCCTCTTACCCATTCACCGTTTTGATTAATATAAATTGGATGTATTTCAAATTTATTCATATCTAAGGCATTTATAACTGCAAGGGCTGTTTGCAGGGAAACATTATGCTCTGCAGATTTCCCCCCATAAACAAGGCCTAATTTAATTTTCATGTAGATTTCCTCCTCAAGTATCATCATTCCTATTTTATCACTTTAAGCAAAAATTGTTATTAGAGATTCCTTTATTTCTTTTATAAGTTTTCGTAACAACTTGTCTTTTTTTAATGATACTGTCAGATTTTCTGTTTGTATTTATTAATCAGATGATTTTCCCTTGAGGATAATGTATGTATACTGGATGCATTCTCTTTACTTTCCCTTTGTTGCTTCAAAGGTATAAACTTTATGGTATGACCTCCCATTTTGTCCATTCGCTTGCTGATAATCCCCTGAAATAGCCACATTAGTAAAGCCGATTTTTTCAAGTACTAACTTAAATTCTTTTACCCCAAACCATAGAAATGTTTGCAATCTTCGTTCTCTTTGAAGACACTCTCCTGCTGTCCACTGTTCATAAGTCAAAAAATACGTTGCTTTTTGTTCATAATAATCCACATCAATCATTTGCGATTCAAATACTAATAGGTTGTCTTTATCATATTTTATTTCCGATTTCTTTGGATTTGAATGAGAATGTTCTTCCTGCAAAATTAAGTCAATGATTATTCTGCCGTTTGGCTTTATATGATCGTAGCATGATTTTAATGCCTTAATCGCCATCACTCTTTCAGGAATCGCTAAAAATTGCCCAAATGGTATGAAAATGGCATCATATAAATAGGAAGGTTTTAACAAAAACGGCTCAGCTGTTGTATTTTCCTCAAATACCTGCTTGGCAATAACCATCCCTTCAACTTGCAGACCATTGCCGGTTAATGATGGCTGTAAAATCGCCTTTCGTAAGCCCACCTCAAGAATTCTGCCCTTATATCCCGAAAGCTGTTTACTATAAAAACTTAAGGCATTTGAGTACACATTATTCATGTCTTTCCGTCCATCTAGTTTGTCCATGACAAACCAACGTAAAGCAGCATCCATTTCACATCACTCCTAACATAACTTTAAGGGGGAGCTTATCTTGCACTCCCTTTATCATTCCCTTTTTTTCTTAACAATTATGTAAAATAAACCCTCCCGCTAAAAAGTAAGTCAATCTTTTTCATTCATTTTCCAATATTTTCTTTATAATAAAGATGGAAACTTTTTATTGAATAAACGAAACATCTTATCTTTTTAGTCGTCTTTCATTATGGGGCAAGGGGGGAGAAAAGCGTGGACAAACAAAGCATTTCAAACATACTTGAAGCCAACAGATCAAAAATTATCAAAATAACCAAGAATATTATTAAAAACCCCTCTTTGGTAGATGACATTGTTCAAGATGCCAGTCTAAAAATCTATACATATTTTCAAAAGAAGGATTATGTGTTGCCTAAAAATCTGGAAGCATGGGTAACCATTATTACGAAAAATACTGCTTATGACCATCTAAGAAAACTAAAGCGGCAGCAAGATCTACAGCAAAATATAAATGAAATGTATCAATCTCATTATCCTCAGGGGTCAGAGATTCCAGAAAATACACTGCTTACCAGGGAAAAGATTCAGTATATAAATGAAGTCTTCCACCTGCTTGATGAGGAAACGCAAGAAATATTCATTCTTCGGAATAAAGGCTATTCCTATCAGGAAATTTCAAAAAAGAAGAAGCTTTCGTTAGGAAAAGTAAAAACGAAGATTTTCCGCGGCCGAAAAAAAATGATGGATCACCTTATCGAAAAGGGGGTGCTGTAATGACCTGTAAAGAGTTTCATGAGAATATCCTTACATTTGAGCAATTGTCCGAACAAGATCAGAATCAACTGTTAGAGCATATTGAACAATGCTCAGACTGTCAACTCTACTTTAATCGCTACTTAACATTAGAAGAAGGGCTAGATATCATTCTTGAAAAAGAACAAGTTCATGTCGCTGGCATCAAGAAAAAATCGTATCAGCGAATCTTTAAAACGGCATTACTCACCTGTGCTTCTCTTTTACTTTTGATTGTCGGTGCATGGAATACTCCGCCAGTAAAAGCTGTAATTAAAAAGGCATTAAACGAAGTGATCATCGACCATTTCTTAAATGGCCAAAAGCCGTTGAATCATCAAGAGGATAGTGCAACAACAGAGAATATAATTTATATGGAACAGAACCTGCAAAATGGGGAAACTGTTTATGTATACGTTTCGGGACAAAAAGTGAGAAAAGAGTATCAAAATGGCAACTACTCGATATCAGATGAAATGTATTTAGCATCCTATTCAAAAAAGGATAACTTGTTTGTTCTAAAAGAACTTGATTATGAAGGAATTCCTTATGAAGTTGAATTCTTCCGAAACATCGATCCAAAAAACATTTCCTATCTGGGTGAAAAAATGTATTTAAATCGAAAGGCCAATGTTTACTTAGTAAAAGAAGGGCAGCATGTAAAAAGAGAATATTGGTTTGATAAGGATTCTAGTTTATTTATTAAAGAGGTTGAAATTTACAATGGTAAGCGCCAGGAATGGGGAGGGTTAAAAAAGTTTGAAATGATGAAGGTTAAAAAAAATCATCGCTTATTTGATTTTATCGCACCTGAAGGAGCAAGGATTGTTGATGAGTCAAAATAGTTTGAACGGCATAAAGGATAAGGGGCTTCCCCCTTTCACAATATATAGGAATTTACACTCAAACTGTTAGTCCTACATATTGTGTTTAAGGGGTCTGACCCTTTGCTTTTACGTACAGTCATTATCCTGTTGCAAAGGATAAATAATGATAGGTTTGTTTCCCTACAATTCCATCAACTTTCAACCCCTTACGATTTTGAAATGCTTTTACAGCAGCCTCTGTTTTGGTCCCAAAGATTCCATCTATTGCCCCAGGCTCATATCCTAAGCAGCTCAGAGCAGATTGTATCCCCTTTACATATGTACGATTATTCCCTGAATATCCCTTTTTTGTTAGATAAGGAAAATCAAAATTTATCTTTGTATTATTTAATACGACACCAATTGTTCTGCCGCCAGAGGAGCCTGTCTGAATATACCCCTTCCAGCCCTGTCCAACAATCCACGTAAAACCAGATGATTCTGTTTGTATTTCCTTTGTCCAGGAACTTCTTCCATTGCAGCTAAATGCTCTTACATAATAATAGGCTGTACTGCTTAATTGGGATACCGTTGCTTGCTTTTGATCAGAATAATCTTTAGGGGGAAGGTCTAAGGCCTCCTCTGCAAATGCTTGTCCAATGCAGATGCTCCCAGCGAATACCAAACTTACCAAACATGTGATTATTTTCCCCATTCCAACTCCTCCTTTTTACTTAATACGGAAGCAAATGGAAGAATGTTTCACGAATTTCATGTTCTGATGAAATAATCAAACAGTCTCTTTATTAATTGGGAGACACCTTGTACACTTGAGTTGTATATAACTCAATTTATTTTACTCATACTATTAAAGGAAGTGAAAACCTTGAAACGAGTCAGTGTTTTTTGTGGTTCAAGTTCTGGAGCATCGCAAATGTATACAGATGATGCAAAACGACTAGGCACTCAGTTGGCAAAAGAAGGAATTACCTTGGTCTATGGCGGTTCAAAGGTTGGCCTTATGGGAACTGTTGCCAATGCTGCATTACAAGCGGGCGGAGAGGTAATTGGTGTGATTCCAAGAATGTTAATGGAAAGGGAAATCGCTCATACGGGTTTAACAGATTTGATTATTGTAAATACAATGCATGAGCGTAAAGCGAAAATGGAAGAATTATCAGATGGTTTTATCGCGATGCCTGGCGGTCCTGGAACGATGGAAGAGTTTTTCGAGGTCTATACTTGGGCCCAATTAGGTGAACACCAAAAGCCAATCGGTATGCTAAACAGCCAACATTATTATGATAAGCTTCTCTCCTTTTTTGACCATATGATCGAACAACAATTTTTAAGATCAGAATATCACTCCATGATAATTGTCGAAACAGATCCTCATCAACTCATCGAAAAATTTAGGCATTACGAGCCGCCAAAATTAACAAAATGGATAAATCGCGAACAAACATAAGGAATATTTTTCGGGAAATAATTTGTCTAAACTTGACGAGAAAAGACATATCCCGATGAGATTAAACCTAAAAAATTTAATTCCTTCATCTTGGAATATCATCAATGATTTGTTAAACACTACATACTAGAGGTGAGGTTTAATGAATCGAGGGATATGGACAGCACTTTCAGGGATTGGAATTGCTCAAGGATTAAAAATTTTTACCAATAAAAGGGTAAATGGTGTGTGGGATTGGCGGCCAATCTTCTCAACAGGCGGAATGCCCAGCTCCCATTCTGCAGGAGTATCTGCATTAGCAACCTATGTAGCGGCAAAAAAAGGGTGGGGTTCAACTGATACTGCTTTAGCGGTCATATTTGGAATCATCGTTATGTATGATGCACAAGGAATAAGAAGACATACAGGTGAAATTGCGAAAATAGTCAATGATCTTGATGCTGATATAGAAGTACTTTCAGGTCATATGCCAGGTTTATTTCATGTAAAACAAGAAAAGGAATTGAATGAGCTTTTAGGCCATCAGCCTGCTGAGGTTGCCGGCGGAGCCTTATTAGGAATTTTGATTGGCCTAGTTAGCTCAATGTTAGAAGCAAGAAGATAAGAAAGGAGCAAGCGCCTTGCTCTGCCTTGGTCCAATAAGCCACTCATGAATAGAAGGCTTATTTATCCTCAATTTAGTAAGAGGAAGGCTTGGAATCAGACACCAAAACTAGGTATAAATTTTATTCTTTCTTAATTTTTAAAAAGAGGATGACTCAACCTAAGGATCGGGCGATCTTTGTCCGTTCCTGCTGAGTCATCCTTATTCTATATGTTAGTTTGTCAGCAATTTGAATGCCTGGTATCCAAAATATAAGCCAAAGCCTATTAACGATATACCCGATATGATAGAGATAGCAATAAGCAGTTGATTTGTTAAAAATTTACGGAAGGTACTTGCTACACATGCCATCGTAAAATCCCAAAGCAGCAGACCTGATAAAATGGCTGTGCTATAAACAATCAGTTGATTTGTGCTGTAGGAGGCAGCTGCATTTGCTAATACTGAGCCATATATTCCAAGCCAAAACATAATAGTAAGCGGATTTGCCAAAGACATAAAAAAACCTGAGAAAAATGATTTTGAATACGTAACTTGCGTTCTCTGGTTATGTATCGTTATTTTATTAGCCCCAAACAGGCTTTCTATTCCTGTATAAACTAAGATAAAAAAGCCAAAAAGCCATAAAAATGCCTTCATAAATGGAATTTCTAAAAAATGCACTAACCCTAAATACACCACTAACATATAAGCTAGGTCTGCCGTTGTGGCTCCTAACCCCACTAGCCATGCATGTATGAATCCGCCTTTAATTCCCTTGTCAATCTGGGCAGCATTAATTGGACCGATCGGTGCTGCTAATGATAATCCCAAAAAAATGTAGCTAATAATAACGTTCATTCATTTTCCCCCAGAATTACAACAATTTGTGATGCTTGTACATTTTATTCATAAACAAGGAGATTATCACTTATTTTTCCAAAGGGAAAACATGATCCAATATGCTATTCATATCTTAAACTACTACGATATAACTCTTACATCTAATAAAAAAAACCAGCCCAAAGGCTGATTTTTTGTTTACTTAATGTACATTTACGAGCTTAATATGCTCGATATGATGTCTTCCATGCCAGGAGTATAATGCCAGAGTTGTAGCTAATGAGATAAAACTACCCATTCCCGGATGATAAAAGCGTTTATCATAGTCAGCTTTGCTCATTGACCTTAGCAAATGTGACCACCGAATATGGAGGGACTCTAGTAATTGAACGGAGACATCTACAGGCAGCTCCGTAGAATCGGGTAAGAGAGCCCATGAATTTTCATCATACGCTTTGATGGCAGGTTTATCTTCAGTAAGGGCAAGTTTAAAGCGAATATAACTGTTCATATGACTATCGGCAAGATGATGCACGACTTGCTTTACGGTCCAGCCGCCATGGCGGTACGGCGTATCCATTAATTGCGGTGATAGGCCTGCTAATGCCATTTTTAATCGTTCTGGGGTTTCTTCAATGTCTAAAATCCATTGTGCAATGTCATCATTTGTTAAGCGTTCTGGGGCTTTGAACTCTCCGATTGGATATTGAAGGCTTTTTCGCATCTGCACACTCTCCCTTAATTACTTCTTACAATTTGATTATATTTCCTATACTCTTTTTATACAAGGAAAGACCATCTTTTAGAAAACCATGAAACATTTGCGTGTTCATATAGGTAGGTTTATAGTATGATAACCCTGATAACCAAAATATGTATGGTTTAAACAAGTAAACTGAGGTGATCTTTTGAGAGCTATATTACTCGGGGTTTGTTCCTCTTTCTTTTTTGCCTTTACATTTGTCTTAAATCGCTCAATGGAACTCTCAGGAGGAAGCTGGTTATGGAGTGCTTCACTGCGTTATTTTTTCATGGTTCCATTTTTGTTTCTGCTCGTGTTTTGGCGGAAAAATTGGCTGGCACTATGGGAAGAACTGAAAAAAAATCCTAGTCAATGGTTCTTATGGGGAACTGTAGGATTTGGCCTTTTTTACGCTCCAATTTGCTTTGCAGGTGCATATGGTCCAGGATGGCTTGTCGCTGCAACCTGGCAAATCACGATTCTATCAGGCTCGCTCCTTGTTCCTTTGTTCTATGAAGAAAGACAGACCGCAAATGGACCAATTAAAATTAGAGGGCAAATCCCATTGAAAGGCCTTTGTATGTCATTCATTATTATTGCAGGCATTGCCGTCATGCAATATGAACATGCATCACAATTATCATTAAAGCCAATGCTTTTAACCATTATTCCAGTGTTGATTGCATCTTTTGCATACCCTCTTGGGAACCGAAAAATGATGGTGATTTGTGAAGGGAGATTAGATGTTTTTCAGCGCGTACTTGGTATGACTTTAGGAAGTCTGCCTTTTTGGATCGTTTTAGCTATTATTGGAATCATAACAGACGGACCTCCAACGAAAACACAGACCTTCCAATCTTTTTTAGTAGCAATCTGCTCAGGGCTTATTGCAACACTGCTATTTTTCCAAGCGACAAATTTAGTGCAACATAATATGGCAAAGCTTGCAGCTGTAGAAGCTACACAATCGGTTCAAGTACTATTTGTCCTGATTGGAGAGATTCTCTTTCTCCAAGCACCGCTTCCAGCTCCGGTTTCTTTAGCAGGAATCCTATTTGTCATCGTCGGGATGATGCTGCATAGTATTGTGTCACGGACAAATCAAGTAAAGGTGTCACCAAACAAAGGTGCTTCAAAGCAATTTTCATAAGAGAGCTTTGGAGTTAGATAACAGAAAAAAGCTCGCCTCTTGCGAGCTTTTTTCTTATTCGAACATAGTTCCTAATCGGCCTTCCAAAGCTCTACACGTTTTTTGACAAGCTTTGTGTATTCCTTTTCTGCCTCTTCTACACCTGCTTTTTCTAAATCCTTCATAAAAGTGTTCCACACTTTATCAAAGTCTTCTGGTTTAGCAAGAATGGCCTCTGGGATCCGTTTTTTCACTATATCTAAAGATTTTTGCATTATAACCTCTAAATCCGAGCCAGCTTCAACAGGAATATTGTAGGCTGCTCCCCATGGCTTCACTGGGAATTCTTCCTTTTGCGGATAGAAGTCTTTCCACATTTCTACTCCATAATTATTTAAAACTTCTTTTTCAACATCTGTATAGGAATTTTTAATTTGATCAGGACTTGCAATTGAATATGTTTGTCCTGTTGAATCTGTTACACCATCCCCATAATAAGGGGCAAAACCTTTTAGGACACCAATTCCGGTTTCTTTTACATAGTTTGCATTATTGTTGCGTTTTTTCATCTCTTCTTCAGAGATGAGGCGCTTACCGTCAACAATTTCGTAATGCTCTCCTTCAATTCCCCATTGCTGTAGAATTTGCCCTTCTTCTGATGCTAAGTAATCAAGGAATTTTATCGCTCGGACAGGATCTTCGCAATCAACAGAAATTCCTATTCCCCATCCGCCAAGATAACCTGTATCTTGGAAGTTAGGATGCTTATATTCTTCAGTCAATGTTACAGGGTACATGCCATGCATTCGTTCATGCTTTCCTGCTTCCCTGAGTGCACGCTCAGCATCTGCAACTTCCCAATCAGTGTCAATCAGCCCCAGAACACGGCCAGATGAGATTTTTGCTAAATATTGATCATATTTTTGCACAAAGCTTTCTTGATCTAATAACCCTTCCGCATTCATATGATTCAGCCAACGGAAGTACTCCTTTTCATCCGGCCTGCGGTAGTGCATTGTTGCCTCATATGTTTCCGGGTTAATATAAAACTCTCCATCGTCGGATGCACCGGTAGCGAAAAATGCCGGATTGGTTGTTGAAATCATAATTCTCCAATCATCGGCCAGTAAAGATAAGCCAAGTGTCGGCTGCCCATCGATTGTTGGGTGCTTTTCTTTGTATTCTCTTATTGCATTTTCAAAATCCTTCACCGTTCTGATTTCGGGATAGCCTAATTCCTTTACAACTTCATGCTGGAGCATAAAGCCCGTTCCAGGAGTCCAATACGTATGATCAACTGGAGAAGTTGGCAAGATATAGATTGATTGGTCCTCATTACTCCACTTTAAACGATTAAAATATTCACCATATATCTTTTTTAGGTTAGGCGCATGCTCTTCAATCAGATCTGTTAAATCAATTAAAGCTCCTGCTTCAACTAATGTACCTGCAGAACCCTTCGGCAAGATTAAGTCTGGATATTCTCCGCTTGCAGCCATTAACGGAATTTTCTGTTCTCCACCGCCAACATCAAATTCAGCATTTATTGTTACACCTGTTTCTTCAATAACTTTTTTGCTTACTGGGCTCTCCATATTATCCCACTGTGAATGTGGATCGGCACTGAATAAAGAGAAGGTAACCGGACCATCTGAACTCCTGCTGTCTGTCTTATTTTTCGACGCACTTTCATTACTGCAGCCTGTAATCGCTAGAACACATGTCAGCAGAAGACTGGCGACTATTTTCTGTGTTTTTCCACCCATGTTTATTTTCTCCCCTATTCGCCATTATAAGTGATAGCACATTTCAACCTATTTATGACTCATACACTCTGTCGTGCTTCTAAAAAACCGCTTTTTCTGAATGCGCTTTCTATTCATCCTCTAACCCATCCCCTCCGATCTACACTTTTATCATAGCGAAATTTTAACCTTATCAATACCCGCTAGATTTAGAGAGAATTCAGGTCAATATTAGAGGTGAAGCTGTTAGTTGGGGACTGTCCCCCTGCTTTTTTATTCTTCCTTACGAAAGGAGGACGGGGAGAGGCCAACATATTTTTTGAATTTGCGATGAAAATAGTCAACATTTGCGTATCCTATTTTTTCTGCAACTTCATAGACTTTGTAGCCTTTTAGTAACAGCTGCTTTCCATTTTCGATTCTTACTTTATCAAGATACGTATTAAAGTATTCACCTGTATGGTTTTTAAAAAGCTTTCCTAAGTAAGCACTGTTGTAGTTAAATACATCTGCTAAGGTTTCTAATCGTAAGTTTTGATTAAACTCCTTGTGGATTAAATCGGTCATTTTTTTGAGCGTCACATCTGTTTGTCCATTATCAAAACACTTGATCATTTTTTTAAACTGGTTCAGGATAAATTCCTTGATTGTTAGAATGCTTTGCATCGCGAAGATGTCACCACCGTTTGACCCCAGCGGGTAAAGAACGGAATGCATTTTCTCGTTTGCTAGCAGAAGCTTATTAAATGTCGCAGTGTATAGGTGAAATACATGCTTTTTTACTTCCTGTTCCGACTCATTTCGGCCAATTAGGTCATCGACAAGCTCCATGACGATTTTTTCACATGCTTCGATATTGGCAATATCAATTGAATAATACAGCCTTTCCACATAGGATTCAGTAGGAAACCTGCTTTCAGATATAGCCTCAAAGGCAGTATCAGATAAATCTTTTGACACCTGGCTTGTTATCAATGGTCCTCCCATATGGAAAAATTCCCTTTCAAGCAGGATGGCAGCGGTTTTATATGATTGATGAATATCCTTTGGCTTGTAGACTTTTTCACCGATTGAAGGCAGCAGATGGAACTCTTCCATAAAGTGAAGAAGCTGAAGATATTGTTTATCACATCTATATTTAGAGAGAAAATCATCCTTAAAAAGAATGATAAGCTTCCCTTTGTTCACTAGAACATATCCGCGATTATTTTTTTCGATTAGTGTTTTCACCTTATCTTTTATGTCATGGTGGTGTTTTAATGAAGCCATGAATACCTGATATGCAGAGGATGTTAGCCCATATCGCTGACAACGCATGTCAAATTCCAGCTTAGTAAATTCATCCACTCCCTTTAAAAGGTTGGTTAAGAACTCTTCACGCTTTTTTCCAAAATCATCTTCAATTAAATGATGAAGCTTCTGTTTGTCTTGCAGTTTTTTATAAACCACCCCTAAACAATCGATTAATTCGTCCTCATCAAGCGGCTTTAATAAGTAGCCATCACACTGACAACCAAGCGCCTTTTTTGCATATTCAAAATCGGCATAACCGCTTAAGATAATAAAATGCACGTATTTATTTTCTCCTCTTATCTTTTCAATTAGATTCAGGCCATCCATTTCCGGCATGCGAATATCAACAATCATTAAATCTGGTGAATGATGCTTGTATTTTTCTAAGCCGTCCCGGCCATTTTTGGCTATGTCAATTACTTGAAATCCAAATTCTCCCCATGGTATTAGTGTTCTTAATCCTTCCCTGATCATTGGCTCATCATCAACAATGATCACTTTATACATTTTCATCCCCCCGCGGCATATTAAACTGAATTTTTGTTCCTTTCCCTTCTTGACTATCAATCATTAGCCCGCTTTGTTTACCATAAGTGAGCTGCAGTCGATTATGAACGTTCAGCAAACCAATTCTATTGCCATTTCCCTCATGATGTTCAGCTAACATATGAATAATTTCATTTAATCTTTCTTCTTTCATCCCGCTCCCGTTATCCTCCACGGTAACCGTTAAAAATTCCGCAATTACTTTTGTTTTTATCAGGATCATTCCGCCATCTTCTCTGTCTTCTAATCCATGGATAACGGCATTTTCCACTAAAGGCTGAATAATAAGCGGCAAAATTTTCATATTTTCAGAGAGTGGATCAATGCTAAGCTCATAGTTTAAGCGATTTTCATAACGGAATTTCTGAATCTCCAAATAACATCTGACCATTTCGATTTCGCTGCTTAACGGAATCTTGCTGCCTCCAACTTCAAGGCTTTTCCTCATTAACTTTCCTAACTGTTTTACCACCTTCGCTATTTCCTTTTCGCCTTTCATATGGGACTTCATTCTAATTGATTCAAGAGTGTTAAATAAAAAATGCGGATTGATTTGACTCGCCATCATTTTTAGCTTGATTTCATTTTGACTCATCTCTAAAGCATTTTTTTGTTTCGTCGTTTCTTCTACTTGATCGATCAGTCCGTGGATATTTTCCACCATATTGTTGAATTGCTTGGATAATTGACCAATCTCATCATCGCCATCAACAACAATCCTGGTCGATAAATCTCCTGCGGAAAGGCGATTAATATTCTGACTTAAATTTGAAAGACGTTTTGATAGAAGCCATGAAACAGAGGTGATTAAAATAACAGCAATAATTACTCCAATTAATGTTACCGCTGCTCCCAACATACTTAATTTATTTGCATCCTTCACGATATGCTTGTCCGTTACAATAGAAATAATCCTAAGCTGGTTTTGACTCATCTCAGGGAGAAGATTATCAACAATAATTTGTGATGATTCGCCGTTTATCTCTCCATTTATGACTGCTGGTTGATTTTTAATTTTATGCTTTGGATCAATGATTTCGTATAACCCTTTTCCAACGATGTGTGGTTGATTGGCAGAAATAATAAAATTGCTTTCATCTACGATCATCGTCAAAAAGGGCTCCTGCTGTAATATCTTTTTTAATTGTCTAGGATCAATTGTAATAACGAGAGTTCCGTGTGTTTTTTGCTCTAAAAAGTTAATCCTTTTTACTAGACTTAAATAATAATGGTTAGCTTTTGTTTCATCTGCAAGGTAGTACCAACGGTTAAATCCTGGTTCACTTACTGAATGGCCAAACCAAAAAAGGTTCCTTTCTTCCTCCCCTACCGGGATAAACTCCCAATTATTAATCAAAGTTGGATTGTCCATATAAAACTTAATATTGTAAATCTCCGGGTAGTACTGTAAAAAATAATCAAACGTACGGTAATCACGATAGGCTTTAACCACTTCATAGGTTGATTTATAGGAGGTATTGACTAACTCACTCAATCTCTGGTCAAATTGCAGATTATTTGAGATATAAATAGGTACATTTAAGATTTCTGCTGTCCTCTTTTTTACTCGCTCCACATTCACTTGCGATTGCTCAATTGCATCCTTTACAGCATTATCTCTAAGTTCATAGGTTAAAAATAAACCAACAACCATAATCGGGATAAAAACAACAACAATAAATGTAAAAATTAATTTGTCGCGTAATTTCATATTATTTATGGTCTTAATAAATAAAATTTCGATATTTTTTCTCACAGTGAGGTCCCCTTGGATAGTAAGCGCTTACAAATTTAAAATGTTTAGTTCTATTATATCGTATAGGTAAAAGTCCGTAGGAAAAAGAATCCGTACCATTTTTAACAAGTTTTCATGTTAAAATTAGTGAATGGAAAAATAAGTTCCATTACGAATGATAATCATTTATGCTCTGATTTTTCTTTATTCTACTAACAACAAAGTCTATGAAAATAGCCATTAAAGCCCCCACATGGTGACCATGCAGGGGCTGTTTTTCCTTAATTACAATCTAACTTCAATTGTTGTGACACCTTCGTCAGGCAGCAATCTTAATCCAAATTCATTGGCTTCTGCTTTTGCACCGTTTACTGAGACAACTTGATCGATTCCACGCAATAGCACACTCCAAGGTTTATCCGTTTCTGTAACTTCTAATGTCATAATAGTTGACTCTCTTACTGCCGAAAATGTCACTTCCTGTTTCTTCTGTTCAGAATAAATGGAGGTTTCTGTACGGTTTCCTTCACCCAGCTCAAACAAATGGAACTCAACACCATCTGTATAATCATAATCTGGTTTCTCGGAAACAGAGCCCATGGCAATCACTGAATTCTCCCGAACAAATAATGGGATGCTTAAATAATCATGATGTTCTTTCCGCCATACACCACCATCTGCCTTTTCACCAGTTAATAGATTGGTCCACTTCCCTTGCGGCAGATAGTAATGCGCCAATCCCTTTTCATTAAAAATAGGGGCCACCAGCAGTGAATCACCAAGCATGTATTGCCGGTCTAAATACGCACAGGATGGGTCCTCATGAAATTCTAATACCATGGAACGCATCATTGGCACTCCTGTTTCAGCGGCTTCATTTGCCTGCTTGTAAAGATATGGCATTAATCGGCATTTAAGTTTCGTAAAGAAACGAAGAACATCAACGGATTCCTCATCATACAGCCATGGAACCCTGTAGGATCTGCTGCCATGAAGGCGGCTGTGGCTTGATAAAAGACCGAACGCAATCCACCGCTTATATACATCAGCCGTTGAATTGCTTTCAAACCCGCCAATATCATGACTCCAAAATCCAAAGCCTGACATGCCCAGAGACAAGCCGCCGCGCAGACTTTCAGCCATTGATGGATAAGTAGCTGCACAATCTCCTCCCCAATGTACAGGGAATTGCTGACTTCCCGCAGTAGCCGAACGTGCAAATAAAACAGCTTCTCCTTTTTCTTTTTCCTCTTCCAATACATCAAAGACAACTTTGTTATAAAGGAATGTGTAGTAATTATGCATTTTCATCGGATCGGAACCGTCATAATAAATGACATCCGTCGGGATTCTCTCGCCAAAATCTGTCTTAAAGCTATCAACGCCCATTTGTACAAGGCGGCGAAGCTTGCTGGCATACCATTCACAAGCTTGAGGGTTGGTAAAATCAACAACCCCCATCCCCGGCTGCCATAAATCCCACTGCCAAACATCACCATTTTCTTTCATCAGCAAATAACCATTTTCTACTGCTTCATCAAACAAACGGGAACGCTGAGCAATATATGGGTTAATCCAAACACATATTTTCAGGCCCTTGTCCTTTAAGCGCTGCAGCATTTGTTCTGGTTCCGGGAAGATTCGTTCATCCCATTCAAAATTGCACCACTCAAATTCCTTCATCCAGAAGCAATCAAAATGGAAAACATGAACTGGTAAATCACGCTCTGCCATGCCATCGATAAACTGATTGACAGTTGCTTCATCATAATTCGTTGTGAATGAAGTTGATAACCATAGACCAAATGTCCATGCCGGAGGTAAAGCTGGCTTTCCTGTTAATTCGGTATAGCCTTCAATCACCTTTTTCATCGAGGAACCCCCAATTAAAAAGTAATCAAGATGCTGTCCAGTGACACTAAACTGCACCTTTGAAACATTTTCCGATGCGATTTCAAACGACACCAATTCAGGATGGTTCACAAACACACCATAATTTTTATTTGATAGATAAAAAGGAATATTTTTATAAGATTGCTCTGTGTTTGTTCCTCCATCTTTGTTCCAAATATCTACCACCTGGCCATTTTTTACAAATGGTGTAAATCGTTCACCTAGCCCATAAATATATTCATCAGGTTCTACGTCAAGCTGCTCTCTCATGTACACGCTTTCATCCTGTGAAAGAATATGAGCGATACTTTTATAACCGCTTGATGTTATTTTTTCACCGTTATATTCATACGTAATTTCCCAATTTCCTTCTTTTTGAATCTTTACCGATAAAGCTCCGCTCGTTAACGATGCCACAGCTTCCGTTTCCTCAATTAAAACTGCATGCCCATCTTGTTTGTTCGTCTCAAAATGCGGCCCCCGCTTTTTTGTGCCTTTATGATGATAAATCTGAACACGGATCACATCATTTAAAGGCGCTGAAAAATTCACCTCAAGTAATGGTGTATCAAGCTGGCCCGAACGGTTTACTATTTGCCTTGGTGATGCAAGGACAGTAAGTGAATGATGGTGCTGAATCACTTCATGTACCTCTACGGCACTGATAAGTTGGTATTCCTTCCTCGTTAACCATTGCCCATCTGAAAACTTCATAACTGGATCACCCTTTCAATACGATTGAATACAAGCTTATTCTTGATTATAATAATAATGATTAATAACGAGCTAATCTTGATGATTTCTGTTATTTTATATAACAATTCTGATCTTTTTTAATTGGGGTGAAGAAATTTGGAAAATGATCGATTGTTAGAGGATCGGTTGCACGGGAATTCTATGTTTCCATTAAAGGTCTATATGGTTGATTATGTAAGTGGAAATGCGATTATTAATTGCCATTGGCATCCTGAGATGGAATTCATTTATATGGAGGAAGGTGCAGCTGTGTTTCAAATCGGCGAACAATCTCTTACCCTTAACGCGGGTGAAGCGCTCTTTATACCAAGCGGACAGCTCCACTCAGCATATCCTATCGACAATACGCCATTTCAGTTACATGCGATTGTCTTTCATGCTGATCTTATTACCAGCAATTCATATGACACCATTCAAAATCAGTTCATTGATTTTATTAGCAGTCCAAATTCCTTCACTCCCGGCATCATTCAGGGTGAAGTCCAATGGATGGAGAAGATGTTAACTTCTCTGAAGATAATTATTCAGTTGTTTCATCGTAAAGAGCCTGTTTATGAACTCTCAATTAAGGCTCACCTACTCTTGCTTATAGCCGATATGATCAAAAACAATCAGAGGGATTATAAAGGGAAAAACCAACAGGATTCGGTTAAAATTAACCGGATTAAACAGGTTATTCAATACATTGAACAGCATTATCATGAGAAATTAACGATTCAAGAGCTCGCCAGCATCGTTCAAATGAGTGAGGGCCATTTTAGCAGGTTTTTCAAGGCATTTGTCAGAATGACTCCTGTAGAATATATGAACACACTTAGAATAAATAAAGCTGCAAAGCTATTAAGAGAAACAGACCGTCGAATCATAGATGTATCAATGGAGGTTGGCTTTGATAATCCAAGTTATTTTATCAAAACCTTTAAACAGCAAAAAAGCTGTACACCATCTGAATTTCGGAAGTTATAAAGTGAGACATCCATAAGTGGGGTTTTCTCGAAATACAGGAAGTAAAAGAACCTGCTTATCACCCAGACGCAACGACCTATAGTCAGCCATCGCTCACTCAGGGTTAAATAAAATTATGGAACTATACGGGCAGTTATCCACAACCTTGCTCCTTAATCCCAATTGAATATTGAAGCGGGGTTTTACTGCCCGTTAAGATTGGAATGAACATAATGCACATGCGTCTAAAATAGACTCGGGCAAATATTTAGAATAAAAGGTGCTCTTTGCTATCCAGACACTGAAATATTCTATACAAAAAAGGCAGCTGCTACCAAAAGGTATTGCTGCCTTACAACTATTCAAAACAAATTCCATGTAAAGTGTTTACATTTCTGTGGATAAAACAGTTGATATGTGAATATCTTGTGGATAACCTATGTAGTTATCCACTTTTTCTTCCTTATGCAAGTCCCGCTACTGCTGATTTAACTATTTGACTAGTTGCTAGATTCTTAATCTGGTGATCAATGCTATCCACAATATATGGGGCATCATAATCCATTGACGCCACATGATATGAATTTCCAAGTACAATCATTTTTTTCTTAGACGTACTGACATGCTGAAAAATAAACTCTGAGTTTGCAGGAGGTACAACATGGTCGGCGGCTGACTTAAAAATGATCGTTGGGCAAGTTACTTTTGAAACATTCATTTTTGTATCATCCATTAAATCTAATAGCTGATGGATCGCTTTCACTGGCACTTTATCATACGTAATTTCAAAAACAGCAGGTTTTTTTATATCAGGAGAACCCTCTTCAACAAATCGCGGCTCCATTATACCGCGAAATTCTTTATAGCTAACATCTGTTACAGCTGCATTGATGAGGAAGATTCCATCCACATCTGGATTATTTGCTGCCACCTGTAAGGTCAAAGCTCCTCCCATCGATTGACCCACAATAAATACCTTTTCACATTCCTTCTTTAAACCACGGTATGCCCTTTGTAAATCCGTTATCCACGTTTCATATGAGCTTTTTTCCATATCTAAATAATGTGTACCATGTCCGTTTAAACGAGGAATTGAAACGGTATAGCCACACTTGGAAAGCTGCTCTCCAATATATTGCATGCTCTGCGGTGTGCCATTAAATCCGTGACAAAGTACTACACCTATCTTATTTCCTGGAATAAATAAACTTTCAGCACCATTAATAACTGGGTGTAATTCAATGCTCATTTCTTTTCCTCCTTAAACAAACGTTTATTTATATTTATAATTAATTTTATAATTCTTATGTGTTTACTTGGTTTTATATTACTCTATCTTTATGATTATAGCAAGTCTTTTTCCATAGGAAAAAACATCCTCCCAAGACCTTAACTGGTCATTTTTTAAGCATCACCTTGAAAGAAATAAGATGAATCATGATTTAACACTAAGTGCGTTCACACATGAATTGGTATGGTAACAATAACTTCTGTCACTATGTTAAATAAGGTGTGACTTCAAATGTATTTATGCCCCATTTCCCCAAAACTCTGGCCATCAACAGAAAAATGCAAAAACTCATAATTGATTCAGATTGCAGGATATAAAGAGTGTCTTGTACATTAGGGCTTTTCTATTGAACATGTACATGTTGAATAAAGGGAGGTTTGTCCTTTTAAGCCTTTCTATTGAGTTACATATTGAATAAAGAGAGGTTTGTCCTTTTGAGCCTTTCTATTGGACGATTACTTAATGATTAAAGAGGTAACTGTCCAATAGAGTCTTTCCATTGGACAGTTACCTCTTTTTGAAGGGGTTATTGCCTTTTGAATCACAGTTGGAATAAGAAATTATAAAAATGCCAAAGGATTTCCTTTGCTGTGAGCGTTTTTTACCCATAATAACTGTTACTGCTAATGTGATATTTCAACTGTAAAAGACATTTTCTATTTCTATATAGTTCCTATTAACAAAATTAAATGGCTCAAGTTATTTATGCATTATTTATAGACCGGATATCCTGTAAATTTGAAATCCTTTCCGATCATTTGTACGTCCATCTCAGAAAGTTCAATCGCATCGGCCATTTTTTCAATCCCTGTACCGGCGAAAAATCCAGGAGCTTGTTTTCCGCCAATTAATTTCGGTGCCATATAGAGAACGAGTTTATCGACCAATTGTTCCTTCAGGAAGGAGGAATTTACTTCACCTCCGCCTTCAATCAGCACAGATGAAACGGAGTGCTCTCCTAAAATGGTAAGCACATCATGGATATCAACACGTTTTTCTCCGCTTGTGACGAAGACATGATGGCCTAACTGTTCAAGTTTTTTCTTTACCTCTTTATCATGGTTCTTTGATGTAAAAATCCATGTAGGTGCTTGTTGGTCCTTCACCACTTTCGCATCTAAAGGGATGCGCAGTGTGCTATCTAAAATCATTCGAATTGGATTCCTTCCATTCGGGATTCTAGTTGTTAATTCAGAGTCATCCTTTATAACGGTGTGCACTCCTACTAATATCCCTACATGCTCATGACGCAGTTGATGAACATCCTTCCGCGCTTCCTCAGAGGTGATCCATTTACTATCCCAGATTGAGCTCGAGATTTTGCCGTCAAGCGTAGTTGCGGATTTTAAAGTAATAAACGGCTGTTTTTTCACAATGAACTTATTAAAAACCTCGTTCATTTTGATTGATTCTTCTTCACAAATCCCAACAATAACCTCAATACCTGCATTTTTTAAGATAGCAATTCCATTTCCAGCAACGATTGGATTCGGGTCCAATGTCGCGACAACCACCTTTTTAATCCCAGCTTTTACAATCGCCTCTGCGCATGGACCAGTACGACCATGATGGGAGCAAGGTTCAAGCGTGACATAAATAATTCCTCCCTTCGCTTGGTCTCCAGCCATTCGTAATGCATGAATTTCTGCATGAGGCTCTCCTGCTTTTAAGTGGGCTCCAACTCCGACGATTCGATTATGATTAACGACAACAGCCCCGACTAGCGGATTTGGATCTGTCTGTCCCTTCATTGCTTTTGCATTATTGATGGCTAATTTCATATAAAACTCATGTTCACTCAATTGGATAGCCTCCTCTAAAATGACCCGCCTTTTTCATTTTTGTTTCTAGATAATGTTTATTATATCCTGAAATATCTCCCCATAAAGGAATTCTGCCAGAAAGATTGGCACCTGAATGTTTAAGTGCTTCAAGTTTTTTAGGATTATTTGTTATTAAGGTTACAGGTCGTTGACGTAATGCTTTCAAAACACTAATAGCTTCATCATAGCTTCTTGCATCATCCTCAAAACCTAATTGTTCATTTGCTTCCACCGTGTCAAGCCCCTCTTCTTGAAGAAGATACGCAAGTGCTTTACTAAATAATCCAATCCCCCGTCCCTCATGATTCGCCAGGTAAAAAAGCGCTCCTGCTCCGTGCTCAACTATCATTTTCATTGACTGTTTTAATTGAAAGCCGCAATCACATCGTTTACTTCCAAAGATATCTCCTGTATGACAAATACTATGCATGCGAATCAATGCCTCTTCTGCTTTCTCAAAATCACCGTATACTAACACACTTGATTGCTGACTGTCTGCTAACTGAGCTTGTGGAAGGTATTTTATCAAATCGTCGATCTTGCTGTCTGATTGGCTTAAACCGTCATCTTCAACTACTAACCAGCTATACCATTTAAAAAACGCCGTTTCTCCGTCGAGCTGAACAGGTAAATGAATGGGTCCTACCAGAAAAATCGATCCGTCACCATAAGGAACAATTTTGATTTTTTCCTTCATTTTTATTAACGGATTATTAGTTATTGCTTCGATGATCATGAAACATCCTCCTCTTTAGTAAAATTCCGCTTTATATAAACGTTTTGACGTCACGTTGAAAACTTACTTATTGTAAGTTAGTATATAATTACAAGTTTAAAGCGTCAAGCATTTCGCATCTGCCTTTTCTTCACAAAACCCGCAATCTTGCTAAGACATTATAGCAAAACTTAAAAGCTGGATTACTGTTTTTTCTTAGCTTATTGGTTACAATAGGTTTTGGAGGTGATAACAATGGAACTAGTAAAAAGTGAAGATCAATTTGAAGAATTAATATCCAGCAAGGAACCTGTTGTCTTAAAGTTCGTTACAGACTGGTGTCCTGATTGCAAACGAATGGACATGTTCTTACCGACCGTATTTGAGGAAATCGGTAGTGTAACGATGTACCAAATCGACAAGGATGAATTCCCTGAGCTTGCTGAAAAATATACTGTCATGGGCATCCCAAGCCTATTGGTGTTTAAGAATGGTGAAAAGCAAGCACATCTACATAGTGCAAATGCTAAAACACCAGATCAAGTCATTGAGTTTCTATCAGAGAATTTAAAATAAATTAGACTTCAAGCAGTGGGATTTTACTGTCCTTTAAGTTTGGAGAAGAACTAAGAGACTGACGCATCCACTTTATGTGAATAGTGTCAGTCTCTTTTCTATTCAATTCCTTCAGTCATCAATAAACCAACCAAATATACCTGCATTTGAAACAGTTCAAAAGATTTGTTTTTACATTCAACATAGTTCTAAACAACCGGATTAAACTGTAAACTATACAAGATTTATTTAAAGGAGGAGATTGTGTGGGGGCTAAATTTTTTAAGATTGCTGTTGTTTATTTAGTCATTGGAGTATCCATCGGGTACGTCATGGGAATGACTCATAATTTCAGCTTTACATCTGTGCATGCTCACGTAAACCTGCTTGGCTGGGCTTCTATGGCGTTATTCGGGCTAATCTATCATTTTTATCCGAGAGCAGGGGAAACCGGCTTAGCAAAAGCACATTTTTGGCTCCACAATATTGGAACTCCATTTTTAACCGGCGGTGTGTTTTTAATTGTTTACTTACAAAATGAAGGACTAACCATACTGCCAATCATAGGTTCAAATCTAGTGTTATTAGGCATTATTTTATTTTTAATAAATGTATTCCGTCATGTAAAGACTGAAAATCTGCGCGGTTAAGAATAGTTGTTTATTGAAAAAGGAAAGCAGCCCGCTTCCCTTTTTCAATAAGTTAACATTATCTAGAAAGACAACTCTTTATTTTTTGTTTGGCTTAAACCCCATCGTGGCTTTAACAGCCTGTTTCCAACCGTCATACAATGAATTTCTTTGCTCATCACCCATCGTCGGTTCAAACGATTTTTGCATCTGCCATTGCTTCTCTATTTCTTCTCTGTCCTTCCAGAAGCCCACAGCAAGTCCGGCTAAATAAGCAGCTCCTAATGCTGTTGTTTCATTAACCACAGGACGTTCAACTGCGACATTTAATAGGTCGCTTTGAAAATTCATTAAGAAATTATTTTTAACAGCTCCGCCGTCAACACGTAATTTTTTTAATTCAATGCCTGAATCTGCCTCCATCGCCTTGAGCACATCTTTTGTTTGATAGGCAAGTGATTCAAGGGTAGCGCGGATAAAGTGTTCCTTAGTCGTTCCGCGGGTTAACCCAAAAATCGCCCCGCGTGCATCGCTATCCCAATATGGTGTGCCTAAGCCAACAAAAGCAGGAACAACATACACACCATCTGTTGATTCAACCTTTGAAGCATACCCTTCGCTTGCAGGTGCATTGTCAATCATACGCAACCCGTCACGAAGCCATTGAAGGGCAGACCCTGCGACAAATATACTGCCTTCCAGAGCATACTCTACCTTTCCATCTATTCCCCAAGCGATCGTTGTTAACAGTCCGTTTTCAGAAGGAACGGCCTTTTCACCTGTATTCATTAACATAAAGCAGCCTGTACCATACGTATTTTTAGCCATTCCTTTTTCATAACAAGCTTGTCCAAATAAAGCAGCATGCTGATCTCCTGCTACACCTGCGATCGGAACTGCTTCACCAAAAAAGTGATAATCAACCGTTTTGGCATAAACTTCAGAAGATGAGCGAACGTCAGGCAGCATTGCTTTTGGGATATCTAATATTTCAAGCAGCTCATCATCCCATGCTAAGTCATAAATATTGTACATAAGTGTTCTAGAAGCATTTGTATAATCTGTGACATGCTCTTTGCCACCTGAAAGCTTCCAAATTAACCAAGTATCAATCGTTCCAAATAACAGTTTTCCTTGTTTTGCTTGTTCTCTTGCACCTTCAACATGATCAAGAATCCATTTCACCTTAGTGCCTGAAAAATAAGCATCAATTAATAAACCTGTTTTCTTGCGAAATAAATCATTATATCCCTTTTCTTTTAACTCTTCGCAAATGTCAGCCGTTTGTCTCGATTGCCAAACAATAGCATTATAAACAGGGCGGCCTGTTTCCTTGTCCCACACGACCGCTGTTTCACGTTGGTTGGTAATCCCTATACTAGCTATTTCTTTTGCTGAAACATTTGAATTTGTAAGGACTTCTGCTATAACTGCTAAAATGGAGCTCCAAATTTCTTGAGGGTTATGTTCAACCCAGCCTGGCTTAGGGAAATATTGTTTGAATTCTCTTTGTGCGATATCAACTATTTCTCCACTTTTATTAAAAAGAATCGCTCTTGAACTTGTTGTTCCTTGATCTAATGACAAGATATACTTTTTTTCCATCTGTTCTTCCTCCTGCCTCTCATCCTTTTTATATTACTTCCCTTTTCTTATTCCATTTCCTTTATTGTTTTGAATGAAATCTCCATTCAAGCTGACTGACCTATTTCCTCCTTATCCCTCATTCATGCTTGTTGAATGTGCACCCCATTCCCGCTTTGGATAAGGCACTCAAACCAATAGGACGAATTCGGTTAAAATCCCAATTAGCAGATACAATGCAAGCATTGATCCGCCCTATGGAACTGTACTCCGCCTACACTGCCTACAACATAAGCACCAAAGGCTGCAAGCAATCCTCCAGCCAAATAAGTTTTCTCTTCATCTACTAAGCTGAAAAAACAAAAAGACAGCCTATCGCGATTAAAAAGAAAAAGTCCTTTTTAACACAATAAGCTGTCTCTTCATAACTCTTCAGCACGATTCTTAACTTGTTAGTGCCATTATAATGTAAAAGAGTGGTTTTGTAAACGCTCTTCCTGTGTTTTCTTAGACATGCTTATTTAAATAATTGTATTTCTTTCAGAGTTACCGTTAATCGATCAATCATTTTTCTAAACTTCGTACGGTGGTCAGGCAAAAGCTGGTGACCCGATAATTTTGCGATCGTTTCAACAACTTCTTCTATAGTCATTTTATCTGTTTTGATATGTTCTTTAAAAACATCTTTCTCTAAACAACTAAGTCGGTGATCGATTTGATTATAAGCCCAGGAATGATTGCCCTCAAATCTTTTCCTTAATCGCTGTTGAATAGTTTTCTTAGCAGCTGCCAAAGTAACATGCTTTACCTCAATTCCGTCTTTCTTTAATCTCCCAATTATTTCATCAAAATAGGATTTATTGGTGAGTGTCATCGGAACAATAATGGTTCCGTGGTAATTATTCGCAATTTGTTTTAGCAGCTTGTAGTTGGCTTCACGCCATAATGGATAATCTTGAAAATCCCCCTTTGCCAGCTCTTTGGGGATGTTTGCCATTAGTACATAACCGAATCTTTCCGGGTCATACACAAATGATTGAGGCATTCGTCTTTGTAACTCATAAGCTGCTGTCGTTTTACCTGACCCGAATGTTCCATTGATCCATATAATCAAGTTATCACCCTCATTACTATTGGGAATACCATAATTATACAAAATCCTTTTTCATCCGTGTTATACTATTTGTGATGAAGGGTTATCAAAATGTTATTAGGAGCGTGAAAATGATGGCAAAATCAAAAGCTAGAAAAAGCAGGGAAAAACAAATTCGGGAAGGAAAATGGGATGTTACGTTAAAACGTGGCAGTTGGGGAGAATTTAAGCCGTATAATCGCCAAACGAAAACAAAAAAAGAAGCTTTACATCAAATGGAAACAAAACACCAAAAAAAGAACCATTCTCACAAAGATTATGACGAGAACGGTTCTTTTCATTTTTTTAGTCATTATAAGCCTTTATATCTTACTCTCCTGCTTGCACCACATTCTGAACGATTGCATCTCCATCCTTCAGCTTAAAGAGTGGAACGATTAGTAAAACTCCAATAAAAAATAAGACCCCGGACAAGAGATAAACACCTAATAATGACATTGGAACTTTTAATATCCCGGAAACTGTCATGCCAATTACCATCATTCCCATAAATAATGGATTTAGGACTCCGTTTACACGCCCAACAAAGGATTCATCTGTATTTTTCAAGATTAAGGTATTGATACCAATATGAATGCATGGGAAAAATAATCCGTTAAAGACTTGTAATACGATCGTGATGACAATACTAGTTGACCAGCCGATTCCAATCGTGCTAATCATGCTTGCGAGAATACCAATCGCTAGCAGCTTTTGTGGGGATACCTTTTTAGAAATGGCCATCACCACCCCGCCTCCAATTAGCATCCCTACACCATTTGCCATAAGAAGCCATTGAAGGAAGTCTTTTGTCATCCCAAGATTTTCAATTGTTACGAAAATCATTAAAGGCTGAATAAGCCCTACTGCCAATCCACATACCGCAAAGATTGACCCCATCGCTTTAAGGATCTTATTTGAAAGGACATAGCGAAATCCATCAGCAAGCTCCTTTTTGAAATTGCTGTCTCCATCAGCCTTTTCCTTTTCAATATCTTTTGGAAGAAACATAAGCACGAATGCCGAAAGGAAAAACATTGCACCCATCACACCGATAGAAGTCATGATTCCGAATTTTTGATAAACAAATGTTCCAATCATTGGACCGATCACCATGAAAACTGCCATCAATGATTGGAACATCGCCATAACTGTCTGCAATTGTTCACCAGGCACATGCTGTTTAAATAGTCTCATAGCAGAAGGCATTGAAAACTGAGATAAGATAGCTGATACTAAAGTAGCGAAAAAGATAGCCTGCCATGAGCCGTAAATTAGCGTTAGCAAAACAATTAAGATCGAGACAGCAGATAATAAATCACACCAAACCATGGTTAACTTAGGCTTCCAGCGATCAGCGAATGTACCTCCGATAAAAGAGAAAATAAATATCGGAGCAAACTCTGCGACTGAAATCAACGATACATACAACGGATCATTGTTTGTAATATCTGTCACATATAAGAGAATGGCAAAATTCCTAATCCAAATCCCTAATTGCAGCAAGAAGTTTGAGGTCATGATAGCCAGTACAATTCGATTTGCAAATATGTTCCCAACAGGCTGTTTTGGTAAAGCAACACCTTCATTCCTTTGCATTTCCATTAAACCTACCCTTCTAATGATAAAATCTTCATTTAGTAATAACTCCAAATATTACGGTAAAGCATGACGTAACGTAAAAGTCAATAGATATAAGTGCAAATGATCTGATTGGGGTCATGTATAAAAATAAATTGTTTCAAATTTTTCCCTTATCTACATAAACACCAGCAACAGTATACTTTAAAAAGCACCAGCACGCAAGAACATTTGTTCTAGAAGAGTGAAAAAATTTAATGAACTTGAAAAATGTTTACCTGGTATATTGCGCCTTACATATTCTAGCCAATAATTCCGGCATACAATCTCAAGGATGGCCTTTATTTGATTCGTCTACTAAAATCTTTTTTGATAAGATTACTGTTGACCAGCAATAAAGAAAAGGTTAATTTTACTTTAATTTCAATATCTTGAGTTTATCTATTTAATCATCAATTAATTAAACGCTTATTTAAAATAGCTGTTAAAAAACATTGTTGAGTTATCAATTGTTGATCGCTTAATCTGTTGGGTAAAAAAAAATCCCTAAAAAGGGAATTGAATAGAGTTAGTAAGTATTTTATCTTTGCATCATTCGTTTAATCATTTTAATCGCATCAAAATGCATGCCCTCATGGTATAAGCAAAAGGTAATAAATTCTTCTACAGTTGATAATGTAAGACCTCTTGAAGTTGTATATGGCTGCTTTACAGCCTCTTTCAATCGAGATTCTAAGGCTCCCTCGATTCTATCCAATTGATTTTCGAGCAGCTGAACAAGCTCCAGAACAGTTGGTGCTTGTTGTTCTCCCCATTCAGCCGGTTTCGTTCCTGGAGCAAATAATGCTGGGAACGATTCTGGCAGCTCCATTTTTTCTCCAATAAAATAGAACGCATTCCGTTCATGAATAAGATAAATATGACCTAAATTCCATTTAATATTATTATTGAACCCCGCTGGGATAAAAAGAGCCTCCTGATCATTGATACCTTTCACATCACTTAGAGTACAATTTCTTGCAAAACGTAATTGTTTAAAAATAACATTTCCCATATTGGTTCCTCCTCAAAAATTTCCAGATCCATTTTGATGGATATAAACAATGATCACAGAGCCCGACTACTACTGGTGTAAACAAATAACCACAGCTGCACCCTCCCATCATAAAAGGCAATCAAACTTGCTTCACCAGTTAAAGTACAGCCCTAACTTGTATTCCTGCCAGAGTGACTATGGTGGAGCTGGCAGATCTAAATTGATTTTACACCCATATTCCATACCGAATATTACTTTCAGCGTTTTCAAGTGAAATTTAATTAAAATACCTTTTAATAATGGATACTTAAAATGTCCTAATTATTTGATTTTACCAAATAATTCAAATCAATGGTAGGATGTAAGATCAGCTGAGTAAGCGAACTCAGTTATTTTTTTATTACTACGATATATAAACAAAAGTTAGATACCCTGTTTTTATAAACCATTGTTAATTTTCCGCTTTTTAATCCTAAATTCAGAAGATAGTTAATACTAAAGCACTTATTTTTCATAAAATTTTTGACACACTAAATTTGAATTGATTAAAAGGGTGTCACTTAATTAATCGTTTGTTTAAAAATCTATTAAAATCCATAGGTAACGCAAGATTTACAGAAAATTATCGTTTTGTTTCAAGTTCCCTTTCCCAAAACCACATTAAAATAAAAAAAACACACGTTGATCATCTATAAATCAAATACGTGTGTTTTTTATTTTCAACTATATTGTAAGCAATTAAATAGACAGGTACCCACTAATTACCGCACTTTTTCCCGCATAGCCTTTACCGGACGGTAGCTTGGTTCCCACATAGCATCGTTGACAGCTTGTTCAATATTAGCTGGCTTTATGCGAGCGACACCTGCATGTATTGCGGCTTTTGCTACTTCTATTGCTACTTTTTCCGAGATTGCTCGAATCTCTTCAACCTTCGGTAATAAAGGTGCACCAAGTCGGCTTACATCTATACTGTTTGCGATGGCCTCAGCAGCCGCAGTGAACATGGTGTCCGTAATGAGCTGAGCTTGCGTTACCATTGTTCCAAGGCCAAGGCCTGGAAATACAAATGCGTTGTTAGATTGTCCGATTGTGTAGATCGTGTCATTATACGTTACAGGAGCAAATGGACTTCCCGTTGCTACAAGCGCTCGTCCATCAGTCCATTGAATTAAATCAACAGGTTTTGCCTCGGACAATGAGGTTGGATTTGACATCGGCAATATGACAGGTCTCTCAACGTGAGATGCCATCTCTTTAATAATCTCTTCGGTAAATGCTCCAGCGACTGTTGATGTACCAATCAAAATGGTCGGTTGAACTTGGCTAACAACCTCCATAAGTCCAATTTCACCATTTGTGCTGTTACTCTTCCAATGAGTCACCTCTTTATTTGATCGAGCATAAGGCTTTTGAAAATCGAGCATCGTATCCATATCATCCGTGAGTAAACCAAATCGGTCAATACACCAGAATCTGCTGTTCGCCTCTTCTACTGATAATCCGTCACGTACCATCGCATCACGGATTTGGTCAGCGATTCCAATTCCGGCAGTGCCGGCTCCAAAGACGATAATCCGGTGTTCGCGTAATGGTATCTGCGAAACCCGCAAAGCCGCTAATACGGCAGCCAGTGTAACAGCCCCCGTTCCTTGGATATCATCGTTAAATGTACAAACTTTATTACGATACTTGGCCAAAATACTTGGAGCGTTACTAGAGCTGAAGTCTTCCCAATGCAGTAAGGCATTTGGAAATACCTTCTCTAATGTTGATACAACTCTGTCAATAAAGTTATCATATTGCTCCCCATGAATACGCGGATGCCGATTCCCAATATAAAACGGATTATTGAGCAGTTCTTCATTATTTGTCCCGACATCCAAGACAACAGGCATGACACAGCTAGGATCTATGCCTGCTGCAGCCGTATAGACAGCGAGCTTGCCGATAGCAATATTGATTCCTCCAACACCCCAGTCACCAATTCCTAATATACCTTCTCCATCAGTGATGACGATTAATTTAATATCCGTTGCATTTTCCCCAAAATTAACAAGTGCCTCTTCAATACCATTTGGATCATGAATGGATAAGTAAACCCCATGAGGACGGCGATATTCATGGCTATATCGCTGAATGGCCTCTCCAACTGTCGGCGTATAGACGACCGGCATCATTTCACTTAAATGATCGGTGAAAAGTCGATAAAATAAAACAGCATTACGGTCATGCAAAGCAGTCAAATAAATATTTTTACTCATGTCGGTTGGCTGTGACCGATATTGCTCATATGCACGTTGAGCCTGTTCTTCCAAAGTTAATACAGCCGGCGGCAGGAGACCAATTAATCCTAATTGTTTTCGCTCCTCCAGTGTGAATGCCACTCCTTTGTTAAGCACTGGTGTTGACAGTATCTCTGCACCCCGCATAACTGTTTCGAATTCCCCGTTAGGAGTAGAGATAAATTTATACATAAAATACCTTCCTTTTTCATCATACTTCTTTTTTATTATTTCTTAAAAGGGGGTTAACAAAATCCCCCTATATATTTACTCTCTATCAAATAATGCAGCACCGGAAATACCTGGTTTTGTCATTTCATAAGGATTTAATATTAGATCAAGTTCTTCTTCTGTTAATACATCGTACAGCAGGCACAGTTCACGAACAGATTTACCTTCAACTATCGCTTCTCTTGCAATACGAGCTGCCACTTCATAGCCAATATGCGGATTAACCGCTGTAATAATCCCGACGCTTTTTTCTACATATTTTTTTAGAAGCTCTTCGTTTGCTTCAATGTTCTTTAGACAAAAATCTGTAAAAGCACGGAAAGCATTATTCATAATGCTGATGGATTGAAGCAGGTTAAAGACAAGCACAGGTTCCATGACATTTAGCTCAAGCTGGCCAGCTTCCGAAGCCAGGCAGATGGTATGGTCATTGCCGATAACTTGAAAGGCAACCTGGTTGATCATTTCAGCCATCACCGGATTTACTTTTCCAGGCATAATCGATGAACCAGGCTGGCGGGCAGGCAATGTGATTTCACTTAAACCGGCACGAGGTCCAGATGCCATTAATCGTAAGTCATTCGCAATCTTAGACATATTCATCATACATACCTTTAACGCAGCAGAGACTTCTGTATAAGCATCGGTGTTTTGTGTTGCATCAACTAGATGCTCGGCTCCAACAAGCGGAAGGCTGCTAATTTCAGCCAAATGCTTAACAACCATTTCAATGTAGCGAGGATCTGCATTTAAACCTGTACCCACCGCTGTGGCACCCATGTTTACTTCATATAAATGCTGACGTGATTGTTTGATTCGCTTAATATCGCGTTCTAACACCCTGCTGTATGCCTCAAACTCCTGACCAAGGCGAATCGGCACAGCGTCCTGTAGATGTGTCCGGCCCATTTTTATGACATGATCAAATTGTTTGGCCTTTTCCTTAAAGACAACCAGCATATCCTCCATCGTCTTTAACAATTTTTCGAGTAAGTTAAGGGTAGCGATATGAATTGCTGTTGGAAATACATCGTTTGTTGATTGTGACATGTTCACATGAGTATTAGGGCTTAATTGAAGAACATAGTCGCCCTTCTCTTTTCCAAGCAATTCGAGTGCACGGTTGGCAATGACTTCGTTCGCATTCATATTCATCGATGTACCTGCACCGCCTTGAATTGGATCCACGATGAAGTGATCATGCCATTTTCCATTGATCACTTCGTCTGCAGCTTGAACGATCATTTTCCCAAGCCCCTCGTATAAGCGTTTCGTATCCATATTGGCTAAGGCTGCTGCTTTTTTTACGATGGCTAATGCTTTAATTAAATCTTCATGAATACGATAGCCTGTAATCGGAAAGTTCTCGACTGCTCGCAATGTTTGAATCCCATAGTATGCATCCGCAGGTACTTCTTTTGATCCTAAGAAATCCTTTTCAATCCGAACATTTTGTTTACTATTGATTGTTGACATGGTGTTCCCTCCATCAAGATTCTTTATCTTGTGATCAGCCACGTTTATCTACGTTTAGGCTGCGTTCGACTGTTTTATTGAATGAACGTATTTATTTGCTTGCTCTTGGTCAAATACACCTTCCCACTTGGACATCACAATCGCCGCTAATGAATTACCCATTACATTAACCGCAGTTCGCACCATATCTAAAATACGGTCAATACCAGCAATAAACGCCAGGCCTTCTAATGGCAATCCCATTGAACCAAGTGTTGTTAAGACAACAACGAACGATGCTCCTGGAACACCGGCCATTCCTTTGGAGGTTAACATTAAGACGAGTAATAATGTTATTTGCTGTGCAATGGACAAATCAATTCCATATATTTGAGCCACGAAAAGGGCAGCAAGTGCTTGATAAATAGATGAACCATCTAAATTAAACGTATAGCCAGTTGGAATAACAAATGAAGTAATGGATTTAGGACAGCCGAATTTCTCCATCTTCTCCATAATCCTAGGTAAGACAGACTCTGAGCTTGCCGTTGTAAATGCTAAAATCAATTCATCTTTTAATACCTTCATAAGAATGAAGATGCTTGTTCCGGACATTTTTGCGATAATGCCAAGAACAACTAAAACAAAGAAGATCATCGTCACATAGACGGCTAGCACTAGTTTTCCTAAAGGAATTAATGTGCCGATACCAAATTTAGCTACGGTAACCCCAATCAGTGCAAATACACCAAACGGAGCAAATTTCATTATTTGATTCGTCACCCAAAACATGGCTTCTAATACACCTTCAAAAAAGCTTAGGACAGGTTTTCCTTTGTCTCCTATCGCCGCAATTCCCAAGCCAAAAAGGACTGAGAAAAAGATAATCGGCAACAAATCACCTTGGACCATGGATTCAAAGACGTTTTTTGGAACAATATGGACAATCGTTTCTGCAAAGCCTTTACTTTCAGCTTCTTTTGTCGTTTCTTCATATTGGGAAATATCACTCTTTTCAAGATTGCTTGTATCTAATCCGGAACCTGGGTGAAACAAGTTAGCCGCCAGCAGGCCAATTGCGATGGCGATTGTGGTGACAATCTCAAAATAGAGAAGCGTCTTTCCGCCTAGTTTTCCTAATTTTTTAATATCACCAACTCCTGCTATTGAGACGACTAATGCAGCAATAACGATTGGAACAACAATCATCTTAATTAAATGAATAAAAATGTCGCCAATCGGTACCATAATGGCCATAGCTGTTTCATTACCGTGAAAGACAGCTCCGACAGCAATACCTAGTATAAGTGCAACAAATATTTGTGTAGCTAACCCAAACTTTTTCAATGAAATTCCTCCTTGTATCTTTTTGTTAACGCTTTCAAACTCGTGAATATTCTTAGTTTATATTCCGGACTACGAAAACCTACTGAAACCTACGAAAACCTACAAGAACAAATAGGAAAATATAATATCTCTATGAAAACCCTTTTCACTTTTTAGCTATTTCAGTACAATGTGTATTGTTTTTATCTAGTCATTCGGGAGGGACCGTCTTGAAAGAACGTACATGGTTTTTATTAATAATGATGATTGCGGTGCCTTTAGCTGGAGAATTTAAATTTTATCCATTTGATGATACCTTCAGAGTTAGTTTGGGGACGCCCGTCTTCTTCTTATTTTTGTTATGGGGAAAGAGGATGCACCCGATTCTTGCAGGTATTTTAGCGGGAACGAGTGTGTTTGCTTTTCGATTTTTTCTAGCTGTTGGGATCAGAGATATATCTATTGAAGAAGGAATGTATCTCCATCTTCCCGCCTTTTCCTATTACGTCATTTATGGTGTCCTATTTCATTGGTGGAAAATGAACGAACGGCATGATCAACCATTTATGATTGGAATCTTAGGGGTAGCTATTGAGATTATGGCAAGCTTATCGGAGATGTTGATCCGTTCCTCCTTGGTCTATAATGAGGATATATCTTTACTTGAGACCCAGCAACTCGTGATCATTGCATTTATCCGAAGCTTTTTTGTTCTTGGCTTTTTTAATATTTTTAAGCTGAGAGAAGCAAAGTTAGCAGAAGAAGAACAACGCCGACAAAAGGAAAAAATGCTTATTTTCATATCAAATTTGTATGAGGAATCCGTTCAACTGAAGAAAACGATGCAAAATGCGGAAGAAATCACCGGCATGTGTTATGATTTTTATCGCCGCTTAAAATCATCGGAAACAAACGGAAAAGAAGCGCAAACAGCGCTGCAAATTGCCGGTCTTGTGCATGAGATCAAAAAAGATAACCAGCGTATTTATGCAGGTTTATCGGAACTCATGTCTTCTGAAAGCCTGCAGGATTATATGAATATTGAACAGCTCGGTAACATCATGACTGTGTCAAATAGACGCTATGCAGAGTCCCTCGGCAAAGATGTTTCATTCTCCTTGCATATAAAGGGTGATCATCCTCCCTATCATGTATTTATGGTATTATCATTAATCAATAATTTGTTAGCCAATTCTGTAGAAGCCATTAAAGAAGAGGGTTACGTATCATTGGTTGTGAAAAGAAAGGATCAATATGTGGAGTTTTCTGTTAGTGACAATGGTCCTGGTATTGCACCTAAGCTCAAAGAAGTCATTTTTACAGAAGGCTTTACAACGAAGTTTGATTCAGGTGGAAACCCCTCAACAGGAATTGGTTTATCATATGTGAAACAAACAGTAGAAAAATGGGGTGGACAAATTTCGCTTATGCAAAACGATAATGAAACCACCTTTATCGTTGAACTTCCGATAAATACGATAGTAGAGAAAGGATGTGTGAGATGAATTACTTTATTATAGATGACGATCCCGCCATACGAGCAATGCTGACAGATATTATTGAAGACGGAGATTTAGGGAGTGTGGTAGGTGAAGCAGAAGACGGAGCAATAGTAGACAATGGCTTACTATCTTTAAAAAAAGTTGATATTGTCTTGATTGATTTGCTTATGCCAAGACGAGACGGAATTGAAACGATTCGGGCTCTTGCTGAAGGATTTCAAGGAAAATTTGTGATGATTTCCCAAATCGAAGCCAAGGAATTGATTGGCGAGGCCTATAGTTTAGGGGCGGAATATTACATTACAAAACCTCTCAACCATCTTGAAATAACAGGCATATTAAAAAAAGTAAACGAGCGGGTGCTGTTAGAACAATCGATCAGAGGCATTCAAGAATCGCTGAACTTGTTTACAGGCCGCCCTCAGTTCTCGTTCGTCCCCTCCTCTCATACAACAAGTTTAATGGAAGCGGGACGTTCCTTAATTTCTGATCTAGGGATGATAGGTGAAGGCGGCAGTGAGGATTTGCTTAAAATAGTAGTCTTTCTTCAGAAGGAAAAAGAAAGGCTCGGTTCTGCCTACGCCTTTCCATCACTAAAGGTCATTTTTGCTAGTATTGCTGCTGAAAAACTGGGAGATCAAACAAAAGAAGCTGAGATCCTGAAAGAAATGAAAGCATCTGAGCAGCGTGTCCGACGAGCTCTTTATCAGGCGCTTATCCATATTGCTTCATTGGGATTAACAGATTATACGAATCCTAAATTTGAAGCCTATGCTTCTACATTTTTTGATTTCTCAGAAGTGCGGAAAAAAATGCTCGAGCTGGAAGATAAAAGCAAAACACCAAACAACCAGAGCCGTATTAACATGAAAAAATTTATCCAAGCATTGTTTATGGAAGCAACAAAACTGATTGATTCATAAAAACATACTCCTTAAAAGCTTAATCAATAATTAAATGATCAATCTCGACAAAGTCTTTGCTGTCTCGAAATGTTCCTGCAGAGACACCCACTGCTTTACGGAACACTTTGTTGAAATAGTTGGCATTTGCATAGCCTACTTGGGCCGCAATGTCTGTAACAGTGAGGCTTGTGGAGCGAAGCAGCTCTGCAGCCTTTTGTATTCTAACTTTAGTCAGGTATTGAACAGGTGTCATATTCAGCTGCTGCTGAAACTGTTTAATAAAGTAATATCTTGAATAGCCGGATATAGCAGCGATCTCGTCAAGTGTGATCGGTTCATGATAATGTGTTTGGATAAAGGATAAGGCTTTTGTAATCTGAAGCGAAAACTCTTGAACTGTTTTTTCGATATTCCTTGTAAAACGGTAACACTCCATAATAAACTCATAGGCTTTTGCAGAGGCATAATAGGCGTCTGTAATCTTTTGCTCATATGTATCGTGATAGTTTCTCAGCAACAGCTGAATCAGCTTGGTATCAGGAGGAATTTTTAAAACCGGACCGCTTTGTTCTTTCATAAACCTCCAGCAGGCGGCTGCCTCGTTTCCTACAAGTGTAATAAATACAAACTCCCACCCTTCACTATCCTTTGGCAAATAATAGCGATGATCACTAGGAATCTCGACGATGAATGCTTCCCCAGCTTCTAACGAATAGCTTTTCCCATCTATATCGAGCCTGCCCACTCCTGAGAGCGTATATTGAAACACATAAGTACCGATATCTCTCCGCTTTAATCCGTGCCAATCATAAACATCACCAAACATTCTCTTTTCCCGGCCGAGCACCGAAATATTTGCCACATCATTAGGAAGTGCTTCATGAAAGCGAAAACCGTATGTTCCATAATCCTTCACCGTTTTTCCACGATTAGAAAAAGACAATATTCTACCCCCAAATCACACTAACTTACCATTGAAGTTAACTTGTAAACGTTTTACCATAATTATAACAATAAAAAATAAAAAGTTGAATAAGAGATGCCGCTCTATTTTTTAAAGCAATTTTTTATCCTACCTTAAAAAATAGATAGTCTCTGTTTCACTTTATAGGGAGGTACTTTTATGTCAAAAATTACGTTTATCGGAGCAGGAAGCACTGTTTTTGCCAAAAATGTTCTAGGTGATTGTATGTTTGTTCCAGCTTTAGCCGGATTCGAATTCGCATTATTTGATATAGATGAGCAACGCTTAAAGGATTCCGAAAGCATGCTAAACAACTTAAAGCAAAGCTTACAGGCAAATGTAGTTGTTAAAGCTTATACAGATCGTAAGGAAGCCTTAAGAGGAGCAAAATTCGTGATTAATGCCATTCAAGTCGGAGGCTATAAACCAAGTACAGTCATCGATTTTGAAATCCCTAAAAAATATGGGCTTCGCCAAACAATTGCCGATACAATTGGAATCGGCGGCATTTTCCGTTCACTTCGCACCATTCCGGTTATGTGGGATTTTGCCAAAGATATCGAAGAGGTTTGTCCTGACGCCTTATTATTAAACTATACAAATCCTATGGCAACATTAACAGGGGCAATGCTGCGCTATACAAATGTCAAAACAGTTGGATTATGCCACAGTGTACAAGTTTGCAGCGAGCACCTTCTCAAGTCTTTAGGCATGGATCATGAAGGAATTGAAGAAAAAATCGCTGGTATTAATCATATGGCATGGCTTCTTGAAATTAAGCGTGACGGCAAAGATTTATATCCGGAAATTAAACGTCGTGCAAGAGAAAAACAATTATCAAAGCATGATGATATGGTCCGCTTTGAATTAATGGATAAATTCGGTTATTACGTAACTGAGTCATCTGAGCATAATGCAGAATATCATCCATACTTCATTAAACGCCATTATCCGGAGCTCATTGAGAAATACAATATTCCTCTTGATGAGTACCCGCGCCGTTGTGTTGATCAAATTGATCGCTGGGAAAAAATGCGTGACGAGATTGTTAACAATGCGCAGCTTACCCATCAACGTTCTCATGAATATGGATCACGTATCATTGAAGCAATTGAGACAAACGTTCCATTTAAATTCGGCGGCAATATTCTTAACACAGGAAGATTAATTAGCAATTTACCAGAAAAAGCAGTTGTTGAAGTTTCCTGCGTTGCTGATCGCAGCGGCATCACCCCTTGCTATGTAGGAGATCTGCCGGAGCAATTAGCTGCCCTTAACCGAACAAATATTAATACACAGCTTCTAACAATTGAAGCAGCGGTAACGAAAAAGAGAGAACACATCTATCAGGCAGCCATGCTTGATCCTCATACTGCGGCTGAATTATCGCTCGACGACATCGTTGCATTATGCGATGATTTAATTGAAGCACATGGTGACTGGATTCCAAAATTCGAAGATCGTAAAGCTATTTCGTTTTCATAAAAATAACAACCACCCGTTTTTCACGGGTGGTTGTTTCTGGTGCCAAATGCTTTTTACAGATCATCACCTTGCTTTAAAAGTCTTTTGGAACAAACTAGGGTTTTCTCTTTCATAGCAGGCATTGATTATTGAAATGATATGGGTCACATTATTTTGTATTTGAGTCAATCTTTTCAACAGCTGTAAGAATTTCATTACGTGCACGATTTCTATGGGACTCCATTAAAATACCAGCAGCATTGCTGTCTTTTGCCTTCATACATGAGATAATTGCTTTATGCTCCACTATAGAACGCAAAGGAATAGGCCTATGATTAATTGTAAATAATCTTGCTCTATATAATTGGTCCGAATGGCTATCAATTACCGTCCTAAGACGTTTATTATCCGCATAGTCAATAATCAAGTGATGAAATTGATCATCTAATGCAGCCCATTTTTTTAAATCCTTTTGTTCAAGCGCTTCTTCCTGCTGCACAATTAATGATTCCAGCTTGTCCAGTTCTACTTCTCCAACCTTTGCGGTAGCGAGACTTACTGCAAGTCCATCGAGCGTTTCCACTATTTCATAAATTTCTTTAAGGTCTTCCCTCTCAATTGGTTCAACAATGAATCCGCGTCTCGGAATAAGACGAACCATGCCTTCAGTTTCCAATCGCACAAGAGCTTCCCTAACAGGAGTTCGACTCATTTGCAGCACTTCAGCCATCTCTCGCTCTAGTATCGTCTTACCAGGAGGAAGGATTAAATCACGGATAGCCAGCCGAACAATATGATATGCCCGTTGCGGCAACCGGTAATCATCAAATTCTTTTAGACTTTCAATAAAGAGCAAAAAATCTTCCCCCATGCTTGTTGCATATTGAGAAGGATGTTTTTCATTATCTTTATCAGTCAACTTTTTCACCATCTCTATCACCAAGTCAATTTTTATTTTCCCAATCAATCTTACGCTTAATATTTACTATTTTACATGCCTATAAAGAAAAAAGGTAGTTTGCAAATTCAATACAGATTCTTGAATGTTTATAGAACATCCATAAACGAACAGTATATCCGCTTTTCAGGCATCGCTAAAATTAGTGTCTGAATCTTATTGCGACTCATTTTATTAGATGCTCATATAAAGAGAGAAAGGTAGAAAGATTTCTAGGGAAATCTCTCTACCTTCCTCCTTTTATACCTCTGCTTCAACCTTCGTTAAATTCTCAATAATCACATCTGTAATTTCAATTGTATTATATGTTCCTCCCAAGTCACGAGTAAGAATGCCTTGGCGGGTCGTTTCCGCAATTGCTTTATTAATGACTTCTGCTTCTTCTTTTAACCCTAAATGATCTAACATAAGTGCAGCACTTCCAATAGCTCCAATTGGATTAGAAATTCCTTGTCCGGCAATATCAGGTGCTGAGCCGTGTACGGACTCAAACATACTTGGCGTCCGCCCTTCCGGATTTAGGTTTGCACTGGCAGCCAATCCCAAGCTGCCTGCCAAAGCGCTTCCTAAATCTGAAAGAATGTCTGCAAATAAATTTGAAGCCACCACAACTTCCAGCTCCTCAGGTTTTAATATAAACTGGGCAGCTGCTGCATCAACAAGCCATTGATCCGTCTCTACATCTGGATAATCTTTACTCACCCGAGCAAAGACTTCATCCCAGAGCACCATCCCATATTGTTGTGCGTTACTTTTCGTAATGCTTGTTACTTTCTTTCTTTTACGTGTCCGAGCCATATCAAAGGCAAAACGGATGATCCGTTCACAACCATGTTCGGTAAATAAAGCTGATTGTACAGCTACCTCTTTTCCAGGCCCGCGTCCTGAGAAATTCCTTCCCCCGATCCCTGAATATTCTCCCTCAGAGTTTTCACGAATCAATATCCAGTTAAGGGTATCTACATCTGGATGATTAAGTCGTCTTGGGACACCTGGCAGAAATTCAACAGGACGAATATTAGCCCACTGATCTAAACCCTGGCAGATTTCTAAACGCAATCCCCATAAGCTTACATGGTCTGGTACTCCCGGGAATCCAACTGCACCAAAGTAAATCGCATCATAATCTCTTAGTTTTTCAACCCCGTCTTCATCCATCATTTTTCCGTTTTTTAAATAATATTCACATCCCCAAGGATAGAAATCGCTTTCAAATTCAAACTTCCCGTTTGATTTCTTGGCTAAATGATTAATGACACGAAGTCCAGCCTCTACTACCTCTGTACCGATTCCATCACCAGGTACAACAGCTAAACGGAACTTTTTAGTCTCACTCATAAAAATGTCCTCCTCCTTTAACTCCCCTTAAAAGTGGTTAATTTTTTAAATTTCCTTATGATTCTAATCATAAATAACGTATACGTTATTGTCAATTGATTATTTTATAATCCTCAATTATTTTAGTGAGAAGCTTTTGTCCATCATAAGTAAATCTTATTTAATTCAAATAAAACATAAATCCCCTTAGTCAATCTTTGAATAATACCTGACCTTTATCATAATCACAACGTATACATTGATGTGTATTTTGAGAAGATTACTCTAAAATTTTATTATTATTATTAATCAGTCTAAGAAAAAGTGCGTTACATCTTTCTTAACAAGATTAAAACTTTATTTTCAATTTAAACTGCTAATAAAAAAATAAAGTCCAACTTTAAATGTCGGACTTTATTTTTGATGGGTTATTATTTGTTTTTTACCTAACCATTTCCCACTCATGAATGTTAAACCCTCGTGCTCCTTGGATGATATAGGGGTCTTGTTTTGTGAGTTGTTCCGCTTCTTCAAATGAATTAACTTGATAAATCACTAATCCCCCTTTTCCGTCAGCAAATCGACCATTTGCAAATATTTTGCCCTCTTCGCGCTTCTCGTTTAAATAGTTAAGATGATCTTCCCGGTACTTTTGGCTTTTCTCTTGATCCAACATCGGTAAAAATACAGCAAAGTATTTCATTGTAATAACCATCCTTTCTGCAATATTAAATGTTATCAAAATACACTTTTATATTTGTTTAACTGCATGAAGTAACCGAAATAATTGATTAGTCGTTACTCTTAAATTGTTGTATGTCACATTTGAATCCATCGCTTCATTCAGTGTCATAGGCTCATTCAAAATTGAAAAGTAGGAAGTAATACCAAGTTTGTTTAATTTAGATGTCTCATCAGTAATACAGCCTGCTAATGCAAGAACAGGTATTTTATATTTTTGGGCTAGTTGTGCTATCCCAAGAGGAGCCTTTCCCATTGATGTTTGACCATCCAGTTTCCCCTCCCCTGTAATCACAAGATCGATACCTTGCATGTTCTTTTCCACTTCAATGATTTCTAACACTAGATTGATACCAGATTGAAGCTGAGCATTTAAGAAGCCTGAAAATGCAGCTCCTAATCCGCCAGCTGCACCTGCACCAGCTATATTGTGAATATCTATATTTAATTCTTTAAGGACAACTTCAGCAAAATGTTTAAGCCCTTGATCAAGCTGTTCAATCATTTCAGGTGTAGCACCCTTTTGTGGCCCAAAAACATGTGTTGCTCCATTTGGGCCGTAAAGAGGGTTATTAACGTCACAAGCGACTTTGAACGTACATTCCTTCAATTTTGGGTTTACATGATTAAGATCAATTCTCCAAATATCTTGTAATTCCTTTGCATCCAATCCAACTTCTTCATTATTTTGGTTTAAAAAACAAAAACCTAACGCTTGAAGCATACCAATCCCTGCATCGTTTGTAGCGCTTCCACCAAGCCCAACGACAAATTCATTGCATCCTTTTCCTATAGCATCAAGAATGAGTTCCCCAACACCGTATGTGGTTGTAACCAGTGGGTTACGCTGATCAAAGGGAACCAGGGGCAAACCACATGCAGCAGCTACTTCAATAACCGCTGTCTTCTCGTCGCCTAAAATTCCATACATCGCATCCACTTTTTTTCTTAATGGACCCATGACTTGTTTTTTAATTATTTTACCGCCTGTTGCCTGTACCAATGTTTCAACAGTACCTTCACCGCCATCTGCTAAAGGAAGTGTGACAATCTTTGCTTCAGGATAGACATCCTTTATACCTAAAGAAATAGCTTCACTCCCTTTTAAAGAAGAAATACTTCCCTTAAACGAATCAATTGCAATTAAAACTTTCATCATTTGCACCTCCTGCATCTACATAGATTGTAGTAAAAGATAGCCCAGAATGTAATAGTCTTGATAACAAAAGAAATAAGATAGATTTTGGCATCCATAACAAAAAACTTCAAACTAAAAAGTTTGAAGTAAAAGAGCCATATAAAGCTTCACTGAATCATCGTAACTTCTTGGATTTGCCCCTGTTTTTTGAGCAATTCTATCAAGACGGTACTGCAAGGTGTTTTTATGAATAAATAGATCCTCAGCTGTCTTTTTGAGCGAAAGATTATGACTAAAATAGGAATGCAGCAAACTTATCTCCTCATCTGAAAGATCACCAATCAGCTTAGTTACATAATCATTTCTTATTGGGAAATCTATGTTTTCCATAATCAGTTCTAAATCCAGCTTTGCATATTCATACACTGTTACTTTTCTTGAAAGAGCATATTTCAAGGCAAATTTTGCATGTTTATAGGATCTTGGAAGTTCTTCTATCATGCCAATGCTTCCTATCCCTACAGAATAATTTAAATTCATCGTTTGGAAATATGAAGAAAATATTTGTTGTAAGTGATTGTACTGTGATTCATTAATAATTAGGGCATACTGGTTTGGAAATAAATAAGTAAAAAGGTTGATTCCCTGATCTAATAATATTTTATTCATTTTACCAGGAAGCGGTGTGGTATGATCGAACGCTTGAAAATGGATAATCGCTACAAATGCTCTCTCTTCTAATTCGTATTGCAGTTGATGCATGTTTCCATTTTTAAATACATGTTCTTTTTCATTCTCAAAAATCAGCATACGTACGATGGATGAGCGCAATTCGTCTATAGAATGATGGACGCTTTTTATCAGTTGTTCCTTTATTAATACCTCAGTGATTTTTGTGAGCAAAAAACCTAATGACCTGCATTCTTCAGGATCTCCAGAGATACCGATAACACCAAGCATTTTTTGATCAATCATTATTGGATAATTGATGCCTTTTTTAGCTCCCTTAAATACATCATCTTCCAAAACCTCTACAACACTTTCTGTTTCTTGCACTTCAAGTGCGGCAGCATGTAAAGAGCCAATTCTCTCTGGATCCGTACTAGCTAAAACCTTTCCGTCAAGATCGATAAAATTTATATCTTTCCCAATAACTTCTTTTGCTGCATCTACGATCATTTGAGCTAAAGAAGGACTAATTTGAAATTTTTCGTTCATCATCATCTTTTCCTTCTCTATTGTATTTTGTTATACTTATTTTACCATCAAATAAATGAGAAAGACTGAAAACATGACAATTACTTGATTCAGACTTTGAAACTGATTAAAAACCTATATGAAGTCTCCTGTTATTATTCATAATCATTAAAATAAACAATCTCAGATAGAATTTTACCCCCCTTTATCCTGCTAAAAACCTCCCTAGCTTCTCTTTCCGTGTTAAACTCATACATTTTCATCTTTTTATTGAAAAAGGTTGTAATAACCCACATGAACACTTCCCCCTCCTGACCTCATTTACTTTTTATTCTATCAGTCTACCTTAGGAGAATATGACTTAAGCTAGCTTTGACGTAAGATCGTAATTTTTCTTTGTATAGACATAGCCTTCTAAAATCATACGCGCTGTACGCACGACCTTAATTGCGCTAATCGTTCCGGCTATTAATTCAACCTTAGTTTCCATTATTCCAGCAGGATGTGCTAGACGGACAACTTCTTTCTTTACACTTATGATCTCAGATAGGATTGTGTCATTTAAAAAGGCTCCTGCTGTTGTACAAATAGCGCCAGTTATCGCTAGTGCCTGATGCGGTTTTTGCATGGATATCATTCTTATCGTACAGTCCATATCTGCAGCCTTTCTTTCAGATCCTGTCACATCGATATAATCTTGAGGTGAAGCAATAATTGTCATTTTTGGTACTGCTGGTGATTTTTGTGTTGCTTCCTCCTTCACAGCAAATTGACACATCTCGGCTGCCACTGACCTGATTTCCTCTAGTTCATTTAGTTTTTCTGCAGTTAATTCATGAGGCAGCTCAGTACCTGCTAAACCAACATCATGAGCATGAACAAAAACGAGCGGGTTAGCAACGTCAACAATAGAAACATTGATAGGTCCTTTTCGAGATTGAATGACATCAATCGGATTACCAGTAGGAAAAAGTTTCCCGGTTACTGCACCTTCGGCTCTCGTAAAAGAAAGATAAATAGGGGAACCCGTACCTGGTACACCAGGGATTGAACACATACCTTCCGTTTTGACACGGCCATTTTCCACCTCTACCTCAGCGACAATTACCTTTTGAGTATTTGTATTATATATTCTCACTCTTGTAATAGGTTCTATTGCTGGTACCAGACCCTGCTGAATAGCATAAGGACCGACTGCAGACGAAATATTTCCACAGTTTCCTTTAAAATCTACTAATTGATTTTCGATACTTACTTGGGCAAATGTATACTCGATATCGATTTCCTCTAGATCAGATTTTTTAATAATAGCTGCTTTACTTGTTAATGAATTGGCCCCGCCAAGTCCGTCAATTTGGCTTCGATCGGGACTTCCCATAATATCCAGCAAAAATTCTTCCCAAAGCATACGGTTTGATGGCATATCATTAAAATTTAAAAATACAGCTTTGCTCGTTCCACCACGCATAACAACAACAGGCACTCTCATCCTCTTACCACCTTTTCTGATTCACTTTTTAAAAGTACCGGTGCTTTTAAAATTATAGTATGATATGAACCATCATAAGTAAAATAGATATTTTGTTATAAAAACACAAAAAAATATTTATAATCAGAAGATTGGAGCTGAACGTGATGGATGAAAAAGACTGGAATGCGATCCGGATTTTATATCAAGAGAAAAATATTAGCCGTGCGTCAGAACGATTATATATTTCTCAGCCGGCCTTAACCTACCGCCTTAAAAATTTAGAAAAGGAGTTTGGTACCAAACTGTTTTTTAAAATTAAAGGGGGAATTGAGTTTACTTCTGAGGGCTTACATTTAGTTGAATATTCCGAAGAAATGATAAAAAAACTGCAAAAAACAAAAGATTATATGATTAATATGCAAAATGAGGTGAGAGGAACTCTAAGATTAGGCGTTTCAAGTAACTTTGCTCAATATAAGCTGCCAAAGATCTTAAAAAGATTTTCAACGAAGTTTCAAAATGTACAGTTTAATATAAATACAGGCTGGAGTACGGATATTTTAAACCTTCTTACCAACGATACGGTACAATTAGGCATCCTGCGGGGAAATTACGAATGGTACGGAAAAAGAACGTTATTGCACAAAGAAAAACTATGTTTAATTTCAAAAAAAGAAATTGATATGGGCAATTTACCAGACCTCCCATTTATTAATTACAAAACAGATAGTACCTTAAAAGCACTTATTAACGGATGGTGGCATGACAGATTTTCCGAGCCTCCCTTCATCATGATGGAAACAGATCGATTAGAGACCTGCAAAGAAATGGTGAAAAACGATTTAGGGGTTGCTATTGTTCCGCAAATTTGTTTACAGCCTTCTGATAACCTGCAAATCCAAGAATTATTTTATAACAATGGTGAACCGGTATTTAGAGATACCTGGTTAATGTATAATCAAGATTCATTAAAATTATCCACTGTTAAAAACTTCATAGATTTTTTAAATGAACATCCCACAATATAAAGGCGCTTTGCTGGTCTCAATGAAAGGGGAATAATCACTATTCCTCTTTTTTATAAACTTGATTATAAATTTTTTTTTATAAATTTCTTAAAAAATATATATTTTACTTATCTAATCGTTTGTAATATTCTAAAAACACAAAATATTAAATGGTGAATACCAGCTTCTATTTTTTAAAAAATATCATTTCATCGTTATTGAAAGCGATTTCTTTACTGGGAGGGATTCTTATTCTTACTTTTTTAGGAATTTCAATGGTTGTCGTTTTTACTTATTTGATTATGGCTAAAAAATTATCGCCTGTTACTGCACTTGTCATTGTCCCAATCGTATTTGCCGTTATTGGCGGATTCGGCTTAGAGCTCGGGAAAATGATGCTGGATGGATTAAAGGAAGTTGCTCCTTCAGCTGCCTTACTATTGTTTGCAATTATGTTTTTTGGCATCTTAATCGATGCAGGGTTATTCGATCCATTAATTAATCAAATGATGAAGTTCGTAAAAGGTGATCCTCTTAAAATTGCAATTGGAACAGCTATCATTGCCATGACTGTTGCTTTAGATGGAGACGGAACAACAACTCATATGATCACGATTTCTGCTATGCTGGCCCTTTATCTTCGAATTGGTATGAATCCGCTTATTCTTGCAACCATTTCCTTGCTTTCTGTCAGTATTATGAGCGGGATGACTCCTTGGGGAGGACCATCAACAAGAGCAATTGCTTCATTGGGACTTGATGCGAATGAATTTTTCCTTCCATTATTACCAACAATGCTATCAGGGATAGGGTGTATTCTTTTTATCGCCTTTGTTCTTGGAAAAAAAGAAAGAGCACGAATTGGCGTGATCAATGTTGAAAATATTTCACCTCAATCATTAGAACTAAGCGAAGCTGCAGCAGCCTATTCACTGCAAGAGGATACGAAACGCCCCAAACTAAGATGGGTAAATCTCTTGTTAACTTTAGCTGTTATGGTTGTGTTAGTTATGGGGTTAATATCCGCCCCGGTCCTATTTCTAATTGGTTTTGTAATCGCTACCATGATTAACTATCCTAATTTAGAGGAACAAAAGGAACGAATTTTGGCACACGCACCGAACGCACTAACTGTAGTCATCCTTGTGTTTGCTGCTGGTATTTTCTCTGGAATTTTTTCCGGAACAAAAATGGTCGACGCCATTTCAAATGCATTAGTCTCGATCATTCCAGAGTCTGTAGGTTCCTTCTTCCCTTTAGTTGTTGCATTAACAAGCATGCCATTTACGTTCGTATTGTCCAATGATGCTTATTACTTTGGAGTGCTGCCTATTCTTGCTGAAGCAGGTGCAGCATACGGGGTAAGCCCCTTAGAAATCGCCAGAGCATCTGTATTAGGGCAGCCTGTACATTTTCTAAGTCCGCTTGTTGCCTCCACTCTTTTACTAGTAGGAATGGTTAAAACAGATATTGGTGAATTCCAACGTTATGCATTTAAATGGACTCTTCTCTGTTCGTTAGTCATCATTGCTGCAGCTTTTATAACAAGTGCAATCAGCTAAGAACAAAAGCGCAAGCGCACTTAGCATTCCGCGACAAGCATATGGCAAATAGGAATAGAAGGTATTCTTTCCCTTCAATTCCTATTTGACTAGATCCTAGAGCCAGTCAGAAACCAGAGCTTCCTTATCTCTTGACTGTACTTGCACATCCTGTGCTTCACCGATGGCGTCTAGAGCTGGACACAAAACTAATTCAAAAGGTTATAATCGCTTATATTGCAAAACAAAAACTAAGGCTGTCTAAAAACCACCTCAGATCCTTTGGTTTTTAGACAGCCCTTATAAGTATCTAGCTCTCTTGATCCTTTGATAAATGGTCACTAACCTCTACAATTACCTTCACAATCGTTTTTGCGAGATTCATGACAGTAAACAAACGGGTATCATTTAAAAATTGAGTCGTTGGCAAGGGATCTATATAATTTACAATCCCAACGAAATGATAATCTCCTACTGCAGGAAGCATCTTTTCTACTGCTTTTCCTGGAATTAATGGCCCCTCTTTAAATAGGATATAACCTACTTGATTCTCCTTGCCAATTGAGGCATCAACGCTAATAATAAGAGGCTTTTTAAATTGCTTCTTAATTTCCTTTACGATACCTTTTAAATTAAATGCATGTACTGGCTCTTCTAACGTTCCGTAAACACGGAAAGGAACTTGACTTTCTTTAAGCATTGTCCCAACTAAAGGACCTAAAGAATCGCCAACATACCGATCAGACCCTATACATAAAAGAACCACATCTTTGCATGAGGAGTCTTGAATAATTTCTTTCAATTTAATTGCTAACTTCTCTATATCTTTTTCTTCTGTCCTGCCTTTGGATTTTATTTGATAGGAATATGTTTCTTGCATCTTTTTTTCTTTATCGTAATAAAAAGCACACACAGTGATCACCCTTAGTTTTATTTTCCCGCCATCTTTAAAAAACTAATTTTTAAATCATTATAATTTTTTTATAAAGAATTGGAAACCAAAAAGCTAGGCTGATTGATACGAATGAGTCTTCTTTTTCAACTCCATGTATTTTAAAAATCTGAAAAAAGGAGGGAGAATTAAACAAACAGCGACTATCCTGAGCACTTGCACGGTCACGACAAATGTGAAATCACCTTTAAGCACAAAAGCAGTGGTGGTCATCTCCGCAATGCCTCCAGGTGCAAATGCCAATCCGGCAGTAAGGAATGGTACATCGGTTAGCCTCGAAACAAAATAGGCACATAGAAACATAGAGACAATTAATCCTATGGTACTTACAGATGAAATAAACAATGTTCTATTTATTCCATAAAACATTTTTTTATGAAAGCGCGAGCCAATGCTGGCTCCGATAAATATTTGCGATAAGATGATGAGACTTGGCGGCCACCAGGCTACTAGGTCATCTTTTGTAAAGAAAGTGCTTAAGGAATTAACTGAAGCTACACCAATCATACTTCCAATTAGCCAAGGTGCCGGGAACCTTAAAAGCTTTCCTATATAATATCCAATCCATGCTGCAACCACAAACAAGCTTGTAAATGCAAGCTGATTCGGTTCAAATTTTGTTAGTGATGCAGCAGCCGTATCGGTAAATGAATGAACCTCAGAATGAGGATACAAAAAGGACATGATAACAGGTACCGTAATGATGACTAAAAATACACGCATGGCCTGAATAATACTTACAATACCAGTATTGGCGCCAACCTCCTCAGCAATCCCCGGAATGGAAGAAAGTCCGCCAGGTGCAGTAGCAAAAAAACTTGTTAACATATCTAACTTACTCCACTTCCATAAAATCAAGCCTGAAAGCAAAGAAAAAAAGATTGATAGTAAAAGCATGACCGTAATGATGGACCAATTCTCATAAAAAATGGTTAAAACAGAATGATTTACTTTCTGACCTAACTCTATTCCTAACATACACTGTCCAATGTATAACCATTGTTTTTGAATTCCTTTCTGATTTGCAGGTACACGCAAAGCCTTTGGACGCATAATCGATAGAAAAGCTGCTGTAAGGAGTGTTCCAATCATCCATCCAATCGGGAGACCTGTTAAGGAGAGCAAAAATCCCCCTATTCCGCTTAATGTTACGAACCATACATATGGAAGAAACCCCATTGTTTTTTTCATCCTAGAATCCTTCTTTCTTATTTACTTAACAACAGCCAGTTCTGTAAGTATCTTTATTCGATAGCTCAAATATAGTATAATTTTTGAAATAAATAAAATATTAATTTATTATGATTATCCATAAATAATATTGATAGCTAAATGGGAGGTTTTTCTATTGGATGAACGAGATTGGCTGGTTTTACAAACCCTCTTTAAAAAAAAGAACATTACAAAGGCGGCCGAGCATTTGTATATTTCTCAACCAGCCTTAACTAATCGTTTACAGCAATTAGAAAAGGAATTTGGTGTAAAAATTGTAAATAGGGGAAGACGCGGTGTTCAATTTACGCCACAAGGGGAGTATTTAGCCAAAAGTGCACATGAAATGCTACTAAACATACAAAAAATAAAGGAAAATGTCCTGAACATGGAAAATAACATAACAGGAACATTGAGATTGGGCGTTTCTAACTTTTTTACTGATTACATGCTTCCTAACCTACTAAAGCTATTTAAAGAAAAATATCCTGATATTGAATTTAAAGTCACAACAGGCTTTAGCAGTGATATCGCCCATTTAATTCACAACCAAGATGTCCATATCGGCATTATTAAAGGTGACTTCAGTTGGAAAGATCAACGACATTTATTATTTGAAGAGACCATTTGCATCGCTTCTAAGCATAAAATCGATATACAAAACTTACCCCATCTGCCACGAATCGATTATCATACTGATCCTCTGTTAAAAAATTTGATGGATCATTGGTGGTCTGAACATTTTACCCAGCCGCCACTTATCAGCATCGAAGTAGATAAGGCGGACACTTGCAAAAAAATGGTGATCAATGGGTTAGGATACGGTATCCTGCCAAGCATGATTTTAAATGATCGGAAGGATTTATATCGAACCGATATTAAAACAGTTGAAGGAAAACCGATCGTCCGTAAGACATGGATGTATTACCACAAGGATTCATTGAAATTAAACATTGTAAAGGCATTTGTTGATTTTATTGAACATGAATTTAAAGGATAGCACTAGTAAGCGGCTGTTTCAACAGGAGCTGATCCTTGGTTTGAAACAGCCTCTTTCATTTTTAAAGGTTTGAAATCTCCATCTTTTCTAGAGTATATTGGGCTGCAGACGTTCCAGCTAATTTTCCAAAAACTGCTCCTGACATTAATCCAGAACCGCCTGGATAATTTTTGTGAAAAATCCCGCCAACCATTTCACCTGCAGCATAAAGCCCGGCAATCGGCTCCCCTTCTTTGTTTAATACAGCACCTTCTGAATTAACATGTAACCCGCCAAAGGCAAAGGTAATACCGCAGGTTACTGGGTATGCATAATAAGGAGCTCGCTCGATTCGTAATGCCCAGTTCGTTTTTGAAGGAGTAATTCCAATTGTGCCTTTTCCATCTTTTACTGTTGGATTATACTCTCCTCCTTGAACAGCAGCATTATATTCTGCAATTGTTTTTAGAAATTGGGCTTTATTTACTGCCATCAATTCGGCTAACTCTTCAAGGCTATTCGCTTTAAAAAAGGTTGCCTCTTCAAGGTGATATTCCTTTCGCAACATCGGGCGTACTTGAGCATCAAAGAGCTGGAAAGCAACATGACCTGGTTGTTTTAATACTTCGCGGCCATATTTTGCATAAGTGTAGTTCCGAAAATCAGCTCCCTCATCAACAAAACGGTATCCATCTCTGTTAATTAAAAGGCCAAGAGGAAATGATGATTTTTTAAAGATATCACCAGGCTTGTTAAAGTCGCCAAATTTAGGGGCGTTGTAATCCGTTCCAATTGAATGGCAGCCAGACCACTCACCGTATTTTTGCGCTCCGACAGCCAATGCCATTGATAATCCGTCTCCAGTATTAAATTCTGTCCCTCGAACAATCGCCGCTTCCCATTCGTCCCCTAGATGCTCACTTCGCATGTTGTTATTCGCTTCAAAGCTGCCGCATGCTAAAACGATACTTGTTGTTTGAATCGTTATCAATTTTTTATTTTTTTCCACTTTAATGCCGTTGATATGATGCTGATCCATTACTAACTCAATGCCACGTGAATCATACCAAATGTCTATACCTATATCTTCCGCTCTCTTAAAGAGACTTTTTATTAAACCAACACCCTTGTTTTTCGTTTTGACTGGGAGTCCACCCCAAAAATGCCGTTTACCATTCTGCTCAAAGGATTGATTTTCACTATTCAATTCAAATACAATTCCTTGATCACACATCCATGTAATCGTCTCATACGATTTTGAAATAAGCTGTTTTGCTAATACAGGATCACTTTTTCCTTCCGTCACACGCATTAGGTCGTCATAAAAATCAGATTGTGTATATTGTGGCATCACAATCCTTTCTGCTTCTTCGTCTGTGATGTCAGGTATGACCTTTCGAATGTCATCCAAATTATTGTAAGCTACCCTTATCGCTCCATCAGTAAAAAATGAATTCCCCCCGCGTTTTTCAACAGGTCCACGCTCCAAAACCAGGACTTCAGAACCCTTTTCTCTTGCTGCAATCGCTGCACACAAAGCAGCATTACCTGCCCCAACTATGACAACATCATACTTTTTCACAAACATGTTACCCCTCCTATATGGTTTTCTTTCTTAAATTAATAGTAAGGTAACAAAAGGAATTAATAAAATATTGAAGTTTTATCATATTCCATAACCAAAATTTATGACTAAAAGAAAGGCTATGTGGAAGATACCTACTCCCACTCCTCAAAAGATAAATTTGTTGGCTCATCCAACAGATCACCTTGAGAAATCAATAGTAGTTGTTGGTGTTTGCTTATCAACTTCCTCAAATTTAAGTTCATCAATCCACACCTGCCCATTTCCTGAGAGCAAAACGCCAAATGCAATGACTGCACTATTTTCAGGTACATCTAAAACAATGTGATAATGATTCCACTCTGTATTTCCTACAATTGGACGATCTCCCATATTATCAAATTGAAGGACATCATGAAGCGCATCATCTACCCGCATCCAAAATCCACAGAACCCTTCTACATTTTTTGATTTTAAAAATCCAGACAGCTTTAGTCTTTTGCCAAGGTGCTTATCTGCTTTAAATTCCTGCATCATTGTTGCAAATTCACCTTGGGATTGTACAGTAACAGATTTTAAGACCCCAGATGCCTTCCCTTTATGAAAGATTTCTCGATCAATTCCCATCTGATAGTTAAATGGATGACTTCCGCTTAATTTCCACACTTTTAATAACTGTTCATGTGTCATCTTGATTTCCTCCCTTTGGAACGTTAATTTCCCCATGATTTTTCGGTATTGGCCTGGCGGCAATTGATAATATTTCTTAAAAGAACGTGTAAATGATTCTTGTGTTTCAAAACGATAATAGAAAGCAATATCGATTATCTTTTCTTCTGAAAAAAGAAGCATATTAGCCGCATTCGCAATTCTTCTGTATCGGAAATATTCGGATGCAGTCACGCCAATCTCTTTTTGAAAAATTCGGTGAAAGTGATACTTCGAAAAACCAGCAAACTGAGCAAGGCTTTCTAATGTTAGCTCTTCATGTAAGTTCCGCTCTATATATTCAATCGTTTTTTGAATGATGGGACTATAACTCATTTCATGAACCTCCTTATATGTAAGATATCAAAAGTAATAATCATCTTTTTGACATTTATTGCTTTTTATTGGTCCTTATTAAGAAAATTAGTGATAGCAGAAGTGAGGCGACTCACAAAAAAATTACTCATTCACATTTATCATTTAGAAGGTTGTGACCAAGTTGTTAGGAATATTTCTAAAGAATAAATGAACTTACAGCCATGTTACTCTTAATCATTTTAGGATAACTTTATCTGCTTTCAGGTCTGTTGGATACACAAAATGAGGATTTATGTCTGAAATTGTCAGAACATTATTAGGGATTAAAATTGATTTTCCATTTTTTATAATGTTAATATGGTAATGTAAGTGTTTGCATACTTTTAACATCACGAAATACATAGATTACTATTTTTGAGGAGGGTTTTATGAGTCAAATAACAGCAGGTCTAAATGAAAAGGTAGATAGGTTTTTGAGCGGAAAGAAAAAGCTTTATATTAATGGTGAATTTGTAGAAAGCAAATCGCAAAAAACTTTTGATACTTACAATCCGGCTACTGGAGAGGTATTAGCCAGTATTTATGAAGCAGGTGTGGAAGATATTGATCTGGCTGTAAAAGCTGCCCGTAAAGCCTTTGATGAAGGACCATGGTCCAAGATGAGTGCTTCTGACCGAAGCCGTCTTATGTATAAGCTCGCTGATCTAATGGAAGAAAACAGCAAGGAACTTGCCCAGTTAGAGACGTTAGACAATGGTAAGCCAATTCGTGAAACAACCAATGCAGACATTCCTTTAGCAATTGAGCATATGCGTTATTATGCAGGCTGGTCTACTAAGATTGTTGGACAAACTATACCTGTTAATGGACCATTCTTTAACTATACACGCCATGAGGCTGTTGGAGTAGTTGGACAAATTATTCCTTGGAACTTCCCTTTACTTATGGCAATGTGGAAGCTCGGAGCTGCTCTTGCAACTGGCTGTACTATCGTACTAAAACCAGCTGAACAAACACCCTTATCAGCTCTGTACTTAGCTGAATTACTGGAAGAAGCAGGTTTCCCTCCTGGTGTGGTAAATATTGTTCCCGGGTTTGGAGAAACAGCAGGCCAGCCGCTAGTTGACCATCCATTAGTTGATAAAATTGCTTTCACTGGTTCCACTGAAGTAGGGAAGCAAATCATGTCAAATGCTTCCAAAACATTGAAGCGGGTTACACTTGAGCTTGGCGGCAAGTCACCGAACATCATTCTTCCTGATGCCGATTTAACAAAAGCAATCCCAGGAGCACTTAACGGTGTTATGTTCAATCAAGGCCAGGTTTGTTGTGCAGGTTCCCGTGTGTTTATTCAGAAAAAGCAATTTGATAATGTAGTAGCAGATATGGCAGCCCATGCCACTAAGATTAAACAAGGTGCCGGCATCCATGCTGATACAGAAATCGGACCTCTTGTTTCTGCTGAACAGCAAAATCGTGTGCTTAGCTATATTGAGAAAGGATTAAGTGAAGGTGCACAGCTTGTAGCTGGAGGAAATAAGCCTCAGGAACAAGGATACTTCGTCTCCCCTACGATCTTCGCAGATGTGAGAGATGAAATGACCATTGCAAAAGAAGAAATCTTTGGACCGGTAATATCAGCTATGCCATATGAGGATTTAGATGAATTAATTAATCGTGCTAACAATAGTGAATATGGACTTGCAGCTGGTGTGTGGACTAAGGATGTTTCCAAAGCTCACTATATTGCCAATAAACTGCGTGCAGGAACTGTTTGGGTAAACTGCTACAATGCATTTGATGCTGCCTCTCCGTTCGGTGGATATAAACAGTCGGGTATTGGCCGTGAAATGGGCTCCTATGCACTTAATAACTATACAGAAGTAAAGAGCGTCTGGATCTCAATGAATTAAAAAAAGTAATATCCCGATATACAAAAATAAATTGTCATTTTTAAGAAATCTCAAAAAGGCCAATCCCATATGGTTCAAGGGTTTGGCCTTTTGTTTGTTTTTAATTGCTTATCCTCGGTTTCTCACGAAAACACCCAAGAATTCAGCAGGCATATACTTTCGTTTTTTCTTTTTTCGGAGATGGGATTTAGAAAGGGAAATGTCAACTTACATCAATACCCCTCCATACCTGCCATCACGGCAAATAAAAAAGCCGATTCCTCCCTCCTTACCGACTTTGTCGCTTAAAAAGAGGTGCTCTCGGCATACTTGATTAAATTTTATACAATTATTGAAGCAAACAGAAAATAGCACAAAAATACGTGGAAATACTAGTTCACAGTTCTACTATCATTCTTAGGAAAAGCCTTGATTGCGGTTCTTCCTTTTTTACTGTTAAACATTTAATACACGTCTATAATTTTATAAAATCAGCTTGCATTACTCATAAACTGTGATTCCCATGTTTTATATTCCTTGGTACTAGCATTCCAACTTAACCAAGATACCATAATAAGAATGTTATTGTCATATACAACCCAGTATTCCCACCGTTTTTTTTGTATATTTTCATATACCCCAGTTTGCTTAATGAATCGCATATCTTCTCCCCCTCATCCAATAACATGATAAAACGAAGTAAAGATTAGAATATAGAACCCTGGAAACGAATATCGAAATGAAACTTAATTATAATATTCTATGTTTTTTGTCTTTTTCCTTCCTTTTTTATTAAAATTTACTAGTTACATTTTTTCACAGTAAGTATTTGTACTACTACATGTCTATTTTAAGCATTCAAGCGCAATTATTAATTAATTTCTCAAACTGAAACAACTTTATTTGTTTTTATTATTTTAAATAATGCCGAACCTGTATTTTTAAGTTCGATTCTCCACTCTAATCCCCTTTTTATAAACTAAATCTTACTACATAATTCAAAGGAAGTACCCAATACAAGAGTAACTAAAGAATGGTCAGGACCCTGTATTTAATTCTATTAAATTGGGTATTAAGAATACAGAATTCTGGACTATGGTTACGATGAAAAAGATGAAAGAAAAAAACGTACTGCAAATTAATACTATTCCATGTTAGAAATCAAAATAGTTTGTTAATCAGGATCAAAAAAAGTGTTGGCTTAAAATCGCCAACACTTTTCCTTTTTTATCTAATTTTGTTATTCAACAATTCATAAACTTCCCAAAAATCCCCTTACTCAACCGTAACACTCTTCGCAAGGTTACGCGGCTTATCAACATCACAACCGCGATGCAGTGCAGCATAGTAAGAAATTAATTGTAACGGAACGACTGCAACTAATGCTGAAAGCTGTTCATGAACGCTTGGAAGGACGAAACGGTCGTCTTCTTCTTCAAGGCCTTTCATGGAGATAATGCATGGGTTTGCTCCGCGTGCAACCACTTCTTTTACATTTCCGCGAATGCTTAGGTTAACATGCTCTTGAGTTGCTAATGCAATGATCGGTGTGCCTTCTTCAATTAAGGCGATTGTACCGTGCTTAAGCTCTCCGCCTGCAAAACCTTCTGCTTGAATGTATGAGATTTCTTTTAGTTTTAATGCACCTTCAAGGCCAACATAGTAGTCTACAGAACGGCCAATGAAGAAGGCATTGCGAGTTGTTGATAAATATTCACGAGCGATTGCTTCCATTTCTTCTTTTTGATCACACAGAACTTCCATTGCGTTTGCAATGATGCCAAGCTCTTTTGTTAAATCAAATTCTAAAGAGTAACCTTTTGCATTTGCTGCAACAGCGGCAAGAATAGAAAGTACCGCTAATTGTGCTGTATATGCTTTTGTAGAAGCAACGGCAATTTCAGGACCAGCGTGTAGTAACAGCGTATAATCTGCTTCACGAGATAGTGTTGACCCTGGAACATTTGTTATTGTTAATGCTTTATGCCCAAGCTCTTTAATTTGAACAAGAACGGCACGGCTATCTGCTGTTTCACCACTTTGTGAAATAAAGATAAATAATGGATTAGCAGAAAGCAACGGCATATTGTATGAGAATTCACTTGCGATGTGAACCTCAACCGGAGTGTTCGCCCATTTTTCAATAAATTGCTTGCCAATCAATCCAGCATGATAGCTTGTTCCTGCAGCGATGATGTAGATACGATCTGCTGCATTCACAGCATTAACAATATCCTTGTCGATAGTTAAGCCGCCATCTTCATTGCGGTATTTCTCGATAATTCTTCTTGTTACTAAAGGCTGTTCATCAATTTCTTTTAACATGTAGTGAGGATATGTGCCCTTTTCAATATCGCTTGCATCAAGTTCAGCTTTATAAGGAGCACGTTCAATCACATTTCCTTGTAAATCTTGAATCGTTACAGATTCACGTTCAACAAGAACCATTTCTTTATCCATAATCTCTACGTACTGATCAGTAACCTGCAGCATTGCCATTGCATCTGATGCAACAACGTTAAAGCTGCCATCACCTAATCCAACAAGAAGCGGACTTTTGTTTTTTGCAACATAAATTAAATTTGGATTTTGCTCGTCTAATAATGCAATCGCATATGAACCTTTTAAGATTGATAACGTTTGACGGAACGCTTGCTCAACCTCTAATCCTTCTGCTACAAATTTCTCGATTACTTGAACGATTACTTCTGTATCAGTATCACTTTTCAATTGTACATCTTGTAAATATTCACGCTTTAAGATTGAGTAATTTTCAATAACACCATTATGCACAAGTGTAAATCTGCTTGTTGTACTTTGGTGTGGATGTGCATTCACTCGGCTTGGAACACCATGTGTTGCCCATCTTGTATGACCAATTCCTGTTGATGCTTGTACTTTTTCATCAACACTTTCGCGAAGCTCGGCAATACGTCCTTTTTCTTTGAAAATATGCACACCATCTTCGTTCATGGCTGCAATACCAGCAGAGTCATATCCACGGTATTCTAGTTTTTCTAATCCTTTTAATAAAATGTCCTTAGCATCTTGTTGTCCAATATAACCTACGATTCCGCACATATTATTTGTTTCCTCCCATAGTGTGTAACCAGGGACAGGAAGCCGTTTTTCGGAGACATTCACTGTCCCCTCACACATGTTTTATTTATTTGGAAGGCTACGTTTTTCTCTTTGTACAAAAAGTTGCCTCTTTGTTTTAAAGAAAAACTTACGGCTGTAACCTAAAATCAGCCGGGAGGCATCCGCCGAATTTTCGATAACCTCCATCCTCGTCAACTAAGCACTTTCGTCCAGCTCAGTTCAGGCGCTTTAAAAAAATAACTAATCTAATCTCTTTGTTGCTCCTTTCCCTCAAAATAAAAAATACAAAAACAATCATACAACACATAAAAAAAACCGTCAATCAAAAACTTGTGAAAACTTAACCATTCAGCTTTAAATGGTATAAGTTATACTATGTATGAAAATGCTTTCATGTTATTAAAAAAGGCAGGTTTCCCTGCCTCTATTCTTTCTACTCCATACCCATTTCTTGTTTTACAACCTCTACAATCCGCTCAACATACTCACGGCACAGCTCTTCAGTTGGTGCTTCAGCCATGACACGAACTAAAGGTTCTGTACCTGAAGGGCGAACAAGAATGCGGCCATTTCCATTCATTTCTGACTCAACTGCAGAAATGACTTCTTTTACCTTTTCAGTTTCTGTTACATGATGTTTATCTGTTACTTTTACATTGATTAGTAATTGTGGATATTTTGTCATTTCACTCGCAAGCTCTGAAAGCTTCTTGCCTGTTCGCTTCATTATGTTAACAATTTGCAAGCCTGTAAGCAGTCCGTCACCAGTTGTATTGTAATCAAGGAAAATTATATGCCCTGATTGCTCTCCGCCAAGGTTATAGTCATTTTTCTTCATTTCCTCTACAACATAGCGGTCACCAACAGCAGTTGGAATACTGTTAATTTCATGCTGCTCAAGCCCTTTGTAAAAGCCAAGGTTACTCATAACGGTAGAAACAACCGTGTTTTTCTTAAGTCTTCCTTCACTTTTTAAGAATTTAGCACAAATATACATGATTTGATCGCCATCAACAATATCGCCATTCTCATCAACAGCAATCAGACGATCACCATCACCATCAAATGCAAGGCCGATATCCGCATTTTTCTCCTTAACAAAAGCAGCTAATGCTCCTGGATGTGTTGACCCTACACCGTCATTAATATTTAATCCGTTAGGAGAGGTACCCATCGTTGAAACGTCTGCATCCAAGTCAGCGAATAGATGAGTAGCAAGAGATGACGTTGCACCATGGGCACAATCCAAAGCAACATGAATAGCAGTAAAGTCTTCATCAACTGTTTGTTTCAGGAATTGAAGGTACTTTTGACCACCCTCGAAATAATCATTAACTTGTCCGAGATGCGCTCCTACAGGTCGTGGAAGTGTATCTACCTCTTGATCCATTAAGTTTTCAATTTCATACTCCTGCTCATCTGAAAGCTTAAATCCATCTGGGCCAAAATACTTAATGCCATTATCTTGAACAGGGTTATGTGAAGCAGAGATCATGACTCCCGCTTGTGCTCCTAGTGCCTTTGTTAAAAAGGCTACACCTGGAGTGGAGATAACGCCTAAACGCATAACTTCCGCTCCAATTGATAGAAGACCTGCTACAAGAGCACCTTCTAGCATATGACCTGAAATACGAGTGTCACGACCAATTAATACTTTTGGTCTTTCTGTATTTTTCGTTAAAACATACCCGCCGCATCGCCCGATTTTAAAGGCCAGCTCAGGTGTTAATTCACTATTTGCAACTCCTCGTACTCCGTCTGTACCAAAATACTTTCCCATGGGTTTCGCTCCTTTATTTATTCCGCCTTAAGTGGCTGAAGAAATTTTCACTTTTACTTTTGCTTGTTCTAATGACCATGTTATATTTTGTGGGCCATTCACCTCAACAGGTACTTCATGTTCACCTTCACTTAGATCTGAAAGGTTTATATATAATTCTATATCAGAAGAATTAATCTCTTTAATCACATTTGGTGCTCCGAATATAATAACATCCAGTGTTCCAGATTCCGGATCAACCATCTCAACGTCCATGCCTTCAGATAAACCAACTGCTTTCACTGATTGAGCCTCAAAGGTTTTTTCATCTTGTTCAGCGACGTCTATATTGATTTTGATTTTTTCAGGATTTACTTTATTAACTCCTTCTGGAATTGGAATAGGTACTTCTAAAACAGTGTCCTTTTTGATTTTACTAAGATCGACTGTAACCCCATCTATAAATTGAAGTTCCTCTATTACATCCAAAGGACCAAATACGGTAATTTCCTTAGGTTCCGGTTCGATACTTGATATACTTAAGCCTTTTTCAAGCTCACCTTCCCTGACAATTTTAAATGGCAAAACTCTACTTGGACTTTTAATAGGGACTGTTACATCAACGACCGTCGGTTCTACCTCAACAGGCAACTCATTTCCGGCACTGTCATAGATCGTTATTCGTGATTCCTGATTAACGGTTTCTTCTGCATCTTCTAAGTTTACGACTGCTTTTACACTTGAAATCTGCTCAATTACTTCTTTTGAAGCTGTCACCCGAACGCTGTTTGGATTGACAATTGGTTGATCCGCTTCATAGCCTTCCTCAAGCTTATCTTCATTCAGAAAATCGACTTCTACTTGAAAATCCTTTGTAACCTTCTCTTCAATTGAAACAGAAATAACATTAGGGTTAATATTTGCCTCGAGGTCCCCAGAAAGATTTTTTATCCCAAGCTTCACTTTATGAGTTCCGGTCGATAACTTCGTTAAGTCTGCATATACTTCAAAATCTCTAAGCTTACTCGCTTTCGTTAACGTGCCTGTTGCCCCTTCCAAATCTACTTCAACTGATTCAGGAACACCTGTAACAACAAGGTTTTCTTGATCAAAATATGTTGTAACAGGAACACCTGTGACAGTAGTCTGGTCCGCTTCAGGCGAAAAGGACAAAGGAGATGATGAATTATTCTTAACCGAAGTGCCTGAATCGATATTGACTGAAGCATATAACATTAAGGCCATGAATAAAGCAATAACCCTCATCACCCAATGGTTATTCATTAGCTTATCCATTATTCTTACCCCTCCATTGCCAGCGGTTTGAGGAAGCAGGTTTTGTTGAAACAATTAACTCTTTTTGAAGAATTTCCCTTAATTCATCTTGAGTCAAGTTTCGATAAAGCTCACTATTTCTTGCTGCAGAGACACTTCCAGTCTCTTCAGATACGATAATGGTTAAACTGTCTGTCACTTCACTTATCCCTAAAGCTGCCCTGTGCCGCGTCCCCAATTCCTTAGAAATAAACGGACTTTCAGAAAGAGGCAGATAACAAGCAGCTGCAGCAATTTGATTCTTTTGGATAATAACCGCTCCATCATGAAGCGGTGTGTTCGGGATAAAGATGTTAATTAACAATTCAGAAGAAATCATAGAATTTAAAGCTATTCCTGTTTCTATGTAATCACTCATGCCTGTTTCTTTTTCTATGGACATTAACGCACCAATCCGACGCTTTGCCATATAATCTGTTGCCTTCACAATTGCCTCAACAGTTATTTCAGGATCGTCCTCTCCAGGCAGACTGCCCCTGGAAAATAAACGTCCTCTGCCTAGCTGTTCTAAAGCTCTGCGCAGCTCTGGCTGGAAAATGATAATAATGGCTAAAAACCCCCATGTTAAGGCTTGGTCCATTAACCACTGTAACGTGCTTAAACCTAGATATTGACTTAACATGCGGACTACAATTATCACTGTAATTCCTTTTAATAGCTGTACAGCCTTTGTTCCCCTTATGACCATAATCAATTTATAGATAACATACCAAACAAGGAGAATATCAACAGCTATGCCGAGGTAATGCAATATTGGTATATCCTCATATCCCATTCACTCGTCCTCCATGTATTTCACTCTTTTGATAGGTAAAATCTCGTTTATTTAGTTTTTATCATCAGTGAAGTATTTCCCCTTACTAAACTAAACTGAAATAAAGGGTTCTAATAACTATAGTATTATATCACTTCTTGAGTAGAAATGTAAAAAGGCCACCATAATGATGGCCTTATGTTTAATCAAAAACACTGATAACATCCTGTGAGAGGGATTTAATATGGTACCATAACCACTCAAACAACTGATCCACTTCCTCTATCTCTCCGGTCACTTGGCCTGCTGATGCGAGGTATTTCTCCCCATTGATCACAGTAACATTTCCTTCAATTTTACCCTCAATCACTAATGTCCCGTTTTTTACAGTGACATCTCCTTTAATAACTTCTCCCTTTGGTACTGTGACCTTGCTGTTTTCAACAACTAGATCAGAGTGCTTAGAGACACTAAATTGCTGATCTTCATTCCAAGCGGAAAATAAACTTCCTGCCATAAGAAGAACAAATAAAGATGCCGCTGCTAATAGTGGATGGCCCTTCAGCCAACGATTCCACGATACGGTACGCTTTTCTTTTGGAAGTCTGTTCATAACGGCTTGGGTGAAATCTTTTGGAGCTTCAATATGGGATGTACTTTGGACTAGTGCAATAGCTTTTTCTAATTCATGAAAATGTTGAAAGCACTCTTTGCACGTATGAAGATGGTCTTTCACCTTTTTTTCTTCATCACTTGTTAGTTCATGATCCAAATATTTATGCAAAAGCTGCACGAATTCAGAAGAACAGCTCATATTTCTCACCTCATTATAAATGCCTTAATTGCTTTCGCAGGGCTTCTCTACCTCTGTGAATCCGGGTTTTGACAGTACCTATCGGAATATCAAGGATTTCACTTATTTCTATTAATGATAGCTCATCTATATACTTTAAGACAATAACCGTTCGATATTTATCTGGCAGCTTTAAGATTTCTGCCTGAATTGTCTGCTGAAGCTCCATCGTTTCAAGCTCATCCTCAGGTAAAGCTACCTCTGCAGCAATTTGGGAATACATTGTTAATCCATCTGTTCCAGAAACTTCTGCATCAAGGTAATAATCCGGCTTCTTTTTTCGAATTCGGTCAATCGAAAGATTCGTTGCGATGCGATATAGCCATGTTGAGAACTTTTTATTCATATCGTACGTATGGATATTTACATACGCACGTATGAAGGCTTCCTGTGCGATATCTTCTGCTTCATGCGCGTTTCCCAGCATACGATAACATAATTGATAGATCTTGTCCTTATACAAATCCACGATTTCAGCAAATGCATTTTGGTCGCCCTTTTTAACCTGTTTAATCCGCTTCTTTACTATTGTTTCCATTTTCACATACCTCCGCACTCTGCGGGTCTCTTTATATACGTATTATCATTCCATAAGGTTTCATTTATTGCACATAAAAATATTTTAACAAATTTTGGAGATGAGTAGGGCATTTTTATTAATTTGTTTTAAATAGAATATAAAGAAATAGATTTATCTTTGTACCAGTCAAAAAGTCACAAGAAAAAGGGGTAAATCGAGTGAATTATATGAACGATAACGAAAATACAAAAAAACCATAAACAATTGTCCATGGTTGTATCTTTTTATTAATATATGCATTGGTGGAGCCTAGCGGGATCGAACCGCTGACCTCCTGCGTGCAAAGCAGGCGCTCTCCCAGCTGAGCTAAGGCCCCAATTAAGAGTATGGAGCGGAAGACGGGATTCGAACCCGCGACCCCCACCTTGGCAAGGTGGTGTTCTACCACTGAACTACTTCCGCAAGAGATGAGCCATGAAGGACTCGAACCTTCGACCCTCTGATTAAAAGTCAGATGCTCTACCAACTGAGCTAATGGCTCTAATGGCTGGGCTAGCTGGATTCGAACCAACGCATGACGGAGTCAAAGTCCGTTGCCTTACCGCTTGGCTATAGCCCATTGAAAAGATTACTTCTATGAATATTTATAAAATAGTATCAACAATACCTAGTGAAAATATTCACAACTAAACTCTCTAAACAAAATCAAAGATAAACAAATGATGAAATGGAAGCCCATTTTCCTTCGTTTATCTACATTTTTTATGTAAATGGTGGAGGGGGGCAGATTCGAACTGCCGAACCCTAAGGAGCGGATTTACAGTCCGCCGCGTTTAGCCACTTCGCTACCCCTCCATATTTATGAAACAGTGCCGGCAAGAGGACTTGAACCCCCAACCTACTGATTACAAGTCAGTTGCTCTACCAATTGAGCTACACCGGCGTACTAGATGTTAGAACTATAAAAGTACGATGTTGGAGAAGTTCATTAAAGATTTTTCTAACCTCTCACTTCTCACATCTAAATTCTAAAATGGTGGAGGATGACGGGATCGAACCGCCGACCCCCTGCTTGTAAGGCAGGTGCTCTCCCAGCTGAGCTAATCCTCCGAGATTATGTATTAAATGGTGACCCGTACGGGATTCGAACCCGTGTTACCGCCGTGAAAGGGCGGTGTCTTAACCGCTTGACCAACGGGCCATTGAGGCATTTTCTTTTTTGAATATTAAGCTTCCAACCGGGCTCGAACCGGTGACCTCTTCCTTACCATGGAAGTGCTCTACCAACTGAGCTATGGAAGCATTGGCTCCGCAGGCAGGATTCGAACCTGCGACCGATCGGTTAACAGCCGATAGCTCTACCACTGAGCTACTGCGGATTAATAACAAGCCTGGCAACGTCCTACTCTCACAGGGGGAGACCCCCAACTACCATCGGCGCTGAAGAGCTTAACTTCCGTGTTCGGCATGGGAACGGGTGTGACCTCTTCGCCATCGCCACCAGACAATTAGTTTTCGGCTCCCGATGAACTTCACATTTCTGCGTCATCTCATTCGTCAACATCCTCACGTACAGCTGTACGCTCCGGTGTCTCCTCAATCGATTCCTTGAACTGTTGGTTCCTCGAAATCCTCTTACTTGGTATTAAGTTTGAAGGTTTACTATGTTCCCTCAAAACTAGATAACGATTATACAATTCATTCACTGAGCTTTTCGCTTTTGTATTAGGTTAAGTCCTCGATCGATTAGTATCAGTCAGCTCCACACGTCACCGCGCTTCCACCTCTGACCTATCAACCTGATCATCTTTCAGGGATCTTACGTTACAAAGTAACAGGGAAATCTCATCTTGAGGGGGGCTTCATGCTTAGATGCTTTCAGCACTTATCCCTTCCGCACATAGCTACCCAGCTATGCCTTTGGCAAGACAACTGGTACACCAGCGGTGCGTCCATCCCGGTCCTCTCGTACTAAGGACAGCTCCTCTCAAATTTCCTGCGCCCACGACGGATAGGGACCGAACTGTCTCACGACGTTCTGAACCCAGCTCGCGTACCGCTTTAATGGGCGAACAGCCCAACCCTTGGGACCGACTACAGCCCCAGGATGCGATGAGCCGACATCGAGGTGCCAAACCTCCCCGTCGATGTGGACTCTTGGGGGAGATAAGCCTGTTATCCCCGGGGTAGCTTT
>NZ_LATZ01000014.1 GCF_000981385.1 Bacillus sp. SA1-12
GACTGTATCAAAGAATCTTTCAAGATCAATGTCGACTACCCAGTCATGACCATCATTCAGAATTTCCAGGCTTTTCATAATCGCCATCTCACAACTTCTTTTTGGTCTGAAACCGTAACTGAATTCGCTGAACTGTTCTTCAAATATCGGGCTGAGAACTTGATGAATGGCTTGTTGAACTACTCTATCCACTACTGTTGGTATTCCCAACTTGCGCATCTTTCCATTTCCTTTTGGGATCTCCACTCTTAAGGCAGCTTGTGGTTGGTATTTTCTTGTTCTGATGCGCTGACGCAGATCATCCTTATTCTCTTTCAGATATTGCTTTAGTTCGTCGACTGTTGCTCCATCGACCCCACTTGTACCTTTATTTTTATAGACACGTAAGTAAGCTTCATTCATATTTAGATTACTTAGAATCTGTTCTAAAAGTTCCACACTCGTTTCTCCTTCCCTCTCACGTAGTAAGTGATAGCTCCCTTTTGGATATCCTTTGAGATACGCTCATACTTTTACCATTAACACATTCGGAGTTCGTCACTCACGCATTCGTGGTGTTGAAACACTATAAATTGTTCAGCCCTTCATGAATTTATTTCATTACTATGGCTTCTGCTGACTTCTTGCGACAAACCTTTTTTCGACTGTACTTCTGTACATCCGCAAGATCTCCCAGGGTAAGACAACTATCTTTCCTCTTTTACTCGCCTGATTTACTCTACAAAGTTACGCACATCTTTTGGACTTTAACTTGCTTAGGAGTCTAATCCCTTTGTAGAGCCTTAGTATCAGATTTCTGTTCGTCGAGTCAAGATTTTATTCCACGCTTCCTCCAGCCCTTACCTCACGATAAGTACCTTGCGCTTCCTTAGTGGTTGGTCGATGTGTACCCCCACAGTGGACTTTCACCACCTAGATAGTTGCCATGCCTGGCACACTAAGAAAAAGGTTGCCGCAGCAACCCACTCTTAAACTTTTGTTCGGATCAATGAGAATTGACGACTTCTATAAACCTCGTAATGAACCTACTGGATTTAGAAAACATTTATCTGTTTTAAAATCGATTGAAAAAGACGACATGTATAATCGGTTACTGTAATTCGCCAGTATGAGAATGCTAGTGTTATACAACTTCATACCGATTGGGATGAAGCAGAAGATTTACCTATGGACCTACATCATCATATTACTTTTGAATTGTTTGTAGGTGAACAATATGATTGTCGGCTGGAACGGGCAGGAGGATCAACAGGATATTATACATGCAACTTCATTGTTTCCCCACCATTACCTGACGATATTTCAAAGATGGACTTAGTTTTTAAAGAATATAGCGACCCCTTTAGAGAAAAGCCAACGGGTCTTGAAATTATTATTAATATAGAATAATTAAATAACTGGAGCCTTAGTTTAAAAAGCCAAAACGAGATCTTCGATTGAAGATCTCGTTATTTTAGGTACAAGCTGCTTTTTAGCAATTTCATTGTTCCGTGTGTATTAGTTTAATTCTCTGTTCTAGCCTTGTTTCACAATTTGTTTATTCCCTACTCCAGCATGTTTACCTGCTGCTTCCATTAATCCTTTAATATATCCAACACCGTATAAACGCCCTAATAGCTCATATCCTGGGTTAGAATTATCCTCTCCTTCCATTGTTGGCACATGATCAGGTCTAGCTGGTCCTTTGAAACCTACTTCATAGTACGTTTTCATGGCTTCAAGCATATCCGTTTTTCCATCATCATGGAAGGTCTCTTCAAACTTTTCTGCTGTTCCTCGCACATCACGGAAATGGACAAAAAAGATTTTATCTTGCTCGGCAAAACGGCGAATAACAGAAGGTATATCCTCGCCGGCTGTTGCCAATGTGCCTTGACATAATGTAATTCCACTGTATTCGCTTGGAACTAAATCAATTGCACGCTGCAAGGCATCGGCATTTCGCAATATTCTTGATACCCCTCTTATTGGTGAAATCGGAGGGTCATCGGGATGTAATGCAAGTTTAACTTTCGCTTTTTCAGATATAGGCACAATTTGTTGAAGGAAATACTCCAGATTTCCCCACAACTGTTCTTCTGTAACTATACCTGCTTCAGTTAACTGTGCATTTTTCATTTGGGAATGATCATAACCAGATACAAGTGCACCACCTCTTGTACGGATCGTCGTCGAAGTACGAAACCAATTAAATTGCGCCATGAAATTGTAGCATAATACTGGGATTCCTAAGGCCCCCATATTTGTTATAAATTCCTTCATTATTTCTATTTCTTCATTCCGCCCTGGTAGCCCCAGTTTAATTTTGTTCATTGGCGGGGCGGATTCAATAACCTCTAGCTTTAACCCAAAATCTTCAAACCTATTTTTCATATGCATGAGATTAACATATTCCCATGGTTTGTTCCCATTCTCTTTCTGTGGGAGCGGTCCTACCGCATGACCGATGCCCATTTGTTTCGCTAGATGCCATAATTGATTTGGTCGTGATGAAAAAAACTCAGCTAATTGCATAATCCTACACCTCATTCATTTAAATTAATAAAGTAATAGAGTTAACGAGAACTTGTGTATTAGCTCCCAAACTACATAGTTATCAATTACTTTCCGCTAAGCTTAGCTGCAGTCGATGTTCCTAGTTCATTAATTTTTTCAAACGCTTCTTCTAAAGATTGTTGTCCATACATGACTGCTTGCATTTCTTTTTCATACGCTTGTACCCATTCAGACCATCCAGCAGGAGGTGGATAAAATGGGAGTGCTTTATCAATGGCCGTCTCCATCAACTTTTTACTTAAGACATCCTTCGGTTCCAAGGTCGGCTCTAATTCCTTATAGATTTCTTCACTGAGTGGAATACCGCGAGTCAAACCAAGTACTTTTCCAGCTTCCATATCAGAAATAAACCATTTGACAAATTCCTTCGCCTTCTCTTTCTTCTTTGAAGTGGCACTTATACTTAAGAAAATAGTTGGTTGTGCCCATCCGCCTCCTGCAGGTCCTGTAGGAATATTAACAACCTCGACTTTACCAGGCATTAGTGATTCAAGTACGCTGACAGATCCAACCGTTGCATTTCTTGTCATAACCGTACCTGAAGCCATAGGATCTCCTTTTGGATCGTTCTCTAAGAAAGCAGTCTGTACATCAGGCGGTGGAACAATGCCTTCCTTCCGAAATTCCTCATGAATCTTTTGGAATTCAAACCAAAGGTCTTTATCTAGGTTAAACTTATCGCCCTCAAGTACTGGTCCTTTTCCCATTGAGGTTTGATAGTATTGATACCAATCCCAACCAGATGAATAATCATTAACTGGGTATTTTCCCTCTGGTAATTTCGACCGGGCATTTATACCAAAGTCAAAGTAATCCTCCCACGTCCAGTCTTTCTGCGGAAGCGGAATTCCTGCTGCTTCCAATTCAGCTTTATTAAACGCAAGACCTTGTCCATTATGACTGAGTGGGATGCCATATAGTTTTCCATCTATTTTTAAATTTTCAATGATTTTTGGATCAACAATTCCACTTAGGTCAATATCAGATAAGTCCTCCAAAGTACCTCTGCTAACATATTCATCCATGTAAGCGGAGTCCATTTGCAAAATATCAGTCATCGATTTCGATGCCGCCAAAGTCGGCAATTTGCTCCAATATCCATCCCAAGCTAAGTACTCAGGTTTAAATTTAACGTCCGGGTTCTGCTCGGTGTATATGTCCAATGCTTTCAAAGTTGCATCATGGCGTTCTTGTGGTCCCCACCACATGATGCTAAGAGTCCCGTCTGCCCCACTGCCGGACGTCTCCTTTTTATTTCCAGAACAGGCGGATAATAACAACAACAAAACAACCATAAATACAGTCAAGCTTTTGTACCAAAAACGATGACTTTTCATTCTCTAAAATCCCCTTTCTAACTTAGATATTTTTAATCTACTAACCTTTCAAACCAGTGGTTGTAATTCCCTCAATAAAATGCTTTTGTGCAAAGAAAAACAACAAAGCTGAAGGCAGGATAGAAAGCAAGGACATCGCTAGAAGCTGACCCCATTGAACTTCAAATTGGTCAACAAACATCTTTAATGCCAATCCAACGGTATATTTGTCGATCGAGCTTAAATAGAGAATCTGACCAAAGAAATCGTCCCAGCTCCAGATAAAAGTAAAGATTGCCACCGTAACCAATGACGGTTTCAGCAATGGAAAGATAATTTTAAAGAAAATTCCATACACAGAGGCTCCATCCATCTTTGCGGCCTCATCCAGTTCCCTTGGAATACCTCTAATAAATTGAACGAGCAGAAAGACAAAAAATGCACCCCCGCCGAAGAAATGAGGCAGGATCAATGGAATATAGCTATTCACTAAACCAAACGTATTGTACATAATATATTGTGGAATGACGGTTACTTGTGAAGGTAACATCATGGTTAAAAGTAGAATCGAGAACCAAAATCCACGCAGTTTAAAATTTAAACGTGCAAAGCCATATGCAACGATTGCACTGGTAAATACGGAACCAAGCACACTCCATAACTCCATTAACAGTGTATTGGTAAAGAAGTGGGTAAAGGAGTATTCGCTAGTGGCCATCCAGCCTTTTGTGTAATTTTCCCACATTGGGACTTTTGGCCAGATGGTAGCCAAGCTCAATTCTTCCGTTTTCTTTAAAGAAGCCCCTACCCACCAAAAGACCGGATACATCATAATCAATGACATTAAGATTAATACTGCATGGTTAATTATTTTAGAAACTTTTAAGTGGGAAGTGTTCATCTGGTATCTCTCCCATCTGATTCGTAAAATACCCAATAGCGGGATACAAGAAAGTTAATTGCAGTCAGAACAGCAACAATAACAAGTAAAATCCATGCAAGTGCAGATGCATATCCCATCTGATAATGTTTAAAAGCCTGTTCAAATAGGAAAAGCGCATACGTATAGGTAGAGTTAACAGGACCGCCTTTCGTAATAATGAACGCCTGTGTGAACATTTGGAATGAACCGATCACACCTAGCACAAGGTTGAAAAACATGACAGGAGACAGCATTGGCAGCGTAATATGAAAAAATTTCTTAATGTTCCCTGCGCCGTCAACAGATGCGGATTCGTACAAATCCTGAGGGATCTGTTTCAAACCAGCCAAGAAAATGACCATCGTAGATCCGAATTGCCATGTGGTCAAAAGAATCAGAGTCCCTAATGATGTTTCAGGGTTTGCAATCCAACCAACTCCCTCGATACCGAACCAACTTAAAACATGATTCACATACCCATCGGCGCCAAACATATTTCTCCATAAGACGGCAACGGCAACACTTGTACCAATCAAGGATGGAAAATAGATGGCTGTTCGGTACAAGCTCATCCCCTTCAAATTCTTATTAAGCAGCATCGCTACCATTAAGGAGAAAAACAGTTTCAAAGGTACTGAAATGATAACGAAGGCAAAAGTAACTGTAAGAGATTTATAAAACAAATCATCGTTAAAGAAAATATTTGAGTAGTTTTGTCCCCCTACCCAGACTGGATCATCAAGCAATGAGTATTCCGTAAAGGATAAATAAATTGATTGTGCCATCGGCCATAACGTAAGGAGTAAAAAACCGATCAACCATGGTGATATAAAAATATAGCCTGCTAAATTTGTTTCATTCGTTCTTCTTTTTGTCCTTTGCATTACCCTTGACCACAGTGTCGGCTTGCTTGTGTTTATCTCTAAGTTAGCCTCTCCATTTTGTAAAGAAACGTTTGACATTTGCACCGAGGCTTTTGTATTAAGTTTCTTCATCCAGCTTGCTCCATCTCCTTTCAGTTTTTAATTTCTCCTCATAGAAAATCATAATAAAAGCGCTTACAATAGCACATGTGAAAATATTAAGAAATTGTTTGTTTTTTTAGAATGTTTAAATAATTTTTAAGACTCAATAAAAAAAGAAAAGAGCCAAAGATTCTAAAAAGAATTTTTGACTCTACTAAAAGTAGATTAAACTAGTAAATGACTTGTTTATGTATTTGCTTTTCTAAACAAGAATTAAACTTTTTTTCAATATTACTAAAAAGCTTTCGCTTAGAAGGAAAAAAAGCTAGCAGTTTCCAAGTGCCCAAGTTATTAAGAATACATTATGCATCCTAACGTAGCTGCTGAATTAGTCATATGGCCAACAGATTGAATTGGCATCACTGATAAGACAATGACGCACGTCATATGTTTCACTCCTTTAATACTGCCCATCCCCTGAGATTCTCCAGGAACTCTCCCAGTCGATAGCCTTTACTCTTCAGATTGGTTATTTCTTGCATGAAAAATCTATTCTAAATGAATCAACTTGTATGACTTCATATGATCAATGAATGTTTTTTCGGCTTTTTCCGTATCCCCTGTTTTTAATACGTCTATTAAAGCAAGATGCCCCTCTACCAGTTTATCAGTAGAGCGGTGCTTATTGGATATAGCCATAAACCTCATTACTTTAGTTTTCATATTATTCCATAATTCTAATACTGCATGGTTATTGCAGCGTTCATAAAAATAACCGTGAAATTCCATATCGTGCTCTACCATTTTAAACACGTCATTTCGTTGAATAGCCTGGTCCATGAGTTGAATAATGTCCTTTAAATGATCAAAATCGCATTCTTTCAGATGTGGCATTGATTCTCTGACAGCAAATCCCTCAATCATTTCACGTAAAACAAAAATATCTTTTACTTCCTTGGAGGTAATATTTGAGACAACAGATCCTTTGTTTTGTTTTCCGATAATTAGCCCTTCCTGTTTTAGACGTTCTAACGCCTCTCTTACAGGAGCTTGACTGACTTGAAACCTTTTTGCAATTTCTAAAACAGGAAGCCGGGTTCCTGGAGGAAGCTGAATTTCAAGAATCTCCTTTTTTATCGTCATATAAATTAGTTCACTTATCGAATTGTAATGAATCGGTTGTTGGTTGTTAGACATTATTCTCACATCTCCAATTATTATCGATTATCGTTAATACGCACTTATATCTATTGTAGTTATCTTTTTTTTATTTGTACACCATTTACCTAGTCTTATCCTTGGTGATGTTGTTTCTTTTTCCTCTTCAAAGGATCAATCTTAGATAATCTCAACAATATTTATTAGATTTCTAGTACGAGAGGTATAGCAGGACGGACATTTCTACTTTTTTCCCTAGACACAAGCGTTTTACAATGCTTTGGCTTACTTGTTTTTCATGCTCATATTATACCTCACTACTTCTCGCAGCTTTTTTCTCCAAATCATACAAAAAACGCGAACGAATTGCTAGATGAATTTATTATTGAATGGTTTGTTTTTTAAATATAAATATTGATTGAAAAAAACTAGTGTGAAAAAATTATGAATTATAAAATAACTTCTTAAAATACTCGCATCGACAAAAAGGTGAATCTCCTTAAAAATTAGACATAAGACATGGCAGTAGCAAAAATGTCACCGCATCATGCTATAAGCAATTGGGTGCGGAAAAAGATAAAACAAGAGGAAGAGGTGCTTTTGCATGGATTTAGTAAAAAATAGGTTTGACAATCGCGAAGACATTATTCAATTAACACCACTATGGAAAGGCGAACGTTTTGAAAACGGTCGTCCTAAGGTTTCAGACGATATTCTTCGCAGGATCCGCAAAATAAATTTAGAGGAAGCATGGGGTCCGCTTTGGCACAGGGGGTATACGTACCAATTTGAAGGAGATTTTAAAATCATCCATCCTGAAAAAACTATAGTAGGTCGTGCAGTCACTGCTGTGATGGTACCAAAACGACCTGACCTACACGAGGCGCTGCTTAACTATGGACATGAGCATGAAGGAAGAAAAGGCTTTTTTAATCAATGGGTGATCGATTCTCTTGTAGAAGATGATGTTGTGGTTGTTGATATGTTCGATAAAATTTTTCAAGGAACATATGTTGGAGGAAACCTTTCAACCGCTATCTCTACACGAACAAAAAGAGGCGGAGCAGTTATTTGGGGAGGTATTCGCGACATTCAGCAAATTGAAGAAATTGATAACATCAATGTTTACTATCGTGGTAGTGACCCTACAGCAATTAATGATGTCACTATGGTTGGTATGAATGTTCCCGCTCGTATAGGCAAGGCAATTTGTCTTCCCGGTGACGTTGTACTTGGGACACCAAGCGGTGTTATTTTTATTCCAGCACACTTAGCTGAGGAGACAGTTGTGCAAGCGGAAAAATCCCAAGTGCGTGATATTTTTGGCTTTATACGTTTAAAAGAAGGTGTTTATAGTACTGCACAAATTGATGCTTCTTGGACAGTTTCGCTATGGCAAGACTTTACAAACTGGTTTAATCAAGCTGAAGAAGCAGCTGAATACCAGCATCTAACATGGGATAAAGAGATTGAAGCAGCACATAAATTAGAAGAAGAAGGTCCCGCTAACGACGTTCGTTTATAATATATACCTACCTTAGAAAGCTAAAGGGTCAAGTCCCCCAAACCAATTGGTGTTTATTAGGGGACTTGACCCTTTTTTTTAAAAAAATCCTTTTTAGTCTATATTACTGAAAAGGATAAAAGTATTATCCTGCTATCTCTTCTACCTTATCTCTATACTCACTTGGTGTAACTCCGACTTTCTTTTTAAAGATCTGGCTAAAATATCTGGAGTCCTTATATCCAACTCTTTCGGCCACCTCATAGTTTTTTAAATGTGTATTTTTCAATAATTCCTTCGCTTTTTGAATTCGGATATCAGTCAAGTGTTCAATAAACGTTCTTCCCGTATTTAGTTTAAATAACGAACTCAAATACGTCGGTGTAACATACACCTTTTGGGCTACACTATCTAATGAAACATTCTCGCAATCTTGTTCCATGTATTGAATGGTCTTTTTGATAATGCTGCTATGATTTCCGTTTTTAGTAATGACCTCATGCAATGCAGTTAAATGTTCACTTACATAATCCTTAATTTCCTGAAAGGTTTCCATCCTTACAATTGACATAATTTCTACATTCTTGCAAGCGCTTACTTCCCCAAGTTCAGCTTGGACTCTTTTTTCAATTCCAACCAGAAGCCTTATCGTTAATTCGTAAATATATGTTTTATCAATCAAACCATTTTGCAAAAAATATTGATAAAAATCCTCTACAGCAAATTCAATTTCAATGCAATCTTCTGCAGATCGAATGAATTCATATAACTCTTTTTCCTTAGTAAGCGGATAGTTGCTTAATTCTTGATAATTACTCAATTCACTATAATAAACAATTTGGCCAAGTCCTTTATAAAACTTATCTTGTAAAGCTAACAGGGCCTGATGATAAGATTGGTGCACATTCTCTAATCTGTTGCATGGTTTACCTACACCAATATTAACCGGATATTTGAAATGTTCGTTTAACTTGTCATGAATAAATTCTATAAAATCCTTAGATACCCATGAGAACAATAATCCAATATGACTTTCCACATCCATAAATACGATTATGTTGTCACCTGCTTGATGCTGCAAGAAATCTATGATTCCCTCCATATACTTTCTTTTCTCACGCTCATTCAAAAATGTACTTGTAGAATCCACTACTGCTAAAACTGGAAATGTAAAAGAAGGATTTAATTTCAAATAGGATAATTCTTGTTTTAAATTATGTTGTCTCTCACCATCATTTGATACTAGGTCCATTAGATAATAATTCCTCATCAACTTTAGAATGACGTTATCCTTCCCAAAAATCCCTTGATTATGAATTTGCATGTCCATTTCCATTTCCCCTTTAATAAAAATTAGACATAGAAAATTATTTCAAATGCAAAAATCTAAGTGCTGCTTACTTACGAAAATATGTATCTTTATACAAGAACGAAATAAAAGGTGAGAAAGTAACCTTGTTTTAATTATCGATAATCGATAATCGATAAGGAAATTATAACATATAAAAATCTACATTTACTATATTTTTTTATATCTTCCAATTTGAAAAAATAATGAACAAACACAGTTAATTTCTCATATGAATATAGCTTGGATTTAAAGTTGTATAAGCAACTGCACATTTAGTAAGTGCAATTTATCTCCCAAAGTGCATATTTAACTTCCTTCTCCTTTTTGTTAATGGCATCTAAAAATCCCAGTTAAGTTGATTTAATAAAGTGATATTTTTATAAAAAAATAAAGAAACCATCCATATTGGATGGCCATTGTTAAAAGATATGCATATTTTTATTTTGAATATTTCCTCAGGGAGTTGCCTAATATACGATACCAAATCACTAAGCGTTAATAAGTTGCCATGCATTCAAGTGAATAATATCGATACCTTTAAATTTTATTTTATTATGACATTTGCAGAGCCCCAACTTAGGGGGGATATTATCGTGTTTTCTAATCCAAACAAGCATTTCCCCTGGTGTGCGGTTGCACATTGTAAAATAAGGGATGGCTTTCGTTTCCTAAAGTATCTTAAACTGATGGTGATTTCGTCTGTTAAGTTAATGCATATGGTGTTTTTTTGCCATTTAAGACGTAAACGATATTTTTTGCAGCCTTTTGACGAAGTTCAATCATTGCTTCCTCAGAATACCATGCGCTATGCGGTGTAATGATGACATTGTCCATTTGAAGAAGCGGGCTCTCGATGCTTACCGGTTCCTCTTCTGTCACATCTAGTGCAGCTCCTGCTATGATGCCTTTTTTAAGTGCAACTGCAAGTGCATTTTCATCAATGATTGGACCTCGTGCAGTGTTTATGATGACCGCATTTCTCTTCATTTGAAGTAGGCGCTCTTCATTAATTAAATGGAATGTATCAGGAATAAGAGGTACATGTATTGACAAAAAATCTGCTTTACGAATCAAATCATCGAGCTCCATTTTTTGAACTCCGACAGCAACCATTTCTTCTGCAGATACGAAAGGGTCATATGCTACTGTTTTAAATCCGAGCGGTTTCACTTTTTCTATGAAACGACGCGGAATACGACCAAAGCCGAGAACACCAACCGTTTGCTCGTTAAAGCGATGAATTGGCATACACGCCTTAAAGTCCCATTTCCCTTTTTTTACTTCATTGTTTAATAGTGTCACTTTGCGTGCCCATGAAAGCAATAGTGCTAATGCATGATTTGATACTTCCTCCATTCCATAATCTGGTACGTTGGCTACTGTAATCCCTTTTTCTTTTGCAGCATCTAGATTGATCGTATTGACGCCTACACCGTAACGGGAAATGATTTTTGTGTTTTCAAGTGATTCAATTACTCTTCTTGAAAGAGGAGCGTACTGGTTTAAAATTGCATCCACATCTTTTGCTTGGTCTATTACCTCTTCTTCTGTTCTGCATTGAGCTTTAATAAATTCAATGTCCAATCCGCTTTCAAGAAAAATCTTTTCCTCATATTGTAAATGCTCAAACTCATAATCAGTTAATAATACTTTTAAGGTCACTTGTCTCCACTCCTTACATATATCAAGATGTACCGAAAGTATAGAAACCCTCTATTTCTATTGGACTTCTGATTTTTTGTGAGAGTTTTTTAATCACTTTTATAGTTGTCTTTCTTTCTCATCGACAATTGTTTAATAATATCAAATGCTGTTTTATTATTCTGACGTGCCGTTTCAATCAACAACATAAAATTACGAGAAAGGCTGTCTAACTTGGTTATCATTTATTACTATAGCAAGTTGATTTCATTGCTTTTTAAATACCGAATAATTCTTAATTATAATTCTCCTATCTGACATGTTGTCACACATTATATTTTTTGATATTCATATCCAAGCTCATATGAAATTCTATTGCTGCATTCTTTTAAAATTTCAATATAATGTCCAATGGTTTCTTCATTAATTTTAGATGAAGGCATCGATATGCTTATAGCTGCAATTACTTCACGAGAATAATTCTTAATGGGAACAGCTAAACAATAAATGCCTGGTTCGTTTTCTTCATTATCAACTGAATAACCTGCCTGTCGTACTTTTTCAATTTCCAATAAAAATTCCTCTTTAGAACTTATCGATTTTTCTGTAGGTCTTGTAAACTGATAACCTTCTAATAGTAAATTGAGTTCTAAGTCTGATTTTGTAGCAACAAGTGACTTTCCTACTGCACTTGTATGAATCGGAACACGTCTGCCGATACGAGAATACAAAACAGTAACCCCTTTACCTTCAACTTTATCAACATAGACACCTTCTTGCCCGTCTAAAATTACAAGGTGAATAGTTAAGTTTGTTGATTCTGAAAGCCATTCTAAATGTTTTCTACCAATATTTCGTAAGTCACGATGGCTTACCACCATGCTCCCTCGTTCTAATAATTTTAAGCCGAGAGAGTATTTCCCATTTTCTTCATCTTGTGAAATATAGTGCTTCTGTTGCAGAGTTTTTAATAATGAATGTACAGTGCTTTTATGCAAGTTTAAGCGTTTGCTAATATCTGTTATGGTTAACTCTCTATCACGCTCGTCAAATAAATCCAGTATTTTCAATGCTCGTTCCACTGATTGGATGATAGGCATTGTTCCTCACTCCTCTATCATTCTTTTTGTTTATTATATCGGAAAGATAACGAGCATTCATTACTTTATTACTATTATATATATATGTAGTAACAAACCCTCCTTTTCATAATCATGTATCGTATTTTCAGAAATAGCAGATAGGACATAGAACAAAGGACAACACTGTTAGCTTCATGAGTATGCCTGTACAGATGCAATATTGAATACGATTGCAAAATCACTCAAACTAAAATTAAACCAATCCATAGTGCAGTCCAGCAATGATATGCTTAAGTTAGTTAGGTAGATCCGCTTGATTACTATGTATCCAAATTACATTTTTATTTCGGCTACAACTATTTTCTACTATTGTATTAAATTTCTAAGTCTGTCTATTAAACTAAAACAAGATCTTCAAGATCTGATACAATAACTAAATTACTATTTTTTTCAGCCTCCTCGACCATACTTTCAGAAATCCAAATTTCATCAATTTCAAGTGTATTTTTGATCCGTACGATTCTTACTTGATTTAAATCAAAAGCATTACATGTTTTAATTGCAGCTTTAACAGCTAATTCTTGTGTGTCTAAGCACATTGGGAGTTTTATAACATCGGTCACTGTACTTGTTAATGCATTTGCATACCCCTTTTCCCACTCAATTTCATTCATAACGGCTTTTGTTGTCATATCTGCCATACCAATTCCGTTGGCATTTCCATGTGTTTTTTCAGTTAGACCCAGGACAACCGTGCGTTTAACATTTGGCCCTCCTGATGCATAAGGTGTTGCGAAATTGCCTGTAATATTTGGATCCATTCCATCTCCTGAAATGTCTTTTCCAATCTCATTTACTATAAGAACATCGATCTGATCGAAATGAATTTTCGGCATTAATGATTTTGCTTCAATCAAAAGTCTTGGCTCAACCTTTTCCAAATTCTCCGCATGTACAGCGACTATTTTAGCAGGCCTATCATAGGCATTCTCTATGGTAGCAAGACCAAAAATGATTGGAGCTTTCGAAAGAGAGATTTTTGCCATCTCTTGGACATGTTCTGCCATGTATTTAAAGCTGTAGGCATGCGCAGCTTCGGCACCCTTTTGCTTGCCTAAACCAATTGTGATCATTTTCATGAGACCACTTTCAACTGGACCGCGAAATGCAGTGTGCGGCTTTATTCGATTTATAACGATAATTTTATCCGATTCGTAGGCGAATTTATCCATATATACAGGAAGACCATTCGATAATTCACCTATTTTTACAACTTCCATCGATGACTTTATTGGTGCCCCTACTGCTGCCTCAGTAACTTCCAGTTGATGAAGAACATCGATTTGCCCTTCTGCTGTGGCACCGCCATGGCTGCCCATTGCAGGAACAATAAATGGTTTGCCGCCCGCTTCTTGTACAGCCGCAACTGTTTCTCTTACAAGTATTGGCAGGTCTGCTACTCCTCTGCTTCCCACTGCAATCGCCACTTGGTCATTAACTGATATTTTTGATAAAACCCCTGCTTTATTTATTGCTTTTTGCACCTCGCTCGCTACATCTACGAGCTGAGGTGCATGAAATTTTTGCTGGACTTTAACCATTTTGGGATATTGGATTCCTCGTAAAAGTTCCGAAATAATATCCAATTTTACTCCTCCTAAACTACAATTCTTGCAGGATTAATTTTCTCGTACTTTTTCTACTTCTGTCATCATTTCTTCTACAAGATCTTCACCGAACTTTTTAGCAAAGTCGTCTATTACTGGCTGAATGCTTTCTTTCATTTTTGCTGCTTCCTCAGGTGTAACTTCGTTAATTTTCATTCCTTCTTCTTCTAGAATTTTAAGAGCTTTTTCATCCTCTTCTTGATTAAGTGTACGTTGATATTCCCCTGCTTCTTGTGCAGCTTCACTCATAATTTTTTGTTCCTCTTCTGATAGACTATCCCAGAATTTTTTACTGACAAGAAATACAAATGGTGTATATACATGTTTTGTAAGACTTAAGTAATCTTGTACTTCATTGTATTTTTGTGTTTTTATTGTTGCTAAAGGGTTTTCTTGTCCATCAACAGTTCCTGATTCTAAGGCAGTAAATACTTCAGAAAAAGCCATAGGAGATGGATTGGCTCCTAATTTTGAAAATGCGTCTAAGTGCACTTCATTTTGCATTGTTCGTATTTTAAGTCCCTTGAAATCTTTTACGGTTTCAATAGGATGTTTACTGTTAGTTAGGTTTCGGAAACCATTTTCCCAGTATCCAAGACCTACTAAATCATGCTCGGGTAATTTATCTAATAATTTTTTTCCTACAGTTCCGTCTAAAACAGTGTAAGCTTCTTTTTCAGAATTAAAGACAAACGGGAAGTCATAAATACCAAATTCCTTTATCATTCCAACAAGTGGTGAAGTTGATGGAACCGTTACTTCTTGTAAGCCAGCTTGAAGAGCTTCTGTCATTTTTAGATCATCTCCAAGAGTGGCATCAAAAAAGTTTTGTACTTTCATTTTTCCGCCACTTTTTTCCTCAAGAAGTTCTTTAAATTTAGCCATACCTTGCCCTTGTGGATGTGTTTCACTATTACCAATCCCTGCTTTTATCGTTCTTTCTTGAATACCTTCCGATGTAGTAGCTGCGCTTTTATTTTGAGTTGCACTACTGCAAGCACCTAATAGTAAAATACCTGGTAGAACCACTCCAGCAGCAAAACTTTTAATCCATTTATTCATTATAATTCCTCCAATAAGTTATTAATCTAACATAATAGAGTCTACTAAAAATGATCAACTCCTCTAAGAGGTAAACCAATCAAGTGGAACTAATACTAATGAAGGGAACAAGATTAACAAGATTAGTATGATTACTTCAACAAGTAAGAATGGCCATACACCTTTCATTATATCTTCCATACTAATTTTACTAATACCACACATTACATTTAAAACGGTACCAACAGGTGGTGTAAGCAAACCAATCGCGTTATTTAAGATAAACAGTACACCAAAGTAGACTGGATCAATTCCAGCTGCCTCGACAAGCGGCATTAAAACAGGTGTCAATATTAAAATAGTAGGTGTCATATCCATTGCTGTTCCTATTACAATAACCAGTAAATTAATCATTATTAATAGAAGGAAAGGATTATCTAGAAACGGATCAAGCAAGGTGATTACTGCTTGAGGTAAATTAGCTACTGTAATCAGCCAAGATGAAACAAGTGCAGCTGCAACTAAAAACATAACAACACTAGTCATTTTTCCAGCATGAACGAATACATCGAACAATTCTTTCACTTTCATTTCCCTATAGATTACTAGACCTACGAATAAAGCATATACCGCAGCAACTACTGCAGCTTCAGTAGGAGTAAACAATCCAAATTTCAATCCTCCAATAATAATGATAGGAAGAAAAAGAGCCCAAATCCCTTGACGAAGCGATCTGAAAATTTCTTTTGCAGAAGCACGAGGCTGTACAGCTACATTATCTTTACGTGCAATTATTGCCCAAGTAATCGTCAAACCAACAGCTAGTAATAGACCTGGTACGATTCCTGCCATAAAAAGTTTTGTAATTGAAACTCCACTGGCTACCCCGAAAATAATAAAGCCAATACTTGGTGGGATGATTGGAGCAATGATTCCTCCAGAGGCAATTAACCCACTTGATCGATTTTTGTTATATCCAGATTTCACCATCATTGGGATTAATATCGCACCAAGAGCTGCTGTATCAGCAACTGCTGAGCCAGATAAACTCGCAAAAAGTACGCTGGCAATGATTGCAACATAACCGAGTCCACCCTTGATATGACCAACCATTGTCATAGCCATTTCGACGATACGTCTTGACAACCCCCCGCGATTCATTGCCTCTCCTGCCAACATAAAGAATGGAATCGCCATTAGTGGGAAATTATCAGCTCCGCTGATTAAGTTTTGTGCAATGATCTGACTATCAAATATTCCAAGAAAATACATTAACACGACACTACTCACGAGTAGGGCAAAGGCAATAGGAATTCCAAGTCCCATAGCTCCGAGTAAAGATCCGACAAAAACTCCAATCATCCGTGTTTCTCCTCCTTCTTAACAATATGATCTTCTGAGATAAAAACATCACCATGTAGGGAGATTAGCTCTTCAGATTCATTAATCATGTCTAGTTCTTGATTCGTTATTTTGTTAAAGATGATCCGGTACAAATTATTGATTATAATTAAACCCATTGAAACACTTACAAGAATACCTGTACCGTATACAAATGCTAAGGGCATACCCGTAGCAGGTGCAGTACTATCAATGTTAATCAAAGTCATTTTCCAGCTGCCATCTAGGATGAGTACAAGTACAAATAACATCAGTAAATCACCTAATATAAGAACTACCTTTTTCGCCTTAATCGGTAGACGTTTAATAACCATGTCAACACCTAAGTGTTCTTTATTATTAAAAGCTCCAATAGCACCTAGGAAAGTTAACCAAATAAAGAGGTAGCGTGACATTTCTTCTGACCAAGTAATCCCTGAGTTAAAGAAATAACGAAGAACTACATTTCCAAAAACGAGTATTACCATGATTCCTAAGGCTATAGCCATGATAATGTTCAACGTATTTTCTAAAAATCTTGATATTCTATCCATCTTTCATCTCCCCTTTCTAACGAAAGCCCATTTATTTTTCTGCTTTAATTTTTTCAACAAGTTCTTCCGCCCATTCATTTTCCGCAAATATTTCATCGTATACAGGTTGACTTGCTTTTAACATGTCTTTAACAAAACTTTCATCAGGAGTTGTAAATTTTATTCCATTGTCCTTAAGGTACTTTTTGTCCTCTTCATAGCTTTTTTCCAATAAATCAAATTCGTAGGCAGCTGCCTCTTTAGCAGCTTTTTCAATAATTTTTTGTTGTTCCTCTGTTAAACTTTTATAGAATTTGCTATTAATAATATAAATATTTGGACTAAACATATGTTTTGATTCTAATACGTCACTTTGGACTTCGTAATAGCCGGAATTTCTTAATGTTGCTATTGGGTTATCCTGTGCATCAACAACTTTTTGTTCAAGTGCAGTAAATATTTCTGAAATAGGCAAAGGACTTACATTTGCTCCAAGAGCTTCTCCTAGTTTTATGTAGTTTGGAATGTTTGGCATTCTAAGTCGTAATCCATCAAAGTCTTTCATACTCTCTATTGTTCGATTACTTGAAAACATTCTAAATCCATTAGCACTCCAAGCAAGAGGTGTTACCCCATGTTTGGGATCCAAATCTGCTGTTATTTCTTCACCAATCGGACCATTTAAAACCTTCTTAACATGTTCAAAATCTTTAAATAAGAATGGCCATTCTGGAACTCCCATTTTGGGTATGTCTGCCTGCATGATTAGTCCTGGAATTCCCATTTCGATGGTTCCATTTCTAACACCATCGTAAAATTCTTTTTCTGCTCCTAATGTACTGTTCGCATAAATCTGTACCTCTAATTCACCATTGCTTTCTTCCTCAACTATTTTTTTAAATTTTTCCTTTAAGGCAATGTTTTGAGGATGATTATCGGCAAAATAATGCGCAACCTTTATGGTTTTCTTTTCAACTCCAGCTCCGTTAGTTTTTGTCCCCTCACTACTACAACCCGCCAGAAGTATTGCCCCCGCTAAAGTTACACTTGCAGCAAATCCAAACATCCTTCTTTTTTTCATTTAAGTCCCTCCCAATCCCATGTGTTTTGAAAGCGTATTCATTAGGTGGAATAAAAAAACTTCTTCTACCGCTCTTTTATGGAATAACATCATTGTTTTATAATATAAAACTGCGTTTTTATATGATAAAAAAACAATTTCTATTAAAACATTTATGACTGATATTTTCCATAGAAGCACTTTAATGTAGAAGAAGTTTGTTTTATAATGTAGAACTATGTTTTTGAAATATCTTAAGTTGATTATATGATTCATTTTTTATCGTTGTCAATTTGTTTTTTAGTGGTCGTAAAATATGGATCAAAAGAATTAATCTTGTAAGTAACGATCTTAGTAAAAAGTCCTGATAAATAATCTTAAACTTCCTACTCTTCCCTTAATATGGATTTTGTAGACTTGGAAATTTGTATTTTGATTAAAATTAATATCTGTACAATCTCAGAAAGGTACCAACTATATATTTGTATGAGGTCCTCCTGTGGCAAGTCATATTATTATTTACATTAAAGCCCCTCCTTTCGGAAGGACTTTTTTTAATTAGTCAATGATGGATATATTTTCAACGTTTTACTCATTAAGCAAAAGAATCTATTCTCTGAACCAGTATGTTATTCATATAAAAACAATGAAACGTATATGTTATTTTATTTGCAAAATCAAAAAAGCCAACTACTTATAAGTCGACTTAAGATTTATGTGAATTTATTGTATGGTTTAATTATCTTAAAAAGGGATAATATGAGAAAAATCCACTTAATACATACTGTTTTAAAGTATCGCAATTAATAAAGCTTATTTTTTTAGTACGATGGAATCAACTGTAAGTTCAGAAGTTAATATAACCTAAAAGTTTTTCTTTTAAAAATAAGATTTGGATCGAAATCAGAATTTCTTTTTAGTGGTACTTCTAGACGTCAGATAAAAAATAATTACAATTCTTTATTTACAAATCAAATATTGATGTAAATGTTATAGTTTTTCCTTAGGACACACCTAGGACACTATTAAGCTTCTTCTTAATTTTTCCTCTTCTTCTTTTTCTTTAGAGGAATCCCTGTCTCCTTGGAATGACATATTATCTTTTTAGCTAGCGCTTCTGCATCTTTTTTAGTAAGACCCATTTGAATTATCTCCTTCCACATTCTTTCTTCTATAGAATGTCCCATTATTTAAAAAAATATACATATCTCCCCTACTTCCCTAATATAGATGAAATAAATAAAAGGACAGAAAGACAGTGTCCTAATGTTAAAGAGACATAGGAGGATGAAAAAGTGGCTGTAGAACAGAAGATGAGGCAGCAACGCTCAGATAAAAAAAGAGATGTCAAACCCACTATTCCAATCCAACTTCGGGAATGTATCTATCGTTTATCTTATATCACTGATAAACCTGTAAAGGATGTTGCAGAAGCACTATGTGAATTTGGTCTTCAATCAAAAAAGGTTATTGAATTGTTATCAGATAAATTTAGAAGGGATTATCGGAGAGAGAATACATTCTATTTGGGTGATTTAAGCAGACCTTCATTGCAAAAGTCAAACATAGTAGGTGGTAAAGAAAGGATAACCATTAGATTTACTCAAACAACTTATGAACAGATTAATTCCTTAGCGTACGCCCTTGACGTCACAGTATCCAAAGCTACATTTTTATTATTAGATGCATCAGTAAGAAATACCAACTTCCTTAATAGGTATGTCAAAGAAAGTCTTAGTACACATCTTGATGAAAAAAGAATGAGAGAACTTCAACAAATTTTAAAATTTATTAACGATAATAATCCTTATGAAGAAAAAATAACTTGGATGGGACTGATTTCTTATCTTTATCATGAATTAAAAGGAAATGGAAAAAATGTTAACCAGTCGATTATTGATTGGATAGAAAAACAGAAATAGAAAAGCCCTTTTAAAGTTGATTTAACACCAACCTAAAAATGAGGCGGTGTTAAATACTTTATTTTAGAGTATCTTGTAATAGATTCATTATGAAAGATATCTTTAATCAATATCTAACTCTTCCTTAAGGATTCTTATCATATTATCAGTTTTATATTTTCTAATGAATTTCTCTTTCTCGTTATAGTTTTCTTCTTTTCTGAATAAACCAACTTTCCGGATTCTAATGTGATCAGGTTGTTTATTCCACTGTTCTAGAGCTTCCTCTTCTAATTTATTATTTAATTTCATTTGCAATAATGCTGAATTTAATTTTTCAGCTCGGATCTCTTCATCCGACTTAGGCTGAGGTAATAATGACGATATCTTAGCAGTAGCAATTTGTTCCATTGTACTAGCAAGCTCTTTTTGTGAATTTATTAATTGCTCTTGGATTCGAGTTGAGATCTTTCTGATAATAGCATCTTCAATTTCTGAATAGTTAACAGAAAGTGTATTCTCCCCTTCCCAATCTTCAGGGAAAGGTCTAGTTTCTATATATTTTGATAAATTTTCAAAAATAACGTCTAAGCGCCATTTTTCTGATCTTTTCTGATATATAAAAATTCCAATTTCAAGGTCTAATTCGTCATATATTTTTTCTCCAGCTGCACGGTTTACATAATGTACCCCCATCGTCTCAAGTTTATTAAACCATTTTGCAACTGTATTATAATGAACTGACCCGTCTATTTGTTCAGTTACCTTTTCTGCAAATTCAGTGATTTGCCAATATGTATTATTTACTGGCTCATTCAAATCGGATTCCCTCCCAAATGATGAATCACAGATGATGAAGTATTCACTAGTTAAGATCATATGATGATTCACATATTCTATTATATTAATAATACATTTCTTTCTACTATTCCTTCAAGAATTATATATATTTTTTTCAAAAGACTTGTAAACACTAATGCACAAGTTGTTAATCACTATTACTTATGATGTAATTGGTGGTTAATCACAAGTTAAAAACTAATCGTTCAATCATTACAATTAGTTAATCACTAAAGATACAAACCCTAATAATGATTAATCACTGCTAGATTATATGTAATTAACACCCAATTAGTAGTTAATCACTTTTATCTAACAAGTGATGCATCTTAAATTAATGATGAATCACTTGTCGGTGAGTTGAAATCAGTGAGTAATTTTTAGTTATAATGATTGATAACATATAAATCACTTGTGATTAATAAATCACCTTTAGTTAATCATTGGTTATTTACCGGTGACTAATCTGTCATCGGTTAATCACAGCTCAAACGTCACTAGTGACTAACACGTCACCGGTGCTTAACAAAACAGGGGTTAAGGTTGTGTTGTATTGATAGGTTTGCAAAATTAAATCTTTTTAGATTTAAAGTTATGGCTTATTCTATTAACATATAATCTTATACTCTATAATGCTATTGCAGCATTAGTAGTACATTTAAATGGAAGAGGAGGTAAATTAATAAAAGAAATGATTAAAGAGTGAAGATAACTTCATTATCCGGAAATGCAAGAAGAAAGAGGGGTTTTTGCTTCTGAAATTCACATATATTGATAACAATTCGAAATAATCATACTGTATATTAAACTTTATCAAGGTGAAGAAAATGGCTGCCGACTTTGTCGACAGCCTAAGTACTTATCATCAGTGACTGTTAATCATCTAATTTATCAAAATCTAAACTATCTAGATCTACTTCAAAGTCTTCGGTTTCATTAGTTTTTTCTTCTTTTGTTGAAGCTACCTCATCAAAGCCAAATTCAGCAAGGTCGAAATCAAAGTCATCATCATCTATATCATCACTAATTGTTTCAATGGAAGATGATTGGTAAACAATAGCTTTTTGTCTTTCTTGGAACTCTTCATATTCTCTAACTAATCCTTTGGCTAGTCTATTTGGAAGACCATCTGTTTTATAAAAAGTGTAAACAGTAGAGGAGTGGTCGTTTTTTTCTTCAAGGTAACCAGTAAAAACAGTTCCACTTATTGAAAAAGTATTATTCTCAATGATATCTACTCGGGCATCATCAATAAATGCTGAGCCTATAGACTTTTTCTCATCTAAAATAGCTAATAAACCAATATGGTGAACTTTAGAAGCCACAGTTTCTCCAGTTACTAACTTATTCATCAATTGGATAGGTTGGTGTAAGCAGCTGCCATCCATTGCTTTTATGAACATTTCTTTAATATCATGTCCATTAGTAATATCCTGCATTGGCTTACTTAGTTTATTTATAACTAATGTACCAGTGTTTTCAAGTATTACGCGTCTGAAATCTTCTGAATCAAAGGTAACACTTGTTCCTCCACCAGTTGTAGCTGTATTTAATTCATGAAGAACTTCACAAATTCGCTTATTTGCAAAATCTCTATAGTTTTCGATATCTCCTCGCTCATTTTCTGGGAGTTTTTTAAATTCATCATAGAAATATTGATTATCAGCAAATGTAACAAATGCAATTCCTTTGGTTTTATCCTGTGCAATTTTCCAAATTCGTTGTGCAAAATCATTGACCTGTCTTAATGCATCAGGCCCATCTGCACGAAGGGGAAGAGTAACCACTACACCAACTTTTATAAAGTCATTTTCTGCTCTTTGTACGGCTAAACGCATATATTTTTTGATGTTCTCTTTAAATTCTTTTGGTGATACTTCACTTTGAAGTTTTATTAATTCCTGTTTTATAACTGGTTTATTATTAAACTCATAGAATTCCTCTATTGCTTTTACAATGGTAGATGTACCAGTTCCTCCACCTAATCCTGCAAAAAATAGCACTAGGTCATCTGTTGGTCTTACACGATCTTGAATAAAGGTTTTTAATCGATGTTTAACATCTTGGTTTTCCTCTAATATTGTAATAGCCTTTTGAGGATTCTTTCCGAGTCCACCAAGGTTTAGGGATACTCTATTGGACTCGCTGATATACCTTAATCCTTTTAAATCACCATCATTACTATTTAAAGCTAAACAGTTGTAAACAGATTTACCACTACCATCTTTAAGGGCAGCAAACTCGTCAACCATACGAGTTCCTGCTTGTCCAAACCCAACTAAAGTCATGTTAATTGCTGGTGTATTTTTTGTAAAAGTTTTAGCCATTTTTATTCTCCTTCTTTCTATTAATGATCTCTTCAGTAATTTGCCAACCTCTATTTGACATATAGAGAAATTTATAGGGTTTTACAGGGGTGTAATAAAGGAGGGACATATCTAAAAGTTTGTCAACTATCCTCTCAGCTGCTTTCCTATCAATATTGGTAATTGTTTTTTGATAAACGAATGTTTTTCCTTTATGTACTCTTTCTTTTCGTTCAATTTTAACATTTTCAACTATATCATTTACTGTTATTCCTCTAATGTGATTCACTGTTTTTTGTTGCTCTTTTAGGCTTCGACCAATATATATAAACACTTTCCAAGATACAGGATCATTGATGATGATATCAGTGAATAAGTGAATCACATCTTTAGGAAATACAACATTTTTATGTATGTTATGAAGCGTTGAATCCAATTAGTACACCTCCTATATTTTCATAGTTTACTATATATTACCTCATCATAGTGTCTGTATCAAGAATCTCTATTTAGAAACTAGAGTAAAATATGATATTGAAATGTTCATTAAACATTATACTTAAAGGGATTTAACATAGTGTCTATATTAAGAGACTTTATTGGATTTATAATAATGTTTTTTAAAAAATCTAATTAATATGGATGTTATTTGTGAAAATATTTAATGAAATGATAAAAAAACAACAAATTAACAAGAAATTTTTTGTTCGTTTTATGTTTCGAAATCCAAATAGTGTCTTATAATAGACACTATTTGGATTTCGCTATTTATTAGCTTTATTCAGCTTTACCTAATAATATTTCAAGATATAGTATCTGTTTATAGACTCTATAAAAACACTCTAAAATCAGACACTATAATATATTTGAATTTTCAAAATGTTAACTTCGCTAAGTTAAAAGAATTTAGTTTATAATATAATTTTTTTTATTTTTAGCACCTTCTTGCGGTTTATTTAGGTGATCACATGTTAATCATCGATCACTAGTGATCACTCATTATTAAACACTTCTTACTATATTATTGATCATTTGTGCCTCATAATACTAACTTATGAAACAAATTATTCATTAATGATTAAACCCATTATTAAAAAGTGAAATATGTTATTAATACCTAATAAATAGGTGATTGAGTAGAGCATTCGATGAGAATAATATTAAAAAATTTCACTCATTTAAAAGGTGATTTGTTATGAGAATGATGAATCACTGGTAGTTTAAAGGTCATTATAAAATAGAATGATTAATCACTATCCGATGAATAGGTCACTAATTATTCTTTAAATAGTTTATTGATATTTAATAATTCTTTATATGTAGTAACAAAATAATTTGTATGAGGAATTAAAAACCCACCACAATTGTGATGGGAAATAGTTGTAATATTATTTAATGAGGTATTTTCAGATCTTCTAAATTTATATAATACTTTGTCAAAGTAGGGGAGATTAGATTAAATAAGAACTTTTTTCTTTTCTTTTAACCAATTAAGCATTTTTTCATCATTTTTATTATTTTGACGTTTATTTTCTCTCCTTATATATCTAGAAAGGGTAGTATGTGCAATCCCGATTTCTTCAGCTGCTTGTCGGATACTCATGCTTAAAGAGTCAATCATTTCTTTCATACTATCTGGTGAAACAGACACTTCAACATCTTGTACAAAATTAAAAGCTTGCTGTTCGGCAAACTCCTTTTTAGGAGTTTGCTTTGTGGTGGTTTTTTCTTTAGAAGTCTCAATATCTAACTCTATAGTTGTAGCAATTTCTTTTTGAAAGAACTCTGTTTGTTTGAACAAGTTGTTATCTTCAGAAAAGGAACTATTATCATGACTTAAATGATTCATACGTTCAATAATTTCTGCTGTAACTGAATTAGTTGAATCTATGTTTAATTTTTTCTGATTTTCTTTTACAACAATTTCTGTTGGTAATATAACCACATTTAATTTTGACCAGTAATTATTGAACCAACCTTTTTTTCCAACACGGTTTTCATCTATCTCTTCATTATATCTCCAACTTCTTATAACAGAATCCTTTTGTAATTCATCTAAGACATTTTCGAACTTATCTCTTATTTGTACACCATTATATCTAGAGGAAATGTCCATTACATTTAAAAGAGTAGAAACCTTAAAAGGTTGTTGTAATGTTCGCTTTATTGTTCTGATTTTCCATTGTAAGTTTAAATATCTTGTTAGTCTCTTATGTTCTCGTTGTGTATAGTGGCTGTATTGAAATACTTTAAGATCTAACAACCCCAGTGATCGATTAGGTCCCTCTAAGTAAGGTGTAAGAATAGAGGAGGGTTTTACCTGAACAGCATATATTCCTTTAGGTTCACCCGTTTTTTTATCGTATGCAACACGTATTCTGCCAATCTCAAACATTCTTTGAAAATCTTTAAATTCATATAAATCATGATCCTGAATATCTTGTGTATTCACTACTTTTACTTGCTGATCACCAAGTGATACCCAAATGCTAGACAATGCAGCAACACGTTTCATAATATTAAAGCGATCTTCTTCTCGATAATCCAATTCACGTCCGTTAGCTGTTCTTTTCTTTAGATTTCTAAGTTGTAGGGCATCGTTACTATGAAACTCTATATACCCATCATTGCTTTTTGGTGATACCATCCATAAATATGTAATTAAATCAAAAAGATCTGCTGTCATTTCATCTAAAGAATTTATTGTTGATTCAATAAGTTCAAGCCACATTTCCTGTTGATCAGAGGTTAACTCAACTGATTGGGATTCATGAGGTCTTAGTTCTGCAAAACCTCTTACTTTACCTCGGTTGTCAATAATTTCGGTTGACAAGAGGCCGGTTTCTCTTTCTTTAAAATCTTTTTTCTTAGTAACGATATCTCTCATTAAGTGAAAATCAATATCCATACTGGAGTATATGTAATCACGTTCCAAAGCTTCATTTATTTTTTCCTCGTTTATACTTCGTTTTATCTCATCATTGGGAAACTCTTGTATAAAGTGCCCAGCTAATATGACTTTTATAGTGCTGTGATATTGTGCAACAGCTTTTTTAATCATTTCCTTTGTTATAGCTTGCTCAAAAAATAAAGTTTGAGTAAATAAAGAAAATAAAGCACGAAAACTCGAGCTGCCAATATGCTCAGGAGATTGATGTTTTAATTCTTCTTCTGTCATTTGATAGGCATCATGTTTCCATTTGTCTATAATATAAGGTCGATCCTCAAATAAATACTTAGTTTCTTCAAATAAGGCAACTTTTAAAAATTCATAGTTTAATATTAGGCGATCATGAATGTTATCATACTTCATCGTCACAACATTCCTTTCTTTTGCACCATATCCATAAACATTTAATCAAAAACTCATCATGGATATAAAAAAATGCACCACATGTCTATTATTATATCAAGGATTGATCTTTAGGAAAGAAAAAATGCACCACATACTACACAGGTTACGTTAAATAAATAAAATAATAGAGGGTTTTTTATTAAAAACTCTAAAAAATGCACCAATAAATATAGAATCTTTATTTATAAAGAATTTTCAATGACTAAATCCTTTATCTTTAGAGATTAAAATGCACCAAATACTATACAAGTTCCGCTCAAATAAAAATAAGACATAAACATTAGCAATTTCCTTGTGATTAGAACAAAATGCACCAAATACTATACAAGTTTCGCTACATAAAAGTTACATTATCTAAAATGCACCAGGCCTAATAAAAATCGAAAATAATAAGTATATTGGGAAATTAAAGCGATTAAAAATGGTAAATCTCCTATAAATCAGTCAATAAAATGCACCAAATACTATACAGGTTCCGCTGTAATTGGCAAAAAATCATTAAAATGTTCCAATAGCTGAAATAGAAGGGGTATACATAATATATTTCCAAGTACTAAAGTAACTATTGGCATTTTTATTTAGTAGTTGGAATAAATATATTATCAACAGCTTCAACTATGTAATTTCTCCAATTATTTTTATGATGAGGATTACATATACTATAAAATGCACCACTTTCAGTGTTTTTGAGCGTAACTTGTATACTTTTATTCCTTCAAAATGCACCACTTAAGATAAAATTGGATCATTTTGAGCGTAACCTGTGCTGAATGCTCATTATATTGAATTTATTAGAGTTTTAGGTCTTTTTTTTAATGAAATTTTTGTAGATTTATCATTTTTTATGACACAATCTCAAGAAGTAGAGCGTAACTTGTATATCAAAGATGCACCAGCATGTTACAAAAGTGAGCGCAACCTGTTTATCATTTTCTTTAACAAAATCAGCAAAGTACTTGATATAACAGGGCTTGTTAAGCTTTTTTCAAGGAATAAGATAAAACCAAATGGTTCATTATCTGCAAATTTGGTGCAAAATCAAAGCGAAACCTGCATAGAAAAAAATTTACTAATTATTTTTAACCCCTTGAGGCTCATGGCTTCAAGGGGTTATTTTTTTTGGTGCATTTTCCTTAGAGAGCGTCATTTTACAAAATACGATTTCGTTATACTTATTTCTACTAAAGAAACAAGTACAAAATCTTGGTAAATTGGTGCAAAAAAATGCCTAGAAGGAAGGTGCATGAGTATGAAAATTGCTAAAAGCAGCGAAAATAAAATAGGCAATGTAATGTCTGTAGTTGAAATTATGCAATTCATGACTCATGATAGCTTACTTTTGTATAAGAAGAAAGGTACTCGTGCGCCAATTAATAGATTTTCAGCTTATGAGAAGCTTGAAAATCAGAATTTGTATAAAAAAGGAGTAGTCTTTGTCTCTCAGTCAAAAAATGATCTGAGCGAAGGAAAAGGGTATGTTGTCACTTCTTACCAGACACTACAGGAGAAACATCAAAATCTCACACATTGGACCCCTAATACATTTCGTGGTGGTTCATATTATGACTTTAAAAATCGGGTTATAAAAGGGCACGAACGGGAAAACCTTAAACAGATCAACGTGATTGGATTCGATATAGATACAAAAAATGTCGATCTTTATGCCCTTTATATAGGTTGTGAAGAATTGGGGTTACCAAGACCAAATTTATTATTAGAAACACCAAGAGGCTATCAGTGTTTCTTCGTATTGGACACGCCATTCTATATCCATAAAAAGAATGATTACAAATCTTTGAGGGTTGCAGAACGACTGTCAGATAACATTCGAAATGCTTTAAGCAAATATGTACCTCTAGATACAAACTGTGTTCCATTCGGGTTTTATCGAATCCCAAGAGAAGATAATGTACTAGACTTCTATAATACACCTGCTAATACAAAACAATTATTAACTTGGTCTAAAAAGTTTGAAGAACAAGAAAAAAAGTCATTTTTACGTGTTATTTTCTCAAAGAAAGACTCAAAAAATAGTTTAACTTCTTCAGAATGGTATCGTGCATTAATAAGCTCTACGAATATAGAAAAGGGATTTCATAGTGCCAGCCGCAATAATGCGCTTATGACACTTGCTCTTGCCAATTATGTGAGTGAACGTCCATATGAAGTGGCATATGATGAATTAGATCAGTTTAATAGTAATCTAGCTAATCCTTTAAATAAAAATGAATTTGAACGGACCTTAAAAAGTGCGTATTCGGGCAAATATAAAGGAGTTAAGCGTTCATATGCAGAGGGATTAATGGAGCTTTGGACAGATGGACAGGTTAAATTTCAAGGAAATGAAGGGTGGTATAAGTTTAAAAAGCCACGTGAAAAGCGAATGCGTTCACATTATAAAGAATGGGAAGAAGATATCCTGGCATATTTAAATACACATACAACCTCTGAAATCCCATATATTGAGGGATCGATGAATTCTATAGCTAATACCATGGGAATGGCTGTATCTTCTCTTAAAGAAGTGATCAAGCGATCTAACAGGTTGGTTAAACACACAATAGGAAGAGGACGAGGTGCTATTACCCAACTTTCTAGTCGATCTATATTATTTAAAAGATTGCTATTATTGCGAAAGAAACATAATAGACAACATACCCAAGTGACATTTATTAATCAATTACATAAATTAAAAACACGGAAGCCTTATTTTCCAACTTTAGAAACACAATTATATACTTATGAGCTAGTACTATACACTTCGGGATCATCTCCACCAAGAAGTAGATCTAGTTAAAATTAATAAGCCAGTCTGCCAATACATATCTATATTCTCCTTTGCGGTTATTAGAACTATAAATTTAGATTAAGCTGTTATTTAATATTTCTACTTTTTGATGGTTTATTCTTATAGCTAGTTTTATACACATTTTATTCATGATTTAATTTTCTTTTTTTAAGGTACTAATAGAGATTATCTTTAGTCTGAGTTTTGTGAGATTTTTCAAATGAGTATAAGCAAGCTTTTTAAACTTATAATGGATTATTAATAAATTTATATTAAAATCGTAGGACTTAGATTTAGTTATGACTTTTTATATAGTAGATAAATCATGGGTGGTTTTTACATAAATCGGGGTATTTGGGTCCATTTTCCACCCGTTATATTGCCAAACACTTGTACGTATAGTAGCCTTAAAATAGGTTAATACTTATTGTACTTTTAGAGTATTTATACCGAAATATGGCCGTAATTTATTTACTCTTTTATTACGGTAATAACTGGTTTGATCCCCCACTCATTTAAGGGCGGAATGGCTCCTGTTTATTCTTGTGACCAACATAAGACCTCGCCTATACTACGTACACATAGCCGAGGTCTTATGCAACTCGTATAAAGGCGTAGCCAATTCTTATATTAAGTGGGGGATGGTTATTAGTATATGGAGTTAGGAGGATGATAGATAAGTAGGTTAAGTGATTAATTGTTAAACAACATTTAAGTTTAAAACTCTGGTTTAAAGTGAGATTAAAAGTTTAAGTTGATTTTTTAAGTTCAAGATCCAGTTTCAAGTTCTAAGATAAAAAGTTCTTAAGAAGGATAGTTAGATAAGAATATTTGGGTTACTCAGATGAAGATTGTTTAGTAATAGATTCTGCATAAAAATTCAAGATAATGAAAAATCATTCGAAGGCGTCAAGAGGATATAAGTATATAGTTAAGGATGTTAGTGAGTATAAGGATATCGTTCTTTTTGGATTGTTAATATGAAATTGCAGAAGATACGCACATTTGTTTGGCGTGATAACCTATGATTCTGGTAAACTCAAAGGAGAGTGGTTGTATCCTATATTTGCTAGAAAAGGATGATGTTTTCAATGCTTAAGTATACTTCGTTAAAAGAAAAAGATGTGGAGTATCTTACGTTTATTTTGAGGAATGGTGTTGTCACTGCAAAGCAAGTTATGTTGAAATTTCAAGAGCCAAATATCCAACGTGTTTATCGAAGACTGAAGAAATTAGAATCTAAGAAGTATGTGAAATACGAAAGGCTTGCTCATAAACTGGGTGTTTTTATGGGGACCATTGAAGCCCGTAAATTTACGAATATTAATGCAACAGTTCCAACAAAAGCTACTGTTTATACGATGCAGCATGATCTTTTATTAACGGATTTGATTCTTTACTATGAATTTCAGGCGGAGAAACAGGGTGTAGAATTTAAGTATCGTACGGAAAGGGAAATTCGTCATTCGATGATTGGTAAGGGGGATAATCAAAGTAAGTTAAAAGCTTATAATGAGAACCGAGATCGGATACCTGATGCTGTGTTCTTTTTTAAGTCTCCTGAAGGAACGGTTACAACTACCTGGGTGGAGCTTGAGTTGAATAAGAAAGAACGTAAGCGGTATGATGAAAAGTTTCAGTTATTTGATTCTTTGCTTTCAAATGAAAGGTTAGAGAATCAACCTTATTCATATGATCAGGTTATTTATTTTGCAGAAGATGTAGGAATTCACAATGTTGTTAATGAGGCAAGGCAGCGATTAATCAATGCAAATAAAATTTCAGTGAGGAAAATTCCTTCTGTTATTTTGGAAGACCGTTGGGAAGAGGTGATACCAGGTGGATCCATACCTGAGCAAACAGAGGGAACCACAACAAACTGAACTAGATCGAATGATTGGTGAGATTGTCATTTATGCTTTACTAGGAATGGTTGGGATATTATTTTTTCTTCCGGCATTGTTGGGCATGTTGATTTTTGCCATAGTACATATGTTCAAGCGAGAATCTGTTTATTATGTCGCGCTTGGAGCCGGTTTACTTGTTTTGATATTAGAATTTCAGCAGGGGAATTTCTTTACTTATTTTGGGTTAATATCAGAAATGAATATCCCCTATTTATCGTCAGGTGTCGAACAAATAATAAATGAAGGTAATTTGATTGCGGTTACAGTAGAATCCTATGTGGTTTTAATTGGAATAGCATTGATTTTTACGTTCATTTTTTTTATTTTAACGAAATTTTTTTGGAAAAAGAAAGTCACTACAAAATCTGGTGAAGTTCAAAAACAGAAGGCGGAACATAAGTATAAATCTTTTCGAAAAAATAGGGTCTCGTTTTTGAATAAGAAGCAATTGTTGTATAGAGGGAAGCTTACAAATGAAGTGTTTATTGGGTATTCGGATTTTAAAGAGCGCGTCACACTTCAGCCAAAAGAGTTAAACTATCATATGCTTGCCACTGGTGGAACAGGTACTGGAAAGACGACGTTAATTGCTTCGTTAGTTGAAGCTGCTTTACAACAAGAAAAGCCCATTATATTCATGGACGGAAAAGGCGAAAGAAAGTCTATGCTTGAGTTTAAGGCCTTGTGTGAAGCATATGGTCGAAAGGTTTATTTGTTTTCTGAAATGGACGATTTAACCTATAACCCAATAAAGAATGGGACACCGACTGAAACAAGAGATAAGTTGATGTCACTTTTTAGTTTTTCTACTGAAGGGGACGGGGCTTACTACACGGATATAGCATCTCGTTATTTACAACTAGTGATCAAATTGATTGATGAAGCTGACGTCTCGAGAGATATTCGAACGATCGCAAAATTAACTAACTATAAGTATCTGAATGCGTTCTTTAGAGAGCATAGCATCGAGGTAGAAATTGAAGTAAATGTTGAAGTGGAAGTAGAGGAGGATGCTTTGGTTGGGAATGCAGCTGTGTCCCAGGATGATGATTTAAGTGACTTTATTGTTTCAGCAGAACCAAAGCCAGAAAAGATCAAAAAAACAGTGATCGAAAAAAGAAAAAGGACTGTCACCAAGCTTCAAGAAGGAATGCAGGTTATTAAGAAGATATTAGATGAAGAATTTCCAGAACAAATGGTGGAAGGTTGCTTAACTCGTTTAAGGATGCAGCTTGGTGAGCTGTTAGAGTCCGATTTGGGTCATTTGTTTGTTGAAAGCGAGACGGGCATTGATCTTCAGAAAATTACCGATAACAATGACGTCGTTATTTTTAGTATTTCTGGAAGTCGATATGCTGATTATATTAAAAAGATTGGCAAAATGATTATTTTAGACGTCAATAGTTTGGTCGCTTATCGCCAGGCAAAAGGGAGGAAATCAATCTTTGGAGTATATGATGAATTTTCTGCTTATGGGGATCGTCGAATTGTTGACATTGTTAATAAATCTCGTTCAGCAGGCTTTGAATGTATCATCTCTACTCAAACGTTATCTGATATTGATACAGTTGATCCCATTATGACAGAGCAAATTATCTCTAACTGTAACATTATCGCTACTGGTCGAGTGAATTCATCGAAGGATGCAGAGAGGATTGCCAAGGTTTTTGGTACGTATTCAGATCAGGAAATTACGCAGCAAGTTGAAAAGAAAACTCTTCAAACACGTTATGAATCAAAAATGGGGACTGTTCGAGAAGTTGAGCGATTCAATGCAAATCCTAGTGAAATTAAAAATCTTCAAATTGGTGAAATCTTCATTAATCGAAAGATGGTGGAGGAAAAAGATAGTGACACCTATTTCCGTCGTGTATATGTTCGAAATGCGTTAGACCTAGGAGGGATTAAATGAGTTTCTTCGGTGCTTTGAATGAGGGTCTGAAAAAGAACGTAGTTCAAGGCAGAAAAAAGGTTATGAAGGATGACAGGCGTTTGAAGACCTCGCGTTTTAATGGACGAATGGCATTTTCATTCATATTTTGGTTGTTGGTTTTTGGGGTTATTTTTTTAACATTCCAATCATGGGCACGAACTGGATTTTTGAATGAAAAGGTGAACGTGTATCAAGATGAAGCAACAGCACAAATTGCAAGTTTGAATGAAACTGGTTTTGCTAACTCGCCTGCAGGTGAATCGTATGCAAGCAGGTTTATTGAAACCTATATCAACATACCGATTGACGAAAAACAGCGTGAATTACGTGCTAAGACACTTCAAAGCTATCTTGCTGAAGGGTTACAGGTAGGACAGATGGAGAATCTTTCTGAGTTTCAAGGAAAACGAGTTTTAAAGAGTGCTAGTTTATATGATGTGAAGGATGTTCATGAAGATTCAGCAAGTTATGTATTTCGTATCGAATATGAGATTTCTAATGTGGTAGAGAAGAAAGAACAAGTATTGGGGCAGAAAGAGCAAATGATTGTGGTGCGTCTAGGTACTGACGGAAATTCTTTTAACGTCATTGAACAACCATATTACCAGGCACTTCCGAGCGAAACACGATTGTCAGCTGTGCAAGATCAAACCGATCAATCTAAAAAGAATGTGCAAGCTCAAGATGAATTGAAACAGTTTGCCACACAGTTTTTTACTTCCTATACCACAAATACTACCCAGGAAATGTCTTATTTAATGGAACATCCAGAATCGATTAAAGATCTTTATGAGTATAAGGGATTAGAAGATTTTGTGGTTTATAACGGAGAAAAAGAAGGACAATACATTGTGAAGACGCTTGTGCTTTTACAAGAGGCTAATACAGGCTTACAAACGAAACATCCATTTACCCTTGTTGTGAGCAAAGAGAACAATAAATTTTATGTTCAAGAATTTAAACACACTTTAGGAGGATGATTGAAATGCCAGATATTACAGGTCTTACAGATTATGTTTCTGCTCAAGTTGCAGCTGTTTTGTTTATTATCATGATTGTCATGATTGTTAGAGCGTTTATCTCTCAACGCTGGGGACAATTCTTTTCTAGCTTTATCTTTGCAGTTGTCTGTTATGTCATTGTTTCTAATCCGGGAGAATTTGAGAATCTTGCAACAGCTCTTTGGAATCAAGTTAAAAGTGGTGGGCTTCATTGAGGTCAGCAGCCTATAACTATCGAAAGTTCTTTAAGTATCCATTAAAAATTTGGAAAATTGGAAAAGGTGAAAAATCTCTCGCTTTTTCTAAAGGAATTGAAATTAGACAAATCATTGTTTCCTTTTTAATTTTTGGGTTATTGTTTCTTTTTAGAGAAGGGATTAATCAAATTCTACCCACAACTTTGCAACTAGCTTTTTTCGCAGTATTACCTTGGATGATTGCTGGAGCGATTTGCAGAAGCAAGTTGGATGGTAAACGTCTTGATCGTTTCTTTATAGGATATTTTCGCTTTCTCTATAACAAGCGATTTACCTATAGCAACCATAAACCTGTTTACCAGCCACAAATAAAGAAAGCACAGTCATACGAGCGATTTAGTTAGGCGGTGGATACATGATACAGTTTCCTATTCAATCTTTTAAAGAAAATGTGATATATACACATGATCATGAAGCTTGGTCTTATTACCGGTTACAGGAAAACACAGTGGGCGTCAATGAACAAGAAGCTGAAAATAATCTTGTGAATAGTTTACAGAGACTTGCTTGGCAGTTATCTACTTTTGAGGAAATTGATTATAAGATTGTCCCTATTCCTGTTGATATTGATAAGCGTATGGATAGCCTCCAAGAACAGTATGAAGGGAAATATGCTGAGATAGGAAGATATTATACTGAACGTGCAAAAGAAATTTTGCGTGAAGAGGCTGAAAATGTAGTAGAATATAAGTTTTTTATTGGCGTCAAATTGAGGCGAAGAGAATTGAATGAGAATATCATTAATACGTTTTCTTCTTCTTTTAAGAGTATGAATCGTTATCTACAAAAACTGGCTGGTTTTAATAGTCACGACGTTGATGAATTAACAGAAAGTATGTTTGTAGAATCAGAAGAAGATGCTTTTACCACTTTGAATCATTTTGTAAGGGCATATAGAGTAAAAGAGAAAGAATTGCGTTATATCATTCGCCATCAATTTGTTAGAGGGCAGATTCAACCTGATGGTGAAGGAAGTGTATATAGCTTAACTGAGGGTATCCTTGATCCAGGAAAAGCAGGTTACTTGAATATTAAACAATTAGATGATGAATCTTGGTGTACTTTTTTACCAGTTTCAGAATTTCCTATTGATCTTAGCTATAAAGAGTGGATGTATTTCTTCCAATCTTATCATTTCCCTATCGAAGTCAATATGCGCACAATCTATAAGGACAAAAAGGACGATGAAAACCAAACCAATACCATTAAAAAACGTTTTCGTGACCAAGATGCTCAACTCGTTGAAGCAAACGAAGATGATGACAGCTTAATTAATACGGGACGTGAGTTGTTACATGAATTAGAAAATCAAATAAAAAATCAAGGTAAACCACTCCTCAGAACTCACATCAATTTTGTTGTTTACGGTAAAACAAGAGAGGAAGTCCGTAAGAGGGCTAGAAGACTAAAAATCGATTTCAGAGACCAGCAAATCGAACTTGTACAACCGTTAGCAGATCAACTCCTTTTATTTCATCAATCGTTACCAGCAGCCAAAATCGTCGCAGACGATTGGGAGCAGATCCTTACACCAGAATCATTTGCTGAATCCCTTTTCTCTCTTACACGAAAGATAGGAAATACTGTCGGGTTTTATCTAGGAAAAAACATTTCTCATCTGGGTGAAAGCCTAGAAAGCTCTCAATCTCTTGTTTTTTATCATCCATTCTTAGCTCATCTAGGATTAAAAGGTTCTAAGTACTCTTCACCACATGTTACCATCTCAGGACCTACTGGAATGGGGAAATCGTTTCTATTAAAGGATATTTTACTGAATTCAGTGTTTTTTGGAGCCAAGGTTCTGATGACGGATCCCAAAAATGAATGCGAAAAGAAATTTAAACAAGCGATTACCCCAGAAATGGAATATACAGCACCGTTTTTTAAAGAATTGATTGAGAGTTTTAACTATATCACCTTATCAAGTGAGAAAAAAGATGCAGGTAAGCTTGATCCTCTTTCATTTCTTGAAGGGGAAGAAGCACAGGAAGCTGCAGTTGGTGTTCTTGAATATTTATCAGAGCTTCAATCTAATGAGAGAAACGTCAAAACAGCTATTTATAAAGGCGTCCGCCATGTAATCAAACATGAAAAGACGCCAGGTTTATTAAAGGTTGTTCGTTATCTCCAAGAATCTGAAGATCAAGACGTCCGAAATGTTGGGGATCTTCTATATGAAATTGGTACTAATGGCGTCGCGAAATTAATGTTTTCAGAAGGTGACGTCGAGGGCATAAGCCTTAATGAACAAGTGAATATTCTTCAAATCCAAAATTTGAATCTCCCAGATGAAGGAGAAAAGGCGTCTACGCGCGATGAACACATTGCGGTTGCTTTGATGCAGCCGTTAGCTAAATTTGCAACCAAGTTTGCCCGTGATGACTCCGTAGTGAAATTAACGATTTTTGAGGAAGCCTGGATGCTGATGAATACTGGGGCCGGGGATCGCCTAATTAATGAGCTTTTACGTACTGGACGTTCTTTACGATCTGCGGTTTATATCATCACACAGTCTACTTACGAATATAACAAACCACAGATTAAAGAAAATATAGGAACGAAGTTTGCTTTTAAGGCTAAGACAACAGAAGAAGCAGGTAATATTATTGAGTTTCTCGGCATGGAAGATAACAAAGCCAATCGGGATATGCTGAAAAACCTGACAGAAGGTCAGTGCATCGTAGAAGACATGTATGGTCGAACGGCCAAAATTCAAACAGACGTCTTATTTGATGAGTGGATAAGTGCCTTCAACACAAAAGAAAATGATCGAGGAAGAGCAGAAAACGAGGAGGCGTTTATTTAATGAAAAAGTTATTAATCTCTTTAGTAGTTTTGATTGTAATTTTAACTGGGTGTAATCAAAGTGCTTCCCGAGGGCAAGGAGATTCTCCAGAGGATATTGCGAAACTAGCTTATGAGTGGGAAAAAGCAAACTTTGATCGTGATTATGAAAAAGAGCAGGAGTTCCTATATGAGGCAGGTTCTTATGAAATTCACAAAACTACAAAGAAAATTGATTCAGGTTTACAGTATAAAGACATTCGTTTTGAAATTTACCATGACAAAGAATTAGAACAGTACTACGTTTTAGCTGATTTTGAAAATCCAAATGGTGAAAATTTAGTTGAGGATAATATCCTTTTTCGAAAAAAAGGTGAAGAATGGAAAGTCGATACAAGTAAGAGTTCGGATATTAAACGTGAAGAAGTTTCAGGTAAATTTGAAAGAGCAGCATGTATTAACTGTGAATAAGGAGGGATTCGATGAAATTCCTAAAACAGTGTGCGCTCCTTTTTATCATGATGCTAATTGTTCTTTTGCCAACAAAATCATTAGCAGAAGATGCAGCCACTACTGTTGAGAGAAAAGAAGAAACTGTTGGACGTGTTACCTTAGAAAGTAAGGAATATCCCCTCGATCATTACAGGATGGAAGCAGATATTGGAGATGGAATCAAAGATGCTGCAGATAATGCCTTACATACTATAAACCAAGGAATCTGGGGATTTAATAAAACTATTGCTAGTTTTACTCTTTATTCGATTAATCAGTTAATGTCATTTGATTTAATAAGTAGCATTGTAAATGAAGCTGGGATTATGAGTGAACGTATTTATGAGATTATGTCTGGAACCTTTTTGTCTTTGTTTATCATTCTGGTAGGTGGAAGTGCAGCATGGCGTTACTTTGTGAACCAACAGGTTGGTTATGCGGTTAAAGCAATCACGGGTGCTTTGGCTATTTTGGTTCTCACTTTTTGGTTTTATTCTGATGCAACAGGAAATATAAAATGGCTGAATGATAGAGGAGCGGAACTTGAAGGGATTGCTAGCTCAGCAAATGTACTAATTAGTTCTGATGAATTTGACAGCAACGCAGAGTATAATCCTAAAGAAGGAATTGCAGTATTGGAAAATCAACTTTTTAATCTTATGATTAAACGCCCGTATCTACTCTTGAATTATGGATCAACAAAAGAATCGGAGATAGTAAGTGAGGATCCAAATCGAGTAGAAAAACTTATAGTAATAAAACCTTATTCTAAAGAAGGAAAAGAGCAAAGAAAAATAATTGTTAGTGATGAGGTTTCTAACTTTGATAATAAGCAAATGTCTCCAGAATTTAGTGGAGAAAGGTTTGGTTACCTTATTATTACCATCATTTCTACCATTGCACTTTCGATACCTGTTTTATTATTGGGAATTTTTAAGTTTTTGCTACAAGTATGGTTCTTAGCATTAGTGATCTTTACAGCTATACCACTTGTACTTTCGTTAATTCCTTCTTACAGCGAGAGTGCATTGAATCACGGGAAAAAACTAGTAGGCGTGCTGCTTATGAAAGCAGGATTGGTTCTTTTAATCGGGGTAATTACTGGAATAGTTACCTTACTTTATGAATCAGTTAAGGTCACCAATGGAGTTGAAGGATATACGTTTGTAGTCTTTTTGATCTGTATTACCATTTGGGGGTTGTTCAAATATCGAATGGAAATATTTGAAGTAGCTTCAGCTGGCATGGTTCAAGGTCAGCAGGTGGTTGAGAGGGTTACCTCAAACTCATTTGACAAAATGAGTGATGCTGGTGAAAAAGGCTTCAAAGGGGCTAAAAGAATGGTGGGTAAAGCCTATAGGGACTATCAACAGAAAAAACGTCAAGATGAGTTTCTGTCAAATAGTGAAGGAGAAAACCGAAAATCCTATAAGAATGGTGCAGCAGTTTCGGGTAAACGTTCTGAACATAGGAAAGCTGTTGGAGAAAATCCATACCAAGGATCCAATCAAGAACAACAAACAACTCGAAAAGGAGCCCATAATACGGCTACAGCAAATCCAACAGGAGAAACTACGAGCTCAGCTTCTAGAAATGCTGGTGCTGCTATTGTTAGTCTTGATGATTATAAAAGTGGAAAAGGTGAAAGTACGGGGAAAAGTAGCTCTACTAGTCAATTAACGCAATCTTCTATTCTTACTGATTCACAAGCACGTAAACCTAGTTCAACAAAAAATTCAGAGGATAGAAGAAATAAAGGAGTTAAGAATTCCAGTCAACAAACAAATGATGCATCTAAATTTCAATCTTCCCCTCATCGTAAGCCAATGAAAAGAATGGAAAGTCGAAACGAGGTAGCAGCTTCAAGAGAACAAGGTAAACATTTAACGCAGTGGGAAGTACAACAAAAACTTAATGAGAAAAAGACTAATCAAACTACTGAAACTGCCAAAAGGTCTGAAAGTAGAAAACCAAAGTTGAAAGAATCCAAAAAAAGAAAATGATGTAGGGAGAAGAATTCTGGTGCAATACTAATTTAGTTTAAGAAAACGTTTCTCAACGTTACTGTGCCGGATTACCTTCAGAAAGGAGAATAAATGCAAGGCGTTTTGAAGAAAAGTGCAAAAGCAGCGTGTACAGTTGCAGTTCTTAAAAACCCCCTAACTTGGATTATTGCAGGTATCCTTTTTATTCTTACATCTATTTTTGGAATAGCTTTGTTTATTTCCATTAGCTTGGGCGGCCAAGATCAATTTGAAGCGGAAATGTCCACAAAAGGAACAGGGGGAACTGCACAATTAACGAGTGAAGTATTACGATATGAACCCCTTGTACAAAAATATGCAATTGAATATGGTGTAGGAGATTATGTTCGCCTCATTTTGGCTATTATTCAACAAGAATCTGCGGGAAGACACTTAGACGTTATGCAATCATCGGAGTCAATTGGACTACCACCTGGCGCAATAACTGATCCTGAATATTCTATTCAAGTAGGTGTGAAATACTTCTCGGAAGTGATGAAACAAGCAAAAGGGGATATTTACTTAGCATTACAAGCGTATAATTTCGGAAATGGTTTTGTTGAATATGCATTAGAACGTGGTGGTTATTCCAAGGAGGTAGCGATCCAGTTTAGTCATATGATGGCTGATAAAATGGGGTGGTCCCGATATGGAGACGTCGATTATACTAAAAATGTTCTTCGCTATTATAACGATGGAAACAACAGTGTAGTTGATACAGGTTATAGCACCCAAATTTTTAATGTGAAAGAAGTACATAACATTATGAAAAAGTTTCTCGGGCTTCCCTATGTATGGGGAGGAAGGACTCCAGCATTAGGAGGATTTGATTGTTCTGGTTTGTTAGAATATGCGTTTGCGCAAGTTGGAATTGATATGTATGGTACAGCTCAATCCCAATACAACAAAACAGTTCCTATTCCGGAAGATCAAATAAAGCCAGGTGATTTAGTGTTCTTTTCCACATATAAGTCTGGGCCGTCGCACGTGGGGATGTATGTAGGAGAAGGAAAGTTTATTAATGCTAATAGCAGTAATGGTACGTCCTATTCATCTGTTGAAGAATGGAAAGACTTTTATCCATTTTTAGGTTTCAGAAGGATTCAGTAATGGAGGTGAGCAGTCTTGGAACCAAATCAAAAGAAGAACTACATTTTGTTAATGGTTGGATTCGTCGGAGTTGTTCTGATCCTCATGTATGTGTTTAGCTTACGGACACAGTTACAAGAGGTTAGGGCTAATCAAAGAAACTATGAAGAAAAAATTGAATCTTTATCTTCAATCCAGAATACGGACGCATTAAAAGTTAACCGAGAGTTCCTTGAAAGATTTTTCACCTATCAAACGACTTCTGAACGCTATGAAAATATCAAGCCTTTTATGACTGATCAAGGATATAAGGCGACTCATCCTTCAGGAACAGAGCTTCCAAATTCTGAGCAATCAGTTAAATCATCAATTGTAGGGTTAAAACCTTTCGAATTTCTTTCGTCAAAGACAGAAGCAGAATTCTTTAATGAGTTTAAACTTACTACGGAGTTTAACGGAGTGGCTAATACAGAGACTGTTATTGTCAAAACATCACTCATTTATATTAAAGATATAGACTGGAAAGTTGATGATGTTGAGTTTGTAGGGAATTTAACTGGAAGAACAGAAAGTTAACCTTTTGGAGCATTGTTATAAAAACAATTAGATTACTCAATTGAGTACGAGAGTGGGTTCTTAGGAATATCAGCATTGTTTATATAATCTATTGATTAAAAAGAGTGTATTAATAACCAAATGTCTTAAACAATTGAGATAGTGTTAAGAACGTTTTATACAATTCGGAACTATATGCCTTTTAATTAATGAATTGAAAGAAAATACATAAAACAATCTTTGTGAGGGGTTAAGTGTGGATGCATCGTTTGAAGAATTCAAAAAAGAAGTAGTAGAAAAAGCTGAGGAAAAAGGTTATCTGAAAGCAATTAAAGTACTCATTAACAAAGGCTTTTCTGAAGAACAGCTTATCAAGATATATAACCTTTCTCCTAATGATTTTAAAAAAGTAAAAGAGAGTAAATAAAAATTAAAGGTTATCCCAAAAGAAAAAACTATAGCCTCTTTCAAGTTACATGGTAAGAGTAATTTCAACAGTACCATTTGGTAGATCCTTTTATATATTTAAATGGTCTGATTCTACATAAACAATATGATTTACATTCTTTTTAATTGATCGAAATAAATGCTACTGAAAAATGTATGAACACTGTACCAACAATGAAAGGTATACGTGGGTTGAATAATTCTGCAAGTCTATCTACCGAAAATAATCCATTAGCTCCTCTCAATGAAGCAAGGAAACTGTATGCGGAGATTCCTAGGTCGTTTTTGTATTTCAATTTCCCCCTATAAACCGTTGATATTACTCAATTTATAGAGGGAGATTTGTATAGAGTATTCATCCGAAACTGGATATTGTTCAACGATTACAGATAAAAACGAGCGTATTAATACTATTGCTTCAGGAGATACTTTCCGCATAGGAGGTATTATATGGATAAAGAAATAGAAAGAATGACCAGTACATTACATCAAATGGAAATGGACTATTGGATTAACCATGATTTATTCAGTTTCCAGTGGTGGGCTATCCTCATAATGAATGCTATCTTCCTCATATTATTTTTTTTATTAATAGATCGGCAAAGGATTTTACTAATCACACTTGCATTTATGATCAGTTATGTAATCAATACTATTTTTGATGATATAGGAGAATATTTTCAATTATGGAGTCATCCCCATCAGTTGGTTCAGTTTGTTGCATCAGTAGCTACAGTAGAATTTATTATTGTTCCTAGTATTATGGCTTTAATGTATCAAATGTTTAGTAGATGGAAATTTTTTTTGATTGTCGATTTTATTGTTTCTCTTTTCATTTCTTTTATTGTTCAGCCGATCTTTGTTTATCTTGACATCTATAAATTACATAATTGGACTTACTTTTACTCATTGCTTGTTTTGTTTGTGATAGGAGTTCTTGTAAAGATCATCATGGATTTCATTAAAACGAAGCAACTTAACCATCTTTAAACAGATGTTTTTCATTTTTGCTAAAACTAACAAATTTTTTCATATTATACCTTACAAAAAGTAAAAAAGCCTTGGGTTCTTTAAATCCAAGGCTTTTTTGATTGCCGATAAGAGATTTTATGTTGACTAAAAATATACAGAATATTCATTTATCACTCCAAAAATTTTCATATTATTCCTGTTTATAAACCTATAGGACAGGGTATTTATTTAATTTATGGTCAGGAGGAAAGCTTGTGGAGATTATAAGGCGGACTAGAAAAAGATACCTTGAAACAATTAAAAGCAACATTCAGACTATAGTCACTGTTGTAGTTGCTTATGATGATAAGGGCATGTATCGAATATTTCATAATCTATACAGTAATTCTTTGATTGATAGCAATGTAATACAATAGCAAAAGTCTCATTTACTACAGTAACAGAATTAGAGAAGTATGTTGCTATGGACGATCGTATTAGGGTATTGGGATCCCTATTAGCCTTTCATGTTAAAGAAATGAATGAACACACATTAAATTAGCTTTGGGAGATGTTAAGATTGGGTGCTGTGTTTGAAGAATTTAAAAAAGAAGTGGTAGAAAAAGCAGAGGAAAAAGGTTATCTGAAAGCAATTAAAGTACTCATTGACGAAGGCTTTCCTGAAGAACAGCTTATCAAGATATATAATCTTTCTCCTAATGATTTAAAGAAAATCAAGGAGAGTAAATAATAAATTAGAGGCAATCCCAAAAGGAAAAACTATTGTGATTGCCTCTTTATGTACTCTAAAATGGAGGGACTTACAAGTGTTACAATTGCGAGTCCTGATCTGTGAAGAGCAGTTCAAAAGAAGATTGTTTATTGCATAAAACCCCACTTTTTTATGTAGACACCAGACTTCTTTAGAAACCAAAAACTTTGATAAATCAACGATGTATAAAATCCTAAAAAATAAAAAATAGCCAAACCCTTGATAATACTATGTCTGGCTCTTTGGCTAACATTTTAAAATTGACATTATGTTAATTGGATTTGTATAGAACTATTCATTATGGATAATTTTTCAAGGTTACTCTATACCCCTTATTGTATTATAGAAAACTAGAAAAAAACATGATTTTTATGCTGAAAAACGAAGGTTATTAAAGCATATCAAGCTACACTATAAGGTATCGTTTTTGTCTTCAGTTCTGAATTATGGACTAATTGAACATTATAGTAATTCTTATCATTTATTTTTCTTATCTCACAATATCCCGAATCGTATCTATGTAAAACTATATACTCATTCTCTCGATATATAACCACTTCATTCGACATTTTTCCAACCCCTTAATGTAAAACTTTATACTTATTTTATCATGAGTGTAATTGTAAAAATGTAAAAAGTGTGTAAATGAATCGTGTAAACGATGTATATCATCTGTATTCTGGAGGAAGAAAGGAAATTAAACTCATTTTTGTAGTATCTTGATCATCGTTTGCTATTTGTTTCTTAAAGACAGAAATAGCATCCCAATATGGTTTTTCACATCAAGGATGGGGGTACATATGTGTTTTCCAATTGAAGTAAAGTCATCTGCGAATCTTTCAAAGATGGGAGTTTATATTTTAAAAAAAGAAGCGAGAGAACTCGGCTTGAATCAACTGCCACTTAAAAAACCAAAGAAAAAAGTAGAAACTCTAGCCTAACGGCGGAGTTCCTGCTTTTTTTATTCTTCTATTGTTCTGATTTGATAATCATCATGGATAGATTTAGACGCTCGCTAATAGTTAAGCCGAATTTCTCGGTGTTGTAAACGAGAATTTCGGCTTTTTACAGTATAACGTCTAACCGAACGAGCAGAAACACCTTCCTGGAAAGTTATTCTAATTAGAAATAGTAAACTCTTGTCTGAATGAACGTTTACCATGATTCCAATAATTGATTGTTGCTCAATTGTAATCGTTTACATTATTATAAAAAAAAGGAGGATATCACAAATTTTAAAGGTAATTTGTAATTTATTTAATACTTAAGTCTATTAATAATAATAGTTGTAACCTTTGCTAAACGTTAGAGCAATCAGTAGAATAAGTGGAAAACAACATCTAGAGAGGGATTTATTAAATGATTATCAATGATTTCTTCATTAATCTTTGTATTTTTTCATTTTTTGTAAGTGCGGCCATAGTCTTTCAAGTTTTTATAGCAGATAGAAACTTAAAAACTAATTATCTATTTGGCGGATGTTATGCTAGCATTGTTGCAGTTTTGTTGATGTCTTTCCCCGTTAAATATAATGATTTTATTTATGATCTTCGATATGTCCCTCTTATTCTTTCATTTGTCTATTTTGGTTATAGAGCTGGATGGATGACAGCAATCAGTATTTGCATTGCTCGTATTTATATAAGTGATCACTGGATTGTCGGTGTAGTTATGTTAGGAGGAACGATTTTTCTATATACCCTATTTAAAAACTATATGAAAAAGCTCCCTTTGATAAAAAGAGCCTTTCTCTATCTAGCTATTCATTTTGTTGTTTATAGTTTAATACTAGAAGTTTTTTCAGATGTAAGTGATCATATGTCATTCCATATTAGATATTTCTTTTTTGTTTTTGTTGGTCTTTTACTCGGTTTATTACTCATCGAAGCTCATAATAAACTATATCGTTTGATGAAAAGCTTATCACATTTGAATCAAAAATTAACCGAATCAAAACAAGAATTAAAAGATACAGTGTGTGAACAACAAGGGGCTATCTTTAAGTTTAAAAAGGTGAATGAAAGTTTTATCCATACTATGTGCGATGGACAATTATATTATCAAAATGAGATTGACCCTGAACAAGTGGTAGGTAAAGATTTAAAAGCTCTGGTTCCTTTACATTTAGTTGATTCGCATTTAGTTCCCCGACTATTGGAAATTTATCAACGTGCTTGGGAAGGTCAAGAGGTCACATTTGAACTACCATGGCCAAATGATAAAACCTTTATTTTTATCGTTCTTAGACCAATTAAACGAAAAGGGAAAGTCGTTGAAGTTGTTGGCTCTGCTGTAGATATAACTGAGCTGAAAAAGATGGAAGAGGAATTATGGACCACCAAAGAACGACTGGAATCATTCATCAATCATACCTCGGCTGCTATATCCATTATCGATTTAGAAGGACGTGTATTACAGGTTAATAAAGCTTTTGAAGAGATATTTGGTTGGTCAGAACAGGAAATCATAGGGGGGAAATTACCTACGATCCCTAATAGCCTGATGAATGAAGCTCAAAAACTTTGTCAAAAAGTCATATCTGGAGAATCAATTACTGGATTTGAAACCGTTAGAAAACGAAAAGATGGAAGCGTTATTGAGATAAGCTTGACTTTATCATCTATTCGAGATTCGAAGGGAAATGTGCTGGCCTTTTCAGCAATCATTAGAGACATTTCTAAAAGAAAACAGGCCGAGAGAGAACTCCATCAATTGCATCAACAATTAAGGGAAAGTGAGATGAAATATCGTACGTTATTCGAACATGCAACTGATGCGGTTTACTTATTAGAATTGAATGAGGATAGATTACCAATTAGATTTCTTGAAGTAAACGCAGTTGGGTGTAAAAGGTTTGGATATAGTAGGGAAGAACTTCTCTTGAGACCATGTGCCGAAATTGTTGATCAAAGTTCTACACTGTTCAAAAGGTTTATGAATAAAATGAAAGAAGGAAAAAATTCGTTTACTTTACAAGACGAATATGTTTTTGAAACAGGAAGGAAAATGCATCTTGAGTATAGTGTCTGTGTTTTTAATTTTAGTGGAAAGGAAGTTTTACTGGTTATTTCTCGAGATGTCACCGAACGGTTGAAAATGGAAGAATTATTACGGAAATCGGAGAAACTTGCTGTTGTAGGGCAATTAGCTACAGCAATCGCCCATGAAGTTAACAATCCTTTAACCACTATGAAAGGATTTATGCAATTACTAAAATCAACGGAAAATAAGAACAATCAGCGTTATATAGATGTTGTGATAACAGAGATGGATCGAATAGAGGGAATTACCAATGAATTTATAGCGGTGGCCAAGCCACAAGCGGTACAGGTCCATCCTAATGATCTACATATGTTAGTAGAACAGGTTACACTCATACTCCAACCTCAAGCGACGATGAATAACGTCCAAATTAGAACGAAATTTGAATCTGGTATACCTTTGATCCCCTGTGAAGGGAACCAATTAAAACAAGTGTTTATCAATATCTTAAAAAATGCAATTGAAGCAATGCCACTGGGGGGGGGCAGTTCTAATTCAAGTCAATAAACTTGATGATCATCAAATACGTATTCGCTTTATCGATCAAGGGTGTGGGATTCCGAAGGAACGTATCCCATATCTCGGAGAACCTTTTTATAGTATCAAAGAAAAAGGGATCGGCTTAGGGTTAATGATCTGTTATAAAATTATTGAAGCGCATCAAGGAAACATAGCGATTGAAAGTGAAGTAGATAAAGGAACAACGGTTGATATTATTCTTCCTATCAATCTTCTTCCTCATTAAGAAATTCGTTCATTTTCTTAGATGGTAGGGAGTAGAAATGTGTTTTCGTATAATAATAGTAGGGATCGGGTTCAAGTTAAACCTATTAATCTTAATGTTTATGTTATGTGTTTTGTGAAATAGTTACAAACAGGCATTTTAATAAAGTTTGAATGATATGGAGAACCGAAAAAAGAGTAGCCTTCTATTACATATTTTTTATGAATAGAGGGTTTTTTTAGGTTACAAAAGGGAATGTCCCATAAGTCAATTTTCGGCTATTGATACCCTTTTATTTAGTGTTTATCATAAAGCAAACAATTAAGGGCGAATTCCTCTTGGATCATCTGAATTAGAAGTTTCAATTCCTTGATAGATGGGGATTGAAGCTTTTTTTCTTGGGACAATCCTCCAAAGCTCTTTAGAAATGAAAATTGCACATTTATTGTGGGGAACTATTGCAGTGTGTCTATTAATTTCTTTACTCCCTTTTAAACAATTCCACAAAGTTGTAGATGGGTATATAAAAGTTAATACCTTAACATAGGTTCGAATTATTTAGATTGATATAATAATATCAGATAATTAAGAAAGTTCAATTATAATTCTTGGGTATTCATATGTAAAAAGTGTTTAAAAGATAATATTTGATACACTTTAATCCTTTAATTACTTAATTTATGAGTTAAAAGTAAAAGGCGAACACCAAAAAATGTAACCCCTTACAATTTAATTGGTAGATAAGGTTAAAGATTTGTAGGGAAAGTAATTAGGATATCTATTATTTTAAGATGACTGTGTTAAACTTGCTTGTTTGATTGCAGCAAAAAGGTGATCGCTTTGTGACCCGTTTTCTAAGCAGGAGTCTCACATATCCTTTCTAATCAACATAGTGCAAAAATCAAAGATGAGCTTTGATATCATTTATTAGATGTTTTCTCTCTTATTAAATAAGCTTTCATATTTTAATTCCTTAAACGGATCTCAAAATCAAGATATTAACTGTAAATCTTAAGGGGGGTGATGCGAAAATTGTAAAGAGGTATTAAAAACTACTCATCAATTCTTTGGTTAGGAACACAGTCATTAAATACAAGGAACAGAATTAAGAAATAGAAGAGGATTTTCTTCAGAATGAAAAGAGAGGGAAGGGATTTGATGAGGTTTGGAAAAAAATTTTGCTTACAAAATATTTTTAATTGTGTTTTCCGTGTAATTGTTTCTTTTTGTTTAATAGCAACTATCTTACCTTTATCACCAAAAGTATCTAAAGCGGAAGAAACAAATCAATCACTTATGACAGATTATCAACCGACTATAAATGAGGTTATTAGTTCAAGTGGTTTCAAACATCCCGGTGTCGGACTTACTAAAGAACATCTTGAAAATATTAGAGAGCAGGTGAGGGCTCAAAAAGAGCCATGGATTACCTATTTCAATGAAATGCTGAATTCATCTGCTGCTTCCAAGACAGTTTCGTCTAGCAATCAAAGCAGTGTGGATCCAACGAAACCGGGAACAGTCGCCTTTAATAGCAAGGGTGTTCAGTCCCAATTTATCGCGGATGCATTAAAAGCCTATACTCAGGCCATCTTGTATAATATAACCGGGGACGAGACATACCGGACCAATGCGATGCATATCATCCGTATCTGGTCGCAAATGGATCCTGAGAAATACGCGTATTATACCGATGCACATATTCATTCTGGCATTCCACTTTTTCGTATGGTTTCAGCGGCGGAAATCTTGAGATATACAAGCACTCAAAATCCAAAACTTGAGTGGACGGACAAAGATACAGAAGACTTTACAAATAACCTGATTAATCCAGTAATCAACACATTACAATATGACAATAACTATTTCATGAATCAGCATTTGTATCCATTGATAGGAGCTATGTCGGGTTATATCTTCACTGACAACAGTGAGCGTTATAATGAGGGAGTAGAATGGTTTACGGTTAACAAGACAGCAGTAGATCAGGGACAAAACGGCTCGATAAAGCAATTATTTAGACTGGTTGACACCAATATATTGACAGGAGAAAAATTGGATACCCCTAGGGTTCAAATTGCAGAAATGGGCAGGGATCAGGCACATTCTACTGGTGATGTCATCAATGTGGACTATTTATCGCGGATGTTGCTCGCTCAGGGAACAAAAGTTGATCCTGTAACGGGAACGGTATCTACGGCTGATAATGCCGTTAATACGTACGATTTTCTGAACAAAAGAATTCTGGAAGGTGCAGATTATTTTGCCAGGTATATGTTAGGTTACGATACGCCATGGACACCACTGGCGGCTCATACGGATGCTGACGGAAGTCCGACTATCATTTATAAAGAGTTGTCAGGCGCTTACAGAGGAAGAATTGGCGGAAATGTATACGGCCTTTACTATTACTATAAATACTCAGAAGGTTTGGATATGGAGAAAGAAGCTCCATACTTTACCGAGATGTTTAAGAAGAGACATCCTTTTTGGTGGGATTGGGTAGACGGTGGAGCCGATTATTGGCTTTATATTCCAAAAGAGGCAGAGGCTGAGGGCGAAGAATATCTTCCGAAAGTATCTGCGAATCCAGATTTGATTGAAATAGAAAATCGGTATACAAGTTTAGATGATAATTCCAAGACCTTGCAAGAAGGGAATACATCATTTGTTAGGATCAACGCAACGGAACAGGGCAGTAAGATTGCGATTGTTGGTTCCGGTACCGACTCAAAAACGATCGGTCTCCGAATTCGAACCAATGGCACAGCCAAAATGGATAGTATCGGAACACTGACGCTGCCGGATACAGATGGGCAATGGAAATACGTAACCTACACGATGAACAATTTCCAGGGCTTCGGTGACCTCGTTTATCTCACGATAAAAGGAAATGCCGCAACTTCCGTCGACATTGACCACGTCAACATCAGGGCGGGCAATCAGTTGACACCTCCCAAGTTTAATGCCGGGGATAACTCAATAAACTTGTTTGGCTATGCAGGGTCAGAAGCTGCTATTCAATTTGACTTTTCTGCAACAGATGACGATGCATCAGAAGTTGTTACTTATCAAATGGACCATAAACCAGAAGGGGCCGTTTTCGACGAAAGCACTGGCGCATTTTCATGGAAACCTACTGAATCCGGAACATATTCCATTGTGGTAAGCGCATCAGACGGAAACACTGTAACGGCAAGGGAAGTACAAATTGTAGTGACAGATGACAGGCACTCTGCTGTAAGCGCCGTCGTTGCGTCGTATGACGCAAATACAAAGTATATTGAGGAGACTTTGAATCAGTACAAACAGGTGTATGAAGATGTTATGAACATTATTTCAAGTGTATCAGACAACGTTTTCTATCAGAAGCTAGAAGACTTGAATAAAGCGGTTCAGAATCTTAAGGAATTGACTCCTTTATTAGAGGATGGAAGCATGGATTACAGCCATATGTTTGTTTCTTCGACATTTGGCAATCAAATAGTTAATCTTTTAGATCGGGACAATTATACGTTTGCAGGTTATTATCTAGCCGAGAATTTAACGTATTACATGGATTTAGGTCCCAACTATAGAGTTTCTGCTGATTCCTTCCAAATGCAAGTTAGAGCAAGTTTCCCTGAACGGATCGGCGGTGTTGCCATCTTCGGTTCAAATGATAAAGAGAACTGGACGCGATTAACACCGGATACGACAACCGTTACAGAGGATATGCAGTCTCTTGCAGTTTCGGATGATTTGAAGAATAAGCAGTTCCGCTTTTTAAAAGTACAAATGATTGAGCCGCCGGTGGGAAATCCAATGTTCGAACTGTCAGAATTCAGAATTTTCGGTGAACGGCATGAAGTGGTCAACAAACTTTCGTCGGTTACCATCAGCTCGGACCAAAGCAAACAAAACCGGATTTCTATAGGCGATACGGTGAAATTATCATTCACATCGACTGAAATAATCAAGGATGTCGATGCAATGATTCAAGGTCATCCTGCTAAGGTTAAGTCGGATGACGGCATTAACTGGGTAGCAGAAGCAGTGATGGGTCCTGATACACCTGAGGGAACGGTGAAATTTAGTATTCATTACAAAACAAAAGACGGTGTCGAAGCAGCGGAAACATTGTTTACCACTGACAACTCTTCCTTGTACCTTGTCGATGAAAGTGATCTGATAAGGTATATCATAGAATCTACCGACATCACCGATTCGAGTGGAAGATCGCCGGAGGATGCTGCGAAGACGGCGAGTGTATTATTTGATGGAAACCCGGGATCGATTACGGATTATCGCGTCAACGGAAGCGGATACGGAGGATGGGTTAGCTTCGATTTTAAAGAAGGCGGTTATGCACAGCTGAAGAAGGTAGAACTGCTTGCAAGGCAAGATGGAAACTTTGGTCGAATCGGGGGAGCGGTGATCCAAGGTTCTAAGGATGGTACAACATGGTCAACTATATCGAATGCAGCTATTGCTACAAAAGAGTGGCAAACTCTGACAATCAACAGCACAGAAAAATTCCGTTATATCCGCATTTATAATTCGAACAACTGGTATGGCAACATGTCAGAAGTAAGATTCCACGGCGAATCATTTACAAAGGATTTTGTACCAATAGAAAATGTATCGATTAGATCCGATAATTCAAGTGATTCATCCATTGCATTACCAGGAGATACAGTAACCTTAACATTTACAACAGAATATGAACTTAAAAATGCTCGTGTGTTTTTTGGTGATGAAGAGCTTATTGTAACTTCTGAAAACAACAGAACATGGTCAGCTGAATATACAGTGGATAAGGAAAAATATACAGTTGGAGAACTTGAATTTACTATTATGGCTGATAATGGTCCAACTGTTAAAAATACCACTGATGACTCAGAGGTAATTGTAATTGATTCCCTTGATGTTGCATTAGAAGAAGCAGAAAATCTACACAAAGAAAATTATACAAGATTAAGTTATTACCAGTTCATGAACCAAGTCCAATTAGTGAAGGATAAATTGGATCGTCCGGAATACTCTAAGACAGAACTTGCAAGAATACTTTATGATGCAAAGTCATTACTCGTTCAAAATGTATGGACCATTTATCCTTTCGAAGGAAATGCAGAAAGTTCTAACGGTTTATCAAATGGTACCGTATCTGGAACACCTGTGTACAAGGAAGGGATAATCGGTCAAGCCATTGAATTGAATGGACATGATCGCTATATCACACTACCTGAGAATCATCCTCTTTTAGACTATGATGAAATAACAGTAGCCACTTGGGTAAAATGGAATGGCGGTAGTAATTGGCAGCGAATATTTGATTTTGGCAATAATACAAGCGAGTATTTATTTTTAACACCTAAATCAGGAAGTAACACACTTCGGTTTGCAATCAAAAATGACGGCGGGGAACAAATTGTTGAAACATCACCATTACCAGTAAATGAGTGGGTGCATGTGGCAGTCACACTTGGAAATAACACTGCGAAATTATACGTTAATGGTAAGGAAGTTAAATCTGCTAACGGTATGACCATCAAACCGAGCGATATCCAGCCAACGATAAACTATATTGGAAAAAGCATGTGGCCTGATCCATTGTTTAACGGGATGTTAGATGAATTTTCGATTTTCAATTATGCATTGAGTGCCGATCAGATTAAGGAAGTATATCACAACAATCCAATAGAAAATGTGGATACGACGCTGCTTGATTTCTTATTGAAAGAGGCGAATAAAGCATTAAATCAAGGAGATTATCCGGATGAAAGAAAAGAACAACTTCTGCAGGCGATTGAGCAAGCAGAGTCGGTTTATGAAGGAAATCTGACGCAAGAGGCTGTTGATCATGCATCTGCAGCATTAGATGAAGCAATTAAAAACTTGAAAAAACCAGTTGATTCAACATCGCCAGAAGGTCAGTTTACGATTAATAAAGGTGCCGAGTTTACGAATATGCAAAATGTAACGTTATCGCTTGAGGCTACGGATGATATGAGCGAAGTTATCTTGGTGCGTTATTCTTATAATGCAAAAGAGTGGACAGATTGGGAGGAATTTAACACATCAAAACAATTAACACTGCCACATGGTAATGGGGAGAAAACAGTTTTTGTTGAATTTAAAGATCAAGCCGGAAATATTAGTAAGTCAAATCAACAGACGATAACCCTTGATACCGCTGCACCTGTGATTGAATTTATTGGTCACCAAGAAACCTATTCGGTTGACTCTATTATTAAGATCACTTGTAATATCACGGATGAATTGTCCGGTGTTGCTTCAGAGGAATGCCAAAAAGTTGAGGGACCAGCATATGAATTTGAATTAGGAATAAATAAAGTAACTGCTGCAGCGACTGATAAAGCAGGTAATACAACGAAGAAAGAAATTCAATTTACAGTCAATGTTGATTTTGATAGTTTAAGTCGTTTAACTGAATCTTTTGTAACCAAGGAAGAAGTTGCTCAATCCCTTATCGATAAGCTTCAAAAGGCTAAAGTATGGGGAGAAAAGAATAATAAAGAGGCGATGAATGGTCAAATAAATGCATTCGAAAATCAATTAAAAGCTCAAAGTGGGAAATCAATCTCGGAAGAAAACATAAAAATATTGATAAATTTATTAAAACAATTGAAAGGTTAAGGAACGGCCGTTTTTTAACCATTATCGTTAATCTTTGAGAGGATCTGTTTAATCAAAACTTAAAATGAGTAATTTAGATGGGCTAACAACAAATAGTTAGCCATTTTTTTATCCAAACGTCAACCATACTATTAAACTTAACCTGAAGCTTATGCTGAGAATTGGCGCTCATCGGATGTATTCCCCTGAATGTTTGCGTCTCCACATTTAAGTAGACTTTTTTTAATAAATCTATTTTAACTAATATCATGGATATAGATGTTTATAATGTGGCATTTTCAATTGAAATTACTATTGCTATTCTTAGGGAGAGGAGTTGTGTAATCTTTATTGGTGACAAGAAAATAAGTCAAATGGATATGCATATTTTTATTTTTTTATAAATTGTTAGCGTTGTCACTTAAGTATGATAGCTGCAGGTAAATGCAATTTAGTAACGTTTTAAGACAGATTATGAGGTGATTTCATGAGTATTTTAAAAACATATCCTGCACCAAAAGAAGCTGTTTGTAACGATGACTTTTTTGTGAGAGTTCGTGAAGAAGGAGGTGAATGGATACCATTATCTGTTTATGAAGTGAAAGTTGACATGCATAATGTTCGGAAGGCTTCAATGGCTCAATTTGATATGGAAGGAAATATCGAAGTAGAAATAACCTGTAACAATACAGTTGATGTAAAAGATGTTACGATTCGTCCTTTGTCATATAAAGTTTCATACGAACATTATCAAAATGTTATTAATTTGAAGTTGGATCATCCGTGCAAGCTGTCAATTGAAATTAATGGAGAGCGCTTTCATAACTTTCACTTATTTGCGAATCCAATGGAAAAGGATCACCTTAACCCGACTAATAGACATACAGTAGTAATCGAACCGGGTATTCATCTTCCAGATGATATTGTCCGCTTAGCTTCAGAGCCAAATTCTGATAATGAAATTCCTGATACGGTGTATTTTGCTCCTGGTTATCATTATTTGGTTGGCAGTCAGCTTCTTGTGCCATCGGGTAAAACGATTTATTTAGCAGGTGGTACGGTTGTTGTAGGTTCATTCGTATGTAACTCCGTACAAGATGTGACTATTCGAGGGAGGGGTATCATTTATTTGGCGGATATCGAAAAGACAACTTACTTTAGAGGGATACAGATCGAATTTTCAAAAAGCATTACGATTGATGGTATCGTTGTGGTTGATCCGCCGCATTACAGTATTCTTATTGGTCAATCTTCTGACATTAAGATAAACAATTTTAAATCGTTTAGCACTCGGGGCTGGTCCGATGGGATTGATATGATGTCCAGTACAGATATTCATATTAATGATGTGTTTATGCGAAATTCTGATGACTGTATTGCCGTCTACGGCAGTCGCGGAAATTATTTTGGTGACACGAAAAACGTGCAAGTGAAGAACTCCATTTTATGGGCCGATGTTGCACACCCTATTAATATGGGGACACACGGCGATCATGGGGGAAATGGAGATACTATAGAGAATATTCATTTTGAAAATATTGATATCCTTGAACATCATGAACCACAAGAAGATTATTGGGGAGCAATGTCAATCAATGCCGGGGATAAGAATGTCATTAAAAACATCAAATTCGAAAACATACGCGTAGAAGATTTTGAACTAGGGCAATTAGTAGATATTAGAGTTGTTTTTAATAAAAAATATAATCCTGTACCAGGCAATCGAATTCATAATATAACATTTAAAAATATTGAGTATAATGGCAGAAATGAAAAGCCATCTCGAATCTATGGGTATGATTCTGGACGTTCTGTTAAAGATGTTTCATTTAGTAATCTTAGAATTAATGGGCGGATTATAAGAAATGCTAAAAGTTATTTTGATATAAATGAGTATGCCCATCATATTACTTTTGATTCAAACCTAGATAAATAGTTTTGCAAAATAGATGTTTAGGAAAAGGGGTGGGCTAAAAATGCAATTATTTAACTTTATAATAGAGATGAAACGTACAGAAATGGAGAATTGTGCAAGAAAATATGGGATTTCATCAGAGAAAACACTAAAAGTAAGTCAGGAACTAGACAATTTATTAAATATCCAAAATAAATTTATTTGTAATTTTTTTATTGAAAAATATAGATCTTTCTTATGTGACGAATAAATAGTCTATTTCTGATATTTAAGTTTGATTGGATTAAGCAGAAATAGGGAATTTTTAGTGGGAAAATAGAAAGTTACCGATATAGACTTAACTAGACAATTAAAAAGGAGCTATTTATTGAACCATGTCTAACGTTATAAAAAAAGAACGTATTATTAATCACGATAGATTTTTCAATATTGAGGAAATAACGAAAAAAGACTGGGTTGAGAAGGCATTAGAGCACGTTCTTAAAAAAATAGATCAAAACTTGACTCGCTTCGGTGAAGACTTTCCTTCTGCATCTACAAAGGATTCAAAATATTTAAAGGTCAGCGGAGATGATGTAGATTGGACGGAAGGTTTTTGGACAGGAATGCTATGGTTAGCCTTTGAAATAACAAACGATCAAAAATATAAAAGGATAGCAGATATTCAAGTAAAGCGCTTTAAAGAACGGATTAAAAAACAAATTAAAACAAATACACACGATTTAGGCTTTTTATATTCTTTATCATGTGTAAGTGCATATAAACTAACAGGGAATCAAGAAGCAAAAGAAGCTGCATTATTAGCTGCAGATTTACTAATAATGAGATACCATGAAAAAGCGGGAATCCTCCAAGCGTGGGGCGATTTAAATAATCCTGAAGAAAGTGGAAGAATGATCATTGACTGTAACTTAAATCTTCCTTTACTTTATTGGGCAACGGAAGAAACTGGAGATAAACGTTATGCAACATTAGCGAGAAATCATATTCAAAATGCAAAGAAATATTTAGTCCGTAATGATGCTTCAACCTTCCATACCTATTTTATGGATGTTGTAACAGGTGAGCCTATTGCAGGTAAAACCCATCAAGGATACAGTGATGATTCATGCTGGTCACGAGGACAAGCATGGGGAATTTATGGGTTTACATTAAATTATATATATACGAAGGATACTAGTTTACTAGAGTTGAGTAAAACACTTGCAAATTACTTCTTGAATCGATTGCCCAAGGACCATGTATGTTATTGGGACCTGATCTTTACTGAGGGATCGGGGCAAGAACGTGATAGTTCAGCAGCATCAATTTCTGTATGTGGTTTGTTGGAAATGATTAAGCACTTACCATTATTAGATGAAGAAAAAGTGTTATATGAACATGCTGCACTAATAATATTAAAATCATTATCAGAAAATTATACAACAATTGAATCAGATCAACAACATGGTCTTCTCCGTCATGGAGTATATAATAAACCGAGAGCAATAGGAATCGATGAAAGCAACCTATGGGGAGATTATTATTACTTCGAAGCACTCGTTCGCTTAAGTAAATCATGGAATTTATATTGGTAGCTAGAGTATGAAAACAAGATAATAATGCAAATAAAATAGTGTTTGCCAGCAGTGAAGCAACCAGTCAGTACGACCCAAGACATAATTCCTTTACCGTTGCGAAAAGATGTTTTGAGAAGGAATTATAAAGAGATCATGCGATACCTATTAAATGATTCAAATCGCCATAAACGTGCACAAGTGTTCATATGGAATTTTGATTAAGATGAATTTAGAAGAACTGAATGATTTCTAAAAAGGCATGAGACTAGTTAAAAAGCTAGTCTCTTTGAAGGATCATTCACATTCTAACTAAGAACAAAGAATTGCAAAATACTAGCTTATTTAATACTTACTATTATTAATAAAACTAATAATAGTAACTATCTTATCGACACTGCATCCAACGGTTTAAGTTAGGGTTATATTTATTAAGATTCGGGCATGTAAGGGTTTAAAAGAGGCTGATAGAATAATAACTGTAAGGGAATATAAAAGGAGGGTAATTATGTTAAAACAGAAATGGGTTATCTTGTTAACTTTAATTGTAACCGCTTTCTCTGTAGTTGCAGGATGTAGCTATGGAGGTAATCAAGAGGCTTCGGTAAAGACAGAAAAATCCCCATCTACAAAAACGGAAAGTGGAAAATTTGATCCTGTTGTAGAAATAAACACAGCTAGACCGACAGCAGGTATAAAATTTAAAGATGGTGAAGATATCAATAATAATGTTCACACAAAATGGGCAGAAGAGGAACTAGGTATTAAAATTAATAATATGTGGGATTCAGCAGATAATGGAGCTTATCATACAAAGATACGATTGGCTTTAACATCTCAAGAAACTCTTCCAGATGTCTTTGTTGTTCAAAATCGCGGGCTCGTCGCTGAACTGATGGAATCAGGAAAAGTAATGGATATTCAGGACGCTTTTGACAAATATGCTTCTGATCGTCTTAAGAAAATATATGAAGAAAATGATGAAGGCTTAGATCAGGTTAGAGTAAATGGCAGATTAATGGGACTTCCTATTTTTACAACGGGTGATGCGACAGACCCTATGTTATGGGTACGTCAGGACTGGCTTGACAACTTAAATCTAGAGGCGCCAACGACAATTGAAGAATTTGAAAAAGTAATGGATGCATTTACAAATAATGATCCTGATGGAAATGGCAAGGACGATACATTTGGTTTTACTTTCTCTGGCAGTGGCGGCTATATCAACTGGATGTCTGATGCTAGTTTCGTCTTTGGAGCTTATGTTGGGAATTATCTCCCGAAAACATACCAACTATCTGAAAATGGTAAACTTGTGTATGGTTCAACTCAACCTGGAACGAAAGAAGCACTTGGAAAATTAAGAGAGTGGTATAGCAAGGGGTATTTAGATAAGGAATTAGCTGTATTGGATCCAGTGAAAGCAACAGAGAGTTTTATTCAAGGAAAATCAGGTATGATTGCAGCGCCATCATTTGCCTATGATTGGCCTTTAAAAGACATATTAGGCAATCATCCAGATGCGAAGGTTGTGCCATATAAGTTACCAACAGGTTCTGATGGCAAGACTGCACGTTTTGGATCAACACTTAATGAGAACAAGGTTATGCTTTTTAACAAAGAATTTAAAAATATCGAAGCATTCTTTGTGTATTTAGATAAAATGTATGATAGAGAGTTTGAAACAGGCGACTTTAAATATGGTTATGCTGAAGGATATGATTATGCATTAGTTGATGGTCAACCTGTATATGACCCAGCAAAATTCCCTGAACCGCAAAAGGAAATTTATGATCCGGGTGCATACAGCCTCCTATGGGCAACTCCGATGATTCCATTTAAATTGTCAGAAAATCAAAACTATATTTATGAGGGGAATGAACCTAAAACAAATTTACAAGATCGAATTTCCCAAGCAAATGAAAATACAATTAAAGCTGGAGCATTGAATTACAAAATGAGAGAAATTAGTGCGCCTGATGTATTTTTAGGAGCTCCGACAGAAACCATGCAAAGTAAAGGTGAAAATCTGACAACGATGGAAGTGGAGCTATTTAATAAAATCGTTTATGGAAAAGAGCCTTTGGATAAATATGATCAATTTGTTAAGGATTGGTACGAAAAAGGCGGTACTCAAATAGAGGAAGAAGTAAATGAATGGTATGAAAGTGTAAACAAATAAAAAACGAAGGGTGTCTCATTTCGGGACACCCTCTTTCCTTTTCTATGAAAGTTATTTCATTTCATTGCGAAACTTTTGTGGAGTCGTATGATAGAATTCTTTAAACAAGCGAATAAAATACTGAGTTTTCTGGTAACCTACTTCTTTAGCAATATCTCCTATTTTTTTATTCGTATTTGTTAACAAATGGCTTGCCTTTTCCATTCGTGTACGTAGTATATAGGAAGACAGACTTTCACCTGTCTCTTTTTTATATAATCTTGATAAATAAACAGGATGTAAATAAACATGTTCTCCTATTTTATTTAAAGAAACATCTTCATGTAAATTATTTACGATAAATTTTTGTACTTGTCTAATGATATGAGATTTACCTTCATTGCCCTCGTTAATACTACGTTTATATTGGTTAATCAATGACTCAGACCATTGTCTAATTTGGTCTGTTGAGTGGAAGTGAAACTGGTTTTGAAAGAATGATAAATCTCCAATGATATCTGATATTGGGTCTCCAGTTTGATGTGAGATATACGAAAAACAACTATATAAATAATAAACAATCTGTATCCTTTGACTGTAGGTATGACATGATGAATGATCTAATTCTTCTAGTACAGCATCAATTCTTTCGGATACCTCGTCCCACCGGTTTCCCTCCATTAAATGCAAAATGGCTGGTGATTCATGAAGCTTTGTCAATGTTTTTAATTCTCCTTTAGCAGAAACCTGATCCAACGTCTGGATACCGTTAGGAGTGCTTACCATGTTTGTTAAGAAATAATTTAACGTTTTAATATAAATGGTGTGAAGTTCGTGATAAAAGGTAAATGTAGGTGAAAGTAAGATAGAAATTTCCCTCTTTAAAAACGAATTTACAATTTGAATCAGTTCATTTAGTTTCGATTGAATATGCTGGAAATCATTATTTTGAGCAGGGAGGATCATAATAATAAAATGATGATAATCGGTACATGACCATATGGCAGGTGGAGTGGTTACCTTCTCATAAAATAATTCCTCAGCTAAATTTAAAATAGTTGAAGAAAAAAGCTCAAAATCTCCTCTTGAATGACCATCAGATATTGTTTCAATTTGTATCATAGTAAGAATACATTCTTGCTTTAAGTGGATATCAATATTTAATGTTTGAATATTTTGTGAAATCTCATTATCGCTAAATTTTTTCCCGTGTAATAAATCGAGAAGAAGATGCTCTCTCATTCGGAGGGTTCCATGTTTTAAGACATCTCTTGCGTTTGCCAAGTCTATTTTATTTTGTTGCTCTTTATTAATCTCAATAAGGACTTTCTTTATGCTCTCTCTCAGGTCTTCTTCGATAATCGGTTTAAGCAAATAATCAGTCGCACCATTTTTAAGCGCTGTCTTTGCATATTCAAATTCAGAGTACCCGGAAAGAAGGATAACCTTTATTTCCGGTTTACTTTTGCGTAATGTTTGTAAAAGGTCAAGGCCGCTTTTTTCCGGCATTCGAATATCTGTTATAACAACTGAAATATTGCCATTGTCTGAAATGTCTAATGCTTCATCCACTGAAGAGGATTTATGAATTCTCTCAAAACCGAATGTTTTCCAATCAATCGCTTCTTCCAAATAGTCAAGTACATAATCCTCGTCGTCAACTAGTAATATTTCCATCCTGTAACACCTCTTTTTCATGATGATTTATCTCAATCTTAACGGATAATAATTCCCTACAGCATAATTCAAGTATAGCTAAGTAGATAAGTGGGATGACCGGCTAACTTCGCCACGTTCTGTGGCAAAGTAGGCACTTGTTCATCCTGTACTTTGAGAAAACTCCTGCTGATAGAAGTCTTCCTTTATCACGATCTTTATACAAAGTCCACCTAAGCCGCTTCTAGTAATATCGATACCTGATGAAGGACCAAATTGGTTAACAAGTCTTTGGTTAATATTCCATAACCCGCAGCCGACCTGGTCGAGAAATTGTTTTTGATTGATTCGTTTTAATAATCTATTAATTTCTTCATTAGACATCCCAATACCATCATCTTCTATTATGATCGTGTAATTTTCTTCACTTTTCTGACCCTTTATTAGAATTTTTCCAGAATCAATCTTTTGATCAAACCCATGATTAATGGCGTTTTCAATAATGGGTTGAAGTAATAAAGTTGGGACGATGATCCCATGCATTTCATCAGGGATGTTAATCGAATAGTGAAGCCGTTTATTTCTTAATGATTGTACTTTTAAATAATTTTCACTTAATTTAATTTCATCAAGTAATGATGTTTGATTTCCGGGTTTTTTCGTTTTATATCGATAATATTTAGCTAAGTTATCTGCCATTGCAATGACCGCATCTGGTGACTTACGAGCCATACTTACAATGTAAAATAAGCAATTGTATAAAAAATGCGGATTAATCTGTGATTGCAAATGTTTATATTCAGCATCACGGGTTCGAACTTGTTCTTCATATACATTTTCAATAAGAGTTTGAATTCTTTCTGCCATATAATTAAAATGTCCAAATACATAATCAAACTCATTATTCGCTTTTATTGTGACACGGCTTTTATAATCTCCTTTTCCAAGCAACTCAATTTTCTTTATTAAATGTCTAATATTCATTCGAAAATGTCGATATAAAATAAATGTTAAAATACCGCCAGTCATAAAGAAAACAAGTAAACTAACTTTCACTAGCATATTTACATTTTCTAAGGGAGACAAAAATTCATCCAGTTCTATATAACTTACCAATGTTCCCTCTAATGATGTAGAGTAGAGGGTTTGGATCAGGTATTGTTTGTTATTCATTTTTAAAACTGAAAGTGATGGAGTGGTAGAATGGTTCTCATTAAAATTTATCTTTTCTTTTACTAGCTTGATAATCTTTGGATCAATTTCTGCGTTAGTAAAAATGTCAGAATTAGAAAAATAAAAAAAAGATGTCCCAATTCCAGATGCATCTACACTAGATAATACGTTTTTTAAAAAATGACTATTAATAGTAGATTCAATAATAATAGAAGCATTTAAAAGGCTAGGTTTTGAATAGTAAGGACTTGAAACAAGGTAATGAAACTTTTTTTCTCCATTTTCGGTAGAGGTAAACCACTTATAAAAAGGGGCAGCTTTAAAGAATTCTTTATTAAATGTTTTACTATCTTCTGTAGATATGACCTCATCATGATTTGGTAAATAAATCGTTATATGATATAAAAATGGATTAACACTTCTCTGGATTTTCAATTTTTCTTCTAAATATTTCTTGTCCATCAAATGGTCTAAGTACCCCGAGAATTCAAATGAACTTCCAAAAGCTTTGACACTTGAATCGTATAGGAGCATACTTGACTGCATTTCTACGTGATGTAAATCATCTTCTAATTGATTCATAAAAAACGTTAATTGTTTGGCAGCAGAATCTTCAAGTGTTTGTCTTACGACATCTTTACTTACTTTATGTGAATAGGAAAAAAGAATAGATGTGGGTATAACCAGCATCAGCAAAAATATCATACTATTTCTAAAAATTTTATATTTTACCATTATTTCACCACCCTTGTGTAAGATCTATCTAGAAAAAATGTTGTTTTGAAAGGGGTTTCATTTTTTTCGCCTGTTAAAAAAATGCAAATATACCTACTTCAAATGAAAATGAAATCCTCACGCTCAACAATGTTTATCTTCTAAACAATTCCATAAAGTTGTGGATGGGTATATAAAAGTTAATACCTTGACATAGGTGCGAATTCCTTAGATTGATATAATAATATCAGATAATTCAAAAAGTTCAATTGTTATTTTTGATGGGGGGATACGTTTTGAAACAGGATGTAAGCGTTACCGTGGTTCGAATAAAAACAAAAACAAAAAAGGCATTTACACCGTTACAAGATTTAAAGAAAACTTGGCCAATCCATGTATTGGTACTTCCAGCACTTATTTTAGCAATTGTTTTTCACTATATACCGATGTTTGGAGTTGTCATAGCTTTCCAAGATTTTAAACCCTGGCTCGGTCTTTTTGACCAGGAATGGGTAGGATTAAAGCATTTTAAAGCAATATTCCAATTTGAAGATTCAGTACAGGTAATTTGGAACACGTTTTTTATTTCAGTATTAAAGATTGTGTTTGGAATGATTGTCCCTATTGTTATGGCCTTATTATTAAATGAAATTCGTAAATCTGGGGTCAAAAGAAGTATACAAACACTCGTCTACTTACCTCATTTCCTTTCATGGGTAATTCTTGGTGGAATTTTAATTGATCTTCTCTCAATTAAAGGTGGATTAGTTAATAGAATGCTAGAAGGTTTATTTGGTATAGGACCTATTTTCTTTTTAGGTGATGGAGATTGGTTCCGGTTTGTGCTTATTATAAGTGATATTTGGAAAGAGTTTGGTTTTGGAATGATTGTCTATTTGGCTACCATTACAGGGGTTAATCCAAATTTATATGAGGCTGCAGAAATGGATGGAGCAGGACGATTCAAACAAACATTATATGTTACGCTTCCAGCGATGCTTCCAATTATCATCGTTGTTGGAACATTGCAGCTGGGAAATATTTTAAATGCTGGCTTCGACCAAATTTTTAACTTATATAATCCACTTGTATATGACAAGGGAGATGTAATTGATACGTATGTTTATCGTGCCTCGATGTTACAAGGTGATTTTGGCTTTGCAACAGCAGTTGGATTGTTCAAATCTGTCATAAGCTTTATTTTAATAGTTATTTCTTATCGAATGGCTTATAAATTCGCAAATTATCGTATCTTTTAAAAATATAGGGAGGCAACTCATTATGTATCATAAAACAATAGGTTATAAATGGTTTAGTGTATTTAACCATATTTTTCTCATTACCATGGCCATTTTATGTGTTTTACCCTTAATCCATGTGTTAGCAGTTTCGTTCAGTGGAAAAGAAGCAGCTTCCGCAAATATTATCAATTTATTACCAGTAGATTTTACTTTGGATGCGTATGAAAAGACGTTAACAAATCCCCAGTTTACACAGGCCTTATTTAATTCTTTCTATCGTACAGTTCTTGGAACATTTATTGCGATGTCAGTTACGATCTTAGCAGGTTATGCCTTATCAAAAGAGTTTAAAAGTAGAAATTACTATATGTGGTTTTTAGTATTTACCATGCTTTTTTCAGGCGGTCTAGTACCAAATTATATTTTAATTAGTAATTTGAATATGATTGATACTGTTTGGGCTCTTGTCTTGCCGGGTGCACTTAGTGTTTTTAACTTAATTTTATTAATGAATTTCTTTCGAAGTATACCGATTTCACTTGAAGAGGCAGCTCTTATAGATGGGGCGGGGTTCTTTAGAATATTATTTAAGATTTATCTCCCTTTATCTATGCCAGGTATTGCTACAGTCACGCTTTTTACAATGGTTGGTCATTGGAATTCTTGGTTTGATGGTTTGATTTATATGATGAAAGCAGATAACTATCCATTAGCGACATTTTTACAGACGATCGTTGTACAACAGGATATGAGTAAGATAAGCGCAGACCCTAGTTTGCTAGAAAATCTGTCACAAAGAACCGTTCAGGCAGCTCAAATTTTTATAGGAGCACTACCAATATTAGTTGTTTATCCGTTTTTACAAAAATATTTTGTTAAAGGAATTGTACTTGGATCAGTAAAAGAATAGCGCAAATAGAAAGAACGGTGATTGATCATGCAATTAACTATAGATACATTCCATCCTTGTAAAAATACAAAGCAGAAAATCATATCAAACGATAAATTATATGTTGAAATATCTCCTGCTGGAGGAAATATAGAACTAGATATACAAAATTATGATGAATACATTTGGTCACACTATCATTTTTTAGTCGCTGATATTTATCATGAATGTGAGGATGTATTGGTCATCATTCTAAAGTTTAAACAAGATAAAATGTTTATTAGTGTTCATAACGGAATACTTCCGTATGTTAAAACAAGATTATGTTTTCCTTTAAAAGCATTAAATGGTGAAAAATTGTTTCTTGATCGTTATCCAGGTAGTCTGCAATGTGTACTCCGAGGAGACAGTTCCATTGATCGTTCAAAAATAGATGGTTTTAGTATTGAAACGATTCCGTCACTAAAGGGGCGAAAATTTGAAGTTTCCAATATTCAGCTACGAGAAGATGAGCCAGAATTTTTATATGATCGAAAACCTTATATTGATGAAATGGGACAACTAGCAATTAGAAATTGGCAAAGTAAGACATCGTCTTTGAAGGAGCTAGAAGAGTATCTGCACAATGAGTTAAATCACCAAAAAGAAAATGACAAACAAGTAAGTAGCTTTGGAGGGTGGAAAGAATTACAGTTTAGGAAAACTGGTTATTTTCGAACTGAATTTGATGGTGAAAAATGGTGGCTAGTCGATCCGGATGGATATGCCATGTTTAGTACAGGTATCGATTGTATTCAACCTTACGATACTATGAAAGTTTCGGGAATGGAGCAGTTAATTTCATGGCTTCCAGATAAAAAAGGAAAATATGAGGCTGCATGGACTAACTATGGGTTTAGCTATGCCGTCGCTAACATAATTCGGGCTTATGGAAACTCTTGGTGGGAAAAATGGGCAGAGTTAACAAAAAATCGTTTGAAAGAATGGAAAATAAATACAATAGCAAATTGGTCTCAGCAAGAATTTATTCAGTTTTCTCAAATCCCTTATGTATACCCGTTAAATGATTTCCCTACGACAGAGATGAAGATATATCGTGATTTTCCTGATGTCTTTAGTGATGAATATGATGTGAAAGCAAAGTGTTTTGCCCAACAGCTTCAACCACTAAAAGAAGACCCCTTACTCATTGGATACTTTCTAAGAAATGAGCCACATTGGGCTTTTGTAGATAGTTTAAATTTAACGGGATTGATGATGGAACAGTCGTATCCTTTTGAGAGCAAGAAAATATTTATTCAATGGCTAAAGAAAAAGTACGAAACGATAATGAATTTAAATGAATCGTGGGGATCGTCTTTTTCAGGTTTTGAACATATAGTTGATGAATATCAATATGAGCAAGTTGTAAGTGAAAATCGTGAAAAAGACTTTGCCTCATTCAATCGAATTTTAATCCGTAGATATGTTGAATTGCCTTCTAATTATTGTAAAGAGGTAGATCCTAATCATTTAAATCTAGGCATGCGTTATGCTTGGATTGCAAACGATGACCTATTAGAGGGCTGTGAGGTGATTGATGTATTTTCGATAAACTCCTACACATTAAAACCAGATACAGAACAGATTGAACATATCAGTAAAAAGTTAAATATGCCTGTAATGATTGGTGAATTTCACTTTGGAGCAGCAGATGTGGGGCTTCTCGCTTACGGTATAAGAGCGGTCGCTACACAAGCAGATAGAGGAATGGCCTATCGTTATTATGTTGAACAAGCAGCTTCTATTCCAAGTTTAGTAGGTATTCATTATTTTCAATACAATGACCAAGCGGTATTAGGAAGGTTTGATGGTGAAAATTATCAAATTGGTTTTGTTGATGTTTGCCAGCGACCATACGAAGAATTTATCGAACAAGTGAAAATGGCACATGATCGAATTTACTCCATAAGAACTGGAGTGGAGAAGGCATTACCAACCCCACCTGTCGAAATTCCAAAAACAGGCTTTTAACAATGTGAGAGATTGGAATATTCAAAGATATGACGAATAAGAAAAGGTAGCCGACTACCTTTTCATTTATTTCACAGGTGAAGATGACTGGGGAAGTGATATTTAGTTTATCATCCACTAATTGATTCAGATACGTCTATACTATATGAATCTTGTATAAGTCATATTAACTTTATCGATGAATAGCCTGTGGATGATGTAGACAAACAAATTAGGAAAGATAAAAATTAATAGAAGATATAGGTGAATAAAATTGTCTGATAAAAGTAATAAAGGTACTCACAAAAACATTTTCATAAGGCCATTTAGGAGAAACATCCAGAAATCGAATTAATTAATTCAAGTGGACCATTTGCGGTAGGAAGCGAATATAACAGGGGCTGGAAGTCTGCTAGAAAAATCAAATCTGATTTTGTGGATGAGCATTATTATCAGTCTCCAGAGTGGTTTTAAGCTAATTATCATCGCAATGATGAATTTAAAAAGGACAATCCTAAAGTATTTTTAGGAGAGTATATAGGGGGTCTTGAACAATCTCCAGCACCAGCGCCCAACCCTTAGGATCACTCAGTCCTCCTGTGGAGACAACACATTGATATACATCTTAGGTGTGAGTACACAGAACCAATTCTTTTTTTGTTCGAGTCTCCTCATCGATCTTCCAGTGACCTTCGTGGCTAATCCGGGCGTTTGTGCTTTTCTTTCCAAGTTTTCTTAATTGAATTTAATCTATTGTTGCAATAAAATTAAATAACTTAATATTTCGAAAGAAGGCACAACTTATGAAACTCCGTGTACAAATTCCTTTTTTTATGATTGGATTAACCATTTTCAGTTATGGCATTTCAGTAGCAATTCAAGTACAACATTTAGGGATACACCCATGGGATGTTCTAAATATCGCTTTATTTGAAAAATTCGGCCTTACGATTGGGACGTGGACTGTTCTGGTAGGACTGCTTCTTGTTGTCGTCTCCTTCTTTTTAGATCGGAGCTACATCAACATCGGAACGTTCCTGAATGCTTTGGCTGTCGGTCCTTTAGTTGACTTGTTCCTTTATATGGAGGCATTTCCACGATCCTCTTCTGTTTTCACAGATGTACTTGTTTTGATCTTAGGTGTTGTACTGATGGGAATCGGTGGCGGAATGTACTCAGGAGCGAGGATCGGGGCTGGGCCAAGGGATGGGTTCATGCTTTCGATATCCGATAAATTGGGGATGTCGATCAGCCGGGTGCGGATCATGGTTGAAAGCCTTGTCCTTCTATTAGGTTGGCTGCTTGGCGGTCCGGTCTTCATATTTACA
>NZ_LATZ01000015.1 GCF_000981385.1 Bacillus sp. SA1-12
ATAGATTTCATTTTTTTCATCTTTTTCACTTTGACATTGTGGGCATGAATTTCTCTGAACTCAGGATTGTTCATCACAAGACACATTGTTGCTAGGTATAAGAATCGCCTTAGACGAGACCTTCCTCTCTTAGAAATGACAATTTGTCCTTTCCATTTACCAGAGCTTGCCTCGACTAAATGTAAACCCGCGTGTCGTAATAGAGAATTGCCATGTGCGAACTGACTTAGATCACCAGTTTCACCTAAAATGCCACCTAACATTACGATTGTTAATCCTTTTATACTAAGTAGTTTTTCTGTAAAAGTAATACTTCCAAGAGCTTCAGATACTTCTTTATCTACTATTTCCAATTGGCTTGTGGCGAGGTCGAATTCTTCAAGTAATTGTTTTAGGTGTAATTTATATGCATCATGTGCTTTATCAGTGCCAACAGAATTCTTAGCTAGTTTAATGAGTGCTTCGGCTTTTTTAATACCAGGTTGACGCTTCATCTCTGTTCTCCACCCTGTAACGATATTTATAGCTTCCATCGAACGTAATTCTTTCGGTGTAGGGAATAAACGGAGAGTAGCGATTGCCCCTTTACATGTAACGTCTTTAAAAACTTGTCTAAGTTCAGGGAAAATAATATCAATCCAACGATGGATTTGGTTCGCAGCACTGACATGTCGTTTAACTATGGCATCTCGGTTAGACATCAATACTCTTAGTTTTTCGAAAGCCTATGTAGTTGGACGAATGAAGGAATAGTATCCATTCTTCACCATATCGGCAATAACCAGAGCGTCTTTTTTGTCACTTTTGGACTGTGTATTATCTCTGTTTTCTTTGTTCTTTTTAACAAGGTGGGGATTAACAGTTACCACATCAATATTTCGGTCGTAAAGCCATTGGGACAGGTTTAACCAATAATGCCCTGTAGGTTCCATACCAACGATTTCAGTATCAAGATCTTTTGAGTTTTTTAATTTGTTAATCCAATCTAGTAACCTTGCAAATCCATCTTCGTTATTTTCAAAAGATAGTGGATCACCGACCACTATACCACGATAGTTTACAGCTCGTGCTACATGTGTTAGTTGGGCAATGTCTACACCAACAACAAGATGTTCATCAGAAATTCTTTCAATTAGTTGATTTTGTTTGTCTTGCATTTTAAACTTCATATAAGAGCTCCTCTTTAGATTTGAGTTTTAGAGTGGTGTCTATACTCTTATCTTACTGAGGGGCTCTATTTTTTTCAAAGTTGATATTAACGCACTACAGGAATGCTAAAGAAGCATTTAGCGACAGAAAGACATATCTAATATAGTGTGCTTATCTAGTTGAATGGAGGTCTAATCATGGGCATTAGGAATTATCTGATTGGAGGCGTTTCCGGCTCTGGCAAAACTACGGTCTGCAACGAATTACAGCGGCGCGGCTACCATGCCATTCATGGTGACCGTGAATTGGTTTATCAAGGCGATCCGGAAACTGGTACCCCGACGGATGGCTTTAAACCCGAACACCATATTTGGCATGTAGATAAAGTAAAAGCTTTGGTCGCCAATCAGGATGAGGCGGTAACATTTTTCTGCGGTGGTTCGCGGAATTTTCACAAATACATCGATCTCTTCGACGGCGTGTTTGTCCTTGATGTCGACCTGGAAACCTCTCTCCGGCGGATTGATGAGCGAGTGGCACTGGACCCAACTGACTGGGGTGGCAGACCAGAGGAACGGGAAATCAGTAAGCGCATGTATCAAACGAAAGAAGGCGTTCCCAAAAACGGGATTATAATCGACGCCACGGCACCGATTGATCACGTCGTTGACGAGATCATCCGTCAAAGCGAAGAAAATAAACACCAACGACAGTAAACTTACGGTTGCGACAGCCCGATACACCGGTGCACCTGGATACGAATTTTATTTCAGACATGTTAAATTACGTAGGAAATACACTAGATATTTTAATATATTGGCACTGATTTTAGGGGTAGGGTATCTGATTTGGGAAGAAATTTATGCCTATCAAGATAACAAAAATCAACAAAATGAAAAACCCGTTCTTCAACTAAAGGGTAGCGATGCTTCAATAAGGAAGGATCGGTTTTTCTTATTCAAGTAACCTGACATTCTAGTGGAGTAACACTAAAATGAATGGTATAGGTACATTAAAGAGGTGTTCTTTTGCGAAATTTCTATTGTTTTATATCTTTATTCCTTTTAAGTGGGCTTGTAATGGGTTCTATGGAGAGTGTATTTTTCACCGATATTTTTGGTAAGGCGGGTAATAGTATTCCAACTCTCTTTGGATTACCTTTAGTTTTTTTAATGCGTGGCTATTTTAAAGATATTAAAAGGTGGCTTTTTTGGTTGTTGTTTGTACTAAGTGTTTTTTCATATCTGGTACTTACAATTATTTTTGTTGATTAGTGATAATAACTTTTTATTCATCTAACGGGTGCTTTCCTTGAAGATCTGGCTGCTACAAATGCAGCCTATTCTTATTTTGCTAACGTGGCAGTATTATTTAAGAACACAAATAAGTATCTGTTTCTTTAAGGAATAATACAAAGGAGTGCAAAAGTAATGAAAAGGGAATTTTATAAAGGTGAAGATTTTTGGATCAAGGATAGTCAGTATAAACGAATTGAGTATCCAATAAACGATGAAATAATAAAAAAAGCAGAAGAGTGCTTGGGAATTAAATTCCCTCAGTCATTTATAGATTTAATGAAGATACAAAATGGTGGTGAACTAAACTTTCCTTATTTTATGTTATCTGACGTTAGTACAGAAAAACAGGTATTTCCTAGTATTGAACCTATTCATTTCGTAGAGGACGATATTAGTATATTATCATCTAAAGAGTTATTAGCAGATACCACTCTTTCAAAAGAGTTTATTGTGCTGTGGACTGATTTCCATTTCTGGTTGGTTTTCGACTATCGAAATAGAAAAGAGAATCCCCCTGTTCTTTATATTTTCGAGAATTATTCCACAAAGGAAATCACTTGGGAATATATAAAAGTATCAGATAGTTTTGACGATTTTTTAAAGCAGTTATTCCGTGTACCATTTTTGGACCCGAAACAGCTAAAAGGAAATTACGGACAAAAATAGCTATTCAACAAACGGGTGCAATAATTTAAGATAAAGGTTGTCATTTCGGTAGCCTTTCTCTTATTGTGCTAAAGGACAGGATAGTTAAAAAAAGAGATGTTCACTAAGACATCTCTTTTTGCTTACGCACCTATCTCCTCTGCGTGCTTCATCATTTCTTCATCTATGATTTCAACTAATTCTGGATCCGTATACATAAGTAAAACAACTTCTCTGGAATGATCCTCAATATGAATTTCAACTTCAATACGTATCTCAGCTTGTTTTCCTTTATAAATAACATTAAAGGTACCAATTTCTTTTATTTCGTTATCCTTATTCATTTTTTCTATTTGAGCATAAATATTATTGATTTCCCTAGAAGTAAAACCTGAATCCAAAACCGAAGATGATAACCTTTTTAAAAAAGGTTGTACCTGTTCAAGGTCAAAATTCATTCCAGCTGCTAATGGTACTTCATCGTTGTTTATATTTTCCTTTTTGCTAAACATATAGATAGTACCTACAACCAAAAGTATTATAATAAAAACAATAATAAAAATTTTGATATGCCTTCACCCCTTTCCATTTACCATTATAAAGCAACATTTAATTTCCACTAACTATGTAAATAATTCCAAGTTATCCATATAGAAATGGGAGTAGGTGAAAGAATACTTCTTTCACTATTGATTCAAGAGTTGAAGGTTCAGCTGCCATTTCTGATGGTTTTCTTTATTGCACTTAAGGGCAGGTTGATTGAAGAAGAAGTGATAAAACAGTGAGGGATAAAATGAAATTCACCCTATAACAAGGAGTTTAAAAAAATGAGTATGACAACCTATATTGGTTTAAATTTTGCAGTAAAACTTAATGAATTTTATACAGAGGATGAAGTTGAAATTGATTATGTTTTCTCAGATGAAGAAAATCGTAATGTAGTAAAACAGAAGCATTTTACTACGCCCTATATTTATGAAGTTTTTGAAAAAGGTCATCCTATTTGGCAGATGAATAAATATCAAAAGACTCATTCTCCTCATAACTACGAAAAATCGAAAAAGACTTTTCTCTATTTATGTCAGCTGCTAAAAGAGTTGCTTCCACAAGGTGATTATTGTGAAATCTATATTTGTTGGTTGGGTGAAGAAGATGAAGAGCGTGAGGAAGTCTTGAAAATTGATTTAAATAATCTACAAATTGAAACAGATATTTATGAAAAATGCTTTATTAGAATTGAAAACTAAAGGGCTTAACTCAAAATAAGTTTAGCACTCTTTTTTTGTTGAACTTACTAAACTAGAGGGTAGCTTGAGTTGAAGAATAAAAGGGTTGCTGCGACAGCCATTTTTTTTATTGTACGAACGGAGTAGTTTACTTCCAGAAGAAATAGATATTTTAATGTAGAAAGTTTTATGTAAAGTAAGCAATAAGTGGGAGTTTTTATATGAAAAAACGGCTTGGATCTGCGGGAGTTTGCATTAAAGAAAAGAAAGTACTAATGGTATTACAAGGAAAACAGGATGAACCAAAACGTTGGTCTGTCCCTTCAGGTGGATTAGAAGAAAGAGAAACGTTTGAAGAATGTTGTGTCAGGGAGTTAAGGGAAGAAACTGGGTTTAACGTAGAGGTAATACGACCTATTTTCCAAAAAGAGAGTCATTACGGGGATGTAAGATATTTTGACGTAAAGATTATTGGAGGAGAAGCAAAAATCCAAGACCCTGATAATTTGATTTATAATATTGCTTGGAAAAATATCGAGGAAATAAAGACTTTAGACTTATCATTTCTAGATGATAGAGCCTTTTTAATTGACTACATGACAAGAGAATCCAAGTCTAAGTCATTATTCAAGTAACGGATGCTATCCTTTAAGATCTGGTTGTTGCGGTGAATCTTGTACGAACGGGCAGGATAGTGGAAGATGTCGTTGACTCTAATTGGAGATACTTGTTAATATAGTGGCATGAAATTGTATTTACAAAAAGGATGACTGTCATGAAAAAAGCAGTGAAAATGGCCTCCTAAGATAAAATTAAGTATTTTAGGAGGCGTTTGAATATGAAATTCAATATGATAAATCGTAACAATTGGTATCGAAAAGAATACTTTGAACACTTTTTACAACAACAAACAACGTTCAGTATTACGAATGAAATTAATATTACTATTCTTATGAAGAACTTAAAGAGAAAAAATTATAAGTTATACCCTGCGTTTATTTTTATGGTGACAAAAATAGTTAATTCCCACATAGAATTTAGAATTAGTTTTGATTCAGAAGGTAATTTAGGTTATTGGACAGAGATTTGCCCTTCTTATACAATTTTTGATAAGAAGAAGCACACATTTTCTGCCATCTGGTCACCGAATGTAGATCATTTTTCTGAGTTTCATTCTCAATATAATAAGGATGTAGAAAAATACAATGGCACAGGTAGCTTATTTCCAAAAACACCTATACCAGAAAATAATATTCCTATATCTATGATCCCTTGGAGTTCTTTTACAGCATTTAATTTAAATATTAATAATGGTGGAGATTTTCTTTTGCCAATTATAACTGGGGGTAAATATTTTCAAGTAAATGGTGAATTAATCTTACCTGTCTCGTTACAAATTCATCATGCTGTTTGTGATGGTTTTCATGCGAGTGTTTTTATGAATGATTTACAAAAACTTGCTTATGAAAGTACAGACTGGATCTAGTTGTTCATTGGGGAAAATATCTATAAGCGGAACTGTTAAATCAGTTCCTTTCTTACCTTTCTTAATAGAAATACCCACAAAGTTTGTGAAAAAGTAACGTGGGCTTTGCTTCAATAAGGAGCAAGGTTCCAACAAATGATCATATAACTGAATAGCAAGTTTTGTTGTTCTTCTAAGATTGGAACAGTCGTACTGTTGTTTAAAGTTTATATCCACATACACGAAGGAAAATCTCCTTCTTATTTATCTGATATTTGATTCTTGACATATAAAGTGTTTGTTAAAAACGTTAAAATATTTGTCTTAAAATATTCTTTCAGATGAAGTTTATTGTTCCCTCAACAAAGCGATGACCTAAATAATCATCGCTTTTATCTTTTCAATTGAACGTAAAAAGGTTAGTTCTATTAGTTAAACTAAAATGGGCTTTCCTTCAATAGATACAGTTGCCATTTAAAACTGTTTATATGGGCAAAATTCCTGTAATAAATGAAGTGAAAAAAATAAATTTGTGAAGAAATATACTTAAACAATCAGGAGCAATAGTTAAAGATGGAGATCGCAGGCGGTCTTTTGCTGCTTGTTGCGCCAGCGTGCAGGTTTGCTTAAAAAGGATTTTTCAAAAGACTACTAATAGATTTAGGTCGATCCAGTTAGAAAAGGAGTTATAGACAAGATGATTTCTTTAAGAAATGTTCAGGCTGCAGATTTAGAACAGCTGTTACTTATTGAGAATGAAGGCTTTCCGATAGAAGAAGCTGCCACGAAAGAAGCATTTGTAGAGAGGATACAGTTGATACCTGATACCTATATTGTGGCAGTAAAGGAAGGGGAGATCCTTGGTTACATTAATGGACCTATCATTAATCAACCATACATTACCGATAATCTTTTTGAGAAAATCAAGGAGAACCCGAAAAGAGGCGGATATCAGAGTATTTTAGGATTAGCTGTGTCCAAACAGGCAAGAAATCAAGGGATTTCAAAGATATTAATTGAGAAAATGGAAGAGCTTGTAAAAGAAAATGAAAGAGAAGGAATGACTTTAACATGTAAACAGGAATTAGTTTCTTTTTATGAAAAATTTGGATTTGTTAATCATGGCATGTCTGAATCCCAACATGGAGGAGTACGATGGTATAACATGGTTAAATTAAGAGAGGCTATGGATTAATCCTTTTACCTTAAAGCGGATAATGGTGACACCTACTAGTAAACTGCAGCAAGAGAATAAACAGAATTTGTGGAAGAGTCATCTCTTGCTCTCATGTATACGGGCAGCATTCCTGTAATAGATGAAGTGGTGATTGAGTATTTTGGAAAGTTTAAAATGAGCTATTTTTTTAGTGAATAATGGGTTTACTAATTTATCCACTCGATCATAAATGATTGATTTGTCCTATATCTTTTTCATTACTTATGTATTCCTGTTTTTGTCCGGAATTCCCCTTCATTTATGTACGAAACTCACAATCTATGATATTGGTAAATAGTAGCAAATAAAATCGTCTCCTTACATGCAGAAAAAGGGACCGAATAACCCATAATGAGGTGCCAATGACGATGGTAAAAATAGTAGATACAAAAACACTCATACATATAATGGAAGCTAGGTCACAAGAGTATAAAAATCTCAGAGAGCAGATGGAACAAGTAAAAAGCAAATGCAATGAGATTGTCAATTTAGGTGAACAGTTCCAAGGAAAGGGAGCTGACGCGATCAAAGGGTTTTACCAGGCACAGATTGATGTGGCAGAAGCCTGGCTTCGCCTGATCGATCGCCAAATCGCCTTTTTTAACGGAATTCATGGCAGTACAGAAGAAAAGGACCTTGCAAATTCAGTGGTACACCTTCCGTTTTTAGAGGATGAGCTGGTGCACCATATCAGTAATCAGAAAGAAATGGTTGCAAGCCAGCAGGATGAGCTGCGAAGCATTTTCAATCGGATTGATGATCTCATCTCCCTCGATGCCTTCTCAACAAGCCGCTTTGATGAACAAATCGAACAGGCTGATAAAGTGCGAAAAGCGACGGTTGATGCTGTGAATCAGCTAGATGAAGAGTTAAACTTAGAATATCGGCTGTCAGAAGGTGACGAGCAATTTGTCATCGCCTTATTTCAGCAATTAATGGAAGCATCACGCCAGGGAAATACCATCTCGCCAATCCAATTTAACCTTGATGCCTATCATGCTAGTGAAGTGTATAAGCTGAAGGGACAGGCTGAAAAGCAAACAAAAGATTATCTCTCATTCAAGGACGAACAGGAAGCATTTAGGGCACAGCTCAAGCGTCAAGAGGAGCTGGAAAACCGCCCATGGTACGAAAAAGCATGGGACGGAATCAAGACGTTTACGGGTGAATTTACAGGATACTATGATTACATACGGGCCTCAGAAGGGGTTGACCCTGTCACCGGCGAAAAGCTGACAGCAGGACAGCGCGTTGCCGCCGGAGCAATGGCCGCAGCAGGATTTATTCCAATCGTCGGCTGGGCAGGACGGATTGTCAAAGGCGGAGGAGCCATCTACAAAACGGCAAAAGGAATGCACGCTGCTGATCAGGCACTAGACGTATACAGAACAACTAAAACCTTCTCAAATCTCGAAAAAGCAGAAATGGGCCTTTACGTACTCGTATCTGCCAACGGCTTTAGCGAGTATATCACCGGTAAAGATATGTTCGGAAATAAATTAACGGATGAGCAAAGACAGGCTAGTCTCCTGCAAAGTGTCGTTGGTTCATCTCTAATTGCAGCTCCGTTTGTGCCACAGCTTGTGAAAAATGGTAAACTGATTCGTGAGGAGACGATTAGTAAGGCGCATGAATTGGCAGCAAGGACAAAGGCTGATTTACGTTTTGTTATGAATGAGGTTAGAGGCGGATTTCATGTGTTGCGGAATGGGATGTATCCTAATAATTTAGCTTTTGCAGCGAATTCGAGTGTGCAGAAGGTTCCTCTGAATGTAATGAAAACAGAGTCGGTTAACAAGGTATTGGATGGGGTTTTAGCGAAGTTTTCTCTTAAATTTGTCGACAAAGGGAAACAATTTACAAATGGTAGAAGAAATAAGTTGAAGCCTAATATTAGATATAAAACTGGAGAGTATGATTACAATTATGAAACAGATAATTTAGGTAGGATTACTAAATTCGAAACAGAAAATTTACAATTAACAAAGAGAGAAGAAAGATTACCACACAGCAAAAAAACACCAGGTAAAGTGAAAGGTCAGGATCATGCAGGGCATTTGGCAGGTGATAGATTTGGAGGCTCACCTAAAATTGATAATTTGGTTTCGCAATTATCGGAAGTTAATTTGAAGCGATATAAGAAAATTGAAGATAAATGGGCTGCAGCTTTAAAAGAAACACCTCCAAAAAAAGTAAGTGTTGATGTTGAAATAGTTTATAATGAGGATGAAATACGCCCAAAGAAATTTGTAGTTAATTACATAATTGATGGTGATCCGGGCTTTGCAACATTTAACAATTTTTAAAGGAGTGAAAGTAGTATGAAAGGATTTGAAGATAGATTTAGTGAATTGCAAGCCGATATGATTTCCATATGCATGGAATATGTTGAAGATAGAGCTGATAAAGTATTCATCTATGCTTCATGTGAAGAAGGTATGGTATCGGGCAAGTTCTTTTATTTAATTAACAATCAATATGTAAAGTGTCATAAGGTAAATGATGCATTGGAAAATGGAGAAGAAAGTTATGATGTGTCTCCAGAAAGAATGTTTAAGGTACTACAAATTATAGGTGAAGATATTGAAGAAATTGAAATTTTATGTAAAGAATACGAAAGAGACATGCCAACTGAGATGAAATTAATATACGATGCTAAGAGTGGCAAGTTTCAAGCAGAGTACAAGTATGATTTGATACATACAAATGATGATATAAAAACAGCAGATGATTTTGCTGATGAGTGGTTTGAGGAAATAAAAAATAATAATCTTTGAAGTGTTTATCCATTATTAATTCATAAAAAGTTGTACCGTAATAAAGTTATATAACCATACTGTTAAGTAAATTCAACATGTATATTGGGTTAAAAACTGGATAACTAATTTTTAGAAAGCTCACTTTAAAGCACTTGGTTGTCTTTTAGGCAACAGGTGCTATTTTTTATCAGTTATTATAAGTTTTTGAGCCCTATTAAATACAACTTAAACATCTTAAAAATTGTCTAAAGAGTGTTTTAGTTGACAAGCTTATAAAAGTCATTTCCATTAGGTGCTAAATGAATTAGTTGAAATTACTCAGGTGGTCCTATTTATTGTCCAGATAACTTACTTTCGATTTTCACAAGGAGGAATAGTAATGGCAATGTATGTTTATAAGGATGCCGGTCGAACAGAGAAATTATTAGCAAGAAACGCGCAGAAGCAGGATAAGGGTATTCGCTATTACTGTCCTAATTCCAAATGTAACGCCCATATGTATATATCGAATATTGATGGGGTATCCGCATCATATTTTCGTGCAAGTTCTTCTCATAGACATATAGAAGGCTGTCCATATGGTACTTCAAATGGATATAATCCAAATAATTATATAAATTCGAATTTGACTATGCATTACTAGCTTTAATGATGCCAAGCAAGCCCCAGACTAAAAAAGAAACACCGGGAGAACATAGAAATGGTACAGCAACATCAAAGCCATTACGAACAATTCGTCGGATATATTCAATGTGTAAGAACTGCGACTATTCTGATACATATAATGGATTAACGATTGGTAAAATGCTATTGGATAACAGAAGCATTCACATGTATCCAAAAGGTGTTTTCGGTTGGAGAATAATTGAAGCAAAACCTAAAAGGCCACATTTCTATAACTCTACAAAAATGGAAATTTCGCTGTTTGCATCTACTATCGGAGAGGAATACACTTTTATTTTAAATTTTGACGATGAAGTATTGTTTAAGAAAATAAAGAACGATATTTTTCCAAACAGAGAGTCCCTTATAGTTGTTGCTGGGCAATGGATTTCCTCGGGAACTTTTAATGTATTTTATATTAAGTTTTCGAGTAATAAACAGTTAGCTATTATAAAATAGATTATTAAAATCCATTCTATCCTAGACAGCACTTGAAACCAAAGACTCGAGATATGTAATAAAACTTGAAAAAATATTTAGTTTTCCAGTGGAATAAGTTTTATTAGTGCAACTGTGAGACTCAAATTAGAATTTTACAATATTGTTGAGGAAATTTCGTTTTTAGGTTATATAATATGGAATAGCATATTAATAAAGGCTTTTGATATTTATTAGAATGGGTTCGAAGCGCATCAAAAAATAAACGTGAAAAATTCGCTTAATAATGGTTATTTTCGATAAAAAGGGTAAGGAAAAAACGCCTTACCCTTTGCTCGTATTTTTGCCCATAGTCATTTTTCTTCGATATTTAAGAAGAAAGTCCTTAACTTTGAGCATAGGAGGCTCGAACCCCTGACCTCTTTGCTGCCAAAGGAGGAAAAATTAATAAATTGTGTAAAATAGTTAAAAATTTAATTCAATAAAGTCTTGAGTATCAAAATTACTGGGGACAAGGATATGAATCAGAAGCATTAAGAGAAGTAATTTTATTAGGGTTTACACAAAAAATGGCTAGATATTATTGATGCAACTGTGGAACTAGAAAATGAGAGATCCCTTCATTTGATAAAAAATTAGGATTTAATATGGCCGAAGAGATGAAGGATAACTTAGTATCCTTTTACTTAAAAAATAAAAATGCTAATTGAACATAAAAGTACCACCCCAGCCTAGTGATTTAGGGTGGCATTTTTTTCAAACAAATATCGGTACTTACGTCAACACGGATTCTACCAAATTAGCAACATAATCCACCGAAATAACAGATCCTTCTGTAGGTTCTTCGGATCCTTCGAATTCAACAACGAGCCAGCCTTCATAGTTGTTACCGTTCAATTCAGAGAATAGATAAGCTAAATCTACTTCACCATCACCAGGGATTTTTCCGAGGTATAAATCGCCAGTAAGTGCTCGTAAGGTATGACCAGGTTCTTCGACTTCTGTTTTTAAGAAATCTTTAACATGGACATGACGAATATAATCTTTTAATTCTACTACAGCATCATTCGGATTTTGTCCAACTAGTAAGAAGTTTCCTGTATCAAATGTGCTCTTTAATGCAGGAGATCCAACTTTTTGGATCACATCGATCACTTGATCACTTCTTCCTGCAAATAAGCCATGATTTTCTATACATAGAAGAACACCTTTTTCTTCAGCGTATTTAGCAGCTCCAGAAAGACCTTCTAATACATAGCCAATTCCTTCTTCATATGTAATTGATTGATCATGTGGAAGGTCACCGGTAAAGACACGAACGATATTGATACCGAAATGAACGGCCATGTCCACTGCATCTATTACTTCTTTTAACTGTGCATTCCGATATTCTGCATCAGCAGAGACGAAATTATTGCATGCTGCATAACTTGAAACGTGTAATTGGTGCTTTTTCAATGCTTCATCAACCAAAGGGAGCTCTTTCTCCTGGTCCCTCCAAAAAATGCTGAGTAATTCTACCCCGGTTGCTTTCGTCGAACTAGCAAAATCAAGGAAATCTAAAACACTCCATATCCCATCAAAGTAATACTTGTGTACACTCCACATACTTAATGCAACTTTCATTTTGTTCGCCCCTTTATTTCAGGAATTTTCAATCAATTCATTATATAACCAAAATGGAAAAATAGAAGGAATAAATCTTCAAAACTATAAAAAAAAACAAAATGTATTTCCGAAATTATGAAGAAAGGTATGGATAAAAAGTGAATGTCGAATTTTTGGTCTAAGCTTTTCATTCGCTAGGAAAATGGATGTAATTTTCGGTATATAGATAATAAATGGAGTAATTCTCCACAATAAGGCATAGATAAAGAGTGGAATAAAGTTAGGAACTTCATTTTCTTAAAAAGGGAGGTGTGTGTTGCAGCAGGAATTGGATCATTCGATAAATAAGGAGACTGATGTAAATGAAAGTTAAATCAGTGATCGTGAGTGTTTTATCTATTATGTTAGTATTTGCATGTCTTCAGACCAGCGTGTCTGATGCTTTAGCTATTTCTCATGAATCGAAAAGTAATGAAGGGGATGAAAATGATAGTAAAAAAGAGATGAGAGAAGCTGCATTAAATGGCAAATCCATTCAAATTGATCCTGGATTTGCTTATTACCAAGGAAGGTCTGTTGAGAGTATTGCAGATGAAATTAAGCTGGCAGGTTATAAAGCTGTACACTATTTTGTTGTAAATGAAAATAATGTGAATGGTGATTTAATTGATGCATTTCATGAGAGAGGAATTGCAGTATGGGCACTTGTGTTAGGGAATGGTACGTATTCTACAGAACGTTTTCCTAAAGAGTGGCCAGATTGGCAAATGGAGCTTTTGCAACCATTAAATGATGGATATATAAGACTATCTCCGCATAGTGAAGGGTATAAAGCATGGAAAAAACAGGCTTTAGCCAATCTTGTTACAGAATATCCCTTTGATGGTATTGAGATAGCTGAGCCATATTTTCCGGAGTGGAATGGAATTGAAAGAGGAGTATATGGCGATGTCGGACCACTTGCACAACAAGCTTTTTATGATAAGTATCACCAAGATATTCCGGACTTTGTCAACGAGGATTCGGAAAACTATTATTTGAACAACCAATCCTTATATAAAAAATGGATTCATTTCCGTGTGGAAACCGTTAATCATTTTTTAGATGAAATCATAAATGGTGAAAATGGTGTGCGAAGTGTACGACCAGATATATTAGTAGGAACATGGAGTCTTGCAATTGATGCTGGTAAGGATTCTTTAAAACGATTAAAAGAATTACAAGGTCTTGATGCAGCATCTATGGTAGATAAAGTAAACCCTGACATCCACTTTTTCCAAACACACTGGCCTGATTGGATGAGGGACCAACTTCCAGCAGATTATTTCTTAAAATATGAACCATTTGTGGAACAACTAAGAAAGAAACATCCCAAACTGCCAATTGGTATTCAAGCGGACATAGGTTCTTTTCAATATATGATAAAAGGGAAGGAATGGTTGGAGACATTCTCCAATACTGCCTTTTCTGAAGGATATGCAACATGGACAGCTTACGAATATCACTTAGGTGGCTATATTTATCATGAAAAGCCAGTTCCTTTAAAGGCCGAGAAAGCAGATGATACCGAAGTGATGATTTCCTTTAATAAAAGGATAGATCCTGCGTCCGTCTCCTTGACAGAAAGTTTCTTTCTAGATAACGGTGAAAGTAGCGTGCCATTGGAAATAACCGATTTAAAAGTTGACGGGAACCATGTTTTTATTTCATCACCCCAGCTAGATTCGAAGGAACCAATCAAAGTTTATGTGAAAGGAATGAAAGATACTCCTGAGCTTTGGTTATTCAAAGGGTATCCGGCAAATGAAACACCAGATGGCTCTTATGTGTGGATTAAGTAGTGGGATGATGATGCCTTAGGTTTAGAAACCTAGGGCTTTTTTGTTTGGCTGTCTTATGCTAATTACGATTGATTCATTATCTCAAATATCTTTTTGTGAATGAGTATTTTGATTGACCGAATCATTTTGGAGGAAATATTCAATTGGCAAAAAACGTTCAATCAGTAAGGTTATTAGACTATTTTGAGGGAAAATTTCGTGTTAAAAGAAATTTTTTTTATTTTTTTATCCATTTTTGAAGGAATTATCCTCTGATGTTCAGTGTATATATTACAGTGAGTTTTTAAAAAAATAAAGTCACCTTTGTTTTATCCTTGTGAAAATAAGGGGTGAGGAAGGGCATCGGAACAATCGTAAGTCTATAAAAAAATGAATTAACTAGGAGGGGTTCGTATGAAAAAGAGAGCATTCATTTTACTGTTTTTATCTATTTTGTTAATAGGATCTTTATTAGCTGCTTGTTCTAATGATGAAGCAGGTAATGAAGCAGATGGCGACAAGAAGAAAGATGAAAAAGTAGTGATCGATTTTTGGTATGGTTGGACAGGTCCTGAAGGGGAAGCAATGGAAGAATTGATTAAGGACTTCAATAATAGTCAAGATAAAATTGAGGTTAAAGGGTTAAGTCAAAGTGATTATCAAAAACAGTTAACGGCTATTACTGGAGGTAACCCGCCAGATATTGCCTCACAATTTGGGAATAACGTTGTTCCTTGGGGTGAAAAAGGGGCAATGCAACCATTAGATGATTATATCAGCAGCAGTGGTAAAAACCTGGATGACTTTGTACCTGCAGCTTTAGATACAGTTCAATATGATGGCAAGACATATGCTTTGCCGATTGCCATGCACGTGTCGATGCTCTTTTATAACAAAGATATTTTAGCTGAGGCAGGCTTTGATGGCCCGCCAGAAACGATAGCTGAAATGAAACAGGTTATTGAAAAGACCAGTATTGTTGGTGATGATGGTCGTTTACAAAGAATTGGATTATGGCCAGGTGTAGATCCATATACGTTTGCCTACACATTGGGCGGAAACTTCTGGGATGCTGAAAAGAACGAAGTAACTCCTGAGGACCCAGGTGTTAAAGCTTCTATGCAATTAGCTAAAGATATTTGGGATGAGTACGGTTCTGAAAACCTAGACCGATTTTCATCTGGTCTTGGTAAATACATGTCTGCACAAAACCCATTCTTTATTGGCAAGTATGCCATGACAATTGATGGTGAATGGTTGCCAACATTTATTAAACAATATGCACCAGAATTAAATTACGGTATTGCTCCAATACCTTATGATGAAAGTCAGCCTGAGTTTGCCAATTCCGGTAACATTAACACAAGTGTATTTTATATCCCTAAAGGCGCAAAACATCCAGAAGAAGCATGGGAATTCTTAAGCTGGTTTACGGAAAAAGAAAATATGGTGAAGTTTACTGCGAAACTTGGTAACTTACCTACACTTCAAAGTGCTTTGGAGGATCAAGCATATGCTGATGTTCCAGGATTCCAAGAATTCTTAAATTATGCAAATGAAGAGAATATGAAATCATTCCCTGCATTACCTTTCATGAATGAATATATGACGGAGATTACGACCCAATATGATGCGATTTTAAGAGGAAAAATCTCAATTGATGAAGCATTAAAAGCAACAAAAGATAAGATTCAGCCACTAGTAAAATAATGCATGATGGAAAAATGTACCGCAGTTTGATGCAGTGGGTATATAAAGTGAACTTTACTCACTGGGAATTTTGATTTATCCCTCAATGAGTGTTAGTTCAAAAGAGATTACCATAAAGGGCGCTTGAACCAATCAGGGTGTTAGCGTCCTTTCTATTAACATAAGTCCCTCTCCAACATAAACATTTTAGCGTAAGTGTATGTTTTGAGGTGAGAGTCCTGCGTTCGGTTGCATGTAAATAAAAATTGGGAGGAGGAATAAGTATGGAATCAGCTGCACTTCATGGGAAAAAGAAAAAAAGCCTTTCCAAGGAAACACGCTGGACATTAATTGGTTTAGCCTTTGCATCTCCATGGATTATAGGTTTTATAACCTTTACAGCCTATCCATTTTTCGTTTCTTTCTATTATAGTTTAACAAGCTATGATTTAATTAATTCGCCAAAATGGGTTGGCTTTGATAATTACGCTCAAATTTTCAAAGATTCCTATTTTTATAAAGCCATACAAAATACCTTTTTTATGGCGGCCATTGCTGTTCCAATTAACCTATTTGCTAGTTTGATCATTGCGCTTGTTCTAAATTTAAAAGTAAAAGGTATTGCGATATACCGTACGATTTACTACTTACCTGCAGTTATTCCTGCAGTGGCAGGTGCCATGCTTTGGAGTTGGTTATTAAACCCGGAGTATGGAATTATTGATATCGTTTTAAGGGCAGTTGGGCTTCCGGATCCGGCATGGTTAAGTGACCCTCAATTTACAAAACCATCACTTATACTAATGGGATTGTGGGGGGCTGGTGCTGGAGCCATTATTTATTTAGCAGCCTTACAGGGAATTCCACAGCATTATTATGAGGCAGCATCATTAGATGGAGCTAACTTATGGCAAAAATTTCGTTATATTACCCTTCCGGCATTATCACCTGTCACACTCTTTCAATTGATCATGGGCTTAATTGGTGCATTTCAAATTTTTACAGAATCCTTCATCCTGATGGGAGACTCGATGGGAGGACCTGACCAATCGATGCTTTTCTATGCCGTGTATCTGTATCAGCAAGCATTTATTTCCTTAAAAATGGGATATGCTTCTGCATTAGCGTGGGTGCTATTCGTTATTGTTATTCTCGTTACGATCGGAATCTTTAAATCTTCTATGCGATGGGTCTATTATGGAGGTGATTGATCATGACTGTCGTGAAGCAAACTAATGAAGCAAAAGGTAAAATAGAAACAAAGAAACCAACAAACTATGCTTTGGTTTTAAAAAAGACGATATTACCGCATGTGCTGCTTATTTTAATTGGAAGTGTCTTTTTATTCCCATTTGTTTGGCTTGTTTCCACTTCTTTAAAGACACCAGAGGAAATCTTTAAGATTCCCCCTGAAATTTTCCCGACAGAATTACAATGGTCAAACTATAAAAATGCTATAGCGGCTATTCCTTTCTTTCAGTATATTTTTAACACATTGTTTCTTTGTGGAGTAAATATCATCGGGCAGTTATTTGCAGCACCATTAGTTGCTTATTCTTTAGCGAAAATTCCGTGGAAATGTAAGAAATATATCTTTGCGATTGTCGTTGCCACAATGATTTTACCTCCGCAGGTTACAATGATTCCGGTTTACATTATTTTTGCTAAGCTAGGATGGATTAATACGTACTTGCCACTTACAATCGGTGCATTCTTTGGGGCTCCATTCTTTATTTTTCTGTTAAGACAGTTTATTTTGGGAATCCCAAATGATTTGTTAGATGCAGCACGTATTGATGGTGCATCCGAATTTCGAATTTACTGGCAAATTGTCTTACCACAGTTAAAACCAGTTCTTGCAACAGTTGTTCTATTTACATTTATGTGGACTTGGACAGACTTCTTAGGTCCTTTAATCTACCTAAATGATGAGAACCTTTGGACGATTACAATCGGGCTGCAAGGTTTCTTGCAGGATCATGGTGCACAGTGGGAGTTGTTAATGGCAGCAGCCGCAATCTTCACAATCCCAATGATCATTCTTTACTTCTTCGGTCAGAAGTATTTTATGAAAGCTGGATCATCCATGACAGGATTCAAGTAAGATGCATGGAATTAGTAAGGTATAGGAGCGATTATCTTAAAAAGGTGAAGGAAAGGAGTCATAATATGGTGAAAGTTGTTTACTTGCCGTTAGATGAGAGACCGGTTAATTTCATCTTTCCACAACAGCTGGCTGCTATCACGGATCTTGACATGATTGTTCCGGATATCCTCTTTTTTGGCAGAAAAAAACAGCCGGCAGATTTCAATCGGATGAAAGAATGGCTTTTTCATGAAACAAAGGATGCTGAATATTTAATCATCTCAATTGATATGCTTGTTTTCGGAGGAATTGTCCCTTCAAGATTGCATCACTTATCGAAAGAAGAATGCATGAAGAGATTAAACGTTTTAGATGAAATAAAAAAGGCGAATCCGTATCTAAAAATATATGGATTCAATTTAATTATGCGAACGCCGGCTTATAGCAGCAGTGAGGAAGAACCGGACTACTATCAATTGCATGGACGTGAAATCTTCCGTTATGGCTGGTTAACTGACAAGATGGAACGCGAGGAGCTGGATGCTGAGGAAACGCAAGAATTAGAAATGATTAAAAACGAAAAGGTCCCAGCAGACATTTTAGCAGACTTTCTTGGACGTCGTGAAGTAAATGCCTCTATCAATCACAAGGTAATTGATTTGGTGAAGGAAGATACGCTTGATTTGCTCATTATTCCACTAGATGATAACTCCAAATATGGCTATACACCAAAGGAACAAAGGAAATTAATTTACCGTGTCGAAGAACTTAATTTATTTGATCGGGTTTCCATCTATCCAGGAGCAGATGAAATTGGGTGCACGATTTTTGCAAAAGTCTTTTGTGAAGTGAAGGATTACATCCCGCGTATCTTTGTAAGGTATTCTTCTACGAAGGGACCAACGATCATTCCGAAATATGAAGACCGCAGTTTAAATGAAAGTATTAAGTCACATATTACAGCATCTGGGGGGATACTCATCGACCATTCGAGTGATTCTGATGTGATTTTAATGGTCAACTCACCAGCTGTTGGTGAAAATGAGGCAGCGGAACAAGGCTCTTATAAAGATAGGCATTCTACTTATTTCTCTGAGGTTCATCTGCAAGAATTTGTAAGGGTCATGGAATTTTATTTAAAACAGCAAAAGTTTGTTGCTTTAGCAGATGTCGCTACTTGTAATGGCAGTGATACTGCACTGATGAAATCGATCTCGAAAAAAGGGTTATTGAAAGAAATTAGCTGTTATGCAGGCTGGAATACATCTGGAAATACAATCGGAACTGTAAATGCGCACGCAATGATTGCTTCTTATTATGATCAAATGGATGATCGTGAAAACCTTGCAAGTAAAACTTTTTATTATACAAGATTAGTAGAAGATTGGGGTTATCAGGCACTTGTTCGCCAAAATGTAGTGAACGAGGATTTACCAAACTTTGGTGCGACATATTTCAATCTAGGAAATCATCAAAAAGAAATTCAGACTATTATCGAAAATAAGCTACATGATTTTGTTGAGAAGCATCTTCCAAATGAAGCAATTGAGTTGAAACATGTTGTACTGCCATGGGATCGGATGTTTGAATTAGGTTTTGATTTGACAATCAAGAATACAACGATATCAAGCAAGTAACCATTTTATTGTGAGATCCTTTGAAGTACTAAAAATAAAGGTTTTTTATCCAAAAATCAATTGATCTTACGAAAATTTGCGTACAGATAAAGGGGGCAGAAAATGGAGAAGAAAAACATACTAAATGGAATAAAAGGAAAATTAATTGTTTCATGTCAAGCATTAGATGGCGAACCCCTCCATGGATCATGTTATATGGCGAAAATGGCGAAAGCAGCAAAGCAAGGAGGAGCTGCAGCCATCCGTGCCAATAGTAAAGAAGATATCATGGCGATTAAAAAAGAAACGAACTTGCCTGTCATTGGTATCGTAAAGCGTAATTACCAAGATAGTGATGTATATATTACAGCAACTTTAAAAGAGGTAAAAGAGTTAATAGAAGCTGGCACAGATATTATTACGCTGGATGCAACATTAAGAAGGCGGCCAGATGGTGTATTACTAGAAGAACTTATCACTTATATACGTACTCACTCATCTGCCCTGATTATGGGGGATGTTTCAACGGTTGACGAAGGGATCGCAGCGGTTCGTCTTGGATTTGATATACTATCTACTACACTATCAGGATATACCGAATATAGTCCAAGTCTTAAAGGACCAGATTTTCAATTGGTTTCGGATTTAGTTAAAAAATGTGAAATACCAGTACTTGCGGAAGGGAGAATCTCAACTCCTAGTGAGGCTAAAGAGGCATTTGAAAGAGGTGCTTTTGCCGTTGTTGTAGGATCGGCAATTACGAGACCTCAGCTTATCACAAAGGGCTTTGCAGATGCCTTGGAAGAGTGCCAGTACCAGTCTTAGAAAGAGGGAGATCAGTTGGCAAAGGATTTTAGTATCGGTATTGATATTGGCGGAACGAAAATAGCAGGTGGGATCGTAAATAAAAATGGTGAAATTGTAAAGTCATCAATTGTTTCGACTCCGAAAGAAGGAGGGGAGGCAATCATTTCAAGCTTAATAGAAATGATTACCTCTTTCCAAGAAATTGCAAACGTTTCTAATTGGGAGCTTGCTGGAATTGGCATTGGAACAGCTGGGCAAATAGATGTTAAAAATGGAAGGGTTGTTTCAGGCACAACAAATATTTTGAACTGGAATGATATACCGCTTCGCGAAAAACTTTCATCCATCATTAAGCTGCCTATTTGGATTGATAATGATGCAAATGTCGTTGCGTTGGCAGAAAGTAAAGTTGGTGCAGCCAAAGGGGAAGAGGATGTTGTTTTTCTGACACTTGGTACAGGTGTTGGGGGCGGTGTGATTTCAAGTGGAAATATCATCCGCGGTGCTTGGGGCGGCGGAGCAGAACTAGGTCATTTATCCGTTAATTTCAATGGGCCTGACTGTAACTGTGGCTCAAAAGGTTGTATTGAAGTGTATTGTTCTGGCACAGGAATTGCGCGCTTAATGAGAGAGAAAATGAATCAAACTACTTGCAGCAGCATGGAGCTAGTAACGGTAAATGAAGCAGAAATAACGAGTAAACATGTAGTTCAATGGGCGAAGGAAGGAAATGAACTTGCTCAATCTGTCATAGATGAGATGGTTGAAGGGTTAGCATTTGGCATTGTTAATTTGATTCATTCCTTTAATCCAACGACAATTGTGCTTGGCGGCGGTGTGATGGAGGATGGAGATTGGCTCAGAGATTTAGTAGAAAAAAGGGTAAGATCCTTAGGAATGAAATCGCTGGTACAGCCCGTAACAATTAAACTTGCAAAGCTAGGAAATGAAGCAGGTCTTGTTGGAGCGGCATTTCAATCATGGATGAACCATCATCCAACATTTGAGGAGGAAGTATGAGTAAAGTAAAAATTGGCGTTATTGGAACTGGAACAATTGCAGAACATGGTCACTTGCCAAACTATCAGCAAAATACAGATGTGGAGTTAGTTGCATTTGCGGATACGAACGTAGTAAGAGCCGAACAAATGGCTGCGAAGTATCATGTTTCGAAGGTATACAGTGATGCAGAAGAAATGTTGAAAAATGAAAAGCTTGATGCCGTAAGCATCTGCACGTCAAATGATGCACATATCGCACTTGCAAAGTTAGCAATCGGTTATGGTGTTGATGTTTTAGTTGAAAAGCCAATTGGAACTTCCTATCAGGAAGCACAGGAATTAGTCGAACGATCAGAACAACAAAATCGTATTTGTATGGTCGGCATGACACATCGCTTCCGCAATGAATCACAAGCACTAAAACAAATTGTAGAAGCCAATCGACTTGGTGAAATTTATTATGCGAAAGTGAAAATTTTAAGAAGAAGAGGAACTCCAACAGGTTGGTTTAGTGATTTTTCACGTTCTGGCGGCGGTCCTTTAATGGATATTGGGGTACACGCACTTGATCTTGCATGGTGGATTCTTGGCCAACCTGAAGCTGAAAAGATTTCAGGATTTTTAAAGAAAGGAATTGGCAGTTATAATACTAAGCTATTAGGTCGTTGGGAATCATCTAACCCATATAATCGTAAAAATGAAGTATTTGATGTAGAGGATTTTGCTGCAGCACTCATTCGTTTTAAATCAGGTCTTGTTATGAATCTTGAAGTCAGTTGGGCAATGAATGGGGCACAAGATGATGCGATTGGAATCGATGTTTATGGTACAGAAGGCGGAGTTTCATTAGACCCGCTTTGCTATTATTCCGAAGTAGAGCAATTTTTCACTGAAGCGAAACTGGATGTTTCGAAAAATAATCCTATGAAGGATGAAATCAACCATTTTGTTTCCTGTGTCCAAAAGAGAACTACTCCTTTAATTCCAGCAGAGCAAGGTGCAGAGGTACTAAGAATGTTGGAGGGTATTACGGAATCATCAAAACAAAATCAAGAAATTCTATTAGATTCCTTCTATCAAAAGGTTAAATAATAGGGATATAATGTAACTTTTTCAGGCATAAAATGAGCGAAAGTAATAGTATGATGTAGTAATTACCTTAGTTAAAGGAGAAATACAATACATGAAGGCAGTAAAATCCAGCCCAATCGTATTAATTTCAAGTATTTATAAATCACTAACAAAAGCAGAACAGAAAGTGGCTGATTTTGTTTTAACAGATCCACATGAAGCGGTTTATTCGTCTGTGACAGATTTGGCAGAAAAGTCTGGTGTTGGCGAAACATCGGTCATACGCTTCTGTAGAAAATTAGGCTTCAAGGGCTTTCAGGAATTCAAGCTGACTGTTGCACAAAACTTAGTAAGCCCGGAAGAACTAGTACACGGTAAGTTAGATGAAAAAGATAGTGCTGATATCATGGCTAGAAAAATCACCACTCAAAATATTCAAATCTTAGAGGATACATTCAATTTAGTCCAAAAAGATAAATTAGAAATGGCGGCAAATGTCATTTTAAAAGCAAAAAAAATTTATATGTATGGCGTCGGATCATCTGGAATTACAGCAATGGATTTGAAAAATCGCTTCATGCGACTTGGCTTAAATGTGGAAGCAGTGTCGGATTCTCATTTTATGGCCATGAGTGCATCCCTTGTTTCAAAAGATGATGTTGTCATCGGCATATCAACATCTGGGAGTACGAAGGATATTGTTGAAGCAATCAAAATTGCAAAAGCCAATAACGCCCATATCATTTGTTTAACAAACTATGCTCTCTCACCAATTACAACTCATGCAAATATCACTTTATTAGCCGCGGCTCGGGAGGCTCCACTACAAGGCGGATCTTTTAGTGCAAAAATTGCCCAACTGCAAATATTAGAAATTTTAATAACGCTGATTGGTCTTAAGCAGAAGAAGAAAAGCATTGAATCAATTGAAAAAACGGCAAAAGCTGTTTTGAATAAAATGTATTAAATTATCGTCATGAACTGTATCAATAAAGAGAGCCGTTTACCTATACCCATTAGGTTGGTAGATATCGAAACACATAAGGTGAGAAAATAAATACTACTAGATAAACATAAACAGTGAAACCTAGCAAAAATTAGCTAGGTTTTTTCATTCCTTAAGCAGGTCAACACGTTGCTTGCCGGAGAATGGCAGCAGAAGGCTTTACTCCGATTATAATAGAAGTAAAGGAAATCTTTTCAGCTAAATATGAGGTTCTCAATAGAAACTTTATAAAAAACATTTAAGATAAATGAATAGTTTTGGAATGTATCCAAATTACCTACAGAACAAACGTTCTGTTATATGGTATAATATTTTTACAATAGGTAGGAAACTCAAGGGTGGTCAGTGTTACCCCAGAAGGAAAGGGGGTGATGCTTGTGATGACAGTATTTCAAACGTTAATGCTAATGATAGCATTTGCCAGTTTGGTGTTGTCTATCATATCTTTTAAAGACAAAAAATAACCCGCCCTTGAGCTTTAGACGGCGATAGGGCGGGTTATTTTCCAACATCGCTGATCCCTCTTGAAGGGAACCTGGCTATTGTGTGACTGTTTGGTGTTACAGCACCAAACAGTCTTTTTAATTTATGCTTTTTCTACTATTATTATAACTAAAGATGAAATGATTGAAAAGGAAAGAAAAGCATTAAAAGAAACATAATGCTCATGATTGAATTTGCTATTTTGTGTTGTCAGTTGAAGCTTGTCATGAATAATTGATTAACTAAATTTTAGAAAGACAATGCCCCTCATCCTGCGCCTAGTGACTTAATTTTTTGGAATGGTGAGGACTTATCACCAGAGGAAGTAGTAGAGATTGCCTTAGCGGTAAAAAGATAAGTTTACAAGAACTATTTAACAAAATCCCACTCTGCAAAGGAGGGGATTTTGTTCTGAATATACATTGTGGTTGTACTTATGAGTGATAGTAAAAATTGAAAAAGGGATATAAAAGGGAAACTTTCAATTAAAGAAGAAGGTATTGCTATCTGGTATAACAAAAAAGAGCGAATGTTTATCATATAACAAAGTCATTCACTCTTTGTTTTGTTTGTCATTTTTTATTTGAATCTTCTCTGGAGTACGAACTAATACAGTAACATGATGTCTGTCATGAAGGGCATAAGTAACTATTTGACTTCCAACTCGTCCAGTTGCACCTAAAATTAAAATATTCATAAGAATGAGGCTCCTTTTACAAATACTAATATTTTACTATAAAAGTTATTTTATTGTCTTGTTCAACTAAATGGTAGCTTTAGTTAAAAAGAGATTGCATAAACTCCCTCTTTTTTATGCAGCTAGCAGGCTTCTTAAGATTCGATCCTTTGGGAGCTCAACAAGAATTATGTATAATAGGGTAACAAAAAAATTTAGGAGTAGAATTATGAAAAAGTATTTTTTTGCAGGGACGTATGAGGTTTGTGAACACAATAATATTTATTTAGATATGAACGAATATAATATAGATTCAACTATGGATTTGGATAAACAAATAAGGGAATTGGCAAAGGTAGACGTTGCTCCCTTGGTAAAAGTTTATGAATCGGATACAAGTGATTTTAAAGATTTTAGACTATACAAAGAATATAACTTCAAGGAATATGAGTGCGGGTGTGACAGTAGTCAATTTTAATATTATTTAACTAACAGTTGCTTATAAGAAGCTTTATGTTAACTAGAAATGAATAGTGTATTCATAGCAATTTTTAATTGTATCTTTGAAGCTATTTTTGCTATGTAACCGAATAAGAGGCACAGGAAAGGAAGCATATAACAGGAACACTAAAAGAAAGAATTCCAGGTGTCTTTTGACTTAACTACTTTTCTCAATTCTTTGTAGATTGTTTTTATTGTAGAAAAGCAGCAAGAACATAATTCTAAAACTTAAATGAAATGATTGTAGTACTAGAGAATGGTAATGATAAATGGGTTCAAATAGATTAGAGAGAGTTAAGGTTCAGATTGTTAAAAATTTCAATTTTGACACCATATGAAACTTCTAAAAAAGACTATCTATAAAATACAGGTGATAACATGAGACATACTTACTTAGGCACAACAATACAATTTGTGATCAAGTACAAGAACCGAACGTCCATAGGAATTTCGATTAATGGTTATGGGGAAATTGAAGTCCAGGCTCCGAAAAGGACACCGGATGAGAGAGTACTTCAGGCATTAGAGGAGAAATGGGATTTCATTCAGCAGACGTTAAAAGAAATGAAGGATAGGATGAATGGGCCACAGGAAAAGATCTATGAGAATGAGGAGAGCTTTCTTTATTTGGGTAATACATATCCAATCAGGATAATCCAGGATCTAACTATAACGCAAGACCATGTTATGTTTGAAGGAAAAGAGCTGCATATCTATGTAAAGCAGTTGGAAGATGAAAAAATAAAACAAGCATTAAAACGATTTTATTACCAGCAGTGTAAGGCATTGGTGGAAAAGAGTATCTCTTCTTATCAAAGTTACTTCAAACCAAAACCACGATCGATACGAATTACGGACAGTAAAACGACATGGGGAACTTGTGATTCAAAACAACAATTAACCTTTAATTGGAGGCTGGCAATGGCACCGCGTGAGGTCATTGACTATGTGGTCGTTCACGAAATGTGTCACATGGTCCATCTCAATCACGACCGTTCCTTCTGGCGCCTTGTTGGAAAAATAATGCCGGACTACAAGGAAAAAGAGAACTGGCTGGCTTTAATAAATTGGAAAATGAATGTTTAGAGGAAAGTCATGTCAAATACCCTTTATAAATTTTTTGAATAAAAACACTTTACATACCCTAGTGGGGTATAGTATTATTTGGTTAAGGAGGTGAGGCAATGTCGATAGCTTCAGAAAAGCATGATAATATTGTTGAAATCGATCAATGCTGCTCATCAGACGGTGGAAGAAAAAGCCATCACTCAGATAAAGTGAAGAATAATTTAGTAACAAGATTAAATCGAATTGAAGGACAAATTCGAGGAATAAAAGGATTAATTGAAAAAGATACCTACTGTGATGATGTTATTACTCAAATAGCTGCAACTCAATCTGCATTAAATAGTGTCGCCAGAATTTTACTTGAAGGTCATATGAAGACATGTGTTTTAGAGAAAATTCAAGAAGGAGATACAGAGATTCTTGATGAGGTAATGGTAACTATTCAAAAATTGATGAAAAAATAAAGGAGAAGATTTTGAAATGGAAAATGTAACTTTGAATGTAAAAGGAATGTCATGCGGCCATTGTGTTAACTCGATTGAAGGAAGTGTTGGGGAACTTAAAGGAGTTACCAATGTTAAAGTAAACTTGGATTCAGGAACAGTTCTAGTGGAATTTAACCCAAATGAGGTAACTCTTGATAAGATCAAGGAAACAATTGACGATCAAGGTTATGATGTTCAATAAATTGTAATAAAAAGCGTGCACTAAAAGCACGATTTCTTTTCACCTAAAATATACTATACCAGGGTATGGTAAAATAAATAAAAAAGGGGAGTTTAAAATGGATAATGTAAAATTAGTTGTTAAAGGAATGTCATGTGGGCATTGTGTGAATTCAATTGAAGGAAACGTGGGAAAATTAAATGGCGTTCAGTTTGTAGAGGTTCACTTAAATGAAGAAAAAGTAGATGTATCATTTTGATTCAAGTGTGATTTCCTTAAAGGAAATTACTGACGTTATAGAAGATCAGGGTTATGATGTATCATTCAGTAAATCACCTAAAGGTCAAAGCTGTCATTAAGAAGAAAAAACGTGCTGTCCCATCAGCACGTTTTATTCCCAAAAAAATATACCCCACTATAGTATGTGGTTTAAAGGAGTGTAAAGTGTGAGTGATAAAAAAGAAACAACACTTCAAATAGCTGGTATGACATGTGCAGCTTGTGCAGTGAGAATAGAAAAAGGACTCAAAAAAATCGAAGGTGTAGAAGATGCCAATGTAAATTTCGCATTAGAAAAATCAAAAGTAACATTTGATCCATCTAAAGCAAATGTAAATCAATTGAAAGAAAAAGTGAAAGCTTTAGGATATAAAGTGGTAAGTGAAAAAGCTGAATTTGATATAAGCGGTATGACGTGTGCAGCGTGTGCTAATAAAATTGAAAAACGTTTAAATAAGTTAAATGGTGTTCAAACCGCGACTGTAAATTTCGCTTTAGAATCGGCTCAAGTAGAATACAATCCCGATGAAGTGTCGATCTTGGATATGAAGGAAGCCATTAAAAAATTGGGCTATCGTTTAGAGCAAAAGCAAGAGGATAAAAGTGAAAATGTTGATTATAGACAAAAAGAAATTGAAAAGCAAAAAGGGAAATTTATTTTCTCAGCTATTTTATCCTTACCTTTACTATGGGCCATGGTCAGTCATTTTGAATTTACGTCTTTTATATGGCTTCCTGAAATGTTTATGAATCCTTGGGTTCAACTTGCGCTTGCTACTCCAGTTCAATTTTTAGTAGGCGGTCAATTTTATGTAGGAGCTTATAAAGCATTAAGGAATAAAAGTGCAAACATGGATGTCCTGGTTGCACTTGGAACGTCTGCAGCTTATTTCTATAGTATCTACTTAAGCATTTTATCAATTGGCTCTGTCTCTCATATGGTGGAATTATATTTCGAAACAAGTGCAGTTTTAATTACACTTATTATTTTAGGGAAACTGTTTGAGGCAAAAGCAAAGGGACGTTCATCTGAAGCGATAAAGAAGCTCATGGGTTTGCAAGCAAAAACGGCCACAATTTTTAGAGATGGGCAAGAATTAAATGTGCCTATCGAAGAAGTAATTGCTGGTGATATCGTCTATGTGAAGCCAGGTGAAAAGGTGCCTGTAGATGGAGAGATTGTTGAAGGAAGATCTGCCCTTGATGAATCAATGATTACTGGTGAAAGTATTCCTGTTGATAAAACAGTTGGAGATACAGTTATAGGATCAACTATTAACAAGAACGGATTTTTAAAGGTAAAAGCAACAAAGGTAGGAAAGGAAACTGCCTTAGCGCAAATCATAAAAGTTGTCGAGGAAGCTCAAGGATCAAAGGCGCCAATCCAACGTTTAGCTGACGTTATTTCAGGAATTTTTGTACCAATTGTTGTTGGGATAGCCATTGTGACATTTCTAGTATGGTATTTTGTAGTAAGCCCTGGAGAGTTTGCGATAGCTCTTGAAAAGTTAATTGCCGTATTAGTTATCGCTTGTCCATGTGCTCTAGGCTTAGCAACTCCTACGTCAATTATGGCAGGATCAGGACGTGCTGCTGAATTTGGAATTTTGTTCAAAGGCGGAGAGCATCTTGAAACGACTCATCGATTGGATACCGTGATTCTTGATAAAACAGGAACTGTAACAAATGGAAAACCAACACTCACAGATGTGATTCTTGCAAATGGATTTGAAGAAAATGAATTTTTAAGGTTAGTCGGTTCAGCAGAACGAAATTCTGAACATCCTTTAGCAGAGGCAATAGTTGATGGCATTAAAGAAAAGGGAATTGAACTAGGAAGCTCTGAATATTTCGAAGCCATTCCTGGCTTTGGAATTGAATCTAAAGTTGAAAGCAAATCTGTCCTTATAGGTACACGCCGACTTATGGCGAAAAATAACATTGATGTAACGAATATGTTACCTAAGATGGAAACCTTAGAAAAGCAAGGTAAGACAGCAATGCTAGTCGCAATTGATCATCAATTTGCAGGAGTGATTGCTGTCGCAGATACAATTAAAGAAACCTCAAAAAAAGCGATTGATAGGTTGAAAAAAATGGGTCTTGAGGTTGTGATGATAACAGGAGATAACCAGCAAACAGCTCAAGCCATTGCAAATGAGGTTGGAATTGAGCATGTAATTGCAGAAGTTCTGCCAGAAGGAAAAGCAGAGGAAGTGAAAAAGCTTCAAAAAGCAGGGAAGAAAGTGGCGATGATCGGTGACGGTATTAACGATGCTCCGGCATTAGCTACAGCAGATATTGGAATGGCTATTGGTACGGGTACAGATGTAGCTATGGAGGCTGCTGACATCACCTTAATTAGAGGAGACTTAACTAGTATTGCTGATGCCATCTTTATGAGTAAAATGACAATCCGAAATATCAAGCAAAATCTATTCTGGGCTTTCGCTTACAATGCTTTAGGCGTTCCAATTGCAGCACTAGGCTTTTTGGCACCATGGCTTGCAGGAGTAGCAATGGCATTTAGTTCAGTTTCAGTTGTTTTAAATGCACTCAGATTACAACGGATTAAATTAAAAGGATAATCGATCTAAAAAAAGAGGAGTGTTTTTATGAAACAAAAATCAATTTTGACTTGGGCGATTTCAGCCATTGTATATCTTGGGGTGATAATTGGCGGATACACCGTATATGCAAACTTGGACAATGATGACGATCACGGTGAAACCCATGAAACAGCAAATGTTAGTGAGGATAAATCTCTTAATGAACAAGCACATAACGATAATCATACCGGCCAAAGAAGCGATGGTAATGAGCATTCAGCTCATGAAGCTCCTACAGAAAGTGAAGTAGTTACAAACGTAAAATATGAAGATGGATTAATGGCAATAGATGTGAAGGATCAAGACCAAGATTCACCGGAATTAGAAATTTCTCATGAAAAGATTATGCATTTAATTATAGTAAGTGCTGACCTGGAAGATTATTACCATTTACATCCTGAGGAAAATGGAAATGGCAGATATACTCTAACATTCGATCTACCTGAAAACTCTTATAAAGCGTTTGTTGATATTAAACCAAAAAACCTTGCTTATAAAGTTAGTCCAATAGAACTGCATGTCGGAGAAGGTCATGGTGATCATAAGGAAAATTCACTAAAGGTTGATACAAACTTAACTAAAATAATCAATGAAAAGACAGTTGAATTAACAACTACAGAGTTAGGAATAAACAAAGATGTTACGTTAAATTTTGATACGAAAGGGAATACACCAGAGCCCTACCTGGGGGCTTTAGGCCATGTTGTGATTTTGGATGAAAAGGGTGAGAAATTTGTTCATGTGCACCCTTCATCAGAAGAAGAGACTCAATTTGAAACACAATTTGATAAGCCCGGCATCTACAAAATATGGGGAGAATTTAAATTTGGAGGTAAGGTTAATACCTATCCATTTGTGATAGAGGTCAAATAAATAAGGAAGAACAAAGGGGAATTTTTATGAACTTAGATGGAGTTAGCAAGCATCTATTAATTTGCAATGGGGAAAACATGTACAAAAAATGGAGCAGAAGAAGTAACAGATACTATAAGGGGAGAGTTGAAAAACTTAGAGCTGCTAAATGAGATTCATACAACAAAAACATTATGTAATGGCCAATGCAAGCACGGTCCAATAGTTGTTTTATACCCACAAGGGACATGGTATAAGGAAATGAATAAAGAAAAAAGTGAAGAACTTGTTCAACAATTGAAAGAAGAAGGAAGTGTTCATTTAGGATCTGAACTTTACTACCATGATGGGAAAACATTTAAGAATCCTGAGGATGAACTTTAACATCTTATATCTTTATCATAAAATTGAGTTTGCAAGAAAATAAGGATGGATAATGGATACTGTAGTAGTTTTAAAGTATCACATAATTTTTGAATGGAATACTGATCTTTAGTCTCAGTGATAATATTTGCCAGCTCGTTTAGATTTACTTTTTCGCGAATTTGGCCATAGCCTTTTTTAAGATTTCATTTTCTTCTTGATGGCGAAGCATTTGTTTCTTCATCTTGGCGATTTCATCAGCTGTGATTGTTGATCCATCCTCTGTTTGAATAGGAGTGAATTTTTATATATTATTACTTCAGAGACGCCATATTCACTGCTTAAATCTTTAGCTGAGCTACCCGAGTTATAGAGATCAACAATCATCATGTTGAAAACTTCATTATATTTTATGCCTGTATTTTTGTTTCCCATATGGACACAACCTTTCGTTATCATTCTAGTCAAATTTTTCAAAACTTAACTAAGTTGTGTCCATGAAACTTTAATAGCATACATGCACTTTTTAAACTGCTGATCTAACTCCTCTTTATTTAAGTCCTTCCCAATAAAAACAAGTTCACTTAGTTTCGTTTTCTTTTCACTCCCGATCTGGATTTCCAGAAAATAACATATGAATACCTTGGAAGACATTTCGACGTCCCATTCCTTTAATATGAAGACTCCCTTTATAACGAAATAACTTTTCTCCTTTTTCCCGAACAAGGTAACACAGAATGGTATTATCAAAAAATATTCACATTTCAAGTCGCTGCTTTTTAATTGTGTACTTATTGTTTGGTTTGATACATAAAAGAAATTCTTAGTCAACAATAAAACGTTGGCTCTTTTTTATGTCAGAATTGTATGTTTGAGAATAAGTAAGAAACCCAGCTAATCTTCTCATGTGAAGGTAGCTGGGTTTTAACACTATATGTGCAAAATAGATCGTAAAAAAGGTGCAAAAATAAATCCTATCGTGACATGAAAATTTTTTGAAAATATTTGTGTTATCTAAAAGTAATCATTTTTAGACATAAATACTTCATTTACAGTTGATTCATTAAGTATTCAAATAAAACGTATTTTTTCGTTTGTGATGAATTTCCATAGTTTGGGCTGATAGGCAAGTTACCAAAACCAACTTTAGACAATAAGTTAAGTGTATAGGCAAAAGGGGTGAGAAAATGAGTAGACGAATAAAACATACTTCACGTGATGTGGAGGAATTAGCAAGGCTCATGCTGGCAGAAGCGACTGGTGAAGGAGCGCAAGGGATGAACATGGTAGGAACGGTCGTGGCCAATCGGGTCGAAGCTGACTGTGCTCCTGACTTCAGAGGGCTGCGCAATATCAGACATGCGATTTATCAAACCATTCCTGGTACTTCAGTTCCTCACTTCGAGCCTGTCTTAAATGGAACATTATATACACAACGTCCCACTGAAGCTGATCTCCAAAGGGCTAGGAATTTGCTGCATGGTGATAGGGATCCTCGAGCGAGAATGAGTTTGTGGTTTTTTAACCCCAGTCCGGGGAAAAAATTCCGAGCTCCTTGTACACCCACGATGCCAAGATCCCCGATGACGAAGTTCGATTATTCGCACAAGAATCATTGTTTCTATGTCGCTGTACCGGGTTATTGCCCAGAGTTTTATCGATAAATTAAAAAGGAGCTGATCTTCTCATGACTTATGGATACTCGAGTTATTATCCAAACGATTATTATGATGGTTTTTACCCATCTTCCACGATGCGGGCCAGTGCCACACAGCAACAACAGCAACAACAGCAACAACAACAGCAACAACAACAACAAGGCGGTTTTATGCATTCTGGACCCACATTTGCCGCACCAGTGGTTCCGTTCGGGACTGGGCAGCAAATGCAACTCCCGGCAGGCACGATGGAAGAATCATTTATCGAAAATATCCTGCGTTTCAACAAAGGTAAGATCGGGACATTCTACTTTACTTACCAAGGTAACAACAAATGGAATGCGATGGTTTACCGCGGACGCGTAGAAACGGCTGGTCGTGATCACCTCATCATCAGCGACCCGTCCACGGGCAAACGCTACCTGCTGATGATGGCAAATCTCGACTGGGTAGAATTCGGGGAACAAATTAACTATCCTCAAGCGCAAATTAGTCCGCAAGTCGAGGCGTCCTTGACGACATCGGATTGAGCTTGCAGAACAATAAAAACCCGCTTATTTCCTTTTGGGAAAATGAGAGGGTTTTTATTCGTTCTGACAAAAGGAATGGATAAGCAGTAATCATGATAAATACTGTTGTACGTTAGGGGTAAGTGCAGTAACAAGCAAATCAGTAAACACATCGTGTGGTCTCTTCTCATTTCAAAGTAACAACATCGATACGTCCAAGTCTTTTTTACGATACGTGGGCAAAAAGAAAAAGAATAAGAAAAAGAAAAACAACAACAAAAAAAAAGCTTTTAACCCAAGTATAGAGAATAATACAGCTGCAGAGGAACAATGACAAAACCAAAAACCAAAGAGATGATAAATTCCCTCTGGAGCAGCAGTCCAAAACGGGCAGCAGTAACTGAATAGACAACTTTAACGTTTCATACACTTTGTGGGGAACGTTTTTTATGTTGAGTCCATCCTACAAATCTTTTAGCTTAGCAGAAAAGTAATAGTCAGACAAAATGGTAATGTTACAAAATATTTTTTTCAACGCTACTTTTCGTCTCATTTTTCCCTATATAGTCTATGAGAAGAATTTACGAAAAGAAGGGACAGTGATGATAAATGGCAAAATTTCGTATGGTGCGTACTGAATTTTGGAGAGATGCAATGACTTTAGAGGAGATGTCACCAGAGGATAAGTATTTTTATATTTACCTACTGACAAATCCTAAAACGACGCAAATTGGCATCTTTCGAATTACCAAAAAAGAAATGGCGTTTGAATTAGGTTATTCGCTTGAGAGTGTACAAGCATTAATGGAACGATTCATAAAACATCATAGGTTAATCCGCTACAATCCAAAAACGAGAGAACTTGCCATTAAAAACTGGGGGAAATTTAACCTGCAAAAGGGTGGAAAACCTGTGATGGATTGTATTAAAAATGAATTAAAAGAAGTCGAGGATACTTCGCTTATTTCATATGTTTCCGAAGCGATTCCGAAAGAAGAAATTAGTCATCTATTTGAATCGTTTTGTCAACACGATGCAGAGATGAAAATGAGCCATCAAGTTGAACATGATCCATATCCACATACTGAATGTGAGGAAGTGGAAGAGACTCACATAGCTTCTGAAACGAAACCAGAGCAAGAAGAAAAAGCTGTTAAACAAAATGCAGACAATCATCCAGGCATAGAGGATCAATCAAAAATTCAAAACTCAAATGATGTCCAAGAAATCATCGAGTTCTGGGACAACAATGGATTTGGTCTATCAAACGTGAATGCCAAAGAGCAGCTGCTTTCTTGGTTAGATGATTCCAGCTTTTTACAGCCTAAGGAGATAGTGTTAAAAGCCTTAGCTATAGCCTGTGCGAATAACAAGCGAAGGCTGAACTATGTCGTTGGGATTCTTAGAAACTGGGAAAATGAATCTTTATTGTCCATTGAAGAAATTGATTCTTATCAGGAAGACCAAAGCCCTGTTCATAAGCAAAAGCAAACAGAAGCGATTCCTGCTGGAAGAGCGATTCCGAGTGAATTTGTTTTTGATATAACTGCGGGTGAAGACGGGTGAGTATTGCGAAAGTAAATAAAATCTTATTTGTAAAATACTTGTGGATTTTTGTGACATAATTGGTTACTTATTTTTTTATTCCAATATAAATGGTCGATTTGTTCTATTTCACTTTGTTCATTTAGCCTTTGAGCTTTTTAATGGCTGATTTATTAAACGTGAATCTAAATCATTCAAGATACTAGATAATAGTAGAATTATCTAGTATCTATCTACTAAAATTTCTTAAGGATTATTTACACATTCTCAGCAATACCGTCTAATTGAGGTTTTTTATTTTCCATTGGATTTGTGCTTTCATAAGCGTAGGCAAGATTTAAAATAGTTTGTTCATCAAATGCATTCCCAATAAATTGGATTCCGACTGGCATATTTTCGCTCAACCCGCAAGGAACGGATATGCTTGGAAGTCCTGTTAAATTAGCTGGGGATTGCAAGCGTATAAGTTCATCAGCAACATTGAATGGCTGATTGTTTAACATAGATAGTTCTTGTCCGATGTATGGTGCAGTAAATTGGAGAGTAGGGGCAACGATAGCATCAACGGGTTTTAAACATTTCTTTGAATTCATTTTTCATTTTGTAGCGGATTTGTTGGGCTTGGACATACTCGACTCCGCTAGGCAGTTCACCTAATTCAAGTGAGAGACGTACATCGTTTCCAAAGTCTTCAGGACGTGTTTTCAAATTATTATGGTGGATGGCGCTTGCCTCTGCTAAAACCGTGATCATTTCAGCATAGTGAGCATTTAGGAGGCTTGGAAGTTTAATAGGTTTTATTTCTGCACCTAAGGCTTTTAGGGTTTCGATTGCTTTATTATAAAGGCTTTGAACTTCAGGATGAATATTCTTTAAGTAAAATGATTCCTCAATTCCAATTTTCATTCCTCTAATGTTTTCGGTTAATCGATTGCTATAGGATAATACAGGCTTTTGAATAGTAGTCGGGTCATTTAGGTCATATCCGGCTATGAATTCTAGAAGAATAGCAGCTCCTCCGCATGTTGAATTCTTAATTGGAGTAAATACTGATAAGGAGACATTCCAGAATGTTTACGGAAAAGGACTGAAAATCGTGAAGGAGATAATCTTGCTCGTTTTGCCATATCTTCAATTGTAATATTTTCCGATATGTGAAAAGAAAAATAGGGAGTTATCCAATTAAAATCTTCAGGACCCTTTTGAATAGGCTGAGTAGATTTTCCATATTTCTTCATTAATGAATAAATCAATTCATTTCCTAGATTTTGTGCTTCTAATAATCCTAGAGTATCACTAGATTGCCGCAGACAAATAATCTTCATTAATTGCTCTCGGAACCAAACAGGATTTTCTGGCTGAAAATTTACTGGAACTATTAGTTCTGAAAAATCATTCAACCTTGGCTAGATTAATTGCTTAAAACTAGTAAGGTTAGTTTGACAAGCTTTTGTAGAGAAACGCTGTTCCCTTTTTGAATGATAAAAAATATCCATGTGAACATATGGTGTAATTGTGTTTGTTGTTCCCTTTCGTGCAACTAATTCATTGGGCTGAACTAAGCAAAAATCTCCTTTTGACAAAATATAGTCTTTGCCTTCCATAGTAAACTCAGTTTATCTCATTTCAGCTTCTCTCCTCAAATTTCATGTAGCAAATTAAATCTTTTATTTTTTGCAGCCAGGAAAATAAAATCCACTATCAGCTATTTATGTATAATTGTGTGTTTTTGTGTACTTTTTAATAAAAACACAATAATTTACACGATATTCACAGAAAATTAATAATAATTGTGTATTATTTGTTTATACAATAGGTAATTTGTGTGAATGTGTTATATTTTATGCTGTTTTGAGGCGGCGTCTATTGTCATGTATTCCCCCAATTCTAGGAGGTGATGTTTCAAAATATCGACGTATCAGTATTAAAGTACCATTTCAGTTTAATGAGAGTAGTTGAAAGAGAAAATCAAGGTACCAATATTGGAAACGAAAGGGGGATTTCCTTGACGAAAAATCTACTCTCATCCCGATCGATGGGAGGATACCCGCCATCCTTGTAAAGCGGGGCGACCTTCTCCAGCACAATGGAGTCGTCGATATAAATTATATAATCAATGAGTTCCCGAATCAAAGTTTCGCTACGATTTTGTTTTTTACTCAATTTTACGAGCTTTCTGGACAGGCTCTTAAAATACTAAAAATATGGAGGTTTTCTGTAATGAAAAGAATTTTATCCATTTCCCTCGTATTATCGATGATATTCGTTATGTTATCGACCACCGCAGACGCAGTTACAAACAATTCGGACGACAAAATCGTCAAAATCGACAATATGCAGCCAGTTTACGGCCAAACGATCACCGCAAGTGTGATCAAGGATAATGGTAATAAGCGCAAAAATGTAAAATTTCAATGGCAAGTACAGGAATCACGTATAAGCGATAAATATATTAATGTACGATCGGGTGGCAGTTCCAACAGCTACACTGTAAAGTTAAATGATATTGGTAAAAAATTGCGTGTTGTAGTTTCACTGCCAAATGGTGAGAGAAAAACTTCATTGCCCACGAACGCAGTATTAAATGCCAACCCCCTTATTGCATCGATGAAATTCGATAATAATTTAAAGGATGATGCAAATCAAGAGAACTTGGAAGGGAAAGGAAATTATAGTTATGTAGACGGTGTATTACCCGGGACCAAAGCTCTTCATTTAGAAAGCGGAGACGGCAATTATGTCGGTACGAAGCATAACTTGAATTTTGGTAAAGACAGTTTTACCGTATCCTTCTGGTATAAGGGCGATACGAACAATAATCAGGTAATATTATCAAACAAGGATTTTACTAAGAGCTCTAACGAAGGCTGGGCGATTTATACATCAGCTAATTCGGTCAATATGAATTTAGGATTCCCGACCGCATCAGTAAAATTTGGGCGTGACACGTTTAATGCTTCCGATTGGCGTTACGTGACATTTGTTGTAGACAGAGATAAAATGCTCGGATCGTTGTATATTGATGGTTACAAAATGACTGAAACATCACTGGGGATCGGAACTTTAGATACATCGAACCCATTAAATATAGGTAGTGACGGATTGGGCAAACATGGCGGTAATTCATTCGATATAGCTGATCTGAATGTTTGGAAAGATGCATTTAGCAGTGATGTAGTTCAAGCGAATTATAATAGTTACGCTGTAAATAAAGTAGATATGAAAGCACTTAAAGACAAAATATCCGAAGCTAATAAAATAATAACAGGCGGTCGCGGCAAAGGCTTCAGCAAAACCGATTTTGATCATTTGAAAAAGGTTTTGAATACGGCAACTACGGTTGCAATAACGCAAAAAGAAAAATTATATACACAGGAAACCATCAATTATTACGAACGTGAACTAAACAACGCCTTATTCATCTATCAAAAAAGTAATAAAACATTAACTCCCGCCGATTTAAATATGATTGTGGACAGTGATCCGGAAATCAGTAATAATCCCGATTCAATAGCGCGCATGGAAGAAAATTTCAGAAAAGAACTGAGAGTATTCCCGCAGGCCGACGTATTGTTTATTCCTGGCGACGTTACCGGCGGAAACAGAGCCGAAGAATATCTGTTTATGAATGGTCTTACAGGCGTATACAATAAACTTAAAAATGAGGGCTTATTTGACAATACGAAGTTTTATATGGTAAGAGGCAATCATGATATGGGCGGCTCCGAAAAATTAATACCTATCGGTTCAGCAGGCGCGTGGAATGACTCAACGAATTCATACGATAACAATTTCTTTAACGATTCTTATAGGGTAAAGGTAAAAGGATATAATATTGTAGGTTTTGACGGAAATTATAACAACAACAATACGGTGGCAAAAACCAACAATTTCCTCGACCAAATTACTAAAGAAGAGGATTACGATCCAACAAAACCCATATTTGTATCTTCTCACTTCCCTATAAGCGGAACCACATGGTCATCGGGATGGAGCAGTGCAGCAAGTAATAATGTAGGTAAATATATTGCCGACAATAAATTGTCGCAGGTGGTATATCTGTCAGGTCATACGCATTACGACCCGACCGACGAACGTTCTCTCTATCAAGGTTCGGCTACGTATCTCGAAAGCGGTGGGACGTCATATTCAAGTTATATTGATGGCGGGCCGTACGGCGGATATATAGAAGGAGCTTATATCAAATACAATACCACACCTCGCATCGCGAATTTCTTAGAGGTTTACGGTCCAAAAATTATCATCAAACAGTATAATTTAAGTACAGATGAATTTGTAGGCATACCTTTTGTAGTAAACGTTGGTGAAGGCAAAGATGCTTTTACATATAGCAGGAATGATACAAGAGAAATCATAGCTCCGCAGTTTGAAGAGGGTATTAAGGTCGATTCCTACAAAAACAACGAACTTGCTTTTACAATAAAGCAAGCAAATGACAATGTGCGCGTGTTGGAATATAATATTCAGCTTATCAACAAGCTCACGGGGAAAGTGGACAAATCGTTTAACAGCCTTTCGCTGCCGCTAGACAAACCATTCGATGAATACAGACATTATAAGTTTACAGATTTGTCGCCGACTACTCCATATATACTCAGGGTTTTCGCCGACGATTCCATGTATAACCGTTCGTCGCAGGACATTGACATTGAGGCTCAAAGTGTTAATTTAAACAGCATCACTGCGCCTGCTGAATAACAGGGTTGACAATCGGAACGGCGAAGACAGGGGTCGTCCTTGGATTGCCAAAGACAGCATCTTTAGATACCGATGTAGGCAGGGCGGATACCGATGTGACATGGAATGTAGATGCTTCAGACTATGATCCTACGGTAAAGACTGTACAGATCTTTACTGTAAATGGAACTTTATCTTTGCCATCTGGGGTGAAAAATCCCAATAACGTGCCTTTGACAGCAAGCATTAAAGTAACGGTTAATAAGAACCCTCAGTCTCAAGAGTCTCTTAGAGTAATAATAGAGTAAATCGTGTAAGCGACCTTATTATTCTGTTTAGGATAATCAAGGTCGCTTTTTGTTGTTATAAAACCTCTGTTAATCAGTTTAAAAAAGCACATGTTATCACCAATCAAAAACATCCATTTACGATAAATAGTTTTTGCTATATTACTAGAAATCATTGCAGTCTATATAGAAAGAAACTTACAAACAAATATATATACATTTTATTAAAAGTAGTGAATTAACTAAAGTGACTGACAACATGCAAAAAGAGTGCAAGAAAAAGGAATGTTTTAGTCATATGTTTATGTTTGGGAGGCTTCAACAGGATCCTCATCTAAGGCTAAATAAAATTCGGATGGTATATCTATTTTAAGTTTGCGAGCGGATAAAAAGTGAAGAACATTCTTGCATTTTCTTAGACTTCCCGATAATGTTAGCTGTTTTAGGTCCTAGTGATATATTATCCAAGGTCGTTTATCGTCCTAAACAGACTACTGTTGACCTGGGAGTTTATAATAAGTATATATATTATGTAAATTTGTGCGAAAATGTGTTATATGTAGCATATACATTTGAAAAAGTTGGTGAAATCATTGTTAATGTATGATCGTCATGAAAAAGTTATGGAGCTATTACGAAAGAATAAATCGTTACAAGTTTCTACTGTGACAAAGTTGTTTGGTGTTTCTACTGAAACTGTAAGAAGGGATTTAGAGTATTTAGAAAAGGAAGGTTATTTAAGAAGAGTACGCGGAGGAGCTGTATTAGATGAGGTTAACAGCATAGAAATGAACTTTACTTTACGAGAAACAAAGAACATCGAAGAGAAAAGGGAAATTGCTGAAATTGCTGCACGCTATGTATCAGAAGGTCAATCGATTGCATTAGACGTTAGTACAACAAATACGGAGTTTGCTAAGGCTTTAAAGAAAAAATTTCAACGTCTTACAGTACTAACCAATTCTTTAGTGATTGCTAATGAACTTGCTGAAATGCCTTATTACACTATTATATTACCTGGAGGTGTTCTTCGGAATGAAGAATTATGCACGGTAGGGCATTTGGCAGCGGATTTCTTTAAAGGATTTCATATTGATTCATTTTTTATGAGTATAAGTGGTATATCATTATCTGAAGGGTTGACGGATTATGGGATGGGGGAATATCAAGTAAAAATGAAGATGTTAGAGAGTTCTCGAAACTGTATTGTTTTAGCGGACAGCAGCAAATTCGATGTTGCTTCTCTATTAAAGGTTTGTCATTTTGATCGAATAGAACGTATTATTTCAGATTCTAAATTATCAAATAAGGTCTATCAAAAGTATACAAAAGAAGGAATTGAGATTGTAAATCGGTAATTGGAATACTATTACTGAGATAAAATGTTCAAATTACCTATCGTCATTTTTTAGTTGAAGTTGTAGAAAAAGAAGAGAAAGTAGTATTTTTACTTTATTGTAAATACTGATTGATTATCAACAATGTGTAATATTGCGGTGAAAATATTGAAGCCACATTTTTAGCGCGTACCCCTCATACAGCAACTAATAACATGAAATCTTAGAACATTCTGGGCAGGTATTATATGAAAATTATCAGGTTATATGGTAATAAAAAAGTCTAATCCACAAATTGAGGAAGGTATAATAAACTTATGAAGGCGCATTCATTTAAGAAAAAACGAAGGGTGAGAATTTGTATGTTTCTAATGAAACCTGAAGGAATACTGTGATTGGGAATTATAGTGGAGGAAAAGCTTTGCAAATGTTTATGGTGGTCCTATGGTTAGGAACATATCACATCAATTTGCTTCATTTGGAACGAAATTATTTATTCAGACAGTGTATTTTGTGGGCTTTCACTTGACGTTGAATATGAGATATTCTTATTGTTACAGAGGCAGAAATGTAAGATGGGGTATCTCAATGGTATTTACCATATAACAAATCATAAAACATCTAAATTAATTAAATAAACTTGTTAAGCTCAATAACGGTCTTCAGCAACTGAGCACAATTCTGCAGCAAGAATTGTGCTCTTTCTTTATATTAATGCAATTTAAATAAACTCCAACACTTGATCAATGGTTTTGGCGTTATTGCTTCTCGTTTAGTCGTCATTTTGGTAACAATAATTATAAAATAATATTCAATTTAAAAAGTTATTCTATAGTGGCGATAAATTAGGGATAAATGAAATTCAAGGTCTTTGAAATGCTCCAGGAGGTTTTTCCATCCAACCTCTGTCAATCATTATATTAAATCCATCTTCCGCATATGTCATAACTTCAGTCAAGAGTTTAGAATAGTTAGCAGTTAAATCTCTTCTCATTGAAACAGACAAAGCATGTCCAAAATACGTAAAGCTCGTAGCGTTTAGTGTAGTAACCAAAAACATAATCAATTTTTCTGAAAATGGAGATACCTTTGAGTCTGTCACCTCCATTTCAACAGGAACCGTCCCAAACAAATCTTCTTCTTTCAAAAGATTGTTTAAATAATAAATTTGCTTATTAGCTAAATCCTTCCCCCTTTCTAGGTACTGTTTGATTACTTTATCGTCCACGACTTGAATTAAGCCATATAATAAGAGTATTCCAAAATAATTTCTTTCAATATTAAAAAAAACCTCGGTAAGCTCCATAGAATTAATCGGTCTTCTCTGACCAAACCACCCTGTCAAGAAAGATTGTTTTTCTACAAATTCAACTTTATGAGGATAAGGGATTTTTGGGGGGCGGTCATAAATACCTTTTGATAACATACAGCGTACTGACTTCTTATAAAGTCCATTCATTGAATTTAGAATTTGAGAAAAAAGTTCAAGTACATCATCTCGTGCAACGTTTGAAGTAAGAATACCGTAATTTAACAAGCCTATTCTGCTCATACCATATACAAAACTTAACGCATACAAATCATCAAATAGTGCAGGTGCTGAATAGTTAATATCTATGTCCGAAAATCCCTGAGGGATTGGAAACTTTTCTTCTTTAAATATATTTTCGATTTTTTTCATGTGCGTTTCCGAAAAGTTTAACGCTTCATTTACAATTGGAATGATTTCTTCATCTTTAAGATGTTGTAAAAAATGCTTAAAAAAACAAATAGAGGCACTATCATAAATATATGTACTCCACAAGCTCGCTATTTCTGTAGATGATAACTTGATGTTGGGATTTTCCATTAGTCACGTTCACCCTTCCATAAAAAAACAGTTTTTTTTAGAATTAGATATTTTTGTTGATCTTATTCATATGGTTACACCTAAAGGATCAAATTTTGTTTTTTCATATGTGGCATCAATTAATAGAAGTTAAAGGTTTTATTAAAGAAGAGAACCCGTTTATTTTAGGAACGCGTCTTTCATGTATTGGGCAGACCCATACTATCTTACAGATAGTAAGTAGATATATCATTGCAAGATTTATCTAAAAATTTTGTGGATATATTGTTAAAGTACTGAAATAAAATTGGCAACCCCAATTTAGAGTAGTAGAGAAATATTATTTATACCCAAAAACTCCTAGAAAATTGGAAAAATAAAACTTTTTTTCAATTTTTACGTATATAATGAAAGAGAATGTCTACCTAGTTGAATGGTGGTTTAAAACATGTAAGACCTAAGAAATAATGAAGTTGACTTAATAAAGGAGCGTTGTATAATAAAGACAAATAATTTTTTTTTTGATATGATAACTTTTTTTTAGAATGGTGTGATTCGGTTGGAAAGTGTAAAGGATGAATTTGAATTATTTAGATCATTAATAAAAGGGATTGCTGCTCAATTTGGTGATAAATGTGAAGTTGTTTTGCACGATTTAACTGGCAGTTATGAAAGTACGATAGTTGCAATTGAAAATGGGCATATAACGGGTCGGAAAATTGGTGACCCTGGAAGCAATTTGGGGCTGGAAGTTTTGAGAGGTACGGTCAAGGATGGAGATCGATATAACTATATTACTCAAACAAGTGATGGTAAAATTCTAAGATCTACATCAATTTATTTAAAAAATAGTAAAGAGGAGATAATAGGGTCTATTTGCATAAATTTGGATATTTCAGACTTTATTGTAGCTGAAAATACAATTAAATCAATTACAATGAATGGTATGAACCAAGATGTCCAAGAAGTTTTTGTTAATGATGTGAATGACCTTTTAGAGTATTTACTTAAAGAGTGTCAAAAAGAGATTGGTAAACCAGTCTTTCATATGTCTAAAGAAGAAAAGTTAAAAGCATTAGAGTTTTTAGATAAAAGAGGAGCATTTCTCATTAAAAAAGCTGGTGACAGAGTTTGTAACTTTTTTGATATCTCTAAGTTTACATTATACAACTATTTAGATGATATTCGCTCACAAGATAAAAAATCGACTTATTAAAAACTATTCTCAAACCAAAAAAGCCGATATTTACCCGTTAAGGTAAATCGGTTTTTTCTATTTAAGTGAGAAACTTTTATTTTTCTCAATGTTTTTTCTTCATGATCCTCTTAATTTAACAAAATATAAAAAAAAGTTTTAGAGCCTAAATAAAAGTTTTAGAAACTAATTGACAATAGGATTCTTTCAAATATAATGAGTAATATAAGAAAAAAAATTTTTAGGTAAAAAAATTTTTTTGAATATTAATATTTATTATAGCATAAATCCCTCGCTATTGAATTTGTGGGTTGTGTATGCAGGAGGTGGTAAACTACATAAGTGTTAATAGAGAGTAAAAGATTGGTGTTACAAAATTAAAGGTAAGGAGTGAAAAAGATGAAAAGTACCCCCTATGTATATGTTGATTTAGATAAAGTTGACAAGAATATCCAATCAATGGCTAATCGCTTGAAAAGGGCAGGAATTGATCACTGGCCACATATAAAAACACATAAAAGTGTGGAGCTGGCAAAAAGACAGTTGGAGGCAGGGGCAAAAGGGATTACATGTGCAAAATTATCTGAGGCAGAAATTATGGCAGAGGCAGGCATACAATTGATTTTAATTGCTTATCCGTTAATTGGAACTGAGAATTTGCAACGATTAGGAAAATTAGCAGAGAAAATTCAAGTTCGTACAACTGTTGATAGTTATGTTGTTGCAGAAGGAATTTCAAAAGTTGGGGAAGCATTAGGAAAAAGGATGGAAGTGCTAATCGAAATTGATGGTGGAAGTCACCGTGGAGGGGTACAGCCTGGAGAAGATGCGGTAAAATTTGCGCTAGATATTGCTAAGTTGCCTGGTATTGAGATTGTTGGCATTTTTACTTACGTCGGACAAATTTATGGCTTTTCAAGCGAAGTAGAAGTTAAAAGAGAAACCTTGAGAGAAGCAAATATTTTGCTTGAAACAAAAGAGCTTCTCCATAAGAACGGAATCGATGTGTCTGTTACATCAGGAGGATCAACTCTATCTTCTTTCCATGCTGAACAATTAAAAGGAATAAGTGAAAGCAGGGCGGGTAATTACATTTTTGGCGATATGAATTCGATTTATCATGGGATTCACTCTATAGATGATTGTGCATTAAAGGTTCTCTCTACAATTGTAAGCGTTCCATTACCTGGCTATGCAACGATTGATGCTGGTAGTAAAACGTTGACAAGTGATTTATCTGTCGAAGGCAGTAACTATGGACATGTTGTGGGAAGACCAGATGTAAAGATTACAAAATTGAATGAGGAGCATGGCTATATCAGATATAATCCAGAATGTATCACGTTTCATGTTGGTGACCAAATCGAAATAATTCCAAATCATAGCTGTGTAATCCCGAACTTAAATGATTTTATTTTTACATATAGAAATGGTGAGTATGCAGGGCCACTAACAATAGATGCAAGAGGGAAAAATTTTTAATAAGGGGGTCTCAAATGGCAAATACAAATTTTAAGGATTCCGCTTACTTTGACTCAAATGAATTAATCGAGATACTATGTGGTTTAATATCAAAAAATAGTGAAAATCCATTAAAAACTGAAGAAGCTGCTGCATTTTATATTAAAGAAATACTACTTAGCAATGGGATAGAAACAGAGCTTTCCTGGGCTGAAAAGGGTAGACCAAATGTTTTAGCAAGATTAAAAGGGAATCAGCCCGGTCCAACATTATTATATAACGGCCACTTAGATGTTGTTCCAGCAGGATCTGGATGGAGTGTAGATCCATTTGCAGGTTTGATACGCGATGGAAAAGTATTTGGACGTGGAGCTGCAGATATGAAGTCTGGAGTTGCAGCGATGATCTATACGGCGATTATTTTAAAGCGAATGGGTACTCCGTTTGCTGGAGAATTAATTCTTTTTTTTAATGTAGATGAAGAAAGAGAAAACATTGGCATGCTTCATTTCTTAAAAGGTAATATTACCGCTGATTACACGATCATCGGTGAGCCTACTGAGTTAGAAATATGTATTGCGCATAAAGGGGTCGCCCGTTATCGACTACATACAAAAGGAACTTCCCAACATGCAGCCAAAGTAAAAGGTGCAGATAATGCTATTCATAAAATGGCTGAGATTATCAGTAACTTAGCTAAATTAGATAAAAAAATTAGTGAAAAAGAGGATCCACTACTAGGAAATGGATCATTAACGATCACTGAAATTAAAGGCGGAACGGCTCCAAACATGGTTCCTGAGAAATGCATTATTGAGATTGACCGAAGAGTATTACCAGGAGATACAAAAGAATCTGTAAAGAATGAAATTAGGCAAGCTTTGGGGGCCAATTCAAAACTGAAAATGGAGTATGAGTTAGAAGAGTATTTATTCCTTCCCGCAAGTTCCATACCTAAAGATCATGTACTTGTTGAAAACCTAGCAAAAGTGTGTGAAAAAGTAAATAAAGAAGAAGCAAAAATAAAAGTTTTCGAGGCAACGTGTGAGGCGCCATTTTTTTCGGTTCATAAAGGAATACCAACAGTTATATTTGGTCCAGGATCCTTAAAACAAGCACACGTTATTGATGAATATGTGGAGGTAAATGAACTCAAACAAGCTGCTTTTGCTTATGGTGAATTGGCATTAGAGCTTTTGAAATCAAATTAATTTTAGAAAAAATAAAGATGTTAATTCAAGGAGAGAATAGTATGTCAATTGAAGCAAAACTGAAGGAATTAAATATCCAATTACAAGAAGTACAAACTCCGAAATTTAGTTACCTACCAGTAAATCAAACTGGTAATCTTGTATATACTTCTGGACAGGATTGCAGAGTAAACGGAGAACTTATTTTAAAAGGTAAACTAGGTAAAGATCTAACAATTGAAGAGGGGCAAAAAGCAGCGCGTCAATGTGTGATTAATTGTTTATCTGTACTTAAATGGCATTTAGGAAGCTTAGACAGGGTAAAAAAAGTTGTGAAAATGTTAGGGTTTGTTCAAAGTGAAGAAGGATTTAAGGATCAACCGTATGTAATGAATGGAGCCTCAGATATCCTCATTGAAGTCTTTGGTGAAAAAGGAAAACATGCCCGCTCAGCAATTGGAACAAACGAGTTACCATTTAATACTCCTGTGGAAATTGAGATTATTGTTGAAGTAGAAGATTAAGTAGAAACAGCGTTCGGGGATTGTATGCAATGGTATAATCCCTTGTCAACTATGAAGGAATCATTCATTCCCTAAAAAGAAAGCGCTTTTAATATCTGAATTTTCTGATTTGTGATTTTGAAAAATACTTTTTTATATGAGGAGTTATGAGATGAAAAGACCTGTGTTATATTTACTATCTTTCATTGCGTATATAATCATGCCAATTGGTGTTGTTTTTGCTAATCGTGTAGAACCCTATGTGTTAGGGTTACCATTCTTACTTTTTTGGATGGTTCTTTGTATTTTTATAGGGACAGGTATTATGACAATTATTTATCAATTTGTTCGTGAGGAAGAGGAAGGGATGGAATAAAAATGAAGCACATATCTATTATTATTCTTGCAATTTTTCTACTTTTATCTCTATATTTAGGAATTCGTGCCTCTAAAGGGAAAAGCAAGGATCTTGAACAATGGGCGCTTGGTGGTCGTGGTTTCGGTACACTTTTTATTTTCTTATTGATGGCAGGAGAACTTTATACGGTTAATGCTTTAATGGGTATAAGCGGATGGGCTTATGGAAAAGGAGCTGCGTCTTTTTATAATATTACCATGCTTAATTTTATAGTTGGGTTCTGGCTTTTACCGCTTATTTGGAAATATGGAAAAAAACACAAATTAATTTCTCAAGCCGACTTTTTTGTGAAGAGCTACAATAGTCCTTTGTTGGGGATTTTCGTAACTCTCGTTGGTTTTATAGCGATGATTCCTTATTTGATTATCCAATTGAAGGGCCTGGGAATTATTGTGTCACAAGCATCTTACGGTACCATTTCTCCAACCTTAGCAATTTGGATTGGAATGATTTCCATAACTGTTTATGTGATGGTTTCGGGTATTAATGGTTCAGCATGGAATGCTGTTATTAAAGATATTCTAATTGTTGTTGTTGTTCTTTTTCTAGGTATTTATCTTCCAATTCACTACTACGGCGGTATTGGGGCTATGTTCCAAGCAGTTGATCAAGCAAAACCAGGTTTTTTAGAACTACCTAATTCTGGATTTAGTCAATCTTGGTATATTTCCAATGTTCTTTTATTATCTTTGGGTTATTATATGTGGCCACATACATTTGTAGCAATTTTTTCTGCAAAAAGCTCTAATGCAGTTAGAAAAAATGCTATTATATTACCTTTATACATGCTGTTTACTCTTTTTGTCTTATTTATTGGAACTGCATCTGTTTTGCAAGTCCCGGGATTAACTAATGGAGACATAGCAATTTTTGAGATTGCTAAAAAAACATTTGATCCTTGGGTTGTTGGATTTATTGGCGCAGCAGGACTTCTAACAGCAATTGTTCCTGGATCTATGCTTTTAATGACTACTGCAGCCATGTTATCCAAAAACGTTATTCAAGAGATTCGACCAAAAACAACCGATGTACAAGTGGCAAATTTAGCGCGCTATTTAGTACCAATTGTTGCATTGATTGCCCTTTATTGCACGTTTAAAGGTGGAGACGCTATCCTTTTATTAATGCTAACTGGATACGGTTTTGTTTCGTAATTTGCACCAGCAGTCTTTTGTAGTTTTCTTAAGAAAAATCCATTGACGAAAGAAGGGGTATTCTCTGGGATTACTGTGGGTGTACTTGCTGTTGCGTATATAAACATTACAGGAGCTACAATGGATAGCCTTTTTCCGGCTTTGCCACAATGGATGAAGGATCTTAATATTGGAATTATTGCTCTCCTTGCAAATATTATAGTGGCTATAGTTGTCAGTTTGATTACTAAAAAAGCCATAATACAGCAAAAACTGTCAGAACAGCAAGAGAAAAGTTTCGGTTAAAGGTCAACCTATGATTCAAGTTGATCTGCCTTAAAATTAGGAGCATGCTTCTAGTGACCTAGTTATTTTGGTTGTAACAAACTCACAGATGATCGATTTATTATAGAATTATTTACCCAGCAAATTGTATTTGCTGGGTAAACTGATTTACTAACTGTTATAGTAATTAATAAATTTCCCCTTAAACAAATAATTCCGTAATTAGATTCGTTTGCTCTTTTTTATAAATAACATTTTACACTATCATAAAATGTACCACTTATTTTGGAGAAAATTAAAGATCTTCTTTGAAGGTTTAGGGCTAGAAGATACGAATAAACTTTCTTATGATATGAAATGGATCCCATGAAATTCCACCTAAAATTAATCATTTTAGTAGTTATTGAACAAACAAAGATTGCTGAGTTGGTTGTTAAAGGGAACATGGAGTTAGAATTGAATTTTAGCAAGTATATTGTGAAAAAAAGAGTTTCATACACTATAAACTGAAATTTGCTAGATCAAGATTTGTATGCAGCCATATGAGTATGACTTTGATTGAAAAGTGGTAAAATCAAATCAGATGTTTGGCTGAGAACAATATGGAAAGGTTTTAATATTATTTAAAGAAAGGTCCCCGTTCTGATGAAAGGAGAGACGGGGAATAATTCCACTACTGATTTTTGAAGTTTAAACCACTTTATAAGAGTTATTTTGTTTTTATATAAAGGTGGTAGTGCTCATGATTTATTTCCGCTAGTGGAACAAATTTAATTTGTTCTGCTTCATACATAAAATGATCTGTATCCCCAATTCTTATAAATTTCTCATGAAGATTCTCTTCGTTTATTGGTAATTCCAAGTAATTCTCCTGATTTGAAATGGCTGCTAAAATGTATGGCCCATAAGCAATAGATACAATGTTTTTCTTATCGGGCGTAGCTTCAAGTCTCAATGTCGGAGAAAATTGGATAGATACTCTATCACCTTTTATCCATTGTTTTTCAATTTCTAAGTATCCATCTAGTTCTTTGGCATTATACTCCGAGTGATTGACCAAAATTTTCACAGTACCCTTATGCCAATAAGGTAAGCGGATTTTTAATGAATTTTTCTCCAATTTTTTTATATGCAATTCAAGAGATCCTGAAAATGGGTTATGAACTTTTTGCTCTATTTTTATCCCGTTTTCCTCATCATCAATTTCAGAAGAGACAAATAAATTCACATACAGTGACTTATCATCAGTAAAGTACAGGGCTTCCGTGTATTTGAAATGATTTTCCAATCCTGTACCACGACAGCAAGAATTTTGATCATCAAATCCTTTTTGACTGCCTGGACGGGTAGGCATAAAATACGTGCTAGCTCCTTGACATTCATGATCCGTACTTGAAAGGATATGATTGAACATTGTTCTTTCGTAATAATCCATAAAACTTACTTTATTTTCATATTCATAAAGATTTTTCGTTAACTTTAGCATGTTATAGGAAGCACAGGTTTCTGCAGTGTTGTCTGAAATATTTGCCCCAATTTGATAGGGCTGCTTAAACATTTCTCCCTCGCCGGTTCCGCCAATTGAATAAATATGTGATTTTACCACGGAATCCCAAAAGAAACGAGAGATTTCGTAGTATTTTTTCTCTTTTATGGCATCAAAAATTTTCATTGCACCAATCGCCTGCGGAATATGTTGATTGGCATGAAGTGAACCCAATGCATCAATCTTTTGTTCCATAGGGAAGAACAATCGATCATTGTCAAATAGTTTTGCTGCCTTAATATGCTTTTCCTTTTTTGTGTACATATATAATTCAGCCAGTGATTCATTTATTCCACCCAATTCACCAGCAATATACATTCCCCACATTTTTTTTAATTGTTTGTTTGGTAATACACTTAGACGATTGTATACCCAATCCCCAAGTTTATCGGCAATGGTTAATGCTAAATCAATTTTTGCTAAATGGTAACTATCTAATAAACCAGCAAAAATTTTATGCAGTGTATAATAAGGCGCCCAAATTTGTGGATAACGTGTATACTTTTCTAAAAGATCGAATTGTTCTTCCGAATAGCCACTGAGAAATCCGTATCCATAGTTTCCATCTGCTTCAAAGGCCAACTGAATTTTATTTAGCTCAGAGATCATATAGGTTAGTTTTTCAAATATCGTTTTATTATCCGTTGCAGCATAACATAAAGCGAGTGAAGATATATAGTGCCCTGTAGTGTGACCTCTTAGTAAACTATCAGGTGAATCCCACCCAATCATTTCAGGTGCACCTTTCGTATCCAAACCGGAAGCTTTTCTAAAGTTATAAAGCATCTGATCATCGTTAACAGAAAGTAAGTATATTAAACGTCGATCCTGTGCTTTCTTGAAAAGTGTGTTCTCTTTCAATCGAACCTTAGTAGGCGCAATACTATTTACTTTAGCGGTTTTTTCATGATAGATTTCAACATTTTTCATAATTTTGATTAATGCTTTTATCTCAAAGGCTGTATCCGTTAATCTTCCATAAACAGTTTTTTCTCCTATTTCATCATAGATTTTTCTCTCTTCATCATTCCAAGTAATTGAGTGTGAAATCACGTCACCGCCTTTAGTTTGAATGGCTACTGCTGACGGAAGGTAAAATTCCTCATTTACCTTCTTTTCAAGAACAATTGGAAAAACTTTTTCTAATTGAATTTTATTTTCTGCTTCTAAAATATTAACTTCATAAATCTTATCCATTGAGAATTCACCATAAGAAAAAGTTGCAGTTATAGGAACAATTCGGTCACCTTTACCATATTCGGGACGATGAACTCTACCTGTCCCATTAATCCAGCGATCATCCTTGGAACGCCAAGTAATTTTTGATCCAAATTTTCCTTCAGTCGGAAGTTTTATATCAAATTCTACTGTTTTTAAGTTTCCTAGATATAAAGCTTCAATATCTTTTTCAACAATTTCCCTATCACTTAATACATCTAACATTATTTATCCTCCAATCATTATTTATAAAACGCTTACATAAAAAGTATACAAAAAAAGACTCATTATTGTCGGTAGTTAAAAAATAAGATTAGGTGGATTAAATTGACTTTATATTGTAACCTTCATAGCACTGGAAAATGTACAACAGCCCAACTATTTTTCAAGAGAAAGAGGGTGCTATATAATTATAAAAGGTAGTAAAAGGGTGGATGAATCTTGTCTCTTATGTTTCATTAACTTACCAATACATACTTTAAACACGATTTTGAGTACATTATAAGGTGTGTATTTGCTGAACCTCCTCACAATCTTATAGTATCTTCGCTTATTCATGGGGTCAAAGCCCAAAACATATTCCAATTAGTAGGGGAAGAGAAACACGCAAGGGAAAACATAATCCCATTGCCATTTCCTTTAGGAACGTTTGTATAAGTGGATTGTTAGTGAAACATCTTCTATCAGAATAAAAAATCTTAAATACCACCTTTGCTATCCTTATATTGAGTAGTTAAGTTCCTTTTTTACTTTACTTGAATAGTCAGTGAACAGGAGCTGATCAAGAAATTAGAAAAAATATGAAAAGGACCCACATATATCTGGGTCCCTATCCTTTTTATTCTCGGTTCGAACAATCATTGGACCGGGCTATAATTCAACCTTCAGACGATCCTTCATTGGGTTCAGATGCCTTTGTTTAGCGTACTTTAATTGAAAATGTTTTCTTTACCGGAATGCTTTTTTCATCATAATCTCTTAATTCAACGGTAAAAGTGTAGTTCTCTTTTAATTGTTTTTTTGATACTTTTCCATTTATGGTTCCGGTAAACCTGTTTAAACTCAATCCTTCAGGAAGAGAGCCCTCCACTATTCTCCAATCATAAAATGGAACACCACCCATTGCCGATAACTTTTGTGCATATTTGTTGCCTTTACTTGCATTATCTAGAGAAGAAGTAACAATTTGAGGCTTAAGAAAAGGTGTTAGGTTTTTGTTCAGCTTCCATCCCGCATTTTCTGCAACTAATAAAGTGAGTTTTGTCAACATCCATCTCCTTGTTGGGAAATAATGCTTCCAACCTGCACTCTGCCCGCTTATACGATCCCAATATTTTTCGTCACCAGGTATATGGTAACTGCTATCAAGTGAAACAGGGTATCCCTGATAATTAATGACATCAGGATCATTACCGCCATTCTTCTTATATTCTTGCATACCAGACCAATACTCATGAAATGCTAGTGAATGCCCAAATTCGTGCATCATTAGACCATAAACATCTGTTACTTTATATAAATCAGTTAAATACCATTTTTCATCATCTAGTGATGTAAATGGAATGGCTCCATCAATAAACTCTAAAATTAAACCTAGAGATCTATGGATTTGTTCCGGTACCATTTCACCGTTTCTTGTATGGTAATTTCCATTATTAGCCGGATACCCTGTAGACCATGGATCATTCAGTCCTCTCATAGCGATCCACATACCGTTATAAGGCACATTGTTTGTTACTTCTACATGATTTTCCCAATTATCACCCGGAATCATAATACTTTCAGAGTTTGCGGGAACCTCATCAAAGGGTTCCATATCAAAGAAGTAAAACCAGTCTTTAATAGCCTGTTCTGCAGCATTTCTGATTCCTTCATCCTTAAAGTATCCTGTAATTGTGTCAGACCGATAATCAAAATGCAGAGGGAAATTTGTTTCTTTATTATCATCCTGATCCCAAACTCTAATAGGTATGTTTTGAGTATGTTCTTTGCCAATTTTGTCCGAAGTGATAAAAGTTAATTTATATTTTTCAACTTCATTCGGACCACCAATACGGTCAGGATGAATTTCCAGTTTAAAATCCTTTTTCTCTTCAGCGTTGGAAAATGTTAACGTTTTTGTCGCCCCATCCTTAGACAACTCGCTTGGCAAATCCATCATTAAACGAGAGGTTCCTGTTGCTTTAATTGTTATGGTTACAGGAAACACAGCATCTTTTGGCGGTTTAACTGTAAGTTTTACATAAGGGTTCGCGATATATCCCTGCCAGTCTACGAGTTCAACACCATAGTCGTTGATGTTTCTTTCGAAAATATCATAGATCTGAGTATGTGAAAGTTCACTTAAATTTGGTTCAGTTCCTGTTTTTTTAGAAGCTACCATGTTATTTGACTGATCTAGTAAACTATTATTTGATGTTTCCGCAAAACTTTGTTGAACAGAAAGCACTAAAGATGCAATCATTGTAAGAATGAATACGATAGGTAATTTTCTTTTCACTTTTATACCTCCATTCAGAAGTTACTACATCCAACATATGCCTGGGTGTTTGGCTAAATTGGCTGGTATTAGTTCAAGCTATGGTTTGGCAGAGCCCTAAATCAGCGATCTGCGAGGCAAATTCTTGACAATGGTATAAAACCTATGCTTTGCTCAAGGACTTATTTAGCATACCTTCCTTTATTCTCACAGCACCTGATATATTGAAGTAAAACAGTTGGCTTGATTGTCAAAAATGGGCAGCTTCCTGTAGTATTTTCAATAAAACTCTACACTGAAAAAGTGTTTTTAGAGCTTTTGAGACTACCCAAATTTCCATGGATTGTACTCAAGGTAACAACAGTAAAAATGTGCTTTCGATTTGTAAATTTGAATCACCTCCTATAAAGTTAGTTAGCTGTGTCTTCTGCATTTGTGATAAAATACGATTAAAGTTTTACATCTTAAAGCTCACGGATGGCAGGAAATGCAGAATAGTTCAATTGGTAAAATGATACAATTTTGGACCTATCATTGTCGGTAGTACAGCAATCACATTTGGTGTATAAAACCGACCTTTTTAAAAATAATACGGCAATGAAGGAAGAATAAATGAATTTCAAATAGAGGGATGAAACATATTGAGTCAATTCCTAAAAACCGATGTAAATATACCGATCGAATTTATTTCATGTGGCCAATTTTTATCAAGGGAACCTTGGACGCACACAAGGAGAAACCTAAAAAGTTTTGTAATAATTATTGGTGTGAAAGGCACTCTTTACATTACTCAAGAAGGTACGCAGTATGAAATTAAGCCCGGGGATATTTTACTTTTGTTAAGCTCGCATACCCATCTTGGTCATAGGGAGTGTAAGCCTGGGGTGTCATTTTATTGGTGCCATTTTAATTGCAGTAACCATTTTACATTGATTGATGATAAGACTATGGAAGATGAAGTAATATCATTTCGTTCTAATCCTGCTTATGATCGTTCTAACCCGCATATTTTTATACCAATCTATTCAAAACCTCAAAGAGTTGAGCGAATTAATATACTATTTAATCAATTACTAGATGTGTCCAATGCAAACTACTATAACAAAAGAAGTGTTGATTATATAATCACAACTTTGTTAATTGAAATATCAGAACAAGCTCTTACCAATTTCCAAACAACAAAGGAAAAAACAAAAGTTGATAAAAATCTAGTGAAGATTGTTGAATGGCTTCGTATACATACAACGGATAATATCTCAGTTACTTCGGTAGCAGAACAGTTCAATTACAATAAAGATTATTTATCTCGCATTTTTAAGCAAAAAATCGGAATAAATATCCAAGAATATATTCATATTCTCAAAGTATCTAAAGCAAAAGATCTATTATCTTCTACAAACCTTGGAATTAAAGAGATTGCTTATACAGTCGGAATTTCTGATGAAAAATATTTTATGAAGCTATTTAAGAAATACGAAAAATTAACCCCAACAGAATTTCGAAAAGCTTACTATCGGACACATTTAAATAAAGAATAAAAAACAGAGGGGGAATACGCCCCTCATTTTTAATGATTATTCTCCTTATTTGTTAATCTGTTCTGTCAAATCTCCTTAATTTTTGCACCTTTTTCCCCCACATTAGCTTTGATTTAAACAACATATTCGGGAACATCATCTTTTTTTCGTCGTTGAGACATTCAAAAATATTACCGCTTAATTTAGTCAGTTTATATATTCCACTTTAAGAGACCGTAAGGAAGATATTATGGAGCTGAGTCCGCGTTTTTTTAATGAAAAATATCAACTTTATCTAAAAGGTAGGAATAATCCACCTAATATTTAATTTTGGCTACTGACATTTAATATTCGGTGATGCTATCATTTCGTTTGAAAGCGCATCCACAAAAGTTAAACTAATACATGAAAGGAAAACTATCCTTGATTTTTGTATGATTGAAATAAGGTACAGAATAATATTTTACAAATATCATTCCTTTTATTAGAGAATAGGAGTCAAGTGGTTAGAAAGAAATCAACAATCAATAACGATGATGACACGATAAAAGTTTAATAATCGTTTTTTTGTGAAAGGTTTGCACTGTGGTCTGGAATGACTTATTAAATTAAAAGTTGAAAACTAACATACACATGGACTAGGTTTAAAGCAACTAAAATGTGCATATTCATCAGATTGGTATCTAATAAGGTCTGATTCTGCTGTATTGGTAGTATCAGTAATCTTTATTGGTCAAAAGAATGATGTTGAGTGTATAAGTCGTACTGAAAAAATAGTAGTTGATTGATTAAACGAATACATGTCAAAAAAACAAACCATTTAGGGAGTGGAACCATTGAATAAAATAATGAAGCTTAGAAGCGTGTTTGAAGAGTTGGAGATTGATGGAATGATTATTGCCAGCCCAACGAATCGAAGATATATGACTGGATTTACTGGAACTGCTGGTGTTGTAATTGTTTCAAGAGAAGAAGCAGTATTTGTTACTGATTTTCGGTATGTAGAGCAAGCTACCAGTCAAGCAAAAGGGTATACTATTGTGCAGTATAAAGATGATTTAACAGCAGAAATAGCAAAACAGGTTATAAGCCTAGGAATGACTAAACTTGGATTCGAGGAAGAACATCTTTCGTATAAAGAATTCCGAAAATACACTGAAGCGATTAATATATCTTTTGTACCTACTTCTGGGGTAGTTGAAAAGCTTCGTGAAATCAAAACGGAAGAAGAAATTGCCGTTATTAAAAGAGCAGCAGCAATAGGAGATATTGCTTTTACACATATAGTAAACTTTATTAAACCTGGTATAACAGAAAAAAATGTTGCCAATGAATTAGAGCTTGTCATGAGAAGAGAAGGGGCTACATCCTCTGCTTATGATATCATAGTGGCTTCAGGATATCGTTCAGCACTACCGCATGGCATCGCATCAGACAAGGTAATTGAAAAAGGTGATATGGTTACCCTTGATTTTGGTGCATATTATAATGGATATCGTTCAGATTTAACGCGAACTGTAGCTGTTGGAGAGCCGGATGGAAAACTAAAAGAAATCTATCAAGTGGTTTTGCAAGCACTTAATAAAGGTGTCACTGGATTACGGGCAGGACTTACGACAAATGAAGTAGACGCACTACCACGCAGCTACATTCAAGAAAAAGGTTATGGAGATTATTTTGGGCACGGTGCAGGTCATGGAATAGGACTAGATATTCATGAAAATCCATTTTTTAGCACAAAAGGAAAACCTCAAAAAATAGTAGCAGGAATGGTAGTAACTATAGAGCCTGGTATTTACATTCCCAATCTTGGTGGTGTACGAATTGAAGATGATCTCCTTGTAACAGAAAACGGAAATGAAGTACTTACTCAATCAATAAGAGAGTTAACAATTATATAGATTTATCTGGGAAGTAAGACTTGATGGTCAGGCCATAATCTTTCCGTATTAACCCTGTACTTCGAGGAAGTTAGTAGATTACAAGATAAGAAAATTGTACATGTTAAAATGCACTACTTCAAAAAATGAGGCAATAAATGATAATAATAGGCACATTATGTTGAAGATGCTCCCCTTTAGGTAGACAGATTAAAAATAAAAATCTGTTTTACCCTAAGGGGAGCTATTTATGTTCAATCTAAAATTTAACCATAATAGAATCTACTGATTATGAAAACCTTTTGCATACAAGCAGTCATTCGAAAGGCAGAAAACGTTCCAAATACTCTTTCCCTTAACACGTGTCAGAAAATGTGTTGAATCGCGAATGAATAGCTTGATAATGGACCAATTCAGAACAAATAGCAATTGTAAAAATTATAATGGGTAGAATTTAAATAAGATCAACGTGATGGTGAATGTAGGAATGAATATTTTCCCCTAGTCGGAAGTTGCGAAGAAAATTAACTACTATTTGTTTGTTTTTAAGGATATAATCCGAGTTTAAAATCTCATGAGTTGCTGTTCTGCAAATCTTTTACTTGTGTTTGATGATAATCTCCTTACTGTCTAAAATGATTAGCACTGTAAAAAAATTTTTACTCCGATTGTATAAAATGTTTAAATAGTATCTTTTAGTATAGTCTCAATGTCATTTAAAACTTGGTACATATTTTGCAAATAAAGAGATGAATTCTTTTCGCTGGAAGGGAGGAGCTATGTTAAATGAAGTACTATGATTGTCATTAGTACCAATAAGAAGGTCGTTATATTTGTTACTTTTCTTATTGTAGAACAAGGAAATTATCAAATGAATTTTTACGGTTATCAATTAAATGAATTATTACATGAAGAAGCTTCCAAAACCATTAAATTTATAGTCGGATTTTTACACCTAATGTAATAGTTGGACCACTGACAAAATTTAGGGACAAATGATATTATTTTAGTGGATAACACAATTCTAAATATTAAGATTATTGTGAACGGTAAGCGATTACAAGGGGGTCAAACAGGTGAAATTATCAATATTTTACTAATCATTTTATTAATCAATTTATTGAAATGAGTTTATTCTTTCATTCAAATAAAGGCTGCATGGAAACGAATGGAAGATGCTGAAATTAGTAAGCTAGTAAATAGTAAATTAACAGATCATTTAAAAAAACGACAAAAAAGTCTTTCTTATTACGCTTTTTACTGGAAAAGAACCTGGAGGGAAAGCTGAGCAGTCTCCAATCGTCATGAAATGTAATGTGTGTGGGTCATAAGATTGAAACTACTTTTGCCTATTTTCAGGGTACTGGAAAACAAAACTTCTCGATATTATGTGCTACTAATCATATTGATTCTGTCTTCAGTAAAGCAAATGTGCTACGAAGTTCATCAAGAAATCGAATCAGCAGCAGTAAGACTTTATAGAATGACAGGAAATAAACGCTACTTAAGACTTAATAAATTTTTTATTACTAATCGAGGTTAAAAAAGGATCAAATTGTTTTCTATAATTAGTCTATTACTTTTTGGAATAGTCAGATTTATACACCATTTTGCATTCTCCATCTGCGGACGATCATTCTATACTTCAATTAATATTTCGAAAGACTCAAAATTTTCCAAAGTTATTCATTCACCAAACATCCTTGAATATTACATAAAAATTAATTAGGAAAAATAGAGAAAGGTGTGGGGAAATGAGAAAGCGTAAATCGTATCTAGTAATTTCTATTGTCTTTATATTGATTGTTGGACTATTAAGCGGTTGTTTTGGTGGTAGCAGTGCAACAGGAAATGAAGAAGAGAGCAATGGAAATAAAGATGTCGTTCAGCTAAAGTTCACGTATTGGGGAGGACCTCTTGAGAAAGAGTCAATCGATGCTTTACTTAAATCCTTTAACGATTCACATCCGAACATTCAGGTAAAAGGACAACAAGTTCAAGGGAACTATTTAGAAAAGATGACGACGATGGCTTCTTCGAATACTCTTCCGGATTTGGGCTATTTCCCAGAAGGAAGCTTGCCACCTTGGCTTGAAAACGGTGCGATAAAAGATTTAAAACCACTGTTTGATTCAGGTGAATTAGGAGCCAAATTAAAATACTCGATATTTCAGTTTGAGGAAAACGGTCCAATCGCCGGTTCCAGTGTGGCTAATGAAGTAGCAAACATTTATTACAACAAAGATTTATTTGATGAAGCAGGGGTAGAATACCCGCCAACAAAAGCAGAAGAAGCCTGGACATGGGATGAATTTGTTGAAGTGGCTAAAAAACTAACTACAGACCGAAATGGCAAACATCCTGGCGAAGATGGATTTGATCCAAAAAATATTAAAACTTATGGTGTTAATAACTTTACTTATCATTATGAGACATTCCTTTTTAGTAACGATGGAGGGATTATTTCCGAAGATGGAAAAGATATTATCCTTGATAAACCTGAGACAATAGAAGCCTTACAGAAAATGCAGGATTTAATGTATGTTCATCATGTAATGCCTACTCCAGCTAACTTATCCACCCTTCCTAATGTGGACACAGCACTTTTAACAAAGCGTGTTGCCATGAATATTGATGGTCATTGGGCGTTGCAGGAGCTTGGTAAGGCTAAAAAGGAAAAGAATTTAAATTTAGGAATCGGTGTATTGCCAAAAATGAAAAATGCCGTAACAACAAGTTATGGAACACCAATTGTGGTGTTTGATACTGACAATACAAAAGCAAATTGGGATGAAACGAAAGAATTTTTGAAATTTGTTATGGATCCTCAGAATAGTTTACCGTTAATTACTGGTGGTTTATGGATGCCTAATGAGGAAAAGTGGTATCACGAACCTGAGTTAATTAAAAAGTGGACTGATACCGAGATTCACCCAGAAGAATTTAAAGAATCAGTCATCGATTGGGCTATGAACAATGTTCGTAAAAACCCAAACTATTATTGGAAGGATCGTTCTGAAGCGGGGCAAATTATTTCTCCTGGATTAGACCAACTTTGGACGAATAAAAAGAAAGCTGAAGAAGTTGTAAACGATGTCATTATGCCGAAATTAAATCAAAAGTTTGGCGATGAATACAAATAATGGATGACATTTATTTGATAATGGTTTGTTACGAAGTGCGAAGCTTCGTAACAAACCACTAAAATTAAGTTTTGTTTTGTACATTCTTTAAAAACGATCGAAGCTCTGCTGTGTTTATTTAAGGAGGGATCAAATGAGTATTGGAAATATACCTATAAAAACGAATAGCACAAAAGTGGGAGTTAAAGTAAAAAGCAACGTTAAATTGCGTCAAAAAGAAATATTTTGGGGTTACTTTTTTACCCTTCCAGCTATTTTAGGGTTATTAATTTGGACAATCGGCCCTATGCTAGCAAGTTTGTATTTTAGTTTTACTGATTATAAGGTGGTTGGGGATTATCAATGGATAGGATTTCAAAACTATGTGGAGATTTTTAAGAACGATCTAAATTTCAAAAAATCGCTGTTTGTTACTTTTTATTTCGCTATAGGAAGTACTATATTAACCCTCCTAGCAGCATTAATCGTAGCAATCCTTATGAACATAAGTGTAAAAGGACAATCCATCTTTAGAACCATGTATTATTTACCTGTCATCGTACCTGCAGTTGCCTCTAATATATTATGGCTATGGCTATTTAACCCTGACTTTGGTTTATTAAACAGCATTTTAGATTTTTTACATCTTCCGAAACTAATGTGGATTTATGATGAAACGACTGTTATTCCTTCATTAATATTATTGAGTATGTGGGGATGTGGTGGCACAGCATTGATTTTTCTGGCAGGGCTGCAAGATGTGCCTAAGCAGCTACTTGAGGCAGTTGATATTGACGGAGGAAATTGGTGGCATAAATTTCGATTCGTCACTGTTCCATCGATATCACCAGTAATCTTTTTTAATCTTATTATGGGTCTGATCGGTTCCTTTCAAGCATTTACACAAGCTTATGTCATGACAGAAGGCGGTCCGAATAACAGTACATTATTTTATGTTTTACTCATTTATCGTGAGGCATTCCAGAAAAATAATATGGGATATGCAAGTGCGCTCTCATGGATTTTGTTTATAGTAATCTTTATATTTACATTGTTTATCTTTAAGTCATCTAAAAGCTGGGTGCATTATGGGGGAGGGAAATAAGTTGAAACTAAAAACCGTAAATCGAACAATTTCGTTATTTGTATTAATTGTAGGAGCCGTCATTAGCTTAGTTCCCTTTGTATGGCTTATTCGCAGCTCATTAATGACTTCAACGGAAATATTTGAGTTTCCACCAAAACTTTTCCCTGAAGAGTTTCAGTGGTCAAACTACCTCGAAATTTTTTCAATTATTGATTTTTTACTCTACTTTAAAAATACTTTACTTATTTTAATTCCTGTTCTTATTGGGACCATTGTAACCTGCTGTATGTGCGGATATGGCTTTGCGAGACTGAAATTTCCAGGTAGAGATTTTTGGTTTGCTCTTATTATTGCAACAATGATGCTTCCAGGAGCGGTTACACTGATACCTACATTCTTAATGTGGTCAGAGTTAGAGGCTATTAACACATTTTGGCCGTTAATTATTCCTGCTTTTTTTGGCGGCGGCGGTTTCTTTATCTTCTTGATGCGCCAGTTTTTCATGAATATTCCCAGAGAACTGGATGAATCCGCCTTAATTGATGGAGCAAATCATTTCCAGATATTCACAAAAATATTACTCCCATTGGTTAAGCCGCCAATGTTAGTAGTAGGTTTCTTTACTTTTATGGGTGTATGGAATGACTTTTTTGGACCATTGATTTTCTTAAATGATGAAGCAAAGTATACGTTAGCTCTCGGTCTCTTACAGTTAAAAGGATCATACGCAGCTGATTGGCATCTCATGATGGCAGCAGCAGCAGTCATGACCGTTCCTGCGATTGTCATCTTCTTTATCGGACAGCGTTACTTTATTGAAGGGATCAGCTTAACTGGTATCAAGGGTTAGTCATCTAGATAAAACCTTTATTTTTTCTCTAAAATCGTTTTTCTATTTAGAAAGGAGTTAACAAAAATGAATTTACTGCAGCAAAAATTATTAAAACCGATATCTTTCACGAATGTAGTGATAGATGATGTCTTTTGGTCACCGCGAATGAAAGTGAATAGGGAGCAAACCATTCCGCATCAGTATACGCAATGTAAAGAAACTGGGAGAATTGAAGCATTTAAACTCAATTGGATACATGGTATGGAAAATGAACCGCATATATTTTGGGATTCTGATGTAGCCAAGTGGCTGGAAGCGGCAAGCTACAGCCTAGCCACTCATCCTGATCCTGAGCTTGATAAGCTGGTAGACGAAGTGATTGCCTTAATTAGTTCTGCACAACAGCCTGACGGCTATCTTAATGTTTATTTTACTGTGGTTAAACCAGGTGAACGTTGGACTGATTTGCGTGATGCCCATGAATTATATTGTGCCGGACATTTAATGGAAGCTGGTGTAGCTCATTTTGAGGCAACAAAAAAACGAACACTTCTTGATGTAGTCTGCCGCTATGCCGACCATATTGATTCAATCTTTGGCTATGAAGATGGTAAGAAGAGAGGATATTGTGGTCATCAAGAAATCGAGCTAGCCCTTGTTAAATTATATCGAGTAACCGGTGAAAAACGTTATTTGAAATTAAGTCATTTCTTTATAGATGAACGTGGACAAGAGCCTCATTATTTTACTCTTGAGAAAGAGGACAGTAAAGGATTTTTTCACAATTTCATGAATCACTTGGATAACATCAAAGAGTACAATCAATCTCATAAACCAGTGAGAGAACAAAGTAAAGTTGTTGGACATTCTGTAAGGGCAATGTATATGTATTCTGCAATGGCCGATCTTGCTGGAGAAATTGGCGATGAATCACTATTAAAGGCATGTGAACGTCTATGGGAGCATTTACATATGAAAAATATGTTTATTACAGGTGGAATTGGATCAACAGGTAAAAATGAGGGATTTACTTACGATTATGACCTCCCAAATGAGACGTCTTATGCAGAAACCTGTGCAGCCATTGGATTGGTTTATTGGAACCATAGAATGCTTCAATTGGAATGTGACGGGAAATATGCAGATGCTATGGAACGTGCTCTTTATAATGGTGTGATTAGCGGTGTTTCTTTAGACGGCAAAAAGTTCTTTTACGCTAATCCTTTAGCAAGTTTAGGTGACCGACATCGAAAAGAATGGTTTGGATGCGCCTGTTGTCCTCCTAACCTTGCTAGGTTGCTGGCCTCTTTAGGAAGTTATATCTATTCACAAAACATTGATGATATTGTTGTCCATTTATATGTTCAAGGCGAAGCCAAGTTTAATGTACATGGACAGCAAATGAAATTAAAGCAAAAAACTAATTATCCTTGGAATGAGAAAATCTCTATCAATCTTGAATTAGAACGTCCAGATACCTTTGGAGTAAAACTGCGAATTCCAGAATGGTGCAAAAAGGCAAAACTTAAAGTGAATAATAGAGAGTTTGATATTACCGACCTTTTTGATAAGGGATATGTCCGGATTGAGCGTGAGTGGAAAAATAACGATTTAGTAGAATTAGAGTTATTTATGCCGATTGAAAGGATATATTCTCATCCGAAAGTTAGGCAGAATAGTAATACTGTAGCTATTCAAAGAGGACCGATTATTTATTGTTTAGAATCAATTGATAATAGTTGCTCTTTACATGAAATTTCTCTTCCGCCGGAAGGAGTACTTGAATCTGGTTATGATGAAACACTTCTAGGAGGTGTTGTAAAGATTATAGGAGAGGCAGAACTAGTTGATGACAATGCTTGGGAGAATAAACTTTATTCCACCAATAAACCAAAAAACAAGCCTTTCCAAATAACCGCAATCCCATATTATGCATGGGATAATCGAGCATCTGGACAAATGAGGGTTTGGATCCATGAGGGTTAAAATGAATAAATGATGAAGGAAGGTGGGGAGGAATCGATGTTCCTTATCGATTCCTTTATGAAGAAAGTTCTCAAAATGGTATGACGCTTGGATAATGAAGCAGAAAATACTAGTTTTAAATGCTATTAGATTGAGAGTAATTAGTTGGTTCGCACTAAGGGTTTACAGGATATTGATAAATTTTACAATTAGAACGGTTTACATCCAAATGAAATGATTGAAGGGGGAGAAAAGGAGACCGTTGCCATTCGGGTTACAGAGTCCTCTGTTTTTTCGCAGTATGGTAAATAGAGAGCTATCTATTATTGTTAGATTAGAGTCTTTAGCATAAAAATAGATATTCAGTTAAACAATCATATAAAGGCGGCTCTTTTCCTTTTCTTTCTCAAAGCAAGTGGTGTAAGAAGAACAAAATATTTAGTAAGGGGGAATATTGCAATGAATTTGGTAACTCGTAAGGATGTTCCAGAAGAAGATACATGGAATTTAACTGATATTTTTCCTTCTGACATTGAATTTGGGAGAGCTTATTCAGCTGCAGAACAAGAAATAGATGAAATGTTAAGTGGAAAAATTTCTTTATCTTCAGCGTTTGAAACACTTAATTCTATCCGAAAATACGATAATTTAATGGAAAGGCTTCATCGAATCTCAAGCTATGCCATGTTCAAATATTCGGAGGATGAATCAGATCCTGATTCTCAAAAGTTAATGGGAAGAGCACAGCTATTAGTTGGTAAAGGAAATAAGGTATCTACTAAATTTGTGAATATCTTAATACAAATACCTAAGGAAGCTATGACAAAATATTTGGAAGAAGAAAAAGATCTTCAGTTATATAATCGGTTTTTACAAAGGATTGACGAAACCCGCCAACATGCATTAACTCCGGATATGGAAGAAATTTTAGCATCATTGGGTCAATCTCTAAAATCACCTGAAACTTTCTATCTCACCATTACATCTTCTGACTTGAAATTTGAGCCGGTAAAGGATAAGAATGGGAACGAAGTACCTGTTTCCTTACACATGTATATGACACAGATTGAAACATCTCCAGATACGACCCTCCGTAGAAATGCCTATAAATCCTTAACAAAAGGTTTAAAGAGTCATCAACATGGACTTGCTAAAATTTTATCAAGTGAAATCAACAAAAATGTGTCTCTAGCAAAATTACGAGGTTTTTCATCTGCACTTGATATGCACCTTCAATTTTCACCAGCATCAACTAATTTTTATACCACAGATGAAATTTCTACAGAGTTTTTTGAACAAATACTAGACATATTCCAGAATGAGCTCTCGCCATATATGCAAAGATACGCCCGTTTAAGAAAAAAGCAACTTGGTTTAGATACACTTTTATTGTCTGATGTTAAAGCTCCCTTAGATCCTGAGTTTGATCCACCAATAAGCTATAAGGAAGCAGGCGAAATCATCACTGAAGCTGTAGGTGTACTAGGTTCTGAGTATCAAAATCAAATGCGCAAAGCATTTTCAGAAAGGTGGGTTTACCGGGGGGATAATATTGGAAGAAGGATGATTGCCTTTGGTGGAGGTGTTCATGGTGTCCATGGCTATTCTTTTTATCCTTGGGGAGGAAATTTGTTTGACATGCTTCTTTTAAGTCATGAGCTTGGGCATACCATCCACTATACACTTTCTGCTCAAAATCAACGATACATTAACAATTCACAATCCATGTTATTTGTAGAATCCCCATCTACACTAATCGAACATTTAGTGGTTCATTATTTGCAGGAACAGAGAAGTGACCCTAGACTAAATCGCTGGTTAAATATGTATTTAATGATGAGTTACCATCATAACTGTGTCACCCATGTACTAGAGGCAGAGCTGTTGCGGAGGCTTTACAAAATGGCCGAAAATAAAGAACCATTAACTACCTTGGATATTAGTCAAACAAAAGGGAAGATTTTAACTGAATTCTGGGGAGACACAGTGGAGATAGATGATGGGGCAATATTAACGTGGATGAGACAGCCGCATTATTATATGGGCTTATATCCTTTTACTTATTCAGTTGGAATATCTGCTGCAACAATCATTGCTCAACGGATAAAAACCGAAGGTATAGGTATAGGTGAGCAATGGACTAAAGTCCTTAAGCAAGGCGGCAATATGAAGGGGCTTGATTTATATAAAATGGCAGATCTGGACATGTCAACGACTAGCATTATCAAGGAGACAATTACGCATGTTGGAACTATTGTTGATAATTTGGAAAAAAGTTTTTCCTTATCCTGATTCAGATAGAAGCGTAGAGTTAGAGATTGTGAAAGAAAATTTACGATGAACTATTCAAAAGATCCATTAAAACAGATATTTTCAATTGTGCAACATTGCTTAACTTATCATTGTTTAGGGAGTGTTTACTATGAATAATCAACATCAGGAAAGACTGGCATTATTACTCCAGTATCTTGAAAAGGAACAAATAGATTTAGCCATTGTCATCTCCCCAAAAAGTGTTTTTTATTACACTGGCTTTTATTCTGATCCGCATGAGCGGTTTATGGCGTTAGTGCTTGATTTACGTAATCAACATCACTATTTATTTGTTCCAGCCCTTGACTTGGAGGCAGCAGAAGCAACATCATCGATAAAAAAAATTATCCCCATTTTAGACGAACAAAATCCGTATCAAATTTTACTAAATAAAATTGGGGAAGGTGTACAAACGATAGGACTAGAAACCAAAAATTTCAGTTTATATCAGCAAGAGCAGTTCAATTTATTTATTCCAGGATTCCTCTATCAAGATATTGGGGAGTTCATTGCAGCCCAGCGGATGAAGAAGACTCCAGATGAATGCAGAATGGTCCAAGAAGCGGTTTATGTGATCGAAAAAGTACTTACTGAAGGAATTAACCGAGTTCAAGTCGGCATGAAGGAGGTAGAATTAACGGCAGAACTGGAATATTTAATGAGGATGTATGGAGCAGAAGGGCCATCGTTTTCAACGATTGTTTTATCCGGTGAAAAATCTTCGCTGCCTCATGGGCATCCAGATCAGAAGAAAATTAATCGTGGTGATTTTTTATTAATTGATATGGGAGTCATCCTAAATGGCTACTGTTCAGACATTACCCGCACTTTTGTAGTCGGGGAAGGTACGGCCGAACAAAAGAAAATGTATGACATCGTCCGAGAATCTGTTCAAGCTGGGATCAATGCTGTAAAAGCTGGCCATACAGCGGGCAGTGTAGATATCGCAGCTCGCAATGTCATTAAGGATAACGGTTACGGACAATATTTTAACAATAGGGTAGGCCATGGTTTGGGCATGGAAGTACATGAGGAACCCTCTATCCATGAAAAAAATAAACTGGTATTGGAACCAGGTTTATTGTTTACGATAGAACCGGGAATCTATATTCCTGGTTATGGTGGGGTAAGAATTGAAGAAAATGTGTATATAGAAGAAACGGGAAACGCAAAAGTATTAACTTCATTTTCCACGGAATTTACATTGTTAGGTTTGTAATAGAAGTAATCCATAATTTGAAGAAATACTTTCGGGAAGAAAATTAAAATAGTGATTTAAATAAGAAGGTAATGAAATTGGTGATTTTTGTTTCTTTTGTATAAGGATTTTTTCTGACTATAAGTTAGGTTCCTTGGGGAATCCGGCAGTTAGTCAAAGACAGAGTAACGCCGAACCAACATTTACCTTAGAAATTTATGCAGAACTCCTAGTGGCAAAAATCTCATGATCTTCTCAGCGTTTAGTTACAAGTCGTTCAGGGACAATCAAACATTCATCTTATAGTAGATAGGTAAATACATGGAGTAGGTGTAATTGAATTAGTATGCAGCCATACCTATTTAAGGAGGTGATAAATGAAAGGAGAAATTTGTGTATTAGTGTTATATTTAAGGAATTTTGTTTCGTTTACTTCAAGCAATAACATGAAAGTATAGTTAATACACGGTCTTAAATCTTAATTTTAGTAAGTGGAATGGAGGGGATTTATCTAAATGAAATTATTAAGGAATGGTAGTCGATCACGTACATTTAAATCAAAGAGTAGTAAATTACTAGTTTGTTTAATTGCGTTTTTATTTGTTTTTCAACCATTCTTGACAAATTTTCCATATGCGTTCGCAGAAAATAATTTAACACTCGAAAATGAAAAATACAGGGTGGAAATTGGAAATAAAGGAGAAATTTTTTCTTTAAAATTACCAAATGATATATTTGATACAGAATACTTTATGAATAGCCAAAATTCTAAATTCCTCAATCCAACAGGATTAGATCTTTGGGCTGGGCAGGTAATGTTTGCTTATCGATTTGGTGAAGGGGAATCTTGGAAAGAAGCATGGACAAGCTTATCTCAAGATATTAGAAAAATCGAACAAAATAATAACGTTATCACGGTTACATATGATGGTAATTCTTCTAATGAAAAAGGAATACGCGGCTTTAAAGTAGTTGAGAAATTTGAATTGATTGAGGACTACGTATATTGGACAATTGAAGTTACCAATACAAGTGATAAAAAAATAGAAATTGGAGATCTGGGATTACCTTTACCATTTCATGAGCAGTGGGTTACGGCACAAGGATTAGTCAGCACCTACGAAGAGAGAGTGTTGACAAAATCATTTATTGGAAACAACAGCTCATTTGTTTCTATCGGCCGTCCTAACGGCAGCGGAGATTCATTAATGTTAATACCAGATAGTGAAACTGGTGCAGGTTTCGAATATCAAGACCGTTGGAAATCTGAAGATCACGGTAATGCTCCTGAAAATTTATGGGCGAACAATGATGCCCGTTGGATTAAAGGGCTAAATGTTTATTATATTCATTCCAATCATATTAAAAAGACAAACAAAGGATATCTCAAGAATACAAGCTTATTCTTAGATCCAGGAGAAAGTAAAACATATGGATTTAAATTTATCCGGGTATCGGGGGAAAAAGATCTAAAAGAAAAACTTTATCAACATGGACTAATCGATGTAACCGTTGTTCCTAGCATGACTGTCCCGACAGAAACTGAAGCACAGTTTGCACTAAGAACTTCTAAAGCGATTACATCGGTTACGAGTGAATTTCCTGATGAAACGAAGGTGGAGTTTGTCACAGAAAAAGATGGTGATTATCATATTTACAAAGCATCATTTAACAAACTGGGACCAAATGATATTACCGTAAACTATGGAAATGGCGAAAAAGTGGTCTTGCAATTTTATGTCATTGAACCGATTGCAGATGCCCTGCAAAGACACTCCACTTTTATGGTTGAGAAAACGCAGTGGGATGCTCCAGGTAAAATCTACGATAAAGTATTTGACGACTGGATGATGCACACCAGGTCCAAAAAAGGAACATTCAATGGTTACTGGGGCTGGGGCGATGATTGGGGATATACAAAGTCGCAATTCCTGGCTGAAAAGAACGTACAAACCCCAGTAGCAGAAGAGATTGTTGCAGTTGATCAATATCTGGATGTTGCCATTTGGAACAGCTTGATGAAAGACCATCAAGAGGATTATATCATTCATGACTTTTTAATGCCTGAACCGAATACCACTCCTGAATATCGCGGCTATGCATATCCACATATTTATAATACGTATTTTAGTATGTATAAAATCGCTAAACTATATCCAAACCTTGTGGATTATATAGAAGAACCCGAAACATATTTAATAAGAGCCTATAATATGTTCAAAACAATGTATGAAGGACCGGTTGCCTATAACTGGGGTACAGGTGTTATGGGTGAATTAACAACTCCAGAAATGATCCAGGCTCTTGAGGATGAAGGTTACTATAATGAAGCGAAAGATATTAAGAATAAAATGGCAGAAAAATTTGAAAACCTTAAGAACCAGAAATATCCATACGGTTCCGAATATAATTATGATAATACCGGTGAAGAAGCAGTTTACATGCTCGCCAAGATGTTTGGTGAAACAAGCATTATGGAGCAAATTAATCAAAAAACCCGCTTTGCCCGCGGATGGATGCCTGCTTGGTATTATTACTCCATTCCTGTAACGATTACGGGTGAAAATTGGTGGAACGGTCAATATACGGCTTCGTTGGCTGGTTATACAATGGATGACTGGACTCGAAATCATTCTGATCAGCCAGAGATCGCCCAACGGCTAAATTGGGCAGGAAAAATTGCGAATGTCAGCCATATTAACTCAGGGCAAATTGATAGCCATCCTGATAATATTGGTGCTGTTTCCTGGTCTTATCAATCAGAATTAGGAAACCATAATGCACTTGGACATGGCGGCGGACCTTTATTAAACGGATGGAGAACCATGAGTGGTGAGGCTGATCTTGGATTATGGGGCGCTATTAAAATCTTAAGTGTTGATGTATCCAATGATCCGCTATTTGGATTAATGGCTTATGGAGGAACAGTGACAAAAGAATCCGGAAACTATGTTGTCGTTCCAAAAGATGGTGTTTCCCAACGGTTAAATCTGATTACTGAGAAATTTGGCATGGAACTTCAAAGAGATAAATTTGACACAGCCACTGTTTCTTCAAAGAAGGAGTATCTTAAGTTTGCACTTAGAAATGTAACTCCTGGTACTAAACATGAAACAGAAGTTAAACTTACTGGCTTAAAAGCTGGAAGTTACGATGTTGTTGTAAATGGTGAAGTTGTTGATAGAATCAATACTATTAAAAATGAAACATCCTTTACAGTAAAAGTCGGCAAAAAAGAAACATATGAAGTGGAATTGATAAAAAAGGCATCTTATCCCAATAAAGCGCCAGAGGTAAAAGTTGAAAAGGTTAGTGAAGTGACCCTTCCAGATTCATTCCAATTAGTTGGAAAAGTAACGGATGATGGTCTCCCTAATAATTCTTTAGAAGCAACTTGGAAATTAGAAAAAGGTCCAGCTGGTGCAACAGTTGAATTTAGCGACAAAAATGGATTAGTAACAAATGTGGATGTATCCAAACCAGGAAAATATGTTTTTAAATTAACTGTGAGTGATGGAGAATTCTCTGGTTCTGCTGCTGTTTTAACAAATGTTCTTCCAGTACAGCCAGTACCTGAAGTAGTAGCTAAATATGAATTTAATGCAAATGAAGGAGAAACAGTAACAGATTCCTCAGAAAATGGTATGGATGCAGTGGCAAAAGGCGGGTTTGACTGGCAGCGGGGATTATTTGACAATTCTATAAAATTGAACGGGACAAATGGATTTGTCAAACTGCCAGAAGGCATTGTAAGAGGCGTTGAAGATATTACTGTTGCTACTTGGATTAAAGCGAGTGATACAATGCAGAATCAAAGTATTTTTGATTTCGGAAATGATATTGATAACAATATGTTCCTTTCTGTGAGAGAGGGAGGCAATTCACTGAGGTATACGATTCATTCTGATGGTAATGAACAAAGTATAAATGCTTCAGCGCAAATTCCTGTGAACCAGTGGAAATATGTTGCAGTAACACTTTCCGGGAACACTGGTATCCTTTATGTGGATGGTAAAGAAGTCGGAAGAAATGAGAAAATGACATTTAACCCAGCTGATCTTGGTAAGACATTATCCAATTATATTGGGCGCTCCAAGTATGGTGATAAATTTAAAGGAGAATTAGATCATTTTGTTATCTACAGCAGAGCTCTTAATACGGAAGAGATAAAGGAACTATCCACTCTGCCTTTAGATGCATTGGTATCAATTGATCAGGTAGAAATTACAACATCTATTGAAGAAGTTCCTAAACTTCCTGACACAGTTACAGGCAGATTTGAGGATGGATATGAAATAAAATTGCCGGTAACTTGGGATGAAATTAGACCGGAACAGTATGCTGGTGAAGGTTCATTCGTTGTAGAAGGTACTGTAGAAGGAACGGAAATAAAATCCCAAGCTAATGTAACCGTTGTTTTAGATATAAAACCATTTCCGGAATTAGTTTCCCGACTAACCTTTGATAATCTGAATGGAACAACGATTCCAGATTTATCCGGTAAAAATCATAATGGAACCATTGTAGGAAATGTAACACCTATATTGAATGGTTATAAAGGTGAATCACTTAACTTTGCTGGAAATGGTGGAAATTACGTTGATATGGGACAGAGTGAGGAATTAATTCCATCAAATATTACTGTTTCATACTGGATTAAGCGTACTGAACAATTTACAAGCGAAAATATGCTGATGTGGTTCAAGCCAGAAGGAAACTGGGCAGGTAATGGTCTCTTTATCACCTATAACGGAGATTCAAGTATTGTCATAGTTGATGGAACTTCATCGTTTTTTGTCCGGGAAAATCCTAATCAATTTTTACCGTTAAATGAGTGGACACATGTCGTTGCGACATTTAACTCTGATACCAACGAAGCAGCTATTTATAAAAATGGTGTAAAACAGGCACTAGGATTTGGCGGTACACCAGATAAAATTACGGCAAACACACAAGCAAAGAAGATAGGTGTTTCCGGATATGGAAATGGTGCTCAATTACATGCATCTTTAGATGATTTCCGTATCTATAATGGAGCAATGACAGAAAAACAAGTCAGGGCATTATATGAAGCAAAAGATATTGTCAATGTAAGCCCTGTAAAAGTGACAACAAAAGCTGGAACGGCTCCAGAACTACCTCTAAAAGTATCGGTCACCTATGAAAATGGAGAAGAAGGTACTGCCTTTGTTAAATGGGATGAAATGGAACCTATAAAATATGCTCAACCTGGTGAGTTCACAGTAAAGGGAAGACTAGATGGAACTAGATTAGAGGTTACAGCAACAGTAACAGTTGAATAAGCAGTAAGCTTAGCTTAATAAAAAACCTTCTGAGTAGATAGTAATTAGCTCAGAAGGTTTTTTATTGTTTCTGTTTAAGACGATAAAATAGTAAAAAGGATTTAAATGGGGGAATTCTGTGAATACAGCAGGAAAAAGGAGGCATCTGTCTATCTTTTTGAACAAACAGGAAAACAAGTATTAGATATTGTTACCGATTTTACACAAAAGACCTAGATTTTGAGCAGACTTTACATGTTGGTAAAGTCTGCTCAAAATGGTTGAAATTCTTACTTAAATTGTTTTGTATCCCATCATAAACTGTAATTGAATTGGCAATATAGGCTTTAATATCTCCTCAAAATTTTTCAATACAATCAAGAATTGGATTATTTATAATCTTTTGTAAATGTTGTTAAAAAAATTAAAAAGAATATTTGATTGCACAAGTTTTTACTTGTGAATAAAAATCCAAAGCTGATTGCCCTTGTTCTCTAGTGTGGGAACTCGACCATTTCATGCCGCCAAATGGTGCTTGGTATTCAACTCCAGAAGTTTCTTGGTTGACTCGTACCATTCCGACTTCCGCTGTTTCTAAAAATAGTAATGCTTTTTCCATATTGTTTGTAAAAATAGAGGCGCTTAGACCAAATTCAGATTGATTGCATAGCTCTACCGCTTCATAAAAGTCTTCTGCTTGAAGGACGACAGCAATTGGGCCGAATATTTCTTCTTTAAAAAGTTTATGCTGAGGTCCTACACCACTTACAACTATTGGACGGATATAATAGCCTTCATTTATTGTTTCGAGCTTTCCTTCAGCGATTACTTCAGCTTCTTTACGGGCTAAATCTACATACTCAGAAATAGTTTCGTACTGAGATTTAGACGCTACAGGACCTAAATAGGTATCAGTATCTAAAGCATCTTTCACAATAATAGTTGACATAGCTTCTCGTAAAGCAATGATAAAGTTTGGATATATATCCTTTTCAACAATAATTCGGCTGGTCGCAGTACACTTTTGTCCAGCGGAACGAAATGCACCGCTCAATATCATTGGAATGGTCTTCTCTAAGTCAGCATCCTTCAAAATGACTGCTGCATTTTTTCCGCCCATCTCCGTTTGAAATTTTATATTTCGTTTGGCGCATAAAGAGGCAATATGCGTTCCCGTTAATGTAGAACCTGTAAAGCTGACAGCGTTTATATCTCCTTTTTCTAACAATGTATTTCCTATTACCCGGCCTTTACCAATGACGAGATTAAGAACACCTTTTGGAAGATCTGCTTTTTGAAAAATTTCCATTAAACGAGTAGCTGTAAATGCAGAATTTTCAGCTGGCTTCCATACCACAGAATTCCCGCAAATAAGTGCAGGAGCTATTTTCCAGATGGGAATGGCAACCGGAAAGTTCCACGGGGTGATAATTGCGACAACCCCAAGAGGAACTCGTTTAGAATATTGTAATACATGTTGGTCACTTGCTGGGACTAACTGTCCATTAGACCGTACTCCTTCGGCTGCATAATAGCGTAATAAATTTACTCCCCGGATAACCTCTCCCAGCATTTCACTAATGGGTTTTCCCATCTCCCGACTAGCTAGATTGGCAATTTCCTCTTTAGCTTTTTCTAACTCATCAGCCATTTTGTATAAGTAATTAGCTCGTTCTATACCAGTTTGTTTTCTCCATGTATTAAATCCGGAATGTGCCTCTGAAACAGCATGTAGAACTTGCTCAGGTGTAGAAAAATACATATCACCAACTTTTTCATTAATATTAGATGGATTATATACAATTTTGCTAGGACCCTGGAGTTCCTGCCACTTTCCACCTGCAAAATTTCTAGTAACTAAATTTGTTTTTGTAATCAAACTAACTACACCTTCCTATGAAATTAGTATCGGAGAAAAGAAAAAAGTGCGAGAGGAGGGGGTTCCTTCTCCTCTCCAAAGACTAACTAACGTTTTATTGAGTTACTTTTTGCACAGCTCGATTAAATGCCTTTTTGATATGATCATAATCATCAGAACTTAGAGGAAGTCTAGGTGGACGGGTAGGTCCAACTGGCTGTCCTGCCAATTCCATCATATATTTGATTGATTGAACGAGCTGAGGTTTAGCATCTAAATCAAACAATGGAAGTAAACGACGATACAATTCAGTTGCCTCTTTTACTTTTCCTTCTCTAGACAAACGGAAAAGCTCTATACTCTCACGTGGAAGGGCATTCGGTACACCTGCAATCCATCCGGTTGCACCGCAAAGAGGTCCTTCCATGGCAAGGTTATCAACACCGATTAAAACTTCAAGATCTGTTTCCTCTAAAATTTTATGAACACGACGAATATCACCGGAAAACTCTTTTACACCTACTACATTTTCAAATTTTGAGATTTCTTTCAATAGCTCTGGTGTAAGGTCAGTTGGATAATCGAGCGGGTTGTTGTAAGCGATAATAGGCAACCCAACATTCGATAAAACTTCATAATGGACAATGATTTCATTTCTAAGCGGACGATAATTAATAGGTGGAAGCGCCATGATAGCATCTGCTCCGACATCTTTGGCATGTTGTGCCCATTGGACTGCTTGTTTAGTAGAAGGAGCTCCCGTTCCAACAATTACCTTTACTCTTTTGTTAGCTGCCTTTACAACTGTTTCAACCACTTTTGATCTTTCTTCAACTGTAAGCGTTGCATATTCACCTAAGGATCCTGCTGGAACTAGCCCGTCTACCCCTTCATCGATTAGCCAATTACAAAGGTCATTCAACCCCTGATAATCTACTTCATATGAATCTGTGAATGGAGTAACTATTGCAACATGTACACCTTCAAATTTTGCCATTTTAATTCTTCCCCTTTCAAATTCATTCTTTTATTCATCCAAAATATAAAAATGGATTCTACTAATTTAAATGCAAATTTTATGCCAACAAGGTTGGGATTTTAAAATAAGGCATGATTATTCCAATCAAATAATGAATTTAAGAAAACCTGCAGGGTATATAGAGATCTAAAAAATAGGTATGATTATCCTGCATTTTGAGCAAACCGTTTTATTAACAAAGAGATAGAGATTTTTAAGAATGCTCTAAAGTCAATTGACACTGATTCTTATATCATTCTTTCTCAATATTAGTTTTGAATTGGAGCAGAAACTTTGAAAATAAAAAAGATGTAAAAAATTTTAAAAGAAACGTGTATAAAAAATTATACACTGTATATTTTTTTGATATATATAAACCAAGAGTGAAAACACTATTACTATTTTCTAGTTCTAGTGTTACCAATTATAGTTTTGATACAAAAAATTTATTAAACTTTGATATTGTTGAACTCTAAAAATAGGTGTGATGGGTCAGGAACACAAATCGTTTGAGTAAACAACACCATCTTGATTTTATTTTATTAATGTCGCGATGCATTTTTAAAAAAGCCTTAGCATCTTTTTATATATCCAAAAAATCGTGTTATTACAGTTAATTAGAATCCAGCCTCTGCAGTAGCGATTCAGCAGATAAAGAAAAAGGGGGTAACCCAAATGGAGAAAACACCTCCTTTTAGGTCACCCCCTGCAAAATGGACTGTCATGCTAACCTTGTAGTCCAATGTTAATTTACATAGGATATAAATTCAGTCATTATTCAAACTTATGAGTCAGTTCCAAATGATACAAGTGAAGGATCTCCATAATATCTTAGAACAAGATCAGTAGTTTATTAAGAAACGATTATTTTGTTGTTGGGATTCAAAGTCGTATGAACGATCGAATTCCATACTAAGTGGCTATAAAGCCATTTATATAATGAAAAAAGGCAAATATACTCATAATTGAAGCCTGTTCCAAGTGAAGTTGGATTAATACATAAGGTGTTTGGCAATACATCACAAACTGTCGTTGATCATTTATTTAGGTTCTATGTTTCTATCAAATGTTTTTAGCACCTAAACCTTCTCTCCTAAATTAACTACACAATCCTCTTTTTGGTCTGCTCGATCCTGTTAGTTGAATACAGATTTTCCCAAAGATCTTTCATTTTGCTACGGCCGATATCAATCTCATAATTGAATTGGATTGCGGCTTGTTGGCGAACAGTGTGGACATTTTGTATTGCTTGTTGCAGTTGCTGGTCAATTGTGCCCAATCCTTTTCCGGCATGTTTGGCGATCGATAGGCCTGCAGTTGTTCCCTGGGCCATGGCAATCTTGCCGCTTTCGATACCGGTGATATTACCAGCTACAAATAGCCCTTCGAGAGGGGTTTCCATCGTCTCTGCGTGATGGGGCACATGGCCGCCAAGTTCAGGAAAGTATTGAAATGGACACCCGGCAACAGCAGCAAGCTCTGCCAGCGGATACAAGCCGCCTGCAATACAGACAAAATCTGCTTCGTAAATTGTTTCAGATCCGGCAACAATATTGCCATTAACATCAATATCGGCAACAAGAACTCCTTCGACCTGATCTTTACCAATAATTTCGAGTGCTGCTTTGCGTAGTTGGAGAGAGGTACCGTTCACTTTTATACCGTTTTTAGGATAAAAGTTCAAACCGATTTTTCTGGTCCACTCATTTTTCATGAAACGGCCTCCTATACGTAATAGACGAGATGGGGCGAGATGAGCAGCATTTACGAGCGATTTCATGACTTCCTCAGGTTCAGCCGCTTTTTGACTAAGATCACTCTTTTCTGGGAGTACAATCCGATCTACTGTTATGCCAGCTAATTGTAATTCATTTAAAATGGCAAATGCTAAAATATTCGCACCGATAATGATCCCTTTTTTACCGACTTGGACACGATGTACATTTGTCATTACTTGAGCTGCACCGATCGACATGACACCGGGGAGGGTCCAGCCGGGGAGGGGAATAGGGTATTCGGCTGCCCCAGTGGCTACTAGAACAAATGGCGCTTCAAATGTACCTAAGCTTGTATGCACATTCCATAGGTGGTCTTCTTTTTCTAAGTTGTAAACGGATACACCGCAACGGATATCAACTGATAATTTTTTCGCTTCTTGATGAAGGCGTTCTGATTCCTTAATTCCATTCCACCATTCACCAGAGGTTTCTTGATGGAGTTGTCCGAGCAATCTGCCGCCTGGCTTTATAAATTCATCAATAACGGTCACTTTGAGGCCATAGCCCGCACAGGCAATAGCTCCTGCTAGTCCGGCTGGACCTCCTCCAATCACAATTACATCCATCATCGATTTTCTACCATCCTTCTTACAATATTCGGATGCTGTTTACCGCTTTCAACGATCATATCTTTTTCTACGATTGTTAAGCAGGCTCTTACATTTGCTTGATTATTGACAGTGACACGGCACTCTAAGCAGTGGCCGATGTTGCAATAAATGCCCCTAGGTGTCCCGCTGTCTTCGTGATCACGCAGTTTTCTTATCCCATTTGCCAAAAGAGCAGCTGCGATTGTTTCATTTTCATAGGCTTCATATCTAAGTCCATCAAATTGAAATGGAATACGTACACTATTCTCCAATTTCCCCAAAACTGGATGATCTATAATTCTAGTCATGATTTTCACCTACTGTTCCAAATGTCACAGGTCGAATTGGGGGCTGGTATTTTAATGGGATTTCACCAGGTGATACATTAGGGATGACACTTTCAATAATCCTTTCCAATGCAAGCCTGCACGTTCGGCCTCCACAAAAGCCCATTCCGGCCCTCGTTCTTAATTTTAATTCTCTTGCTGTGCATTTATGTTCATCTGCTGTTGACTGAAGTTGTCCGTACGTAACTTCTTCGCAACGACAAATAACAATGCTCTCCTTGTTAGCCATTTGAATTCCTCCTCCATGTTCTTTACATAAAGTAATATGCAAAAAGCATGCCAATTTAAAGGAGGAAGAGGATTAATTTAAGCCAAGTCGCTTCAATCGATTGTATAAAGTGGCTCTTGTAATGCCGAGTTGTTTAGCGCATTCTAGTTTATTTCCATCTAAAATCTGTAACGCTCTTTCAAGTACCTTTTTCTCGTGTTTATCCATTTCTTCTTGTAACGATAAAATAGTGTAGTCCCTTTCTTTAGGTATATTAGGTGCAATCTCGGGGGTGTTATCAATGCTGAGACTGTTTGTATTAAAGGATAAGTACTCTCTTTTTATTACGCCATCTGTCGCGAATACGACAAGCCGTTCAACGACATTGCGAAGTTCACGAATATTACCGGGCCATTCATAACGAAGCAATTCATTTATTACTTCTGGAGAAAATTCATGAATTGGCCGTTGATAGCTCAATGAGAAATCATTTAAAAAATAATGGGTTAATTCGATAATATCTTCTTTCCGCTCTCTTAATGGAGGGATGTGCAGAGTAACTACGTTCAATCGATAATATAAATCTTCACGAAACTGGCCTTCTTTTATTAACTCTTGTAGATTACGATTTGTAGCAGCGATAATACGAAAGTCGATATTGATTTCTTTTTCTCCGCCGACACGATAATATTTCCGCTCTTGCAGTACGCGTAAAAGTTTTACCTGCATATCGAGCGGCATTTCGCCTACTTCATCAAGAAATAATGTACCTCCTCTTGCCAGTTCTATTTTTCCCTTTTTTCCTTTACTGTCAGCACCAGAGAAGGCACCCCGCTCATACCCAAATAATTCACTCTCAAATAAAGAGGCTGGTATTGCACCACAGTTAATTGAAATAAACGGTGCGTTTTGTTTTTCACTTGCTTCATGAATTGCTTTAGCAAATACTTCTTTTCCGACACCGCTTTCGCCCAGTATGAGAACCGTTGATTTAACAGAACATACTTTTCTAGCTAAATGCACAGTTCTTTGAAGGGCAGGACTTTTTCCTTTAATAAAATTAAAGGGATCAGATGTTTCTTTATACTTTGCTACTTCCTGTTCCAAACGGTGAACTTCGTTGGACATATTAAATAATTTTTCATTAAGTACGACTTGATTCGTGACATCCGTTTCTGAAACGACTGCACCGATAATCTGGCCATTAAAATAAACGGGGTTAGAGTTAATTAAGACAAACAAATCAGACCGAGCCTGATGGTGCAGACCTACAATACTTTTCCCTTTATGTAGTGATTGCAAGATTTCGAGTTTTTGATAGTCAAAAAAATCGGTAATCGGCCGACCAATTATATCTTGATGGTTGACTGAGAAAATTTTTTCTGCTCCTTCAGTCCATGTACAAACTCGCTCATAATCATCAATGACCGTGACTGAGGTATCTATCGTTTTCATGACAGTCTCATAAAATGCTTTTAATTGATTGTGAGAGTTATGAAGAAAACGAATCATTTGTGCGGCTGTTATACATCCTACGGGATTATTGTTTATATCAAGAATAACAGCTGTGGAATGATCATTAAACGCCTGTATCAAGGTAGAGAAAGAATCATCCTCATTTACAACCATGCATGGACCCTCAGGTGTATTTGCTGTTGAACGATAATAAAATTCACCGTTCTTCTGTTCAATTTGATGCTTATCGAACGGTGTTTCTATTAGAAAACGTTTTATTATTTCTTTCACCGACGGTAATGAAAATACCATGATAATCCTCCCAGAATGTAAAAAATTATGAACACTGTAAAAAAAATTATACATTTAATTGTGTAATATTCAAAATTTTTTTACAACGTAAAATTCCCTACTATCTAGAAATGAAGAATCTCATCAGGAGTAACTGTCCCTGGATTTCTAATTATAGAAACAAAAAATGAAAAGAGCCAAGTTCTCCAAAAGTTATCGTTTTTTCTTTGTGCAACTGCTACTTCTTCTAAAGTCTTACTTACAATGTCTTTGCCATTTTCACGAATCATCAGTGAGATAAAATTCCTTAATGTGGAACTTCACTAAGTTGGCACACTAATTGCACATTAAAAGATGAAACCAATTCATCGAGGGGAGGAATAGTATGTGAAGCAATGTGACGTTTTAGTTATTGGTGGGGGAATTATTGGATGTTCGATAGCTTATTATGCTTCAAAATACGGAAGAGACGTCACGATTATTGAAAAAGGGGAATTTGTCAGTGGCACATCTTCACGATGTGACGGCAATATATTGGCGATTGATAAAGATCCTGGTTTTGATAGTCAGATGTCTTTATTTAGTCAGAATTTAGTGGATGAATTGAGCAGAGTCTTGGAGCATCCTTTTGAATACCGAGCTCCAGGAAGCATCCTTGTTTGTGAGTCGGACGAGGAAATGGAAGCGGCACAGAAATGGGTTGATCGTCAAAAGGCCGCTGGTTTACCATTCCGAATGCTTGATCGACAAGATATCCGGCAGGATTCTCCTTTTTTTGCAGATGACTTATTAGGCGGGTTGGAATGTGCCACTGATTCCACTGTCAATCCTTATCTCTTAGCTTTTTCACTTCTTGAGGAAGCAAAAAAACTAGGGGCTATAGCTTTGAACCATACCGAAGTAACACAAATGAAAAGAGTGGGAAGCGGTTCATTTATTGTAGAGACGACAAATGGAGTTTTTACTGCAGATCATGTCGTCAATGCAGCTGGGGTATGGGCTCCTCGAATAGGAGAGATGCTTGGTCTTTCAATACCGATTGAACCGAGAAAAGGGCATATTATCGTTGCTTCAAGACAGCAGCATGTGGGATCTCGAAAAGTAATGGAGTTTGGTTATTTAATTTCCAAGTTTGGTGGAAAGCGTCACGTTGATCCGCTAACTGAAAAGTACGGAGTAGCCCTTGTGTTTGAACCAACAGAAAGCCAAAATTTTTTAATCGGAAGCAGTCGGGAATTTGTTGGATTCAATACGAAAGTAAACAATGAAGTTATTAAGTGTATAGCTAACCGGGCAATTCGCTTTTATCCAAAAATGGCAGACATGATGGTCATTCGTTCGTATGCAGGGTTACGACCGTGGACGGAAGACCATTTACCAATTGTTTCACGAGTTGACAAAATTCCAAATTACTATATTGCTGCCGGTCATGAAGGTGACGGAATCAGCCTCGCTGCCGTAACAGGGAAAATAATAGAAGAACTAATTAATGAAAAAGAAACGTCTATTCCTATTGAACCACTTAGCTTTAATCGTTTTAAAGAAAGGGTGTTGGGCAGATGAGGGCACAAAGAATTTTTACAACAATTGATACACATACAGGAGGGAATCCAACGAGGACGCTGATTAGTGGTCTCCCAAAATTAGTTGGAGAAACAATGTCAGAAAAAATGCTTTATATGAAAAAGGAGTATGACTGGATCCGCAAGCTTTTAATGAACGAACCACGTGGTCATGATGTAATGTCTGGCGCTTTATTAACGGATCCATGTGATCCTGAAGCGGATATTGGCGTGATTTACATAGAGACTGGAGGATATTTGCCAATGTGCGGACATGACACTATTGGTGTCTGTACTGCTCTAGTGGAATCGGGGTTGATTCCCATTCAAGAGCCTATTACTTCAATAAAATTGGATACACCTGCTGGACTCGTGGCAGTGGAGATTTTTGTAGAGGATGGAAAAGCAAAAGAAGTATCCTTTTGTAATATCCCAGCGTTTCTTTTAAAAAGTGTTTCCGTTGATGTCGAAGGAATTGGGCGTGTAGATGCTGATATTGCGTATGGCGGTAATTTTTACGCAATTATTGACGCTAAATCGGTTGGATTGGATTTAATTCCAGATAATGCTTCTAACATAATCGAAAAAGCGATTAACATCAGAAATACCATTAATGAAAAAACTGAAATCGTTCATCCGCAATATCCATTTATTCGAGGGCTAACGCATGTTGAGTTTTTTACTGAACCAACCCATAAAGAAGCAGATGTGAAAAACACAGTTGTCGTTCCTCCAGGAGGAATCGATCGTTCTCCATGCGGAACGGGTACCTCTGCCAAATTGGCTGTACTCTATGCTAATCAAGAAATTGCAATTGGCGAAGAATTTGTTCATGAAAGCATAGTTGGATCCCTATTTAAAGGATGTGTACTGGAAACGGCGGATGTGAATGGTGTCGAAGCTGTTGTTACTAAAATCACGGGATCAGCATGGCTGATGGGGATGCACCGGTTCTTTTACCACGAAGAAGATCCGCTTAAAGAAGGGTTTCTACTCATCCCCCCGATGGAACATGAAATGGAGGACGTAAGATGAAGATCCAAAAGGTATATTCAACAACGGATGTACACGTTGCCGGTGAGGCGTTCCGAATTATCAAAAGTGTCCCATTCATTTATTATCAGAATTTAGAACAGTTAAATGAGCAGTTTTTGCAAGTGTTTACAGAAGAAATCAATCTTTTATTGAATGAACCGCGCGGGTTCGCAGGCTTAAATGGCTGTTTAGCCCTTCCGCCGATTAGCCCGGATGCAGATGCCGCAGTATTATTTTTCAATCATGAAGGAACAGTTCCTCTTCTTTACGGTGGCATTGTTGCTGTGATTACAGCTTTACTGGAATGTGGCCATTTGCAGCCGAAGGCATCAAGTGAATATAAAATCGAAACAATCAGTGGTTTGATTTCGGTTACCGCAATTATGAAGAGGGATGAAGTCGTTTCAGTTGTGATAGAAAGTGAACCATGTCAATTAATTGAAACAAATGTCCCATTGTCTCATCCACATTTAAAAGCACAGTTTTCTCTCGTGAATGTGGATCAATTATATGCAGTGTTTGAGAAGCGCAATATTTCTGCAGAGATTCGCGTTGAGGAACTTTCTGAATTGAAAAGATGGGGGCAAACAGTCCTTCAGGCTCTCCTGCCCGACATTCTTGTAAAAGGTTTAATATTAATGGATGATTCTCATCTAGAAGAAGGGCGAATTAAGACGATTACTTTCCGTGAGGACAATTATATTGTTCGTTCTCCTGGCTTCGGATCGACGATGGCATGTTATACAAGCTTACTTTCTAAAGGTGGATTGAGTATGGAACCGCCATTCGTAAATGAAAGTATTTTTGACAGTTGTTTGACAGTACAATCAGTGAAACAAACAGAGAGTGGATACCAGTTTACTTTAACATGCCGCGGCTTTATTACAGGAATGCAGACATTTGTATTAGATCCAACAGATCCTTTGCCTGCTGGATTCTTGTTAAAATAATAGAAAGGTAATCGCTTCCTTTATTTTTTGCTTTTGGTACCTTAATGTTATTAAAAGTAAAATCTGCCTCTAAACAGAAACTATAATCCACCAAATAATTGCAAGCGCTTTCCAAATATTATATTAAGGGGGATTAGATGGAGAAAATAGTAGAATGGTTAGTTGGACAGGTATGGAGTATTGGATTAGTTATGTTTGCACTGGGTGCAGGGGTATTTTTCTCGATTGTCACTCGCTTTCTACAAATACGATATTTCAAAGAAATGATTAAATTGCTTTTCGAAGGAAAGAGTTCAGATTCAGGTGTATCATCTTTTCAGGCTTTTTGTATGGCTCTGGCAGGACGTGTGGGAATTGGTAATATCGCAGGAGTGGCAACGGCCATTGCATTTGGAGGCCCAGGGGCAGTTTTCTGGATGTGGGTAATGGCGATATTAGGAGGAGCCAGTGCCTTTGTAGAATCCACTCTTGCCCAAGTTTATAAAAGCAAAGTAGGAAATGAATACCGGGGAGGTACACCTTACTTTATTGAAAAAGGATTAAAGATAAAGTGGTTCGCTGCTTTGGTGGCTATTGTTGTCACAATTTCCTATGGATTTTTATTACCCGGCATACAATCTAGCACGATTGCAGTTGGGTTTGAAAATACAACTGGTATAAGTAAGGGCATTACAGGAGTTTTATTAGTTGTCTTGCTTGCAATGATTATTTTTGGTGGTGTGAAACGAATTGCAAATGTTGCGGAAAAAATAGTGCCTTTTATGGCATTAGGATATGTGGTCGTTACCTTCATCATATTATTTGCGAATATGACGGAAGTTCCTGCTATGTTCTCCCTTATCTTCTCAAGTGCATTCGGTGTGAATGAGGCATTCGGAGGAATTGTCGGTGCAGCGGTTGCCTGGGGGGTTAAGAGAGCAGTATTTTCAAACGTTGCGGGTGTTGGTGAAGGAACGTATAGTTCTGCTGCAGCTGAAGTTTCTCATCCCGCTAAGCAAGGATTAGTCCAAGCCTTTTCGGTCTATATTGATACGCTTGTTGTATGTACGGCGACCGCCCTTATGATTCTTGTAACGGGCATGTATAGTGTCACTCCAGAGGGGAAAGAACCAATTGTTGAAACAATGGGAAATATTGAAGCTGGACCAATCTATACTCAGGAAGCGGTAGAAACTGTATTACCAGGGTTTGGTTCGATGTTTGTTTCCATAGCCATCTTCTTTTTCGCGTTCACCACCCTGATGGCCTATTATTATATTGCAGAAACGACTTTTGTTTATCTTGATAAAAAACTAAAGATGCAGTGGTTGAAAACAGTTCTGAAACTTGTATTTTTAGTTATGGTGTATACCGGAAGTGTCGAATCAGCATCTTTATTATGGGCTCTAGGAGATTTGGGTATAGGAAGTATGGCTTGGCTTAATCTTGTTGCGATTTTACTTCTGACAAAACCAACCTTAAAAGTATTAAAAGATTATGAGATTCAGAAAAAAGCAGGTAAAGACCCGATTTTCAATCCAACTAAAGCAGGAATAATTGGTGCTGACTTCTGGGAAGAAAAATGCAAAGAGATGGAAAAGGATGGTTCTAATGACAAAGTAAATATCAGTTAAGGTACAAAATTCTTTCTGATACAAAAACATTCATTTCTTTCGATTAAAGTATTTATTCTAAAAAATAGTTTTTTATTCTTATATGGAATTATTGTTTTTAGAATCGGAGTTTATCTAAAAAGACATAAAATGGAGGAGAAGTTTCTTCTCCTCCTAAATACGTAAAAAATAATGATAAACGTCCCATTCATTGTTGAGCCATAGCAACTAGGCGTTTCGTCATTTCTCCACCTACAGAACCGTTAGCTCTTGAAGATGTTTCAGCACCAAGGTTAACACCAAACTCTGATGATTTCAAACTTCATTTGTTCAATAGCTTGTTTAGCACCTGGAACAACTAATTGATTGCTGTTATTATTTTGTGCCATTCAAATCATCTCCTTAAAAGATTGTAAGAGTTAGATTATGCATGCTTGCTTAATAGTAGTTTGATGTAGTAAGCAAAACCTATACATGTAAATAATGATAAGTGTAAATTTGCTATAAGGAATGATATTCAATTAGTATAGAAGCAATAACTAGTTATTACTTATTTAAATATACAATTGTTGATTAATTTAGAAGAGGTGAAAAATCATGAAAATAGGTGTAATTGGTTTAGGAGATATTGCATTAAAAGCATATCTACCTGTAATAAGCGGAATAGAGAATATTGAGTTTCATTTATATACACGCAACGAAGCGAAATTAGCACAGGTGGCTCAAAAGTATAGGTTTCAAAAAATCCATCAAAACCTATATTCATTAATTAATAGCGGGATTAAAGGAGCATTTGTTCATACGGCAACTGAGTCTCATTATGAAATTGTAAAACAGCTTCTACTAAACAACATTCATGTATATGTTGATAAACCACTTTCATTTCATTATGAGCAATCACAAGAACTGGTCCAATTAGCTGAAAAAAAAGAGCTAAAATTAATGGTGGGCTTTAATCGACGTTATGCACCGAGCTATCAAAAATTAAAAGAATTAGCAGATCCTAATATGATCATTATGCAAAAAAACCGTTAGTCGTTACCTGATGACGTTAAAACATTTATTTTAGATGATTTTATCCATGTTGTTGATACATTGCGATATTTGTTTCCAAACCCAATTGATCGGATTGTAGTGAATGGAAAGAAAAAAGGCGAATTGCTATACCATGTTTCTATACAAATCATATCAACCGATGGCGCTACTGCGATTGGAATCATGAATAGGGATAGTGGTGTAAACGAAGAAAAGGTAGAAGTTATGAACTCAGCCGAAAAAAGAGTCGTCTATAATGTGTCTGAACTAGTTATTCAGAAAGATCGAGATGAAAACAAGCAAGGTTCAAGTGATTGGGAGCCGACTTTATTTAAAAGAGGTTTTGAACAAATAATAGCTGATTTCATTCAGTCCATTACATTAAATAAAGAGACACAGGTCTCAAGTAATGATGCACTAAAGACGCATGAAATTTGTGATGTTGTTATCAAAAAGTTATTAGAGATAAATAAATAAAGGAAGAGGAGGTTGATCCATTGAAGTGAGGGTCAACCTCTACATTGCTATGAAAAGAATTGTTCGATTTGATCAAGTATCGTTGAAATTTAAGAAATCAGGTATCATCTTAAAACATGGGACATAAAGACAATTAATGAATTTGAAGAGACTTCAATCAAGAAGGTGAAAATTACAATCGGTAAAAGGATATTTTTAGAAGGTTTTCTTCTTCAACTCCCTCAGCTCTGTTAACCAATTTTTCTTCCCATTACCAATGTTTTAACACCTCGTCGAAAAGATCGGTTTCATACATATTATAAATTGAATGTGACGAAATTTAAGCAATCCCCCATAGTGAATTGAAGGATACAACGGTTTGAGGGTCAATCTTTCCTCGAAGCATCTTTTGAAAAAGGTAGTAAGTCAATTGGACAGCCCTTGGTACTTTGTTTCCACATGATGCGATAAAATGCCAGTACGATCGCTTCTGTTTTAAAGAAGTATGCTAAGCGTGCTAACTTAGAACATTGTTCTCCTTATTTGTTACTTCCATTATTCTGGTCATAGTTCAATGATATCAAGTGCTTTTTCGCTAGAGCATTCAATATGTATATTATCAAATTTCTTTATGGTATCCCTCTTATAGTTACTATAAAAACTATAGTATATTATATAATTTGTATTATATCAATAAAATTTCAGTACTTGTATACATTTTTCAAAATATTTATACTTTTAGCAAGTAGATAGAATAAAAAGTAGAGTGGGGAATTATCAAAAGCTGTATTAATCTAAATTATTTTTTCTGAATTTTTTGTTTTATCAGCTTTTTATATCATCTGTTAATTTACTAGAATTAAAGGACCATTATGAACTCGATTAAGGAGGAAGATGTAGTGGAGTACCGTACAGTTGGAAAGACAGGTATTAAGGTATCAAATCTTTGTTTTGGAACGATGTCATTTGGCGGCATCGCAGATGAAGAAGCTTCCATGGCGATGTTCTACCGCTCACGGGAGGTTGGTATTAACTTTTTTGATTGTGCCAATGTTTATAATAATGGACTGGCGGAAGAAATTCTTGGTAAATGTATTAAAGATTGCCGGAACGAAATCATTTTAACAACCAAAGTTTTTGGAGAAACGGGTAGTGGCGTTAATAATAAGGGATTATCGCGGAGACATATCATCATGGCCGTAGAGGATAGTTTAAGACGTTTGAAAACAGACAGGATTGAGTTTTATTTTGTCCATGCTTTTGATCCTGAAACACCAATAGAAGAGACGCTGCGGGCAATGGATGACCTCCAGCGGCAGGGGAAAATCTTATACCCTGCAGTTAGTAACTGGGCAGCATGGCAGATTGCCAAAGCTTTAGGAATTTCTGCAAAAGAAAGTTTGGCCCGTTTTGAATGTATGCAACCTATGTATAACCTTGTAAAGCGTCAGGCTGAGGTTGAAATTTTACCGCTTGCCGAATCGGAACAAATTGGAGTCATTTCCTACAGCCCACTTGGCGGTGGATTGTTAACCGGGAAGTATGGAACCGAACATAAGCTTGATGATGGAAGATTGATTGTGCAGGATAGTTATCGTCGGCGTTATGGCGATCAGCGCTATTTTGAAACGGCAGACCACTTTACAAAGTATGCAAACGAGCGGGGAGTTCATCCGGCGTCGTTGGCTGTTGCATGGGTCATGTCTAACCCGAGTATAACCGCCCCCATTATCGGTGCCCGAAATCTTGAGCAGTTGGAACCGTCGCTTGCGGCATTGGAGATTGACATGACTCCAGAGATGCGTAACGAAATTTCCTCGTTATCTGTTGCTCCTCCACCTGCTACTGACCGTTCCGAAGAAGTTTAAAACCATAAGGAGGTTTTACAATGCAAAAACGAAAAATTGGCCGTTTAAGTTATGAAGGTTCTGTCGTCATGTTTGGAGCAGCTAGTTTAGGAAATGTAACACAAGAAGTAGCAGACCAGTCGATTTCGTTTGCTTTAGAGCATGGAGTGAACCATTTCGATACAGGTGCAGACTATGGAGATGCGGAATTACGCTTGGCTTCCATTATTAGTAAAGTTCGCAACGACATATTTTTAGCTACGAAAACGGGACAAAGGACAAAAGAAAAAGCTAAGGCAGAAATTTATCGTTCTTTGGAGCGGATGAAGGTCGATTCAGTTGATTTACTGCAATTGCATGCAGTCGGTACAATAGAGGAGCTTGACAAGTGTACAGCAAAGGGAGGCGCTTTGGAAGCTGCTATAGAAGCGAAAGAAGAAGGGATTGTGAAAGCAATCGGGATAACAGGCCATGGCCATCAAGCACCTGTTACCCATTTAGAGGCCTTGAAACGATTCCCGTTTGCAACAGTATTACTTCCTTTGAATTATTATATGTATTCTTTGCCTGAATATCGTGAATCGTTCGATGCTTTAATGGAAGAAGCGAACAAACAAAACGTGGCAGTCAGGGTTATTAAAGCGATTGCAAAAGCTCCGTGGAAAGAGGGGAGTGAACGTCCGTATGCAACATGGTACGAGCCGTTTGATCAGCAGGAAGTAATTGATGCCTGTGTTCACTTTGTTCTATCTTTCCCGGGACTAGCCGGTTTTGCCAGTGCGGGGGATATCCACTTGTTCCCTAAAATCGTCGATGCTGTTGAACGTTATGGTTCAATGAATGATGAAGAAGCAGCACGAATATTAAAATCAATCAGTGGTTATACAACGATATTCGGTGCACCTACGTCAATCGCTTAAGCTAAAAAGCGAAATGAAGAGTTTAACTCCTCTAACAAAAAAGAATGGCAATCCAAATCGTAATACAAAGTTTTGGATTGCCATTCATTCTTTTTATAATAAAGTTTCCCTCATTCCTCTGCTATGAGGACAGTTTCCTCTTCCTTCTCATGGAAGGCCACTCTACTATAAGATTCAGATAACGAAACCCCACAATTCATGTTAATCAGGGAAGGGGATGATTCTATATATCTTTCGTAAAAACTTCGTGTATAATATCATTTTTATGTAAGGGTTAAAAATTGTTAGGTGAATGCAATTTAAAATAAATCTAATAAATTCTTAGTGTTAATAGGACTTAAATTTCAGCTAATGGTACCTATTACTAACTAATTCGACGTAATTGGTAAGTAGAATGTCGCCTTTTGCTAGTTACAGAGCGACATTGAAGAGGTAATGTAATAACTGTCCCGCCAACAAGGAAGGACGCAATCACAACCAAAACTAGTGAATGTGTAGATAGCTAAAGGAGGGCTCATATGTATGGCGTCTCAGACTCGTATTAAAATCCCAGCAGGATTTTGGGCAGGATTAAGTCAAGTAGGGATTTCTACCCGCGACGTGGTTCGAAAAGCACGACTGCCCCTCACCATTATTACTGAACCAGTTGTCACCACCCCCCAATATTTCGCGATATGGCAGGCTTATTCCAATCTCATTGATGACACTGCCAAAGGAATCATCAAGCTTGCGACCGTCTTTGAAACAGCTCATTACCCACCGCCCGTCTTAGCGGCTTACCATGCTCGTGACTACCGCGACGCACTAAAGCGAATGGCCCGGTACAAACAATTGTGCCCCCCCCGAAAGCTTACGTATTACTGAGGAAGGTGATAACTGTACAATCGAACTGGAATGGTTGTATACCGAGCATCCCGTTCCGCCGATGCTGGTTGGAATTACGCTGGCATTTCTTCTAGAGCTAGGACGCCGGGGCACTGGTCAACCTTTGAAGGCGAGGTTCGTCGAATTTTCGCACTCAATGGGTGACGTACAGGCACTCGAAGCTTATTTCGGCTGCCGTATCCAGATCGGTGCAAATTGTAACCGGTTGATACTGCATCGAGAAGATCTGGACCGCCCTTTTGTCTCGTACAACGCAGAGTTGCTGGAAATTCTGACTCCCGTACTGGACCAATCGTTGGATGAGCAGCAACGTAGCCGCTCAATTATCGAGATGGTCAAGTGGATCATAAAACGTAGTCTAACAGGAGGGCGCCCCGACATTCAGGCTGTTGCGAGCGAGTTGGGGATGAGCGATCGTACCTTGCAACGCCGGCTTAATGACGAAGGCACGAGCTTCAAACATCTGTTGACACAAGTTCGACATGAGCAGGCACGAGAGTACTTGGCAGACCCCTCGCTTGATATTAAAGAAGTAGCCTTCCTGATTGGATATGAAGACCAGAACTCGTTCTACCGCGCCTTCCGTCTTTGGGAAGGTGATACTCCTTCAAATTGGCGTACGGAACATTTAGGAACAAACTTGATAAATTGACTTTGTCCTAAAAGTAAATTAAAAGGAGAAATGTATTATGGATATGGGATTAAACAATAAAACAGCTTTAGTTACAGGATCAACGAAAGGTATAGGTAAAGCAATTGCCATTGAACTTGCAAAAGAGGGTGTTAATGTACTAATTAATGGACGAAATTATAAAGAGGTAGAACGAACTATAGATGAAATTAAATCAGATTTCCCGGCTACCTCTCCTCAAAATGCTACAGCTGATATTGTAGATATACAACAAAGAGAAGCTTTATTTGAAAACTATCCCAATATTGATATTTTAGTTAACAATATGGGTATTTATGAAATTATGCAATATGAGGACGTTGACGATGAAGTATGGGAAAAATACTTCCGTACTAATGTTCTAGCAGCAAATGGATTATCTAAATTTTATTTACCTAAAATGTTGAAAAATAATTATGGCCGCATTATCTTTATTGCGAGTGAAGAAGCAATTATGCCTTCAGGACTAATGCCTCAGTATAGTATGACAAAATCAATGCTATTATCATTGTCAAAAAGCTTATCTAAATTAACAATAGGAACAGAAGTTACAGTCAATACGATCATGCCGGGACCAACACTCTCTGAAAAGGTACATCAAATAATTGAGGGTATGTACCCTAATGAAGATATGACCTTTTTAGAAAAAGAGAAAAAATTTATGACTATTAACCTGCCTCAATCTGAAATACAGCGTTTTATCAAGCCAAGTGAAATCGGTAGAATAACTACATTTGTATGTAGTCCTTATGCATCCGCATTTAAAGGGTCTCCAATCCGTATGGATGGGGGAATGGTACCGACTATTTTTTAACATTTTTTATGCGGATATTCAATATATTTATACTATTCATGCATCATTGAATCTGTTGCGACTATTGGGGAAATCTAGATAGAAATAATCGTATCAAAATATCTACCATCCTACCCTATCATTACCGTAACTCCGGCGAAGAGAGTACTTAACAGGTTAGGAGGAGGAAAGAGGAGTATTACCAAGAGGATGGTAAAGATCGGTGAAGCATTTTTTATCAAAAATTAAACAACTTTATTTTACCCCCGTCCTAAAAACAGGACGGGGGTATGCGTGTTTGAGGTTTTAAAATTAAATAACTTATTGTCAATCTGCAAGTGGTCCCAAAAAGAAGGAATTCTTGCCGTACCTCATATAAAGTCACTCTGTGGCAAAACATGGGGGTCTGACTTAGCGGACATAAAATCTTCGTTACTGCTGCATACTATTTTTATCAAATATTTTAATGAATTGAGGTTTTTGAAAATGGATGAAATGAGAACTACTAATCAAGTAGAAGAAGTAAATAAACGCCTTAAAGAAATTCCCAAGGAAGCCGAAGAAAGAAGAATTGAAAATCAGCCTCAAACTGGTAAAAACGAGAAAGCCATCGAGCCGTTTTAAGCCCATAAGACCTGTAGGAAAGCCTGCAGGTTTGATCCGGGATACGAACCGGCAAACCGAAGAATTTTGCTGATCATAAATTTCATAAGCAAATAAAACAGCGTAGGAGGAATTTTTACTCTTACGCTGTTTTATTTGTCGTTATGTCAGCGCGTGATTACCAATGTTGTTCAGCAATCGGACGCGATTGTGGTATAAAACTTAGATTTTTAAACGACTGAGGTTTATATTGCAGAGTTGCTAAAGGCGATTGGATACCTTTGATTTACATGGACACACTATATAAGTAAAAATGACCATCCGGAGGTTTGTCCATTGGAAAATCTGCAAAATATTTTAAAGTATTATATTGAAGGAATCATGAATGACTACGAGATTAAAGACAGTGAAAAAGCCGAGTCGATTTTAGCGAATGCATTGCAGACTGAAGAGGCTGATGTCGCCATTACTGAACGGATCATTAATGCGATGCAAGGGAAGTAGTGTGCCTTCCAAAAAGGACAATGATAAAGCTAGCATGTCGGAAGCCGGACTATCTATGGCATTTCCTGTAGGATTCTTTTCAATCGTTGCAGTAAGGGGGCTGTCATGTCTTTTAGGAGATTTCCATATAGTTCTTGGAGACATGTAAGCTGCTGTGGTTCCGTTCCCTCCAGTCAGTTCGCTTTTTATTCCACGCTTCCTATTGACATGGGGACCCCCCATATCAATAGGGCTTTCGCGGCATAAACGCACCCTTCCTTCCGGTCACTAACCTAGTGCCGGAAGGAAGGGTGGCGTTCCTATTCCGATTCAGAATCAAGAAGTCTCTTTGTAAGGTTCCTTACATCATTCGCAGGAGGGTCCAAGAAAATTTCCGAGCGAATTGTTCCAGCCGAAATCCCTCACTTATCAGCGAGTTTGTTTTGCGATTCCAACAAACTCATTTTACTTCGTTCAATGTCATAAGTACACGTCGGAAATTTGTTCCGGCATTAATGACTTCAATCCTAGCCCTTTCAACTTCCAATTCAGCCTTCCCAGGCAAGTTATAGCAATGTGATACAGGTTACACGAAGAGGTATTTGACAACAGGAAGAAGGGTGGTAGAGTTGTTCATGTCAGCAGGGGAAAGGCATCGGAGACACCGACCGAAAGGGCAACATAATGGATAAGAAGGACGGCAAGCCGGAGCCGAACGACATCGTAGCAACATGAAGACCACGATCAGCAAGAAGACGTAGAAGAAGATGTAGAACAAGAAGAAGAAGTAACCAAGACTCCGGCCCCCTAACCGGTAATCGCGTAATAGTAAAAGGTGGAGATTAAAACACAAGAATGAACTTCGTGTAAGTGAAGAAATTGCAGATTATACCCTAAAAGTGAAAGGGGGAAAGTGAAGATTCTCTGGGTAAAAACAAGTTATCCTTCACAATCGGGCCAGTTTCATGAATAACGATATGCAGTCAATTTTATAAAATGGGAGGTTTAGGTGTTACTTGTGGTGAATTAATTATAGATACGAGCTCGACTTGTTTGAAGGGGAGTTGTGTTTATGATTGGTGAAATAAAAAAGTTAGTATATGAGAGTTGTACTCATCCAAACGTGTTAGGAGTACTTTTAATGGGGTCGGTTTCAGCCAATACCAATGACAAAAGTTCAGATGTCGATTTACTAGTCGTTTATGAACAATCCGAGCCTGAAGTGTGTCTTCCCAACGCAACTTGGAAATGGGATGTATCGTATATGAGCGAAAAAGAGCTTAGGGGGTTTCAAAAGCTGTCGGATTGGCGAGCGAATGCTTTTTTAACAGCCCAAATTATCATTAACAAAACGACATGGCTACCAACGATAATTCATGAAATCTGTACACTATCTGATCAAGAATCTGAAAAACAAGTATCCGGATGGTTGGAAGCCTACTTAAATGCTTTTTATCGGTCAATGAAGGCGGTAAGAAGAAATAATGAACTAGGAGCTTTGTTGCAGGCTTCCTCATCTGTCATGTACTTAATCAATTGTTTATTTAGTTTAAATAAATTAATTCCCCCATATTTGGATAGAGTCGATATTTTACTCACTCGTTTGGAGCATCTCCCAATGCAAAAGTCAGCTTTGAGTGATCGGTTTGTTACGATCTCAAAATATGCTAACCCCGAGGATCAAATTCAATTGTTTAAAGAAACCGAAATATTATTAAGGTCTTTTGGATTTGGACAAGTGTACGAATCATGGGATGACAAGCTTGAAAATGAAGTGAATTATTGGAGAAAAGTTTAAGATTAGTCCGATTCTAAATGTTCGATTCTTTGCTACAACTTGGGAAGAAGATAACATATAGTACAATTTCTGATCATTTTTTATTTGCTAAGCCAAATCAACTTTGAATTTTTACTCAATAAAATGATCTACTATAAAATCACCAAGATCATGTAAGCATATATTGTTACATTATAGGGCGTTTTTATGAAGTAACTAAAGCGAACTCCTCACTAATAACACCCGGGAAATTAGGCTTTTTATTTTTGTATTTTCTTAACGTTGTAAATCTGCGTTCTGCTGGTGGTGCCCATTCAAGAAAAGGGCCATATTGTTGTGCGAAATGTTTCTAGCTTAAATTGGGAATGGTCACATTACCCAAGTAAAGGTTAGACAGTTCCTTCCGGAACTGAAGGATTATATCGAAGAATCAAATGGTGGGGTAACGCCCTGAAGGGTTCTCTCTTAGTCGAATAGCACTTGAATTAGTAAGAATAATAGTGTTATAAGCTCGGCGAAAAGGCGTGAGAATTTACCGTAACAGTTCGGCTGACGAAAGCCTACCCGAGGGGGTGGTGTAAATCATGATGCTTGAGTTGAATGAATATGGTGAGAATGCAAAAGAACCTAAAGTAAAAAGGTTAAGCTGACGAACTTCTGAATGTACGGGTCTAGACTGGCAATACATAGAAATGTGTATATCACCTAATGTGAGGTTAGCAGTGGATGAGTAAGAATGACAATTATGAAAGTCCATGATGTGTTACAGGCATAAGAACGGCTAACAGGCTTACAGGAAGCACCTAAGTTCATTCTATAATAGATATAATTCAACGTTGTAAGCTGATAACGTGGAGGACTTACTTTCTATGAAGCGTTGATAAGGAAAGCAATAATGAGAATAGTTATTGTATAACTTAACTTTATATCAGTGAAAGTGGTGGCACAGTACCGATGAAAGGTCTAATCAACCCGAAGGGATAGCCACTAGACTAATGAAGATTCAATTAATCATGCAAGGCAAAT
>NZ_LATZ01000016.1 GCF_000981385.1 Bacillus sp. SA1-12
ATGGAAAGAAAAGTCTATGATAAAGCGTCTGAAGGCCGGAACTCTGTGGGGAATGGAAAGAAAAGTCTATGATAAAGCGTCTGAAGGCCGAAACTCCGTGGGGAATGGAAAGAAAAGTCTATGATAAAGCGTCTGAAGGCCGGAACTCTGTGGGGAATGGAAAGAAAAGTCTATGATAAAGCGTCTGAAGGCCGGAACTCCGTGGGGAATGGAAAGAAAAGTCTATGATAAAACGTCTGAAGGCCGAAACTCAGTGGGGAAGTAAAAGAAAAGTCTTTCACAAAGCGTCTAAAGGCCGAAACTCCGTGGGGAAGGGAAAGAAAAGTCTTTGATAAAGCATCTGAAGGCCGAAACCCCGTGAGAAAGCGCAAGAAAGGTCCTTCATAAAGCGTCTGAAGGCCAAAACCCCGCGAGGAATCGCAAGAATAGTCTTTCATAAAGCAGCTGAAGACCAGAACTCGTAGGGAAAGTCCTAGATTAGTAGTTTAATGAAACGTCCAAGAGCATTTCATAGAGAGTGAAATAGGAGGATACTGTTTTGAAAAAACCAAACATACATGTATCCGAACATCGGAAGCTTAGAAAATCAAGGGATGTTCGGATTAATCTATTCTTTTTTCTTGTCTTTTCCTTATTCGTGGCACTGATTGTCCGTTTAGGAATCGTCCAAATTGTTCAGGGGGAAGAGTTTTTAAAGGAAGTTTCAAAAACAGAGGCTGATTATGCCAGTTTGCCGGCGCCAAGAGGAAAAATGGTGGACCGATATAATCGAGTGGTTGTTGATAATAAAAGCATACCGGCCATTACCTATCAAGTTGATAAAACAACAAAAGCGGAAGGTAAAATTAAGACAGCAAAAAAGCTTGCTGAGTACATTAGCTATGATGCTGCGTTTTTAAAGGAAGAGCTGAAGGATCGGGATCTTAAAGATTATTGGCTGGCTGCAAATCCTGAGGAGGCTCAGAAGCTTCTCTCTAAAAATGAAACAAAGTTAGAACCGTCAGTAACATACAAATTACAAGTGGAGCGCGTTCCCGATGAAGCCATAGAAGAATTGAAGGCTAGTCCTGTTCTGCAAGAGCTTGCATATATTTACACTCGTTTTTCTTCGGGTTACCAATATGAACCCCAGATTGTAAAATCATCAGATCTAAAGGATACGGAAGTTGCTACTGTAGCTGAACATCTGGAAGAATTGCCAGGCGTGGATGTGATCACTGAGTGGGATCGCTCCTATCCATATGGTGATTACTTAAAAACAGTTTTTGGGGGCCTAACGACATCAGAACAAGGCATTCTCAAGTCACGGGAGGATTTTTATTCAGTAAGAGGCTATGAACTGAATGAAAGAGTAGGGAAAAGTTATTTAGAATACCAATATGAAGATTACTTAAATCCGCGTAAAGCAAAGATCGAATATATTTCCGACAATAATGGAGAGATTATTTCTGAGAAAGTGATTGATGAAGGACAAAGAGGCAAGGACTTAAAACTATCCTTTGATATGGAGCTTCAAATGAAAGTCGAAGAGATTGTGGAGGAGGAATTGCTTCAAGCAGGCAGGAATCATATTTTAATGGATCGTGCTTTTGTTGTGATGATGGATCCTTATCAAGGTGATGTGTTAGCAATGGTTGGCAAACAGCTCGACCCGGATAACAGAAGGAAGGTACTTGATTATGCGTATGGGGCATTCACAACACAATATGAAGCAGGGTCTACTGTTAAAGGGGCAACGGTTCTTGCCGGTTATCAAGACGGGATGCCGCACGGTCAAACATATTATGATGCACCGATTCATTTAAAAGGCACACCTGAAAAGAAATCCTATAGTGCCTATCCTTTAGGGTTAATGACTGATTTGAGCGCCTTACAAGAATCCTCAAACGTCTATATGTTTTATGTTGCGATGAAAATCGCCGGTATCAGCTATGTGAAAAATGGATCTTTCAATGCAACAGCAGAGGACTTCCAGAAGCTAAGAAATTATTTTATGCAATTTGGTTTAGGCGTGCCAACCGGGATTGATTTACCACAAGAATCATCAGGATTGCAAAACCCGCCAGATGAGCCCGGTAAGCTTTTAGATATTTCGATTGGACAATTTGATACTTACACACCGCTGCAACTGGCACAATATGTTTCGGTGATAGCAAATGGCGGCCACCGGATCCAGCCCCGGATTGTAACAAGTATTCATGAACCTAAGGAAGATTCAGAGCTTGGACCAATCGTTGTTGATAAGGAGCCAAAGATTTTAAATCGGGTCAATAATACAGCAAGTGATATCGAACAGGTTCAAAAAGGTTTTAAGCTTGTCGTGACTTCCGGGACGGCAGAAGGAAAATTTACACATGACGTTGCTGGTAAAACGGGTACATCTGAAACAGCTTACTATGGCGTGAAGCGTGCATATTGGGGAACGGAAACAAATAATTTAAATTTCGTAGGTTACTATCCTTCAGAAAATCCGCAAGTAGCGTTTAGTGTCGTCGTTCCATGGGTCAGTAATGATTCGGATCCGATAAATAAAACGATTGCGAACCGGGTTGTTGAAGCTTATGTAGATTTGCAAAAGAAATATGTAACGGCGGTTGAAATAGATCAACAAGAATTAGTACAAAAAGAGAAATAAAAGGATCAAAAAAGCTTCAATTCCTTAAGAAGGATTGAAGCTTTCTTGTAATAAATGATAGTTTTATAACAAATGTTGAAGGTCCTTAATATCCCTTCTCAAAATCAACCAGATTGATGCTTGGCTTTTGTCCATCAAGATATCTTCTCAAATTTGGGAGAAAGATATCCTCTATCACGCGTTTATTGTAATGCTCTGTACTGCCGGAAGTGTGTGGCGTGATAATGACATTCTCCATTTCCCACAGCGGACTTTGCTGCGGAAGCGGTTCGATTTCGAACACATCTAAACCAGCTCCAGCAATTTGTTTCTCTTGAAGAGCTTCAATTAATTCATTTTCAACGACGATTGGCCCACGCCCTATATTGATAAAGAAAGAAGAAGGCTTCATCAATTGAAATTCTTTTTTCCCAAAGAGTCCCATTGTTTTTGGGGTCAATGGCAAGGTGACAATGACAAAATCACAGAGTGGAAGAATCGTATGTAAGTCAGATGGAGAATACATTTCATCCACAAATTCCTCCGGCTGACCCGAGTTACGGATCCCTAAAACAGTCATCCCAAATGCTTTTGCTAGTTTGGCTGTTTCGTATCCAATATTCCCCACACCGATGATCCCAACAGTTTTACCGTGGATTTCCTGATTCATGTTTGCGTGATGCCATGTGTGGTTTAATTGCTGTCTAACATAGGTGTGGATCTTTCTTGTTAGCCCCAGCATTAAGGCAAAGATTGTTTCTGAAATTGGATAAGCATGCACACCATTTGCCGATGTAACCTGCACATTGGCAGCTTGTAAATGTGCAAGCGGAAGTGAATTCACACCTGCACTCCAAGCTTGAAGCCATTGCAAGTTTGCATCATTGATGCTGATGAATTCTTCCATTTCCTTTTTCCATCCGGCAATGATTTCAGCATCGGCTACATGTTGTTTCCATTGCGATGAATCACTTCCAGCAATAATGGTCCAATCCGGGATGACTTCTTTTATTTTGCCTAGTAATGCATCGTCAAGCTTATGGCTGATTAGTAACTTTCTTTTTGACATATCCCAAGCCCCCAGTATGTCTTAGATTCTATTATTATAACGTTTCCAACTGGAAACTAGCCACCAAAACGGCCTTTTATAGGCAGGCATATTAGCAAATGAGGTTTCTCATGCTGACATAGTGAACACTTATTCTTTCATAAAATAGCAATAGGACATATACATAATGATGGAAGAAGGTAATGTCCAATAGTCCCTTTCAAAAGGACATTGACATTATTATGTAAGAGGAATATGTCCAATAGAACCCTAATATAGGACATTTACAAAATAATGAAAGTGGGTTATGTCCAATAGCCCCTTACAATAGGACATTTACAAAATGATGTAAGGAGGATATGTCCAATAGAACCTCTCTAAAGGACATTTACAAAATAATGAAAGTGGGTTATGTCCAATAGCCCCTTACAATAGGACTTATACAAAATAATGTAAGAATGTTATATCCAATAGCCCTCTCCAATAGAACATTTAGAAAATGTTGAAATAGAGTTTTGTCCGATAAATTCATTCTATAGTACACTAAAAAATGATTAGTGAAGTTATATCCGATTGAGCCATTCTATAGGACACTAAAAAACTATTAGTAGAAGTCTTTTATCAATCTTACTCCAAAATAAGTCAGTTTAATGATTGAACAAAAAAGGAGTATTAGAAGTATTATAAAATTAAGTTAAGATTTAGATGAGAGGTTATTAGTTCAATGATTATTAAACAGTATGTTGGAGTTTCTAGCAGGGAAGGAAAAAGCTTCCTTACAATAGGGTGCGGAAGCTTTTTTGTTTCAGACAGGTTCAATTAATAAGGAAAATGGCAGAGATTAAATAGTGTAAACATGTGTCTGATTTTTATATTGTTTTGTTGTCAAACCAGTTACCTTTTTGAACGTTCGGCAAAAATAATGTGAGTCACTATAGCCAACTTGATGGGCAATTTCATATGTTTTATTATTGGTTGTCTTCAATAGATCTTTTGCCCTTTCAATTCGGGTGTTCGTTAAGTATTCGATTAATGTTTTTCCAGTTTCCTGGCTAAACATATGACTTAAATAGGATGCGCTTACATTAACAGCGTCTGCAACTGCTTGAAGAGATAACTGAGAGTCTGCAAAATGTTCGTTAATATAATCTACCGCCATTTGTACGGATGCAGAGAATTTGCTAGCTAAGTTATCCCTCGTTAAAGTAACAAGGTGCAGCATTTCTTCTATATAGGATAATGCTTCATGATAATACCGAATCCAGCTTGCTTTCATTTCTAATTGATTGATTTTCTGCATGATATCAAGATTATCCATCTCGATTTCCTTTAAATAATGGGAGATGGTAATCGTAAAGTCCATTAAAAAAAAATACATGGTAAAAGGAGAACGAATCTCTCCTTTTTCTAGATAGGATGAATAAGAACGAGCAAAGCTTGGGATATCACATGATCGTCCAAATTTAAGAAAGTCAATTAAGTCCCGGCGATTAAAATGCTGCAATTCTTTTTTGGACTCGATATCAATGTCCGTTTCTTTCGATCTGTATTTATGAATAATACTAGAATAGCTTTTCTCTTCATCGGCTTCTGAGAAAGAAATGGCTATACCTTGAATCCTGCCTTCTACTCTGCCCATCCCAAAGATAATTGGGTTCTCCGGATGCGTTTCTTCATGGGCAATTAGGCGTTGTCTAATGATTTCAGACTCCTTTTCAAGCGCCTGCTTTGATTCTCCCATCATAATAAAGATAGATTCTTTTAATTTTCTGCTAAATTGCAAGCCGACAAATTCATGATCAATCCATTGTATGGAATTTGGTTCCTTTGTATATTCAACAATAATAATATAATAATAGCTTGAGATAAGGTTTATATTTAAATTAGAAGCTTCTTTTATAGCTGTTGAGGTACTATATACACCTTCACAAAGTTCGTATAAAAATTTATCTCTGGAAGCAGATTTTGTTTGCAATAATTGATTTTCCAAGTCGCTTAATCGTTTATTGTTCATTTCTTCCTCATCAATTTTTGCGGCAACCTTTTTTAAAATAGCAAGCAAATCTTGTGAACTGACCGGTTTTAGGCAGTATTCCGTTACTTGAATGCGCATCGCTTCTCTGGCATATTCAAATTCATCATGTCCGCTAAGAATGATAATTTTGATAGAAGGCATCTTTTCACGAAGAATTCGACTAAGTTCCAATCCATCCATAAAAGGCATTTTAATATCCGTAATGACGATATCGGGTTGGTGTTTTTCGATTAATGGAAGGGCAACCTCCCCATCTGAAGCATCACCACAATAAATAAATCCTTCACGATTCCAATTTATGCTTTTTCCAATTCCTTCACGGATAGCCATTTCATCATCTACTAAAAATACCTTTTTCATTTCAATCCCCTTTCTGCCGGTATGATTAAACTAACACGAGTGCCGGAGCCGTACCAGCTATTGATGGTTAAACCAAAAGGCTTTCCATAGTGTAATAAAATACGCTGGTGAACATTCACCATACCAAAGCCTCCTTGATCCTTTTCAAAAGGAACCCCTTGAGACAATTGTATTCGTAAATCTTGTAATTTATCTTCTTTCATTCCAATCCCGTTATCAATCACATCAATTGAGATATATCCTTCTGGGGTAAAATCACCTTTAATTCGCACAAATCCCTTGCCTCGTTTATTTTTTATTCCATGATAGATGGCATTTTCAACAATGGGCTGAAGTGTTAATTTAATAATTTCATATTTTAGAATATCTTCATTTAGGTGAAACGTAACATCTAAAATATCCTGGTATCGCATTTTTTGGATGGTGAGATAATTGCGGATATGGTCAATCTCATCTTCTAAAAGAATAAAATCCTTTCCCTTGCTTAATGAAATTCTGAAAAAATAAGATAATGCCTTCGTGATTTCAATAACTTGCTGGCTTTTTTTGGCCTCTGCCATCCAAATAATTGTCTCAAGTGAGTTATATAAAAAGTGTGGATTGATTTGCGCCTGCATCGTGCGTAATTCTGCTATTTTTAATTGTTTTTGTTCATTAACACTCTTCGTTAGCAGAGCCTTGATTTTCAAAATCATACTATTGAAATTTTCACCGAGGTCTGCAACCTCATCAGTACCTTTGTTCATAATATGTACATCAAGATCCCCTTGAGAGGCCTGTTTCATTTTTTCTTTTAATAGACGAAGCGGAAGAATTAATCTTGATGTGATAAAGAAGTAAAATACCATTGTGAAAATTAAAATGGCCCCTACAGTCAATATAATTAAACTTCTGATTTCCTTAGCTTCCTTTGTAATCTCAGCTAACGGTGCATAGCGAATAAATTTCCAGCCAGTCAATTCAGATGTTTCATAGACGATAAATGTTTTACCCTCGCTGAAATACCCAGAGTGTTTATCTTCCAGTGGTTTTCGCTCCGATATAGGTGAAGCTTTTTCAAATTGCGGATAGGAAAATAATAGATGACCTGTTTCTGACTCTATATGAATCGTACCGGGAGTTCTAGATGAAGCTTCGTGAAGTATATTCTTAAAAACCGAAGCTTTTATGACAATATTAATGAAACCAATTACTTTTTTAGAACGGTCCGATACGATTGTACTTGTCATCGAAAGAGCTGGATTACTATTTTTATAGATAGGTTCAATTACTGTCTTTTCTGGCTGATTACGCAAATTTACATATGGAGGTTTAGTGAGTGCTTCTTTATCGATTTGATGAACCCCACGATCTTCACTCACTGCTTTCCCTTCAAGATCAATAATTTTAATCGTCATGATGCTGTCACTAAATTGATAACTTTCTCTGTAAAGTTTAATCAAGCCTAAAATGCTTTTCGATTCCTCTGCCGTGTTTTCTTTGTCTATTAAAAATTGCACGGTACTCTCTTTTTTTCCTATTTCAGTAAATCGCTTAATGTCCTGATAAACAACATCAAATTCTCTTTTTAATTGCCCCATTTGAATTTGAGCTAAGGAATAGGATTTTTGCGCAACAATATCATAGGATTTCAGATAAGAAATAACCCCTACAAGGATGAGAGGGATGACCGTTAAAAAAAGAAACATCATTAATAGCTTTGTACGCAAACTTGAGGAAATCCATTTTTTGATATTCATGATCGATCCAACCTGCCAATAATAGAATAAAATAAATTGAATGTAAGAGTGTATCTGTTATGGGATTATAGATTAAACTGCCTGATGTTATCTTTCATTTCTTGAATTCGTTCGACCAGCTTATAAGATGCATCCGAAACTTCCTCAAGAGTCGTTAGTTGTTCTTCACCCATGGCAGCAATCCCAGCAATTTCCGTGTTACTAATATGGGAGCTTTGTTCAATGTCTGAAATCATTTGACGAACTGAAAGCATCTGATCAAACGCTTCATTCATATCTTGCTTAATGCTTTCAATTTCAGCTTGCTGGTTATTTCTAATTGAGCGAATCGTTTGGAAGCCGCCTTTTATTTGTTCAGTTTTTATTCTGCTAAATTGAATACTTTCAAGTGCCTCTAAGTTTTGTTTTTTAATAGAAGTAATTAGGTTTAAAACGTGGTTCATTTTGGAATCGGAGTCTTGGGAAATTGTATCTGTTTCCTCAGCGACTTCTTTGATCCTTGTTAATGCGCTTTCAATTTTTTCATTTGTTGAGATCTTAGGAATCTCATTAAGTATTGTTTGAGCTAATAGACTCGTTTCCCGTTCAACAAGCTTAATGACCCGTAAATGATCATTCATTTCTCCAGACAGTTTTTGAAGTTCCTCTGAATCTCGGTTTACTTGATGTACCGTTCGGCTTATTTTCTCAAGCAGTTCATGGAAAGTAATAAGCTGACTGTTTATTTCATGCGTCATTTTTAATGTTTCATTTGATTGAAAGTACATTTTATTTGATTTTCCTAATACCTCATTATATTTAAAAAGCAAATGTTCAAATGTAGAGACAGATTTTTGAATGAGTTGATCTTGTTTATGAAGATTGATTGATATGGTCTGTGTTGCTTCGGCCACATCTTCACCAGCCAGTCTGTTTTCAAGAATACTTTGGTGAATATCCTTCGACGTTAAAACGACTAAATCATTCGTATTTCTCACGCTTAAGATAATATCCTTTAAGTTTTGAAACATTCGATTATAGGAACGGCATAGGTCACCAATTTCGTTTTTGGAAGCAATCGATATTTCTCCAACTGTTAAGTTTCCTTCCGCAATTTCGTTTGTTTTTTGTCCTAAAGCGCGAATTGGCCTGACAAAACTTTCTGATATATAAATAGCAAATAATAATGAGAGAATAATAACACCAACAAATGCACAAATATAAATCGTTATGTCTCTTTTTAAATTAGCGGAAATATTATTTTGAGCTTCTCCTTTTACCAAGAGGGTTTTTTGTAAGAGTGACTCAACTTTTTCATCAATAAGATCGGTAAGAATGGTTATGTATTCATAGGTGATGTTCCGTTGATCGGCAGAAACATTTGCTTGGATTTGCTCGCCAAGCTTGTCAATGTACTCAGTCGTCGTCGTTAATGTTTCGCGCACCTCAGATATTTCTTTTGAAAATTGGCCAGTTCTATCATCACGCTCGATTTTATCTAAATTTTGATACATGTTGTTTAGATGATCGTATTGTGTTCCATTTTCAAAAAGGACCTTCCCATAAGCGATTTCTCTAATCTCATCATTTAGCTGTTGCTTAAGCGAGCCATTAATTGAATTTGTCAGAGTTATCGTCTCCATCATGGCTTTATACTGTTTCACATATCCAAGGAAAAGATAGATTTGAACACAGTTTGCCGTTGCGAGCCATAAAAGAATGACCGAGAAAACAAGAATTAATCTTTTCTTTAAAGATAAATCAGCTAATCTTGGATACGCTTTCAACGATGATCCCTCCTTCTTAGAACAATATTACTATATAAAGAATTAAATGTAGATAAAAAAATAGTGCAATTTTATCTAAAAATTTTGCAGTTTTCGAAGGGGAGGTCCTGATAAAAGTAATTAAATTTACATTTTTTCCGAAAGTTATTCTATCCACCTTCTGTATGTACGCGTTTTATAAACTGTAAATTTTCTTAACTAGTAACGTTTTCTTAGAGTTAAATAGTAAAATTAATAATAATTGGAAACTTTTTGCTAGATTAGTCTTTACAAATGTAAGCGTTACCAATATAATAATAATGGGATGGATGGCACGCGTGGCCGTCATAGTATTTGGCGTAGGTGGGGCCGATACTAAGAGAGTGATATACTTAGAAAATTTGTTTTTTATAGAGTCATCAATGTATATAATTTTCTATGCGCAAAGGTGGTTATTTGGATGAATGACACAACTGAAAAAATAGTACATACTAATTTGAGATATTGCCCTCAATGTAATAAAGAAAGACCATATATAGTCATGTATGTAACTGGTTCAATCCGGTGTGCTAATTGCGACTATTATCATTTAAAGCAAACCCAATAAGAATCTGGGTTCTTTTTGCTATACGCAAACAACTCGCGTTTTTTTATGTATTTAAATTGCTTTCTTACAACCAAAATCAGGCAGACCAAGCCTGAATATTCCTCCATTTAATATGATGACTCTCTATTTCTTTTAAATCCTCTTTTCCTTTTTTTTAGTTAATAACCCCTGAATTAATCATTCATTACCCTTTTAGTATTAATATATTCTTTACATACTTCTTAGAATATGTCCTCCTTATTTTAAAAATCTCACACACTCTAATACTAACTCTCAGGTGAAAAAATTGAGGAAAAGTAAACTACTTCAAATTCAATGAACCGGGGATGGAGAGTTAATCAAACATAATATTGTTAACTTCCCGTTTTTATTATTTTCCAAATTAAGATGACCGCTTTGGACTGTATCAACTTAAAAGGTTATTTATATGTTAATGATATAATGAAGTCATTTTAAAAAGTTTGATCCGATTTGTTTCAAGATCGTACAGCTTGGCTTCATCCAAAAATTTTTGCTTTAATAATAGGCTCTTTTCTAAGAGATTGTTGAATTTAAATAGGTTCTTTGATGAAAACTGATTAAGGTTGATTGGAGCGGAAGTGCGAGACTCCTGCGGGAGCAGCGGGACAGGTGAGACTTATGCAGCATTTACGCAGAGGAGGCTCACCTCCCCGCCACGCGGAAAGCGAGCATCTGGAGCGGAAATCAACCTTTCCGTACTACATAGTAAATAGCAACAAAGTTTGAAAAAAGTAGAAAGATCATTGTTGTGCTGATATGAAGAGATTGGTTAAATTCTTAAACAGAATTCAATGGTAAGTCACTAATCCAATGCTCAATTTTAGAATATTCTCGTCACCTATCAATTTAAGATCCTATGGCATAAACTGATCCAAACCTTTTACTTCCACTGTACAAATAAAGGATAAGGACTATAATTAAGATATTGAAAAAACAATAAGGAGGTGAGCATATGGAATTAGAATCTCCTCAGATCTGATTAGTCTGCTTTTTACAACAGGGTTGACCATTTATTGCTTCGGCTGGTTGCTTTTGAAACTGACTCAGCAACTTCCCGTCATAGGGAAAAAGATTGTATATTCGGATAAAGTTGTTTTGAAAATCATACCAAGCGGTCATGTCATCCAGTGTATTAGCGATCTTCTAAAACACCATGTTTCAACAATTATTAAGCGAAAAGAAGCTCCGAATAGTGATGAAGCGTATCATGGATACTCCTTACTTTGTATGTATGACAAACAAATGGAGGAATTCTTTCCGTATGCTCACCAATAGTAAAAAATATAAGCTGATCTTATTCTTATGTTTGGTAGGACTTTTACTCACTTTATCGGGGTGTGGAATGACACGTTCGCCAATTTCTTCAGATAGTTCGGGAATATGGGATCATTACTTTGTCTATACTTTTTCTTCTGTATTAACTTTTGTCGCTTCATTTTTTCATGGAAACTATGGGTTATCCATTATCATTGTCACGATCATGGTAAGATTGGTTTTATTGCCATTCATGCTTTCCCAATCAAAAAGCCAGGAAAAAATGAAGAGTTTGCAGCCAGAAATGAAAGCTTTAAGGGAAAAATATTCGGCAAAGGATCAAGGATCACAGAAAAAGCTTCAGGAAGAAACAATTGCTCTTTATCAAAGACATGGTGTAAATCCTTTGTCCATTGGTTGCTTACCGATGCTTATTCAGTTGCCGATTCTGTTAGCTTTTTATTATGCGATCATCAGAACAAAGGAAATTGCGGCACATAATTTCCTTTGGTTTAATCTTGGCCATGCTGATCCATTTTTTATTCTTCCAATCGTTGTGGCTGTGTCTAGTTATATCCAAAACTCACTCATGATGAAGGAAACTGTAAAAGACAATCCACAAATGGCTATGATGAGATATGTTTCGCCAATTATGATGGCTTTGTTTTCCATCGGCGCACCCGCGGCCATCCCGTTGTATTGGTTTGTTGGCAGTGTCTTTATGATTGGCCAGTATTATTTATTAAAATATGTAAAAAATGATACAACGAATTTAAGTATAGAATCTTCTTCTAAATAGAAAATAAAAAGCAAAGTCTGGCACCCTATAGAGTAGATGCATAAAAAAGTCTACCTATAGGGTATTTTTGTGTTAGTTAAATATCTAAGAGACTGGGTAAAGTATATTGAGTAAAAAATCATAGACAGAGAAAGAGATTAACCTGCTTTCGGCTAATAACGCTATTCAATCTGTTAGTTCATAATAGCCCCTAAGACATCTTAATTTTATTAGTAATCTACCTTTCTCATTTCTTCAATAAACAGATGCTTACATTCAGTAACATCAGTTATTGTAATTAGTAGATACTTATGATTTTTTCTAATTCTAAAAAATGGTAGATTTTATTATTCATCTTTAATAAAAATTTTGTGATTTATGCTATGATATATGAAAATATTCTTAACTTAAGAGGGAAATGAGATGAAAAATCTGGGTCAAATTACTCTGGTATTAATTTCGATAGTATTTACTGCTTATCAAAAGATCTATCAGGATGAAAATTTTTTTACAGTAGACTTCTTTATCTTTACCTTTATTGCTTGGATTGTAGGAAAACAATATGATAAAGCACGATACTTTGAAAAAAAGGCACGAGCGAGTGAAGAAAGTTATAAGCAATTAGTAGATTCATTGCCTGAACCTATCTTAATTCACTGTGATCATCTTATTGTTTATGGAAATAAAGCAGCTATTAGTATGATTGGTGCGAGAGATATAGATGAAATTATTGGTAAATCAATATTGGATTTCATTGTCCCTAAATATAAAGAACGTTTACTGGAGCGCATTAAACAGGCAAAAAAAGAGAAAAAGCCTTTAAATAATATCGAATATCAATTTAAACGTTTAGATGGAACGATCTTTTTCTTTGAAGTTTCTTCTATGTTTATTATGTTTGGTGAAAAAGAGGCGGTGCTTTCAATTGGTAAGGATGTCACTGAAAGAAGAAAACATACAGAAAGCCTCTTTCAAAAATCAGAGAAACTTGCCTTGTTAGGTCAAATGGCAGCCGGCATTGCGCATGAAATTCGTAATCCTCTAACTTCCATAAAAGGTTTCATTCAGCTATTCAAGGCAAACTACATACAAAAAGAATACTTTGATCTTATCTTATCTGAGCTTGAACGGATAAATTCAATTGTAGGAGAATTTCTAGTACTAGCAAAACCGACAGCTGTTATCTTTGAAGAACAAGATGTAAAGGAACTTATTAAGGATGTCGTCACCTTAATGAATTCCCAATCGATCTTGAATAATATTCAGATTTTTGTAGAATTGGATACCGATTTGCCAATGATCAGCTGTGAAAAAAACCAGCTTAAACAAGTGTTATTAAATCTCTTTAAGAACGCAATCGAAGCAATGCCTCATGGCGGAAATATCGATGTAAGGGTAAAGGAGAAAGAAGAAGGCAAGATTTCTATCCAAGTTATTGACCAGGGGATTGGAATACCGAAAGAACGCATTCCTACACTTGGAGAACCTTTTTATACAACAAAAGAAAAAGGAACAGGTCTCGGTTTAATGACTTGCTTTAAAATTGTTGAAGATCACAGCGGTGAGTTAAAGATTACGAGTGAAGTGAATAAAGGAACAATGATAGAAATCATACTGCCGACAATTACTCAGGGTTTGCTAAAGATAAATTAACCTTCAAAATTGGATTTATTTAAGCAAAATCACAATATCATCTTACTTTTTCATAAAAACCATTCAAATATTGAGATTAATAGTCAAGGTTGAGAAGTCTTTTCTGTTATTTTGTGGATTTTGGCTGCTCAGCCTTTTAACATTGTTAGTAGGACTGCTTAATCTCTTTGTTTTCATCATATCTTCCACTTTTTCTTCTTAAAAATCCTTTCTTTTAATCTTCAAAAAATACTCCAATTTAGTGAAAAATTTTGAAGTTTTCCAAACCAATAGAGCAGAATGATCAAAATGAATTTACAATTTTTTCGAAAGTTACTCCATTAACCTCAAGTATGTAAACGCTTTATAATTTAAAAGGGAAAAGGGTTATGTTTATCAGTTAGTAAATCTTTATCCCTCTTCCTTATAAAAGAAATTCCCTGCAAGCGAATATCTTATCGTTATGTCTACTTCTTTAGATTCTTTTCAACTTTCTACTAGATACACAAAACTTTTTCTCAATCACACAATCGAATAAATAATGAAAAATATTGGTCTGCAACAACTCCATCTATTCTTAATCTGGGTCCCATGATTAATTACTTGAAAGGGGGGATTTACGATCATTAAGGCTTAGTAATGTTTCTAAATGTGGCGGAGGTGATGACTTTAAATTGAAGGCGTTAAAATGCGAAGCGGTAAATTTATTATTAAGACCTAACAAATCAAGGGAGGTAAAGTACTGTGAAGGGTAAAAATAAAAAGTTTTTATCACTATTTATGACAACTGTTATGTTAACTTCACTAATCCCCATCCCAAAGATTCAAGCGGAGGAGATTTCAACTGTGGAAGAAGGATTGATCGCACACTATGATATGTCAAATGCAGATGGGAAGTTAACTGATGTAACAAACAACGGCTTTGATGCTGAGTATGTTGGATTTAAAGATGGAGACTTTCAAAATGAACAAGGTGACACGATCTTAAACTTCACTGGGGATAAGTCCAAATATGTAAAATTGCCAGTTGGGCTTATCGATGATGAAACTTTCACGATTGAAACAACATTTTCTACAAGCACCAGTGCTGCACATTGGCTTTACAGTTTTGGGAACAAGACAGGTGTTTGGCCTAATGTGAATAATTATATCTTTTTAAACCCAAAGCAAGGGAATGGAACGGTTAGATTTGGTATTAAGAATGCTGATAAGGAGCTTCTCTTCCAAAATGCAACCATCCAATCAGGGGAATATACCACCTTTACTGCAACGTTTAAACAAGGGGAAATCTCTCTTTATCTTAACGGAGAACCAGCAGGAACACTGCCGCACACCTACTCAGTAATGGATATTTTAAAAGATGGTGTGGATTCTGCAGCTAATTCCATTGGGTTTATTGGAAAATCACTGTATGAACCAGATGCATCATTTACTGGGAAGCTAGCTGATTTTAAAGTGTATAACTATACATTATCTGCAGAAGAAGTAAAGAAAAAAGCAACATTAACAGATGAGGAAATTGTAGAACTAGCGAAAGAGAAATTGGAAATTCCAAATGCGGATGACATCCGCGGCAACATTACGTTACCAACGACGAGCGAAAAAGGGGCTTCAATCACTTGGGAATCTGACAAACCAGAGGTTGTCAGCGTAAATGGTAAAGTAAATGAAAATTATGATGATGTTCCTGCAGGGGTCGTAACAAGACAGGATACAGATACAAAAGTAAATGTAACAGCCACGATTTCTTACGGGAAAATAACTGAGACAAAGACTATACCGCTTACAGTTAAGGCAAAGCCGGAAAATAATGAGTACACCTCTTATTTAATGACCCACTTTACAGGCGAACATGATATCGGAGAACAACTTTATTTTGCCAGTAGTAAAGACGGATTAAACTGGACTGATTTAAATGACAGTAATCCAGTATTAACATCTACTCTAGGTGAAAAGGGAGTGCGTGACCCGTTTCTTTTACGCTCAGCAGAGGGGGATAAATTCTATATTCTTGCGACAGACTTACGTATTGCCAATGGAAAAGGCTGGGGTGCAGCACAAACGGCCGGAAGTAAATCCCTTATAATTTGGGAATCTGCTGATCTAGTAAACTGGTCTGAACCAAGAATGGTGGAAGTGGCTCCATCAAACGCTGGAGACGCATGGGCGCCAGAAGCATTTTATGATGAAAAGACAGGAGAATATGTCGTATTTTGGGCTTCAAGGGTTTCTGATACTGAGGGTAATTTTGGTCCGCATGATATTTACTATGCAAAGACAAGAGACTTCCATACCTTTACAGAACCAAAAGTGCTTATTGACCGTCCTGGTGATACTCATATTATTGATACAACGATTATCGAAGATCAGGATATGTATTACCGCTACTCAGGAGATGGACAGATCACAATAGAAAAAAGCGATCAAATCCTTGGCACATGGTCAAAGGTGGGAACCATTGAAGCTTCGACTGGATTAACAGGACATGATGTTGAAGGCCCATTAATTTTTAAATTTAATGATCGAGAAGAGTGGAACTTAATGGTTGATCAGTATGCTACAGGAAAAGGATATCTTCCCTTATTAACGACAGATCTATCAAGTGGTGAATTTACTAAATTAACCACTTCAGACTATTCCTTAGACTCTAACAAAAAGAGACATGGATCTGTCTTACCTATCACACAAGAAGAGTATGAAGCTCTCATGGCGAAATGGAATAAAGTCGTCGAAGCTCCAGATGAAGAGGAACAGGAAGAACCTGTACTAGAGTATAACTTTGAAGAAGCCGCAACCGACAAGACTATTCAGGATAACTCAGGTAACAACAATACTGGTACATTAAATGGAAATGCAACATTTATGACAGATGAGGAAATGAACTCTAAGGTGTTATATCTCGATGGAACAGCGAATACATTTGCTGCTTTTCCAAATGGTTTTTTTGATGGAAGAGATACTGTGTCCATTTCCATGGATATAAAAGCGGAAACCGTCTCAGGAAATTTCTTTACCTTTACAGTAGGGAAGAATAACCAAAAATATATGTTCTTACGAACACGTGATACTGAAATTAGGAATGCCATTACGGTAAACAGCTGGTCCAGCGAGCAAGAGGTCAAAACGAATACACCTTCTATTAAAAGCAAGTGGATGAATATCAAACTTGTGATGACACCTTCAAGTATGAAAATGTATAAGAATGGTATTCTTGTAGCTGAAAATAACAATGTAACAGTAGCAATGAAGGACTTAGGGGCAGATTTATCAGCATTCTTAGGAAAATCCTTCTATTCAGGAGATCAATACTTTAAAGGATATTTTGACAATGTTAAGGTTTATAACCGTGCTCTTACAGAAGCTGAAATTCTCGAAATGAGTTTCGAACCAACTGAGATTGCTAATTTCGAAATTCCTGGTCAAAAAGGTCAAGCCGAAATTGATACGAAATCTAAGACTATTACCATTTATGTGAAAGAGGGCCAAGAAACAGATGTAACAAATGTAACACCAACGATTACTCTTTTACCTGGTTCAACCGTAAGTCCAGCATCTGGTGCAGTACAGGATTTTACAAATCCTGTTACGTATACAGTGACAGACAAGGATGGAAACAAACAGGAATGGACGGTGAAATTAGCAATGTATCCCTCAGGTACATTGCCAGGGCTTTATGCAGACCCGCAAATTGCTGTCTTTGGGGATACCTTTTATATTTATCCTACTACAGATGGATTTGATGGTTGGTCTGGCTCGCAATTTAAAGCGTTTTCTTCGAAGGATTTAATTAACTGGAAGGATGAAGGAGTTATTCTGGATCTTGCAACAAATGATGTCACTTGGGCAGATAACCGTGCCTGGGCACCAACTATTACCGAAAGGGACGGTACGTATTACTACTATTTCTCAGCAGACGCCAACATAGGTGTCGCAACATCTGCATCGCCAACAGGACCGTTTAAAGATTCTTTAGGTAAACCATTAGTGCCAAGCGGGGAATATCCTGGCCAAGCGATAGACCCGTATGTATTTAAGGATGATGATGGACAGTATTACTTCTATTGGGGCAATGGAAATTTATTTGGTGCAAAGCTAAACGATGATATGGTTTCATTTGCTCAAAATCCAGTGAATATGACACCTGCGAACTTTAGAGAGGCTCCAGTTGTATTTAAGCGAAACGGAATGTATTACTTAATGTGGTCAGAAGATGATACAGGCAGTGAGAACTATCAGGTTGCGTATGCAACAGGGTCCTCACCAATGGGGCCTTGGACAAAGAAAGGCGTTATTCTTAGTAAAGATTTAAGCCTTGGAATCAAAGGACCTGGTCATCACTCTATATTAAATATACCGAATACTGATGATTATTATATTGTTTATGCCCGACACGCCATTCCTGATGGTAACGGTTTTAATCGTGAAGTAGTCATTGATAAGATGGAATTTAATGAAGACGGCACGATCAAAAAAGTAAAACCAACATTAAAGGGTATAACTGAACCAATATATATTGAAAAAGGCGATACAGAAAGTCCAGTAGGTCAATTTACCATTAATTCAGGTGCAGAGTTTACAAATGAGAGGGCTGTTACCTTATCCCTTGAAGCGACAGATAACAGCAGCGGAGTTCAACAAGTTCGCTATTCAGCTGACGCAAAAGAATGGACAGATTGGGAACCATACACAACCACAAAAGAATGGATCTTACCAGCTGGTGATGGAGAGAAGACCATATTTGTTGAATTTAACGATCAAGCCGGAAATGTCAGTGAAACATACCAGCAAAAGATTATTCTTGATACAACCGCTCCTGACATCCAATTGGCAGGTCATCAAGATTCCTATTCGATCGATTCGACCATTAATATTACGTGCAATATAGTTGAAGAACTGTCAGGAATAGCTTCTAAGGAATGCCCAGAAGTGGAAGGTCCAGCCTATAGCTTTGAGGTAGGAGCCCATACATTTACTGCTTCAGCAACCGATAAAGCAGGTAATACCGCGAATGTAGAATTCCAATTTACCGTAACGGTCGATTTTGATAGTTTAAGCCGATTAACAGAAGCCTTTGTGACGAAACAGGGTGTGGCGGATTCATTGACGAAAAAGCTGCAAGCAGCAAAAGCATCAGCAACCAAAGGGGAGAATGAGGCATTAAATGGTCAAATAAATGCTTACAAACACCAGCTCCGTGCTCAGAGCGGGAAAGTAATTTCTGAACAAGATAGCAATCTATTAGGATCTTTAGCTGATTTTCTAAAAAATAATGAGTAGAGAGCTTGATAGAAAAGGTTAACATAGCTAGGTCCATGTATGTAAATAAAAGGGAAGTATAGATATTTATGAAATGTACTTCCCTTTTTACTTGTCATTAAAAAGTGAAATGAAAATGTTTAATAAACGTATAAGGCTTTGAGGGAGGAAAAAATGAGTGTTTTTCAAAAATATAAATCGAATAGCCTTGGTAGCTATCATGCTATGGAGCAGTCTGTTTTCTCAGCAAGTTATCTTTGCAGAAGAAGAATCTACTACAGAACCTGATGCTTCCCTTTTGGCACATTACCCTTTAATAGAAGATGTGAATGATGTTTCAGGGAATGGAAAGCATGGAGTTGCTGTTGGAGATATTACTTTTACTGACGGTTTAACATTACCAGGCGGAATGAATAGCAATACCAATTACGTTAAGTTACCAGATGGATTATTTGATCAACAGGACAGTGTAACAATTTCAACTTGGCTAAAAAGTAACACAGGCAGCGGCAATTATTCAGCATTGTTTTTCGGAACACCAGCAAACGCAAATAAAGTCCCCGAAAATTATTGGTTATTCAATCCAACCAATCCAAGCGGCAACTTTAAATCTGTCTTTACTAATTCAGCTAACAGCAGTGCTCCCTGGAGTACGGAAATTGGGGTTACATCAACCAACACAACAGGTAAACATGGAAAATGGACCCACTATACGACCGTTATCACCCCTACATCTGTCATCGGATACATTAATGGAGAGAAGATAGGCACTGTCAATAAAACGAGAAAAACAAGTAATTTTGGTACTGGATTAAATGCTTATATCGGGCGATCCAACTATTTAAATGACCATACGTTTGCAGGTTCCTTTCAAGATCTGCGTATTTATAGTGAAGCGTTAGACGATACAGATATACATCATGTATATGAGGAATCTGTCAGCAAGTTTTCCCTGCAACAAGACCAGAAAAAACTTACATTAGGCGATATATCTTCAGTAGCAGGCAATATAATCTTACCCGCAACAGGAAGCAATGGTTCAACCATCTCTTGGAAGTCCAGTAATGAAAAGATCCTCTCAAATACTGGTATCGTTACATTTAGTGATGAGGAACAAACAGCTACATTAACGGCGACACTTGAATTAAATGGTTACAAAGCTACAAAAGATTTCACTATAACAGTTGTATCGCTTAAGAAGGTTACTGAAACAATTGCAAATAAATTATATATTCCATATGTACTAACAAAGGATGATAAGCTGCCTGCTGCCAGCGGCGTGGCGTCTATTTCCTGGGAAAGCAGCGATCCATCGGTTGTAGGCAATAATGGAACCATTCATTCATCTGCAGAAGGCATGAAGGAAGTCTCATTAACGGCAACAATTTCCTATAAAGAACAACAAACAACTAAAGAATATCATGTGAAAGTCATGGAAGCCTCTGCATCCTATATACTAAGCTATCATCGTGCTGGCGGCAGTGTTATAACAGATGCTATGCACATGGGTTACAGTAAAGATGGAGAGAACTATATGGCTCTAAATAATAACACGGGTGTATTATTCGCAAATGCGGATTTTAATGCCGGTGACAAAAAAGAAGGGGTAACAAAAAAATTAGTAAATCCCTACATTTTTAGAATGAAGGACGGAACCTTTGGTGTCATTGCTACTAGACTTAATAAGGATGGTTCGCAAAGCCAGGCTGAAAAGTCATCTATTTTACTATTTAAATCAGAAGACTTAATTTCATATAAAGAAATAGGTTTACGATCACTAAACACAAATGAAACAGTCGTTAAGCCAATAGCTGAATATGACCCTTCTTCAGATGAGTATCGCATTGAATGGAAAACGTCCAATGGAAAGAGCTACTACAATACAACTCAAGATTTTAAAACTGTCAGTCAACCAAAAGAGGGAGCTAAAATTATAGTAGATGAGGTATTTGCAAATATCGCCAATTCAATTCCTGGTAATCGCATTGTGGTTACAAAGGCTGAAGCTGAAGTAATGACAAAAAAGTTAGCTAAGGTAACCAATACGAATGTTTCTAATATTGAGATAAATGTAGAGAACAATCAAGAATTTACGTTTGATGATCTTAAAAATAGGAAAGTAACAGCTTCTTATAGCGATGGATCAACAGCAGATAAAGCAGTCAATTGGAATGAGGATGAATTTAACCAAATTGATTTTAGTGAGGCGGGTACTTATACAGTTAGCGGAACAGTAAAACAAACAACTTATCCAAAAGAGATGATAAGAGGATATGCAGATCCAGGTGTCATTAAGTATAACGGTAAATACTATTTAATCGCTACTAATGAAAGCGGCTTTACCTCTTTAGATGTTCGGGAAGCTGACACCATACTAGGCTTAAAAGATTCACCAGTTAACACAATATTCAACCATAACACGTCGGGAGAGTTATCTGGTTCTCTATGGGCACCTGAATTCCATAACATTAATGGCGATTTATATGTATTCTGTGCTGGGGGCAGTCCGCATTGGTATACTGTTCAATCTTATGTCATGAAGTTAAAGGATGGCGGGAACCCAGCCACTCCAACAGACTGGGAAACACCAAAACGGGTACTCAAAAAAGATGGGGGATTCCTTGCCGATTCAGGACTTACTTATGATATGACCTATTTCGAGCATAAAAATGAACACTATGTCATTTACAATTATGGAGGACCAGCAGGAACGCCAGATGAAATTTCGACTCTTCTCATTGCGAAAATTAATCCTGATGAACCTTGGAAGTTAACGACAGATCCTATTGTCATAAATAAACCGAATTATGGATGGGAACGTCTGACAACAGAAGTAGTAGAAGGATCATTTATATTGAAGCATGGAGATCAAATACATCTCACCTATTCAGCTTCAGGAGTAGACACTACTTATTGTCTAGGTCTATTGTCTGCAAATGAAAATAGTGATTTATTAGACCCTGCGTCATGGACAAAAAACAATTATCCTATCCTCAATTCTGAGTCTGTATCTGGAGAATATGGACCAGGGCATAATTCATATGCGTTAGATGAAGACGGAAACTTGGTTAATGTATATCACACGATGCCTGCTGGCGGCGGTCACCGAAATATATCAGCAAGAATCGTCCACTGGGCAGCGGACGGGACACCTGTTCTCGATATGATTCCAGAAAGAGAGATTCTTCCTGAAAATAGAACGGTGACTGCTGTGATCATTGTAGGAGAATCAGAATCAAAAGACACGGAAAGCCCAGTAGGTCACTTTACCATTAATTCTGGCGCTGAGTATACAAATGAGAGGGCTGTTACCTTATTCCTTGAAGCGACAGATGACAGCAGCGGAGTTAAACAAGTTCGCTATTCAACTGACGCAAAAGAATGGACAGATTGGGAACCATACACAACCACAAAAGAATGGACCTTACCATCTGGTGATGGAGAAAAGAACGTATTTCTTGAATTTATCGATCAAGCCGGAAATGTCAGTGAAACATACCAGCAAAAGATTATTCTTGATACAACCGCTCCTGTCATCCAATTGATAGGTCATCAAGATTCCTATTCGATCGATTCGACCATTAATATTAGGTGCTATATAGTAGATAAGCTGTCAGGAATAGCTTCTGAGAAATGCCCAAAAGTGGAAGGATCAGCCTATAGCTTTGAGGTAGGAGTCCATACATTTACTGCTTCAGCAACCGATAAAGCAGGTAATACCGCGAATGTAGAATTCCAATTTACCGTAACGGTCGATTTTGATAGTTTAAGCCGATTAACAGAAGCCTTTGTGACGAAACAGGGTGTGGCGGATTCATTGACGAAAAAGCTGCAAGCAGCAAAAGCATCAGCAGTTAAAGAAAATACAGAAGCACTGAATGGACAATTAAATGCTTACAAGAATCAGCTAAACGCTCAAAGCGGGAAAACCATTAGCGAACGAAACAGCAAATTATTAGGATCTTTGGCTGATTCCTTAAAAAATAATCATTGAAGGGAAGGAAACAGGTACACAATAGAAAAAGTTCAGGGGTTGGCCCCTGAACTTTTTCATGAAAAGAAACCTATTATTTATTGAAAATCTTTTAAAGACAAAAAATAACCCATCCTTGATGCTTGGCAGCGAGATATGGTGAGTCATTTACCAAGAATCGCTGATCTCGTTGAAGGGAACCTGGTTATTGTTGGAGTTCTAGCATCGAACAGTCTTTTTTAGCTTATGCTTTTTCTCTTATTCTGCTTTCTGATCTAGCTCCAAAGGCAAAAAAGCATACTCTCCGTCCTTAATCATTTCACATTTACGAACGGGAATTGGATACTTAAAGATCGGCCCATCAATTACAGTAGTATGGAACTCTCCACCTTCTCCACAGGGGTCAATACCCCGGTCTACAAGCTCCTTCACGTACTTATGGGTTAACATTCGCCCTAAATCGTCTTCCCGCATTCCTAATGATAAATTAACAGTTACAATCATCGTTACAAATCCTAGATTGATGAACTCTTCGACAGCTTCACGATGATCCATTTCCCATAAAGGCATGCCAAGTTTTAAGCCAGCCTTTTTCGTAATTTTGTCATGCCAGCAGCCATGAGCAGGCATATCCAAGTCTCCAGTTACTAACACTTCTGCTCCATGTTTTTTTGCTGTTTTTAAAAGGTTCATAAATACTTTCTCATAATCTGTCCAACTTGCAGCCGCAGCATATATCGGCAAACCTATAGAGTTAGCTTGGGCACGTATAAGCTCCGGAGGCATTCCGTGGGATCTCGAACGTTTCCCTCTTTCTTCTAGCATAACGATCAGTCCAACCGCTTCCCCAACCTTCGCTGCTTTATATAGAGCTAAGATACTATCCTTTCCTCCGCTAAAAGAAGTGATGAATTTATGCCCGTTAGCACCATTTTTCCATTCTGTAAAATCTTCCATTTGATCTTTCCCCTTTAATCCTAAATGTTGGTTTAACCGTTGCTATTCTTCCTGCACTTAATGAGTTGTGTGGCAGTATTAAGAAATTGTTTAACCAAAATTGAATCTTCATCCGTCCGCCAGGCAAGACTCATTTCTACGCGTGGGGCTTCTTGCTCTATATTTACATATGTCACATCCCGCATATGAAAATTCGACGTTGATCTTGGTACGATACTAATACCCAGTCCTGAGGCAACCAACCCTATAACCGTCTGTATTTCTTTCACGCCTTGCCGTATGTTTGGGCTGAAGCCAGCATCGTGACATTTAGAGATGATATCATCGTACCAACTCGGCCAAATTTCCCTCTCCACCAAAATAAATTGTTCGGTGCTCAGATCAGCCAACGATATTGAAGCCAGTTGCGCAATTGGATGCGATTTCGGTACGACAGCGATACATGTCTCTTGATAAACTGACAAGAGTGATAAAAGCGGATCAAAAAGAGGAGGTCTTACAAAGCCAATGTCAATTTCCTTATGATGAAATGCCTCAACTTGCATTGGTGTAGGCATCTCGTGAAGAATCAAATCTACAAATGGAAACTGTTCCTGAAACCCCCGAACAATGATAGGAAGAATATCAAATGTTGCAGATCCAACAAATCCTACCACTAACCGTCCAACCATGCCATTTTGTGCCTTAAGAGCTGAAGCCTTAGCCACCTCTAATTTGGTTAGGACCTGGCGAACTTCATGCAAGAAAATTTTTCCCGCATTTGTTAGCTCTACATGCCTTTTTGATCTCTCAAACAGCTTTACGCCAAGTTCACTTTCAAGTTGTAAAATCTGTTGGCTTAAAGGTGGCTGTGTCATCTGTAAACGCATCGCAGCTCGGCCAAAATGCAACTCCTCTGCCACAACAGTAAAATATTTAAGCTGGCGCAGCTCCACGGTACTACTCCTTCCAATTAAGTCGTTTTACGACTTAAAAGTGTGATTTTTATATATTAGACACTAATTAATTCCCATTGTAAAGTTTTTTATAAAGGAATGAGGATGTCAAGATGAAAACAAATCGACTATGCGTGAAAATCCATATGTTGTTCTTCAAATGTTAGCTGTCAGTGAAATTCGAGAACAAATAGAAGAACCGACACGTCTAACATTTTAGAAATTTAATTGAACGAAGATCTATGTTTCTAACACACTAAATGAGATTGTGAAGACAATCCTTTGTTAAATGATCTTCATACTTCTAAAAATGTATTTAAGGGAGAGGGTATTCGTATGAATGCTGCGATGGCCGTTTTATGTCTGATTTGGGGTTTTAATTTTGTTATTATGAAATTAGGAAATGGTGTTTTTCCTCCTGGGGAGTTTGCTGCATTGCGATTTTTAACCGGATCCTTCGTACTCCTGGGAGTGTGTTTGATGAGAAAAATACCACTGCCAAATAAATCGGATGTCAAGTGGCTGGTTTTATGCGGACTGCTCCAAACAACTTATTTTAATATCGCTATTCAAATATCACTTAACTATATTAGTGCAGGTCTTACATCTGTTTTGACCTACAGTATGCCGCTTTTTTTATCAATAATGGCACATAGATGGATTCCTGGTGAAAGGTTAACAGCAAGGAAGTCGTTTGGAATTATACTAGGTATAGCTGGTTTATTTCTTGCAATGAACATCCATTTGGAAGGATCCATTTGGACTGTGTTACTAGCATTAAGCTCCGCTATTTCTTGGGCTGTAGCTAACTTGCTTTTTAAACTAAAATTAAAGCATTGTGATACCATTCAATTTACTACTTGGCAAATGACGATTGGAGCGGTGGGATTATTGGTATATACTCTTTCATTTGAGCATGGTGAAGCGGATTGGGGATTCATGCCGGCCGTATATATTCTGTTTTCTGGAGTTGTTGCTTCTGCCTTGGCTTTTGTATTGTGGAATCATATTCTGAAACGTACAGAGGCAAGCAAAGCATCGATTTCTTTATTACTTGTCCCCATCGTGGGTGTCATTTCCGGCTTTATATTTTTGGATGAAAACTTAAAAACAGCTACATTAGCAGGGATATCACTTGTACTGGTTGGAATATGGATTGTAAATAGTAAAAGTACTCATAAAACTCGTAAGGTCAAATCAAATGTTGTGAATAAAGGAATATAGACGGGTAATCCCGATGCTACCTGACGTTACTAATGTAGTATCAGGAATTGGTATTGATTCTAATGATGGCCATATCTCAAAAAAACGACTAAATCAATTATCTTATTCCGATCATTTATCTCGTTTAATGGTAGAATGACAGGTTCAATGTCTCGTAAGAGTATGTAACTCAAATTATGTTAATGGAATAATTTAAGTTGAGGAATAGTAGTTTATCTGAAAAGACATGGAGGAGAAGTTTCTTCTCCTCCTAAATACGTATTAAATCATTAGAAACGACCCATTGATTGTTGAGCCATAGCAACTAGTCGTTTCGTAATTTCTCCACCAACTGATCCATTAGCTCGTGAAGATGTTTCAGCACCAAGGTTAACACCAAACTCTGATGCAATTTCATACTTCATTTGTTCAATAGCTTGTTTAGCACCTGGAACAACTAATTGATTGCTGTTATTATTACGTGCCATAAAATCATCTCCTTAAAGTTTGTAAGAATTAGATTATGCAAGCTTGCTTAATGGTAGTTTGAAGTATTAAAGAAAAAATATACATGTAAATAATGGAAATTGCAAAAAGCGAAATATTGAATAATAGTATAAAGGGAGGATCATAAAAAGAAGTACTTCGTATATAACATCATTTTTCTGAAGAGATAAATTCTCTTTGGACTATATAAAAACCATCCTAGTTATACTTTAAAATCGTGTCATTTTCTTGAATAACAGCGTTATAGAAAATTGATTAAAACCGGTGCGATGCTTCGATAATGGAGGTTCGCTTTTTTATTATGCTAACGAGGCAGAATAGTTTTCTAACAAAATTTGGATATTCTGCTATAATTAGATTAACAACTTTGAGTTTGTGGGGAAAGAGATGCTTACTGAAATATTTACTAATGCTATGTTTATTCGTGGAATGCCAAATGAACAAAGGATTAATCAGAACATTGAATCACTAAAAGCGACAGAATGGTTTAAACAGTTATATTTAAAGAATGAAGAATTATTTAAGAAAGCTGAAGATGTCCGTTACGTTATCGGTTGGGCGAATATTGAGAAGGCTTTAATCAGTGAAAATAAAACAGAGGAGTTAAGGACGAAAATATTAAATGCCATAAAAAATAGCTAATTTTAAAAAATGGGCAGAAATGTAATGGAATTACAAACAAAGATATTAGATGAAATCATGAACAGTAAAAAAGAAATTGAGCTTATCTTAGTAAATGGTTTCCGTATGAAAGGAACAATTGAGGGTCATGATAAATTTTCAATCGTTTTTAAATCAAATGGAAACCAGCAGATGATTTTTAAACACGCAATCTCTACAATTGTTAGATAATACACCATTAACGACCAGAGGTCTACACCAATGTTTTGAAAGATAAATAAAAAGTAAGTGTCAACTTTCTATTAGGGTGACTGAGAATAAAACATGCGAGAAATGAAGTTACTTTCCTTAATTCTTTTAACTGCAGAATGATATGATTCTATTTTTGTGGTAAATGATTGAAACTATGATGATGAACATCTTGTTAGCTCTATTTTAAGGAAACAAAGTATACATATATCTTTGAAATGAAATTCGATAATATAAAAAAGATTGAACAAAGATCCTGTGACATACAGGATAATTTTTTTCTTTTTCAGCAAACTTGCCAGATTATAGAATATCATTCGTTAAGTTTACTTGGGGTTAAAGCATGAATGGTTATAATAGTATTTAAATGTTTTGTACTGGAGGCACTTAACTTGGAAATAAGGAAAGCAAGTAAAGAGGATATAAAGGTAGTTTCAAGAGTTTATGTTGATAGTTGGAAGAATACTTATCGTGGTCTAGTACCTGATGAATATTTGGACACATTATCGTACGAAGAGGCAGAAACAAAGTGGATTGCTTTTTTAAATAATGAAAGTGAACCATTTATTTTCATTGCAATTAATGATGACGGAAAAATGATCGGTTTTGCATCAGGTCAAAGAATCGATGAGGAAAATTTTGATGGAGAATTATATTCATTGTATCTCTTAAAGGAAGCCAGAGGATTAGGTATAGGAAGGCTGCTGGTTTCAGCTACTGCCAAGCATTTAATAGAAAAAGGTATTTATTCAATGATGGTTTGGGTAATGAAACAAAATAAATCTGGACTTGGTTTTTATGAACGTATGGGAGGAAAAGAATATACTAATAGGACTAGTATGTTTGGAGGAACCACAGTAGAGGATGTTGCGTATGGCTGGAAGGATCTTTCAGAATTATGCATTGAGTAAGAGTTAACAAAGAAATACGTATGTCGCTTTAATTTTCGTTATGCAAGAATAGGGTGCATTATAAAAATGCTTATAAAAAGAATTTAATTTAACAGTATGGAGTTAAAAGAAGATGTGATTAACGCAGTAGATGTTTGTTAGGAGGAATCAATGAGGAACAACTTTTAAAAAGAGCCTTATTCAACTCGAATTGAATAAGGCTTTGTGTCTCTCCTCATTTTTTGCTTTGAACAAAGGCATCAATAACTTCTAAAGCCTTTTCTGCTCCACCGCATTTTTGAAAACTTTCATTAATTTTTTTGATACCCTCTTTATAACTTTCGTTGGTTAGCACTTCTTTAACGGCATCCTTTAACGTCTCAGGTTTTATATTGTCTTTTGATACTCTGTAACCAGCATTAAGATCCTTCAGACGCTGTGCCACCATCGGCTGATCCTTGTCATGCGGGATAACAACCATTGGGACATTGAAGTGGATAGATTCATTCACGCTATTCATACCGCCATGGGTAATAAAGACATCCGTGTGCCCGAGTACCTTTAATTGCGGTACATATGAAGAGATGATAAAGTGCTCGGGGGCCTCTTTAATTTTGGTCATATCTACTCTTTCACCCGTAGCAATGACAACTTTTCCTTTGAAATCAGAAAATGCATCAATACACGTATTAAAAAATTCTTCTGTACGGTCAAGAACCGTCCCCATTGAAATATAAAGAACTTGTTCGTTCTCTAATGTTTCGATGGGAAAGCTATCTGTAGAAGCCCTTTGTGGAAATGTTGGTCCAATAAAGATATTTGAATCATCGAAGTTTTCGCTATGAGGTTGAAAATACCGGCTCGTAAATACAATCGTTAATTCAGCTGTATTACTCATAAACTGAACCATGCTCTCCGGCTCTATACCATAACATTCTTTCATTTGTACGATTAACTTTTCAGCCTCTACATCAGGTTTCAATCGAGATAAAGGCATGTTTTTAAGAAATTCTTTTGGAAACAAAAAGGATGCTGAGGAACAAATCCCAGGGATTTGCAAGTATTCTCTCACTAGTTGTCCCGCCCCAAATTTTTCATAAAACACCAAGTGGAAATTTATCTCCTGAGATAACTGTTTTGTGATCTCTAAAGTGTCCAATGAATTTTGAATTTGAATTTTTAGAAAGGCTTTTAAACCAGCATTTGTATGTGGATCTATGGAAGCATTACTTAATAAATCGGGCTGAAGGTGAACAGTTGCGCCAACTCCTTCTAAGCGCTCTCTAAATTTTTCAGTTGTAATATAGTGAACGTTGTCTCCTCTTTCCGCAAAAGCTTTTACAATGCCAAGAGTAGGATTGACATGCCCTTCTGCTGGAAAATTAACCATTAAAATGTTTGCCATCTGAATCACACTCCTTGTCTAAATACTTACAACGTACTAATTCTCTTACTCTTTTCTCTTTGACTAGTAAGGATACAAATCCTCCCCACTCCTCTAATAACTATTAATTCTAACTAGAAAACCAGTTCAGTATGTCATTGAATCTAACCTACTATTTAATTTATCCTTTAAAACACATCAGTGGCTGGCAACGTAAACAGTTTTAACATATTTTACCTTTACAGGCAACAAAAATGATTGTTGCCAGAATCTTAAATTCTATTATTTGTTTTATAAAATTGAGCGATAATCTTCAATATTCAGAGCCAGCAAATTTAAACGTGATCTTATTGAGGGAAAATCTTGTAACCCCGCATCTACTTAGATTTATAGGTTTTATAAAAAAATAATGCAACTTTTTTAAAAATTTTGAAGTAATTTCGATTCAATAGATGCTTTTAAACAAAATAAATTTACAATTTTTTCGAAAGTTAGTCCATTCACTCAAGGGTTGTAAACGCTTTATAATCACCTTATAGAAATTCAAAAACGACTTAGATGACATTTTTGAATGAAAGAAAAAAGGGAGGTTTATAGAATGGAAAAATTTTTAAAAGGAAAAACAATTTTACTTCTTATGATGGCGCTCATGCTTCTATTATCAGCTTGCAGCTCAGCGGGTACGGGCGGACAATCGGATAGTGCAGGAGCTGGTGGGGGGGATTCGAAATCTGGTGATAAGCTCGTCATTGGTTTTTCGCAAGTTGGAGCAGAAAGTGAATGGAGAACAGCCAATACAAAATCGATGCAGGATGCCATTAAAGCTGCTGGGCATGAATTGAAATTCTCAGATGCTCAGCAAAAACAAGAAAATCAAATTAAGGCACTTCGTTCATTTATTGCTCAAAAGGTAGATGCGATTGTCTTCTCTCCAGTTGTGGAAACTGGATTTGAAACAGTGTTAAAGGAAGCGAAGGATGCAGGAATCCCAGTCTTTCTAGCTGACCGTGCGGTTGATATTAAAGATGATTCACTTTGGGTAACGTTCTTAGGATCAGACTTTGTAGAAGAAGGAAGAAAAGCTGCGAATTGGTTAGTAGAAGAAACGGCTGATGCAGAAGGTGATGTTAATATCGTTGAGCTTCAAGGAACAGTAGGCTCTGCTCCAGCGATTGACCGTAAAAATGGGTTTGAAGAAGTTATTAAAGATCATCCAAATCTTAAAATCATTAAATCACAAACAGGTGATTTCACACGTGCAAAAGGTAAAGAAGTTATGGAAGCGTTCTTAAAATCTGAAGGTGACAACATTGATGTGTTATACGCCCATAACGATGATATGGCAATTGGTGCGATTCAAGCGATTGAAGAGTACGGATTAAAGCCTGGGGAAGATATTAAAATCATTGGCGTAGATGCAGTTAAAGGAGCTTTCGAGGCAATGGCAGCAGGCAAAATGAATGTCACAGTTGAGTGTAATCCGTTATTTGGCCCGCAAATGGTTGAATTAATTGAGGCGCATTTTGCTGGTGAAGAAATTCAAAAGCGTGTAGCTGTAGAAGAAAGCATGTATACAATGGATCAAGCAGAAGAGCTTCTTCCAACTCGTGAGTATTAATCAAGGAAATTAACATAAAAAACAAGGCCACTAGGGAAGTAGTAGATCTTACTATTAACAAACTAGTGGCTATTAAAATAAGAGATTGTTAGGAGGGTAAATGGTGAAGAAGCAAGCTCCAGTATTAGTCATGCAAGGCATAACCAAGGAGTTTCCAGGTGTGAAAGCTTTATCAAATGTTCAGTTAAACCTGTACCCTGGAGAGGTGCACGCTTTAATGGGAGAAAATGGTGCAGGGAAGTCAACACTTATTAAAGTGTTAACCGGTGTATACACATTTGATGAAGGTTCCGTCACGTTAAATGGAAAACCAATTGGGGTAACTACTCCTCTTGAAGCACAAAATTTAGGGATTAGCACGGTCTATCAGGAAGTGAATTTATGTACAAACTTATCTGTAGTTGAAAATATTTTCATAGGCCGGGAAATCATGAAAAGAGGCCGTCTTGATTGGAAAGAAATGACTCGCCAGGCAAAAGAGTTACTTAAAACCCGATTAAACCTAGAGATTGACGTAACCAAACAGTTGTCATCCTATTCTGTAGCAATTCAGCAAATGATAGCGATTGCCCGTTCCCTTAAAGTATCTGCAAAGGTACTCATTCTCGATGAACCAACTTCAAGCCTTGATCAAAATGAGGTTAACCAATTGTTTCATGTCATGCGCAAATTGAAACAAGAGGGCTTAGCGATCGTTTTTGTCAGTCATTTCCTCGATCAAATTTACGAAATCACAGATCGACTAACCGTTTTGCGTAACGGCACATGGATTGGTGAATATATGACGAAAGAAATTGACAGACTGGAATTAGTTACGAAGATGATCGGCAAGGACCTAAATGAGCTTAAGTCGACTGAAAGAGAAAATAACCATGCAGGTGAAAAGAAAAAGCTATTTCTGCAAGGAAAAAATATTTCAAAGAAAGGCAAAATTGCTCCCTTTGATCTCGCTATCCATGAAGGAGAAATTGTCGGTCTTGCAGGACTCCTCGGTTCAGGCAGGACGGAATTAGCTAGATTATTGTTTGGGGCAGATCGAGCTGATTCTGGCGAAATTAAGTTAAATGGCAAAAAGGCGAATCTTTCCTCTCCTAAACAAGCGATTTCAAATGGTATCGCATTTTGTTCGGAAAACCGAAAAGCAGAAGGAATTATTGCGGATCTCACAATTCGAGAAAATATGATTTTAGCTATGCAGGGTATCAAAGGATGGTTCAGGTATATTCCGAAGAAAAAACAAATTGAAATTGCGGACGAATATATCAAACTATTAAACATCAATCCGCCAAATCCGGAGCAATTAATCAAAAATCTAAGCGGCGGAAATCAACAAAAGGTTCTGCTTGCAAGATGGCTGATTACAAATCCAAATTTACTCATTTTAGATGAACCAACAAGAGGGATTGATGTAGGAGCAAAAGCAGAAATTCAAAAATTAATGCTTTCATTAAGTAAAGATGGGAAGTCAATTTTGTTTGTTTCTTCAGAAATAGAAGAAGTGCTGCGTACTTGTCGTAAAATTGCTGTCCTCAGGGATCATCATAAGGTGACAGAAATTGAAAACAACCAGCAAATTACACAAAAAGACATAATGAAGGCAATGGCTGGGGGATAACGTGATGAAATCAAAATTGTTTTGGCCTATCGTCGTCTTGATCATCATTTTATTAATCAATCTATTCTTTGATAAAAACTTCTTTTCTATTGAAGTGAAAAACGGTTATTTAACTGGCAGTTTAATAGATATTTTAAATAGGGGAGCTCCCTTGTTGCTTGTTTCGATAGGAATGACACTTGTAATTGCGACAAAAGGAGTGGATCTTGGCGTTGGTTCAGTGATTGCAATGGCTGGCGCAGTTGGAGCTATGACAGTAAGCGGGGCAGATGGTGATGGTTTAGGACCGCTATTTACGGCAATTGGTCTTGTTATCATGATCTCAATTATAGCTGGTTTATGGAATGGAGTGCTTGTTTCGAGAATTGGGATTCAGCCAATTGTTGCCACATTAATTCTTATGGTTGCAGGACGTGGTATTGCGCAACTAATAACAGATGGTCAAATCATGACCGTTTATTATGACCCTTACACGTTCATTGGCGGTGGGCACCTCCTAATGCTGCCATTTTCCATTTTTATCGTAGGGGCTGTTTTGGCGATAGCAGCATTTTTAACGAGAAAAACAGCAATGGGATTATTTATTGAATCGGTTGGAACCAATCCGGAAGCTAGCCGCCTTTCAGGTATCAATTCAAAAAATATTTTAGTAATGGTTTATGTGTTTTCTGGAATATGCGCGGGAATCGGCGGGTTAATTTTAAGTTCTAACGTTGCTAGTGCTGATGGAAACAATGCAGGTCTTTGGTATGAGCTTGATGCCATTTTAGCCGTTGTCATAGGAGGAACATCATTGAATGGCGGCCGATTTAACTTGATGGGTACAGTCATTGGTGCCCTTATCATTCAAAGTTTAACAACTACGATTTACTCGATTGGTATAGCACCAGAAATCAACCTTGTAGTAAAAGCCATTGTGGTACTACTTGTTTGTCTATTGCAATCATCTGAGTTCAGAAAGAAAGTATTTGGCGGATTTGCAGTAAAAAAATCAGAAAAGAAACGAGAGGGAGTGACCGTATCATGACGAAAAAAATCCAGTTAGACTCAAAACATCTCCCTTTAACAGCAACCATTCTGTTATTTATCTTAATGTTCCTATTTGGTTCGCTTCGATATACTGGCTTTTTTTCAACTCAGGTTTTCTTAAACTTGTTTATTGATAACGCATTTCTAATTGTTGTTGCTGTTGGAATGACATTTGTGATTTTATCAGGAGGAATTGATCTCTCTGTTGGTTCAATTATTGCGTTAACGAGTATGGTAGCAGCGAGTTTGACAATGAACGCACAGCTTTCTCCAGCTCTGGTTATCCCAATCAGTTTACTTATTGGTACCGTCCTTGGTTTTTGTATGGGATGCCTAATCCATTATTTTAACTTACAGCCATTTATCGTTACACTTGCCGGCATGTTCCTTGCCAGAGGACTATGTTATCTCATCAGTGTTGAATCGATTACGATCGACAATGGATTTTTCAATTTTATGGCAAGCACCAGAATCCCGGTTGGCGGCGGAAATTTTATTTCCATTAGTGTCATTATCGCAATGGTCGTTGTGATTGCCGCTATTTTTGTTGCTCATTACTCGAAATTTGGCCGTAATGTTTATGCATTAGGCGGCAGTGAACAATCTGCATTATTAATGGGATTACCTGTCGGGAAAACAAAAATTATGATCTATACAATCAGCGGGTTTTGTTCATCCCTTGCCGGCCTCATTTTCACTTTCTATATGTTGTCAGGATATGGGTTACATGCAAACGGGCTGGAGCTTGATACGATTGCGGCAGTTGTAATCGGCGGCACTCTCCTTACTGGTGGTGCCGGGTATGTAGCAGGAAGTGTTGTTGGGGTGCTCATTTTAGGGATTATCCAAACAGTGATCGTGTTTGAAGGAACGTTAAGCTCTTGGTGGACAAAGATTGCGATTGGAGCATTGCTATTATTATTTATTGTATTACAACGAGTCATCGTAGCAAGAAGCAAGATGAACCAAGCATCTATTTCAGCACATTAAAGGAGTGTGAATCATGAGAAAAAGGAAAAAATTGTCCGTCTTTTTATTGACGGTTATGATGTTTAACACGCTTTCCGGATTATGGCCTCAGGTCTCATCAGCAGAAGAAGCAAGCTCTGCATCTCCTGAGATGATCCTTCATTATGATATGAAGGCATCAGAAAAAAATGGGGAGCAAATAACGATAAAAGATGTGTCCGGAAATGGAGCAACTTTTGACGGAGTATTTAAGAATCCGGAAAATGGCCAATTCGTTCATAATTATGAAGTTGGCTATGTGTCGTTTAATGGTGGAAGTTCAACATCAAAAAGCGGTTATATTGAAATACCGAAAAGTGAAGATGGTTCAGATTTATTAACCGGTTTACAGGATGTAACCGTTTCTGCACTTGTGAATTGGAGTAATGATGGGGCCAATCGTTGGATTTTTGGTTTAGGAGCAGTAACTGATGATGCGGAGAATGGGAATAAATATTTCTTCGTTACACCGCAACATGGTTCAGGAAATGTAGCAGCAACAGGAATTTCCAAAGCTGGCTGGAGAAATGAATCTCTTGTCAAAGCAACATCGGCAATGAAAGCTGATAAATGGGAGGTAGCCACTGTTGTCTTCTCTGGCCAAGCCAATACGATTACCTTATATGTAAATGGGGCAAAGGTGGCAACAGGATCAGCAGGCGGGAAAAAATTATCGGAAATTATTGATCCGTCAGCTGGTTTTTCAGGATTTATCGGAAAATCAATTTTTAAAAATGATTCCTTTTTTAAAGGAATGATCGGTGATTTCCGTGTTTACAATGGGGCGCTTTCAGATGAACAGGTTGCTAACGTTTATACTGAAACATCTAGCAAAATAGCAAAAATCAATCAGCTTGTGATCAATGATGCATCAGAGTCTTTGGATATTACTGAATATGTAAACAGTGGTGATGAAAGTATTAATCATATCACAAGTAATCTAGCCCTTCCTGCAAAGGGCAAGCATGGTGTAGATCTAACATGGAGTTCAAGCAATACTGAAGTTATTGCAAATGATGGAACCGTTACTCGTCCTGAAAAAACTGAGTCAAATGCAGAAGTTGAGTTAACAGCAAATTTAGCTTATGAAGGACTGACAGCAAAGAAACAATTTACGGTAACTGTTTTAAAGGAATATACGGATGAACAAGTTGTAGAGCTTGATGCATCAAACGTAACGATTATTAACGCAGATAATGTAAAAGGGAATCTAAGCTTACCGGTATCAGGTGAAGAAGGGAGTTCCATTACGTGGGAATCCTCAAATCCCGAGACGGTGAAAGGATCTGCAGAGGCAGCTGAAAACAATAAAATGCTCGGCTGGGTCACAAGACCTGAAGCAGATACAAAGGTTACTTTAACAGCGACCATTTCAAAAGGGGAAGCTGAAACGAAAAAGGAATTTCTTCTTACAGTCAAAAAGGATCCAGGTGCATTGACTTATGATGCTTATTTCTTCTCTTATTTCACGGGAGAATACGAAGGTGGAGAGGAAATATCTTTCGCAACAGCAGAAAATCCGTTAAAATGGCGTGCCTTAAATAATGGCCAATCGGTCATTCAGTCAAACATGGGTGAAAAGGGCCTTAGAGATCCATTTATCATCCGATCTCCAGAAGGAGATAAATTTTATATGTTGGCGACGGACTTAAAAATGGGTGAAAGCACAAACTTTGACCAAGCGCAAATCACAGGAAGCCATTCCCTTATGGTTTGGGAGTCAGATGATCTTGTCAATTGGAGCGAACAGCGAATGGTAGAAGTGGCTCCTAAAACCGGCGGCAATACATGGGCGCCCGAAGCTGTTTATAACGAAAAAACGGGTGAATATGTTGTATTCTGGGCGTCTTCAATGAAAAATGAAGAAACGTATGGCGATTACCCAAATGGAAGACCAGCAGGACAGTACAATGTGATGTATTACGCTACAACTAGGGATTTCCATACTTTCTCTGAACCAAAAGTGTTTATCGATGAAGGATTCCCTACAATCGATACAAGTTTTGTTCAAGATAATGGCACATTTTATCGCTTTACAAAATCTGAAGTGAATTACAGAGTGTATTACGAGAAAGCAACGGATATCTTCCAAGATAAAGATGGAATCAAAGAAAATGGGTTCCAATATGATGTAATACCTGGCACAAAGGATGGAAACAGAGGATTGATCGGTCACCAAGGAAACAATGAAGGACAAACCATCTTTAAAGATATCCATGATGATAAATGGTATATGTTCTTAGATTCCTGGCCATATCATGTTCGCTTGTCGACAAACTTAGAGGATGGATCGCAATTTGTGAACAATTTACTTCCCGAATCTGAATATGCGCTGCCGCCAGGACCGCGACATGGTACGGTAATACCGATCACTCGCGCTGAATACAATGCCCTTCAAGAAAAATATGGCATGCCTTCACCAGAACAATCTGAAAAACCAGTTGTTCACTATACATTTGACCAAGAAGATGTTGATGGAACAACTGTAAAAGATGTTTCAAATAATGGTTTTGATGCCAAATTAGTAGGCGGGTCTAACATTGTTTCAAATGATACAGTTGGGAAATCTTCAGGAGCAGTAGAGTTAGATGGAAGCACAGGATATGTTGAGCTGCCAGAAAATATGATTAAAGACCTTAACCTGGAAAGCATGACAATGTCTACTTGGGTTAAAGTAGACGGTAATCAAGCAAATCAACGCATCTTTGATTTTTCTTCAAATACTGGAAGAGTAGCAAACCGCAATACGATGTATTTAAGTACACAGGGAGATTCAGGTAACCTGGAATTTGCGATTGTTACACCTTTTACTGAAAAATTTGCCAATCAACATTCACTTTTAGGAAGTTCCTATAAATATGCTGTGAGAGGACCAATGCTTTCAACAGCAAATTGGCACCATGCAGCTATGACAATTGAGGGATTTGATGCTGTTTTATATGTAGACGGAAAAGAAGTTTCACGGAGCTCAACGTATAATGTCGAGCCAAGAATGCTATTAGAAACAACGATGAACTATTTAGGCAAGTCCAGCAATGAAAATCACAGTCTCTTTAACGGGAAATTTGATGACTTTAAAATTTATAACCGAGCTCTAAACGCTGAAGAAATTGCTAGTTTAGCAGATGAAGAAGTTTCAGAGCCTCCAGTTGAGGAGCCGGAAAAAGCTGAGTTAATTCTTGATTATGATATGAAAAGAATTGAAGGCACGAAAGTAGCAGATAACACAGGTAACTTTGAAGGAAAGCTTGTCAATCCTCAAAACGCCGAACTAATCAAAGGGGATGAGACAGGAGTAATCAGTTTTAAAGGCGGCTCAACAAGCTCGTATATAGAGATGCCTCAAGGCGTATTGAACGGGCTTGAGAGTGTGACTGTTTCATCATTAGTAAATTGGGAAGGCAAGAATGAGGCTGAATGGCTATTTGCTTTAGGTCAGGACAGCAATAAATACCTATTTATGACACCAAAACGCAATTCAGGTGACAAATCTGCACGGGTAGGTATTGGCATCACAAGCTGGCAAAACGAGGCTGGAGCAAATGCAACAACAGGTTCTTTAGAGTCAAACGAATGGAAACTGGTGACTGCGGTTATGTCTGGTGAAGATAAAACAGTGAAATTGTATATTGATGGTGTTGAGGCGGCATCCGGATCAACAAACGGATATACATTGGCACAAATAAACAATGTAAATGGCAGAAGCGGATTTATTGGCCGTTCCTTCTATTCTGCTGATCCATACCTTGGCGGAATGATCGCTGATTTTGAAGTATATGATGGTGCTTTAACTGCAACAGAAGTAAGCAAATTAAAAGAAGCAGCTGATGCAAAAATTGCGAAAATGGATGGTTTATTGCTTCAAAATGCGATCAAACAATTAGATGACTCAACGTTTCTTAATGAAAACAAAAGCAAGGATGAAATCACAACAGATTTATCATTCCCTAAGACAGGAGCAAACGGAACAACCATCACTTGGGAATCACAAAATCAAGACATCATTACAAATGAAGGAAAGGTTACGAGACCAGCATTTGAAGAAGGAAACAAAACAGTGATGATTACAGCAACAATTTCAGACGGTAAGGAAGAGGCAACAAAAGAATTTACAGTAACTGTAGTAAAGAAACCGCATGATTCTGCCGCAGCCAGAACAGATGCAGAAGCATTAAAGGTGCATAACATTCAAGATGTTCGCGGAAACCTAACGTTACCGGCATCAGGAGAAAATGGGTCAACGATTACTTGGAAATCAAGTGATTCATCGATCGTTACTGCTACTGGAGAGGTTACACGCCCAGCACATGGTGAAGGTGATACAACAGTTAAATTGACGGCAACAATTACCTTAAATAAAGAATCCATTACAAAGGCATTTTTAGCAAAGGTTAAAGAAATGCCGAAAAAGGAAAAATATGAAGGGTATGTCTTCAGTTACTTTACTGGAGAAGGCTACACGAACGGCGAGCAAATTTATTTCGCCTTAAGTGAGGGCAACAATCCGCTTACATGGAATGAGTTGAATAATGAAGAACCGGCCATCACGTCTAATTTAGGCGAAAAAGGCCTTAGAGATCCGTTTATTATTCGCTCTCCTGAAGGTGATAAATTCTACCTCATTGCAACCGATCTAAAAATCAATGGGGATTGGAATTGGGATCGAGCGCAAAGATCCGGAAGCAGATCGATTATGGTTTGGGAATCGGCTGATTTAATCAATTGGTCTGAGCAAAGAATGGTTGAAGTTGCACCAAAAGAAGCAGGAAATACATGGGCACCTGAAGTCTATTATGATGATACGACTGGAGAATATGTTGTATTCTGGGCTTCTAAGATTTATGACAATGAAGAGCATACTGGTTCAACCTACAATAAAATGATGTACAGTAAGACAAGAGATTTCTATACATTTACAGAACCAAAAGTCTATATGGATTATGGCTACTCCGTCATTGATACAACGATGATCGAGCATGACGATAAAATCTATCGCTTATCAAAGGATGAGAGAAACAATACGTCAACATCGCCAAATGGTAAATTTATTTTCCAAGAGGTCGGGGATTCAGTTCTTGATCCAACCTTCGAGCTGATTAAGGAAGGTATTGGCAAAGGGTCAATAAGTGCAGGTGAAGGCCCTACGATCTTCAAATCGAATACAGAAGAAAAATGGTATATGTTTATTGATGAGTTTGGCGGCAGAGGATATGTCCCTTTTGAAACGACCGATTTACAGTCAGGTGAATGGAAGATGTCTGAAAACTACGATTTACCTGCACGTCCGCGTCATGGAACAGTCATCCCTGTTACGAAAGCTGAACATGAGGCTTTACTGGCAAATATTCCAACCGTCCGTGTCCCAGCACCGGAACAAAAGCCAACCAGTGTTATGCTTGATCATGAAGCATTAAATCTTTCCGAAGGTAAAACAAGCCAGTTAACTGCAACTGTTGCCCCGAATGATGCAGTCAATAAAGCGGTTGTATGGTCAAGCAATAATGAACAAGTAGCAACGGTTGATGAAAACGGAAAAGTCACGGCCCTGAAAGAAGGTAGTGCAAAAATCAGCGTAACAACAGTGGATGGCGGTTTAATGGCTGTGAGTGAGGTAACGGTGGAAAAACAAAAAGATACAACACCGCCAGAAGGTCAGTTTATGATCAATGCAGGTGCAGGGTTTACGAATAAAGGAACGGTTATTTTATCTTTGGAAGCTGCTGATGATGTAAGCGGAATCCTTCAAGTTCGCTATTCAACTGATTCAAAAGAATGGTCAGATTGGGAAGAGTATAAAGCAACAAAAAAACTAACATTGCCATCAGGTGATGGAGAGAAAACCGTATTTGTAGAGTTTAAGGACAATGCCGGAAATATCAGCAAAACGTATGAGCAAACGATCACACTCGATCAAACGGCACCGGTGATCCAATTTACCGGTCATCAAGAGAGTTATTCAGCAGATTCGCACATCAGCATCACATGCAGTGCAACCGATGAGCTGTCGGGAATTGCTTCTAAAGAATGTCCGAATGTTGAGGGACCAGCCTATACTTTCGAATTAGGAGTAAATAAAGTCACAGCGTCAGCGACAGACAAAGCAGGTAATAGTGTGAAAGTTGACATTCAATTTACAGTAACTGTTGACTTTGATAGTTTAAGCCGATTGACGGAAACATTTGTTACAAAACAGGGAGCAGCCTATTCACTAATTGAAAAGCTGCAATCAGCAAAAGCATCAGCAGCTAAAGGGAATACTGGAGCGGTAATTGGCCAGCTGCGTGCTTACGAAAATCAAGTAAACGCACAAAGCGGAAAATCAATCTCTGATGAAAATGCTAAACAATTGATTATTTTATCAAAACAATTGAGCGTAAAATAATAGTTGGCTTTCCCTTACATTAGATGAATAAAACCTCTATTAAGAAATATGCTAGCTTTCATGTCATAGGACCTGAAAGCTAGTTTTTTATTTTACATACAAAATTAATGACATGCCTTTTTCTTGGATAACCCTTTTTCTTTTTTCCAGTTAAAATGCCCTGCAAATTGGTACTCCTCATACTTCTGCAGGTCCATGATTGGTTAAGTGGATATTCATGAACCTAAACATATCCTCCTTTTTATAGAGAGAGTCTTCCTACATTATTAAGGGATGCCGTTTGTTGCTTTGTACTTTCTGCCTCCAGTATTCCAGTATTAAGTCTGATGATGTTTTGCAAAAAGCCTTTACATTTCTTATCTGGCACTAACACTTTTCCAAGGATATCCAATGTTAAGACCTTTTCTCGCAGAACAGCTTCTTCTATGTCTTGATCAAGGTGCAGCTGCCCATTAACAATCATGTTCACAGGCTGTTCCATTGCACGAAATTGATCATTGGACCAAATTTCTTCTCCCTCAATAAGCACAAAAAGGTTTTGGTAAGTTAAAACTTCTGTTTCCAAAAGACTTGTAAGTTCAAAAACGAGATCTTCTACATCCTCGTGACAAATGATGAGGGAAGTAGAATGGATGCTTGAAATGGCCTCCAATAGCAATTCCCTCGTTACATCTTTTTCAAATATGACGGGTTTTCTTGTATAAAATTTCTTTTTATGAAATCTGCGAATCGAGCGGCCATTTACCTGCAGCGGTTTATTCAACATCTCATAACCGGATGGGATCACTTCAACCTTTCCTGCTATAGATACCGCTTTTTTATATAAAAATGACTCTTGTTCCTCAAAAAGAATCACGTTCCCATTAATCTCCAATTTGTTGATTTTTTCACCAAACTGCTCCATATTTAGATCCTCCGAAAAAGTAAGCAAACCATTTACCACTAAATTCTGTGGTTCCTCAAGGGCCTGAAGGAATGAATTTGTTATTGATAATTTCCCGTTTTCAAACCTTGGGGCCGCTCCATCATATGTTTTCAGATCCATAACCCCTTCTTTGACGATCTGGTTTACCGCCCCAGAGAGATGCGGAGGGGAATATACCTTTCCATTTACCTTCAAATACAGCAGTCCTGTTTTCATTTGTTCAGGTTTTACATCTTTTTCAATAATAACGGTGCCATCTACTAACAATTTAACCGGCTCTGAAATAGAATTCAGAAAGGCTTCATTAAGATGTAATACACCATTGTAAAGAGTAAAATCTTCAGGTACCTCGATGGTTGTTCCGATATTGCCAATATTCAAAGCGGACAATAGATGCGCATTTTCTGGCCGGAAAAGGACCATCCCTACATTTTCAATGCGATCTATTTCTTTAATGCTTTCCTCTGTTGCATTCATTAAATTTAATACTCCAACATTTCCAATACGCTGACTCATTAAAAATCCTCCTCCAATATCCTTCTTAAACGTTTGATGGCAATATGTAGTTTATAGCGCACCGTAGCCGCTGGCAGCTCCAATTGCCTGCCGATTTCCTGGCTGGATAACCCAAGCCAGTATCGTTTGAAAATTAGATCACTTAACTCCTGTGGTAAATGAGATAATAATTCCGTCATTTCTAAATGGGAAAAAACCGCTTCTTGTTCGGATAAATCGAATTCATCCTCCCATTCCATCATCCGCTTTTCTTTTCTGCGATCATCAATCAACCTGTTTTTCATGACCCGAAAAAACCATGCCCGCTGTTTATATTCTGGTAAACTATGAAGTTGTTTTTCGTTTATTGCCTTCAAGATTGCATCCTGTACAAGGTCGTTCGCTTCCTGTTCATGCCTGGCAATCGAAAGGGCAAAGCGGTGAAGATCTTTCTTTAACTTCTCATATAAATCACTCGCTTCCAAAATTGATCACTCACTTTTAGTCATTTTTTAATCAATCAATGGTTCTTAACATTTGGAGAAAATTCTGATTGCTTGCGCTTTCATCTAGATAACGATTCAGGCGAAGAAAGTGTTGGGGTATTTTAAAAAAATTATAAAAATCTTTTTAAAGGGAACATGTATCGAGTGGGAGTCTGTGAAATTTAACATAGTTTCATATATTTAAAAGGGAGATAGTAGCAAGTATACGAGAAAAAATAGAAACGAACAATACAGAGGGGCATTAAACTAAATTCACAGAAGTGTTTTCAAAGGACATTTTAATATCAATTATGGATGATTGGAATTGCCTTAGGGTTTTGGTGATACTTCTTTTTTCTTATTCAAGCAAAAGGCATGATAGGTGAAGAAGAAAATCTAAAAAACATTCTAAATAGAATGGTTTTTATCTCCATCATTTTCCTATTTTTGTTTAGTAAAGATTTTCCCATTATTTAACTCACACCAATCTAATTCGCCATAAGATTCCTTCTTTCCGTATTTTTCCCAAAAAGCTTCCTTGTTTTCGAATACTTCCATTAAACCATCTTCTAGTAATGATACCATTTGATAAGTATTTAGTTGGAAAACATTAGAAACGGCAATTAATTCACCTATATGGACAATGCTGGAAAAATCTTTCATTATTTTCTCTCCTTTGCAGATAAAGAGATTTTCTTTTCTTTACAAGTTCTATAAAGAAATGATCTATATTTGCCCTCCAAGACACATGCATGTCCTTAAATTGCTGCAGTGTTGCAGTGGGGAACTTAATGCTATATTCGAAACTTCCATTGTCAAATTCCCATTCATCGGGTTGCTTTTCATCCAGCATTATTTCAGACGTATCTAATTGAAACTTTTTAAGTATACACCAAAAGTGTCCATATTATTACTGAACGGACGCATTACTTCTCTTGCTTTGGATCGTTTATCTTTGATCTGTCTATTCCGTATGTTCCCCCTTTATAAGTCTCTAAATAACCTATTCATTTTCTTAGCATAAATGGTTACCATCCTACTGGAGTAGGAAGTTTACGAAAACCTTTTTTACATTACATATCAAGGTTAGTTTTGCTGCTGCTGTTTAAACAATATAAATGAGCCCTGAATAGAACTTTTTTCTAGGTTATGAAATGGATGTTTTAGAGTTTAGAATGCATATTCACTTAAAAATCCTTACAATATAAACCATATTTTCTCTATATTTCAAAGGTTCATTTACCTTGTCATGAGATGGATATGGACATGAAATGATTTAGTTTGATATGTTCTAAACAAGTTATTCAGAATATTCAAAACAAAAATGAAAGAGCTTTCAATTAATTGGTTGAAAGGGGAATACTGATTTCTTTGTATCGAAAATAATTTTAAGGAGGGGATTTTGTGAATGCATCACCGCAGCAAGTCATTACGACGAAACTTCAAGAAAAGATAGAAGTGGAAAAAAAACCACTTTATATTCGATTGTGGAAGGATCGATGGCTTTATCTGTTTCTATTACCTGGTTTATTGTACTTTGTCATTTATAAGTATTTTCCGATGTGGGGAGTGCTTATGGCTTTTCAAAATTATCAACCTCACCTAGGTATCTGGAATAGTGAATGGGTAGGCCTAAAACACTTTGAACGTTTATTTAGTGAAACTCAATTTTGGATGTTAATGAAGAATACGTTATATATCGCCTTCTTAGATTTAGTTATTTTTTTTCCAATCACAATCATCCTGGCCCTATTATTAAATGAAATTAGAAAAGAAATGTTTAAACGGTTTGTCCAGACAATGGTATATGTACCGCATTTCCTTTCATGGGTTGTTGTAGTTGGTATCTCCTACATTTTGTTGAGTACTGAGGGTGGGGTTATTAATGAACTTATCGCCTCTTTAGGAGGAGATAAAGTCCAATTTTTAACGGATGCAGATTGGTTTAGACCGCTAATTATTATTCAAATGGTTTGGAAGGATGCAGGATGGGGAACCATCATTTTCCTAGCCGCTCTTGCAGGAGTAAATTCACAATTATATGAGGCTGCAAGGATTGATGGGGCAAATAGATGGAGACTCTTGTGGCATATTACGTTGCCGTCTATTCGCAGTGTCATTATTATTCTCCTTATTCTTCGCCTTGGAAACTTTTTAGATTTAGGTTTTGAACAAATCTTTTTAATGTTAAATGCCATGAACCGTGAAGTCGGTGAGGTATTTGATACTTATGTGTATACTGTTGGGATTAGGCAAGGCCTGTTTAGTTACAGTGCTGCAGTAGGATTATTCAAGTCTGTTGTAGGCCTTATTTTAGTGATTGGTGCTAATCAACTGGCGAAGAAATTTGGTGAAGAGGGAATATACTAGAAGCCTAATAAAGGAGGGAGAAAAATTGACTAACGACAAAACACTTGGAAGCCGAATTTTCGACATTTTTAATTATACGTTTCTCTCTATTGTTGCTTTCGCAACTGTTCTACCATTTATTTATGTGGTCATTTCATCGTTTTCTAATACAAGCGCATTAATTCCAACTGAATTTTCGTTAGATGCTTATCGGTATATTTTTTCAACCGAAACGTTTGCTCGCAGCATGGGGGTTTCTGTGTATATCACAGTACTAGGGACATTTATTAACCTTTTGTTAACCTCGTTAATGGCATATGCGCTTTCCCATACGCATTTGGCTGGCCGCCGAATATTTTTATTAATGATAGTGTTCACAATGCTATTTAACGGAGGAATGATTCCTACCTACTTTGTTGTAAAAGGGACTGGATTGCTTGATTCATATTGGGCATTAATTATTCCAAATGCGATAAGCGCCTTTTATCTTATTATTTTGAAAAATTTCTTCCAAGGTATTCCTGAAGAATTAAAAGAAGCTGCAAGAATTGATGGCTGTCATGAAGTAGGAATTTTATTCAAAATTGTGCTCCCATTATCATTACCAGCAATGGCGGCATTTGGCTTATTTTACTCTGTGGGGCTATGGAATCAATACTTTAATGCTGTTCTGTATATTAATGACCCTTTGAAATGGCCTGTACAAGTATTACTTCGACAAGTTGTTATTTTAGCACAGGGTTCTATAGGGGACTCAAGTGAAATTGCTGATGATGCAGTTGTGTTTTCACAAGGTATAAAAATGGCTGTTATTGTTATATCTACAGTTCCAATCCTAATTGTTTATCCTTTTTTGCAGAAACATTTTGCAAAAGGAGTATTGTTAGGTTCTGTTAAAGGCTAGTCGTGCTAAATAAACTCAATTTCTATCAATATTGGAGGGAAGAAGATGCCTGAAATGAAGGTAAGAAGGAAGATTGGTCTTTCTATAGTATTAATGATTGTTCTTGCGACTGTATTAATTGGTTGCAGCAATAAAGAAGAAGCTAGTGGTAATCAAGAGGGACAAGCAGGTTCAGACTCTAATGGAGAAGTTAGTATTATGATGCATTTTGATGGACTGGAGTTTCCAAAAAAAGATAATGAAGTAGAAAAAGCAATCGAAGAATATACCGATACAAAATTAGACATATCAGCTGCGCCAGGTGCTACTGTTGCCGAAAAATTACCAGCAGTCGTTGCCTCGGGAGATATGCCTGATATTATTGGAAGCAGTTGGTTTAGGGAACCATACATGGTTAATGCATTCCGTGGTGATGTGTTTTGGGAAATTGGGCCATATTTGGATCAGTTTCCAAATCTATCAAGTATAGATCCTATCATTTATGAGAACATATCAATAGATGGAAAAATATACGGTCTTCCCCGAGTACGTCCGATCGCTCGTGATGTTTATATCTACCGTAAAGATTGGTTAGATAATTTGGGGATGAAAGAACCAAAAACAGTGGATGAATTTTATGATATGCTTGATGCATTTACTAATAAAGATCCTGATCAAAATGGTAAAGATGATACGTACGGTATGACAGTTGAGGGACAAGCGTTAATCAATCGATTTGCCCCATTATTTGGAGCACCAAATGGTTGGGGAGAAGAAAACGGAAAATTCTTTCACGCAGCAACAACCAAAGAGTATTTAGATGGGTTAGATTTCTTCAAAAAATTATATGATGATAAATTAATTACTCAAGATTTTGCAGTTATTGAGCGTTCCCAATGGGAAGAGGCTTTTTCAACAGGTAAAGCAGGTGTTTGGCCTGATACAAGTAATGCGGTTGTAAGAATGTATAATCGAATAAAAGAGACGAATCCTGATGTTGAGTTAGGTGTATTTAGTCTTCTTGAAGGCCCGCAGGGGAAAAGAGTACCAGCAGGGAGCGGTCATAACGGAATCTTCGTATTTCCTAAGTCGTCAGTCAAAACGGAAAAAGAACTGCTAGATTTATTGGGCTTTTTTGAAAAGCTTCAGGAAGAGCCTATGCATACATTGTTTGAATGGGGAATAGAAGGAATGCATTATGAATTGGTTGATGGGAAACCAGTTCCTATCGAAGGATCAGATCTTCATAATGAGGTAATTCTGCCATATCAATTACCATTGGGAATTGTACCAGCAGAGGTAAATGCACTTAAAGGAGAATTAACACCACTTGAAACAAAAGAATTAGAAATTCCAAAAGAAAATGAACCGTTTGCCATTCATAATCCAGCAGTTAACTTAATTTCAGATACACAATCTGAAAAAGGGTCCCAATTAAATACGATTATTGAAGATGCTAATACGAAATATATTATGGGTGAAATAGATGCAGATGAATGGAAAGAACAGATTAAAAATTGGCGAAGCAGCGGCGGAGATCAAATTGCTGAAGAATATGCCAAAGAATACAAAAAGTAAAAGAGAAAAATGTGAAAAAATACGAAAAGACAGGTATTGGATATACCTGTCTTTTTAGTGTGCTTTACTCTATTTCGAGTTGTGAGTAAGGATACCTGTGGAAAGGTATTAGTGATCAGTTTTGATGAACAAAGATGGACTCCGAGATTTTGAGGAAGCCGACCATATTTCCTTCTCCGGGTATATTTAGATACAGCTTAACGGGAGTTTTGATAACACTGAACCGATGTAATCTTCTTAATTCTTTGATGGAAGTGTAGCTGGCAACAGAGAATTTTTGCATTCATCTAGTGAAGGGGCTTTCTGGGAGTATGAAATTCTTTTGACGAAGGGAACTAAATTTCTTGCAGTATATAAATTTATATAAAATACTAAAGCCTGATTGACAGTGATATTATTCTGCAAGTAAGATTTAAAAAAGATTGTATACGCTTACTTTGTTGTTATTTCAACGATTATAGTTAATTTATTTGAGTGCAGCAGTTTTAGTTTAACTAGGGCTCAAGGAATAATTATGGGCGCAAATTCTCGTGTATAAGGAGGTAGATGGTGAAAAAGCGTTTAACGTGATGGGGATGTTAAAAACGTCTGTCTTGTTGGCCTTTGGTGCTTGCTCTGAAAATCGAAGTACAGGTAATCAGCAAAATGACAAGGAATGCCACACATAAAGGAATCGATTTATTCCAGAGGAAAAACCTACACATAAAAAACAAAGCGGAATACATGAATGTGAGTGATGAATATTGAGACCATTTTAGCTTTTTGGGGGGATCTTCCATTAATAACATTAATTATAGGTATTATAAAAAGCTGTTTATTTATAGTTTGATATTATCAACATTACCAGTCATTATAATAGGAATTTTATCGTATACGAAAGCGTCGGCTGATATCGAAGAAAAAGTTGCCAAAGAAAATATGCAAGTTTTATTACAAACTCAAATGAGAGTTGAACATCAGTTAGAGGTCTTAGATACAAAAGTAAACGCAAATATTTTGTCACCTGATTTTACTTCCAATTTTCAAAAAAGCATTACACCAAAAGACTTTATCGAATATAGAACCCTTGCAAATGTTATGAAAAAATTTATAACAGATAAAATTTGGTATCATAATTTGGAATTGGTGAATCATGATGAAAAATGGTTAATAGATAAAAAAGGTCTTAGTCAACTTAAGGAAGAAGACTATAGAAAACACTATTTAAAAATAGCTAGAACTCCCCATTCATCAGATTGGCTTACATTTTCAGATGAAAACGGACAATCGATTAAACTAGTTAAAAAAATTCCATTGCTTTCAAAAAATCCAAAAGGCTTAATAATTGTTACCATTACTAATGAAAAGATTACAGAAATTATCAATGAAAAAAACAAGAAAAATGAAATAGTTGTATTGGACAAGGAGTATAAGTTAATTTCAAATAATTCATCTAAACAGTCCCCTTTTTTATTTAATGATTTAATAAATAAAATTAAAAATAGCAATGCCACTAATGGTTATTTTACAACTAAACTTAAAGGTAAAAGCGTTGGCATCAACTATAGTAAATCTACATTTAATCAATGGACGTATTTGTCAGTTGTGCCGATAGAAGCTATTACAAAAGAATCCAAAGACATTGCTTGGTATACTGTTATTTATTGTATCGTTATTATTATCATAATCAGCATTATTGCACTTCAATGGTCACGCCGCTTATACAACCCGATTCATAATGTATATAAATCGGTTGTTTCGTTAACTGAGGATGATACAGATTCAAAAGATGAATTTGATTGTATCCAAAGAAAAATACATTCTATTAAAAGCAGTAATTTGCAGCTTGAACACAGAATAAATAATCAATTGAACCATTTAAGGGAATACTTCGTTCTAAAATTACTTTTGGGGCAAGTAAAATCAAATGAGAAAGATAGCATGCTGGTGAATTTGAAGTTTCCAACATCCTGGCATGCGTTAGCTGTCGTCATCATTAACATAGATCAATTGGAGAATACAAACTATCAAAGTGATGACAAAGAATCACTTTTATTTGCCATTAATAATATTGTTCGTAATACAATCGCTGAGGATAAGCATTTTAGCCCTGTATTTTTAAATGATTACCAAGTAACCATCCTATTAAGTAATGAAAAAAATTCTGTTGATCAGAAAAAGTATTTTTATAGCGTTGCCTCCAAAATAAAAACTCTTGTTTTAAAACATCTGGGTTTACAAATTAGTATTGGAATTGGTCGTACATACGATCAACTGGAAAAAACCGCACAAGGATATGAGGAGGCTATAAAAGCGCTCAAGTATAGACATCGTTTAGAACCTGGTGTGATCTTACATGTTGATGATATTACAGGGAACCAAACTTTGAAGTGTAATTATCCAAAGCAAGTTTCATTAGAGCTTCTTGATTCAATTAAAAGTGCCAATCAAGAAGAATCTAGAAAATTGTTAAAGGAATTCATTTCTTATATGACGAAATTTAATATACCCTTTCATAATTGCCAAACCATATTGGCCCAATTATTGGCTAAAATATTGGAGCTTGTACAAGAAGCAGATGAATCCCCAGATCAACTATTCGGTAAAGCAATGGTATTTGATGAATTATTCAGTTTCAATACGGTTCAAGAGGCTGAAGACTGGTTTAATCAATCCATTATCCCACCCATAATCGACAAATATTATGAGATAAGAACAAACCAGCAAACGAATATTACAGAGAGTGTTTTGTCAATTATAGAAGATGAATTTTATAAAGATATTACACTTGAATACGTTGCATCAAAAATTAATTTTCATCCCAGCTATGTTAGTAGAGTTTTTAAGAAAGAAACAGGTTCTAGTTTTAGTGATTATTTAATGCGATATAGAATTAATCAGATTAAGAAATTACTAAGTGAAACAAATATTAAAATATCGGAAATTGCTGAGAGGTTCCATTATAACAGTTCTGCTTCTTTTATTCGGTCATTTCGAAAAAGTGAAGGAATGACCCCTGGGCAATATCGGAAAAAGTTCAACTAATGATAAAATTGTTTAGAGAAAAGATGTGTAAGAATTAACGTTTTTTATGTATAACGAACATCCTCCAAACATTCGTACACCTGATTTTCTGCGAAGCAATGAATTTAAAAATAAAATGAGAAGAATATTCAATTTGGACAATCCTATTTTTCAATTTAGTAACTAGATACTCATTATAGGTATACCCTTTGTTCATTCCTGATTTTTTTAATGAATATACAAGTTAGCCTTTAGGCTAGCTTTTTTCTTTTGAAATAAGGTTTTAGATAGAAGGTTTATATAGGTCTCCACTACGAATTGATCAGAAAGCAAAGAACACTTTCTGTCACTCCGTATGTATTTTTCCTTTAAGTGTAGGACTTTTTACCGTGTATAGGTATTAAAATAGCTACGGGAAATTTTTTTTCTAAATCAGATTACATAAAATTCAGCTCCTTTTTAAGAATTACCATACGAGCAAGAGTTCCTATTTTCATGTGTGAATTTTTTATTAGTTAATAAAATACAAAACTAAGGGTATTAATGAAAATAGAAGTGTTGGTTTGATTACCAAAACTATGTGATCTGCCTATTAATGGTGAATAATCCCAAGAGTGTATGTAAGCTTTTATAGTACAATTAAGGAAACATATAAAATGTTATATTATTTTAGGTTGCTTTTTTCTTTTTTTATAGTTGAACAATTCGATAAATCGATAGGTGTGGTTAAATATGGGGAGATTGAAAGTAACGATCATTATTGCTAGTTTGCTAGTAATATGTTTTAGCTTATACTTATTTCTTTCAAACTCTAATCAAACAAAACAGGTAGATGTAGAAGTATCGTTAAATGGTGCGGCAGATTCTAATGAAATGACAGGTAAATCTCAAAAGAAAGAAGAAACTGTTGCTGAAGATGAATCTCCTGAGAAAGAGGAACAGGTTGAGGATGTTTCTGGTAATATTGAAGATAATGAAGAGGAAGAAGTAGCAGATAGCGAAGATAATAAACTTATTACAATTACTGAAGATGTCAGGGAAACGGTTAGGGAAGCAGTAGATGGTGTAATAAGATTATTCAAAAAGGATTTAAAGGTTGTAGCAATTGGTGATTCCCTCACCCAAGGCATAGGAGATGAAACAGAAAGCGGCGGTTATGTCGGGATCTTAAATAACACATTTGAAGATAATAACATAAATATTACTATTGAAAACTATGGGAAAAGAGGAAACCGTACAGACCAATTATTAAAACGCCTAGAAAAGAAAGAGGTTGCAGAATCTATTCAAAAGGCTAATATTGTTATCATTACAATTGGCGCCAACGACATTATGAAGATTGTCAGAACCAATTTTACCAATCTTAATATAGAACTTTTTAATCAAGAAAAACCCGAATATCTTGAGAGATTAACAGCAATCTTTAATAAGATCAATGAAGTTAATCCAAACACAAATATTTACTTGGTTGGTTTTTATAATCCGTTTGATCGTTATTTTGGTGATATTGAAGAATTACAAATGATCGTTAACGATTGGAATGAATCTAGTAAATCCGTTACAGAGGAATTTGATAATGTAAATTATATTCCAATCTCTGATTTATTTAGTCATTCTGATATTGAGTTATTATCTGATGATCAATTCCACCCAAACACTAGCGGATATAAACTCATTGCAAAGCGGATCTTAGAGAACATGGAAGAAGTTAGCGTCGAACCGGCGGTCATTACCGAGGATGTAGAATAAAGGTGTAAGGTGTCTTTACTTCAGGATTTAATCTATTTTATCCTTAAAAATAAAGAAAGTAATATTCCAAAGCCTAAAACTCAAAGTAATATCTCAATAGAATTTCTACTTTTTGTATTGAGGAAGTAAAGTTGATTCTACCAGCTCTATTTATTTTTTAGGATGTGAACACTTTGGGAAAATTGCTGCACTAGGTCAAGAGGTAACAACTAGGGTGAATTGAGGCTTGATCTTGTACCTTTACAAAAATGATTCTTATTTATTGGGGGGTATTTCAAAAAAAGACAGTTATTAAATTATTACAGTCAAATAGTGCATCCCACCTTAGAATATTTCTGCTAGTTGCAACTACAATAAGCGAATAAAGGGCCAATTTGCACCTGTTTAATACGAAATTCCAAGGGGTGAAAAGCATGTTTTCAATTGGAGATTGGGTCAAAGATACAAGTGGAAAAACGGGGTTTGTAGTATCTGTTTACAAAAATAACTACTATGTAAGATTCTTGAAAAATGATATTGGCGTTAAGATCAACCACAGCATTTATGTATCGACTAACGAATTAAAACATGCACCTGTAGACTTTAAACCATATGAAGATGAATTGTATTTTCTTATCAATTTAGCCTTAGATACACGTGATAAGATTTGGTTTGTTGATTTGTCTAGTAGATTATTAGTCTTACAAAAGGAAAGACTAAACATTGCAAATGATTGTAAACCATTTTATTTTATGATGTAATTCTCTCTTACCTTTTAATAATAAACATACTTATTCTACTTTGTTCACCGGCATAAAAACAGGTAAATTTTATTGTATGTTAATGTGAAATACGAATAACCTTCTGGCATTGTATATGGAAAATAATAAATTGTTTTCAGATAACTTTTGTTACTTGCTACCCATTTTTAATGGGTAGCTTTTTATATGAAAAATTACCAAACTTTGTAAAAATATGATATTAATCCTTGCGGTACAATCGGGCCATTTTATGGAGTAAGAGTATTTAATAAATTTAGCCATTAATTGGGAATGAACTTACTAATTAAACCGGGTGAACAGGAAATAATATAAAATAAAAGGTTTTTTGAGTTAACTATTGAAATAAGTAAATATATTAGTAGGAAGGGGGAGGATGTGTCCCAAACAATAAGATGATGTAAGAAAAAATCAAGAATTATTTTAAACCTCTTATCCATTCGTATTAGAAAAAATTAAATAAATATCCTAATCCTTCAATATTAAAAATTTTGTGATTTAGGTTGTGGTCAAGGAGAATTTTGTTACCGCTTACATTGACTTGGAGCAATAGTAACAGAAAATAGATGTTAGTAAAGATTTATTGGAGTTTGCTTGAAAAAAACAGATAACATAGATTGGATATATAACAATGCTAAGAACTTAGCTAAATATCCAATGATTCCTTTGATGCTGGAATAACATAAGATTAGCTTCATTGCCCTTTATACCACATAAAATTGTTGAGTTATGTAACTAATATGATCTCTATTATTGCCCAACTGAAGACATAAAGGAAATCATCTTACGCCTTAAGCATTGGTTACATGATAAATAAACGATTGATAACAAAGTACTTGAACATTATATGAAAGGATGGTCATGTATGAGTAAAATAAAAGTTGGTGTCATTGGTTTAGGTGAAGTAGGACAGATTATTCATTTGCCAATATTAAAGAATTTGTCCGATCAATTTGAAATAGCAGCCCTCTGTGATATTTCCGAACAGTTACTGCAGGTCATAGGTGAAAAGTATCAAGTTGAACATCTATACACAGATGCAGAGGAACTAACACAGCAAAAAGATTTAGAGCTTGTCATGGTGTTAAATAGTGATGAATACCATACAGATTGTGTGTTATCGGCGATTAAGAATAAGAAGCATGTGTTTGTGGAAAAACCCGTTTGTTTAAATCTAGAAGAGACTGATGCCATTATCAAAGCACGTGATGAAGCGAACGTGAAAGTCATGGTAGGCTACATGCGGCGATATGCCCCAGCATTTATTCAGGCTGTTGAGGAAGTCAAAAAGTTAAATCAGATTCAGTATGTAAGAGTACGAGATATCATTGGGCAAAATCATTTAATGATCGACCAAACTAGTCATGTATTTCGCTTTCAGGATATTCCAAAGGAGGCAATAGAGGAAAAGGCAAACCGAGGAAGGTTCATGGTCAAAAAAGCGATAGGTGATGTTCCAGATGAACTATACAATACATACAGATTATTATGCGGCTTAAGCAGCCATGATCTATCCGCTATGCGCGAGCTTATCGGTATCCCAAAACGAGTGGTATCTGCTGTGCATTGGGGATCGAATATACACGCGATTTTTGAATATGAAGGTTTTTATGCTGCATTCGAAACAGGCGTGGACAATCAAAGGCGTTTCGATGCACATATTGAAGTATATAGCCAAACGAAAACGGTAAAAGTTCAATATGACACACCATATATTCGCCATTTACCAACGACTTTAATTGTGAATGAAACCATCGATGAAACCTATCATGAGTCTGTTTTACGTCCGACATTCAAAGATCCTTATACACATGAACTGGAATATCTATACGATGTTATCACAAAAGATATAGTACCGAAAACATCCATAGAAGACTATCAGGAGGATTTAAGATTATTTAGCCAAATAATCGATGCCTTAAAAGAAAACTATGTAATAACGTAATTAATAGTGTGTACTAAAGACAAAGCTAAATCTGTATCAAATCTAAATAGTTTAATAGGTAATTTTTTTAACCCGTTTTATCTTATTCACTAAAAAGGCAGATACAGATTTTTATCTTAAAAAGACATAAGTGGAGGAGAAGTTTTTTCTCCTCCTATATTTTTATACTAATAATTAGAGTTGAGCTATAGCAACTAGGCGTTTCGTAATTTCTCCGCAAACTGAACGGTTTAACCTTGGTGTTGTTTCTGTTTCTGCAACAAGGTTAACACTAAACTCTGATGCGATGTCATACTTCTTTGTTCAATAGGTTGTTTAGCACCGGGGACAACTAATTGATTGTTGCTATTATTTTGTGCTATAAAATCATCACCTTTAAGTTTATAAGAGTAAGCTTATATAAGCTTGCTTAACGGTAGCATCATTATTCAAAATGTAGAGAGGTCTTTTATGATGATTTATATTAATACTATTTTTAGTCAAACTTTAATTTAAAATAAAATTATTTCGCATAATAATATAGGGCGCTATCCTGGAACAAGGATAAGCGCTTATTTTTCATTAAGGACCAGATTGTAGAATAACATCTTCAATGACTGGGTTTGTCAAGGGAGTTGTTTCTTGTTTTGAGAAACCGACCAATCCCTGTGATAATATTTTAGCTATACCTAATATCTGGATTTTAATAACTTAAAGGTGAGGGGAGAAAGCAAATGAACCTAGAACTGATGGATATTTTTCGCATGGAATATGACTTTTGTTGGGATACTGAGACCTGGTTTTTACCTTTAGAATCTGCTCTTGAGGGTTTGAATTCCACAGATGCAAGCTGGCAACCCCCTGGAGGAGGGAATACAATTTGGCAAACTGTGAACCATCTAAATTATTATAACGCCCTACTTGTTAGACAAATCAATTGCACAACGCCTAGAAAAAAGGAATCTAATAACAAGGCTGCATTTGGAGATATCGGGGAACCAGATTCTGAAAAATGGAAGGCAGTCTTGGCAGAGAATACATTTGGAGATATTGGGGAACCAGCAAATTCTGAAAAATGGAAAGCAGTCATAGCAGAAACACGCCTAATATGTGAAAATTTGCGAGATTCACTAGCACAAGTTAATGACAGTCAGCTTGACGAGGAACTTGTTGGGGGTCTGGCTCGTCAAATTTTGCACAACGTATACCATATAGGGCAAATTGTATTAATTCGCAAACAACAAGGCTCTTGGCCAAAGGAGCGAGAATAATTTGATCTTCCACTATACCAGCTAATATAAGTCAAAACTTTTGGTTTAATATTGATTAATAAGTAATGTTACAATAAAAATAGGCATGACAAAGAGACTTCAAAACAACAATATGGATTGAATATTTTTACGGTTTCAGTAATGGTAGTATATCAATGAAAGATGCAATGGAATTTGGCTGGGGGGAAACCTTATTTAAGGCTATTTTATAAAAATGAATATCATTATTTCTTAAATTACATGTTAGGTTAATTATACTGTAAATTTTTAAGTGACCTATAATAATTTTGCTATACTTAAAGTAATAAAGGAGATATAAACTATGTCAGGAACGAAAAGAGAAAATATCAAACAAGGAACAAAAGTAAGAGTTGTGCAAAAACAAGACCAACGCTCTGGAAAATTAACAGAAGGTGTAGTTTCAAGAATACTGACAAATTCTGATACACATCCACATGGTATTAAGGTAATGCTAGAGAACGGTATCGTAGGTAGAGTGAAGGAGATTGTAAACTAAGCAGATGTAATTCATCATTTTTTGTACAATCCGTTTTTAGAAAAATAACTTCTGTACTATTTGGGCAACTATCTATCTTCAACAATCGAAGCGCTATTCTTGAATAGATAAAACACACGGTATTATCGGTTGTATCCTGGTGTTGAAAGATTTTTATACGAATATAAAATAATCAAAGAGTAATGAGTTTACTTGACACAATGGCGCTTATCCTGCAATAGGATAGCGTCTTATTTAATGTATTAGAGTATTGAGTTAACGTCTCTTCAATACGAACGAAAAGTAGTTACTCGGTAATATTTTAATCATGGAAAGGCAGATTTTTTGTTAACACTGTTATATTTCGACAACGTTTTTATTTAGTGTCATTTATACTGTTAATTGGATAGCAAAATGATTAAGAGGTTAAGTGAATTAATCAAGCGCCAGTTTTTAACACTGTGCGCTTTTTACCTTCCATATAACCTGTAGTTGATGCTTAATAATAAGACATCATTTCTTCTATATTTGTTTAGGTGCCATAAGGAAAAGAACAGTCAGTCAGTTTATTAAACATCAAAAACTCAAATGAGTTTAGAGGAGGGGTTTTGAGTGGGTGTAAACATCGGAGTTCAATTAATTGAAAATTATGCTAAATTAGAAGATAAAGTTTTGGTAGAGTTGGCTCATAGTGGAGATGGCGAGTCATTGGCATTTTTAATTAATAAATATCAAAATTTTGTTCGTATGAAGGCGAGTCCATACTTTTTAATTGGTGCAGATAAAGAAGATCTTGTTCAAGAGGGAATGATTGGTTTATATAAAGCTATTCGTGACTTTAAAGAGGACAAGAAGGCCTCTTTTTACGCTTTCGCTGAACTATGTATTACTAGACAGATAATAACAGCAATCAAAACTGCTACTCGTCAAAAGCACGGACCTCTAAATATGTATGTTTCACTGGACAAGCCTTTTTGTAATGAGGAGTCAAACTATACTCTTATGGATATGATATCTGGAGAAAATATAACGAATCCCGAAGCATTGATTATTAACCAAGAAAATGCTACTGATATAGAACTTAAAATATCAGAATTGCTTAGCGATTTGGAAAAAAAAGTGTTGACCTTATATGTAGATGGAAAATCATATCTGGAAATTTCCGAAGAACTAAACACACATGTAAAGTCAATTGACAATGCTCTTCAACGAGTAAAAAGAAAAATGGAACGACATCTGGAGATAAGAAAGGCTATCTAATCGGAATATAACTGAACAGGACTGTCGATTGACGGTTTTTTATATGGGCGCAGGGAAGAATTATTGGATGGAAACGAATGCTTATTAAGAAATGTGTTGTTGTTTAGAATGACTTATTATAACAGGTGGTAGGAAAATAAATCTAATTGAAATCTTATTATGTTATAATAAAGTGTTTTTAATTATTGAGGGGGAACAATATTTTATGTCAATTGAAGTAGGCAGCAAGGTACAAGGTAAAGTAACAGGTATCACTAATTTTGGAGCATTCGTAGAATTACCAGGGGGGTCAACAGGTCTTGTACATATTAGCGAGGTTGCGGATAGCTATGTAAAAGATGTTAATGACCATCTCAAAGTAGGCGACCAGGTGGAAGTAAAAGTGATTAGTGAGAAAGATGGGAAAACTGCCCTATCCATCAAAAAGGCTGTAGATAGACCTGAAGGGCAAACCTCTTCTTATTCCAAACGCCTACCTCGTCAGGCGAGAGATGATATGCATTCCAAGGGTTTTCGTCCAAAAGGCAATTTCAAACCAAAGGAAAACTTTGAAGATAAAATGGCTCGCTTTTTAAAGACTAGCGAAGAGAATTTAACTTCTTTGAAACGAAGCACTGAAACTAAAAGGGGCGGTAGAGGTGGGAGACGCGGGTAACTTTCTCCTTTTTTGCTGGAACAGATGATTTTTAGTTATGAGATGCCTGTTAAATTGGCAATTACCTTTACAATAAGGTTAATATATTTTTAAAAGATACTACTTGAATTTTAGATAAATGGGTGATATTGTTAGTAACAATAAAAGTTAAACAAAAAAATAAATAGCGATAAACTTCTTATCCAGAGTGGTAGAGGGACAGGCCCGATGAAACCCGGCAACCATCTAGTCAAAATATTGACTTGAACGGTGCTAATTCCTGCAAAGGTGTTTACCTTTGAAAGATGAGAGGAATGTATTTGATAATACCAACCTCTCTTTTAATCAAAGAGAGGTTTTTTTACGGAAAGAAGGCTTATCGCTCAAAGGAGCAAAATGAAATGGAGAGAGCAGTTTTTGGTGCAAGCGAATTTTTTAGTCAAAAAGCTTTTATCACATGTCTTCGCGGTATTGAATATGTTCAAATTGGTCATCTAAAAGGGGCGAATGTAAATATAGTAGAAATATGGTTTAATCCCTGGAAAATATCTTATAAGGATTTAGTAGAATTGTTTTTTGACCTACATGACCCAACTTTTAGAGAAGGTCAGCAATTTAAAAATCATTCATTCATTTTCTTTTCTAATGTTAATCAATTAAAGGTTGCAAAACAAAAGAAAAATGAACTAAAACTAATATTTAAACATGAAATTATTACAGAAATTACTCCTGTATGGGAACATTTTAGTAGCTTAGAAGAGATAAAATTAATATTATAAAAAAACTTAACATTAGGATTATAATGATATTTTCTAAAATGAGCAGTCTCACTATTCTGTTAATTGTGTAATAAAGTTTTATTATTGGAGATCGGTATGTTTAACTGGCGTAACGTGGTTAACAATGATGGAGTACATACTTATATAGCCGTACGCCTGGGCAAAGCATTTGGGATTTTATTCCTATATGCTTTTTTTATTATCGAGGGTTGATAAGATGACTAGCAATACAGTATCTGTTTAAGCTATACAAAAAAACTTAGATTGTGCTGGTTTGAAGTAATAAACATATTCGATTAGAAATCTGTATATTACTTCAAACGCATTTGCACCAAACTTCTTTATTACCTCCTGAAGTAATAACTTAATATGATTTCTTTACCTCAATTTTATAGTTGCGCAGCTTCCGATAGAGTGTACTTCGGTCGATCCCCAATAATTTCGCTGTACGTGTTATATTTGAATTGCATTGAGCTAACGCGGAAATAATTATGTCTTCTTCTGACGGGGAAGGAGTGTTTTCTGTTAAATCATATTCTCCAAGGCCAAACTCCACTTCATCAAAGTATTTTCCTATTTCATGCTCTGTAATTAAGTTTTCTTTCGCTATTACTACTAATCTTTCAATAAAATACATTAATTCTCGTATATTCCCCGGCCAATTATACTGATGAAGTTTCTCATATGCCTTTTGAGTAATATCAATCTGTTTTAAATAGAGTTTTCTATAATGTTCTAAGAAGTGTTGTGCGAGATATATGATATCCCCATTTCTCTTACGCAATGGAGGTAAATTCACTGTTAATACTTTCAATCTGTAAAACAAATCTTGCCTGAAATGACCTTTTTGAATTTGTTCGAATAAGTTTTTATTGGTCGCAGCAACAATTCTTACATCAACGGGTAAATATTTGTCATCTCCGAGACGCATGACCTGTTTCTCTTGCAGCACTCTAAGGAGGCGGCTTTGGCCGTACTGATCCATTTCTGAAATTTCATCAAGAAAAATCGTACCCTTATGAGCCATTTCAAATAAACCTGGCTTCCCTTTCTTTGTTGCACCGGTAAAGGCGCCTTCTACATAGCCAAATAATTCACTTTCAAGCAAGTTGGGAGGCAATGCTGCACAATTAATCGCTACAAATGGTCCATTCTTTCTTTGGCTACTGTTATGAATACTCTGAGCAAATAATTCTTTTCCGGTCCCGCTTTCACCTGAAATCAGAACAGTCGTATCAACTAAAGCAATTTGTTTAGCCATTCTTTTCGTTTCCATCATCTCACTGGAGATTCCCGCTATGTCGGAGAATTGATATTTTGCATGGAATTTCTTTAATAGTACCTCATTACGGATCTTAGCTTCCATCTCTTGAATACGTGTAACATCCTGGAAGGTTATGATAGCACCGATAATTTTTTTATCTACGATGATGGGAGCATGATTAAACATCATCCATTTGTTAGCTAATTTTGCAATCTGTCCAATGGATTCCTTTCCCTCAATTAAACATTCTTCGATACTAATAAAGCTGAGTACAGAACTGATCTTTTGCCCAACCATCTCCTTAGCTGAGACATTTAACAATCGTTCAGCAGCAGGATTAAATACTTTGATGAACTGTTCATGATTAATGCTAATAATTCCTTGTATAGAGTAGTCGACTAATGCTTTAAATTCTTGAGCGCGTTCTTTTTCAATTTTTCGGCCTAATAATATTTGTTGCGCTTCAAGGAATGCTGCCCGAATTGAAAAGTCCCCGGAAGATATCCGAAGAGTCCTAAATCCTTTTTTGGCTGCCAGGATCACCGTTTTTATCCCGCCCACCACAATATCGACATCAGTTTTTGTTAATTGCTCTATTTTTGAAGGAATATCCTCTATTCGATCGAGAGGATGAATAGCAAGTTTAACATCTAAAATAGTAGAAAGTACTTCGATATCATAGGCCATATTTTTAAAAGCTAGAATAGATACTCTCGGGTTGTTCAACCCTGTTCGTTTTTTACTTTCGTGAAATACTTGAGCTATATCCTGCCCTGTGATAGCGATTTCAACAACAGGGACTCTAATGTCAGATTCCATAATTAATCTGGCTGTGCCCCCTCTGCAAACAATAACGTCTACATCTTCCTTTTCCAATCTTTTCGCCAGCTTAATGGCTCTTTTCAATCTTGCTAAATAGACATCAACTTTATCTTCTAAGCCGAGTTCATGGATAATCTTCTTACCTTGTAAAAATAATTGCTTGTCTGGGGCAATAAAAGCTATTTTAGACAAAGTTAATTGCTCCTCCTTATTGTAGATTCATTTCAACCAATTGTTAAAGCATACTATCTAGTAATCAATTAAGAACTAACTCTATTTTATCTGATGTCCAGTATGAATGGAATGCCACAATTGTGGCGTATTGTTGCAACGATTGTAGTGATTTGATGAAGCAGTTGTTGTCTATTCGAGCGGTTTAATTACTATAAACCATTGATTTCAATGCTTGTAAGTTGGCACAATTCTTGCTATGAATTTAGGTGTACTGTGAAGTATGATACTGTCCTAATGGATTTATAAATACCTATTTACAAAAAGGAGAAATGGTCTATGTCTTTGAGAGTAAATCAAACAGAAACACCGCTTTATATTAAAGTAAACACAATCGATAATGTGGCAATTATTGTCAATTCTGGGGGATTGCCTAAAGGGACCATCTTTCCATGTGGACTAGAGCTACATGAATACGTTCCGCAAGGTCACAAAGTGGCCTTAAGAGATTTTAACCAAGATGAAGCCATTGTTCGCTATGGAGAAGTCATTGGGTATGCCATTCGTCCAATCCAACAAGGGAGTTGGATCGATGAATCACTAGTCAAGCTGCCGACACCTCCAAAGCTAGACGAATTACCAATTGCAACGAAAGTGCCAGAACCACTCCCATCACTTGAAGGATTTACGTTTGAAGGATACCGTAATGAAGATGGAAGCGTCGGAACAAAAAATATTCTTGGGGTTACGACAAGTGTTCAATGCGTTAGAGGTGTTCTGGAATACGCCGTGAAACGGATTAAAGAAGAATTGCTTCCTAAATACCCCAATGTGGATGATGTAGTAGCATTGAATCATCATTACGGATGCGGAGTTGCAATCAATGCTCCAGAAGCCGTTATTCCCATTCGTACTGTACAAAACCTCGCAATCCACCCGAATTTCGGAGGAGAAATTATGGTGGTAGGTTTAGGCTGTGAGAAATTGCTTCCAGAGAAATTGCTTCCCGACGGGAATACTGAAAGCGTTGTCTTCTTACAAGATCAGCAAGGATTCAGTAAAATGATTCAATCTATTTTGGAAATGGCCGAGGAACGACTCATAAAGCTAAATCGCCGACAAAGAGTCACTTGTCCTGCATCCAGCTTAGTAGTGGGCTTACAATGTGGGGGCAGTGACGCTTTCTCTGGTGTAACGGCTAATCCTGCAGTGGGATATGCGGCAGATTTATTGGTAAGAGCCGGGGCAACAGTTTTATTTTCAGAAGTAACCGAGGTGCGAGATGCTGTTCATTTATTAACGCCAAGGGCAGTTAATGAAGAGGTCGGTCAAGCGTTAATTCGGGAGATGAAATGGTATGACCATTATTTGCAGCTTGGTGAAGCTGATCGAAGTGCTAACCCTTCACCTGGCAATAAAAAAGGCGGACTTGCAAATGTAGTAGAAAAATCGCTCGGTTCTATTGCAAAATCTGGAACCAGTCCAATTGCAGGGGTGTTATCTCCTGGCGAAAAAGCGACACAAAAAGGATTAATCTATGCAGCAACACCGGCTAGTGACTTTGTCTGTGGAACGTTGCAGTTGTCTTCCGGAATGAATGTTCATGTTTTTACCACGGGCAGAGGAACTCCATATGGACTGGCCATGGCTCCGGTCATTAAAGTCTCAACACGAAATTCACTGACTGAGCAATGGCAGGACTTAATCGATGTAAATGCAGGACGAATTGCTACAGGTGAGGCAACCATAGAAGAAGTTGGCTGGGAAATCTTCCATTTCATCTTAGATACCGCCAGCGGACGTAAGCAAACATGGGCTGAACATTGGGGATTACACAACGATTTATGCTTATTTAATCCTGCTCCAATCACTTGATCGTATGTAATAAAAACATCATTTGCTCCCGCATTATACAGTAAATTTGGATGACATGTCCCGGTATTTCACCGGTTATGTCATCCAAATTTATTTTAATTTTCATCATGCCAAGCGGGATAATCAATTTTTCAAGGAAAATAGAGCTCCTAGATAAGCTAATCGTAAAGGAGAATGAATATGGAGAAAATGTTCACCGGTATAACCATTCCAAGAATGGTTAAAATCAGACAGCATTTCCCACGAGTAACGATTGCTGATATAGCTAAGGCGACCAGGGAAGAACTTAGCAAAGAGGGAATGATAGGAAGAATCAAGAATGATGACAGGGTTGCGATAGCTGTTGGAAGCAGAGGGATTGCCAATATGCCGCGAATCGTCAGAGAAATCGTCATCGCTGTCAAAGAAAGAGGAACTCACCCTTTTATCATACCAACCATGGGGAGTCATGGTGGAGCAACAGCAAAAGGACAGGCTGAAGTGCTCGCCGAACTTGGTATAACCGAAGAATCTACAGGTGCACCTATTGTTTCTAGTATGGAGGTTGTTCAGATAGGGGTTTCTAAGAATGGACTTCCTGTCTATAGATAAAAAATCACATACAGAAGCGGATGCTATCAATGGGTAAGAATATCTCGGGGAGCGGGATGGATCCTAATATCATTAGAAGGAATTACTCAGGTTCCATCAAGCACAATCCATTGGCACAAAGAATAGCTGTTCTGGACCTTACAAGAGAGTCGCATGCAATGCAAATGGAATGACTAATGCCGACATCTGTTCAAGGAGATTTTTTAATAAGATACAATTTGAATCCACCTATCCGAATCCCTTGACGAACAGGTTGGCACAGAGTGTAAAAATTCCTATGGTTATGGAAAACGATAGTTTTTCTATAAGAGCTGCCATAAAAACTTGTTTTGACGTAGATTATAACCATATGAAGATTATAAGGATTAAAAACACACTGGAGCTTGAACATCTGTACATTTCAGAATGCCTGCTTGAGGAAGCGGAGGGAAACCAAAATATTGAAATAGTAAGTGAACCGGAATATATGTACTTTAACAAATACGGGAATCTTTTTTGAAAAAGCGTACAACATGCTATTACCGAGAGTGAAGAAGCAGAACAATTATGGCTAAAATCTGATTTAGGGAGTTGAAGAAACATATTATTGCTGTTTCAATCTTTGGCGGTTGGATAGGTGACCAACTATTAAATATGAAAATGTTTATATATTAGGAATGTTATTGTCATTTTTCTGCTGGTTTGATGGATTCTATTGCACCTTCATATCGTAAAAACAATATTACATGTAAAAGGTTCTTTTAAAAACAGACAAATTTAAGTCTATGAACCTATTAAAAGTCATGGTAAATATATAAATCTGACAATTTGTGGAGTGATGATAAACTCCACATTTTTTATTATCATTTGATATGGATTTTATAAAAAATTAAATATATAAAAAAATTTAAAAATATATATTGGAAATTTCTCACTATTTAGATAAAATAAAATTATCAGTTTTGGATATAAAACCTGGTTTATTATAGAAAACCAAAAACTGATTTAACTAACATCAGAGGTGCTGAAATGATGAAGGAAAAATATTGGGTCCCAGCTATAGAAAGAGCAGATATGGTACTAAAAGAAATTAGTAAATACCCACATCAACTCAGATTAATAGATTTATCTAAAAGATTGAATATCAACAAAAGTTCCCTGTTTTCATTATTAAAAACGTTAGAATATTTAGGGTGGATTGTTAAGGATGGGGGAGATGTGTATTCTTTAGGTCCTTCAATAGGCGCGTTTAGTTCATCATATCTAAGTCAGTTTAATCTTTTACAGTCCTTTTATAAAGAGGCTGCTTTATCTGTTTCAAAGGTAAATGAACATATTCAATTAGGTGTTCTTCAAAAAACAAACGTGGTCTATTTAGGAAAGGTGGAAGGGGATTCGGGTGTACGGCTTATTACTGATCCTGGTATGCAATTTCCGGCATATGCTTCTTCTATTGGTAAGATTCAATTAATTCAATATACCAAACAGGAGCTAAGAGATATTTTTTCAGAAGGAGATTGGGAGAGGAAAACCCCGTACACGACTTCAAACATTGATGAATTATATGAAAAAGTTCAAACGGCAAAACAGAGTGGATATGCCATTGAAAATCAAGAAGCAGCATTAGGTTTTCATTGTGTAGCCGCACCTGTTTATAATTTTGAATATAAAGTTATCGCTGGTGTAAGTTTTTCAATGACGACTAGCAGCTGGGAGTTCAAAAAAGAGGCAGCAAGGGATGAAATAATAAAACTTGCAGATCGATTGTCTCAACTTGCCGGCTTTACTGGAGAATTAAAACAAAATATGGAATAACATGCAGCAATTAGCTGCGTTTATTCTATACAAAAAATAAAGCGCATTCATAGAGGAGGAGTTTATCAGTCATGCAAACATTATCAAAAGAAATGACGTTTAAAAATTTCATTAATAATGAATGGATCGACTCATCATCTCAGGAAACAGTGAAAAGTATCAGTCCAATGAATAAGGAAGAAATCGTAGGATACATACAAAATTCAACGAAGGACGATTTAGAAAAAGCAGTTCGTGCTGCACATCAAGCTAAAAAAGCATGGAGAAAGCTAGGCCAGGCACAAAGAGGTCAATATTTATATAAAGCAGCAAATATTCTTGAGGAAAATCTCGAAGATATTGCAAAAACGATGACAAAAGAAATGGGTAAAACGTTACCAGAAGCAAAGGGTGAAACCGCACGCGGTGTTGCCATTCTTCGTTATTATGCGGGGGAAGGCATGAGAAAAAATGGAGATGTGATACCATCCTCAGATAAAGATGCGCTTATGTTTACGAAGCGGACACCTCTTGGCGCAGTAGGGGTCATTACTCCTTGGAATTTCCCTGTAGCGATTCCTATATGGAAGATAGCACCGGCTCTAGTTTACGGAAATACCGTTGTTTTTAAACCAGCTACTGAAGCTGCAGTCACAGCCGCAAAAGTTATCGAATGCTTTGCCCAGGCTGGTTTACCAGAAGGCGTACTGAATTTTATTACGGGTTCTGGTTTTGTTATCGGTCAAGGTTTAATTGATCATCCGTTATTAAATGGTATTACGTTTACTGGATCTGAAACGGTAGGTCAGGGTGTTGCAAAATCTGCCTCAGCACGCGGCATTAAATATCAGTTAGAAATGGGGGGGAAGAATCCTGTCATCGTAACAAAGGATGCGGATTTAGATGCTGCAGCAGAGGCTGTTATCAGCGGCGGTTTCCGTTCGGCTGGACAAAAATGTACCGCTTCAAGCCGTGTCATTGTTGAACAGGAGGTTTATGAAGCGTTTAAAGAAAAGCTCATTCAAGAAACGGAAAAAATTAAGGTAGGCAATGGATTAAAAGAAGGAATTTGGATGGGTCCTTGCGCAAGTGAAAGCCAGTTCAATACGGTAAAGAAGTATATTGAAATTGGGAGGGAAGAAGGCGCTGTGCTTGTAAGCGGAGGAAAGGTCTTAACAGGCGAAGAATTTGATAAAGGCTTTTATCTTACACCAGCTATTTTTGACAAGGTTACACCAGATATGACAATTGCTCAAGAAGAGATTTTTGGACCTGTTATTGGATTAATGAAAGCAAATGATTTAGAGGAAGCAATTGAAATCGCCAACAATACTAAATTCGGACTAAGTGCATCCATCTTTACAACAAATATTGGGTCCTTGCTTGAATTTATTGATGAAATTGAGGCAGGTCTTGTTCGTATCAACGCTGAAAGTGCCGGGGTAGAACTTCAGGCTCCTTTCGGAGGAATGAAAAGTTCAAGCACTGGTTCAAGAGAACAAGGGGAAGCTGCACAAGAATTTTATACTTCAATCAAAACAGTGTTTATAAAAGGATAGTAGATAGAAAGGAAGAGAAGATGATGAAATTTCACGGAATCATTCCTCCTGTCGTTACCTTATTTGATGAATCTGGAAATCTTGATTTAGATATTAACCGTAAATATTTAAATGAACTGCTCAATCACTATGTCCATGGAATATTGCTGATGGGCAGTTCAGGGGAATTTTCTTCATTAACAAGCAAAGAGCGAAAACTGTATGTTGAGGAAATGATCAAGTTCATTAACAAGCGCGTTCCGGTTTTAGTAGGAATTGGGCATACTTCATTAAATGAGGTACTCGAGTTAAGCAGCCATGCCAGAGAGCAGGGAGCCGATGGTCTACTTGTCGTCAATCCATATTATTGGAAGCTTTCTGACGAACAACTTTATCAATTTTTCTCTATTGTTGCTGAAAATACAGAGCTGCCGGTTTTGTTGTATAACATTCCATCGTTAACCGGACAGTCGCTTTCAGTTGATTTAGTGAAGAGGCTGGCATCAAATCACACGAATATTTGCGGCATAAAAGAAACGATTCATGATTTTGGCCACATTCGAGAAATGATGACAGAGTTAAGCAAAGTCCGTGAAGACTTTCTGGTCTTCTCAGCCTTTGACGAACATTTATTACCGGCATTAATGATTGGATCAGCAGGAAGTATAAACGGCAGCTCTGTTTTTGCTCCGGAAATTTCTGTTGCTTTATATGAAGAATATAAAAATGGCAATCTAGTAGAAGCTGAAAAGAATCATAAAATTCTCTCAAAGTTAATGGAGATTTACACGATTTGTCCGACATTTTTCACGCCAATGAAAGAAGCGGTCCATCAAAGGTGGTTAACAGAAAAGGCAGGGCACCGAGCACCATGTGATATCTATCCGGCAGATCTTGCAGGGAGAGTCTCATCACTTCTAAAAATAATTAAAAAGGAAGAGGGATTTAGATTATGAAAGAATCACGTGAATTATTAGAAAAACTAGGTTATCCATCAACAGATTTAACAGAGCTTCCTACATCAACAAAAACGTTTCCAGATGGTGCTCAATATCGTATTGAACTTCCTAGTACGGAGGGCCCGGCTGCCTTAAGAGAAACCTTAAAGGAAATTGATCGATACGGATTAACCATCCATCGGATTTCTCAAGGAAGCGGGATAATGCTTCTAACAGATGAAGAGATTAAAGAGATGTGTGAATTGACTGCAGAGCGTGGTATGGAACTAAGCTTATTTGTCGGTCCGCGGGGGACTTGGGATATTAGTGCCGGCCCTTTGACAAGTGCCGGTAAAACTCAAGGTTTGCGCCATGAAGGAGCTGATCAGCTTGTCTATGCAATGGAAGATTTAAAAAGAGGGGCGAGATTGGGATTAAGGGGAGCTTTAGTAGCTGATGAGGGACTTTTAATGTTGACGAAAGAAATGAAAAAGAAAGGTCAGCTTCCAGAAGACTTTGTTGTAAAAGTCTCTGTGCAGATGGGTTCAGCTAATCCTGTTTCAATTAAGCTAATGCAGGACTTAGGTGCTGATACATACAATGTGCCGACAGCACTTACTTTGCCAAAGCTAGCAGCGATTCGTCAGGCGATTGATATACCGATTGATTTATATGTAGAGGTTCCGGATAATTTTGGAGGCTTCCTGCGATACTATGAAATTCCTGAAATGATTCGAGTATTAGCACCGGTTTATATTAAATTCGGATTACGTAACCACCCGGATGTTTATCCATCTGGAAAACAGTGGGAAGCGACAAATATCTCACTTGTAAAAGAGCGTGTGCACCGTGCCTCCTTAGGTGTTCAAATGATTGAACGTTATTATCCTGATGCTAAAACATCAAAATTGGGTGCTGAGGGACTGGGAGTTCCGAGAATTAGCAGCTCAACTCTAGCAAAATAGCATAAATACTCCTAAAATGTCATTTATTTAGCTGCATATCAAATTTTATTCAACTTGAGTTACAGGTGCTTTTTTGTCAAGTTTTAATCTTCACTACCGCTTGAAAGGGGATAAAAATGTCTATTCAATTTCCGAAAATTGAAAACGCAATTAATTCTTATAAAGACAATGTACAAGGGAAAGCGAACGAACCAATTACAGTAGCTGGATTATTGGACCGTTCCAAGCAAATTCTTGGTTTAGACTATATAGGCTCAACACCGGATTGGACATTGGAAGAAATCTATAATCGTTTAGAAGAAAATGCGCCGCGTATTGCGATTATTGGCGGTTCTCCAGACCACCCGGCCCATATTATGGATTTTAATACATCGGCTCATGCGGCAATTCGAATCTGGCAAAATGGCGGGGTGCCATTCTATTTTTCTACACCGGTCTTATGTGATGGAACAGCCCAAAATAACATGGGGATGAGCTATTCTTTGCAAAGCAGAAATGCTGTAGCTCAAATGATTGTGAATCAGATGGAAGCTCATAGTTATCATGGCGCCTTTATTATTCAAGGCTGTGATAAGCAGCCGCTTGGTGTTGTAAGTGCGATGGTTCATTTGGATCGACTTCGTCAGGAGCGAGGAGAGGCACCTGTTTTTGCAACCTTTGCACCAGCACATGTATTGCAGGGTGGGACGATTCCTGAAGACCTTTATACAGAATTAAGCCAGTTAGCGGTTAAAGCTGAACAACAGGGTGACACTGATATCGCAGATGATTTAAGAGATGCTATGGAGTACATATTACAATGTTCATCAAATACAGCGTTTCAAGGTGTTTTAAAAAGAGCGCAAGAGCGCGGCTTTATTACAGAAGGAATCCATAAAGAGTATGAAAGGCGTTTGGCTGTTGCAACATGTGATGGAAGCGGCGGGGTTTGCGCCTTTAACGGTACAGGAAACAGCTCAAGACACATCGTTGCAGGTTTTGGGTTAGTTCATCCTATCCTAGAGCTATTAACTAGTGCTCCGAACCAATTGCAAGTAAATGAAGCAATTGATAGTTTAGCGACGATGATTAACGATCCTGTCTTTAGTGCTTCTAATATCATGGCGTCCAATATTCGTAATGCCATTCGAATCCACAGCGCTTCCGGCGGATCTACTAATCTGATGATGCATATTGTTGGGGCTATGCTGTATGGCTGCTTTAAATTTAGTTTGTGGGATTTAGATGAAATCCATCATTTACACCCGATTCCTGATTTATTTAATTATAGTTTAACAGAAGGAAGAGATATCTTCTCATTGGCCACTCAATGCTGCAGCGGGGATAGCAGAGGAATGGAAACGCTATTCTATGAATTAATGGAAAATGGCGTGCCGATGGATGTAGATGCTCCGACTGTAACAGGAACAAGCTGGCGTGAACGTTTAGTTTATACGGATAATCTATCAGCATCCAATGTGAAAGAGAATCCAGTCATCTTATCAAAACCAAGAAGGCCTTTCAGCGGGGTAGATGTTTTAACAGGCAATTTCTTTGAAAGCGCTATCGTTAAAATAAGCGGAATGGCAACACCGCAATTGGACCAATTCGATAAAAAAGCGGCATTTGTCCTTTATTATCAAAATGAAGATGAGGCTAATCAAGGATTGTTAGACGTTCAATTATTGCCAAAATTAAGGGAGAGCAGAGCCTTCTGTCATGAGAATATGTTAGGGCTTCTAAAAGTAAATGCAATAGACCAGTATAATGAACTGAAAGGATATGACTACGAGACTCTATTCGATAAGATGGTGGAAAAAGGGATATTGAAAATCGCTGTAATTGTTTCAGGTCAAGGGCCAGAAGCATTTGGAATGCCTGAAATGTTTACCCCGATGCAGCATATTAATGCAAACAGAAAATTGCAAAGGCTGGCTGCACTAATTAGTGACGGCAGATATTCAGGTGTATCCTACGGTGCAGCCATTGGCCATATGACACCAGAAGCAAAAAATGGAGGGGGAATTTTATATCTCCAAACCGGTGATATAGTGTATTTAAATTTACGCGGACGTGAAATTCAATTTATCGATGAGGATGCTTTTAAAGCTGGGAAGCTGGAATTTAAATTTAACCATATTATCGAAGAAAGAGAAGATTTAGCGAAAGAAAGATTAGCAGCTTTACGTCAACGCCAGCGTTATGTTGCAGCAAGTAACCGTTTGATCGGCCATACCGATGCTGCAAATGGAGTTGTTCCTATTGTTGTTGCCGAAGAGGCGGTGCTGGACTATAAAAATGACGTATTATCCTATGAAAAAGCGAAGCAAAAGGAACAAATAGAATCATAGTTGGCGTGGCTATTTTTACTAGATTAAATGAAATAAAAATTCTAGTTTATTAGTTTGCTGTTGATTTTAATTTGCCAAAACCCTTTAATTTTTAAAATTAAGGGGTTTTTTGTTCTTTAATGCAAAATCATTTATTACTTATAATAAAAATTAGTATGAAAGGTCAAAATTGGGGGCTGGAATAAACAAGTTGGAGGAAATGAATATGAGATTCCTTAAAAAGTATCTGGCTAGTCAATCTCGAAGACCAAAGGGTGCTATCGGAAAGTTAATGGGGAAATTGATGAACAAAATGAATGCGCAAATGAACGAAAAAACGATCCAATTACTTGGAATTGATGAAGGTGATTTTGTCTTGGAAATCGGCTTTGGAAATGGAAAGTATATTGCAGAAATTATTGAAAAGGTAAAGGGGACTCATGTGTTCGGGCTGGACTTTTCCGATGCGATGGTAAAGACTGCAACCAAACTGAACAAGGATTCCATAGAGCAAGGGAGAGTACATATCGAACAGGGAGATATTAAAAAAATTCCTTTTGAAGATAAGATGTTTAATAAAATATTCACCGTAAACACCATTTATTTTTGGTCGGACCCAATTCACGGTCTACAGGAAATAAAACGAGTGCTCAAGCCTGGGGGGAGATTAGCCATTACCTTTCGTTCCAAAGACATCATGTTGCAAAGAACATCCTCTGAATATGATTTCTCTCTATATACACCCGATGCAGAGGAAGTTGAAAATTTACTAAATGAAGCAGGTTTTTCGAATAGTAGCATCCAATATTTTAGGGACAAGTCGATTGAATATTATTGCGTAGTGGCAGAGCATTAACAGGCTGCCAAAACCGATAAATAAAATAGAGCCCTTTCATTAATTAAAGGGTTCCTGCTTCTAATTGATTTGCAGCAATACATATATTCGGATATTTCGATCGAGGAGATTATTCATATAAGCTAAACTCAACCTCCAGAGCAATGGGATACCATTATTCAGATCGAAATGTTTGTGGAATGATAGGGAGTGAGAGGATGGAAGCAACCAATTTAGCAAAACCTACTGAGCAGCAAATGAGATGGCAAGATCTTGAACTGGGCATGTTCTGTCACTTTGGAATGAACACCTTTCACGATCAGGAATGGGGAGAGGGTACTGATTCACCGGAAACATTCAACCCATCTTCATTAAATGTAAGACAGTGGGTGAAGCTCGCCAAAGAAGCTGGGTTTAAGTATTTTATTTTAACGGCTAAACATCATGATGGGTTTTGTCTATGGCCAACCGCAACAACCGAGTATTCTGTAAAGTCTAGCCCTTGGAAAAACGGCAAGGGGGACGTTGTTCGAGAAGTAGCGGAAGCTTGCCAAGAACAAGGAATGTTGTTTGGTTTGTACCTTTCCCCATGGGACCGCCACGAGCCATGCTATTCGGATAAAGAAGCATATGATGACTTTTATTGTCGACAATTAATTGAACTTTTAACGAATTATGGTCCTTTGGTAGAAGTATGGTTTGACGGGGCTGGATCAGAAGGCAGGGAATATGATTGGAAGAGGATTATCGGCTTAGTTAAAAAACACCAGCCTGATGCGATGATTTTTAATATGGGAGAACCGACAATACGCTGGGTTGGCAATGAAGACGGTGTTGCCCCTTATCCATGCTGGAATACGGCAGAAACAGCAAAAGTAAGCATGTACACAAGTGACATGTTGACATGGATGCCTGGAACACCTGCCTGGGTACCAGCAGAATGTGATGTGCCGATCCGAAAAAGGCACTGGTTTTGGCATCCAAACGATGAACAGAGCCTCCTTTCCTTAGATGAATTAATGGATATTTATTATCATTCGGTAGGCCATGGAACGAATTTATTGTTGAATGTAGCACCTGATAATCGAGGGCTTATTCCAGAAGTTGATGTCCAAAGAGTGCAAGAATTTGGAAAGGAAATTAAAAGCCGGTTTGCAAATTCTATTGCAGAAACGTCAGGTGAAGGAAATGAGTTTTTGTTGTCTCTTTCTGTAGAATCGTTGATTGATCATGTCATCTTAATGGAGGATATTTCCTTTGGTGAACGGGTAAGGGAATATGTTCTCGAAGCTAAGCAAGGAGACAAATGGGTTAAGGTAGTAAAAGGCAGTGCGATAGGTCATAAAAAAATTGATCAATTTGAACCGATTGTAACAGATCAACTAAGGTTAAAGGTACATGAGGCTGCAGCAAATCCACGGATCCGTAGATTTGCTGGTATTTGTACAACAAAAAATAGATGATTGTATACGTCATTGAATTGAGCTCAATTTTTTTTGTAACACCTAAACAATGTCTTATTTTAAGAGTAAACGAATACCAAGATTTCAGGCTATGATTTTTATTAATCATGGCCTTTTTATTTCTTATTATCTTATTGGTGGGTGTTTTAAAGCTAAAGGAACAGAAACAATATAGTATTGCTGGCTTGGTGGTAATAACCAAAAAAGCTTCTAATTATTTTCTAGTTTATCGTTTTTGAAGAATGAACATTAAACGAAAGGACAATCAGATTTTATTGTTGACTTTATACCCTTAGGGGTATATTATAGAGCTGATCGATGACATTTTTTCATTGAAGGAGGTTTAATTGATCAGTTGAAAGACCTTGAATCTGATAGGATAACTGTGATTGATGTAAGAGACTATAACGACTCTTACAAGGAACCTATTATTGGTGTCCTATTTCCTATTTAAAAAGAAATTTAAAAGCTATTCTAAATAAAGTTTTACATCTAATTGTTACAAGTACCTTGAGAAAAATTTTTGGACAAGTTATTTGAGAAAACACGGTTTTCGAGTTATAGGATAAACAAACATTCATAGTCACAATTTATATTTAAAAGGCATTTGTTAAACATAAAATTAATTGTTAAAGGAGGAAAAACAGTGGATTATAATGATCAAATGAAAAATAGAGTAAAACGAATTGAAGGACAGTTAAGAGGAATTTTAAAAATGATGGAAGAAAATAAGGACTGCAAAGAAGTTATTACTCAATTATCAGCATCAAGAACTGCCATTGACCGAACAATTGGATTAATTGTTAGCTCGAATTTAGTCGAGTGTGTTCGGGAGGCTGAAAAAAATGGTGAAAAGACAGAAGAATTAGTAAAGGAAGCAGTAAACCTACTGGTGAGAAGTCGATAAAAAAGGGTTGACACCCTCTTTTATTTTTGATTAATATAATACCCATAGGGGTAATGGTATATGTGATGATGAGGAAAAAAACAATGAAAATAAATAAAGTGTTAGATGCAAATGGTTTAAGCTTGTCGAATGCCCATTGTTAAATCAAAGAAGGCGATGAATGAACTTGAATCTGATCAAGTTTCAGAAATTCATACAACCGATTTAGGTGATAAGAATGAAATCAGTCGGACATGTACTTTTGAAACATGAAGAGGAAAACGATGTATTAAATTTTTGGATTAAAAAAGGATAATTTTTTTTTATTTTTAAATACCCATACAGGTATATTGTAAATTAACTTCTAGGAGGCACAACATGACAGAAAAGAAGAAAACAACAATTGTCTTATTTAGTGGCGATTATGATAAAGCAATGGCTGCTTATATTATCGCAAATGGTGCAGCTGCTTATGATCATGAAGTAACCATTTTTCACACGTTTTGGGGATTAAATGCTTTACGCAAAAATGAAAATGTTCCGGTGAAAAAAGGGTTTATGGAAAGAATGTTTGGCAAAATGATGCCTAGAGGTGCTGATAAAATGGGACTTTCAAAAATGAACTTTGCTGGATTTGGTCCCAAAATGATAAAAGAAACTATGAAAAAGCATAACGCTATGACTTTACCACAATTAATTGAAATGGCACAAGATCAAGACGTAAAACTAGTAGCATGCACCATGACCATGGATCTGTTAGGTCTTAAGGAAGAAGAGCTATTAGACAACATTGAATATGCCGGAGTTGCCGCTTATTTAGCAGATGCAGAGGAAGGTAATGTTAATTTGTTTATCTAAAAGGTTAGGGCTTTACTACCAAGGGGGAGTTGCAAATGGATTATGTAAATTATCTTTTCATTGTATTGTTTCTTTTCTTAATGTTCAAACGGATCTTACCAACCAAAGGTGTTAACAATATTTCCACTACAGATTTAAAAGCAGAATTAAATGACAAAAATAAACAATTTGTTGATGTCCGTACACCTGGAGAGTTTAGAAGGAACCATATTAAAGGATTTAAAAATATCCCATTACAAAATTTCGAAAAAAAGCAGAGATAGAACTTTCAAAGGACAAAGAAGTAATTGTGATTTGTCAAAGTGGAATGAGAAGCCAACAGGCTAGTAAGGTCCTAAAAAAACTAGGATTTTCTAAAGTAACAAATGTCAAAGGTGGCATGAGTGCCTGGTCAACTTAAAATTTGGGAGGACTATAAAATGAAACAAATGACTGCAAAAGTAGTAGAAACTTTATTAAACGAAGGAAAAAACATTAAATATTATTGATGTACGCGAAGTGGATGAAGTAGCAGCTGGCAAAATTTTTGGTGCAGTTAATATTCCATTAGAATCAGTTGAGTTCCGTATACATGATTTAGATAAAACAAAAGAGTATATAATGGTTTGCCGTTCTGGAGGAAGAAGTGGTCGTGCCACGCAACTCCTTGAAAGCTATGGATTTAAAGTAATCAACATGGCTGGTGGAATGGTTGCTTGGGAAGGTAAAGTTGTATAAATTTTTTAGTAAAATCAATACCCGTATGGGTATAAAAACAGGAGGTTTAAAAATGGAAAGCTTCAAAGTAAACACGATTTTAGATGCAAAAGGTTTAGCATGTCCAATGCCGATTGTTAAAACAAAGAAAGCAATGAATAACATGGAGGCAGGGCAAGTATTAGAAGTTCAAGCGACAGATAAAGGGTCCAAAACAGACATGGAAGCATGGGCTGGAAGTTCAGGACATCAATATTTAGGAACAATCGAAGAAGGAGCAGTGATGAAACATTATCTTCGCAAATCTTCAAATGACGAAGCCACTGAAAAGAAACACCTAAATGTTATAAGTAACGAAGTTCTAGAGAAAAAGCTAGAAACAAATGAAACCATCGTGGTTATCGATGTAAGAGAATCAGCAGAATATGTTTTTAATCATATTCCTAATGCTATCTCCATACCATTAGGCGAATTGGAAAACAGATTAAATGAATTAAACAAACAAGATGAAATCTATGTAGTTTGTCGAACAGGTAACCGTAGCGATCTTGCCGCACAGAAATTAACTGAAAATGGATTTGCTAATATCATTAATGTTGTACCTGGCATGAGTCAATGGAATGGCAAAACAACAAGAATAAATGATAAAAACTAGCAGGACTAAACAATGAATAAAAAGTAGCGATAATTGTAAGTAATGGTGAATTATTTGATGCATACAAGGTATTTAATATGGCAAAGGCAACAACAGCAACTGATTAAGAAGTGGCTTTTTCTTCACTTTCTTCTATTCCGGAATTAGTTACAATGGCACAAGAAGTTGATGTGAAATTTATCGTTGTCAAATGACACTGGATATAATGGGATTAGAAATAGAAGACTTTGTGACGGAATTTAATTTGGTGGCGCAGTTACATTTTTAGATTCTGCAAAGGATGCAGATGTAACTTTAACTTTTTAAAACATTATATTTTTTTAATTAAAATTATACCGTAGGGGGTATATAGGATGGCAGTTAATGTAATGACATCAAAAGAAGTGACGAAGAAAGTTTTTAATAAAGAAGAGTTGTTTATTCTTGATGTTCGTAATGAAAGTGATTTTAAAGATTGGAAAATCGAAGGAGAAAACTTTGAGTATTTAAATGTTCCATATTTTGAATTGCTAGATGGTGTAGAAGAAATCATTGAAAAAATTCCTGCTGATAAAGAAGTATTGGTTGTTTGTGCTAAGGAAGGTTCATCGGTAATGGTGGCAGAAATGCTTTCTGACGAAGGACTAAGTGTGTCATACCTTCAGGGTGGGATGAAAGCTTGGAGTGAACATTTAGAAATGGTTAAAGTGGGAGACCTAAATGAAGGAGGAGAAATTTATCAATTTGTTCGAATCGGTAAAGGCTGTTTATCTTATATGGTGGTTTCAAATGGTGAAGCAGCGCTTATAGATGCCACACGTATGACAGACATCTATCTGGAGTTTGCCAATAGTATTAATACTAAAATCACTCATGTATTTGATACACACCTTCATGCGGACCATATTTCTGGCGGACGTGAAATCGCTCAGAAAACTGGCGCAACTTACTGGCTACCGCCAAAGGATGCAACAGAAGTAACATTTGATTACCAGCCATTAGAAGACGGCAACAATGTAACAATCGGCAACACAACTATTAATATCGCAGCGTTATATTCACCAGGTCATACCATTGGTTCAACCTCTTTTGTAGTTGATAAAACGTTCCTGATGTCAGGTGATATTTTGTTCATTGATTCAATTGGAAGACCTGACCTTGCCGGCAAGGCAGAAGATTGGGTTGGTGATTTAAGAGAATCTTTATATAAACGCTACAGAGAATTGTCAGATGAAATCACTGTCCTACCAGCACATTTTATGATCATTGACGAGTTAAATGATGATGGAAGTGTGTCGGAAAAATTAGGTACACTATTTGCTAAAAATCACGGGCTCAATATCGAAGATGAAAATGAATTTAGAAAATTAGTAACTGAAAATTTACCAGTACAGCCTAATGCATACCAGGAAATACGTGAAACGAATATGGGGAAAATCAATCCTGACGTAGATCAAAAGCGCGAAATGGAAATCGGACCAAACCGTTGTGCGGTTCGTTAAAAATAGGAGGAATTATTGAAATGGAATCAACTAAGTTATTAGACGCAAAAGGACTGGCTTGCCCAATGCCGATTATAAAGACAAAAAAAGCTATTGGAGAGCTTGAACCAGGTCAAGTAATAGAAGTTCATACAACCGATAAAGGGGCAATCAATGATTTAACAGCCTGGGCTAAATCAGGAGGACATGAATTATTAAAATACGAAGACGAAAACGGAGTGTTAAAATTTTGGATTAAAAAAGGTTGGAAAATAAAGGGAACCAAATAAGGTTCCCTTTTTCTAAAGAGGGGAACAACATGGATATTAATCTTAGTATGACAATTTTCATAATTGGATTTGTAGGTTCCTTTATTTCTGGGATGTTAGGAATAGGTGGAGCCATCATTAACTACCCCATGTTATTATATATTCCAGTCATGTTAGGGGCTGGACATTTTACAGCACATGAGGTTTCTGGCATTACAGCCATCCAAGTGTTCTTTGCGACAGTTGGTGGTGTTTTGGCTTACCGTAAAGGTGGTTATTTAAATAAGACGCTAATTACTTACACGGGAATTAGCATTTTGATTGGAAGTTTTATTGGAGGATTTGGCTCTACTCACATGCCGGAAAGTGGAATTAATATCGTTTATGGAATTTTAGCTCTTATTGCTGTTGTCATGATGTTTGTACCAAAAAAAGGTATTGATGATATCCTATTGGAACAAGTCCAGTTTAACAAATGGCTTGCAGCATTATTTGCTTTCGGAGTGGGCATTGGTGTTGGTATTGTAGGTGCGGGAGGAGCATTCCTGTTAGTTCCTATCTTGCTTGTGGTTTTAAAAATACCGACAAGAATGACACTTGCCTCTTCATTAGCAATTACACTTATTTCGTCAATTGGGACTGTTTCTGGAAAAATCGCAACAGGTCAAGTACCGATTCTGCCTTCACTTTTAATGGTTGTTGCGAGTTTAATTGCTTCACCTATAGGAGCCAAGATGGGGAAAAGAGTGAACACAAAAGTTTTGCAAGGTATAATGATGATTTTAATTTTAGCGACAGCAGTGAAGGCTTGGATAGCAATTTTATAAATTTTATGAAGTTCAAATAATAGCTATAATAGTAATTTTGTGAAATTATTCACTTAAAGTAATGAGGGCTTAGTATAAAAAGAGATTGCTTTTATGATTCGTCAGGTTTCTTTATAATCCGAAAACGTTAAAAAAACACGGATGTGTAATGCTGCATAATGCTAAAAATGTAAAAGCGCCTACCGCCTGAATAATAATGGGCTTGGCGCTTTTTGCTTACTCTGATAGTTGCTATTATGTAAACTAGTTTTTGTATACAGTATTTATGTGAAAACTTGATAATCTGCTCAATTAGCATAACGTGTTTGCACTTGGTAATAATAAACAGAAATAATATTGCTTTTTTATTTGAAATAATTCCAAAGTTTCATTATAGGGAGTTTATTATGAAACCCAAAAAAATTAGTGCAGTCCAGCTCATTTATGTGATAGTTGGATTTCAAATAGGAAATACATTGGTTTATGGATTAGGTGGAGGAGCAAAGCAAGATGCCTGGTTAGTTATTATACTTGCCATGTTAGGCGGTTTTATCTTAATGTTTGTTTATACAAAGCTATCTTCCTTTTATCCAGAGGATACTTTGCTTCAAATGATCCCTAAAATTATCGGTAAATTCTTGGCTTATCCAATTATTTTGATCTATATTTGTTATTTTACATATTTAGCTGCTAAAGCTTGTAGGGATTTTGCTGAAATTATTGCTGCAACGCTCTTAGATGATACCCCTTTGGTTGTTGTTATTGGAAGTTTTGTGATGTTAATGATTTATTGTTTTCGCGGTGGGATTGAAACATTTGGCAGAATGGGAGAAGCTGTTTTTCCAGTTTATATTATGGCAATGATTGTAATTTGGATTTTGCTTTTAACTGTAAAAGATTTTAACGTAACTAAAATTATGCCTATATTAGGAAATGGTCTCCAGCCTGTATTAAAAGAAGTTTTTCCAACTGTATTAACCTTCCCTTTTGGGGAGTCTATCATTATCACGATGTTTCTCCCATTTTTAAATAATAAAGAGAATGTTAAAAAAGTAGGTATGATAGTTATTCTTATTACAGGTAGTTTGATTACATTAAATTTGATCTTGATTTTATCTGTTTTAGGACCTGAAATTTATAATAAGGAATTTTTTCCTCTACTCTCTGCAACTAGACTGGTTACTATTGCAAATTTTCTTGAACGATTTGATGCATTGATTATTTTAATGATGGTTGCAGGTGTGTTTTTTAAGATCGGTGGCTGGTTATTCGGGGCAACTGTTGGGATTGCACATTTATTTAAACTAAGACAAACAGCATCTGTATTCCTTGGACTAGGGACAATTATTACGCCATTATCATTGTTAGCTGCATCAAATCAAATTAAATATAATGAAATTGGGTTAGAAATTGTTACTAAATACATACATATACCATTGCAAATTGCTTTTCCAATATTATTACTATGCATTGCATTTATACGTAAAAAGCTAAAACTTGAGAACTCTTCTATATAATAGCTAGCTCCTTCGGTAATGTAGCTCTGATTTGGTTTGTTTTTTTCCGTAAACAGTCTAACTAAATTAACTACGGTGTTGCAAGTAACGAGCTAGGTTGGTTCGTAATAACTTTAAACTATAGATTGTAAGAGTTGAAGGTCAATGTTTTGATTCGACAACCCTTTCTTTATTAAGGGAGAATCGTTTTAGAAGAATTAATGTGTATTGAAAAATCATTAGGAGAAATTATTGACTCTAGGAAAATTTTTGAATACACTGTCATTAATTATGAAATAAAGGCTATGAAGAGAAAAAGTAAAATGATTTTGTTTTTCACCAGAGAGCTTCGGAAGCTGAAAAGAAGCAAAAACACTCATTTGAACAATGGTCTCTGAGCTTCGTACTGAACGTACTTTTTGTATTAGTAGGACACGACGAGTATTGGCACTCGTTATCAATGTCACAGTATAAGAGTAGCATGTATTACTCCGTACTTGTTGAGACAAATGGTGTGAGCCATTTGTAAATTAAGGTGGTACCGTGTGGAAATTCAAACCTCGCCCTTAACTATTACAGTTAAGGCGAGGTTTTTTTGTATTTACATTTCATATAAATTAGGAGGTCTTTATTTTGAGTATTTTTATTGGCGGGGCTTGGGCTTATGCGAACGGCTCTTTACATTTAGGTCATCTTTCGAGTTTGTTACCTGGGGATATTCTTGCGAGATATTATCGTTTAAAGGGAGAAAAGGTTTTATATGTATCGGGAAGCGATTGTATGGAACACCTATTACAGTGAGAGCGAAACAGGAAGGTGTTCCTCCAAAAGTTATTTCAGATCGTTATCACAAAGAATTTGAAGATTGTTTTTCAAGACTGGGATTCTCATACGATATCTATACAAGAACGGATTCAGAACATCATCATAATATTGTTCAAGAGATATTTCTATATTTGCTTGAAAAAGGGCTAATTTACAAAAAAGAAATTGAACAAACTTATTGTGAATATTGTCAACAGTTTTTGCCTGACCGTTATGTTGAAGGAATTTGTCCTGTTTGTAATGAACATTCTCGTGGTGATCAATGTGATAATTGTTCAACTATATTAGAACCACTTGAACTACTTGAGAAAAAATGCAAAATTTGTAGGCACGAACCCACTACGCGATTCACAGAGCACTTTTACTTTTCTTTAAGCTCTTTTCAAAAAGTTTTGGAGAACTATACAGAAGAGGCAGAAAACAAACAACTTTGGAGGGAAAATGCTATTTCTCTTACTAAGCGTTACTTAAAGGAAGGTTTACAAGATAGAGCAGTTTCAAGAGATTTGCCTATTGGTGTAAGTGTTCCAGTTGCTGGATATGAAGATAAGAAAATTTATGTTTGGATTGAGGCAGTCTCAGGATACTATACAGCTAGCAGACTCTGGGCTAAAGAAACAAATAATGATGATTCTACGTTTTGGAATTCTACTGCAAAGTCATATTACGTTCACGGGAAAGATAATATACCATTCCATTCGATTATCTGGGCTGGCATTCTTGCTGGTATTGGAAAAGAACCATTGCCAACACATATCATTTCAAACGAGTATTTAACTTTAGAAAGGAAAAAATTATCAACAAGTAAAAATTGGGCTGTTTGGGTTCCATATATTTTAGAAAGGTACGATTCAGATTCAATACGATATTTTCTAACAATCAATGCTCCAGAGAACAGAGATGCAGATTTTTCTTGGAAAGAATTTATTCATAGCCATAATAGTGAGTTATTAGGAGCTTATGGAAACTTTGTAAATCGGACATTAAAATTTATTGAAAAATCATTTGATGGTGTTATTCCTGAAAAGAACATAGCTTCAAATATTCAGGATCAAGTAAAGCATCTATACAATATAGTAGGTCAAAACATTGAAACGGCTTCCTTCAAACAAGGATTGGAAAAAATATTTGAGCTTGTTAGATTCTCGAATAAATACTTTGATGAACAACAACCTTGGAATCAAATCAAGGATGATGCTGAGTCTTGCAAACAAACCTTGGCAGATTGTGTTTATCTTATTGCTAATTTAGCTCAAATTCTAGCCCCGTTCTTACCTTTTTCAAGCATAAAGGTTAAGAAAATGATAAACGTAATTGAAACTGGATGGGAAGCGTTTTTAGTCAAATCCCAGCATTTGTCGAAGGTGGAACCATTGTTTGTAAGAATAGACCCTAGCAGAATAGAAGAAGAGCTTCAAAGATTAAATACTAGCACTGTATAACCTAAAATGATTAAGTTTATTTTAGCGGAAATGATACCCTTTACCAAGTGTTTTAAAGCCTTCACTTAACCTAACGAGCGAAATGATAAAGATCCGGCTGCCGTTCTGCCGGATCTTTTTTTAAAAAACGAAAGGAGCGGTGCTTCAAAAAGAGGATAGATAAAATAAGGCACTGTATTTCGAATTGACATTAAGAATGGCATCACTGTTCAAGAAAAGGGGTTCATTTTTTGTACAAGATAGTTTAAAAACGCTTGGCTATAATCTCTAAATCTACAATTGTAAGAGATGCCAAACTCGAGACGTGTGAAAAAAAGGTGGCTTTACCACTCGTTCAATAAATCGATAAAGTTTTGAGCAGCTTTAGATAAGCTATGATTCTTCAGCCATATTAATCCGACTGGGGAAGAAATCTCAGTTGTGCTGGAAATTTTGTGAGCTTGTATAGAATACCCTTTATGTCGTTTAAGCATCGTTTCCGGAACAATCGATGAACAAAAATCAGATGAGATTAAATCCATCAAAAGAGTAATGTCTGAACACTCACCAACAATGTTGGGATGCAGATGAAACCGGGAAAAGGCCTCCAAAATTAAATAGTGTACACCTAATCCCTCTGTACTCGGTAAAATGAGAGGATAGTCTTGAATTTGATCAAGTGAGACTTGATGGTCGAACGTTTTCTGTTTTTGGGATGTAATAAAGTAAAAAGGTTCTGTATAAAGATGAAGAACTGAAAAATCGTCGAGGTCGAGCGGCAAACGAATGATCGCGAGTTCTACTATTCGGTCTCTCACTAGTTTACAAAGATGAGAGGATTCATTTTGTTTAATTTTATAAGTCACCTTTGGGTATTGCATATTAAATTGATGAAGGATTTCAGTTAACTCAGCAACGGAAAACGTATTGATGCCTATTGCCAACGTTCCGTTTACTCCGTTTCCGACTCCCTTTACCTCCATTTTGGCTTCTTCCATTAATTGGGTCATTTCCAAGGCGTATTTATATAATGTTTTTCCAGCTTCCGTTACTTCAAAATATTTTCCGCTTCTCTCTACTAATTTTGCGCCAAGTTCCTCTTCCATTGATTTTAACTGCTGGCTTAAAGGTGGTTGAGAGATATGAAGTTTTTCAGCAGCAGCGGAAATTTTCCTTTCCTCTACAATCGCTATAAAATATCGCAGCTGTCTTATGTCCATCAGCAAGCACACTCCTTTTTATAATATGAAAAACTTTAGTAAATCTTATTTTTTTTATATTTTTCATATAATTATCCCCATGTTACCATGTTTGTATATAAGGTGAAAGCAGCTGTGATAATCAGAATGGTTCAACTTGAGCTTCATATTATCGCAGTAAAGATGGGGGACGGGCTTTTTTAGGAATGCCCCTTTTGACACAATTGAAAAGATTATTTAATTAAATATGAGGAGGCGAAAAAAAGTGACAGATACGAAAGCATACTGGTTAACGAATGTCAGATTAGAAACTGGTTATCACTATGAAAATGGTAAAATTGCAGGAACAGAAACGAAACGTTTCCATATGAAAATTCAAGATGGGAAAATAAATAAAATTGTTTTAGCTGATAAATCATTTGAAACCAATTTGCCTAAACGGGATGCGAATCATTATTTAATGCTTCCATCATTTAGAGATATGCACATCCATATAGATAAAACGTATTACGGAGGTCCTTGGAAAGCGCCAACGATTCCAACTAAGGGTCTTCTGACAAGGTTAGAAGAAGAGGTAGAACTGCTTCCGCGCTTATTGCCTGTTGCCGAAGAAAGAGCGAAAAAATTATTAGACTTACTCCTGCATTCAGGTTCAACTCACATCCGCACACATTGCAATGTCGATCCTGTAATCGGATTGAAAAACCTAGAAGCAACTTTACAAGCAGTGCAAGCTTTTAAAGGAAAGGCTTCAGTTGAAATAGTTGCTTTCCCGCAGCACGGATTATTACGCAGCCAATCTGTTCAACTCGTAAGAGAAGCATTGCGAAGCGGGGCTTCATTAGTTGGCGGTGTTGACCCTGCATCAATTGACGAAAATATTGAGAAATCATTACAAACGGTAATGGAACTTGCCGTGGAAGCAAATGTAAACATTGACCTTCATATACATGACCCGGGCCATCTTGGTATTTTTACGTTTAAGCGATTGGCATCTCTAACAGAAGAAGCTGGATGGCAAGGAAGAGTAACCATAAGCCATGCGTTGGCTTTTGCTGATATCTCTGCTAAGGAAGCGAGTGAAGTCGCAGAGCTGCTGGCTCATCAAGGTATTTCAATTACATCGTCTGTTCCGATTGGAAGGACGATCCCGATTCCTCTCTTGCATGATAAAGGAGTGGAAGTATCACTCGGCGATGACAGCATTACAGATCATTGGTCTCCTTTCGGGAAAGGAGACAGCTTGGAAAAAGCAGGGACGTTAGCGGAGCGTTTTGGCTTAAGTGATGAACGTTCACTTGGACAAACCTTAGGATTTATTACGGGAGGTTTAACTCCTTTAAATCAAGATGGAAAACAAATTTGGCCAAATGTAGGTGATGATGCCAATTTCGTTTTGGTTGATGCGAGTTGTTCAGCAGAAGCAATTGCAAGGAGAGCAAGAAGGGTAGCTGTTCTATTTAAAGGGAATTTAGCTGCTGGAGTACTTTAATGATTGAAATAGAAAGGAGAGATTCTCATGAGCTTACCTTTTTGGCTAACAAATGCACGGTTGGAGAGTGGTTTCCAAGTAGATCATGGCGTCATTACAGGAACTAAAACGGAATGTTTCCACTTATTGATTAAGGATGGGAAGATTAAAAAGATGGTATCTTCTAATGAAACCATTGCAGACAATTTACCAAAAAAAGATGTGAAAGGGTTTTTGGTTCTTCCGTCGTTTATAGAAAAACATTGCCATTTAGATAAAACGTTGCTTGGCGATAGATGGCGTTCTGTAACGCCTGTTAACAATATTTTTGACCGACTCGAAATCGAGAAAAAGGTTCTTCCTTCATTGAAGACTACTACGCAAGAACGTGCGGAAAAGTTAATTGACAATTATTTAAAATCCGGGGTGACACATCTAAGAACCCATGTAGATATCTATCCTGAGGTTGGATTGAAAAATTTAGTTGAAGTCCAAAAAGCATTGCAATCGTATGAAGGAAAGTTATCTTATGAAATTGTCGCTTTTCCGCAACATGGTTTATTGCGTACCAAGGCAAAAGAATTAGTAAGGGAAGCTCTTCGTCAAGGAGCAAGCTTGGTAGGGGGCGTTGATCCAGCTACTGTAGATGGCGATATTGAGGCATCCTTACAAATGATGGTCGAACTCGCTGTAGAAGGAAATGCGGGAATCGACTTGCATTTGCATGATGCGGATCATCTAGGTACCTTTACAATGAGAAGATTAGCACAGCTAACAAAAGAAGCAGGTCTGCAAGGCAACGTTGCGATAAGCCATGCATTTGGACTTGGAGATATCCCTCCATCTCAAGCAGAAGAAATGGCAGAACAATTAGCTGATGTAGGAATAACCATTATTACGAGTGTGCCTCTTGATAGAAAGTTTCCGCCTGTTAGTTTATTGCACAGGAAAGGAGTATCGGTTGCCGTCGGATGTGATAATATTTTTGATGTTTGGTCACCCTTTGGAAATGGTGATGTGTTTGAACGTGCCGGTCGTTTAGCAGAAGTTTCACGATGGATAGATGAACGATCATTAGCACAAGCTCTATATTTTATTACAGGTGGCAAAACACCGCTTAATCATACTGGGGAACAAGTATGGCCGATAGTTGGGGACGACGCCAACATCGTGTTTATTGAAGCATCTTGTTCCGCTGAAGCGATTGCAAGAAGATCGCGGCGGGCAGCTACTATGTTCAAAGGAGAATTCGTTTCAGGATCATTATAATCATGTAATGAATGCATGAAAAAAGCTGCGATTATTACGAAATACTGATACGTTGTCGGGTACTGGCGGAAATTAAAGATGTTTTTGCCTAGGGTTCTGTGCTTATACATGGACATTCTTCTTACAAAATGGGTGCTATCCTGGAACAAGGATAAGTGCCCGTTTTCCATTTTAAGGCCAGATAATTGATTAAATAGGTTATAAATACCGTAAAATTCATGCTTTCATTCAATAGTAATCTCCAATAATCAGGGGCTATTCATAAATAAGTACAGCGCATATTTCAATTGCAAAAAGGAAACTTTTATATAGGATTACCGTATAGTAATCGAGGTGAACTTCATGATCGAACTAATTCTGCTTTTTGTTTTGTTACTATTAACAGCACTTGCTCGTTACCTTGTATTTGGTGTATTTGAGCCATTATCTTTTGCGATGATTTTTCTTTTTCCAGTTGCAGCTTTTGCTATTTTTATTATTAGTAAACGATTTGCAAATAAAGAACTTTCTTATCAACCAAAAGATATTGTTGGGTGGTCATTTTACAATATTCAAAAGTCATTAATCATTAAAAAACCACTATTTGAAGGAAACAACCAGAGAGGTTATATAAAACGCTATTTCCCAAAGAAATGGCAATATGCTTTTGGAGATATTCTCGGTTTTAACTGGTATTTATGTTTAGAAATTCAAATTGATCAAGATACATATGATGTAAGATGGTATCGTGAAAAATGGTTAACAAATCAGGATCAGTGGAAAATTTATAAAAATGGAAAACAAATAGGTGGAGCACATACGCTAATCAATCTAAAAAACAGTTCAAAATTAAAAGAAGCAATTGTGTTTAGATTTAACGACACAGAATGTGTATCCTCAGCATCGACTATGACATCTACAATTTCACTATCTCAGAATGAAGAGTTACTTGGAACATTAAAACGCAACCATATCTTGAGTAACGTACAAATCATAGATATCCAAGAGCAGCGCCTAGACTATATAGTTGCTTTAATTGTTCATTCCTATTTTTTCAAAAATAAATAGTATAAAAGCAGTAAACGATAAATGATATTACTATAGCTTATTTGACGAACGGCAGCTTTAATTTAATAACAATCTTCAACGATTGCACGCTTTCCTTCAGCAAGGATTGCGTCTTTTTTATTTAAAGGGCAATGGAAGAAAATAACCATTTGATTGCTTGATATTTCACAATAAAAGGGGGTATATAAAATCAAACAGAAATATTTTAGAAGATGAGAGCTTGAGTATAGCTTATTAAACTTGGATAAAATGGAAGATGAAACATTGAGAACTCATAGATATGGAATGGATACAATTGGAGGATAAACCATGTCAACTGAAATGAATAGTTCAGCTCACACAAACCGTTCTGCCTACTTGGCCCGCAATCTATGGTCTGGAATTCTATTTGGAATTGGCCTAGCCGCCTTTATAGATGAGACAGTTTTTCATCAACTACTGCACTGGCACCATTTTTATGATAAATCAACGACAGATATTGGACTTATTTCCGACGGGCTGTTTCATGCCTTTAGTTGGTTTGCGACAATCGGGAGCTTGTTTATTTTTGCTGATCTCCGTCGGCGAAACGCATTGGGCATCATGAGGTGGTGGGGAGGAGTTTTGCTAGGTGCAGGCGGGTTCCAGTTATATGATGGTACAATCCAGCACAAATTAATGCGGATACACCAGATTCGCTATGTAGAAAATGTATTTATCTACGATCTGGTATGGAATATCTTAGCTGTTTTAATGATAATTATCGGACTCGGCCTTGTTGTTCGTACAAGGAGGAGACAACAATCGGGAAAGGCTGTTTCACATGAACAGTAATAACCATATTCATCATACCGATGGAACTCATGCAGCTGAGATAATACCGCAGCTGCTCGGTGCACTGCCGTTTGTGTTGGCCTTGATTATGTATATCCTTGCTGCAGTGGTTTCCAGCAGGTATTACAAGCCATGGCCGATATACCGGACTGTTTGCTGGGTTTTTGGAGTTTTCTTCGCTATTATTGCAGTGGCAGGTCCCTTAGCAAGTCGTGCCCATGTAGACTTCACAGCGCATATGATTGGTCATTTGTTTTTGGGAATGCTTGCGCCATTGCTCATGACACTGGCTGCGCCAATAACGCTGGTGCTGCGATCGCTAAGCGTTCCCTTAGCGAGAAGGTTTTCAAAGTTTTTAAAGAGTTGGCCATTGCGAATATTTACCAATCCCCTTGTTGCATCCTTACTTAATATAGGAGGTCTTTGGTTATTATACACTACCAACCTTTACTCCCTTATGCATGAGAGTATCCTTTTGCATCTAATCGTGCATTTCCATGTATTCTTGGCTGGCTATTTATTTACTGTGTCAATGATTTATATGGACCCGATATCTCATCGTGTTCCTTTTTTGAACCGTGCAATCGTATTAATTGTTGCTTTAGCTGGACATGGTATTCTATCAAAGTATATTTATGCTCAGCCACCTGCAGGCGTACCCACTGCACAGGCTGAAATTGGAGGTATGCTGATGTATTATGGCGGGGACGCAATTGACAGTATTCTCATATTCATTTTTTGTTTGCAATGGTTTCGGGACAGCCGGCCAAGAGCAAATGTACATCAATTAGAGAGCTCGCAAACATAAACTATTAGAGGGGAATCTGCAATTTAAGAGCAAGGGTTGTCTTATAACCTAGAAGTTCCTCCTGCCCATTCTGCGGTTATAATCAGGAATCGAACGCGAAATGGGCTCCTTCACGTAAGGCTGTTACACAGAAGGAAAGTGATTTTTGGTAAACTTGAAATAAAATAATGGATGATGAATTAAAAAATAATAGAGGGACGTTTGGATTAAAAGTCGAATATTTCTCTAAACAGAATCACAGTCTGTCAACTAAATGAAAACGATTTCTTGGTGTTGCACTAAGACAGATTTGATTGAGAAAAATGTTTGTAACATATAAGTCTAGCTTTTTTAATAATCTTTCTTGATCCGCATTAAGCCAATTTATCAATATTTGCTTGATAAACATTATCTTCAAAAGCATGGTGATCATGCGTATTACGGACAAAAATAGACCCATTATTATAACAACGTTTAAATTTTGCTTTAAATAATCTGACAGCACGAATTGTTACGTTTACTAAAAGTAAAAATTCAAGAAATTCAATGAAGCGCTGATTTTTCTTTTGACTGTGATAGCCGGAAATTTTTTAATTGGCTCAGCTTGGTTTTTTCCAAGGTTTCAACTTTACTCTTTTACTTAAATCTCTTTATGAAATTATATAAATTAAACTGGAGGAGAAATACGTGAGTGTTGCTGTGAAAAATTCTATTGAAAATGGCAAAACAGTACTTGGTGTCGAGCTTGGTTCTACCCGGATTAAAGCAGTTCTCATTGGAGAAGATCATATACCGATCGCATCTGGCAGCCATGATTGGGAAAATAGTTATGTGAACAATATCTGGACCTACAGTATAGAGGACATCTGGAAGGGGGTTCAAGACAGCTATCAAAAGATGGCAAACGATGTAAAACAGAAATATGGAGTGACCTTAAAAACAGTAGGAGCAATCGGTTTTAGTGCAATGATGCATGGCTATATGGTGTTTGACGAAGAGGGAAAGCTTTTGGTTCCTTTTCGCACCTGGCGAAACAATATTACCAGTCATGCTTCAAAAATACTGACAGAACTTTTTAACTATCAAATTCCTCAAAGATGGAGTATTGCTCATCTTTATCAAGCTATCTTGAATCAGGAAGAACATATTGGCGATATTAGCTTCCTGACAACTTTGGCTGGTTATATCCATTGGAAACTGACAGGGAAGAAGGTTCTGGGGGTCGGCGAGGCATCCGGCGTATTTCCAATCGATTTAAATACTCAGAACTATAATCAAACAATGATCGATCAATTTAATGAATTGATTGCGGGTCATCATCTGCCGAGAAAACTCGAGGATATTCTCCCAAAGGTATTGGTAGCGGGTGAAAACGCCGGTGTATTGACAGAAGAAGGTGCTAAGCTTCTTGATGTTACTGGAGAACTGAAGGCTGGTATTCCACTTTGTCCGCCTGAAGGAGATGCAGGAACCGGTATGGTGGCAACCAACAGCATAGCAAAGCGTACGGGAAATGTTTCAGCTGGGACCTCGGTGTTTGCAATGGTCGTACTAGAAAAGGAATTGTCCAACGTCTATTCCGAGATTGATATAGTTACAACACCTACTGGCAGCCTTGTTGCTATGGCTCATTCCAATAATTGTTCTTCCGATTTAAATGCATGGATTGGATTGTTTGAAGAATTTGCTAAAGCAATGGGTTTGGATGCAAGCTTAGATAAGTTATATGAAACTCTTTTTAAATTAGCTCTTCAAGGAGATGCTGATTGCGGCGGTTTACTCAGTTACGGATATTTTTCCGGCGAACACATTACACACTTTGAAGAAGGCCGTCCATTATTTGTTCGTTCATCAAATAGCCATTTCAACCTTTCTAATTTCATGCGTGTCCATTTATTCACAGCACTTGGCGCGTTGAAAATTGGTATGGATCTTCTTCTCAAACAAGAAGGTGTCCAGCTAGATCAAATACTGGGTCATGGCGGTCTGTTTAAGACCAAAGATGTAGGTCAGAGCATCATGGCAGCTGCTCTCAATGTTCCTGTTTCAGTAATGGAAACTGCAGGAGAAGGTGGAGCATGGGGGATTGCTCTCCTTGCATCTTTTATGATGAATAAAGAGACTGATGAAACGCTGGAAGGATTTTTAAGTCAGAAAGTATTTGCTGAAAAAGACGCTATGACCATGTTTCCTAACCCTAAAGATGTGAAAGGTTTTGAGCTATTTATGCAACGTTACATTAAGGGACTTGCAATTGAAAGAGCAGCAATAGACAATCTTCAATAAATAATCAAGTAATATAAAAAGAGTTGAAATGATCTCAGAAAGTCCAATAAAAGGGAAACTTTACAATAAGCGGGCGATCATATTGTAATAAAACAAAAGGAAGTCATCTTTCTCTCTAGGCAATGATTACATGAGAAGCATTCGTTGTAAAATGGCACCGAGTGCTTTTTTTCTTTCCTTTTTTGCTGCCTATGATTCTAATTTGCTAACCACTATTCTCTTAGGCTTCCTTACTAGCATGAAAAATTAGTAGAGGGCAGTAACGTTAAATCCAATTAACAGCTAGTGGAATGGAACAAGGATCAGGGCCACAACCTAACTTATGCTGAAAACTGATCATACGTTCTCAACCCTTTCCTTTTATGTTCCTTGTATGCTTTTTCCGATAGTTGAGTGGTGAAAAGCCATACATTTTTTTAAAAGCGCTCGAAAAATAGGGACCATAACTAAAGCCACACTGTTCTGCGATTGATTGAATAGAATGATCTGTTTTTAACAAGAATATTCGTGCTTGCTCTAAACGATAGGTATTTAAATACTCTAATGCAGTTACATTATGGAATCTTTTCATGTACTTAGCAATAGTATTTTCGTGAATATTAAAATGTTTTGCTAACATCGTGTTCGTAATTGGTTTATGGTAATTTTCTCTAATAAATTGAGCGACTTTTTCTGAAATAACATAACCACTATCCTTTGCATTTTCCTGGTACTCCAATAAATTTAGGAGAGAAAAAAAACTGATTTGTATGTCCCAAAATGATAGTTCTTTATTTTCATTTGTAGTAGCTAATAACAGCTGATCTATTTTGTTGTAAATCTCCTCATAATCTAATAATTTACACTTTTTTTGCAAGTGAAGTGTGTAACGGTGATTGTGAAAGTGTAAAGATGGGATCGGAATGTTTGATATTAATTTCCTTGGTTCATCTCCTTCTGAATAGAAACTATTTGAATAGAAATGTATCCAATAAAATTCAGTTTCTTCATCTGTTGGTCGTGTAGAAAAATGGTGCTTTAAAGGCAGTAATACCAGCATCTCGTTTTTATTTACAATAAAATCTTTCCCATCCTCTGTTAAGTAAAGCTTTCCTTTTTTTACAAAAATAAGATCGAAATACTCCAATTCACTCCTATTCGGATGCGATTCTCCTATTTCATATTTTGTTCTATTCCCTTCAATAAAGATTGGGAAAGGTGGCACAGCAATTGAAACGATCTCCATACGTATTCCCTCTAACTTTCATCTTAAAATGTCCATTCTAACTGCTTCTCCCGCATTTATGGAAATTTTAACCGTGTGAAATATCTTAAAAATTGACTAAAATCCTTTATTTTCATTCGTTGAATAGTTTGATATATTTTAGCAGAACTAATTGTTAACGTTTACTTCATTATACCCTTTAGGTGCTAATCAATGCACATTTTAATTAACCGTGTTCTTTTAGTAAACAATTGAAAAGAGGTAATTTTATGGAGAATAAACAATTTAGATTTGAAATTTCACCGAGTGGAAATTTGACAAATCTGATATTAAAAGAAGATACTCATCAAATGAATTGGGTCATGGATTCAACCTATCTAATCGATAGTGGATATGAAGAAAACGATAAATTGTTTGGAAATTTTTCTCTAAAAATAGATGGGAAAATAGTAAATAGTGAAGATATGTTACCGACCATCTCACAAGATGATGGGACTGCTACAGTCACTTTTGCTTTTGAACAAATAAAAGTCATCATGAAGTATGATCTAACACAATCTGAGGATCGATTCGTATGGAATATTAAACTCATAAATTGTACAGCAAACGAAGTAAAGGTTACAGATTTTGCGATATGGTCATCTTTTTCTTATGTAATGTACCGTATCAATGATCTTAATTTACAAACCAATCATTCAACTGCTGTTTTTCCATCAATCTCAGATCACTATTCTAAATTGGCGTGTGTCCGGAGAAGTAATGAGGCACCCCATTTAGGATTGTATCAAACAAAGGGACAAACGTTATCAGTAGGAACTTATTGTTCGTATAATAATCTATTTTTCGAAAGCGTTTCCCCTTCTTTAGATGGACTGTTATTTCATCAATTAATTTTAGCTGGAGGGTATCCAGAGAAGTTTGAAAATGCCGACTGGTTATATGAAAAAAAGGGGTTAATACTTCCTGGTTTAACAGTTAAAGAATGGGAATACTCATTTGAACCATTTACTAATCAAAATGATTTTTATCAAATTGCCAATAAAAATTACGGCCATCCTATTTTTCATTTCGAACCACTTGCAATCGAAGACCAGCCTTATGATTTCACTTTCGAACTACCTAAAGATCGGCAATTGACCGGTGCCTATATCGAATATTTGGACGCAGCTGGTGATAGAAAAAGGGAAAATATCTTTGCAAAAATTAATAGGAATGAAAATAAATATTATGCAAACCTAATATTCACAACACCTGGGGAACATAAGATCATAATTGAATTAGGTGGACAATTTTATGACAGCGTTATCCTAAATGTAATGGAACCAATCAAAAATATAATTGTAAATCGTTCCCATTATATTAGTGAAGTTTTGTTTAATGGAGAAAACAGTGAAATTCCATATAGTTACTCTCCTATTTCTAATCAGGGTGAGTCGTTAGGAAAATTAAGCTTAGTGTTAAAAAGTAATCTCTTAGGTCAAGCGAGAGTCGAAGAAGTTCAAAAAGTAGAGGCAAGCTGCGTTCACTATATTCGTCAAAAGTGGTTCCAAAATGGAGATTTTACAAAACCAACTTATTTATATGGTGATTTTTACCGCTGTATGGATTTTGAATATATAGCTCATGTATTTTACCTTCTTTCGCAGTTTGATGAGGATATTTTACAACTCCATCATCCGGATACTTACTTATCTTGGGCTGCTGAAGTATTTTCCTTACGGGTTAATCCTGATTTACATGATAACCCTCGAGGAAAAGAAGAAGCGGAGATGTTAGGTGTATTCTTCTTATATATTGATGAATTAATGGAAGAGCTTAAAATTCGCGGACTAACAGAAAAATATGAGGAAATCAGTTCTTTATGGTTAAAGATAGCGAACAAAGTTTCTAATGATAGCCAAACTTATAAAGCTGCTGTAACAGAGCATTTCTATGATAATGCTGGATTTGGCCCTGCAACAGGAGCTTTAGCAAGCACGCATCATGTCGATGCAGCCAAAATATATGGGGAGCTGGTACTTGCGAATATTGGCTTTTCCAACGATTTCCGTGCTCAAAGCCCTGATCGCTGGTGGGAAGCATTATCTTATATGATTCATTCCCTGTGGGGAGGAGTAACAGCTGCGGCATGCCTGAAAGCTTATGAAGAAATACGTGATAGCAGATATTTAAAAGCTGCCTATCGTGCAACTATTGGCATTCTTTACTGCTATGATACAAATGCAAAAGCTACTGATACGAAACTAGCAACTGGGGAAGCGGCTTCAACCTATAGTATAGCTGGTCCTCATATCAATCGACCTGACTTATCCCGAAACAGATTTGGCCAGTCGACTTTCTTTAAAGACGGAGGCATCTTTACTCGTTTATTCACGAAAGAAGAAGAAACGGCCGATTGGGATATGGGAGAAGAGCTAGTTGCCTATTTAGATGGATTTGGGAAGAAAACATTCCTATACGAAGAATCAGGAAAAGTTTGCATTGTCAATGGCTCGATTGAAGAGACAGACGAAGGACTTTTAATTACTAGTTATGCGCCATATCCGACTGAATATCATTTTTATGACAAAAATTTACATTTTCTTTCTAAAAATGGAGAGTCTATACCACAGGTATTATTAGTAGATGGGGAATTTAAAATAAAAAAAGAATTACTTACTAGGGAGTGAGAACGATGATGGAGGAAAAAGTAATAAAAAAATTGAAATACGATGTAAAAGAAGAAGATAACTCCAAATTGCCTTTTAAACGAGTATTAGCTTATGCTAGTACGGATACAGCTGGTAATTTACTATATTGTACACTTACTAGTTTCATTATGTATTTTTATACGGATGTGTTTGGAATTTCGATCGCTTCAGCAGGATTAATCCTGCTGATTGCCCGGATTTTTGACGCGTTGGATGCACCTATTTGGGGGTTAGTCATAGACCACACTCGGACCAAATGGGGAAAAAACCGTCCGTATTGGCTTTGGTTATCGATTCCTTTTGGACTAATGGTCTTTTTAACATTCCTAGCTCCAGATTTATCTCCAAGTGCCAAAGTAGCGTATGCTTTAATCACTTACATTGTTACAGGGATGGTTTACACAGGTGTTGCAACACCTATTACTGCTATTTTGCCAAACTTAACTACGAATTCTACTGAACGTGTTCGTTTAAATTCTTGGAGAAGTAACGGCGGGATGATTGGTTATTTAATAACTGCTTCATTCACTTTGCCTCTAGTCTCGTTTTTTGGAAACGGTAACGATAAATTAGGGTTTCAAGTTACCGTAGGTATCTATGCGGTGATTGCCATTGCTTTACTGCTCTTTGCTTTTTCTGGAACGAAAGAAATCAATACGAAAAGTATAAAATCAATCCCTATCAAGCAAAGCTTTGGAGCAGTGAAGGGAAATTGGCCATGGATCACTCTGGTTATTGCTTTTATTCTCTATTGGTTAGGCAATACTTCAAGAACTTCAACTTTGATCTATTATGCCGAATATAATCTTGATAATAAAAACTTAGCATCCATCTTAAATGGACTTGTTGTTTTCCAAATGATATCTATAACAATCCTTCCATTTATCGTTAAAAGATTTTTGAAAACGCATACCCAAATTATAGGATTCGCAATTGCAGCGATTGGTCAAGTGATCATTGCTTTTGCTGGAGCTAATGCTTCGATGATTATCTTTGGATGGATAGTTGCATCACTAGGAACAGGTATTGCTGTTACATTACCATTTGCTATGTTATCAGATACAGTTGATTATGGAGAATGGAAAACAGGTATTCGTGCAAGCGGATTCTTAACTGCCATTGGCAGCTCGTTCTGTATCAAAATAGGATCTGGATTGGGTAGTTTTTTTCCTTCTATTATTATGGAAAAGGCAGGATACGTAGCAAATGCAACTCAATCTGCTGCATCATTAGCCGCGATTAAGTTTTGTTTCACCTGGCTGCCGGCCATCTTCTTTATTGTAGGTGCAATTGTTATGCTGAACTACACCAAGTACGAAAAGAAAGAAGAATATGTGCGCAATCAGTTGTTATAGGTGACGGTTCTATGTTGTTTTAAGAACAGGGGATTATTCCCCTGTTCTTTTTAAGTGCGCCCAGCATGGGTGTAATCTATAGGGT
>NZ_LATZ01000017.1 GCF_000981385.1 Bacillus sp. SA1-12
TACACATGTTAAAGCAAATGCAAACAAGAGGAAGTTTATAAAAGAAGCTGTCAAAGCAGAAACAAAAAGCTATCAAACTCAACTAGAAGAAGAGATAAACGAAGATCGAATTGCACATGGAAAAAAGCCTTTACCCCCTCAAACAAAGGCGGAGACGAAAGAAATTAAAGTAAGCACAACTGATCCTGAAAGTGGCTATTATGTTAAAAATGAACGAGAGAAACAATTTGCCTACTCCTTTCACACAGTTTGTGACAATAAGGGATTTATACTTGCCAATCAAGTGACAGGTGGAAATGTACACGATAGTCAGGTAATAAATCCTCTTGTAGATGAATTGATTGAAAAAGTAGGCAAGCCTAATGCTCTTGCTGGAGACGCAGGATATAAAACTCCACCCGTTGCGAAATATTTAATGGACAAAGAAATTAGACCTGTTATGCCTTACACAAGACCCCACACTAAAGATGAATTCATGAAAAAATATGAATATGTCTACGATGAATATTATGATTGCTATATTTGTCCGAAGGATCAAATACTTCCTTACCGCACAACGACCAGAGATGGTTACAGACAATACGCATCAAATCCAGCCATTTGTAAGGATTGCCCACTCCTTGATTCATGTACACACAGTAAGGATAAGAGGAAAATGATTCACCGACATATTTGGGAAGATAAAATTGATGAGGTTAATCATTTACGGCATACAGAAATGAATAAAAACATATACGCTAAGCGAAAAGAGACAATAGAACGTGTCTTTGCAGATGCTAAAGAAAAGCATGGCATGCGATGGACCACTTTAAGAGGAATTAAAAAAGTGGCCATGCAGGCGATGCTAACTTTTGCTGCCATGAATCTCAAGAAAATGGCAAACTGGGCATGGAAGTATCCATGCCCAGCCTAAGAAAATAAAGAGAAAATGCAAACCCCATTTCAAATCAAGGATTTGAAATGGGGTTTGTCTACGGTCTGACACCTTTTTGCTAAAAAGGTGTTTTTTTGTTGAATACCACTATGTTTATAGTCCAAAGTTGCTGTTAAACTATGATTTATCAATAAACTTAAAATGGCCTTATGGTATTATTTGGTAAAAGAGTCATAATAAACATAGTATTTTGAACCTTTTGGAAAAAAATAAAAACGATTATATTTAATAGGGGTTGAATTATAAGCAGAGGAGAGGAGACGGTTTTATGATTGTTTTGAAGAAACGTTTTCCTTACACAAAAAGCGGTTTAAATGTTGATTTTATCATTATTATCTCCAGCAACAACAAGCTTTGCACAAGGGGATATTGCACGACCGACATTACATAGTTTTACAGTATCAGCTAACTAAAGAGGCTACAGTTGGTGATAAAGTAAAGATTTCGGCAGATGTGAAAAATAATGTAAAAGGGATTAGAAATGTAAGTGTTTATTATAAAAATATAAACGAATCTCATGGTAAAGAAATTGCTCTCAACTATAACTCTATAACCAAAATATGAGGGTACCTTCAACGTAACTGATAAGCCATTTTGCATTACTTTTACATTTTTCAATATTTCATAAATGGGTGCTATCTGAAACAAGGATAAGCGCCCATTTTCTATTTTGTAAATTAAGAATTTCAAACAAATTTTAACATAACTATAGACATTTAAAAATTACTCATATATATTAAACTTATTAATCCTATTTAAATACTGTGAATTAAATTATTCAATTTAACACGGTAACCACTTGTATATTAGAAATTAAAAAGATCGGTTTACAAAGCATATAAATAGAAATAAAAATTAATCAGAAAAAGGGACTATTTCAAAATAAAATCATATTATAAAGATATGTTTTTTACGTTTGGATAGTACATGAAGGAGATAAATATGAGGAAGTTAATCATCTTTGCTATTGTTGGCTTTTTTGCTCAATTAATTGATGGGTCTCTGGGAATGGGTTATGGACTTACTTCAACATCACTATTAATGGCGTTTGGTGTAGCGCCAGCAGTGGCTTCTGCTTCTGTTCACATGTCCGAAATAGTTACAACTGCTGCATCAGGAGCTTCACATTATCGTTTTGGAAATGTAGATAAAAAAATGCTTATTAAGTTAATGATTCCAGGAGCATTAGGTGCATTTTTTGGCGCAGCGATCTTGAGTAGTATACCGGGCGATTTGATTAAACCGTATCTTTCTTTTTTCTTAATGTTAATGGGTATTTATGTGCTAACACGATTTTCGTTTAAACGGAAAAATTCAAATGAAATGGAAAAAGAATCAGAAGGTTCATCAACTTGGTATTTAGTCCCTTTAGGAGCAGTTGCGGGATTTTTCGATGCAGTTGGCGGCGGAGGTTGGGGACCAATAAATACGCCAACGCTTTTATCTATAAAAGGTGCAGTACCTAGAAAAGTAATTGGAACAGTGGGTGCAAGTGAATTTGCAGTTACAGCATCGGCTACTTTAGGCTTTTTACTATTTTTAGGTTGGGAACAATTAAATTGGATTTGGGTTTTAGCATTTATTATTGGCGGCGTCATTGCCGCTCCAATTGCTGCATTTCTAGTCCGTATCATCCCTTCTTATTTACTAGGTGTTGTAGTTGGCGGATTTATTATTCTTACGAATTTAAACACAGTTTTAAATGCTTTGGGTACTAGTTCTAAATTAACGCCTGTTATATATGGTATTTTGGCGTTTTGTTGGCTTTTTGCTATTGTATGGACAGTGCGAAATAATATCCAATTAGATAGAAGTAGTAAAACAAGTTTAGAAGGTGAGATTTAAAAAGTCGATTAAAGTGAATATTAGCAGCAGCCCAAACAGGATATGTTCCATAGATTTCTGTTGGGCTTTTTCTTGTCTACACTTTGAAAGGACTTAATTATGACTCTTTGTATATTTTGAGTGTTATTGAAAGCATCTCAGTGAAGTTCATAACTGAAAATTCCTTGTTGTACTGACACACTCTTTTCTAAACAACCTTTTTTATGAAGCATACTAACAACCACCCTTGCCTAAATCTATTCAGGAGAACCCGAATTTACTTAATAAAAAAGCATTAATACTAATGGGGCCTAAGTCGTTAGTAATTCCAACTAAATAAAAATCATTATTTGAAATTCTTCCTCAACTAACAAATTCTTTTCTTTTTTGTTTAACGAAGGAGGTTAATTGAAGAGTGTATGTTCAGGAAAACTGCTCAGATTGTTTAATAAAATAACTGTTTAAGATTAAGGGGGTAAAACCGATTTAAAAATAAATTAGCTTTTTATAAAGCTCTGGGATGAAATTTGCTAATAATTTGGTTATAGTAAATGTTGAAATCATTTAAGGATGAGGTAATAGGATGTCAACAAAAACAAAATCGTCAAAAAAAATTGCTAGATATTCACTAATTATTATGGGGTTAGGTTATATTGCAACCACACCTGTAGATGATTCACTATGGGGAGGTTTATTACATGGGGGTTTTGAAGCTGGGCTGGTTGGTGGTTTAGCGGATTGGTTTGCAGTTACTGCATTATTTCGCCATCCACTTGGGTTACCAATACCCCATACAGCTTTATTGCCCAATAATCGTAAAAGAATGTCAAATGCACTTGTTTCTGTATTAAAAAATGACTGGCTTTCTAAGGAGAGCATTCAAGAAAAAGTAAAACACATTCCCTTTACACAAAAGCTAATTGCTGCTATTGAAAATCAGATGCAAAATGATTCTTCCAGAAAAGGTCTTATTAATCTGATTAAGAAAACGATTGGTTACATAGAAGTTGAAAAGATTACACCATTCGTTAAAAAGCAATTAATATCTACACTTTCTAAAGTTGAAATGAGAATGTTTTTTCAATTAATAAGCTCAAAGCTGCTAAATGAAAATATGGATAAGAAAGTTTTAGATCATTTATTGAAAAAAGCAGATAATTGGTTAAAACAAGAACAAACCAGTCAGCGACTTGGGGCAATTTCAATGAATGTTATTAACAAGATCGAAGCAGAAGGAATGCTGCAATTTGCTCTAAATTCCATAAAAAGTTTACTTAGTGAGGAAAAACTGGGTAATATCGTGCAAAACCTATTACTAAGTGTTGTAAAAAGTCTGCAACATGAGGGAGAACCAAATCGTGAAGCTTTAGTATTATATATTCGGAAAGAGATTCAAGCTATAAATGATAATAAGCAGTTATTGGAGGGAGTTGACAAATGGAAAAATCAACTTCTTACGAAATGGGAGCCTGATCAAACAATAACGGATAGTCTGCAACAAATTAAACAAAATATATTGAATATCGTAGATGACGAAGATTTTTTTGAGACTTATCTTATTCCATTAAAGGATCGTTTACTAAACATTTTACAAGAAAATAACGATAACATTGATAAGTGGATACAGAAACAAATTTCAGTTTTCATTGAAAATAATCATTCGCAAATCGGCAAACTTGTACAAGAGAATTTAGATAAATTAGACACTGAAACACTGATTGATATGGTGGAAAATAATATCGGAAAAGATCTGCAATGGATCCGTGTTAATGGAGCGGTTTGTGGTTTTATTATCGGGATTTTCCTAACTGGTGTACAAGCTCTTTTTAACCTGGCATCATAGTATCCTTTAATACCAATTAGGGGTGCGTTCAATAATAAACTTGAGATGTTTTTCTCTTTTTAAGTTAAGATAATAATTTAAGCCTGTATAGAGTTCATTATTCTATACAGGTTTTTTATGGCTCGGTTATTTTCACGAGAAACTCAGCGGTGATCATAAAACAACTTAGACTAATTCCTTCTTACATTATGAAGCATATCGATATAAAACGTTGCCTAAGTGTCTCTTACTATCAAATTAAGAATAAAAAATCATATGCCACAAACAATATAAATAATTAAGGCTACAAAAACAGGAGGGATCACATGGTAAATGTATGGGAAACAGTTATGGATGCTATGAAATCCATGACAAATCAAGATAAAGATCAGCCTCTTCATGTCGGTGAAGTGATGTCATGCTGGATTTATTTAGCAGGCCTTGAATTAGCTAAAGTTTCTGTACAATCAGGGATTAATACCACGACGGATAAAGAACTAAAGGCAATACTTGAAGAAGATTTGAAACTAGGAACAAGCCAAAGGCAACGACTCCATGATTTTATGATAAAGGAAGGAATTCCATTACCTTCTGCTCCTGAAGATATGCCTATATCAGACTCTAACAGTATTCCTCTTGGTGTTAAATTAACGGATGATGTACTTGCAAACGAATTATCTTTAAAAATTGTCAGCTTAATCATGCGTGCAGCTGGTGCTGCTTCAGAATCAATCCGTACAGATGTAGGTTTATTGTTTATTCAGTTTCAAGCAGAAAAATTAGCTTTCGCAACTAGATTAAAACATTTAATGCGCAAACGAGGGTGGATTAAAATGCCTCCATTTTACGTCCAGCCTTCTAATAACCATTAAGCTAACAATGAAGCAAAAACAATCAAGGGCAAATTTTAGATTTTCACTTAAAAATCATAAACGCCAAACCCATAGGATTCAAGGGATTGGCGTTTTATTTTTTGTGATTTAAGCGGTATTTTCCTTATGATTGCTAACTAAAATCATTCATTTGAACCAATTTTGAAATGTTGAATACAATGGAAAAAACGAAAGGGAATCATTATGCTTATACTACTGATTTATATGATCATCGGTGTTTTTTATTCTGTTTATAAAATCAATGAGTTAAAGCGTTATGAGATCGTCCTGACAAGTTTGTTATGGCCATTGGATGTATTATTAAATTATATTAAGCTTGTAGATAAGATAAAAAGAAATAATAACAGAATATAAGCCCTCAAGGTGAGGGCTTATTAATTTAATGGAATATGTAAAAACGATAAAAGTATACCATAAATATATTATGTAAACAAAGAGAAATACATAAATAATCGTTAAATTTATTCTATTCATACATGCAAAATGTTTACATTTAGATTAAAAAGGGAAGAATATTCTGGTGTTCGTGATGTTCGCATGATAAGATGATGAACGTAGAATCTAGTCAGGTGTGAAAGAGTGATTGTTATTGGAAAAAAGGAAGCTCGTCGTCATCATTGGTCCAACAGCAGTTGGAAAAACAAAATTAAGCATTGATTTAGCTCATCGACTAAATGCAGAAATTATCAGCGGAGATTCAATGCAAATTTACAAGGGGATGGATATCGGTACAGCAAAAATAACAAAAGAAGAAATGAGTGGCATACGTCATCATTTACTTGATATTAAACATCCTGATGAAGATTATTCAGCAGCTGAATTTCAAGCAACTGTTCGACCTTTAATTGAAGAAATAGCAAATCAGGGGAAAACACCGATGATTGTGGGTGGAACAGGCTTATACATACAATCAGTTTTATTTGATTATCAATTTACAGAAACACCGTCAGATCCTGTTTTTAGGACAAAGCTTGAATTAGATCTTTTAGAAAAAGGAGAACATGCCATACATCAAATGCTTGAAAAAGTCGATCCTGAAGCAGCTAGTAAAATTCATCCAAACAATAGCAGAAGGGTAATAAGGGCTCTGGAAATTTACCATTGTACAAATAAAAAAATGTCTGATTTTATAGGGGGACAAAAACAGGAGCTCCTCTATAATACAGCTTTAATTGGGTTGACAATGGATCGTGAGGTATTGTATAACCGTATCAATCAAAGAGTTGAGCTTATGGTGAAACAAGGATTAGTTGAAGAGGTTAAGCGCCTTTATGAAAATGGAATCCGTGAAACCCAAGCGATTCAAGCAATCGGTTATAAAGAACTTTATGACTATTTTGATGGGAAAATATCGTATGATCAAGCAATTGATACGTTAAAGCAAAATTCAAGAAGATATGCAAAACGACAGTTGACATGGTTTCGAAATAAGATGGATGTCGAGTGGTTTGATATGACTCCACCTATTAATCATGATGAAATGGTAGATGAAATTTTTACATATATAGCAGGAAAGCATCAACTTTAATCGAATTAAAAAGGTATAGAGAAAAGAGGAGGACGAAACATGAAACAAACAATAAACATTCAAGACCAATTTCTTAACCAATTGCGCAAGGACAGTACATTTGTGACTGTGTTTTTACTTAATGGATTCCAATTAAGAGGCCTTGTTAAAGGCTTTGACAATTTTACGGTTCTTTTAGAAACAGAGGGGAAGCAACAGCTTATTTACAAGCATGCTATTTCAACTTTTTCTCCGCAAAAAAATATTCAGTTAGAACTTGAATAAAAACAAATAAAGAGAGCTGATCGATAAAGATCAGCTCTCTTTTATTTGTTTCAAGAAACACCTCCAACAAAATATATTCTTTAAAAAACTATACTCAACTGTGGTAAATCTCAACTAATTGAAATATAAATAAAGGAATGAATATTTCTTGGGAAAGCGCAGGAATCAACATTTTCTTCTGTTTTTCGTCAAATGTTATCGATTGTGAGGTGAACATCTTTGGAACAAGATCGAGCAGTCACTTATAAAACGAATGGACAGATTAATATCATCCTAAATAATCAAACAAATGAAAAAGCCGTTGACAAAGTCAGCTCATCTTCCTATGATTTGAAGATTCCAAAAGTTGAAAGTAAACATACGATTCTTAAAGAAATAGAGGACGAAATGGGTACTCTTGTTGGAATGAATGAAATGAAACGAATGATTAAGGAAATATATGCTTGGATTTTTATCAATAAAAAGCGCGAAGAACAAGGATTAAAAGCGGGAAAACAAGCTCTCCACATGATGTTTAAAGGAAATCCCGGCACAGGAAAAACAACTGTAGCTCGATTAATAGGAAAATTATTCTTTCAAATGAACGTTTTGTCGAAGGGGCACCTGATTGAGGCAGAAAGAGCAGATTTAGTAGGGGAATACATTGGTCATACTGCTCAAAAAACCCGTGATCTTATTAAAAAATCACTTGGAGGAATTCTGTTTATCGATGAAGCATACTCACTTGCCAGAGGCGGCGAGAAGGATTTTGGAAAAGAAGCAATTGATACGCTTGTTAAACATATGGAGGATAAACAGCATGATTTTGTCTTAATTCTAGCCGGCTATCCTAGGGAAATGGAAAATTTTTTATCTCTTAACCCTGGCTTGCTATCAAGATTTCCGATAGTTGTTGATTTTCCTGATTATTCTGTTGATGATTTAATGGAGATATCCTCAAGAATGCTAGCAGAAAAAGAATATCGATTTAATGAGGATGCAACAGTCAAATTAAAAGAGCATCTCATGAGTGTGAAAGCAATCACACATCCTGCAAAATTTAGTAATGGTCGGTATGTTCGAAATATTATTGAGAAGTCAATTCGTTCGCAAGCAATGCGTTTATTGCTTACAGACAAATATAAACGTGATGATCTGTTAACCATTAAAGGTCAGGATTTAGTCATAACAGATGAAAAGACAAACCTTTCCCAATCTTAAAAGGATGTAAAACCCTACTTCAAGATTTGGTAGGGAATTATGAAAAGAAGAGGGGAAAAACGACAATAAATATCCGCTGGATTGTTGTCTTCCACTGGTATTGCCGCACAATGTGCTGGTTTAAGCGGGATAATCGTCCCGTCCTGTGGCAAAGTCAGTACTTGTAATCCTGTACTTCGAAAAAACCCTATTTATAAAAGTCTCATTTCGTAAAAAAATGTGAAGAGGCTGTCTTAAGAAAGTGGGATATACCCAATTTATAAGACAGCCTCGTTCCGTTTTTGCCATTAAGTTGATGATAAAAGGCTTCTGCCTGCATTTCATCTTAATTATTTTTCATCAGGTGGAAATCTCCGGTATGGTTCTGTATCCACAAATGATTGATCAGATTGATCAGCTACTTGATTTTTCTTCTCTTGTTCTTGACAGCCGATTTCGTTTTCTGAAGGAGTTTTTGCAGAACTTGAAGATGGTGGTGTTTTTGCATTAAAGAAGCCTTTACCATTTTCTGGGTTTGAAATAATCCCCAATGCAGCTAATATTCCCAAAATCCCTGTTACATATGTTTCCCAGCGAGTTAAATCAATTTGATAGCCAAGATCCTTTAAGACCATATATAAAACAGATGCTATTGACACCCATAATCCGTAATTTTTCCATTTCATTGATCTTTCACACCTTTCAAAAAGGAATGATCATTTTTATCCCTTCTTTCCGGTACGATAACACCCACCTTTAAAAATCCAGAGAAGATAAGTGAAGGTAAACTGCCCGAAAAGATGCAATAAGATGCTAAGCAACAGGGGAGAAATCTCAAAAATTGAAGACTCACTTTATATTATTCTGTTAAATTAAAACCGTGAACATATTTCAACTGAAAAACCTTAAAATTGCTTGATTTTTAGATTCTGTAGTTAAAGATACAGCCTGGAATTATAGATCATATTGCATTAAGATGTTGAGTGATATACAAATAGCATGAAATCTGCTAACTTCGTTCGAAAAAAGCTATAGAAATTCGCGTTGGAAACGCTTTCAAAAATGCTGTGACGATGTTAAAATACGAGGTATAAGAAGGAGTGATCAGGATGAGTGATAACAAATTATTTTTAGAAGAGCTTAAATATCTTGTTGAAAATGAAGTGTCACTTAATGAATATGTAATTGATCAACTAGAAGAAAGATTTGAAAAAAATCCGTATTTAATCACACAGCTTTATCAAATTCTAGCAGATAACAAAAAAATCTTACCATTTTTTAATGATATAGAAGCAACAATTTATGATTATATTGTTAGTGAGGAAATGGCAAATGAAAAAACGTACTATGGAGCGACCAAGTACGTTGCAGATATGTTTGATACAACTCAAACGTATATTAAATGCAAGGTAAATCAATCCAGATACGCATTGCAAAAAATCAGTTAATGGCTAGGAAAGAAACACGGTGGAGAACATGCGTGTTTCTTTTTTATCCTATCTTAGACTGCTGTAAAACCTCCTCTGATGGGAGTATTGTTTTAGGCTTTAAAAGATTTGTCTTTAGCTGGAGGTTTCAAGCTCCGATTAGGCAAATGCCAATTAAACGTATAAGATAAAACTCTAAGTATAACGATAGCAACGAATAAGATATATAATTCAGCAGGATGTTCAATAATATCAAAACCTATGAGAATGCCAGCAATGATTGCCCAAAACGCATAAATTTCCGAGCGGAGTACCAGTGGTTTTCGCCCTGCCAGCAAGTCTCTGACAATTCCGCCGCCACTTCCCGTTAACACTGCCGCCACCACTACTGCACTTGTAGGATGACCCATGTTGTCAGCATAGAGTGCACCTTGGATAGCAAAGGCAGATAGCCCGATCGCATCTGTTAGGTTCCCCCAAATGTGCCAATGTTTTAATAAACGATGTGGGAAGAGAAAGACAATAGTCATGGCAAAAAGTGCGATTTGAAAAAGCGTACCTTGCTCCCATAATGCGGTCACTGGAACCCCGATTAATAAATTCCGAATTGCTCCGCCTCCAAATGCTGTAACGATCCCCAATATATAAATGCCTAAAATATCATATTCTTCTTCCATCGCAATAATAGCTCCACTAATTGCAAATGCAATTGTTCCAATTATACTTAAAACTTCCCAAGTCATTGCTTTATATCCCCCAAATCAAGCAAAATGCCATTCTTAACAGACAGAAAAATCCCCCTGACAGGTTTCTCACTTTATAGTCGAACTTGATTTTAAAGCTCAGATTTAGAAAGGTCAATGGTTTTCCCTGTAAATTATGGAGGATTAACGATATGGATCTAAGCTTTCTGTTTATAATATAGAAAGGATTAGAGAAATATCCAAATGTTTGATATGATTAGATTGCTAAAATGCAAAAAAAGGAATGGTTATTATTGAATAATACACTTGATCACTTGAAAGAAAAAGTTATTTTAGTTGGTTGTCAGCTTCAAGAAATGCATGATGATCATTTTCAATATTCCATGGAAGAGCTTGCTTCACTTACAAAAACAGCAAACGGTGAGGTACTTACTAGTATCATACAAAAAAGGGAGCGCCCACACCCGGCCACATACATAGGGAAAGGCAAGGTTGATGAGCTTTTAAATCTTGTCAAAGAGCTTGAACCAGATCTGGTTATTTTTAATGATGAGCTCTCGCCAAGTCAGCTTAGAAATTTATCATCTACGCTGGATGTTAGAATCATTGATCGAACACAGTTGATATTAGATATTTTTGCACAACGTGCAAAAACAAAAGAAGGTAAGCTTCAAGTTGAGTTGGCGCAGCTCCAATATTTATTGCCTAGACTTATGGGGCAAGGGATCGCCTTATCACGCCAAGGCGGTGGAATCGGAACAAGAGGACCAGGTGAGACACAGCTTGAAACAGATCGCCGTCATATTCGTAATCGTATTCATGAAATTAAACAGCAGCTTTCTACTGTTGTTCGGCATCGAAACAGATATCGAGAGCGTCGTAAAAAAAATCAAGCATTCCAAATTGCTCTTGTTGGCTATACAAATGCAGGAAAATCAACAATTTTCAATCGATTAACAACAGCTGAAAGTTTTGAAGAAAACTTATTATTCGCAACATTGGATCCCTTGACACGAAAGGTGTTGTTACCATCTAATTATCAAGCTCTGATAACAGATACAGTTGGATTTATTCAGGATCTTCCAACTACGCTGGTTGCTGCTTTTCGTTCCACGCTAGAGGAAGTAAGAGAAGCGAACTTAATTCTGCATGTAGTAGATAGTTCAAATGAAGATTATGCAAATCACGAACAGACGGTTTATAAGCTTTTAGAGCAGTTAGAAGTAACTGATATTCCTGTCTTAACAGTTTATAATAAAAAAGATGTCGCATTGGATTCGTTTGTCCCATCACCGAAAGAGGATTATATTCATATTACTGCATTTTCAGAGGAAGATTTACATAAATTGATGACACATGTCGAGAGATTTATTAAGGATAGCATGAACTTGTATAATGTTAGAATTCCTGCTAGTGAAGGCAGATTAATTTCACAATTAAAAACAGAGTCCTTAGTTAATAAGCTGAACTTTAATGAGCAAGACGAATTATACGAAATAGAAGGATATGTTCTTCCAACACATTCAATTAATGGACAGCTAGAGAAGTACAATGGAGAGGGTAAGAATAATGTTTAATTTTTTAAAACACGGAGCAGTGCTTGCACCGCTTGTAGAAAATGTAGAAAAAAAGATCAAGCATGTGCATGAAGATATTGAAAGAAGGAGTGAAGCAAATCAATTCAGAATCCTTCAAAGCTTTCAAAAGTACCGTGTCAGTGATTCTCATTTTATTCCTACTACCGGTTATGGTTATGATGATAGTGGCAGAGATACATTAGAAGACATTTATGCTGATGTTTTTGGCGGGGAAGCAGCGCTTGTTAGACCACAGATCATTTCCGGTACCCATGCGATTTCCATCGCTTTATTTGGGGTGCTAAGACCAGGGGACGAACTCATTTATATAACTGGTAAGCCATATGATACACTAGAAGAAATCGTCGGGATAAGAGGAAGTGGGGTTGGTTCATTAAAAGAGTTCGGAATTGGTTACCAAACCGTTGATCTGAGCAAGGAAGGCACTGTTGATTTTGAGGCTGTGAAACGTGCAATAACAGATAAAACGAAAATGATTGGTATTCAGCGTTCAAAGGGTTATGCCACTCGTCCATCTTTTACCGTTTCTGAAATAAAAGAAATGATAGATTTTGTTAAATCTTTTAATGAAGATATTGTTATTTTTGTTGATAATTGCTATGGTGAGTTTGTAGAAGAATCAGAGCCATGTCATGTTGGTGCCGATTTAATAGCTGGATCTTTAATAAAAAATCCAGGCGGAGGAATTGCAAAAACAGGTGGTTATATTGTTGGGAAAAAAGCATTAGTTGAAGCATGCTCATACAGGATGACATCTCCGGGAATTGGTGCAGAAGCAGGTGCTTCCTTATATAGTTTACAAGAAATGTACCAAGGTTTCTTTTTAGCACCGCATGTTGTGGGACAAGCCTTGAAAGGGGCAATTTTTACAGCTTCCTTCTTAGAACAACTAGGGATGAAGACGAATCCATCCTGGAATACTCCGCGAACAGATTTAATTCAGTCTGTCCAATTCGGTGATCCAAAGCTGATGGTTGCTTTTTGCCAAGCTATACAATATGCATCACCTATCAATTCACATGTTACCCCATATCCAAGCTATATGCCAGGTTATGAAGATGATGTGATTATGGCTGCCGGGACATTCATCCAAGGTGCAAGTATTGAATTGTCAGCCGATGGACCATTAAGAGAGCCATATGTTGCATATGTTCAAGGCGGGCTTACATATTCCCATGTGAAAATAGCGATTTGCTCGGCAGTTGATTCATTAATCGAACAAGAATTAATCACAGTAACTAAGTGATGATTTTAAAATGGCAGCTAATGTTAGAATTTCTTACAATTGTTTGACATATAATATGACATGGTATATACTTAGAATAGTAAACAAAAGGAGCGAATAACATGAGTGATAATATTCGACGCTCAATGCCCCTATTCCCTATTGGAATTGTTATGCAGCTGACAGATCTCTCTGCAAGACAAATTCGATACTATGAAGAGAATGAACTGATTTTTCCGGCGAGAACGGAAAGCAATCGACGACTCTTTTCGTTTAATGATGTAGATAAATTATTGGAGATACGTAACCTAATTGAACAAGGTGTCAATCTGGCTGGTATTAAACAAATATTTTCACGTAAAGAAAATACACCTGATGAAGTCCAGCAAGAGCAACCTAAAACGGTTGAGAAGCCTGACCTCAGTGACGCGGAATTACGCAAGCTGTTAAAATCAGAACTAATGCAAGCAGGCCGCTTCAATCGACCAACATTAAGACATGGTGACATGTCGAGATTTTTCCATTAATTATAAGTAACTTTTATTTATAATAAATATTGTCTGTAGGAGAGGAGATTTTCAATGTCTAAATATTCAAGAGAAGATATTATTAGTTTAGTAAAAGAAAACAATGTTAAGTACATCCGTTTACAATTCACCGATATTCTTGGAACAATTAAAAACGTTGAAATCCCAGTAAGTCAGCTTGATAAAGCATTAGACAACAAAATGATGTTTGACGGATCTTCAATTGAAGGGTTTGTACGTATTGAAGAATCCGATATGTATTTATATCCTGATCTAGATACCTTCGTCATTTTCCCTTGGACAGCGGAAAAAGGAAAGGTAGCCCGCTTTATTTGTGATATCTATAATCCGGATGGCACTCCATTTGCCGGTGATCCGCGTAATAACTTACGTCGTATCCTTGCTGAAATGGAAGAGCTCGGATTTACTGATTTCAACTTAGGGCCTGAACCAGAATTCTTCTTATTTAAATTAGATGAAAAAGGCGAACCAACTCTAGAATTAAACGATAATGGCGGTTACTTCGATTTAGCTCCAACTGATTTGGGTGAAAACTGCCGTCGTGATATCGTTCTTGAGCTTGAAGAAATGGGCTTTGAAATCGAAGCATCTCACCATGAGGTTGCACCAGGCCAGCATGAAATTGACTTCAAATATGCTGGAGCAATCAAAGCATGTGATGATATCCAAACATTTAAATTAGTTGTTAAAACCATCGCTCGTAAACATGGTTTACATGCTACATTCATGCCAAAACCATTATTTGGTGTTAACGGATCCGGTATGCACTGTAACTTGTCATTATTCCGTAACGGCGAGAATGCGTTTTTAGATACTAGTGCAGATCTTCAATTGAGTGAAACAGCTAGACAATTTATTGCAGGTGTTATTAAACATGCACCAGCGTTTACTGCGGTAACAAATCCAACTGTTAACTCATACAAACGTCTAGTGCCAGGCTATGAAGCACCTTGTTATGTTGCATGGTCTGCACAGAACAGAAGTCCTTTAATCCGTATTCCAGCATCTCGCGGCTTAAGTACTCGTGTTGAAGTACGCAGCGTTGACCCTGCAGCAAATCCTTACTTAGCAATGAGCGTTCTTTTAGCTGCTGGTCTTGACGGAATTAAAAATAAACTTGAAGCACCAAAACCAATTGATCGCAACATTTATGTGATGTCTAAAGAAGAGCGTGTTGAAAATGGAATCGTTGATTTACCAGCAACTCTTGCTCAAGCATTAGATTTATTAAAAGCAGACAGCACAATGAAGCATGCATTAGGTGAGCACTTATTTGAACATTTCATCGAAGCAAAAGAAATCGAGTGGGATATGTTCCGCACACAAGTTCACCCATGGGAAAGAGAACAATACATGTCAATGTATTAAAATGATAAAAAAACCCTTGACACTTTACGTTCAAGGGTTTTTTTTGTGATCATGCTAAGTTGTCGTTAAAAAGCTTCTCAAGGACAGTTTTTGAACAATAAATACGAAAATAGCTATAAAAAAGAATAAAAAAGACGTGCGACTAAATCACACGCCTTTTTATTCTTTTTCAGATGCAATAGACCTTGTTGTAAGCTTTTTAATGAATGGTACGGTAAACACCAATTACTTTACCTAGGATGGAAACATTTCGTAAAATGATCGGCTCCATAGTAGAGTTTTCGGGTTGTAAGCGAATGTAATCCCTCTCTTTAAAGAACCGTTTACAGGTTGCTTCATCTTCCTCGGTCATGGCGACAACGATATCGCCATTGTTGGCAGTCTGCTGCTGTCTAACGATTACCATATCACCATCAAGTATACCAGCCTCTATCATACTCTCTCCCATAATTTCAAGCATGAATACATGATCATCATCATTTATATACCGATCAGGGAGCGGGAAGTATTCTTCTACATTTTCAATAGCTGTTATCGGCAAACCTGCCGTTACCTTACCGATGACCGGAACATTTACAACCTTACTTTTAGGAATATGAAGTGTTTCTTCCTCTTCCAATATTTCAATAGCCCTAGGCTTTGTCGGATCACGGCGAATTAGGCCCTTTGATTCCAATCTAGCTAAGTGACCATGAACAGTAGAGCTTGAAGCAAGTCCGACTGCTTCACCTATTTCACGAACTGAAGGAGGGTAGCCCTTCTTTTGAACCTCATCTTTAATAAAACTTAATATATCCTGTTGTCTTTTTGATAGTTTCGTCATCCTTTGTGACACCTCGGATTCCTGTAATATATGTTTATTATAGCATCATTTACCTTTTTATACAAACATAAGTTCGAAAAAAATAGTTGACCGGAACAATTGTTCGTACTATACTGAAATTATTAATACGAACAAATATTCTTATGAGGTGAAAAAATGAAAAAAGAAACAATCTTTTATATCCTAGCTTTCTTCGTTGTATTCATAGCTGTTACCGGAGCAATATCATTTTCAGGTAGTAATAATCGACTTGAAAACTTTCATCAAGTTAAAATAGAAGAGGGAGACAGTTTATGGAGTTTAGCTGAACAATTCCACGAGAATGCCAATATTACAAAACAAGAATTTGTTGAATGGGTCCAGGATAAAAATAACATTCATTCTAGCACTATTAAGCCAGGAGATTTAGTGGTTGTACCATTGGATAAAGAAGAATTTTATCAAATGGAGCAGATCGCTAGCGAGTAGATAGTAGATTTGGCGATTTTAACTAGAGCGTAAATTAGATAGAACAGTAGGGTGATAGGTATTGAAAGCAATTATATACTGCAGAGTAAGCACTGATAAAGAAACTCAAGATACTTCTATCGAAAGACAGAAAGAAGAATTAGAACAACTTGCAGCATTACATAAAATTTCAGTAGTAAAAGTTATTGAGGAACGGCAGAGTGGTTATGACGTGGATCGGGACGGAATCATTGAAGCACTTGCATTAATTAAGGATAATCAGGCAAGTGTTCTCCTAGTTCAAGATGATACCCGTTTAGGCCGGGGGCATGCTAAAATAGCTCTATTACACGAATTAAGAAAATTAGGGGCAAAAGTATTTACTCTAAATGAGCAGGGTGAACCTGAATTATCCGAAACAGATTTAATGGTTTTAAATATCCTTTCAGCGGTAGAAGAATTTCAAAGAAAGCTCGTTAATTATAAAATTAAAAGAGGAATGAATCGGGCGATTGAAAACGGATATAGACCTCAGGATAACTTATCAAATTTAGATCAGGGCGGGGGAAGAGAAAAAATAGATGTTCCCATTGAAGAAATTATAAAACTGCGAAGTAAAAACCTTACTTTTCATGAAATCGCAGCAACTCTTAGAGGTATTGGTTTTCATGTAAGCAAAGCTACGGTTCATAGAAGATATAAAGAATATCTCGATGGTGTAAACAGCGATAAGGAATAAAAATTTAAAATGCATTTCCATTCAATTTGAGATGCCAAATGGTTGTCATTTTGGTCTCCTTTTAGTATGATGACATGTATATTAACATATGGACTTTTTTTATGAAGAAATAGCCAACTAAGCTAAAGCCATTTTTTAGTTATATTATATTTATAAGTTGGTTATTGATGATAAACAGACTAAAGGAGAAATGAATAATATGCTGCCAAAAGAAAAAATTGATCGTATAAATGAGTTATCAAAGAAGTCTAAATCAGAGGGATTAACGGAAAAAGAACAAAAGGAACAACAATCATTACGTCAAGAATACTTAACAGCTTTTCGTTCTTCAATGAAAAATACGTTAAAAGGTGTAACTGTTGTGGATCCTAATGGAAATGATGTAACTCCGCAAAAATTAAAAGATGAAAAGAAAAAGTTTAATTTACATTAAAAGGAATGGATCTGAAGATTTATTCCTTTTTTATATTTAAAGGAGTATAGTTACACGTTTAGTGCATGACATGAGTCTTGGAAAGATTAAAATAAATGACATAACGCGATAGAAGTAGATGATATGATTGGCTTTGATTTTATGATTCTTCGACAAAAATAGTGCCTTCTTTCTCCGTCTTAAGACAATTCTTGCTTGCAGGTTCTTTTATAATAATAGAAATGGGGATGCAAGAGGAGGAGTGAAAAGGTGAGACACTATTATATTTATTTAATAGAAGAGGAATTTGCAAGTCATTACTTTGGTCGTGAGTCAAAAATATATCACCTGTTTCAAGACTTTCACTGGACAACTGTCCGTTCAAATCATGTAGCAACACTGGAAAAACAGATTAATTATATTACAAAGCCTATTCCAACCTTATTTATACATCAGCTTCTAGGTACACATCTGGGTAATCGTGCGGATTATCAAAATGTTCGTCATATACATAAGATTGAACTTAAGGCCAATCGAGGGAACGCCACCTTAATCGTAAAAGACCGTTACCTAGAGCTTTCTTCTGACGGAAGTTATGAGGCTGAAACGATATTTTTCGAGGTGCTAAGAAAGTTTGACCCATGTTTTTTAGCGATGGATTTACAAGGTGAACGATATGGCTGGTTAAATCCGATAAAAGAAAGAAATTTTGGCTAAAAATGAAGAAATTATATTTCAAATGTTGTATAATATCGTAGGGTTTAGTACACTGTAAGATAGACAACATGAAGGAGGAAATATAATGGACTTATGGGTTGTTATTCTAGTAGGCATTCTAGCACTACTTGCTGGAGTTGCACTAGGATTTTTCATTGCGCGTAAATACATGATGACTTACCTAAAGAAAAATCCACCAATTAATGAACAAATGTTAAAAATGATGATGATGCAAATGGGTATGAAACCATCGCAAAAGAAAATCAATCAAATGATGAAAGCAATGCAAGGTCAAATGAAATAATAAATCCCATAAATAAAGGTTTATGAAAGTATATAGTAAAATAAAATGGATTAAAAGGGATGATACGGTGAATCTTTCCCGGTAATTTTCATTTTATTTTGTCTTATCTTTCTTAAACCTAACCTAAGACTACTTTTCCTGTAGAAAAATTCAGCAGGGAAGGTGGTCTTTTCTTGTTGTTAGAAGATGTGTTGCCATCACTGTGAAACTGTGAAACAAAGGTTTACCCCACAGAGTTTGAAAATAAGCGTCAAAAATGAAAACACTTCAAACATTATTTAGTTGAAAAAAGAGGAGTTACTGACCTTGAAAGTGTATCAGATCATGATTTAAAACCTTTTATTGGAATCAATCAACGATCAGGATTACAACCAAAAGGGCAGTGCGTATTGTCATACGGCATGGGGTTACTTAAAGTTTTATAAAGCAGCCCCGCACGATTATTATGCAAATGTTTGGATTGATAGCTATAATGGTACTGCTAAAAGAGGATATGCAAGTTGTGCCAATTCTGGTGGTAACGGATGGATTATGAAAGGTCAGACTACCTGTTATACTGCTCAAATGTGGAATAAAGATCCTTATAACGCTTTGGCAAAAGCAGGTATTTATAATTCAAGGTGGGGATCTTGTTCAATCTGCGAACACTGGTCGTTACTAAAATGTTATAAAAATAGTAAATAATATTCATTAACCACTGACTATTACCAGTGGTCTTTTTCTGTATCTTAAATTTGAATCAATCAAATGAAATATAAAAGATTGTTAAATAAGAATTAGATAGATTATACAATGAAAACTCCTTCCCATTAAGAGGTTTTTGATTTCTTCATTGTTTTTTGTAACTTGATTAAGCCTAACCACTTTTTCTGCTGAAAAAGTGGTTTTTTGTTCAATAAAAATTGCCGAACTTACAAATGAATTTGTTTAAGTGCCTGGACAAGAAAAACGGAGATATATGAAAGGAAATGTCACTCATACTATTAATTATTATTTAAGTGCTATTAAATGACAAAGAGGGTTATCAAACTAAAGTTGAGGAATGGCATTAAAGATAAAATCAATTTAGATAAAAACGGTGCACGCTACACCAGCGTGCTTTTATCTTAGTTGAAAGGTTTTATTTAGTATTTATAGTTTACAGTTGATACTCATGAATAATAAACTCTGTTTTTTTGTGCTTGGTCGTCTTTTATATACTGAGTCAACAATATATCAAGCTCTTGACTATATTGAATAGAAATCGTTGAGTTTATCCCGTTTTTTAGGACAATATCAATTAGTTCGGCTCGTTTCTTTTCAATTAACTTTAGCATTTCTTGTTTAGACACGAGAACTGTCCTTTCTAATCATGTTTGTTATTAACAAATTTTACCCTGTTTTTGAAATAAATTCAAAGGAAGATACTAGAAACAGCATTGAATCTATTATAAAGGCATCCTGTGTTGAAAGAAAAGAAGAAAATGTAATTTGTTATTGAAATGACATAAAACTGTCACATGATTATAGATATAAAGAAAGGGCATCTTTGCTAGAATAAAGTAGACATTCTCTTTAGGAGGAGTAAGATGACGGATGTAAACATTTTTTTGGCATTTGGCGCAGGTTTCTTATCTTTTATCTCGCCATGCTGTTTGCCGCTTTATCCTGCATTTTTATCTTATATTACAGGGGTTTCTGTTGGTGAATTAAAAACGGAAAATGCTTTATTACAAAAACGAAGTTTGTTTCATACGATTTGCTTTCTAATCGGATTTTCATCCATTTTTATTGCCTTAGGTTTTGGTACTTCTTTTATTGGTGAGTTTTTTCAAAATTACCAAGATCTTATTCGTCAAATAGGAGCAATCTTAATTGTGGGCTTCGGACTGATGATTTTAGGGGTTTTTACACCCGAGTTTTTGATGAAAGAACATAGATTCGAATTTAAGAATCGTCCTGCTGGTTATTTTGGTTCGGTCCTTATTGGGTTAGCATTTGCAGCAGGGTGGACACCTTGTACAGGACCGATCTTGTCAGCTGTTATTTGGATGGCTGCTACAAATCCTGGTTCAGCCATGCTCTATATGATTTCCTATATTTTAGGATTTGCAGTTCCATTTATTGTCTTATCGTTCTTCATAGGAAAACTTGGTTGGATCAAAAAGCATAATGTAAAAATTATGAAAATAGGCGGCTTTCTTATGATAGTAATGGGGATATTACTCTTCTTTGATTTAATGACTTCTATTATTATTTTCTTAACTGGGATTTTTGGCGGCTTTACAGGATTTTAATTTTTTCAGTCTTTTAAGAACAATCATTTTGAGTCAATTTTACTATGCTTAAAGGAACTTTTTGATATAATGATAATAAGAGTGATTACAATTGCTTATGATGAGAAAGAAACGCACTTTTACCACTTCTAAATGCAATCGCCTTCACTTTAGAAGTTTGACTATTATCAGGCTTCCTTTATCATTTATGGGGAGGAACTAGGCATGGCTAGAATTTTAATTGTTGATGATGCCAAGTTTATGAGAATAACGTTAACAAATATCTTAATAAAGGCAAACCATACAATTGTCGCTGAAGCAGAAAATGGAATAGAAGCGATTGAACTTTTTGTTAAAGAAAAGCCAGATTTAGTAACGATGGATATCACAATGCCAGAAAAAAATGGACTTGACGCGCTAAAAGAGATAAAGCAAGACTATCCCGATGCAAAAATTATTATGTGCTCGGCAATGGGCCAGCAAAAAATGATAGTAGATGCAATTGAGGCGGGGGCAAAGGATTTTATTGTAAAGCCCTTTGAAGAAAGCCGTGTAATTGAAGCAGTTAATCGTGTTTTAAGTTAAGTGGACATTTGGGGGCTGTCTCAACAGGGTCTGATCCTACTAATGAACAAAAATATATAGAACTGAGGTGGTTCAATATATTTTGTTTTACGGATCTGGCCATTTGGTCTGAGACAGTCCTTTTCACTATCTAAGAGTAAATAGAAAGATTATGTAGGTAATTATGGAAATATCGTTTATACTAAGACTAGTTAGTTGTTGAGTAAAGGATTGATTTGTTTGATTACAATTATTTCTTCCTTTGTTGCAATTGGGATGGCTTTGTTGGTTTTATTTGTTCGAATGAAATCTGCTAAGAAGCCTGCAACCGCAAAGAAGATTATTTTGCCGCCAATATTTATGAGTACGGGAGCACTCATGTTTATCCATCCGATGTTTCGAGTAACTGTTGCTGAAATTTTTGAAGCTCTATTAGTAGGAATGGTTTTTTCAATCCTATTGATCAAGACTTCAAATTTTGAAATAAGGGAAAATAATATCTACCTAAAACGCTCTAAGGCGTTCGCATTTATTCTAATCGGATTGTTACTTATTCGTATAATCATGAAATCATATTTAAGTAGTACGATTGACTTAGGAGAGTTAAGCGGAATGTTTTGGATTCTTGCATTTGGAATGATTGTTCCATGGAGAATCGCAATGTATATTTCTTATAAACGAGTTAAGGAACAGCTTGATTCATCGACAAATATACCGACAACTTAATTTTTTGTCTTGCGGTTTCCCAGCTTCTTTGTTACGTAGGAGGCTCGTGCCTTTCGCTAAAAAATACTTAATATCAAAGCAAAAACAAAGGATACATAGAAAAGAGGCTGTCTCAATAGATCCCTTTCGAACAAAGGGAACCAATTGAGACAGCCTCTTTTTCATTCAAATAAACAAAACAACTCATATCTTAAAAGAGTGCTTTGTATGCTGTGTAATCGATCTGCTTCTCTTTTAATCGCTTAATGAGAAATTTATGATCGCGTTTTGGAGTTGCCATGATATATCCTCTGATCACTAAATCTAACGTAATTTTTGAGGCATTTTCGTTTAAGGCAAGCTCTCCAATTTTGCCGGCGATTTTTTGACGGGCCACATCTCGAAAGAGCTCTGGAACAGGTTCTACCAGTTCCTCCAGCAATATTTTTTCATTCTGAGTCCATAAATGTTTTGTTTTGGCTAGATAGTAATCCTGCCAATCTAAGTCTGACTTGCCATCTTCTTTTGGCAGTCGTTTGAGAAATTTTCGGAACATAAAAAATCCGCCGATTGCTAACATTGAGACTAAAAAAACGGTCCAAAACAGGATAAACCATAAAAACCAGCCTTCTAGCAATTCTATCACCTCTTATGAAAAAACTTGTCCCATATTAACAGGCAGCTAGCCTAACTCTTTCGAACAATTGGTTCGGAAGAAAGGACTAAACTGCCTTGTTTTTCACTTTATCCCCATTCTAAACTGAGTAAAACCTCAAAAGATCCGACGATTGATGGGATGTTAACCACAGGATGTGGTGCGATAAGTCTCAGCACAGCATCACCATGAGTGAAGGATAGCGGACTAACTTTGCTGCGTCCTGTGGCAAGCGGGCACTTGTACAACCAGTCCTTCAAAGAAACAACTCCACTGATGGAAGTCCTCTTTATTGTTATTATACACATGGATGGTAAAGGTGAAAACTATTCTTGATGACCATAGGCATGATGTTCTTTTGCTAAGAGGAGCAATGCTTTCTTGACTGCTTCAACCTTTTTTCGATCATAGGATGAAGTCATTAATTCATTTAATTCAGCTTGAACATGAAACATTGAATGTTTATAGAAAATATCAAGTCGAATTGTCCCAACATCAGTGGGTAAATAAACAAATTCACAGGTACGTACCATCGTCGGCTCCTCCTAGAAATCCGCAATTATGTATAAATCCATCAAATTTTTGCCAAAAAAGGGTATCTACATCAATAATAGCAGATAGCAAGCATATTTTCACTCTATATAAATAAAAAAGTGCCTGATTTAAAAATCAGACACCAGTTCCTTCCGATCCGTACATGGTTAAGTGTCCCGCAACAAGCGAATGTTTCGGAAGGAACATTATTACTTTATCATGGTGGTTTATGCTAAGTAAAGCTCCAAATATTTGTAAAACAAACATATACCGATTATCGAGCAGCAAAACTCCTTTTCCCTAAAAACAGTGACGGTAAGTGAGGAGGTAAACTGCCAGTAAAGAATCGGCTATGCTAATGATGTCCCAGAGCAATGCTAATCCCTGCCTATACTCTTCCTTCATCAAACCCACACTTTACACCAATAGGGAAATATGTATTTAGCGAATAGTTAGTAAGCGTTCATATAAAGTATGTATTTCTTTACAACTATCATGCAAAAAAACTCAATACTTTCTTAGATTAAGAAAAGGATTTTTATGATAGCAGGGAGAATAAATTATTCAATGGTATTAATGCTAAAAAGCGAAAGTAAATCGTGAGGGGATTTTAATGATTGTTTATGAGGACAAAACTTCCTTTTTCATGACGGAACAACATGAGCATGCATTATTAGCTGAATGTTTTGCTCAAAACTGGAAAGATGAATATTTTTTCGGTGATGAAAATAAAGAGGCGGTTTTATTTGCTATAGCTCAACATGATCGTTCATGGCTTGATGTAGATGTGTCGCCTGTTTGGAACGATAAAGTAAATAAACCCTATACCTTTATTGATTTTCCCCATTCCATCAAGTTATCTTTTTATGAAAAGGGAATCGATGAAATTGAGGAAAAAAACGCTTATTCAGCACTCCTAAGCAGTATTCACTATACACGATTTTTTGATGGAATGAACTTAGATAAACGTATGACTTCCTTTCTCAACAAGGAAGTCGATAGACAAAAGCGCTTATTAGCTGCTTTACACCTTAAAGAAAATGATAAAAACGTTTCGTTTCATTATCATTTGCTAAAATTTTGTGATCACCTCTCGTTATTTGTCTGTATGCAGGAAGCGGGAACAGTTGAGGAAAAGGTTCATAGTTGGTTTAAAAAAGGTATTGTTCAGCCATTTTCATTTTTTAAAGAAGATATGTTTAATGTAAAATGGAAAAACGAGGTTGAAATCAGTCTTCAGCCATTTCCTTTTAGAAGGGAATTTGAGGTTTCGATTCCAATGCGGGAGGTCTCGAAAGTGCTTTTGAAAAAAAACGGGATTCTCGAAGCGTTTCATCAAACGCCTGCACATGAAAGAAGGGTAACAATTACTTCAAAGTAGAAATGAAATTCAAAAAATAAAACGTTTTCAATTGATTATCATGATTTTTTTGGTATGATAATATCGAATACTATCTTATGGGGAAAGGAAGTACATAGATGAATAATAGAATAGCAGTTCAATTGTATACCTTGCATGGAGAATGTGAGAAAGATTTTTACGGTACATTAGAAAAAGTAGCTGAATTAGGTTTTAACGGAGTAGAATTGGCAGGTTATTGGGGGAAGGAAGCAAAAGATTTAAAGGCTACTCTTGATCGCCTTGGACTTAAAGCAGTTAGCAGCCATGTATCTTTAGAAAGAATGGAAGAAAATCTCGAAGCAGAAATTGAATATTTAAAAGTTCTTGACTGCTCTAATATTGTATGCCCTTACTTAGTGGAAGATAGACGCAATGATTATGCAGGGTTGGTTAAGCGGTTAAATGAAATTGGAGAAAGAAGTCAAAAAGAGGGAATTTCTTTAAGTTATCATAATCATGACTTTGAGCTTGAAAAAGATAATGGGAAATCACATCTTGAGCGCCTTTTTGAAGAAACGAATCCTGAGTATGTGAAGGCAGAATTGGATGTTTATTGGTTAACGTTAGCAGGTGAAAATCCGCTTGAATGGATGGAAAAATATTCTGATCGCATGCCGTTAATTCATTTGAAAGACATGACGACAGATAGCGAGAGAACCTTTGCTGAATTAGGAACCGGCGGGGTGGATATTGAAGGTGTTTTAAGAAAAAGCAAGGAAACGCAAATTCAATGGTTTGTCGTGGAACAAGATCGTTCTAAACGAACTCCATTAGAAAGCATTGAGATAAGTTTACAATATTTAAAAGAAACGTTACCTAAAATCGGTTAAGTAAAAAACGCAAAGGGTCAGCACGAACATGCAGTCTGACCCTGCTTTATTTATAGTTTGGATTGACCATTATTGAGTTTTCGGAAGATTGAAGGGGAGATCTTTTTTTGTTCTTTAAATACACGTGAAAACGTTTGGAACGATTGATATCCTACCTCCAAGGCAATTTCTGTTACCGGAATCGTGGTCGAAGTTAATAAGCTGCATGCATGGCGAATCCGAATTTCATGTAAAAAATGAACGAAATTAAGACCTACATGTTCCTTAAATAGTTCACTTAAGTAAGGGACGCTAACATGGAAATGTTTTGCCAATTTTGATAACGTAATATCTTCTTGATAATGAATGTGGATATATTGAATGATGTCCCAAATGATGCCTTTTTTTGCTGATGAGGAACTCGGAACGGACTGGAATTGCTTCCCTTTTCTGTTCCTTTCAAATAAAACAAGTACTTCTGCCAATTTTGCTTTAATGACTATTTCTTTATATGGTTTCGTACCGTTATATTCTGCCAACATCTCTTCTAAAATCTGCTTTATTTTATAAAAATACTCATCTTCAAGATTAAGATAAGGGTTGGATTCACATTCTCCTGTTTCAGATAATAATCCTTGCAGACCAATATCATGGATAAGTCCTAAATCAAATATACAATTAAATAATAATAAGGGCTTGTCTTTTTCGGCCACGATTTCATGAATTTGATAAGGCAGTATAAACGTAAATGTCCCTGCTTCCATTTCATGCTTCTTTCCATTTATCACCTCATGGCCTAGACCCTCAATCACTAACGAAAATTCAAGGTAATCATGGCGGTGGGAGGGGAAGGCTGATTTTATCTCATTAATGGATAGGTGAAACGGAAATGTTGAGTCCATATTGGGATATGTAGATAAATACATAGGGAAAATTGTCATAAAAGCCATTTCCTCCTTTAACAGAAAACTATGCTAAAGCTAATGTTAATAATTTTAATTTTCATTCCATGTGATAGGAGCGCAAGATGTGAGGCTCCTGCGTGAACAACCTGACAAGAGACTCTTAGACCATCCGCAATAGATGAGCCTGCAGCGGAAGTCATCTGGCAAGTTTATCAGATCATACAGAAAAAATGAGATAAATAGATGAAAAATTGATCAGTTTTTTTACAGATTTTATTTTATCATATTTGTAAGCGTTATTATCAACACTTTGCTGATCGTATCTAATGATAAAACAATTAGTAAATGGAGGTATACATATGAAAAATAAAATAAGATTAGGAATGATAGGGGCCGGAGCAATTGGCAGTGTTCATTTAGGGGCATTTAATAGATTATCAGACGAAGTCGTCCTTCAAGGAATTACTGACGTATACCAGCCTTTAGCTGAAAAACGTGCAGAGGAATTTGGAATCTCTCAAGTTTTTACAAGTGCGGAGGAATTGATTCACGATTCGCAAATCGATGCTGTTATTATCGGTGTACCGAATAAATGGCATGCACCGCTAGCGATTCAAGCATTAAAAGCAGGGAAGCACGTTCTTGTTGAAAAACCAATGGGGATAGATAGTGAAGCGGCAAAGGAAATTGTGAGGGCACAGCGTGAGTCGGGCAAAGTGGTAATGGTTGGACATCAAATGAGATGGCAATGGCAAATTCAACAAGTGAAGGAACAAGTTGATAAAGGCGCATTAGGGAAAATCTATAATGCAAAAACTGGCTGGTTCCGCAGAAAAGGGATACCAGGGTGGGGAAGCTGGTTTACGCAAAAGTCTGAAGCAGGCGGAGGTCCATTAATTGATATCGGTGTCCATATGCTGGATCTAGCACTTTATTTAATGGGAAATCCAAAGCCAGTGTCTGTATTCGGCTCAACCTATGCAGAATTTGGACCAAAGAAAAAAGGAATAGGGACATGGGGAACACCGAACTGGAATGGTCATTACGATGTGGAAGATTTGGCGACAGCCTTAATTAAAATGGAGGATGGTTCTACGCTTTCCTTAGAGGTAAGCTGGGCTGTTCATATGGATACAAGCAATAAACCATTTATCCATTTAATGGGCTCAGAGGGTGGTGCATCACTTAGCGGCAGCAGTGCAAAAATCCTAACAGAACAATTTGACCGTGCCCTTGATATTGACCTTTCTGCTCCAGAAAATCAAGAAGATGACCGCATCCGTTTAAGCAAGCATTTTATCGAATGTATCCATGAAGGAAAGCAGCCAATAACGTCTGCAATGTCTGGCTTAACAAATAATCTTATTCTTGATGCAATCTATGAATCTTCCAAAACAGGCCGAGAAGTGATTTTAGATTGGAATATTTAATTAAAATTAAGCTGTTGGTTTCGAATTTCGGTACCGTTTCTTAATGAATTGGCAGCTTTGGTTAAGTTCATTGATAACTTGGCAAGCTGTTAATTTAAAACAGATCTTTACTTGCCTCCTGATCTCTCGATAAAAACGTGAGTATCTGTGGAGGAGATCAACCGTTTCATAAAGCTAAGACTATTAAAATAAAAAGGGTGTGAACGATATGTTAAAAGGTATTACAAAAGCGGGATTAGGTGAGATCTCGGATGATAAAAAGTTCATTGAATTAGCTGCAGAATTCGGTTTCCAATCCGTAGATATAGATGCAAAAAGCTTCATTGATGCATACGGCTTGGAAAACGCGAAGGAAATTTTACACAAAAATAATATCGTCATCGGGGCGATTGGACTGCCTGTTGAATGGCGTCAATCAACTGATCAATTTAATGCTGATCTTCCTAATTTAGCAGCAGCAGCAAAAGCTGCAGCAGAATTAGGGTGTACACGCTGCTGTACCTATATATTACCATCAACAGATCTTAAAGCAGCTAGTCTGATGAGTCTGGCAGTAAAACGGTTAAAAATCTGTTCTGAAGTTTTAGGTGCTTACGGGATAAGATTAGGTTTAGAATATGTCGGGCCACATCATTTACGAACAGCTTGGCAAAATCCATTTATTTGGACTCAACAAGAAACCCTAGACTTAATTGATGCCATTGGCTTACCTAATGTCGGCTTATTGTTAGATTCCTATCATTGGTATACTACAGGCTTAACAGGTGAGGATTTAGTAAAATTAAGCGAAAATCAAATTGTTCATGTTCATATAAATGATGCTTCTGAACTTCCTATTGAAGAATTAAAGGATAATGATCGTTTATATACTGGTGAGGGAGTAATCGACTTGCCATTGTTTTTACGCAGTATAAAACAAACTGGATATAAAGGATCTGTCTCACAAGAGGTGTTAACACCAAATGCACCGAATCAATCGGCTGAAGAGCTTTTAAGAAGATCAAAACTTGGATTTGATAAGGTGTTTGGTGAATTGTAATGGATTTATACATTTAATAACATTGGTTCTATATTGAGGTGTATTCCAAAAATATACTTTCCATTAAAAAGGATTAATAAGATTGCATTGAGAACTCGTCTATGATTAGACGGGTTCTTTGCTATAATATGAACAAGGAGTTAAGAAGTGTAATAGGAGGTGAAATATTTGGTTTTACACTATCAAGAGTATGGGGATAAAAATGCAACACTAATTGTCTTTATTCACGGTGCTGGAGTGAGCAGTTGGATGTGGGATTCTCAAATTCGCCACTTTACTGATTATCATTGCGTAACAGTTGATTTGCCAGAACAAGGGCTAAGCTGCAATAGCGAAAATTTTTCAATTAGATCTAGTGCAGAAAGAATCATTGAGTTGATAACCAAAATAGCAAACGGGAAAAAAGTAATGGTTATTGGGTTCTCATTGGGGGCTCAAGTAACTATTCAGATGTTAAGCTTGAAACCAAATTTGATAAATTATGCCATCATAAATAGTGCGTTAGTTAGACCAATTCCATATGCGAAAATATTAATAAGACCCTCCATTAAATTAACCTTTCCAATGATTAGATATAAATTATTTTCAAAACTTCAAGCTAAAACCCTCTATTTGGATAAAGAAAACTTTGAAAAATATTATAAGGAAAGCTGTCTAATAAAATCAGATACTCTTATAAGAATATTAGAAGAAAATATGGCATTTGAAATACCTAATAAATTTAAGAAAGCGAATGGAAAGATATTAGTTACTGTTGGGGAAAGGGAAAAATCAGTAATGAAAAAATCAGCCAGTGATATAGTTTCAAATAATCCTAATTCTATAGGAATAATTATACCAGACATTGGCCACGGCGTTTCTTTAGCAAAACCGGATCTCTTTAATCAAATGGTTAAAATGTGGGTAGAAGACACTAGTTTACCAAAGGAAGTAAAGGTAATTGAGTGAACACAAGTACTTATAGTCAATGAGGAAATTTATTAGCGGCACACTATTCGTTATTATATCAATCATTTGCAATGACTTTTAACTAACCATAAAATTGACAACATTTTTTCGTTGTAAAATATTTATTGTAGCAGGTCGACTACGTTAAATATTTAGTTGCCAAAACAACGATGTAACAGGATCAATAGCATACTTTTTTTATATGCCATTTATCCTGTCATTTTCTTGGTTTTAACCATCTTTACGGATGTCTCAATGCCATTTTTCACTCTTTTTTAATGTAAGTGGTTCTCAATCTAAAAATCAGCCAGCATTTTCCCCAGCGGCCCATTTTTATCAATGATATCGATGATGTCATATATAGAAATAGGGAACATTGGATAACCAGCTGGTCTTGGTGTAATTTCATATCGTTGGAAATAAATAACGAGCGATTTGTCGGCAAGATAAAAATCCTGGTTAGGACGAATTGTATCAAATGGCTGAAGGGTGTTCATGTTCCTTTTATTAATTTGATCCTTTACTAAAGCTGAGAGACGTTTCAGATAATCGCTATTTTGGTTAAAGAGATCAGACAAAGTGTAGATTTTACCCGTTCGAATATCGGCATTTATAGAAGAAAGATTGTCAATTGGATGTGCCAGCTTAGGACCTGTAGCAAAATTATTTAGGTTAATGCTAATAATACCGCGTTGATTATTTTTCACTTCATAATCACCGACTAATTCTGTAATGTAGATTTGTTGATAGCTTTTGTTAAATAATTTGTTTACCTTACTAAGAAGCCCTTTATTCAGCTTGTTTTGGATAACAAGGTTTTTTGGCCATTGCAGCTGAGGATAATAAATGATACCTGTCGGTGCTAAAATCATCATTGTTTGGATTGGGACTGGCAAGCGAACTTCTTCCATTAAAACACGACCCTTACCTGAATATATTTGGTATTAAGATATTCATAATTAAATTTTGTGTTCGGTTGAATGCAGGTGAAGTTTGAAAATAGGAAAACATAATAAGGCTGCAATTTTAGAACGAAACTCTGACTCTAGCTTTTCCTTTTCATAGAATGATGGTATCCTTTATCTAAGTACACAATGAAAGGTAACTGTTCCACCTTCTTTAATGGAGTTGACCGTACCTTTATGTGAAAACGTTCTCATTTTTCTATAAAAACTAGTGCATTGGAGGAAGCCATCGTGACAACGAAAGCAAATGTAAGTCTAGTAGAGAGTTTAGAAGTTCCAAAAATGATGAAAGCAGCAGTTATGAATAAGCCTTTTGACATTGAAATTCAGGAAGTAGACGTACCACACATCCAAGGTAATGAAGTATTAGTAAAAGTAATGGCTGTGGGAGTTTGCGGCTCAGATATCCATTATTATGAACACGGCAAAATTGGGCGTTATGTTGTTGAAAAACCAATAATATTGGGGCATGAATGTGCGGGCATCGTTGTGAAAGTTGGAGAGCATGTAACAAAAGTAAAGGTTGGAGATCGTGTAGCAATTGAGCCGGGCATTACTTGCGGATATTGCGATTATTGTAAAGAGGGAAGGTATAATCTTTGTCCAGACGTTCAATTTTTAGCGACACCGCCTGTTGATGGGGCGTTTGTTCAATACATAAAACATCGTGAGGATTTTTTATTCCCTATTCCAGATGATCTCTCATATGAAGAAGCTGCATTGGTAGAACCATTTTCTGTTGGTATCCATGCTGCAAATCGAGCAAATCTGAAACCGGGGTCAACTGTCGCAATAATGGGAATGGGTCCAGTTGGATTAACGGCCATTGCAGCTGTTAAAGCCTTTGGTGCTACAAAAATCATTGTAACTGATTTAGAAGATAATCGTCTGGATGCTGCAAAAAAGCTTGGGGCTACACATGTGATCAATGTCTTGGAGCAAGACCCAAATGAAGCGATAAATAGTATTACCAATGGAAAAGGAGTAGATGTGGCGTTTGAAACAGCTGGAAACCCGAGAGCATTGCAATCAGCACTTAAAGCAGTTAAACGCGGCGGTAAAATGGCCATTGTAGGTCTTCCTCCACAAGATGAGATTGCTTTAAATGTCCCATTAATTGCTGATAATGAGCTGGATATTTTCGGAATCTTTAGATATTCTAATACTTACCCTCAGGGTATAGAGTTTTTACAATCAAAAAATACAGATTTAAAGAGTCTAATAACCGATAAATTTTCATTAGAAGAAACGAAGGAAGCAATGGAACGGGCGCGTCTTAATAAAAAATCAAGTTTGAAGGTTATCGTTTATCCTAATGGTGAATATTAATAACTTTTTCTAAAGCATAGGATGTCTAAGTATATGTAAAATAAAGCATACCAGCATTAAATGCAATAATGCTGGTATGCTTTATTTGCTTAAACAAGGCGTCTCCTCTTTATAAAGGGAAAGAAGGTATAATTTTTTTGTACTGCCTAGTTTTCTGTCTAGCTTCAGCGCCTAGCACCGCAAGGATTGCCACACAGGAACAAAGAATGCCTTCTATTCCAGAGCGTCTAATGCTCGGCGGGTTTGGTCAAGGCGCTTACGTATCTGTTTATTATTGACCATCTGCACCATTTTGTGTCACTCTTCGAACATGATCATCTTCATAGTTATTTTCACGTAATTTTTCGACTTTGTCGTTGATTAATTGCTTTTGATCAACCTCTTGAGATGGTGTTTGTTTTTGCTTCGGCATATTGAAAACCTCCTTTAATCAGCGATAAGTTTAGTTTTCCTAAATCCAATAATAAATATGATAGGTACAATAAATTTTCCATTCAATTTTCCGCTGAAATACCTATAGGGTTATATTACCATGCCTTTCACAGGATCTTTTTTGTTACTATTTGATAGACTAAATGGTAGTGAAAGGGTTGAAGAAGATGAAGAAGCGCTTCCTCCTCCTAACAATTACATTTATTTTTATTTTCATTGGAGGATTTTTTTCAGGAATATTTTATTCTAATTCTAATATAGAGCAGAGAAATATACAGCTGGCACCTAAATCAGGTAAACAACCAAAGCAAAAACCAGCACCTAAAATTGAACAGACACAACCAAACGTATTAATTGGTTATGTTCAGGATTTTCGCGATCCAGCTACAATTGATTATTCGAAATTATCACATATTATTTTTTCATTTGCTCACCCGGCAAAAGATGGCAGTGTTTTAATGAATGGTGAAAGTGCTTTATCAAACTTAAGAGCAATGGTGCAAAAAGCCCATAAACAAGACACGAAGGTCATGCTTGCTGTTGGTGGCTGGTACCATCTTCATGGTGGAGAGTCATACAACTACTTTAAAACAGCGATTGCAAATTCATCGTCACGCACAAAGCTAATTAATGGATTAATGGAAATCGTTGAACGGGAAAACCTTGATGGGATTGACATTGATTTTGAACATCCGCGTACAGAAGAGGACGCTAAACATCTAACTGCATTTACAAGATCATTAAGTTCAATTTTACATTCAAAGAATAAGGAACTCTCAATAGCAGTTTATTCAAAAATTCATAGTGTATCAGGCGAAGTTGTGACATCAGTGATTTATGAACCAACGATGTTTAAACATGTTGATCATGTCAATATCATGGCATATGACGGTCAATGGGATGGTGAATATAACGCAGCCAATTTATCACCATATCCGTTCACTGAAAACATCGTAAATTATTGGGCAACGCTCTTTGAAAAACATGGAATCTCAAAGGAAAAGCTTGTGTTAGGGGTTCCTGTTTACGCTCAGCCCGAAAATTTATCAATTAATCAAGCGTCATACGCGGCGATTATCAACAATGATCCTAAAAATGCCATGCGTGACCGTGTTGAAATGAATGGTACGATTTATCATTACAATGGGGTAGCAACGATTCAGAAGAAAACAAAACTTGCGCTTGATAACGGATTTGGCGGGATGATGATATGGGAATTGGGTCAAGATGCTCATGGTGAGGATAGTTTAACTAGTGTGATGGCCAAAATGATTGAGGAAAAACATTTGGAGGAAAATCAATTTTTCTTAAGTAAACATATAGAAAGACAAAAACTGTTGGGCAACCGACAGTTTTTTGTTTATCTGGTTTAATTGTATATAGATTTTTTACTGAGTGTATTTTTTGATTTTTCATACAATTGCCACAATATAGTAACCTGCTTTCGACAAGCAGTCTTATTACCCTTATTTTATACTAAACTATATGAACGACAAAAATACTAAATGGAGGAGATAAGACATGTTAAAATTTTGTTTAAAGCATTATTTTTTAGAAGAAGGAGATCGACTCATAATAGAAGAAGCTCTTATTCAGCTCTATTCAGAAAAAGAAGAAGATATTTTTCATTTAGATGATCCTGCACTTATTGAATTATACAATAAAAGCTTTAAAGAAAAATCCTTTACATAAATCACATTTTTACTTGTACTTTACTATGACTATGAATGAAAGGAAGTCCATTTGAAAACGATGCTGCTATCTGATAGGACGCCCCTTGAAAAATGGTTATTCCTTATACAATGTAACACACGTTATAATATCGTTAAAAAGAATAAGAATAAGAATTAAGGATAAGGAAGAGTGTTTATGGATTTAACTTCAGGGACATGTAATCAGCTATTAGTTCATTTTTTACCACATCATAATCAATGGGATGTTTCGAGTGGAAAAAGCGGTTATAACAATACTACCCGCTATGTAAAAAGCAATAATGATAAATTCATTCTGCGTATATATGACACACATAAGGATGATGAAAAAGTAAAGCTTGAACACGAAGTACTATTAAAACTTAACGAAATTCAAGAATTACCTTTTAAGGTCCCCCAACCAGTTTTTACGGAAAAAGGGGAAACATTTCTCCGATTACAGGATGGTTCAAATAAAATCGCCTGTCTCTATTCTTACATAGATGGAGAAAACCCGAATTTTGAAAAAGACCAGCTGCTGTATTCCTTTGGACAAAAAACGGGATTCTTATTAGATGCATTAAATAAGATCTCAGTAAATCAGTCTCTTATTTATCGGCCATATTATGAAATAGAACATACACATCCTAGTTGCAGCATTGATTTTGTCACTAAATGGTGTAAAAATCCCCCACAGGTATTTGAAGAATATCAATCAAAATTAACATGGATTGCAGAGCAAATGGCAGCCTTCCAATTATTTTTACCACAGTTAAAGGCCTTGCCGCATCAATTGATACATGGGGATTTAAATGCGTCCAATGTATTATGCAGAAACGGAAAAATCAATGCCATTTTAGATTTTGAATTTGTAACAAATGATCTGCGTGTAATGGAAGCAGCAGTTTGTTTGTCAGAAATAATGATCAAAGAACAAAATGAATCCATGCTCTGGGAGAAATTCCGCTCTTTTATTGAGGGTTTTTCGTCCGTCATGACGTTAACTAAGCCTGAAATAGAGGCACTGCCTGTATTAATTCAATTAAGAAGGTTAGATGTTTTTGTTCATTTTTTGGGTAGGTACATGGATGGAATTGATAAAGAAGAAATCCTTAAGGAGCAAATTGGTAAAACAGCTGCTAATCCTAATTGGTTGAGTGGTGGAGGGGAAAAGCTAACTCGTTTGTGGAAAAGGATAGATAGAGGATGAGGAAACTAAAAATCAGATTTCTTTTTAGTTTCCCCTCTGGTTATTTATCTTGATTATTCAGTTCTTCCCTTATTCGTTCATCTTCCTCCTCGACACAAATACGAGTAATTTGCTCATTAAGCATATGATGTAAATAATCTGTTTCGTCACAAATGATTTTGTCTCGATCTTTCATGGATATAAAATCTCCTCTTGTTTTTACTATTATATTGCTTTAAAAACCTTACATGTATACAACAAGAAGTGATTCGATGAAAGGACTTAACTCGTAAAATGAGGATAAAAGCATATAAGCCGCCATCATGATGAAGTTCATGATAGCGGCTTATTATAGCATTGATTATCTCATTATGTTTATAATGTACATAGGTTTTCAGAGCCTGACTGAGAACAAAGAACATGTTTTAATTCTTTCTCAGTTGCTTCATAAAATTGACGGCCATCAGGCATTTTATATAAATTCTTATGTAGGAGGGCATCGATGATTTCACTCTTGGTGTTATTTTTTTGTTTTGTGATTTCAGACATGAATATCACTCCTTATTGAAAGCGTTTACATGTTACATTTTAAACAAATATGATAGATTTGTCAAATAGGTAAATCACGTTTATTATTTGTGTAACGTGAAGGATTATAAAGTGAAAGTGATCTATGGAGGTATGGTTATCAGGATGAGCACAGATTATAAAACATACGGATTTCGTTTTCTTGATACGGCAAACGGCCCATTTTGTCAGTTATTTGCAGTGGGATACGAATATGTGAACGACTATAGGTACATTTGGGATGGATTAAAAAGAGTTGATGGGCCCTTATTTTTATTCCAATACACGATATCAGGCTATGGTTGTGTTGAAATGAATGGAGAAACCTTTCAAGTTGGTCCAGGCCATGCATTTATGGTGGAAATCCCCAGCAACCATCGTTATTATCTACCTGAAAAAAGTAATAGTTGGGAATTTTATTATATTCTTATTAGGCCCAATGCAATTGTCGAACAGTGGGAAGAGTTAGTCAAACAGCTTGGGAGAGTTCCGAAAATACCTGAGGATAGCTCTGTTATTCTATTTTTGAAAAATGTTTTTTCGGCTGCAGGGAAAAATCATATCTCTGATGGATTTCGGGCATCTTCTATTGTTTATCAATTCATCATGGAGCTTTACCGATTCAGTAATGCATATAAAAAAGAAATAAATACATGGCCAGCCACGATAAAAACAGCTGTCGAATATATGGAAGAAAACTATGCATCTTTACAAAGCTTAGAGGATATAGCGGATGCAGTAGGATTATCCAAATATCACTTTACAAGGACATTTAAAAAAACGACAGGTTATACGCCGATTGAATATGTAACAAAGATCCGCTTGGAAATAGCGGTAAAATTACTTCGCCATACAGAACTAACGATCGATGAAATCGCCCGTGAAATAGGATATTCAACAGGTAGTTATTTTATTAAAGTGTTCCGCCAATGGTTAGGCTTTCCGCCTGGGGAATTTAGGCTAGGAAAAGATCTAGCTTATGTGAATCAGTTTACATTCGACTAGAAAATTAAAGTGAAGTACATAGGATTTTAAGATTAAACAGCAATATATTACATAGCAAAGCAAAACTTTATCATAGATTAAGAGATTTCATTCCTTTTATGATAGTAAATAAGAAGCAATATTAAGATATAGAAAGGGAATGAAATTGATGAAACATTTAGAATTTGCAAAAATACCTCCATTAGGCTGGAACAGCTGGGATTGTTATGGTGCTACAGTAACCGAAGAAGAAGTAAGGGGGAATGCTGATTATATCGCAGCCAATTTAAAGCATTATGGCTGGGAATATGTTGTTGTGGATATTCAATGGTATGAGCCTGGAGCGGTATCTTCTGTTTATCGGCCATTTGTCCCTTTGGAAATGGATGAGTATTCCAGATTAATACCTGCTGTCAACCGCTTTCCTTCCGCGAAAAATGGTAGTGGCTTCAAGGCTCTTGGCGAATACATTCATAGTCTTGGATTAAAGTTTGGCATCCATATTATGCGCGGAATTCCCCGTCAAGCGGTTCATGCAAATACACCAATTCTTGGCACGCATGTAAGAGCAAGAGATATTGCCCATCCAAATTCAATCTGTCCATGGAATACGGATATGTACGGGGTGGATGCTTCTAAGCCAGGAGCACAGGAATACTATGATTCACTTTTCAAATTGTATGCTGAATGGGGAGTTGATTTTATTAAAGTAGATGATATTGCTGCATCTAGACTTTATGATATTCATCTTCCAGAAATTAAGATGATTCGGAATGCAATCGATAAGTGTGGCAGAGAGATTGTCTTAAGTCTATCACCTGGACCTGCGCCAGTAGAACATGCGGAAGAACTTAAGGCAAATGCAAATATGTGGAGAATGACGGATGATTTTTGGGATCATTGGGATCTTCTATATGCTATGTTTGAAAGATGTGAAACTTGGAGTGAACATGTAAGTCCTGGATCTTGGCCTGATTGTGACATGCTTCCGCTGGGTCATATCGGAATCCGTTCAGTAGATGGCGGTGGAAGTGACCGTACGACCCGCTTTACGAAGGATGAGCAATTAACAATGATGACACTGTGGAGTATATTTAAATCTCCATTAATGTTTGGGGGAGAGCTCCGTGATAATGATGAATGGACGTTGTCCTTATTAACAAACGAAGACGTGCTTGCAATGCATCGAAACAGCCATAGCAATAGGCTTGTTTATCGGGAAGATGACAAAATCGTTTGGACAGCAAAGGATGAGCATTATTCGTATGCTGCGCTATTTAATGCTGGAAATGAAACAAGATCTGTCAGTGTAACACTTGAACAATTAGGATTATTCTCTCCTAAAAATGCAATCGATCTATGGAATCGTACAGACGAAGGGAGAATAGACCAAGTTTTTGAATCAATAATTCCAGCTCATGGTGTGAAGCTATTAAAGCTTTCTTAATAAAGAAGAGGTATTTACAAGTATGAACCATTTTGCAGCTCATTAGAAAATTTAGCTATTTAAACTGGTTTGAAAAGAGGAGTTTTTTTAGCTAAGAAAGAAATGTTATAAGGATGATGTTTAAAATGATAACGTTTACGAAGGGGCTGTAAAATCATTGCAAAATAAATTAAATCAGTTGCTAAGAAGTATTGTTGAAAAAGGGCCTGCTGGATGTGCATTGTCCGTTACCCATCAGGACGAAAGAATTGTTGAAGATTACGTCGGGCTTGCCGATATTGAAACACAAAAACACATCTCTTCAGATACGATTTATCGCATTTATTCAATGACAAAGGTAGTAACTTGTACTGCAGCACTTATGCTTTATGAAAAAGGGCTTTTTTTACTGAACGATCCTCTAGAAGAATATTTGCCGGAGTTTAAGAACCCTCAGGTATATCGGGAGAATGAAAATGGAGAAATTGTTACTGTACCTGCAACAAGATCAATAACAGTTAAAGATCTCTTTACCATGACATCTGGTATTACCTATCCAGGAGAATCTAATCAAACTGAACGCCAGGTTGCCAAAGCCATGCATGCTTTGCAGCAGCAGGAGGATCAAGGCAAGAAAATGACGGCACGCGAAATGTCCAAAGCATTAGCATCCATTCCATTAGCGTTCGATCCTGGAACAAGGTGGCATTACGGGTTAAATCATGACGTATTAGGTGCTTTCATTGAGGTACTTTCAGGAAAATCGTTCGGCCAATTTTTACATGATGAAATTTTTGCACTTCTTTCGATGAAGGACACATTCTTTAGAATTCCAAATGATAAAAAAGATCGGCTTTGCAGTGTATACAACCGCAATGAAGAGGGACTATTAACCAAAAATACTTCCATGGATACACATATTCAACCTGAGGCAGCATTTGAAAGCGGCGGTGGAGGATTGCTTTCAACATTAGGTGATTATAGTACATTTGCGCATATGCTTGCAAATGGCGGTGAGTTAAATGGGGAGCGCATTATTGGAAAGAAAACGATCAAGCTAATGGCGTCGAATCATTTAACAGAAGAAAACGCAAAGAATTATAATTGGAACTATCTGGCTGGATATGGATATGGGTTAGGTGTAAGAGTCATGGTTAATCCGGCATTAGGTGGAAGCAATAGCTCAATCGGTGAATTTGGCTGGTCTGGACTACTTGGAACTTGGGTATTAATTGATCCGAAGGAAAAGCTTTCAGCAGTCTATCTGCAGCAAATGATGCCTAACTTTGAAGCATATCATCAGCCGCGTTTACGATCTGTGATTTATGGCGGCCTGAAATAGATAAGGAACAACATGATAAATGCACACGATTAAGATACCATGATCCTTTCGTGTGCATTTATTGTTTGGGAATTGTCTATTACTCTTTCATTCCAACTACACGAATTCTCCTAAAATCTGCAAGCCAATGATCTTCAAAAAACATTCGGTCTTTTAATTGTTCCTCAATTCGTTTCATCATCTTATCTCTCTGAACCTGTTCCATTCCTTCAAAAAAGTTTGCGCAAAACATGTTGATCCAATTCTTTAATCCATCTTCACCCATTAAAGGGGTAGGTCGATGATAAAGTTGAGCATAAACGACAGTAAATCCGGCTTCTTCCATTAACCTTGTATATTCACTTATACTTGGAAAATACCAAGGGAATTTATCCTGATAATAATCAATACCAGCCTTTTTTAATTGATTGCTGATTTCATCAGTGATCATTTTAACGTTCCCTTTACCGCCAAATTCTGCAACAAATCGTCCATTCTGTTTTAAGCTGTTATAAATACTTATGACAGCTGCCTTTGGCGGTTTTATCCAATGAAGGGCTGCGTTTGAAAAAACTGCATCAAATTGCTGGTTGAAATCTAGATTCGTTGCATCTTTAATTTCAAAGCGAATTTCGGGATACTTGCCTTTAGCTTGTGCAATCATATTTTGGGATTTATCGACCCCGACAACTTCTGAACCGTAACCGACGATTTTCTTTGCTAAATCCCCTGTTCCACATCCTAGGTCAAGAATTTTTTCCCCTGGTTTTGGCGCTAATAAATCAAGAAGACCTTCACCGTATTTTGATACAAAAGAATGTTTAGCATCATATAAATCTGCATTCCATAGGTCCTTCTTGTTAAAGGTTTTTTCCATGTTTCACACACTCCCTCATAACTTGTTTGAAAAGAAAAATTAATAATCTGAATATTTTTGTTAATTAGATTATAATTGAAACGATAAATAATAAATATTAACAATAATATGTAGTATTGATAACGAAGTGTTATAAGTGGGGGTATTAATGGAGATAAAATGGCTAAAAACATTTATTGTCGCAGCAAGCTACGAAAATTTCCGCAGAACATCAGAAGAATTGTTTCTAACTCAGCCTGCGATTACAAAACATATTCATAGACTTGAAGAAAATCTTAATAGTAAGTTGTTTGAAAGAAAAGGAAAATTGATTATTCTCACACCTGCAGGTCATCGATTTTTACCAACTGCAAAGGAGATCGTAAAAAAATATGAAGACGGACTAGAAACGTTCGAATCTTGGAAACAAGGCTATGAACAAAAGATCACCATTACTGCAGCACCGCAAATTGCCTCATCGATCCTGCCATCAATTTTGCGGAAATTTATAGAGAAATATCCTAGAATAGAAGTATTAATAAATATCTTGCCTTCTTATGAAATTGGTGAAGAAATTTACAGTGGGAGAGCGGATATTGGGCTATCCAGAATAAGACCAATCCAATCAAAAGTACACTGCAAGACCGTCCATGAAGATCCAGTCATTTTAGTTGGACCCGCAAAGGAAAATAACATGGATAATAACGAAAAAAACGTATTACAAAAATACAGGCTAATCACTCATAATCATCCAGAATATTGGGATGAACTTTTGAAAACAATTAAAAACATTTATCCGTCTGTACGAACAATGAAGGTTAATCAAATTGAAATTACAAAGCGATTTATCGAACAAGGTTTGGGCATTTCGTATTTACCAGTTTCAATGATCATGGAAGAACTTATGCTAAAGAAATTAGCGGAAATAAAAGCAGATAAAATCAGTCTGCCAACTTCATCAACCTACGTCATTACAAAACTGCAAACAAATGAAGTTCTTATCTTTAGTAAATTTTTAGAAGAAGAGATGGCAGCTTTATAACTCGAACTTCTTTTTCCTGAAAACAAGGGTGCACAATAATGTGTACCCTTTCCTCGTTTACAATCCTTTATTTTGTAATGGAACTATACGTATTCATTAATTGATCTAATCTTTGACTTGCATGTATAAGTCGCGGATGCAAAAGGTTCCCATTGTATTCTAGATAGAGGTTAATTAATAAAGTAGACATTTCTTCTATTTCAATTAGTAAAATTTTGTTTGTTTCCACATGACGACCCTCCCTATCAACATTTTTTATAAAAAATGTTTGCAAATTTTATGCCAAATTAACTTGTCATAAAAATAGCTAATCTGAACTTTATATTTAGAAAAAGACTATTGTTTATAAATCTATTTCGCTGGTTAAAAAGTAGACAAAATGAGACTTGTATCTCGTTTTGTTTAAATGATAAAAAATAAAACTTCTAAAATTCACTTTTGCTAATGCTGCATGACTTGGCACAGTTTTTGCTTGGAATATATGTGTAGAGCATTCTATAAAAATGACTCACACCTAAAATGTAAACGATTTACTAAAAACTGGAGGGAAAAGTATGGAAAAAACAAGTGAAAAAGTAAGCAACATGATCACAAAAGAAAAAGCACAGTGGATCTATCAAAAAATGCTCGAGATTCGCTATTTCGAAGATGAGGTTCACAAAATATTTGCTAAAGGAGTATTACCTGGATTTGTGCATTTGTACGCAGGTGAGGAAGCTATAGCAGTCGGATGTTGTGCACATCTTAATGAAAGTGATTATATAACCAGTACACATCGCGGTCATGGACATTGTATTGCAAAGGGCTGTGATCTAAATGGCATGATGGCTGAGCTCTTTGGTAAGGCAACAGGGCTTTGTAAAGGAAAGGGAGGGTCCATGCATATTGCTGATTTAGATAAAGGAATGCTTGGGGCAAACGGAATTGTTGGCGGAGGCTTTCCGCTGGCAGCAGGTGCAGCCTTAACTGCGAAATACAAGAAAACAAATGCTGTAGCTGTATGCTTCTTTGGTGATGGAGCAAATAACGAGGGAACCTTCCACGAAGGGGTAAATCTAGCTGCAATTTGGAAGCTCCCGGTTGTTTTCGTTGCTGAGAATAATGGCTATGGGGAAGCAACTCCATTCGAATATGCTTCGGCTTGTAAACAAATTTCAGACCGTGCAAGCGCCTATAATATTCCTGGTGTCCGAATAGATGGAAAAGATGTAATGTCTGTTTATAAAGCAGCGGAAGAAGCAATAGACCGTGCCAGACGCGGAGAAGGTCCAACATTAATTGAGTGTATGACATATCGAAATTACGGACACTTTGAAGGAGATGCTCAAAAATATAAGACCGAAGAGGATAAAGTGCAGCATCGTGATGATCGAGATGCCATTAATCTTTTTAAGGAGTATGCTATCAAAAATCATCTTCTTACCATTAGTGAGCTTGAAAACTATGACAATATTGTTAAAGAAGCGGTTCAAAATGCCGTTACATTTGCCGAAGAAAGTGACTACCCTGACCCTTCTGAATTGTTAACAGATGTCTATGTTTCTTATTAATTAGTAGTTTAAAGCTCTTTGTTAATTTTACTCTTATGTTGAATGTAAGAGAGTTTGTACCGGAAATCAACAAATATTTAAACAGAACCTATTCATTAGAAATCTAGTTAATATACAGGAGGAATTAGCATGGGAAGAATAATCAGTGTATCAAATGCAATTAATGAAGCGATGAAGCTTGCAATGCGCAGAGATCAGAATGTCATCTTATTAGGTGAAGATGTAGCAGGAGGTGCTGCAGTAGATCATTTACAAGATGATGAAGCATGGGGCGGTGTACTAGGAGTAACGAAGGGATTAGTTCAAGAATTTGGCCGGGATCGTATTCTTGATACACCTATTGCTGAAGCGGGGTATATGGGGGCTGCAATGGCTGCAGCGGCAACTGGTTTACGTCCAATTGCTGAATTAATGTTTAATGACTTTATTGGAAGCTGTTTGGACCAAGTTCTTAACCAAGGTGCTAAGTTTCGATATATGTTTGGCGGAAAAGCTCAAGTGCCAGTGACCATTCGTACTACTCATGGTGCAGGATTCCGTGCAGCTGCCCAGCATTCACAAAGCTTGTATGCGTTATTTACAAGTATGCCGGGGATTAAAGTGGTTGTTCCATCTACACCCTATGATGCAAAAGGCTTATTGCTTGCTGCTATCGAAGACAATGATCCGGTTATCTATTTTGAGGACAAAACATTATACAATACGACAGGTGAAGTCCCAGAGGGCTATTACACGATACCGTTAGGTAAAGCAGATGTCAAAAGAGAGGGATCAGATGTAACAATCGTGGCTATTGGTAAACAAGTTCATACCGCTCTGACGGCAGCAGAGCAGTTAACGAAAAAAGGAATTGAGTTAGAAGTGGTTGACCCTAGAAGCTTGTCACCGCTAGATTCGGAAACAATTTTAAAATCTGTTGAAAAAACAAGCAGGCTTATTGTCATTGATGAGGCAAATCCGCGATGCAGTATGGCAACAGATATCGCAGCAATGGTAGCAGATGAGGGCTTTGATTTGCTTGATGCACCTATAAAGCGAATTACCGCTCCGCACACGCCAGTTCCGTTTTCGCCTCCATTAGAAGATCTCTACTTGCCAACACCGGAAAAAGTCATTGCTGTGGTCTCAGAACTGCTAGGAGATAAATCGCTGCAAATTGTTTAAGGGAAAAGGGGGAAAACCTTTATGGCAATAGAAGTTGTAATGCCGAAGCTCGGGATGTCTATGAAAGAAGGAACTGTAAGCTTTTGGAATAAACATGTTGGGGAAACTGTTAACAAGGGCGAGTTACTAGCTGGGATTAGTTCTGAAAAAATTGAAACAGATCTTGAGGCGCCAGTAGATGGTACTCTTATAGAAATAGCCGTTCAGGAGGGAAATGGTGTTCCTCCTGGGACTCCGATCTGCTTCATAGGAAACCCTGATGAAAAGATTGCTTCTCCTGTATGTCAACAAACAGAAGCAGTTGAAAAACGAGGAGAAGATGAAGCCGCAGGAACAAATGGTGTGAGGAAGTCGGCTTCTAATCAAGGAATGAGCAATGAAAAGCAATCAATAAAAGTTTCACCTGTTGCAAAAAAAATGGCTGAAAAAGCTGGTCTGAAACTTGAACAATTAAAAGGTTCAGGACCAAATGGAAGAATCACAAAGGAGGACGTCCTCCAGGCAATTGAGGAAGAAAAAAACCAAAAGCTTGAACAGGAATCATCAGCTGTCAATCAAGATCCAGGCAGTGTAAACAAGACGCATGTTTCAGGAATGCGGAAAGTGATTGCAACCCGAATGCAGGAAAGCCTTTTGCATTCAGCACAGCTAACAATCAATATGAAGGCAGATGTAACAGATCTTATCCGCTTGCAAAAGTCGCTTTGTGAGGAACTACAAGACGAAATAAGATTATCATTAAATGATTTTATTGCACGTGCTGTGGTTCTAACGTTAAAGAAGCATAAAAACATGAACAGTGCGCTAATTAATGATGCTATCGAAAGCTATAAACATGTACACCTCGGTATCGCAGTTGCGTTGGAAAAAGGCTTAGTTGTACCAGTTGTTCGTCATGCTGAAGCATGTTCTTTACTTGAGCTTTCAAAGACCATTAAATCCCATGGAAAACAGGCAAGGGCAGGTCAGCTGACCACAGAACAAATGTCAGGGTCGACCTTTACGATAACGAACTTAGCTTTTTATGGGGTTGAACACTTTACACCAATCTTAAACACACCTGAGTCGGGAATTTTAGGGGTAGGTGCTGCAACAGATACTCCAGTATTTGTTGGAGAGGAATTGCAAAGAAGAAGTATTTTGCCTCTAAGCCTAACATTTGACCATCGTGTCCTTGATGGAGCACCAGCTGCAGAGTTTTTAAAGTCAATCAAACAACTTCTTGAAAAACCTTATCTACTTCTTTTATAAGGGTGGTGAAATCGCTTGTCAAAACTTGTCATTATCGGAGGAGGTCCTGCTGGGTATGTAGCGGCAATTGTCGCTGCCCAGCAGGGTGAACAGGTAATCTTAGTAGAACAAAAAAGTTTAGGAGGTACTTGCTTAAATGAAGGATGTATGCCGACCAAATCTTTTCTAGAGAGTGCAGGCATTTACAGCAAAGTGAAAAATGCTGAAAAATTTGGGGTGCAGCTTGATAGCACGAGTGTCTCAATTAATTGGTCACAAGTCCTGTCCTATAAAAATGACATTGTTAAAAAACTCGTAAATGGCATTGGCTATTTAATGAATAAAAATAAAATAAATGTCATTATTGGAGCAGCTTCATTTATTACAAGCCACCGACTATTAGTCGATAAAGGTGATTCAATTGAAGAAATAGATGCAGATAAGGTAATTATTGCCGCTGGTTCGGAACCGATCCAGCTGCCTTTTGCTCGATTTGATGGGGAATGGATCATAGATAGCCGTCAAGCACTTAATTTGTCTTCAATACCAAAATCAATCATTATCATTGGCGGCGGTGTAATAGGATGTGAATTTGCAAGTATTTATAGCCGCATGGGAACAAAAGTTACGATTGTTGAGATGGCAAACCAGCTCTTGCCCGGAGAAGATCCGGATATTGTGTCATTTTTAACGCAAGAGCTTGAAGAAGCAGGTGTCAAAATCTATACAGAAGCGGCTTTAAAGCATGTCAATAGAGGATTAAAAGAAGTGACAATTCAACAAAGAGGAGAAAATATGACCTTTAACGGGGATTATGTGCTTGTTTCGGTAGGTAGGAAGCCGCGTGTTAACGAGCTTGGACTCGAAAAGATTGGCGTTTCTTTTTGTGAAAAAGGAATTCATGTAAATGAAAATATGCAAACCTCTTATTCACATATCTACGCCTGCGGTGATGTGATAGGAGGAATACAGCTTGCACACGTGGCTTTTCATGAGGGGACAGTTGCAGCAAACCATGCTTGTGGACATGAAACTGCGGTGAATTATCAAGCAGTACCGCGCTGTATATATACCGCACCTGAAATAGCAAGTGTTGGTTTAACTGAAAAGGAAGCCAAAAGGGAATATCATGATGTTAAAATCGGAGAATTTCCATTTGCAGCAAATGGAAAAGCACTTATTCTTAACGAACAAAATGGAAAAGTCAAAATCATGATTGAACCAGAATATCAATCGATAATTGGGGTATCCATTATTGGTCCTCGTGCTACAGAGTTAATTGGACAAGCGACACTCATGTTACATACCGAGTTAACGGTTGATGTTCTTGAAAACTTTGTAGCTGCACATCCATCTTTGGGAGAAGCTGTTCAAGAAGCAATTCTTGGTTCTGTTGGACAAACCGTGCATTTCTAGGAAACTTCCATTTTTTTAAAATTCACATAAAAGAAGGAAAATGCCCAAGCATAAAAGCATTTTCAGGGCATTTTACCATGCTTTGTATTTAGAGCTGACAGAATAATCTCTCTAAAAATTTACTGGGATTAATTTAGCGATGTCCCATTTTTCAAATGATAAGATGACAGGGAGTCGATGACATGAAAGCAGCAAAGTGGTATGGAGTTCGAGATATACGGATTGAAGAAGTAACGGAACCGGTTATACAGTCTGGAATGGTTAAAATTCGTGTGAAATGGTGTGGAATATGCGGTACAGATTTACATGAATATCTTGCAGGTCCCATATTTTTACCTACTCAGCCTCATCCTTTAACAAAAGAGAAAGTACCAGTTATTTTAGGTCATGAATTTTCAGGTAAAGTAACAGAAATTGGCGAAGGAGTTACAAGAGTAAAGGTTGGAGACAAGGTAACAGTTGAGCCTATTTTCGCCTGTGGTAAGTGTAAGGCTTGTCAAACAGGAACATATAATGTTTGTGAACAACTAGGATTTTTAGGATTAGCTGGCGGTGGAGGGGGCTTTTCAGAATTTGTCACAGTTAACGAAGAAATGGTTCATATTTTGCCAGATCATATGACATATGAACAAGGTGCATTGGTTGAGCCAGCTGCTGTTGCAGTACATGCTGTTAGGGAAAGTGTGTTAAAAACAGGTGACTCTTGTGTTGTTTTTGGTGCAGGACCGATAGGATTACTTCTTATTCAGGCAGCAGTTTCAGCTGGTGCAAGTAAGATCATTGCTGTCGAAATTTCTGAAGAAAGACAAAAACTTGCCAAAAATGTAGGAGCACACTTTGTTATTAACCCTATTACGGAAAACGTCATAAAAGCTGTTAATGAGTTAACAAATGGCGGCGCAGATGTTTGCTTTGAGGTTACGGGTGTGGATGTTTGTTTAAACGATGCAATTGAATGTGCAAAAACGAGAGGACAGGTTCTGATTGTAAGTATATGGGAGAAAGAGTCGAGTATTTCGCCAAATAGTCTTGTCTTAAAAGAACGCCAGTTAAAAGGAATCTTAGGTTATCGAAATGTATTCCCTATGACGATCCGATTAATTGCTGAAGGAAGATTACCTGTTGATAAGGTCATATCTAAGAAAATAGATTTACAGAATATAGTAGAAGGCGGGTTCGAAGAATTAATTAAAAATAAAAGCAATATTAAGATACTTGTCTCCCCATCATGAGTTTTAGCTATCTAGTTTTAAGGTTATTAGAACAATACCTGCACAATTTTGAAAGGTTAGAATAGTAAAAAGTGATTGTAAGCACTTACATCTATCGTTATAATAAACTTATTAACGATAGATGTATCAAATTGTGCAGGTATTTCAATACAGCAAAGTAATAAAGTATAACCCTCATTGTTTTGGCACTTTTAATGTAAATCCACTTATATTAACTCCCAAAATACACATCCTTGTAAAATATACTTTTGAAACAAATCTAATTTAGGCTTCTCAATATGATGAATATAATAGAGGAGTGATTAAAAATGATGGACACTGTACTCCCATTAAACACGTGGAAACGGTTTGTTAATGAAGGTACACTTGATTCATCACGGATATCAAAGCAAATTAGCGAATCCTGGTACCGTTGTAAGAAGGCTGATATCAATCCATATCAACATGAAGGGACGAATATTCTTTCAAAACAAGAGCTTGAAACGCAAAAGGAAAAAAATAAATCTCTTTTTAATGTAGCACAGCCTAACATTGATCGTTTGTATGATTCTATTACATCTTTAGGAATGATGGCTCTTATTATTGATCCTGATGGTTATGTATTATCGGTTTCCGGTAATAAGGAGATACTCTATAGGGCAAGTGCCATTAATTTTGTTGAAGGAATCCGCTGGACGGAGAGTGAAGTCGGGACAAATGCGATTGGGACAGTTCTGCAAATTGGTGAACCAATTATGATAACTGGGTCAGAGCATTACACAATCGCTTCTCATTATTGGAGCTGTGCTGCTGCTCCCATCCGAAATGATAATGGAAAATTGCTGGGAGTTATTGATATTTCTTGCCCAGTCGAACGCTCCCATCCGTTTATGCTTGGAATGGTAACTTCTGTAGCCTTTGCAATAGAACGTGAATTAAGTGTCAATATACATAAAGATGAAAAAGAATTATTGCAAAAATCAATCAATTACTTGGAATCCAAAGAACTCGTTGCCATTTGTAACAATCATCATGAGATTGTCTTTACAAGTCATTCATTACGGGAACGGTTCATGACTTTCATCGGAACGAAGCTTGAGGATTTACAAGAGTTTGGCCTGACCATTCAATTGGACATCCCGATTTATTCCGATCAAAGGCATGCTCATATGATCGGCCGGGCCATATATTTAAAAGATCAGTTAACGTTGAAAGCGAATTCTTTTTTCATACCAAGTGTTGAAAAAGAACCGTTTCTTTTTAAAGGGGAGACAGGAACAAGTGAAGCTTTCCAAAAAGCGTTGGTTGAAATGAAGCTTGTTGCCAAGACAGATGCAAGTGTCTGTATTTATGGGGAAACGGGGACAGGTAAGGAGCTTTGTGCGCATTCAATTCATGAAAATAGCTCAAGAAAAAATGGGCCTTTTGTTGCTGTGAATTGTGGTGCCATTCATAAAGAACTTATTGCAAGTGAGCTATTTGGTTATGTTGATGGAGCTTTTACAGGCGCCCGTCGGCAGGGGTATAAAGGGAAATTTGAACAAGCTAATAATGGAACGATTTTCTTAGATGAAATAGGTGAAATTTCAGAATCCATGCAAGTGTCTTTATTAAGAGTCCTTCAGGAGCGGACAATCACACCTATTGGCGGTACAAAAGAAATTCCTTTAAATATTAGGGTAATTGCAGCTACTAATCGCAATCTTAGCCAAATGGTCCATGAAGGAACCTTTCGAGAAGACTTGTATTACAGACTCCATGTGTACCCTGTCACTGTACCTTCATTACGAGACAGAAAGAAAGATATTCCACATTTAATACGGTATTTTTGTCAAAAAAATACTTGGGATATCAAGATTCCGGATGAAATTCTGCTAGCAATGTGTAAATACGATTGGCCAGGGAATATACGAGAGTTAGTTAATATGGTGGAGCGGATAAATATTTTAGTTCAAGGTGGAGTAAAGCATCCTGAACAATTACAGCATTTTTTACCATCTTTATTTGGAAGCAAAAGAGAAAAGCTTGCTTTTGAAAAGAGTTCATCAGATTCAAGCACGAACGTTCGCCATACTGAAAAACTAACGCTTCGAGAGAATATTCAAAAGGAACAGATGATTCAGGCATTGCAAAAAACAAATGGAAATGTAACATTAGCTGCGGAATACTTGAACATTCCAAGAAGTACATTTTATAAACGAATACGAAAATTTAATCTCTGAAAAACATAAGTAGAGGAAAAATATCCTCTGCTTTTTTTGTGAAATTTTTCTTTAATTTTCATTGACCAATTCCAATAAGTTCACTATAATCAAAAACAAAAGGAAATAAATAAACAAAAAGGGCAGTAAAAGAACAAAAAGAGAAATATTTAAGCCCAAACGAAATTTGTCATTTGGCAAATGGAAAAAGTAAACATTCTAATGTCTTAAAAGGAATAGGCTTTCCAAAAGGTAATTTGAAACCGTTTAAATGGAAATGTTTTAGTAAGTACACAATTTTTTATTCAGATGGAGGTAATACTATGATTCAAAAAGAAGTCTTTATTCAAAGAAAAGAAGTTATCCATTACATTGATAGACTGATGGATAATCTTTCTCAAATAAAAGATAATACAGGTGAATTTCTATTAAACTTCGACGGTTTGGTTGTTGACGATAAAAGTTGGAACGTTTGGAACTGGCCTCAAGGTGTTGGATTATATGGAATCTTTAAATATTGGAAGTTAACAAATGATCAAAAAGCTCTTAAGATTATCACAGACTGGTTTAAAGCTAGATTTGAAGAAGGGGTTCCCCCTAAAAATGTAAATACAATGGCTCCGTTATTAACATTAGCTTTTTTGTATGAAGAAACGAAGGATCAAACATTTGTCCCTTACTTAGAAGATTGGGCAGAGTGGGTTATGTATGATATGCCGCGTACGAAAGAAGATGGTCTTCAGCATATGACATATGGGCCAGAGAACACTAACCAGCTGTGGGATGACACATTGATGATGACTGTGCTTCCTTTAGCGAAAATTGGAATGCTGTTCAATAAACCGGAATATATAGAGGAAGCAAAGAAACAATTTTTAATTCATATTAAATATTTAAGTGACCGTAAAACAGGGTTATGGTTCCATGGATGGACGTTTGAAGAAAATCACAATTATGCCGAAGCATTATGGGGAAGAGGGAATTGCTGGATAACCATAGCTATTCCTGAAATCATCGAAATTTTGGATTTAAAAGAAGGAGATTTCCTTAGAGAATTTCTGCTTGACACATTAAATAGACAAATTGAAGCGTTAGCGGCGTATCAAGATGAAAGCGGATTATGGCATACCTTAATCAATGATAAATCTTCCTATTTGGAAGCATCAGCAACAGCAGGCTTTGCATACGGAATTTTAAAATCTGTGCACAAACGGTATGTTAATCAAGAATATAAGGAAGTAGCATACAAGGCCATTCAAGGAATTTTGAAAGAAATTAATGAAGAAGGCGCTTTGCAAAAGGTTTCAGTAGGTACTGGTATGGGAGACAGTTTGGATTTCTATAAAGAAATTAAAATTACCACTATGCCGTATGGACAATCACTAGCGGTGCTTTGCTTATCTGAGTTTTTACACTATTATATTTAATTTCAGTTTTACGAATAATGAATGTATGGATGTTCCGTTTCCATGTGATTTTATTTTTACCAAAAATAATTGGAAATGATCAACCCCTCGTGTATAAAGCGAGGGGTTCTTTCATTTATTTACAAATTGCTTAGGTGAAACAATTGGTTATTATAGTTTAAATTTTAAAAAATGAAACAAAATAAAGAAGAAGAGTGAGGAGGCTGATTTGTTTTGAAGAAAGATTCGATTCGGAAGGTTGAAAATCACATAGTAGCAACTATAATTGGTATCGTTATCGTTTATCTCATTTGTTTAGTTGCGTATGGGTATGATTTACCTGGCGGAATATTGTCTCCACTAATTAATCGGATATTTTAGGGATGTTTCATTTTTACAAATAATTTTTAAAAAATCCATGCAAACGATTGCGCTCGATCGATAATTATGATAATTTAATTAAAGAAAAGAAAACCCTTTTAAGCGTTGGAACTTTATTTAATTATTCGTGCAAACGCTTGCCCATCTTTTATACTTATTTATTTTAGGAGGCTCAGCTTAATGAAATTTACATCATTTGATTTTTGGCAAAAATTTGGAAAGGCTTTATTAGTAGTAGTTGCAGTTATGCCTGCAGCTGGAATTATGATATCTCTTGGGAAGTTAGTAGGAATGCTAGGTGTTGATTTGTCTTTTGTGCAAACGATTGCACTTGTAATGGAAGAGATTGGCTGGGCAATTATTGGGAACTTGCATGTTTTATTCGCAGTGGCAATAGGTGGATCATGGGCGAAGGAACGTGCTGGCGGTGCTTTTGCGGCATTAATTGCCTTTGTATTAATTAACCGGATCACTGGGGCTATTTTTGGTGTGAATAGTGACATGTTAAGTGATCAATCAGCAACAGTAACTTCTTTATTCGGCAGTGAATTAGTTGTAAAGGATTATTTTATATCAATCCTTGGTGCTCCAGCATTAAATATGGGTGTGTTTGTGGGAATTATATCGGGATTTTTAGGTGCTAATATCTTTAATAAATATTATAACTACAGTAAACTTCCTCAATCACTTGCTTTCTTTAACGGAAAACGCTTTGTGCCATTTGTTGTGATTATCGGATCGGTTTTTACTGCGATCATTTTGGCGATCATCTGGCCATTTGTTCAAGGACTATTAAATGATTTTGGAAAATGGATTGCATCATCCCGGGATACTGCTCCTGTTATCGCCCCGTTTATCTTTGGTGCGTTAGAGCGGTTATTGCTTCCATTTGGTTTGCATCATATGTTGACGGTTCCAATGAATTATACAGAGCTTGGAGGAACTTATACGATCTTAACAGGTCCAAGTGCAGGACAGACGGTTGCAGGTCAAGATCCTTTATGGCTTGCATGGATCGCAGATTTAAATAATTTCCTGGCAGCTGGTGATATGGAAAGCTATAAAGCTTTACTAAATGATGTAACACCTGCCCGCTTTAAAGTAGGACAAATGATTCTATCCTGTGCCGCTTTAATTGGGATCGCATTAGCGATGTACCGGAATGTTGATAAAGAAAAACGGACAAAATACAAATCGATGTTCTTATCTGCTGGCTTAGCCGTATTTTTAACAGGGGTAACGGAACCAATTGAGTTTATGTTTATGTTTGCAGCACCTGTTCTTTATGTTGCTTATGCGATCATGACGGGTTTAGCCTTTGCTATTGTAGATTTAATTAATATACGTGTTCACTCTTTCGGTATCATTGAATTATTGACAAGAACACCAATGATTATCAAAGCGGGTTTATGGCTTGACCTGGTTAATTTCATTATTGCATGTCTCGTATTTTTCGGTTTAAACTTTACCGTTGCGAATTTTATGATTAAAAAATTCAAAATGCCGACACCGGGACGTTTAGGAAATTATATCGAAGAGGAAAATAGTGCCCAATCTCATGAAAACGAAAACAATGACCAAAACAATACAGATGATTCGCTTGCGACAAAGATTATCGGCTTATTAGGCGGGAAAGATAATATTGAAGATGTTGATGCATGTATGACTCGGCTTCGTGTCACAATTAAAGATGTAGACGCTGTTGCTTCTGAACAAGAATGGAAGAAAAACGGTGCATTGGGTTTAATTATTAAAGATAAGGGTGTACAAGCCATTTATGGTCCAAAGGCGGATGTCCTAAAATCAGACATTCAAGATCGTTTAGGAGCGTAACCAATGAAACTTTTAACACTAAATTGTCATTCATGGCAAGAGGAAAATCAGCTGGACAAAATAAGATGTCTAGCTGAGACAATTAAGAAAAAGTCTTATGATATCATTGCTCTTCAGGAAGTAAGTCAGTTAATTAGTGAAGAAAAATGTGAAGGGAAGGTTAAAAAAGATAACTTTATTGCCGTTCTTTTACATCATCTTAAGGAAATTGGTGTTACAAATTATCAGTATGTTTGGGATTTTTCGCACATCGGATTTGAAAAATATGAAGAAGGCTTATCGATATTAACAAATCATCAAATTGAAGAAGAGGTTTCGTTTTTTGTCAGTCAATCAGAAGATACAAATTATTGGAAAACCAGAAAAATTGTTGGCGCAAAAATTCACTATAACGATGAACTGATTTCTTTTTATTCCTGCCATCTAGGGTGGTGGCAGGATGAAGAAGAACCGTTTCAAAGCCAAGTAGATTTATTGCTTTCTCAAGTTCAAAAAGATCGCAAGTTTTATTTGATGGGTGACTTTAATAATCCTGCCAATGTAAAAAATGAGGGGTATGATTATTTACTAAATAAAGGATTATATGATACTTATCAATTAGCGAACATTAAAGATAGCGGGGTTACTGTTAAAGGGAAAATCGCGGGATGGGATGTAAATAAACAAGATATGCGCATTGATTATATTTTTACGAATATGCCCACTGCTGTGAAGAAATCTACAGTTATTTTTAATGGGGAAAATAAGCCTGTCATTTCCGATCATTTTGGTGTGGAGGTAGTGATTAACGAAGAAGGGTGACATTTGAGTCACCCTTTTTTTAATGGAAAGGATAAAAAATTTTTACTTCGTTTTGGTGTCTAGCTCCAAGTGTCATCGGCGAAGCATCGGATGTGAAAAGTGCAGTCAAGAGATAATGCCGTCGCGTTTTTGGCTGCCTCCAGGGTCTAAACAAATAGGAATTCAAGGTAAGAACACTTTCTATATTCCTGCTTGTTAAATGTTTAGCGCCTTGCGCTTTTCTTACCATACATTCGGTTTTACAACCATAAACCATAGCATGACCATTAATAAGAGAATATAGATCCAAATCGTTCGGCGGAGTTTTGCCGTTAACTTTTCCCTTACCTGGTCCTTTTCATGAAACTTTCTAAGTGTTGGTGAAAAGGCACGTGCAAAAAAGAATAATGAACAGAATAAAATAATAAGTGTCATAACAACCCAGGGAGTACTCCACGTCCAGGGGCCTAAAATAACAAGTAAAGTTCCTGATCCGACCAAGACATGTCCCGAATGTTTTGATAGTCGGACAACATATCGAAATGTTTTCAAGTATGTATCTAACTCAGAATCTCCTGCTTTATTAAGTTTTTTAACCAAAGGCAGAAGGATAAAAAAAGGACCAATTGATGCAATTACACTAACAACATGAATAAAAATGAGAAACCTGTAGAAAAAATAGTCCATTTCTTTTGCCTGCTATTCATTAATCAGACAGAACTCATGGACCCAAACTTTCATATGAGGAAGCCAAGGCATCCCGGGATGATAGGATAAGATCGCTTGCTTATATTCTTCTACAGTCTTATATCCTTCCTGCTTTGCATGGTCATCGGTTAATTCACCTAAGCTTTGGGAATAAACGCGATCTATTCTGAACTTTTTGCCCTCTAATACCATGATTTCGCCTACATCAGCATATCTTCCGTTTCGTCTTGTCGCTGTTTTCCTTCCATTGAGGACTTTTTTAATATCCTCCTTCATGGTTACAAGGCGTTCAACTGAACAGGTTTTTGGCGGCAATGTTTGATGTTCTTCATGATTTGTCATATGAATATACTCCTTTGTTTTTCAATTCTATCTAACTATATCACAACTCGTTCTTCCTTTCGTATCAGGCAGTAAAAGAAAGCTAAATGATACTTGCGAAAATGAATAATATCGTTAAGATTAAAGTAGTGGTACTAAGAGAAAGAAAAGAAGGAATGAAAAATGACGATCAAACTAATAAAATCTCTTTATATTTTCCTGGGTTTTTTCTTTATGGGACTTGGGTTATTAGGAATCATTCTCCCGCTTTTACCAACAACTCCATTTTTATTGCTAGCCTCTGTTTGTTTTGTCAAAGGCTCAAAGAAATTTGAGATCTGGTTTAAAGCAACAAATGTTTATAAAAAACATTTAGAAGGATTTGTCAAAAACAAAGCAATGACAATTAAACAGAAGCTTACCATTCTTTTATTTGCTGATTGTATGATTGCAATCCCTTTTATTTTGCTAGATAGCTTACTGGTTAGAATATTCTTACTCTGCATAGTAGGATATAAATACTATTATTTTATCAGGAAAATAAAAACGATTAAGTAAGTGATCACATTAGCGGTATTTTAGCTTCTATATGTCTGACTCAAATAAGTAGTTGGTGATACCCCGGTTACTTTCTTGAAAACTCTGCTAAAATAGAAGGGGTTTGAGAAACCTAATGCATGACTAACCTCTGATATATTAACAGATTCCTTTTTAAGCATCTTAATCGCTTTTTCAATTAATAGCTCATCTTGGAATTGTGTAATACTTTTCCCTGTTTCTTTTCTGAATAACGTTGATAAGTAGGCATAATTCATTCCAAGCTCATCTGAAATTTCTTTACTTGTTAATTTTGCTGAAGCTGAGCTGCTGAAAAGCTCAATCATTTTGCCGACAATCCTGCTTTGTTTGGTCTTTTTCATCTCTTTTAATCGATTCATATATAAATCAATAAAAAATTGATAGGTCATGAGACTTAAATAGAGTGGGCGGAGCGGGTGCGGGGACATGAAATCTTCATTAAGCTTCTTAAGCTGAAGTTCCGTATACTCGGGATTTAAAATGTTTCCTTGCTTAGGCAGCTTCAAATGTGAATGATAGGTTTCTTCTAAGATCAACGATGACTGCTGGTAATGTGAGAATTCAGGCGACTCCTCCAAGCTCATATCATTCAGTGAGTCATGAAAATGAATATAATACCATTCAGTTCCTGGCGAATATAAGGAGGTACCCCAGTGCGGTACATTTTTTCTAAGGAAAAGATATTCTCCTCCTGTTATCTTATACTCTGTTCCTCCCTCTATCACTTGAATATTTCCCTTTTTTACATAAACAAACACATTTATTGTTTCCATGTGACGATCTGGATGCCCGCTTGTTCCGTCGTCATCCCACATATGACCGATTTCTCTTATTAGAGGAAGACTGTATGACAATAAGCTTACCTCATTCATTTATTAACCACCCTTACTCAAGTTTTCTTAATCCCAATAATTTTAGCGTACAGTTAAACCTCATACCGAAAATCTTGTGAAGCAAAGAAGATAAGTAATAGTTAAGTGCTTGAAAAGCCGACGAAGGACAGGATGTCCAAATCAAGCGAGAACCACAGGATGTTGCGATGGAAGTGTGTTAATTCTCGCTTTATTTTAACACAGAAAAACCAAAAAAAAGATATGTAATTGGTTGTATTGTGAATTCCGTTTTCTGCTTTGCCTTGTAATAATAAGGGTATGACAACAAGTGTTGGTTTCAAGGAGGAAATGAAATTGGAAAACGTTCAAATATTAGATGGCTTATTTAAAGAATCTCAAGAAAAAGGAAAGGATTATCTTCTTTATCTTGATGTAGATCGATTAATGGCTCCTTGCTATGAAGCGGCAGGACAAACTGCAAAAAAACATCGTTACGGCGGTTGGGAGAAAACAGGTATTAGCGGACATTCAATTGGTCATTGGCTATCAGCTGCAGCAACTATGTATTCCATAACAAACGATCAACAATTAAAGGAGAAGCTTGATTATGCAGTAAAAGAGCTTGCACATATACAGTCTTTCGATGGAGAAGGGTATGTAAGCGGGTTTTCAAGAACTTGTTTTGACAAGGTTTTCACAGGTGATTTTGAAGTGGAAAACTTTAGTCTAGGCGGGGGATGGGTCCCATGGTACAGTATTCATAAAATTTATGCAGGTTTAATTGATACGTATCAGCTCATCGGCAATATGCAAGCACTTGATGTTGTCATAAAGCTTGCCAATTGGGCGAAAAAAGGTACTGATCAATTAACCGATGAGCAGTTTCAAAGAATGCTTATATGTGAACACGGCGGTATGAATGAAGCGATGGCAGATCTCTATTTTATTACCGGCAACCGTGACTACTTAGAGCTTGCCACTCGTTTCTGCCATAAAGCTGTACTTGATCCGCTTGCAAAAGGGATAGATGAGCTACAAGGGAAACATGCAAATACACAAATTCCGAAAGTAATCGGTGCTGCAAAACTTTATATGATCACTGGTGACGAAACATATAAACACATGGCAGAGTATTTTTGGAAACAGGTCACAAAGCATCGATCCTATGTAATTGGCGGTAATAGCATAAACGAGCATTTCGGGCCGGAAAATACCGAAGAGCTTGGCATTCAAACAACTGAAACGTGTAACACCTATAATATGCTTAAGTTAACGGAGTTACTATTTCAATGGTCGCAAAAAGCAGAATATACGGATTACTATGAAAAAGCGCTCTATAATCATATTTTAGCTTCACAGGATCCTGATTCGGGAATGAAAACATATTTTGTTTCAACACAACCTGGGCATTTCAAGGTATATTGCACGCCAGATGAGTCTTTCTGGTGCTGTACGGGAACAGGGATGGAAAATCCAGCACGATATAATCGGCATATTTATTATGAAAATCAAGAGGATTTATTTATAAATCTATTTATCTCATCAGACATTCATTTGAAAAATAAAAATTTGAAGCTTAAGCAGGTAACAAACTTTCCAGAATCTAATAAAACAAAACTGTTATTTAATAGCGGTACAAAAGAAAACGTAAGGCTCCATATTAGGGTACCGGGTTGGGTTTCGGGACCAATGACTGTCCTTGTTAATGGTCAAAAGCAATACCAGTCCCAAGAACGTGGATATATAACCATTGAAAGTCAATGGAGCGAAGGTGATATCATCGATATTGAGATTCCGATGAGTTTGCACGTTTCAAGAAGTAAAAATGATCCTAGAAAGGCAGCTATTCTTTTTGGACCGATTGTGTTGGCAGGGGCTTTAGGGAGAGAAAAATTCCCAGAAACAGATATCATTGCTGATCATGTTAAACTGAATAACCATCCCTTAATAAACGTTCCAGACCTTATCACGAATGAAGAGGATGTTTCAAAGTGGATTACACCGATTGAAGGAGAAAAGCTGGCCTTTCGAACAGCTGCAATCGGGCAGCCTGGAAATAGAAGCGTCACTCTCATCCCATTTTATGACCTGCATCATCAGCGCTATACGATTTATTGGAATGTTATGGATGAAACAGCCTATCAGTCTTTTGTTGACAAAGAACAAGAGGAAGCGAAAAAACTAAGAGAAATAACGGTTGATAGTGTTCAACCTCATGAACAGCAGCCAGAGGTGGATCATGCGATTAAATCGAAAAACTCCAGGTCTGGTTACTTAAACCTCTTCAATTCAGGATGGAGAGATTGTAAGAATGAAGGCTATTTCAGCTATGAAATGACTGTAAATCCGGAAAATCAGATGTACCTGCTTGTTAGCTACAGCGGGAATGATACTGTTTTGCATGAAGACGGAAAAGCGTATCAGCGTGAATTTGATATTTTTATAGATGGGTCGAAAATAGCTCATCAAAAACTGAAAAGAAACGATCCTGGAAAGCTTTTTGATGTTTGCTACGATATCCCTCTTTCTTTAACACAAGGAAAAGAAAGAGTGGAAGTGAAATTTGCTTCAGAGGATGGAAAAGTAGCAGGAGGGGTTTATCGAGTTAGAATCTTAAATGACAAGAGTGTTATTTGATAATAATAGATTCCGCTACTAAGAGCCTGACAAAAATATTGTTAGGCTTTTTTACACGAATGCGTTTGACTATAGGTTGTAAAAAACCTGTCAGATCCCAATCTTTGGATAACTGACAGGTTCAAACTCATTCTTTTATTAAATTTTCATTACTCCGCCAGTGTTAGCTGATGTAACGAGCTTAGAGTAACGTGCTAAGTAACCTTTTTTCACTTTCGGTTCAAAGCCTTTCCAGTTCGCTTTACGTTTTGCAAATTCTTCATCTGAAATTTCTAATTGGATTTTACGATTATTTAAATCAAGTTCGATGATATCACCATTTTCTACAAATGCAATCGGTCCGCCTTCTGCAGCTTCCGGTGAAATATGACCGATTGAAATACCTCTTGATGCACCTGAGAAACGCCCGTCAGTAATTAAACCTACTTTTGCTCCAAGACCTCTACCAACAATTTGTGAAGTAGGGGCAAGCATTTCAGGCATTCCTGGTCCGCCTTTAGGACCTTCATAACGGATAACAACAACATCGCCTTCTTTTACTTTACCAGTAATAATTCCTGAAAGTGCCTCTTCTTGTGAGTCAAAGCAAATGGCAGGACCTCTATGGTAGCCGCCAACAGCAGGGTCAACTGCACCAACTTTTATCACCGCACCATCTGGAGCTAAGTTACCAAATAAAACAGCAAGACCGCCTTGCTCAGAATGTGGATTGTCTAATGGACGAATGACATTCTTGTCCAAAATATCTGCTCCAGCAACATTTTCACGTAATGTTTTGCCTGAAACAGTTAAGCAATCGCCATTAATAGCACCAGGCTTTTTAAGGACCTCATTAATGATCGCACTTACTCCGCCTGCGTTATGCACATCTTCAATATGGTAATCTGATGCCGGAGCAATTTTTGCCAAATGAGGCACTCGGCTTGCAATATCATTGATACGTTCTAATGAATAATCAATTTCTGCCTCATGGGCTAATGCAAGTGTATGCAATACAGTATTTGTAGATCCGCCCATAGCCATATCTAATGCGAAAGCATTATCAATTGCATCAATAGTAACAATATCACGCGGTTTAATATCTTTTTTAATAAGTTCCATTAACTGTGTAGCAGAGCGTTTGACAAATTCTCTACGTTCAGGAGAAACAGCTAAAATGGTTCCATTTCCCGGAAGTGCAAGTCCGAGACCTTCAGCTAGACAGTTCATTGAGTTTGCTGTAAACATACCTGAACAAGAACCGCATGTTGGACATGCAAATTGCTCAATTTCTTGAAGTTTTTCTTCTGTTATTTTACCTGATTGGTATGCTCCAACACCTTCAAATACTGAATTTAAGTTAAGCGGGTTACCATCTTTATCTGTACCAGCCTTCATTGGTCCGCCACTTACGAAAATCGTAGGAATATTTACACGAAGAGCTGCCATTAACATTCCTGGTGTAATTTTGTCACAGTTTGGAATACATACCATTCCATCGAACCAGTGAGCTGAAACAACCGTTTCTACCGAATCAGCAATGATTTCGCGGCTTGGAAGTGAATATCTCATCCCAATATGTCCCATCGCAATTCCATCATCAACACCAATTGTGTTCATCTCAAATGGTACTCCGCCAGCTTCACGAATCGCATCTTTTACAATTTTTCCGAACTCTTGTAAATGTACATGACCTGGAACTATATCAATATATGAATTGACAACCGCAATAAACGGTTTGCCGAAATCTTCATCTTTTACACCGGCTGCACGAAGCAAGCTTCTGTGTGGGGCACGGTCAATTCCTTGTTTAATCATATTACTACGTTGTTCAGCCAAGTTAAATCCCTCCAAATAAACAGTCCATTAAAAAATTCTTCAGAAAATTTTAATATTTCATATTGTAACATTATTTTTACTATTATCATAGTTTTAAATCACAATTCTTTTCAGTAAAAATAATAGGGAACCTTTTAGGAGATAAATTATTGTCGAGGAAATGACTATATTTTTTCATGATCGTAAATAAATCAAATGAATATGGAGAAAAATAGAAAAAAACAGGAAGGGGGACTTGTATGGCAAACGATCCATTCGAAGATACATTTAAACCTTTAAAAAGGAAGGAAGAAGTTTTGGAAATCAGTTCAACTGGATATGGATTGGAGTCTGTTTCAGAAGAAAATGCAGAAACGCTAAAACCAAAGCAAGAGAATAAAGGAAGCTCTCCGGAATGCGGCGGTCTTTAGGCAGAATGTCATCAAAGCAAAATCAGTGCCTGAAAGTAGTCTTTTATTGTTAAGGTAAAGGACTACTTTCTTTTATTAAATGTTTTACAGCAGGTAGGTCAGCAGGCGCCCATCTTAATGAGCCTAAATGTTCTCTTTTTAACCATATTAGCTTAGCGTGTTCAATTGGAATTGGAAGTCCCTTTGTCATCTTGCATGTAATACAGAGTAAATGAACCCTGAATGTATCGTATTCATGAATATTTTCATGGAATAGGGACTGTCCGCTAACTTGGCAACCTAATTCTTCCTTTATTTCTCTTTCGATCGCATGAAAGATATCTTCATTTTTCTCAACTTTTCCGCCAGGAAATTCCCACATATTCGGTAATGACATATGAGAAGATCTAAGAGCGCAAAGTATTTCATTCTTATCATTCTCAATGATGGCTGCTACAACCTTTATCGTTTTCATATCGAACTTCTCCATTTAAATGAGTTAGTTTTATCTATTGTCTTTACTATACAGGAAGCAAATGAAGATAAAAACATTAATAAAAAGTAAATATATTTACAAATTGCAAACTTTCCTAGGTAAAACCTCATAAAAATGTTTACCAAAATCGGTCCATTTATAATCCAATAATCATACTTTTTTTATTGGAAGTGTTGATGCTGCAAAGTTTTTCCTTTTTAACATAATCTTTAGGAAGACTAAACCGGTCATTAATAGAGCGTTTACATATTATCGTTATGATGTTTGCTGTAATACATAATTTTTGGGAGGGAATTTGTAATGAAGAGAATGTTATATCCAGTTTTATTAGCAGCAATGGTAACGATGATCATTGGCAGCAGTTTATTAGGTACATCCCAAGCATTCGCTGCAACAGCAGCGGAGGAACCATCTAATGTGGATGTAAAGGTTATGACGTATAACCTAAGATATCAAAATACCTCTGATCCATCTCCACATACTTGGTCAGAACGACTTCCAGCTATTAAGAAGCTTGTTCGGATGGAGCGCCCGGATATTATTGGCACACAAGAGGTACTATTTCAACAGCTTCAAGACCTGGAAGAAAACTTGCCTGATTACGAATGGATTGGCTTAGGCAGAGAGGGAGGAAATAAAGGCGAATATTCAGCGATTTTTTTTAATGAAAACCGCTATCAACCTTTAGAGTATGACCATTTTTGGTTATCAGATACTCCTAATGTAATTGGTTCGAAGACTTGGGGCAATTCCATCCCAAGAATGGTAACATGGGCAAAGTTTCTTGATAAGCAAAGCAATCAGCAGTTTTATGTTGTGAACACACATTTTGATCACCAATCAGTTGAAGCAAGAGAAAAAAGTGCGAAATTAATCTTGGAAAAAACGAAAGCATTCGATCAAAATTTGCCGATCTTATTAACTGGTGACTTTAATACAAGCCCTGATAGTGTCCCGCATCAAACATTGACTGGCGATGGTGCATTTGATGATTTATGGGAAACAGCTGATACAAAGGTTAATGAGGATCTAGGAACATTTAATGGCTTCCGTGATCCAACTGGAGGCGGACCAGATCGCAGAATCGACTGGATTCTCGCAAAGGGAAATGTCCGAGCACATAGCATCGAAATTTTGGACTATTATAAAAATGGACAATTTCCTAGTGATCATTTTCCAGTTATCGCTGATGTAACATTATCATTTTAAAATGGAGATAAGAGAAGAAACTTCTGAAGGTGCTTAGCATCCTTAGGAGTTCTTCTCTTTTAAGTTCAAATTCCGCCTAAATTACTTTTACATCAACAGATACATTCAATTGCTGTTCCCCTAATCCCTGATATATTCCCTTCACAGGAACGATATCTCTGTAGTTTCTGCCATGTCCTATTTTTACGTATCGCCAATTTATTTTTCCGTTATTGGTTGGGTCGAAACCTGTCCAGCCGACTATTGGGATATAGGCCTCAACCCATGCGTGTGAGGCATGCTGGATTTCAACATGCTGATTACTGATATCTCCAATAAATTGATAACCACTTACATATCTTGCAGGTATTTTATATAAATGGCATATGGCAATCATTAAATGTGCATAATCCTGGCATACACCACGTTTTAAACGCAATGTTTCTTCCACAGTCGTATGAACATGGGTGGCTTGTGTATCATATGTTAAGTTTGCATAAAGTAAATTTGATATTTGTTCAAGTAATTGATAGATATTCTCTGATTTTTCAATATGTAGCTTCTCTGAACAAAATGTCTTTAATTCTGGCGTACCGCGAGTATAGTCCGTTTCCATTAAGTATTCTGCATATTGATTTTGAAAGGACTCACTAGCTAGAATTTCACTTTCTGTTTTAAAAGGCAAATAGTAGATTTGATTATGATTCTTCTCCTCTGTTTCTACAATAGAAAGTGATTTTATTTCAAGTTCCTCATGTGGGAAGGGGATGGTAAAATGATGCACCGTATTGCCGAAATAGTCTATGTAAGAAAAGAGCGGCACTTTGGGATCAACAAAGATTGCATGTTCATTGCAAACTTGATGATCGTCGGTTCTGGGAGTTAGACGAATCTCATTATTGCTGTCTACTACTGGCTGCTGATACGTATATTTTGTAAGATGGGTAATTTGTATTTTCACGCTCCAACGAACTCCTCCTGAAAAAATGTCTTTGTGATGGTTTCCCCAAGTTGATGGCAGGATCCCAACATTTGATAGAGTAAATCTAAACCATAAAGTTCTCCTTGACTACCAGCAAGAATATCTTTTATTTTGGCCGCTAATTCTATCGCCTGGTCTGATAAAAGACTAAAATTATAATCCTGTTGTCTAATATTTTGCAAATTTGTTTCTAATGAAGTTAACGAATAATGAACAGAACGCGGAAAAGTAGGGTGAAGCATCATATATTCAACTACGCTTTCAAACGAAACGTTGTTTGCGTGAACCTTGCGAAATCCTTCATAACCCCCGATCGATTTTAAAAGAACAATCATCCGGTTATAATCACTCTTTTTCTGTGATAGCGATCCGTCCTCCAGAAAATTTATATAAATAGTATAGAGTATTCTCAGTATATTTTCTGCACGCTCCAAATGCTTACCTGCATGCAGGAAATCCCATTCCTGTTCACGTGCCATTACAGAAAATGCTGTTCCGTTAAAGCTTGATATCCACTCCCTAATTCGTTGGTAGAAGAAGTAAGGTGATTGTTCCAGGGCAGTCTTTAAATTCTGGTCTTTTAACCAAAGATAAAAAGCATTGGTAATATCCCACAATTCATCAGGAAGCAATTGCCGCAACGCACGCATATTTGTTCTTGTTTGCTGGACGCAAGAATAGATGGAATTTGCGTTTGTTTTATCAAATGTTAGAAACTGTATGGCTGAATGTTCATTGATTTCTTTATATTTCTTATTAAAGTTGTCAACATTTCCGATTGCAGAAACAAGTCGCTCCCACATATAATCTTGTTCATTCTCATTTTTTATTAGTTCATGGCGCATATGAAAGTTAACATCAATTAATCTTGTATGATTTTCTATCCTTTCCGTATAACGTCCGACCCAAAATAATAATTCAGCACATCGATTCATCATGTTTCTTCACCTCATCATTTTTTTGAACAAAAACCTTTCTTAAAGAACCCAAGTATCTTTTGTACCGCCGCCCTGAGAAGAATTTACAACGAGCGATCCTTCTTTTAGTGCAACTCTGGTAAGTCCTCCGGGAGCAATCTGAACAGTATCCCCTGAAAATACAAATGCACGAAAATCAATATGGCGTGGTACAGGTTCACCGTCATTTGATAGAGAAGGCGCACATGAAAGGTTCATTGTTGGTTGTGCAATATACCGTTCTGGATGCTCCTTGATTTTTAGTGCAAAATCATTGATTTCTTCTGCAGTTGCCGTCGGACCAATTAACATACCATATCCGCCTGACAGTGTTCTTTCTTTAACAACCATTTTTGATAGATTAGCAAGGACATGATCTTTTTCTTCCTGTTTAGAAAGAATATAGGTAGGAACGTTTTTTAGAATTGGTTCTTCATTTAAATAATAGCGAATCATGGCTGGTACATATGCATACACAGCTTTATCATCTGCGATTCCTGTTCCAGGGGCATTAGCTAAAGCAACATTTCCGGCACGATATGCATTCATGAGACCAGGTACTCCAAGCAGGGAATCAGCCCGAAAAGCAAGAGGATCAAGAAATTCATCATCAATGCGGCGATAAATGACATCTACTTGACGGAGACCCTGGATGCTTTTTAAATAAACCTTTTGATCAATGACAATCAAATCTCTTCCTTCAACAAGCTCAATGCCCATCTCTTGAGCAAGAAATGTGTGATCATAGTACGCAGCATTATGAACACCGGGTGTCAGTAAAACAACAAGCGGATTCTGTTTTCCATTAGGTGCTAAGCTTCTCAGGCTCCCCAGTAAATGATTTAATCCTTGACTAATTTCACGAACCTGATATTCAAAGAACAACTCTGGAAATAAGTGCATCATTAAGGAGCGATTTTTATAGACATAGGACAATCCAGATGGACTTCGCAAATTATCTTCAAGCACATAGAATTCTCCGGTTTCACTGCGGATAATATCAATACCAGAAAGGGGGATATAATGATCATTTGGAATCTTCATCCCAACCATATCAGGAATAAAATACGGGTTTGTCACAATCATTTTTCTTGGAATAATCTCATCTTTAAAGATGTTCTGATCATGATAAACATCTTTAATGAACATGTTTAAGGCAATAACCCTTTGCTTTAAACCGCATTCCAGAACCTCCCATTCCTTCGAGTTGATAATTCTCGGAATCATATCAAAAGGGATCGTTCTCTCCGAATGGGTATCTTCATTGCTTCCGTCGTAAAGGGTAAAGGTAATCCCTTGTTTCATCATTTGCGATTGCATAGAGGTATTGCGGTTTGTTAACTTATTGGCTCCCATTTTTGAAAACTGATGGTACAGCTTTTCGTATGTACTTCTTACATTTCCATTTTCATCAAACATTTCATCATAAAAAGAATGCTTAGCATAATCGGCAAATACATGATTGTTTTTCATTGTCAACACCGTCACTTTTTTTCTCCTCCAAATGGGTACATTCCAAATTTTCATAACTGTCACCCTGACTATGTTATTTTTGGTAACATCTGTAGCGATATCGAAAGTATATGATAATCAAAATGCTTCTGTATGTCGAAAATGGTCTCGAAAATGTGTCTAATTTATGACATTTGGTTATATTTTTACTAATTTCTAATTTAGGAAATTTAATATACAATAAAATATAACTTGTTATGTAAGAAAACCTAACAAAAAGTATTTAAAATTTTTATCTTTTCGTTTATAATTTCTTGATAGATTCAGAAAATTCTTTAAAATATATTTAAAAAGAGAAATGAGAGGGGAGGTCACATGAGATTTACAATTAGCAAAAAGTTAATAGCGGGATTTCTTACCGTAACGGTATTATTCGGCGCAGCTATTGGAGTGTTTTATTATTACATGAATAAAATCAATAGCTCTTATTCTAATATGATTGATATTCGAGTCAATATTTTAAGCAATGTGAAAGACATTGAGGTATTGTCTACACAACAAACAAACAGTTTGCGGGGGTATCTATTAACAGCAAATCCCGATTTTGAGACTGAGCTTCATAGAGTCAATACGGAATTAAATTTGTTGATAAATGAAACTAGTATCCTAGTGACAAGACCTGAAAGCAAAGAAGCGGTTGAAGAATTAAAGAAGCTTAATATCCAATTCACTGCAAAATATGAGGAGCTTTTAAGGATCTTTAATGAAAATTCAGATCAGCAAGCTGCTTTGGACTACTTTAAAACCGAAGTCATGCCTATTGGAATGAAATTTGCCCCGCTAACGAATTATCTTACTGACCAAAACCAGGAAATAATGACACAAGCGAGAAATGAGAATACTGCTCTTGTGAATGATATGAAGGAAATGTCGATCATCGTAAGTATGACTCTATTAATCATCAGTTTATTCACTGGTCTTCTCATATCAAGAAATATCAAAAGAAATCTCTCAAAAATGACAAAGGCAATAGCATCTTTCGCATCTGGTTCAAGCAATATAACTCAATTTACTCCAATTGAAGTGAAAACGAATGATGAGATTGGCGAAATTGCCAAATCATTTAATGAAATGACAAAAACATTACAGGAAAAAAGCTGGCTGGAAACAAGTTTAACTGAAATGGCGACAATGTACCAAGGAATTCATGATTTAGATAAATTGGCGAAGGAATTTCTATCAAAAATAACACCGATGGTAGGAGCAAGCTTTGGAGTATTTTATGTGAAAGATGGATCAGATAAAAAACTTTTCCGCAGTATTGCATGTTATGCAAAAAATGGTCATTGTAAAGAAACCCCTAACTATCACCTGGGAGAAGGTATTGTAGGCCAAGCTGCTCTCGAAAATAAGGTGATTCATTTAACGGACCTTCCAATTGGTTATATTAAGATAACTTCAGGAGTGGGGGTTGGGGAACCAGCCAGCCTTTTAGTGATACCTGTAGAATTTGCCGGTGAAGTGACAGTTGTCATTGAATTAGCTTCTTTTAAAAGGTTTGAACATATCCAGGAAAAATTGCTTTATCAGATAGCAAATCATATTGGTATCACAGTGAATAGTGTTAGCGGTAGGATGCAGATTGAAAAGCTGTTAAAAGAATCAAAACAGTTAACAGAAGAACTGCAAAGTCAATCAGAAGAATTGCAGCTGCAGCACGAAGAATTAATTAGCATGAATGAAAAGCTTGAAGAACAGTATAAAAGATTAGAGCAAAAAACAAAGGATTTAAATACAACAAAATTGGAGCTTGAGGAAAAAGCAGAACAGCTGGAAATGAATTCTAATTATAAGTCTGAGTTTTTAGCGAATATGTCTCATGAATTGCGGTCACCATTGAACAGCTTGCTAATACTTGCTCATATGTTGTCAGAAAATGAAGAGGGAAATCTTACAAATCAACAAGTTCAATATGCAGAAACCATTTATAAATCAGGAAATGACCTTTTGCATTTAATTAATGAAATTTTAGATTTATCTAAAATAGAGTCAGGTATGATCGATATCATACCAAGTGAAGTCACTCTGAAAGAAATTTGTCTTTTGGCAGAACGTCAATTTTTGCCGCTGGCCAAACAAAAGGGGCTTAGATTTTCAATAAATATGGATGAGGAACTGCCAAGCTCGATTTGGACAGATCAATATCGATTACAGCAAGTCATCAATAATTTATTGTCAAATGCATGTAAATTTACCGAAAATGGTGAAGTGATCATGCATGTACATAAAGCGAAACTGGAAACACATCCAACATTAAGTCATAACGATACTGTTTTGGCCTTTTCGATAAGAGATACAGGCATTGGAATCCCATTTGATAAAAGAAAGCTAATTTTTCAAGCATTCCAGCAAGGGGATGGAACAACAAGCAGGAAATACGGTGGTACGGGATTAGGCCTCTCTATTAGTCAAGAAATTGCACAACTGTTAGGCGGTGGCATCGATGTTGAAAGTGAGCAGGGAAAAGGGAGTACCTTTACATTATATTTACCGGTCTATGAAAAGAATTGTTCAACAGAAGCTGGGCAGTTAATTGATGAAGCAGCAACTACACTTGAAGATCTTAGTGGGAATATACAGCTGGAGGGAACACAGGATAGTGACAGTCTGTTCAAAGGCAAAAAAATACTAATTGTTGATGATGATATGCGTAATATTTTCGCCATTACTACGGCATTAGAAAAGAAGCAAATGGACATTTTCTTTGCAGAAAACGGCAGGAGCGGTATTGCGGCATTACAGGAAAATCCTGATATCGATCTAATCTTAATGGATATTATGATGCCTGGAATGGACGGCTATGAGACGATCCACGCAATAAGAGCGATACCTGAATTCCAAAATATCCCTATCATTGCACTTACAGCAAAGGCAATGAAAATGGATAAGGTGAAATGCATTGAGGCTGGGGCATCAGATTATATTAGCAAGCCTGTATTTTTAGATCAGCTTTTTTCATTAATGAAGGTGTGGTTGTACAGATAGGTGGAAGATACACTCAATGGACAAGATGTTGATAACTGAAGGAGAACTTAAGGAACTTGAAAAAATAGAAATTGATCTCTTGCTTGAGGGGATTTTTCGCTACTATGGATTTGACTTTCGAAACTATGTCTTCTCATCGATTCGCCGCAGAATATGGCATCGTATCTATTTAGAGAGAGCATCATCGGTATCAGGATTGCAGGAATTGGTTCTGCATAACCCTCAAATCATGAAGAGTCTCTTGGAGGATTTTTCGATCACCGTAACTGAAATGTTTCGTGATCCTAGTTTTTTTAACTCTTTTCGTACAAAGATTATTCCAATGTTAAGAGAATACCCTGTGATTCGTATTTGGCATGCAGGCTGTTCTACTGGTGAAGAGGTTTACTCCATGGCTATTCTTTTATATGAAGAAGGCTTATATGAGAAAGCAACACTTTATGCAACAGATATAAACGAAACGGCAATTGAAACGGCTAAATCAGGCCTTTTCCCATTAAAAAAAATGCAACTATACACGAAAAATTATCTGCATTCAGGCGGTAAGAAGGCGTTTAGTGAATATTATTCTGTGAAAGACGGCAAGGCATGTTTTCACTCCTTTCTTCGTGAAAATATCGTATTCGCTCAACATAATTTAGCGGTTGATCATTCCTTTAATGAATTTCATGTCATTCTATGCAGAAATGTCATGATTTATTTTGATACAACCTTACAAAACAGGGTACATGACTTATTCTATAACAGCTTGGTATCATCCGGAATATTAGGGATAGGGAAAAAGGAAGATCTTGCTTTTACAAGCCATAGTGCGTATTATGAGGAGTTGGATTCAGATGAAAAGCTATTTAGAAAAATCAAATAGAAAGAATAAAGTAAAGATTTTATTAGTAGATGACAGACCTGAAAATCTACTGGCACTTAAAAGTGTACTAACATCTCCTGAGTATCATCTGATATGTGCAAGATCTGGTGAAGAAGCATTAAAGCACGTGTTGATCGAAGAGATTGCCGTCATCTTACTGGATGTTCAAATGCCTGGGATTGATGGATTTGAAACCGCCAGGATCATAAAGTCCCGTGAAAAATCTAAGCAAATTCCCATTATATTTATAACAGCCATTAGTCAGGCTATAGACCATGTAAAAGAGGGGTATCGTGCAGGTGCGATTGATTACATTTTTAAACCCTTCCATCCTGAGACATTGAAGATGAAAATTGATGCATTTGTGAAAGTCCACCAATACCAGGAACAAATTAAGTTTCAAAATGAAGTGATGAAGGTAATTGGAGAAACATTAGCTGATACGCTGATTACCTATGGAAACCAAGGGGAGATGATTTCTGTAAATCCTGCCGTTTTCAACATGTTTGGCTACAATGAAGCAGAATTAATAGGGAAGAACATCAGTGAAATTCTCCCTGAAATAAAAAGGATCACCAACGATTCAAAGCAAATAGGAACCATTATTGAGATGAATGCTCTTCGAAAGAATTCAACGGTATTTCCAGCTGATATCCAAATTGGCGAAGCAAAAATCAAGGGTAATCTTGTTTATGTGTGTTCCATAAGGGATGTAACCGAGCGAAAATTAATAGAAGAAGAGCGTTTTCGAAAAATCTTTGAGGCAACACCATGTTTAGTATCTTTGAGATCCCTAGAAGATTGGCGGTTTATAAATGTAAATAAAAGCTGGCTGACGTATTCCGGCTACGAACGCTATGACGATGTACTTAATCAAACGACAGATCTATTAAAATATATTGTGTATCATGAGGATTCAAGTGAAACAGTCATAGAACTAGCTGATCTAGTTCATCCCATTCATAGCAGCAGGATAAAATACTTAAATAAATCCGGAGAGCTTCGTGAAGGGTTGCTATCCACTGAAATTTTAATGGTGCATAATGAGAAATGCCTCCTTTCAGTCATTACCGATGTAACTGAAAGGGTTTTAGTAGAAAAAGAAATGGAGCGGTTAGACAGGTTGAATCTAGTTGGAGAAATGGCATCAGGAATCGTCCATGAAGTGCGAAATCCGATGACTACCATTCGCGGTTTTTTGCAAATGTCGAAGGATTTCCCTTCATCTGAATTTATCGATATCATGATTGAAGAGCTGGACAGAGCTCATAATATCATTACGGAATTTCTCTCAGTATCAAAAACAAATACGTCAAAGCGTACTAGGAAGAATATTAATGAAGTGATAGAAACCCTGTATCCGCTAATTCAGGCAAAAGCCATGTACGTTGGGCAGCACGTACATCTTGATTTAGGGGCATGTCCCGAGATTCGTATTAATGAAAGGGAAATCAGGCAATTAATTCTAAACCTTTCTCTTAATGGGCTTGAAGCGATGTCTGCAGGGGGGACTTTGAATATTCAAACATATTATAAAGATGATGAGGTTGTCCTAGCGATTAAGGATCAAGGCAAAGGAATAAAACAAGAAATCATCGATAAAATTGGCACCCCGTTTTTCAGTACAAAGAAAAATGGAACCGGTCTTGGCTTATCGATCTGTCACAAAGTAGCTTCTGAACATCATGCAACGATTAAAATCGATTCTAACAGCAAAGGGACGACATTTTTTGTCAGCTTTTCAAGTAATGAAAAACTAGTAACAGAAGATGAATTAATCGGATAAAAATAAAAAGAAGTTATTATCCAATCTATTAAGCAGGTAATTACTTCTTTTTTTAATATAGATAAAATGTCTACAAATTGATTTACTTACTATATGAACGTCAGTCTTATTATTGCATTTTTGGAAAAACTACTCTTTCAATTGACCTACAGCCCTCCCTTATCACAAATAACTTCGATCGTACCATAATGTATCTCAGATAAACCGTGATCATGAGTCCCATCCGGTTCCTTTTTCATTGGTCTCATCCTAAGCCTTACTTATGGTGGATTCATTTACTCATTTGCTGATTCTGTCCATGTCGTCTAGCCTAATAGTCAACCTTTAAAGGTATTAAATGATTCCGAATCTCGCGGTACAGAGTTGTATTAATTTAGAGATCATCCATTATTTTTCTATGAATTTGTAAATCTCATGTATACTTTAAGTAAGCAGTTCTACTTTATGTAAGGAGTGAAACATATGCAGGAGAAAGTTGGCAAGTGCTCTGTTTGTCATAAGACAATCTATTGTTTGGATGGATTTTTAAATGGAGTTATAACAGATGATAAAATCCTCTATTGTTTTTCATGTAGTAAAGAAGAACAAGATCAATAATGAATTTTGGTTTTATGCTGAAACTTGTCATCATAAACGTATCATTTTTATTTTATTCCAAACTTAAATCACGAGACCAATTAAGAATGGAGAGATAGAATGGAATTTATTCATGTAGTAAACAATAGGCGGGAGATTAGCAGTTTTACAGAACAATCAATTCCGAAAGAAATCATTGAGGAGATTCTGGAAGTAGCATGGTTATCACCAACCGGCAATAATTTACCTTCCCGTGAATTTATTGTGGTAAAAGATAGAGTGATGCTTGATCACCTTGCGAATACGACTCCATATATGCCATGGTTAAAAGAAGCAAATGCTGGCATCGTTATAACAGGGAGGCTATCGGTTGGTAAATATTGGATACAGGATTCTTCCATTGCAAGCGGTTATATTTGGTTAGCTGCTGTAAATGCGGGGTTAGGTTGTGCATTTGGTGCAGTCTTTAATGCAGTGGATGAGGTGGAATCGGAACAGAGAGAAGCCTATGTAAGAAATGCCTTAAACATACCGAAAGATCGGAGAGTTTTAACGATATTGGGACTAGGATATGCGAAAGAGAAACCGAATAAGAAGGATATGATAAGTAAAAACGAGATTATCTACTTCGATAGTTTCCGAAGCAAGAACGACTAAAGACTGCTATGTTAAACAAAAAATAGTCCTTTAATCAATAGAGACACTTTTGAAAAATATAGCAAAGATGATCTTCAACATGTACACCGTATCGATTTATTTTTCAGCGGTGTTTTTTTATTTTGAAATTGTACAAGGAATTTTCTTACTATCGGAGAAATAACTTTAAAAGGATAGTTAGTGTTTTTTTAAAAAAACGTAAGCGCTTTCTATTGCTGGGAGGAATGGTATATGTATCTAACTATTGGCAAGCTGATTGAGCAAACAGTAACAAAATTTCCAAATAAGGCAGCCTTGATAGATCGAACCAGAGGCATTCGCTGGACATTTCGTGAGTGGAACGAAGAAGTAAATAAACTTGCAAATGCCCTAATTGCTTCTGGTGTCCAAAAGGGTGACCGGGTTTCAACTTTCCTTTTTAATTCATATGAATTAGGAACCGTTTATTTTGCTGCTGCAAAGATCGGAGCGATTATTAACCCAATTAATTTCCGTTTAAAAGCGGAGGAGCTAGCTTTTATTTTACAAGATGCAGAACCAAAAATTGTTTTGTTTGAACAAGTGCTGGAATCTCAAATCGCCAAAATCCATAAACAATTTCCTTCCATTTCATTTTGGTCGATTGACGAAACTGTCCCTTCTTATGCAGTTTCTTACCATGAAAGAGTAACAGCAGCATCTACTGCTAATCCGGATATTCAAGTTTTAGAAACTGATACATATGCAATTATGTATACAAGCGGGACGACAGGGCGGCCCAAAGGAGTCATGCATCGCCATCGGGACATGATTGAGCAAAGCTTAATTTGTATCAGTTCGTTAAATATTACACCAAATGATATAGGGCTTGTTACTGCACCAATGTTTCATTGTGCTGAGCTTCATTGCTGTTTTTTACCTCGAGTTCATGCAGGTGCTGCCAATGTAATCATCCATCATTTTGAAGCAAAAGAAGTTTTATCAACGATTGAGGCTGAAAAAATCACAAAGGTATTTGCAGCTCCAACGATGTGGAATATGCTTCTTCAAGAAAATCACGAACGATATGATTTATCGTCATTAAAGCTGGGGCTCTATGGGGCAGCTCCAATGGCACCTGTATTAGTAAGGGCATGTAAGGAAAGTTTGGGGATTGATCTTGTCCAAGCCTATGGAATGACCGAAATGGGGCCGGCTATAACATTTTTAGGAAAGGATGAACAGCTTACAAAAGCAGGATCTGCTGGGAGAGCCTGTTTAAATCATGAGATAAGAGTCGTCAAACAAAATGAAAATGGTCCATCTGAACCTGAGAAAATTTTGCCCCCAGGAGAAGTGGGGGAGATTATAGTCAAAGGACCATGTATGATGTCTGGATATTTTAATCGAGAAGATGCTAATGAAAAGGCACTTTATAAAGGCTGGTATCATTCAGGTGATTTAGGATATTTAGACTCTGACGGCTATCTGTATGTCGCAGACCGAGTGGATGATATGATTATTAGCGGCGGAGAAAATGTCTACCCTCGTGAGGTAGAGGATGTGCTTTATGAGCACGAAGGAGTATTAGATGTAGCTGTATTAGGTCATCCTGATGAACTATGGGGAGAGAAGGTTATTGCCATTGTTGTGAAAAAGGATCAAAATGTGACAGCTGAGGACCTTGAGGCTTTTTGCAAGTATTCTGAGAAGCTAGCAGCCTATAAACGACCACGAGAGTATTTTTTTGTTGAACAATTGCCCAGAAATGCAAGCGGTAAAATTCAGAAGTTCTTATTACGTGAAGAAATTAGAAATTTTGAGATGAAATAGGGAGTCATGTATGTGAAAAATTATTCAATAGAATAATAGGTAATAATCAAATAAGAATCCATCTTGGAATTAGTGCAAAATACTCGGGTGTTTTTTAAGTTGAAGGATACAATGGAAGCTGCTCTAGGAACCCCTAATTTATTTTTTTATTAAAACAAATACGTTCTGTCGTACTTGCTCTTTAGTCCAATTATTACAACTTAATCTTTAATTAGAAAAACGAATTTGTCGAGCAATTAGAATTTGGTTATCTTATTTATGTGCCTGCAAATGATGATCCCTTGTTCTTGCTTGGCAATGCCTTTATTCTGTAGAACCCTGTCCAAAGCATTAACTCAGGGCATAAAAAAATAGGATAAAAAAAATGCTCAAAGTTAATAACTCTGAGCATTTTCTATGCTGTAATGAAACCATCTCCAGGCAATTATGGTACGATTTTTCCCCCTGCTTTATAAAGCTGATACCACTCTTCCCTTGTTAATGGAATATCAGAGCCTTTGCAAGCATCTTTCAATCGCTGAGCATTGGTTGTCCCTGTAACAACCTGGATATTTGCTGGATGTCTTGTGATCCAAGCAGTTGCGATAGCGGTAGCTGTCACATCATATTTGTTCGCAAGATCATTGATTAATAGATTCAATTCCGCATAGTTCTCCGTGTCTCCAAGAAAAACACCTTCAAAAAAGCCTTTTTGGAAAGGTGACCATGCTTGGACGGTAATATCATTCAAGCGGCAAAAATCCAATATACTTGCATCACGATTGATAGATTGATCAATATTCATATTTAACGCGATGCCAGAATCAATAATTGGTGTATGTACAACACTTAACTGTAATTGATTGACAATTAATTTGTGAGGAAGATATTTTTGCAACAGTTGCATTTGCATTGGGTTATGATTAGAGACACCGAAATATTTTACCTTACCAGACTCATATAGATTTTCGAAGGCCTCTGCAACTTCTTCAGGCTCCATTAACGTATCAGGGCGATGGAGAAGAAGGATGTCCAAATAATCTGTTTTTAATCTTTTTAAAATACCATCTACAGAATGGATAATATGCTGTTTCGAAAAGTCAAAATAATTTTCTTTTGCACGAATGCCGCATTTGCTTTGAATAATCATCTTCTCACGGATATCATCATTCATGTTAATAGCATTAGCAAAGATGGTTTCACATTCTCCAGCACCATAAATATCAGCGTGATCAAAGAAATTAATCCCTTCATCCATTGCGGTCCGAATTAATTGTTCAACCTCAGAAAGCGAAAGCTGGGTGATTCGCATATTACCCATAATAATATTTGATGCTTTTAAATCAGTATTACCCATAGGTATGTATTTCAAGTGAATTGCCTCCTCTTTGATATGAAAGTGTCTTTCTAGCAAGAGTTTTCAATAAGATTATGATTGGTTTTATCCAACTCAGAATATATCATATCTTATTCTTTCGTATTCGTCATCTAAAATGATTCCGTTTACATTTTCCCGTCTTTTATAAAAACATACTTCCTGCCAATAGTGTTATTCATGCTCTAAGAGGATGAAAGTAAATAAAGGGGAGGTTTACTATTATATTTTTAGTGGAAAGAAGCATTATAAAATAATGGAATAGTTAAATGAATGTACATAGGAGGTAAAGAGTATGACGAATTTAAATGGTAAAGTTGCTATTGTAACAGGGGGAGCATCTGGAATTGGTTTAGCAACAGCAGAGGCTTTCGTTGAAAAAGGGGCAAAGGTTGTTATATCCGACTTTAACGAAGAGGGCGGAAAAGCTGTTGAAAAAGAACTAAAAGAAAAAGGAGCAGACGTCTTTTTTATAAAAGTAGATGTCGCAGATGAAAAATCGGTTGAAAACCTTGTAGCTGAAACGGTAAAGACCTACGGGAAGCTGGATGTAATGGTAAATAACGCAGGAGTGGGTATTCTTTCTACTACTCACGAGCTTACTTATGAGGATTATCATCGAGTCATTTCCATCAACCAAGATGGGGTTTTCTTCGGTGCTAAATACGCAATTCGAGAAATGCTTAAAACCGGCGGAGGTTCAATTGTAAATACAGCTTCCATTTTAGGGCATGTAGGAGAAGCTGGTGCTTTTGCTTATAATGCTAGTAAAGGTGCAGTTAATATCTTGACGAAATCCTTGGCTGTAGAATACGCAAGTAAAAATATTAGAGTCAATGCAGTTTGTCCTGGATACGTGGAATCTGGAATGGTGAACAAGGAAGCTCTCGGAGAATTTTATGATGGATTAGTGGCAAGGCATCCGATCGGCAGACTTGGCAAAGCATCTGAAATTGCACACGGAATTGTCTTTTTGGTTGAGAATGATTTTGTCACAGGTGCTTCCTTAATGATAGATGGAGGCTATACTGCTGTTTAAGAATAATAGTACGGATATAAATAGGGCGGAATAACAAATGTTTCCGTCCTTTGTTCTTTCACTTATAACAGATTAAGCATCTGGAGCCTTATTGGAAGGCAAGAGAAAAGTTGATTGCGTGTTGGTATATATACTTGTTATATATAAGCACAGCCGACTGCTCAGGCTACATCATCTACTCTTGAAGAGCTGGAAACTGCTTCTTCGTACGATGGATGGTACTATGTTAAAGAAAAAGATAGTATTTATGTCACAATGACATTGCAAAAGGCTTGAAGTTAGAGGCGAATTAATGTCAACTATTGTAAAGCATGAGCGCCAATCAAAAAGCAGGTGCTCATGCTCAAAGTAAGATTGATTATTTATCTGTTGAAGTCATCCCGCCTGAGAGGATAAATTTCATCGCATCCTCAGGCTTTACATCAATAATTTCTACTTCATCTTTAGGAATTAAAAAAGTGAATCCTGCTATTTGAAACGTTTGTTGAATATAGACAGCAACATGATCCTTCAATGGATCATAAAAGCTTTCTAAATCCTCTGTTGTGATAAACCCTATACTTTTCATATTTGTTCCCGGGATCGTAATGATTGCAACCTTTGAAAATGATTTTTTCTCACCCAGAAAGGAATTAATTGTATCCTTAATAACCGAGTAGATTGTTTTGATAACGGGTATCTTTTCAAGCAATCTATCGACTAATCGAAAAAGGGCGCCGGTGAAAACTTTTGTAGAGAGCCAGCCTAAAATGGTGATCAGAATAAAGGTAAATAATATACCAATTCCCGGAATATAATCATCTTTAAAATAAGGCTTTAACACACTGCCAAGAATCCCGTCCAAAAACATAAACGTTTTATAGACAACATATATAACAAGAATAATCGGGACAATCGTTAGAATTCCGTTAATAAAGCTTCGTAAAATACTTTTCATATTTATCTCCTCTTTTTCTATCTGCTATTATCTTATTTTATGACAATAATCGACATGAAGACAATAAAGATCTGCTACAAATTTTATAGTTGCTTTCGTTTATTACAGTAGATATAAGTCATTTCACTACTTTAAGAGGTCAGATTATTCCTATAGAATAATAATTGGTATTTATCTATTTCACTTGAAAGGGGTAAAAAGGATGAAGTATCGCAGATAAGGGAAAACGGGATTAGATGTATCTGTTATTGGTATTGGAACATGGCAATTCGGCGGAGAATGGGGAAAGAATTTCACGCAGCATGAAGTAGATGCGATATTAGATAAGGCAAAGGAAACGGGGATTAATTTAATTGATACAGCTGAATGTTATGGAGACCATTTATCCGAAAAATTTATCGGTGAATATTTAGTGAAAAATAAGAGAGAAGATTGGGTGGTTGCCACAAAATTCGGCCATCATTTTCATGATGTTTTTGAACGAACAAGACATTGGTCGGCAGATGAAGTACTACAGCAATTAGAGGACTCTTTGCGGGCGCTTCAAACAGACTATATTGACCTTTATCAATTCCATTCCGGTAGTGAGGAAGAGTTTAAAAATGATGAATTGTGGACCATGCTGGACAAGCAAATCAAAGCAGGGAAAATTCGTCACCTGGGACTATCAATTGGTGCGAACAATAATATTTACCAAACAGATTTAGCCTCAGAAGTCAATGCAAGTGTCATTCAAGTCGTTTACAATCGGTTAGATACCGTTCCAGAGCAAGAGGTTTTTCCATCCTGTATACGTCAAAACCTAGGAGTCCTGGCTCGTGTTCCATTAGCGAGCGGGTATTTAAGTGGTAAATATAAGCCAGGAGCTGTGTTTGGCAAAAGCGATGTTCGCCATAATCATGATCAAAGCCAAGTAGAGAGACAACTTCAACTTGTAGAGAGCATTCAGCAAAACGAAGTTCCAGAAGGTGTGAACATGGCACAATGGGCTCTTGCATGGTGTCTTAAACATGAAGCTGTCACAAGTGTCATTCCAGGATGTAAAAATGTAGAGCAAGTTGAATTAAATGCTGCGGCTGCAAATCTAGTTACACTTGACCATCCGCAAGCAATTAACGCATAAGTCAGTAGAATAAGGTGGGCTGTCTTAAGATGTCAGTGCCTCCTTTAACATCATTTATGGTGTTAGAGGAGGACTAATTTTAAGGCAGCCCTCTTTTTCTTTAAATAAAAGAACCTACAGGGAGAGCTGATGTAATCTAAGAAGGATTCGAATAATTGTAATCCTGGGTGAAAATAATAAGGATGATTGGAACTATCTTCAGGTCTTGAAATATCTTTTGTTCAGGTTTAGATAAACGTACTTCTACTCTTAAAAAAATGGAGACTAAAATGCAAAATTTTTTTCAATTTCACACAAAACAAGAACCGTTTCGTCTTTTTTCAAAAGAGCATATCATCACTATTGCGATCATCTTTGTTCTTTGTCTTCTTTTATTTATTTTTAGAAGGCAGCTTGAAAAACAGGGGTTAAGAATGTTCCTTCGTTTTTTTCTATTATTTTTACTGATAGCTTCTGATATAGGTTATCATATATGGCTTGTAAGTGAGAATGCCTGGTCCCCAAAAGATGCTTTACCGCTTCATCTTAGTGATTTGTCCGTTCTTCTTGCTATTGTATTGCTTTTCACGAAAAACTTGAGACTTTTTCAATTTTTATATTTTGCAGGGCTGGGAAGCTCAATACAAGCCATTTTAACACCTGATCTAGGCCGTTTTTCATTTCCTCATTTTCAGTATATCGAGTTTTTTATCTCACATGGTGGAGTTGTGCTTACTTGTTTATTTATGGTGTTAGCCTTTCATTATCGTCCAACACTGCGGTCCTTGTGGATGACTGTCCTGATTGTTAATATTTATGGAGTTTGTGTATTTTTCCTTAATAAGTGGTTAGGGGCTAATTATTTGTACATCATGAACAAACCAAAAAATGCTTCTCTACTGGATTTTCTCGGACCATGGCCATGGTATCTGCTTTCAGTAGAGGTGATCATGATCATAATCTTTTATCTTTTATACAGCCCATTTTGGTTAAAAAGGAAATTTGACGGATCGTCATAACGAAGGATTCTAACAGTTTCTTTTATTGATACTTTTAAAATTAAAAGAAAGAGACTCTGACATTATCCTGCTGCCAGAGCCTCTTTCTTTTCTATTTTGTTTAAAGGAAGTTGATGAAGGGTTATTTCTGGGCGACTGCCAATTCTAATGTTTAGAGATGTTTGTCCCAATCCTTCACTAATATAAAAAGGTTTTTCATGATAATATTGTAAACCTTTTATCATATTCATTTTCATCATTGTACGACCAAGTTTTGCGAGGTGATATGGTTTAGGCCAGTGAATTTGTCCACCGTGAAAATGGCCTGATAGGAGGTATTCATAATGGAAATCCTTCATATTAAGGACAATATTAGGATCATGAGTTAAAACTAGATTATATCCTTCTTTTAGATGCATAAATGACATTTTAAGGTTGCTTCTTTTTGTATGAAAGTCATCAACTCCGATAATATTAACACGTTTTCCTTTAATAATAATGGAGTCATTTTCGTTCTGAAGAGTTTTACAGCCATGTTTTTGCAATAGGTCTTTCAATAACCCAAATTCCTTTTGTTTTAAGATATAGTCGTGATTACCGAAAACCACATAGATCCCATATGCTGCATTTAAACGATTTAACATTTCCAGATAAGGAATAAGTTTAGGGATAGTTTTTTTCCTATCCAGGAAATCTCCTGTTAGAGCAATTAAATCGATTTTTTCATTTGCTAACTTGTTGTATAGTTGATCAGGTGAAATTGAAATATTTTCAAGGTGCATATCTGAGATTTGCAATATATTTAAAAGCGGTTCATGTGAAGAATGAGTGTCTGCTGTAGATAAATTAACTTTATTTAATACCACTTTTTGAGTATTTTTATATGCTTTATAAAAAAGGAGCAATAAAGCGATCAGGAAAAATACGAAAAAAATTAATATCATTTCTATCTCCTCCCCACAACACATTATAGAGGAATTGATAGCCGAATATTAGAGGTAATTACTGGGGTAAAAATCAAAAAAGAAAAAGCTGAACAATTTAAACAGCTTTTTTTAAGGTTATGTTATACAGGTTGTTCATGAATGATGAAAGGAGCCCTTTGTTACTAAGAAAGGTATCAAGATTAAAGAGAAGCAGTAAAATACAATTCATTATAAAAGAAGCACTTTTTAAATTTTTTTAGTACATTGCATTTAAATTCTTCGTTTGTAAAATAACTTAAATAAGCCTCTTCACTTTGAATGTAATCACCTTTATCGTTATACTTCATGAACAAGTTGCTAATTGGTGTTTTTTCTGAAAAGAATGGTTCCATAATGACAATTCTTCCATTTGAATTTAAAATCCTTTTAAATTCCTTTACATAAGCTTTAATTGATTCTGGAGGAATATGGTGCAGCACGGCAATGATCAAAATAAAATCAAAGCTATTGTCATCTGCAGGAAGCTCATTTCCTAAAAAAACTTCAAACTGGTATGGTGCATACTTTTGTTTGGCAAAGTTGATCCTTTTTAGATCAGGATCAATCCCAACGTAATGAGACGGTGTACATAAAGTGCAATTAGCTCCTGTACCCGAACCAAAATCAAGTACTTTTTTATCAGTCAAATCAAAATGACTTTGTATATGATTTTGGATGTATCTTTTTGTTGTCCATTTAGGCCTTATAAACGAGTGATATATTCTGGGAGTAAGTTGCATGTAAGGCACCTGCGCTTATATTAATTTTTGCTAAGATTTTGTTCCTTTGCTTATTCGAGTTTATTATGTTCTCAATTAAATATGGCAATACATGATAAGTAACTGGACAAGTTTGGATAAAAAGTTTATTGTCAGAGAATTAAAAGTTTTATGGTAATGGCATTGCATGAATAGATAGAAAAATAAATGTAACCCGAGGAGAAACGAACATGATAAAAAAATTAGGATGTCTTCACGCCCATTATTCGAATGTAGAGTATATTGAAACCGCACTTTCCCCATATGATATTGATCTAATCCATTTTGTTGAACCTGGATTGATGCATCGAGTTTCATCAGATAAAGGGTTTAAAAAATCAGATGCGCAAATAAAGGTAAAGGAGCAGCTTGAATGGATTGCTCTATGTGGGGTAGATGCGATTCTTATCACATGTACAAACTATATTGCGCTTTTTAACGAAGATCAACTATCTTTAACTATTCCTATTATTAAAATTGACGAGCCCTTTTTTGAAACCATTATCAAGATTCAGGAACCTGTAACCATTCTTTTTACCAATCCTGCAACAGTTAATGGGACAATGGGGAGACTGGAAAATGTCGCCAAGACCAGCCAAACAGCTCAAAAAATAGAAGTAAAAGTCCTTAACCATTCATTTGACCTTCTCATGCAAGGTTTAAACGAAAAGTACAACCAGGAAATTGAAGATTTTTTGACTCAACTGTTGATGGAGCAAAAAGGGGTAATTGCCGTTGCTCAATTATCAATGGCAGAAGCATCTGTAAGGGTCGGAAAAAAGGCAAATAAAATAATAATAAACCCATTGCAGACCTTGGTATCCTATATTGTGACGACAATGAAGCTGCAAAAAAAGCCAAAAGTTACATTGAGGTAGAACAAAAATGGATGTTTAGGTTAAAAGTTGAAAAAAAAGTCAGTTATTAAGTTGTTTTTACAGGAATATGGAAATTGCGAGAGAATACATAATTGTCAATGTAACAAACATTTTGTATATCATTCAATGTACGTTTTAAAATGAAAGATTTCTTGCAACGTATTTTAGGATGTGGTAACATTAAAAAGAACATATGTTCTGTAATCTGACATTGACTTTAAAAACGTAAAAACAAATTTCAAGAAAGAGGTGTTTAGTATGATTTTAGGAGTTAACCCTTATTTAGTGACAAATGGTGATGGAAAAGAGGCAGTTGCTTTTTATCAAAAAGCATTAGGTGCAGAACTTATCAGCATGCAAACATTTGGGGAGATGCCAGAAAATCCAGAATTCCCAATTCCTCCTGAAGCAAAAGATCGAGTTTTACATGCGTATTTAAAAGTTGGCAATACCGATTTAATGCTTTCCGATACATTTCCCGGCCAACCTTATCAAATTGGTTCACAACTAAACATTGCGGTCATTATCAATGATATTGAAGAATCAAAAGAGGTTTTTCAAAAATTGCAAGACGGCGGTAAAGTCGAAATGCCTCTTCAAGAAACATTTTGGAGCCCATCTTATGGTTCTGTAACAGATAAATATGGTGTGACATGGCAAGTTTCAACACAGCTTTCTGAATGTTAATAACCTAAACATAAAACATAAACGTATACATGGAAGATGTATGGTCAATCGATTTAATGGTGCTGTCTTTATAGTGACAGTACCATGTTTTTGTTATTTCAAAAAGCTATTTTATATACTCCTAAAACCGTAATCACATTAAACATATCTCCGCTATGAGATCCACTACCCAATAATATAGCAAGCAGAATCCTGATAGATTTTTATTTACTGAAAAATGAAAAAATGATATTGACAATCTTTTTATATGATGCTATATTTTTCCTTCGACTCAAAAAAGTTAGGAGGAGAAAGCTTCATGATTACAATTGAAGGTTTAAGTAAATCCTTTAAAGTTGCTAAACGTTCTTCAGGTTTGGGGCAAGCGATGAAAGCGCTTTTTTATCGAGAACATACGATTGTTCAAGCGCTAAAAGACATTTCTTTTTCGATTAACCAGGGAGAAATAGTTGGCTATATTGGTCCGAATGGAGCAGGTAAATCGACAACGATAAAGATTATGAGCGGCATTTTGGTGCCTGATGGGGGAACCTGTTCGATCATGGGATATACTCCTTGGAAGGAACGAGTCTCTTATGTAAAGAATATAGGCGTAGTTTTTGGACAGCGTTCTCAGCTTTGGTGGGATGTTCCAGTTTTGGATTCATTCGAACTTCTTAGAGATATTTACAATACCCCAGAGAAAGAATATCAAAAAACACTCAAGCTTCTCACTGAAACATTAGATCTACATACTCTGCTTCATTTACCAGTCCGACAATTAAGCTTAGGGCAAAGAATGCGATGTGAAATCGCAGCATCACTGCTCCACAGCCCGAAAATATTATTTCTAGATGAACCGACTATAGGCCTTGATGCCGTTTCGAAAATCGCAGTCCGTCAATTTATTAAAACGATTAATAAAGAGAAAGGCGTTACGATCATCCTTACAACACATGACATGAATGATATCGAGGCATTGGCCGAACGTGTGATATTAATCGGAAAGGGAAGCCTTTTATTTGATGGGAAATTGCATGACCTTAGAAGTCGATTTGGAGCACATAAAACCATTACAGCAGATTATCGTGAAACGGAACATGTATTTGATATTCATGGTACTTCCATCCTATCATGGACTCCCGAACGTTCCGTCCTTAGTGTAGATACCGATAAGATCTTGATTTCTGAAGCTATCTCACAATTATCGGCAAAGGTAGAACTACTCGATGTTTCGATTGAAGCACAGCCAATCGAAGAAATAATTGTTAAGCTTTATAAGGAGTACCAAATATGAAAGCCTATGTTTCGGTATTAAAGTTGCGCTTGCTTAATGGAATGCAGTATCGGGCAGCTGCTTTGGCAGGGGTAGCAACCCAATTTTTCTGGGGATTTATGTATATCATGATTTTTGAAGCATTTTACTTGAATACCATTGAATCACCTCCAATCGCTTTAAAGGAATTAATCATCTACATTTGGCTGCAGCAGGCCTTTCTTGCCTTCATCGCGTTGTGGTTTCGTGATAATGAATTATTCGACTTAATCACAACTGGAAATATTGCATATGAACTCTGCAGGCCATGCGGAATATACGGTTTTTGGTATGCTAAACTATTAGCGCAACGGCTGTCGAGTGCTTTTTTGAGAAGTTTTCCAATTTTACTCGTCGCTTTCTTTTTACCTCAGCCTTACAACATGACACTTCCACCTAATGTACTAACCTTTGTCTTATTTCTTACATCATTGATTTTTGGTTTGCTCCTACTCGTTTCAATCTCTATGTTTATTTATATTTCTGTCTTTGTGACAATGTCTCCTGTTGGATCTTTGTTATTGTTTGGGGTGATAGGTGAATTTTTTGCCGGTTTAATTATTCCCATCCCGCTCATGCCATCATGGCTGCAAAACATAGCTTATTTGCTGCCATTTCGTCTAACAGCTGATTTTCCTTTTAGGGTTTATTCAGGACATATCCATCAAAATGAAGCAATTGCCGGCATTATTTCTCAGTTTGGATGGCTGGTCATATTAGTGTTACTTGGCAAATTTGCGTTTCATAAGGCACTGCAAAAAGTGGTTGTACAAGGGGGATGATCGATCTTGAAGATTTATTTTAAATATCTACTCATTTTGTTTAAATCACAAATGGAGTATCGGACATCTTTTTGGCTGTTATCAATTGGTCAGTTCTTTATTCCGTTTACTGTCTTTGCTGGTTTATATTTTTTATTTGAACGTTTTGGGCAAATTAAAGGGTGGAGTTTTTATGAAGTAGCACTCTGTTTTGCTGTCATCCATTTGGCATTTTCCATCAGTGAGTGTTTTGCTCGTGGATTTGATTCATTTTCAAGTTTGGTAAGGGATGGGGACTTTGATCGGCTCTTGGTTAGACCGAGAAGTACATTTGTTCAAGTGCTTGGTTCTAAGTTTGAGTTCACAAGGTTCGGCAGAATGATGCAGGGTTTAATCGTTTTATTGATCGCTTTAAGCAATCTTTCTATTGAATGGACTGCGATAAAAGGAATCACATTGCTGCTGATGATTGTCAGCGGGGTGTTTATCTTTACAGGCATCTTTATGCTTGCTGCTACTATGTGCTTTTGGACAATTCAAGGTCTTGAAGTGGCGAACATTTTTACAGACGGCGGGAGAGAGATGGCCCAGTATCCCTTAAATATTTATCAAAATTGGGTGACGAAATTTTTTACTTTTATCATCCCTTTCGGATGTGTCAATTACTTGCCATTATTGTATCTTCTTGATAAACACGAAGGAAATGGTTATTTATACATGATGTCGCCATTAGCAGGGATCTTATTTATTTTGCCTTGTTTGCTTGTGTGGCAGATAGGAGTCAGGCATTATCGTTCTACGGGTTCTTAAACTTCTCAACTTTAAAACACAAGAAAAGAAATTCGCCCCTTACTTAAACTAGATAAGGGGCGTTATCATTTCTATCCCATCTAAACGTGCCGTTGGAGCTGTATAGGAACCATTTTATTTCATCAGGATGCCAAATCTCTTCCCATTCGCATACAACTATTTTGCATGGTTATTACCGTGAGATTAGCATGTTTACGATTTGAGGTTAGGATAGTGTCAGCAAAAAAGATCATAATATGTATGAAATAGGAATGTGCATATTACATATAAAAAATGAAATTTCCCTAGCTTACCCATTATTGTATGCTATAGTAAATAAGCCTTCTAATAAACAAATGGCATTTATTTAAGGAAAAGAGATGTGATTAATTTGCCTAATTTTTTACAACTAGGAATTCGGAAAGAATTAAATGATACATTAAAATCTTTAGGGTTTGTTAAACCTACTCCAATTCAGGAACAGACCATTCCTTCTGTGCTGGAGGGACAGGATCTTATTGCCCAAGCTCAAACTGGAACTGGTAAAACATTGGCCTTTGTTCTGCCGATATTACAAAGGGTTGATGTAAATAAGTCTGATATTCAGGCACTTATTTTGACTCCGACACGAGAATTAGCACAACAGATAACGAAAGAAATAAAGAAAATGAAAGAAAATCTTGAAGGTGTGAATGTGCTTGCTGTTTATGGGGGACAGGATGTTGCGCATCAGTTGAAAAAACTAAAAGGTGCCCAGCATATTGTTGTAGCCACTCCAGGTCGATTATTGGATCATATTCGTAGGCAATCCATTGATCTTTCAACGGTTGATACACTTGTACTAGATGAGGCAGATCAAATGCTGCACATGGGGTTTCTTCCTGAGGTCGATGATATTTTCTATGAAACACTTTCAACTCGTCAAACCTTGCTTTTTTCTGCAACCATGCCAAGTGAAATTCGTACTTTGGCAAAAAAATATATGGTCGATCCAAAGAGCATTCAAATTAAGGCGAAAAAGGTTACTGTTGAGGAGATTAAACAAATTATTATTGAAACCACTGATCGTCGCAAACAGGCGACATTACTGCATTTATTACAGGAAGAGCGTCCTTTTTTAGGAATTATTTTTTGCAGAACAAAGATCCGTGCCAAAAAACTCCATCAAGCCCTTCTCACAAATGGTTTTTTGGTTGAAGAACTTCACGGTGATTTAACACAAGCCAAACGTGAAAAAGCGATGAAGCAGTTTAGGGAAGCAAAAATTCAACTGTTGGTTGCAACTGATGTTGCAGCAAGAGGCCTTGATGTCGAAGGAGTAACACATGTCTTCAATTATGATATTCCACATGATGTTGAGAGCTATATTCATCGAATTGGCCGGACAGGCCGCGCTGGCGGTGATGGAGTGGCCTATACTTTAGTCGCTCCTAAAGATCGCGATTTTCTCCGTATGATCGAAAAAGGGATTAACCAATCACTGGAAATGAGAGTGATTGAAGGAGTAAGTCTTCCTGATCGAGATGAGGATGAGGTGAAAAGAAGCCCACAAACAAAAGAATCACATCGCTCACTGAGAAAAGGACAAAAATCACGAAACGAAGCAAAATCCTCATCCAGAACATTTGAAAATGATTCAAAAAGGAAGGGCAGGACCCGTTCTTCCTCAAAGATAAAAAAACGAAATCAATTTTAAAATAATAAAGAGAGGCAGCCAGCCTCTCTTTATTATTTCTGTAAATCCTTTTTCGTTTTTTCGCTTCTAATATTAATTTCCTTTGAAAATTCTGTATCCTGTATTTTGTTATTCGGATATTTGTTTTGTCGTTCACGATTATCATTACGATTTGTCATACATATGTACCTCCTCTCATCATAATCAACATTATTATCTGCAAGCTATCGATTTTTATCCCAATCTTTACAGGCAGTCATTCCCCTGCAAATGTAGATCTACTGTTGAATAAATGAAATAGAAAAAAGGATGACCATAGCTATTCACTAATGATCATCCATGAATAGAATTAAAACCCGCCTTCTGCAGGACTAAATGGCAGATCTAATCTATTTTCTACTGCGCGGAGCCGCTGGTTAAGCCGATTTAATCTTCGAGTATGTTGTTCAACTGTTTCATTTAGCCGTGTCACAAGCTGGTTTAAACGGTTGAATTCACGATTAATTCGATTGATCTCCCGGTTTAGACGTCTTATTTCTTCATTAAGTCTTGTTATTTCCCGTGCTTGGCGTTCACTTTGGCGTTCTAGAGCAGAGACTCTTCTTTCAAGCGGTTGTTGTCTATTTACGTCATATTGTTCTGGTTGTTGGATAAAAGCATTTTGATCGTATGGAACATAATAATAAGGCTGATTAGGGATGAATTCTTGGTAATAATTGTATCCATATGGATTCATGAAGGCAACTCTCCTTTATTTTTATATTATAAAAATCCATATATGTGTATGTAGGTTATGGCGGAGTGTTACTGTCCGAATCAGTTTTTATGCGATTTTTTTATTCCAACTGCTCCCAGTAAAACGCCTGCAGAGATAGTCTTGATTTATTTGGAATATGCATGATATTGGCCAGCTGTCAGGTGCTAAAGCATTTTTTTACTCTGAACATTTATCGTCTTTAGAAAAATACTTGCTAAATGAGAAAAAATGGTTTAATCTAAGTCACATGTTTCACAATTATTTTAAAATTTAATAATGTTCAGGCAATTGGTGTTAAAAGCTTTGCTTTTAACTTAAAAGGGAAGATCGGTGAAAATCCGACACGGTCGCGCCACTGTAATGGGGAGCTTCAATCGCATCCACTGTTTCAATTTGAAATGGGAAGGGATTTGAAGTGAAGAACCTGAGTCAGGAGACCTGCCTATTGTATGCACTTATTACCTACGCGAAATAGGGAGGAGTGGTGGTCATATGTTGAAACGATTCATTCATTTCGACTCTAGTTAACTATGCCTATCCAACGTCTCTCTATCTGTTCATAGAGAGGCTTTTTTATTGGACAAATATCAGGAAAATAGGTAACGAGGAGAGAAGAAAATGAAGATAAAAAGTTCAAATATTGGTTATCCAAGAATTGGTGAAAATCGAGAGTGGAAAAAAGTTTTAGAATTATTTTGGTCAGACCAACTAAACGAAGAACAGTTTGAGAAAGAAATGGAACATATTCGCTTATCCCATCTGAAAAAACAGCAAGAAAAAGGCATTGATCTCATCCCAATAGGTGATTTTAGTTACTATGATCATGTTCTTGATACGGCAGCTATGTTTGGGTTAATTCCTGAGCGATTTAAAACGGAAAAGAACGAGCTGACTCTTCACACCTATTTCGAGATTGCCAGGGGGAGCAATGGGAAAATAGCTTCAGAAATGACAAAATGGTTTAATACAAACTATCACTATATTGTTCCGGAATTAAAGGATGCACAACCTGTTTTAGGCAAAAATCGATTACTTGACTTGTATCTTGAAGCAAAGCTAAAGCTCGGAATTGAAGGAAAGCCGGTTATTCTTGGCCCAATTACTTTAGTGTCTTTATCTAAAGGATATGATGAGCAAAAAAGAGCAGAGCTATTACACTCACTAATTCCTCTGTATATAAATGTGTTTAAGCAATTAAATGAAGCCGGCGCAAAATGGATTCAGGTCGATGAGCCCATTTTAGTGAAAAATATTGATAAAGATACCATTGAAGAATTTAAAGAAGTTTATACTGCGTTTAATAAAGAGGTTTCTGAAGTTAACATGATCCTTCAAACGTATTTTGAAAGCCTCGAATTTTATCAAGAAATAATTGAGTTGCCAATTCAAGGGTTTGGTCTTGATTTTGTACATGATGCTGGGAAAAATCTAGATAATCTAAAAAAATACGGTTTCCCTAGCGATAAGGTTCTTTTTGCTGGTGTCATTGATGGGCGTAATATTTGGAAATCAGGTTTGATGAAGAAACGAACCTTAGTAAATGAATTGGCTGGGATGATTGATAAAGATCATTTGATTATCCAGCCATCCTGCAGTTTGCTTCATGTTCCGGTAACAGTTAAAAGTGAGCAGAAAATAGATACACAAATAAAAGATGCTTTATCATTTGCAGATGAAAAGCTAGAGGAAGTTGTCTTATTAACAAAAGTGACAAATAATGAAGCAAGTGTTATTGAGCTTGAGAAGCATGATCAAGCAATTGCTGCATTATCATATTCCACATATCGTAATGTGAAAAACGTCCAAGAAGCTATCAACATTCTAAACGATTATTCTTCTGAACGTACTGATGTGACAAAACGAAAAGAAGTGCAAGCAGAGCGTTTTGCTTTACCGCTTTTACCTACGACAACAATTGGCAGTTTTCCGCAAACGAAGGAAGTACGGAAAGAAAGATTGAAATGGAGAAAAGGTGAGCTCACTACTGAGCAATATGAGGAATACATCAAAGCTGAAATCAAGAAGTGGATCGGTATTCAGGAAGAGCTTGGACTAGATGTTCTTGTTCATGGGGAGTTTGAAAGAACAGATATGGTTGAGTTTTTTGGTGAAAAGCTGGAGGGAATCGCCATTACGAAGTTTGGATGGGTTCAGTCATATGGCTCCCGCTGTGTAAAGCCTCCAGTTATTTTTGGGGATGTTTTTTGCAAAGAGACAATGACAGTGAAGGAAACGGTGTATGCACAAACTCTTACAACTAAACCAGTAAAAGGCATGCTGACAGGACCTGTAACAATTATCAATTGGTCATTTGTACGTGATGATATTGATCGTACTGATGTCTTAAATCAAATGGCATTAGCGATCCGTTCAGAGGTTGAAGCTCTTGAAGCTAGTGGAATTAAGATGATTCAAGTGGATGAAGCAGCATTGCGGGAAGGATTGCCTCTTAAAGAGGAAAAAACAGAAGCCTATTTAAATGCTGCAGTCCATGCCTTTAGACTGGCTACATCTTCAGTGGAAGCGGACACGCAAATTCATACCCATATGTGTTATTCGAATTTTGATGATATTATTCAAGCGATTGATGCGCTTGATGCGGATGTGATTTCAATTGAAACATCAAGAAGCCATGGTGAATTGATCGCTTCCTTTGAACAGCATCATTACAATAAAGGCATTGGACTTGGTGTGTATGATATTCATAGTCCTCGTGTCCCATCGTTAGAGGAAATCTCACAAAATATAAATCGTGCCCTTGAGGTTCTGGACTACCGGGCATTTTGGGTGAATCCTGATTGCGGATTGAAAACAAGAGGAGAAGCGGAGACCATCGCGGCATTAAAAATAATGGTAGAAGCGGCTCATCAGTTTCGGGAAAAATTATCGACGATCGAGACCGTTTAACTCTTCCTAATTGTTAGATTATATCGTTTGTTCCCATAAAAGCATTACAGCCTTTAGGGGTTGCAGTGCTTTTTTCTCAAACATCCTGCTAAACTTTTCATATACGTTACCATAATGTTTTAGGCGTTTAACTTGAGTCCATTAAGGAAAATCACTTAAGCTTAACGTAACCAAATCTATTTTGTCTGGTCATAAGAAAGAAGAAAGTATTTCAGAGGAGGCAATATTTATGGAACTATATCAATTGTTTATTAATGGGGAGTGGACAGGATCTGATTTGCCATCATTCAAGGTAACAAATCCTGCAACAAATGAAATGATCGCAACTGTGCCAAAAGGAGGAGCAAAGGAAGCAGAAAAGGCAATCGAAGCTGCAACTGATGCCTTTCAGAAATGGGCTGCATATTCAGCATATGAGCGGGCTGATCTGATTAGAAAATGGCATGACTTGGTTCATCAGCATCAAGAGGAATTAGCTATGTTAATGACGATGGAGCAAGGGAAGCCAATAAAAGAAGCCAGCGGTGAAATAAACTATGCAAATGGATTTTTCTCTTGGTATGCAGAGGAAGCAAAGCGAATCTACGGTGAAACCATTCCTGCTACCCAACGAAATAAACGCTTATTTGTACAAAAACAGCCAGTGGGCGTTGTTGCGGTTATCACTCCTTGGAATTTTCCCGCGGCAATGATTACAAGAAAGGTTGCCCCGGCATTAGCAGCTGGCTGCACTGTTGTGATTAAGCCTGCTGAACAAACACCGCTTACAGCTTTAAAATTAGCAATGCTTGCAGATGAAGCAGGGATTCCAAAGGGTGTTATCAATGTAGTTTGCGGTCATGCGAAGGAAATTGGAGAAGTGCTGCTTCAAGATCAAAGGGTCCGTAAGCTCACATTTACAGGTTCAACAGAGGTTGGTAAGTTATTAATGCAACAATCAGCACAAACTGTAAAAAAGGTTTCCTTAGAGTTGGGCGGACACGCTCCAGTGATTGTTTTAGCTGATGTTGATCTGGATAAAGCAGTTGAAGGGGTTGTATCAGCAAAATTCAGAAATGCCGGTCAAACATGTATTTGTGCCAATCGAATCTATGTCCACGAATCAATCTATCAGTCTTTTATCGAGAAACTTATCCCAAAAGTAAAAGAGTTAGTGCTTGGAAATGGGCTGGAAGAACGTGTTGATATTGGTCCATTAATTGATCAGAAGGCAGTAGAAAAAGTGCTGCAGCATATAGAGGATGCAGTCGAAAAAGGGGCCCGGGTTGAATTAGGCGGAAAAAGAAGAGAGGGTCTATTTATTGAACCGACGATCCTTTCCAACATTGATGATAACATGCTCTGTATGACGGAAGAAACATTTGGGCCAGTTGCACCAGTGACAACCTTTAAAACGGAGGAAGAAGTGATTAAACGAGCAAATAACTCCATTTACGGATTAGCAGCCTATGTATTCACTGAGAATCTTTCGAAAGGTATAAAAGTTACAGAGGCACTTGAATACGGAATCATTGGCTTAAATGATGGTCTGCCATCAACACCTCAGGCGCCATTTGGAGGCTTTAAACAAAGCGGAATCGGCCGTGAAGGGGGTCATCATGGAATCGAAGAATATTTAGAGGTGAAATATATTTCACTTGGATTATAACAGATATGAGACTGTCTCATAAGGGTTTGGCCCTTTGAGTAGATAGTCTCATTTTTTTAGAGTAATAGATTGTCTATCGATATCATAGGATATAAAGGATTGTTTTACCAATGCACTTTAAAGTAAATTAAACATAATTTTTACTATTAAATTATAATAATTATAAAAAGATATTGATTTTTAATTGAGAGATGTTATTATTATATCATACTTAAAAAATATTAGAGGTGATTCTTAATGACGAATAACAGACTTACTACAAGCTGGGGTGCTCCAGTAGGTGACAACCAGAATTCAATTACAGCAGGAGGGCGCGGCCCAACCTTACTACAAGATGTACACCTTTTAGAAAAACTAGCACATTTTAATAGAGAACGTGTTCCTGAGCGTGTTGTACATGCGAAAGGTGCAGGTGCTCATGGTTACTTTGAAGTAACAAATGATGTGACAAACTATACAAAAGCAAATTTCTTATCTGAAGTAGGTAAACGTACACCGCTATTTATTCGTTTTTCAACGGTTGCAGGTGAATTAGGATCAGCTGATACTGTTCGTGATCCACGCGGTTTTGCAGTGAAATTTTATACGGAAGAAGGCAATTATGATATTGTAGGGAACAATACACCTGTATTCTTTATTCGCGATGCCATCAAATTCCCTGATTTTATTCATACTCAAAAAAGAGACCCGCAAACACATTTGAAAAACCCTAATGCAGTGTGGGACTTCTGGTCATTATCACCAGAATCGTTACACCAAGTCACAATCCTTATGTCTGATCGCGGCATTCCAGCAACCTTACGCCATATGCATGGATTTGGAAGTCATACGTTTAAATGGACAAATGCTGAAGGCGATGGAGTTTGGATTAAATATCACTTCAAAACTGAACAAGGTATAAAGAATATTACACCGGAAGTGGCAGCAAAAATTGCAGGTGAAAATCCTGATTATCATACAGAAGATTTGTTCAATGCCATTGAAAATGGCGACTTCCCAGCTTGGAAATTATATGTTCAGATTATGCCATTAGAAGATGCTGATACGTATCGTTTTGATCCATTTGATGTGACTAAGGTTTGGTCTCAAAAAGATTATCCTTTAATTGAAGTAGGTCGAATGGTATTAAACAGAAATCCTGAAAATTACTTTGCTGAGGTTGAACAAGCGACTTTCTCTCCGGGAACAATTGTACCTGGTATTGATTTTTCACCAGATAAAATGCTTCAAGGCCGTTTATTCGCCTACCATGATGCACATCGTTATCGCGTAGGTGCGAACCATCAAGCTTTACCGATTAACCGTGCGAAAAATGAAGTGAAAAATTATCAACGTGACGGCCAAATGAGATTTGATGACAATGGTGGTAAGTCTGTTTACTATGAGCCGAATAGTTATGGCGGCCCTGCAGAAACACCAGAACATAAACAGGCTGCATATCCTGTATCAGGTGTTGCAGATAGTGTTGCTTATGATCATAACGATCATTATACACAAGCAGGTGATCTATACCGCTTAATGACAGAAGAGCAACGCGCACACCTTGTATCCAACATCGTTCATGCAATGAAGCCTGTTGAAAGAGATGACATTAAACTTCGACAAATCGGTCACTTCTATAAAGCTGATCCTGAATATGGCACTCGTATTGCCGAAGGTTTAGGCTTGTCTGTACCAGAAGCAGTAAAATAATATCGGTTTTTTTCTAACCATTCTCAGTAGACAGCGATTTTTCTCTTGATTCTCACATATTCTCAAGAAAAAACACCTAAACAGGGTGTTTCAGACCGTAGACAAACCCCCTTTCAAATCCTTGATTTGAAAGGGGGTTTGCATTTATTCTCTATTTTCTTAGGCTGGGCATGGATACTTCCATGCCCAGTTTGCCATTTTCTTGAGATTCATG
>NZ_LATZ01000018.1 GCF_000981385.1 Bacillus sp. SA1-12
ACATGATGCATATAAATTACACCTAAAACAATTACTTGAAGAATTCGACCTCGCCACAAGCCAATTGGAAATAGTAGATAAAGAAGTATCTGAAGCTCTTGGAAGTATTACTTTTACAGAAAAACTACTTAGTATAAAAGGATTAACAATCGTAATGTTAGGTGGCATTTTAGGTGAAACTGGTGATCTAAGTCAGTTCGCACATGGCAATTCTCTATTACGACACGCGGGTTTACATTTAGTCGAGGCAAGCTCTGGTAAATGGAAAGGACAAATTGTCATTTCTAAGAGAGGAAGGTCTCGTCTAAGGCGATTCTTATACCTAGCAACAATGTGTCTTGTGATGAACAATCCTGAGTTCAGAGAAATTCATGCCCACAATGTCAAAGTGAAAAAGATGAAAAAAATGAAATCTATTATGAAACTGATTGGTAAATTTGCAAGAATGATAGTAGGAATTGCCCGACGTAATGAACCCTATTGTGCAGAAAAAGTTCACCCTTTGGTACCTTTAGCAGCATAAGTTAATTACCTTATAACTGAACATATGAAATAGAAAAAGTTGCTTTATTGAATGTTGGCTTATTCGTAGGATCTCAAAGAAAGCACGGAGTACTGGAATACTTAAACACAAGGGCACAGACCCATACCTTTAGCAATACCGGCCTCCACCCCTTGGATAGGCATGACGAAGGAATGAGAGGGCAAAAGACCCGTTGAGACATGGGAGGGAAAGCCTCCAGGGACGGCGTGGAGTATACGTGCAGTATATGGAAATAAATGGAGTTATGATTCACTCCTCTATTCCCGCATGCCTTCATGTAGCCTTGTTTCTAATACTCATTCCATATATCCGTCATTGTTCTTACATGTGGATTTGAAATCCTGCGAATAAGCGAGTATTTAAGAGTAAATTGAATCAAACTGAGGGAGTTTAAGTGCAAATCTTCACACCATCACCCTCTAATAAAGAATCCTCTTCTTCAATTATACTGCATCCGTTAGCTGAAAAAGAATCATCTAAAAATAGCTGAATGTAAAACACGTATTGCATTAACTGCGTGACTGCCCCAATGTATTTCAAAATTTATTTTCCATTCTGAGACAGCCCCTGTGTACTCATCTTTTTCATATAAGTGGATGCCTCTTTTCACGTCTTCGTAAATATCCAAGATGTCATCAGTTAAGCTAGCACCGACTGGTTCTTCTAATTGGTAAGGGTTAAAAACTTCCCAATAATGGTTATATTGGCCGAAATTAATCTGAGGAACAGATATATCTAAATTGGAAATTTCATCATCTTTTGGTTCAACATCTGGAAGATACAACGCTTTTGAATACAAATCCAAAAGGGAAGAAAGAAGATTATTTAATTTAAAGTTTTCCTTATTCCAATGCTCTATTAAGTTGCAATATTGCAAAGTCTACAAATAAAAAGCTTCAACCTCTTTATTTTTCATTTTATCTCCTCATCTTATAATTACATTTTTTTATATGGTAATATTCACTTTTCTTATTGAACTATCCTCCCTCAATAAAGAAAGGAAAAACTCCCGATTTCTCCATTTTTCTTAGATTTTCATAGTAGTTTACCTTACGGTAATTGCTCAATAGTTGGGTGTATATTACTGAAAAGGATAAATCTGGACCCGTTGAGAAAAAAGACTTATAGCCCACCAACCAATTACTTACAGAAATTGGTGAATGAGTTAAAATATGATCGCACTGGTGGATCTCCACATTTCTCATGGAGGTCTACCCTCCCATGCCTCACAGAGTCTTCGCTCTCAAATTCCTTCGTCCAACCTTTCCATGAGGTGGATGTCAGCCATGCTGCCCCACAGGGTCCTATGCCCGTAATTTAGTTGCGCCGACTAATCCGCGCTTCAAATGTACCCAAATCTTTAAAACTGCAGCTACTATTGAATCTAATCTAAAACAAAATCAAGCGGCCATTTCTACCTTCTTTTCTACTGAAAAGTGAGGAATATCCTTTAACATCTTTTCTTCCTTAAATTCAAATTGCTTTTTACTTATGCTGAAGAAAATACGGATCAGTTTATTACATAAAGCGATAATAGATTGCATTTTCTTTAATGGATTATCAGAACGTTGAGTATAGTAAGCATGTAATGCTTTAAAAGCTGAATTTTTTGCGACTAGAATCATACAAACTCTAAACAACAGAGCCCTTAATTTCTTCCGGCTCCTCTTTGTAATTGTCGTTTTTCCTTTGTGCTTACCTGATGTATTTTCTTTTAAACTTAAGCCAGCCAGCTTAATAATTTGCCGGGGATGAGTATAATCATTTAGATCACCTACTTCCGCAAAGAAACCGGCAACCGTATCCCTTCCAACACCTTTAATGGCCAACATTTGTGGTACACCTGGTATATCATCAAGTAAAATATCTATTTTGGCATCTAATTCTTCGAATTTAATCTGGATTAATTCATATTTATCAAGTAACGTTTTCAGCTCTAGTTTAGCCATATCAGACCCTTGTCGAAGTCCGATGGACTTACCGGCTGCTTGTTTTAACTCTCTAATCTTATTTAGTCCCACACTTCGAGTTACTGCTCTTCTTAGGTGGATAAGCAGTTCATGTTCAGAGTATTTTATTATTTCATGCGGTAAAGCATATAGTTTTAAGAATTGTAATGCCGCCTTGCCTTCCCACTTTTTAAAGACTGTAAGAAATTCTGGAAGTACCGGTCAATCCAGTTATGAACCTGGCCTTGTACCGTCTGGAGGTCATCCGTTAAAAGATCGCGTATTTTCTTAGCCACCCGGAGTTCGGCATAAACTCCTTGTGGTATTGTAGGTTCGGCGTATCTTCCGTCCTTGACAAGCTGGGCAATTACTTTGGCATCTTTCACATCATTTTTAGTTGGTGAATTATCATCGAGTTCCTTGCTTTTCTTAACGTGCAAGGGATTAACAGCTACAAACTTAATCTCATTTTCTTTCAAAACTTGAGCTAAGTTGAACCAATAATTGCCTGTCGGTTCCATCCCAACTACTACTTTATCCATGCTTTGTTCTTTCTTTATATCTGAAATCCACTTAATAAAATGTTGAAATCCCTCTTTTGTGTTTTCAAAATAACAAGGTGATCCAAACTCCATTCCTCTAAAGTCCTGGGCACGTGCCACATGCTTGAACTTTGCGATGTCGACCCCTATAATTAGAGTTTGAGAAGTAATTTGAGCAATCTTTTTATTTTGGTTATAATTCATTTTAGGCCTCCTGGTATTTGAGTATTGTCCTTTTCGCTGGCCAGCTTTTGGACTCTCTCATTCTACCAAGAGGTTATTTTTTTGTTCAAACTCTATTTTCCTTTATTACAGGAATGCTGCCCCGTTACTTGAATAAGAAAAGACGATCCCCATTATTGAAGAATCGCACCCAGTTTGTTTAAGTGCATTTTTTCACAAATTATATAAGATGTAATCTTTATATCCTTTGTTAGGGCACTTTAAATTATCTAGTTCTATTAATAAGCTCTATATATTGTAAATCTCCATAACCTACTGTTGGGAAAAGAGCAAATAGCCTCTTGATTAATTCTGATGTTGGTATATCTTTGTTCTTTTTAATATACTTTACTACTGCATTATCTCCTTTTAGCATATCTAAATATATGCAAATCGCTTGATACATAAGTGGAAACAGTTTATTTGATGGTTTAACATGATTGACCAACACTTCTGTATATACAGAATCATAATGACCCAATTTAAGTTCAGTTTGATTAACTTTAAATTCATCCTCTCTGAAACTATTTAAAAACACTTTACCCCCATAGTCTGATTGTTCGAGATAGGAAAGTATGGTAAGTAGGTTCATTTGACAAAACATATCTTCACCAAACCATAAAACGATACATTTATACTCTTTATTAAAAAGATTAGCTAATGGTACAATTACCTTTTCAATATAACCTTCTACTGAATCCTGATGTCCTGAAGCTCGTGTGTTTATAAACTCTGCATCAAAAATTTGTTCAGTAGTGGGATTCACACACATCGCTTCATTAAACGGAGCATAATCGGAATCTCCCATTAATCTGTTTTCTTTAAACTCCTCATACATAACTTGACCATTTAAAATATGTAGTACGTCCTTGTCAAACAACTCACTCTTTTCATGTTGTAAATTTTTGACTTCAATTTTTCTAGAAATATCCAAATTGCACCATTCCCCCTCTTTATTAATAGTAAGTTTAACCACTGATTGAACTGGCATTTTGTTAATTTGATATTCTTTAGGATTGATACCAAAAATGGTTTTGAAGGCTCTGCTATAAGCTTCTTGTGATGAATAATCGTAATCAAAGGCAACATCAATAATTTTCTTATTATTTGCTAAATCTTCCGTAGATAAATACAATCTTCTAAGAAGAACATAACGCCTAATACTTATACCTGTTAGTTGGTGAAATTTAAAAGAACAATAATAAGGGGAATACCCCATATAATTAGATAGTTCATCTAAGGAAAGTTGATTTTTTAAATGAGATTCAATCCAATCAACCATATGCTGTATCTGTTCATTCATTTTCCTCACTCCTATATAAAATTATAACAAGTATCAATTTCTTTATTTGATATTTCTTGTGATGTATAACATAAAATTAAACTTATCGTTTTCACTATCCTGCACGTTACTTTAATAAGAAAAGCGATCCTTCTTATTGAAGAATCGCTTTTCTTATTGAAGTATCGCACCCGGTCGATGAATAAGACTCTATTAGTCAGTATACAATTTCTTACTAATGAAAGAAAAAGGGAATATATTGATACCTCTTTTTATCGAATTTGAATATAATCTATCAACTTTAATGTCAGCGTTGATTCTGTCTCTTTATATCTGTCTTCAGTTAATAAATTAGGTATATCAACTCTGACTTCAATAATATCAAGTAATGGTTCATGTCCTTTTTTATCTGGGTTATGAACTCTAACAGCAAATTTCATATCATACCAAACGTCAGTAGGATTCTTTGTATGATCTACTATCAATTCTACCTTTGTAACATTATCAACATACCAAGACATTTCTTTCCCATACTTTTCTGTAATAATTTTATTTAGCTTTGGTTCCATCAGATTCAATAAAACATCCTCTGTTGTAGCATACGTTTCTTTCTTAATTTTTCCTACTTTCGAAACCTCTGCATTAGCTATTGTAATCATGTTAAAAGATAATAAAGCCACTATACACAAGATAAGGCATTTCGCGTAATTCCTCATATTAGTTCACACCTCTTTAATTATTTTTTTGTTAGTTTTCCATTTCCAACGAAAGTTAGTCAAGGTTTTGAAAATCGACATAAAGGACTGAGTAACCATTTAATTAATCTGCCATGTTAGTGAAAAAGCGATTGCTCAAATTGAACAATTGCATCATTTACTTTAAGAAAAAATTAAGCCAAAAAATTTTAAAAGAGAATACAAACTAAATCCCACACCTTAAAATATAATTATAAATCTCATCACCCAAGGTAATTTGGGAGGAGGAAAAAACGCAATAATACCAACCGTTCGTTGAATAAAAAAATTGCCTTGCTCCTTATTGAAGCAAAGCTACCCGTTAGCTTAAGTGTATCCTTCACAATCTCCTGTTGTTTGGTTTGTTATTCCCGACTAAATAAAAAAAGAGGTAGGGAATCCCCACCAAAGAATCTTCATTAATTATGATAAAACCGTTGTATTGCTAAACTGTACTATTAGTACATAAATGGTAATCCCTTTTAATCATGTTTATTTTTTTCTTCTTTTTTCTTACGTTTATCTTCTTCTTGCTTATATTTTTTTTCTTCTTGTTTATGTTTCTTTTCTTCTTGTTTTTGATTTTCTTTCTTTTTATTTCCACCATTTTCAGGAGATGTTTTTACTTTGTCGCTTTTTTGTTTTGGTGGAACATCTTTAGAACCTACACCTTTAATGTACAGTTCATTATTCACTCTGTAGACACTGTTTGGTTGCTGGAAACTGGATGTATCGGTTCCAAATTTTTGCATCATCGCTTTAAAAATTAAATGTGAAATTTTCGTCGTATCACCAAGCATATAGTTTCCCGGACCATTTTTTGCATAACCAGTCCAAACAGCCATTGTGTATTGTGGTGTATATCCAGCAAACCAACTATCATTTGTTGCTTTTAAGGGATACCCAAATTGAGCACGAGTTTCTCCGTCAAAATTCGTTGTTCCTGTTTTACCAGCAACATCTAATTGAGGGATATTTGCTGTTTTTCCTGTCCCATTGTCTACAACGGTCCTTAACATATCTGTAACCATATATGCTGTGTAATCTTTCATTACACGTTTAGGTTTCAACCTAAAGCCAATTATTTTCCCATCAGGAAAGACAACTTTTTGGACAAAATGAGGTTTATTGTATAATCCGTCATTTCCAAAGGCACTGAAGGCTCCTGCCATCTCTAAAGGATTAACAGTATTACTTCCGATAGCGTAAGATTCATATACCTGGTTTTTATCAAAAGTAATATCAAGTTGTTCAGCGAAGTTCTTTGCGTTACTCATACCTACTTCTCTCAATGTGAGAAGAGCAGGAATATTGTACGACCATTGAAGTGCAGTTCGTATGGACAACATACCGTGATATTGATGATCCCAGTTAGAAATAGGTTGACCATTTGAGTAAGTTGTTTTCTGGTCATTTATTTGGTGATTGGTTGACCATTTTAAATATTCAACGGCAGGACCATAGTCAAAAATCGGTTTAAATGTTGAGCCAGGTTGACGTTTGATAGCAACCGCAAAATTGTTTCCCCGGAATGCTGCTTTATAGTCATTTCGTCCACTTCCGATTGCCCTTACCTCACCAGTTTTTGTATTTAAGAAAACGAAGGCTCCCTGAAAATTAGAATTTGGATAACTAATAATATCATTTGAGTTTAATATTTTGTCCGCATAATCCTGTGCTTTAGGATCTAAAGTGGTATAAATAGATAAACCATCAGTTCCGATATCTACATCTTTTAGTTTTTCTTCTACTTCTTTCACAGCAGCATCCAAAAAGGCTTCATACCGCATACCTTGTTGATTATTTTGAACAATGCCAGCAGTTACTTTGACTTTCATCGCATGTCGCATTTCTTTATCAGTTATATAACCTTTTTTATGCATGGAACTCAAGACAAGATTACGGCGTTTGGTCGCTGCTTCTTCATTTTCTGGTTTGGACGGATCGAAATTATTTGGACTTTGCGGCAGCCCTGCTAACATGGCAGCCTGGGGAAGTGTCAATTTTTTCAAATCTTTTGCTTCAATACCATAATAACTCTTCGCTGCAGCTGCAACTCCGTACGATCGATTTCCAAGATAAATCTTGTTTAAATACATCATTAAAATCTCATGCTTAGAATATTTTTTTTCCAACTGATATGCCAAGTGCCATTCTTGAACTTTACGTTTTATTGTTTTCTGGGAAGTTAAAAATGAGTTTTTGATTACTTGCTGGGTAATTGTACTTCCTCCCTGAGATCCGAATTCTCCAGTTAAGTTCTCGAAAATTGCTTTAGAAGTCCGTTTTATGTCAATTCCTTGGTGTTCATAAAAATGTGAGTCTTCAGTGGCAATAAATGCTTGTTCCAACACTCTAGGAACTTGATCATAAGTAATTTTCGTCCGCTTTTCCTTACCGTATTCATAGAGGAACTTTCCGTTTTTATCATAAAATTTAGTAGAAAGTGGATCAACTAGTTTTGCATCATCTATTGGAGGAGCATCTTTGACCATTGAAGAGAACGAAATAGCTCCAACTCCTGCTGAAACTACAGCAAGCAATAGACAAGCAAGTAAAACTTTTTTAATTAAGGGAGACTTTTTCCCTTTATGTTGTTTTTGTTTAGTTTGTTCCGCTTGTTTTCGTTCATGACGAAAACGATTGGTTTCTGACATTAATCTTCTCTCCCATTTCAAGTTGCTCATCAGTCCAGAAAGATAAGTTTTATTATCTACACTATTGTTTTTTTCTTACGTAATCCGGATATATCGTGTTAACGATAAATTTAGCACTTACATTGTTCTAGCTTTTTATGACTTATTGTAAAATCTCTTCCTTCTGAACATGAACATCCAAACTTTTTATTATCTCATTTTCAAAAAGACAAACTACATATTCTTTCAAACTAAATTTCTTTTGTCGAGTACTTTTAAGAAGTCTTTAGTAGATATGAAAGTACTTTATCAATCTTTTTAAAAATATGCATAGCCCTATCATCTATTAAATAATGTCAAAATATTATTTAATACCATTTTTATGAATTATCATAAAATTTAAATAATTATTCATTCCACCGTCGCCAATTTATATTCTTTCGTAAGAAATCTTATACTTATGAGGGGAAATGATCTTTCTTTTACCTTGCTAGGGGAACGTTTACCACTTGCAACTATTTGTGAGCAATAGAATTAATAGAGGATAAAAGGAGTGATTCAGAATAAAAAAAAGGATACTCTGAGCATCCCCCTATCTTTTTATTATGATTGCATTCTAATGATGATTTTTCCTCGTACTTGACGACCTTTTAAACTATTCAAAGCAGCAGGAAATTCTTCCAATGGAAGAACTTCATTGATCTTCGGATCGAGAGTTCCCTTTTCAACTCTTTTAATCATACCTTAGCCATAAATGCTAAGTTTTTCTTTGCGGAAGTTGAACCACTCGTATGAGCTGCGCCAAGCGAAACCTCATGTATGGAAGGTGAGAGCGTAAAGGGCTTAACATTAGACATATCAGGTGCATCAGAGATATAAGCCAAGCGCCCGGAAAAGGCCAGTCGTTTTAAGTCCTCTGTAGCTTCTTTAGATCCTACTGTGTTAAAAATCAAATCTACTCCTTCATTATTTGTTTCTTCTAAAATACGTTTTGTGAAGTTTTTGCAAATAATCGCAAGAGGAGCAACTAAAACCAATTTTGCACCTTAAAAACGAGTATTTTTATATAGTGAATTCTCAATCATGCTAGAAACTCCATACTACAATTTTTTTATCTTCTTCAATAATTCAAAGAAAGTTGCTGAGCTTTTTTTGTTAGCAAATATAGACACGAAGGCCCTAATCGGAGATGATGAATCTACTGCATTTTACTTTCTCTTGTAATTATTTTGCCTACACTGTAATTTCTACATTCTCTTCTTACCATAACGCGAGTGGCTGTTTCATACTAGGTTTTGGATAGATTGAGTCTAATTGCTCCAAATCTTGCTGTGTTAATTGAATCTTAGCTGCTTTCACATTATCTAACACGTGAGCGGTATTACTAGATTGTGGTATAGCAATTGTTTGACCATTTCGAATACACCATGCTAATAAAACTTGAAATCTATCTGAATGATGTTTATCAGCAATTTCATTTAAAACTTTTTGTTTAGTTAGATTAGTACCGAAGCTATCACCCCTAGCAACTGGGGCATAGGCGATTAATGGCATTTCAAGTTTGTTCATCATAGGTACTAAATCGAATTCAATTCCTCGATCTCCCAAATTATAACGTACTTGATTTGTTGCACATTTTATACCATCAGGTAATTGCATTATTTTTTCTATATCATCAACATCTAAATTAGAAACACCCCATGACTTAATTTTCCCCTGACTTTTTACTTTCTCTAAGGCTTCAATAGTCTCTTCAATAGGAATATTCCCTTTCCAATGGAGTAAGTATAGATCTAAATAATCTGTATTTAATCTTTTTAAGCTATTTTCTATACTAATCGGTAATTGCTTTTTTGATGCATTTGAAGGGAGAACTTTTGAAATGAGAAATAATTCTTCACGGTTATAAGGCTTAATAGCATGTGCAACTAATCTCTCTGCATTTCCATCACCATACATTTCAGCAGTATCAATAACTTGAACGCCATTATCAAGACCAACTCTTATTGCTTCTACTTCTTGTTCAAATTTATATGCTTTGTCTCCCATACTCCAAGTGCCTAAGCCAATGGGAAAAACGTTCCTTCCTGCAATTTTTACTTTATTCAATTTTTTCACTCCTCAACTGAAAATTTTATTGCTGATTTCGAGATGATCTCCAATTAAATATGGCTATTTTATCATTCATAAAAATGGATCAGAGCCCAAAAATATCTTTTACTGATCGCTGAAATCTAGATTGTTTATGTCAATCTATGCTTCTGCTTAATTAGAAGCAAAAGATCCTTCTCTATGCTTTTCTGCTTGTCTTGAAGCGTTAAACATATTGTTTCTTAGCAGGATAACAGCAAGGCTTAGGATTACGGATAGGATTCCTACTAATACGACGTATGGTGTGCCCATTTCTGAAATGAATAATCCACCTGCAGCTGCACCAACTGTTGTTCCTACGTTACATGCTGAAATAAATAAACCATTGGCAAAATCAGGAGCTTCTGGAGCTGTAGATGAAATCAAATATTGATTAATATTAGCCATGATTCCTCCAGCCAATATTCCCCACAGGAAAGTGAGTATTACCATAGGTACGGCAAACTCTCCAGTGAAAAATAAAAGGATGTAAACTACACTCAACAACAAAGGAAAAGTTAAGATGGACTTAATTGGACGTTTAGTTAGTACCCTCCCTGCAACGATGTTTCCAATAATATTAGCTCCACCGAAAACGAATAACGTTAAACTGATGGTATTCGGAGACATTTGGGTAACAGTTTCCAGATACTCAGCAATATAACTATATACCCCAAATACGGAGGCATTTAATAAAATGACAGCTACTATAGAAACCCATATAATGAATTTTTTTAATACAGCAAGTTGCTCACCATAAGATTGTCTTTCTTCAACAGGCATAGATGGTACAAAAATCAATGTAGCGACCAATACAACTGCATTTACAATAGCAAAGAATGCCATCGCCATTTCATACGAAACAGCACTATCTATAAAACTTGCAATTGGGACACCGGCTACCATACCGGCAGATACACCTATAAATACTTTTGAAACAGCTTTTGGAGCTTCTTCAGGATTTACTGAGGAAGCGGCTACGGTAAATGCCATGGAACAATAAACCGGATGGAAAAGAGCTAGCGCGATACGAATGATTAATAGAAGGTTAAAATTAGTTACAAATACGGATGCGATGTTTCCCACAACGAAAACACCTAATACAAGTAACATCACCTTCTTTCGATTGATCCCGGATAACAATAACGGCATCGTTGGTCCAGATACCGCAATAGCTAGAGCAAATAAACTAACCGTCAATCCTGCTTTTGATATGCTAACGTTAAAATAATCAGCAATGGAAGGCAATAACCCAATAACTCCCATTTCGGTATTTAAGATGCCGAAAACTCCTACGGTCAATATGAAAATTAACAAATTATTTCGTTTAGTCAAAAAGGTACCTCCTAACTTCTTTTTCAAGCGTTAATTATATAAAATAAGAGAAAAATAACCCTATTAAGACTCTTTTTACAGGGCTACGAGATGATTAATCATGTGTTTTGTTACATACTACAACCATAACCCACCCTCATCCAGTTTTTTCTTTTAAGAAGAAATTTACTGGATGCTGTTTTGCTAGAAAAGAGCTCGTTTCAAATAGCGTCACGGAATTAGATGCACCATCTGCAATGGGAACAAAAATCAGGTTTAATTTATCAATTAATTCCCACCCAATAAAGTTAGCTTGTAGCAGATAATATATGGTTTATCCAATGTTATTTCCACCTTAATAAGTTATAAAATACTGCCCTAATAATTGAGGGCAGTATTTTATTTTACGATAGTACATCGTCTAACAGTTTATGAATCCTAATAGTCGAGGGACGTGGAAAGTTCCAAATAAGCATTGATCTGTTTCTGTAGTTCTGCCACCTTTTGTTCAGCACCAGCAACGGCATCTGCACCGGCGATCCATCGGGATGGTGCTTGTTCCTGATTTACGATGGTAATTAGAGCCTTAGCAAGTTTTACTGGATCGCCTTCTTGTTTCCCATTTTTTTCTTTCCAAAAAGCATGATATTGCGCATTACGCTCGGCGTAATCTTCAATAGATGGTTCAGCAAGGAATTTTGATTCTGGTTCTAGAAGTTCGGTACGGAAAAACCCTGGTTCCACAATAGTCGTTTTAATACCGAATGGAGCGACATCCTGATGTAACGACTCCATAAAACCTTCAAGACCGAACTTCGAAGCTGCATAAGCGGCATTGTATTCAAATCCAACTAATCCTGCAAGAGAAGAGATTGAAATGATGTGTCCAGAGCGAGCATGACGCATCACTGGCAATACGGCACGGGTTACGTTCATGGGACCAATAAGATTTGTCGCTAGTTGCCGTTCTATCTGTTGTGGGGTTAATTCCTCAAAGAATCCGCCATAGAAGTTACCTGCGTTGTTGACTAATACATCAATACGTCCAAATCGTTCAACAGCCGACTTAACTGCAATCTCAGCATCTGTTGGGTCAGTGACATCTAACTTTACAATTAACAGATTATCGTGTTCTCCAAAAACTTGGGATAATTTATCAGTATTACGTCCAGTGGCAACGACCTGATAACCTTCAGTAATAGCAGCTTTTACAAACTCAACGCCCATTCCACGTCCAGCACCTGTGATAAACCAAACTTTCTTATTTTCAGGCATATTTTTTACCTCCTAGTTTTATCTTCGATTTTATCTTTTTGGAAAATATTTCTTCTCGGACATCTATTAAAGAGCTTGTTTGGTTGGACGAATCAAGATTTCGCTTATCGAAACAGTTTCAGGAGTGTTAATGGCATAAGCTACTGCTTCTGCCACGTCCTCTGACTTTATTCCGTATCCTTCGGTACGTGCACTTTTCCTTGCCATTTCTTGTGTGTCCGGATCATTTATAGTGTTATATAACTCAGTATCCACCGCTCCTGGAGAAATAATGGTGCTGCGAATGCTAGTTTCCCGTTCTTCTTGACGTAACCCTTCCATAATGGCACGAACAGCAAATTTTGTCCCAGAGTACACAGCTGAACCATTCCATACAGCATGACCAGCTACAGAGTCAGTTGCAATAATGTGACCTGATTGTTGTTTTTTCATGATAGGTAATACTGCAGCAATCCCATTTAAAACACCCATAATATTGATGTCTAGCATCTGTCGCCATTCATCAAAGCGCGTTTCTGAAAGTGGAGCAAGTGGCATCACTCCAGCATTATTGTAGAGTACATCGACACGACCATATTTCTCGATTGCCAAATCAACAACAGCTTGTACTTCCTCTTTATTTCTAACATCTGCAACAGCATATGAAATTTCAGCATTTGGTATGGATTCAACCAGTGCTTTCAAGCGATCTACACGTCGAGCCGCAATGACTAGCTTTGCTCCTTCTTGTGCAAGTTTCTTGGTGGTTGCTTCACCAATTCCACTTGATGCACCCATAATGACAACAACTTTATTTTGAATAGTAGACATATTAAATGACACCCTTTCTTAATCTTGTATCAACTAAAGAATTCAACGTTCTTCGTTATTTATTTTAACTTGCTTATTGTTTATATCCAATTACTTATATCTCATATCAAGATATGTTTGAAATGCATATCAGAAACATTTATACTAAAGCATTATAAAGGAGGAGTTACATGTGGATTTAAGAGTTTTACGATATTTTCTTACAGTTGCAAGAGAAGGAAGCATGACGGCGGCTGCTGATTTTTTGCATGTAACACAACCAACCTTGTCAAGACAGTTAAAAGACCTTGAACAAGAATTAGGGAAAAAATTATTTATTCGCAGTAGCCACAGTATCATTCTTACAGATGAAGGAATGATACTGCGAAGGAGAGCAGAAGAAATCCTTGATATGGTCGATAAATTAGAGGCAGAATTTAGTTCCATGGAAGAAACAATAAGTGGTGATGTTTACATAGGTGGTGGGGAAACAGAAGCCATGAAACAGATTGCACGGGTAGTAAAAGAATTACAATTTCGTTATCCAAATATCCGGTATCACCTCTACAGTGGAAACGAAGACGATGTGACTGAACGGCTTGACAAAGGATTGCTTGACTTTGGTATTTTAATTCAACCAGCTGACTTATCAAAATACAATTATATCGATATCCCTGGCAAAGATGTTTGGGGCGTTGTGATGAGGAAAGACAGTCCTCTTGCTTTCAAAGATACCATTCAAGGAGTGGATTTATTAAATGTTCCCTTGATCTGTTCACGACAGGCTATGAAGCAGACATTTTCTAAAAATGAATTTGCGGATTGGTTTGGTGAAGACTTTGATAAATTAAACGTCGTGACTACCTACAATCTTGCATATAATGCTGCCATTATGGTTAATGAGGGTATTGGTTATGCGGTAACAATTGATAAAATAGTGAATACGTCTGGTGATAGTAACCTTTGTTTTAGACCGCTAGAGCCAAGACTTGAATCTGGCTTAAATATTGTTTGGAAGAAGCATCAGGTTTTTTCCGCTGCAGCTGATATGTTTTTAAAAGAAATTCAATCGAAATTTACAAATTCTTTATCAGATGTATAGGAAAAGCTCGAAACATATTAAAAATTCTTTCTTATAATCAATTCCTCAAAGAAGCCACCATAAAAATTACCTGCAGTGTTGTTCAACACAACAATGCGTCCAAATCGGGCTATTGCCAATTTGATGGCAGCCTTGGCTTCTTTAGGTCATTAATATCCATTTTCAAGATCAACAGATCGATTTTCCATCAAAAGAGGCACGCGGTTTAGGCGTGCCCCCTAATATGTTGCTAGGAATACTCGTTATTCATTCTTTATGACAAACAGATAACAACAGACGATGAAAACTAGCTTGAAAACCTCTATCCGTACTAGGGATAAAAAACATATCTAAATCTGATAATTTAGTTGCTCTTCCTTGAGCATAGGTACCATAATATGCAATTAAAGCAATATCAACCTTATATTTCGTTTTTAAATTTTCAACCAATATTTCAGCAATCTTAAATACTTCTTCCACTTTAATCAGCCTTTCTATATACGATGAATTAGGATTAAGACTCATTCTATTAAAGCGTTTAAAATCCCTCTTTTTTACTATCCTTCACCGTTAGCTCCACAAGAAAAAAGATCGCCGCAGCGATCCCATCTTTAATTCTTGCCCCCTATTGTTTAAGTAGAATCCTTCACAAACTCTTTAACTCCGAACTTATTTTAATGAAAAAAAGCTGCCTAAAGACAGCACATTCTTAACTAGCAAAATGTTCTGTCCTAGCAGTGAACATATAACGACTCAGAATAATAGATGCTAAGCCCAAAAGTAAGAATAATAATCCTCCTAATACGATATATTGCGTACCCATTCCTGCTATAATTAATCCACCTACTCCTGTACCTATTGTTACCCCTATATTCCCACACGATAAAAACAATCCGTTTGCGAAATCAGGAGCATCTGGAGCCGCAGAGGTAATCCAATATTGACTAACACTATTTGATATAGCGAATAATATCCCCCACAATAAAATGGTTATCATCATAGGTCCAATGGACTTCCCTGTTATGAATGACAATAAATGAACGATTCCTAATACGATTGGGAAAGATATTGCAGTTTTAACGGCATTTTTAGAAAGCAGCCTTCCACCTAACAAGGCTCCAATAAGACTTGCTACCCCTAATAAAAATAACGCAAAAGTTAAAATGTTCCCCGAGATATTCGTAATAGATTCAAGATATTCAGTAATGAAGGTATTAATACTCGAAGTTCCTGAATTTAAAAATATCACTGTTGCAATGGCTAACCAAACAATTGGCTTTTTCAATACACTAATCTGAGCTCCATAAGAAAGTCTTTCTTTAACAGGTAAGGAGGGAACAAATATCAATGTAGCTACGAAAGCAATACTATTTACGATGGCAAAGAATAATATCGACATTTGTATGGAAGTTTGATTAGCAATAAAATTAGTGATTGGTACACCAAGTATCATGCCTGCGGATACTCCCATAATCACTTTAGATACAGCCTTTGGAGCTTCTTCTGTGCTAACAGAAGTCGCAGCTACTGTCAAAGCCAATGAACAATATATTGGATGAAAAAAGGCTGGAATGACACGAGCGATTAGCAAAACTGTAAAATTAGATGCAAACATTGAGACAAAGTTGCCTACAATGAAAATACCAAGTACAAGTAGCATGACCGTCCTACGATTTATTCCTGAAAACAATAACGGCATAATAGGTCCAGATATTGCAACAACCAGCGCAAAGAGGCTCACTAGCAGCCCTGCTCTAGATACACTTATATCAAATTGCTCAGCTATGGTAGGTAATATCCCAATGACACCCATCTCTGTAGTTAAAATTCCAAAAACTCCTATAGTTAATATGAGTATTAGTAAATTATTATTTTGTTTATTCATATTTAGCTCCTCTCTCCATTACCTTAATCTTCTATATCTCTTTTCATCTTTTTTTCATTTACTACGACAGAACGTTCATAATTCACTATTTTTCGATTCAAAAGTTCCAAGGGTTTCTGAAGCTCATTAATTCTTTCAACCAACTTGTCTCTTTGTTCGATTAACAGTTCTTTTCTTGTTTGAATGGTCTCATCGCCTTGATGAACCATTTTCATGTACTCTAGCAACAACTCTATCGACATGCCTGCTTCACGAAAATACAAAATTCCTTGAATCAACTGACAGTCCTCTTCTGTGTACTCCCGTTGCCCTCTATCGTTACGGGTTATACGGGGAATTAGACCAATTCGTTCATAATAACGTAGGGTATCAAGTGAGATGCCAAATTTTTCACTTACTTCTGAGATCAACATATTTTTGTCCTCCTTTACTTACGAAACTATAACAACTGGAGTGAACTCCATGTCAAGGGTATTTAATAATTTTCTTTTTAAACTTCTTTTCAATATTCTGCTCACTATAATCCTTAAAGGCGCACTCCAACACAAGTTTTATAAGATTTTTTCTACTAACAAAGACTCTTAAAAACTACCCAATCTTTCTTTGATAAAATCCAGTGTCATCCTGACGACCTTCTCTTCATCATCCATTGTAAGTATATGGCCTGCTCCAGGGAGAACGACTAGTTCTACAGAAGAAAAAGTAGTTGTTGCACGCTTTGAGTAGTGTAGAGGAACCATATTGTCTGCATCACCGTGGAATATTAGGACATCTCTGGTATAGCTTTTCATTATTTCATAAACATCATTATCCCAAATATCTTCTACATATTTTCTGCTGAGTGTCATATGGCTGAAATTGAAAGTATCAAGTATAAGCTCCTTTTGCTTAAAACGGTTTTTAAACATATCTTGAATTACATAAGCAGGGCATAACAAAATTAACCCTCTAATTTCTGAACATCTATTTGCAGCAGTAACCGTACTAACAAACCCCCCCTGGCTCAATCCACAGAGAAACAGGTTTTTTTCATCAACAAAATTCTGTGGTTTTATAGTGTCAATTACCGCATTCAAATCTGTTATTTCTGTCATTACAGACATTTCCTTCGGTGTTCCTTCACTCCTGCTGTTTGCGGAACCACCACAAAAATCAAAGCTATAAGTAGCAATCCCTTGTTCTGCAAGCAACTTCATGGGATACGGCTCCATGTTATATCCATATCCATGTGCATAGATTAGTGTGGGAGCAGGAGTGGTTAATTCGAATATGGGCAACGCCGTAATACGTTTATTTCCGTTATAGCATATAAGTTCTTGTTTTTTGTATTTTCGTTTTTGTGATTTCATCTGTTCGTTACCTCCTTTACTTACGAAAGCATAAATGCTGGAGTTAACTCCACATCAAGTTATTTATCAACTGCCTAACAACCTAGTACGTACATTATTGGTTAATGATTAAAAGATATGTAGAGGCATCAACACTTCCTAAGCATCAAAAAATGACCTATTAAAAACTGTTGACATGGAGTTAACTCAAGCATTTAATATGTTTCCCAGGAGGTGGATTTAAGGAATTTCATTCAAGTAGTGGTGAAATAAAATGAGATTTTTTAGGACCGACAAATAATCTAAAAGAAAGATAGAGGTGTGAAGATGGAATATACAAAACTCGGTAATAGTGGTTTAGATGTATCTAGAATTTGTCTTGGGTGTATGGGATTTGGTGATGCTAAGAAATGGGTTCTACCTTGGGTACTTGATGAGGAAAATTCACGTCCAATTATAAAAAAAGCTCTAGAGTTAGGTATTAATTTCTTCGATACGGCAAATGTATATTCTCTTGGAGCAAGCGAGGAAATTCTAGGACGAGCTTTAAAAGATTATGCTAATCGTGACGAAATTGTACTAGCGACTAAGGTTTATAATCCCATGCAAGAAGGTCCAAATTGTGCGGGTCTTTCCCGCAAAGCCATCATGAGTGAAATTGATAAGAGCCTTAACCGACTTGGAACGGATTATGTAGACCTTTATATCATCCACCGCTGGGATTACAATACACCTATTGAAGAAACAATGGAAGCGTTACATGATGTTGTGAAGGCGGGAAAAGCAAGATACATAGGTGCTTCCGCAATGTATGCATGGCAATTCCAAAAGGCATTACATGTAGCAGAGAAAAACGGTTGGGCGAAGTTTGTTTCCATGCAGAACCATCTCAATCTAATTTACCGTGAAGAAGAACGAGAAATGTTACCCCTTTGCATCGAGGAAAAAATTGGGGTGACTCCTTACAGTCCCCTTGCATCAGGAAGATTAACAAGAGACTCGTCGGAAACAACACATCGTTTTGTAACAGATCAGTTTCAAAAAATTAAATATGATGCAACAGCAGATAAAGATCAGTTAGTAATAAAACGAGTTGCCGAAATTGCAGAAAAAAACGGAGTTTCTCGTGTCCAAATTGCTCTAGCCTGGTTGCTACAAAAGAATCCAGTAACAGCTCCTATTATCGGCGCAACAAAAATAACTCATCTCGAAGAGGCTGTAGCTGCTCTTTCAGTTAGACTAACGCCAGAAGAAGTTACTTTTCTGGAGGATCCTTATGTACCACATCCAATAGTTGGACATCATTAAGTTTTTGGCTCAAGAAAAAGAGGAATAAAATTGGAACCCTTATGGGTCTAGGAGGAGAATATGATTCAAAAAGTAATGTTAAACAATGGTGTTGAGATGCCTATTCTAGGCTTTGGTGTGTTTCAAATTGAGGATGCAAACCAATGCGAACAGGCAGTTAATGATGCTCTTATGGCAGGCTATCGCTTGATTGATACTGCAGCGGCTTATATGAACGAAGAAGCAGTTGGAAAGGCAATTAAACGAAGTGGTGTGCCAAGGGAAGAAATATTTATTACCACCAAACTTTGGATTCAGGATGCTGGCTATGAGAGCGCAAAGAAAGGATTTGCAAAGTCACTGGAACGACTACAAGTGGATTATATAGATTTATATTTAATTCATCAGCCATTTGGGGATGTATATGGTTCATGGCGTGCGATGGAGGAATTATACGCTCAAGGTAAGATTCGGGCAATTGGAGTCAGCAACTTCTATCCAGATCGTCTCGTGGATTTGATTGACCATAATGAAGTAGTTCCAGCAGTAAATCAAGTTGAAACCCATCCCTTCTGCCAACAAGTAGATAGTCATAACCTTATGAAAGAGAACAAGGTTCAGATCATGTCCTGGGGTCCGTTTGCTGAAGGAAAAAATAACATGTTCCAAAACGAAACTTTAGTAGCAATAGCTGAAAAATATCATAAATCTGTTGCACAGGTAATTTTACGTTGGTTGACACAAAGAGAAATAGTTGTGATTCCAAAGTCAGTTCATAAAGAGAGAATCATTGAAAACTTTAATATCTTTGACTTTGAATTAAATCAAGAAGATATGGAGACGATTGCTACTTTAGATACGAAGGATAGCGTGTTCTTTTCGCATAGAGATCCTGAATTTGTAAGATGGCTAGGCAATGTTAAATTTGAAGTTTAAAATTGTTACACAAATTGTTTTAGTATTTTCAAACTGAGGTTTATCATAGTGAGTCTACTAACACAAGTAAGGTGCTTTGCTTCAATCATGAAGCAAAGCATTTTTCTTTAACTAACCGAGATATGGTATCAAGGTTAGATTATGAATTAGTTTATTTGAGTTGTTCCTTCAACTTTAAATTCTAACAAAACATTAATATTGCAAGTAGGATAAGGAGAAATAACAATGACTGATAAAAACGAGTCCATTAGAGAAGTAAACAGTACTGCTATAGTTGTCGGTGCGTCTCTTTCTGGACTAATGACAGCGATTGCTCTATCACAAGCTGGAATCAATGTTACCATTTTAGAGAGAGCTGGAGAGGAACGACGTAGTGGAGCTGGGCTTCAAGTTGACAACGGAGAAACTGATCGAACGAAAACAGCGAAATTCTTGAGAAAACTTGCTTCAGGTGGAATGAAATCTGCTGAGGCTTGGACATCTATTGAGTTTCGATTACGCAAAGAAGCAAAAGCTGATCCTAAAATTGACTTACGTTACGATACTCGCATTCAAACAGTTAATCAGGATAAGGACTCAGCTTGGGTAATAACGGATAAGGGGGAGATCTTCCATGGGGATATTTTGATTGGTGCCGATGGTCACCGTATCATTGTGCGTCGTCATGTTGTACCGCACAAACCAAACGCAACTTTTGCGGGATACTTAATATGGGTTGTTATTGTAGATGAGAAAGACATATCTAAAGAGCATCGACCTAGCCTTTATGCTCCAAGGTTTGTTATGCCAGATGGTGTCGGTGACTTTTTACTCGGATCTATAGTTGGTGCAGAGGACGGTTCCTACGAATTAGGAAATCGACGGCTAGGATGGGCTTGGTACGATAATACTCGCAACAATTTGTTACGTCGTCTAGGATGTGTAGAAGGAACCGTTGTTCGACATTCGCTTAATGGACCTGACATTCTAGAACAGACACGGATTGAACTAGCAGAGCAAGCTACTGTTAGATGGGATCAACCATGGTTAGCAGCTATTCTTCATAGCATTCAAACACGTAACCTTACAGGTATACCCATAGCCGAATATGTTCCTGACAGCCTTGTAAGAGGCCGTATAGCATTGGTTGGAGATGCTGCACATGTACTTACACCACTAACCGCAAAAGGATTTAATTCTTCATTAGAAGATGCTGCTACCTTAGCCGAATGTGTTGCAAAGGCAATAGAAGGAACTACAGTTTCTGACGCTCTTTTGGAATATGAATCTCTGCGTTTAAAAATAGTACGTCAAATCGTGCAATCAGGACAATCCTTCACTCGCTCTTTTGGTCGGTAATGAAAATTTGTAGCAGCAGTTTCATATGGTGGTGCCAATACAGTCAAACAACTGGTAAAAAATAGCATATTGCATTCTAGGATTTTAAAACTAGTATTCAAAAAGATGATTTTCCCAAATAGAAAATCATCTTTTTATAATGTTATGAAAATATCAACTTAAACTAACCTTCATCAGTTAGTTGAAGAAGAAAAGCATATTGCAGCATCCTAAGTGAGATTGACATTGAGTTAAAAAAATGAAAACTAAAAGAAGCTTACACACAATAGCTTCTTTTTTTGAAAGATAACATTCTTGCTAAACAAATCGTTGTTTATGCATCCTTACTCCCCTAAATGACTCTCCAAAGAAAAGCGGTGTTTACTAAGGACTTGAACAAAACCAGCAAAGTCAAACATCAAATTGGTCTCGCTCATTAAAAAACGTGCGATAGCCAAAATAGGTAAAGATCATGACAGTTAATGCCACACTTCCGGTTATTCCTAATAAAACAGCTATCTGATATTCAATTGCAATTAATGGGCTTATGCCTGCTAAGATTTGCCCTGTCATCATGCCTGGTAAAAACACAATCCCCATTCCTACCAAACTATTAATGGACGGCAAGATAGCTGAATCAAAAGCTGAATTGACGACTGATTTCGTTGCCGCTTCTGGTGTTGCCCCAAGCATAAGAGCACCTTCAATAAGCTGTTTTTCCCTTTGAATCCCTTCAATTAAATTCTTTACCCCCAATGTAATGCCGGTCATTGAGTTCCCGATAATCATTCCTGCAATTGGAATGAGATATTGCGGTTCATACCATGGCTGAAAATGAATCACGACAAAATTAAAGTAAAGCAGCGTGACAATTGAACCTGCTGCCATCGAGATCGCAATGATCTGCTTTAGCTTCCTGCTTAACGGAATCGCCACTTGCTTGTATGTATTGTAAACAGCAAACCATAACATTAAGATGATAATAAGCAAAATAGGGAATGGATTTGGCTGTTCAATAATGTATGTTAAGATATAGCCTACTAAAATCAATTGGATGGTCATTCTGGCTGTCGAAACGATAATTTGTTTTTCCCGTTTTAATCCCCGCCATTTTACAAAAACGATTAATAAGAGAATAAATAAATACCCGGCAACCAACCGCCAAAATTCGATATCCTTTATGACATTACTCATTTTTTTCCCCTGCTCTTTTCTCTAGTTTGATCATATTCTCACCATATTTGGCAGCAAGCCTCTGAGAATGTGTAATCATAATCACAGTTTTTCCTTTTTCTTTTATCTCACTGATAAAACGATCCATCACAAGCTCCTCTGTTTCGGCATCAAGCGCTGAGGTTGGTTCATCAAGTAAATAGACTTCAGGGTCCATAAGCAAGACTCTTGCTAAAGCAAGCCGCTGTTTTTCCCCTCCAGAAAGCCTTTCAGCCTCCTCATCTAATTTCTTATGTAAATTCACAAGCTCTAAGGAATGTTTAAGCTCATCATCTCCTTTAAGCTTCTTTTCAGAAAAAACCAGCCCTTTGTTTAGATTTTCACGAATGGTCCCTGGAAAAATCGTCGGATGCTGGGAGAGCATTACTGCTTTCCTCCTGTGTTGAACCGGGTCGATGTCCTCTACATTCTGACCTTGAAAAAAAATGTCACCTTGGTCAGGTGATAGCATAAGATTTAGCATTTTTAAGAAGGTGGATTTTCCTGCCCCGCTTTCCCCAACTAAACATGTAACTTTTTTTGCAGGGATTTCCGCCTTGCTTATTTGCAAAATATTTTTATAGCTTAGGTCTTTCACAACAAACATATGTTTCTCTCCTTATATTAGTCTATATTTATATTGCTTCATCGCAGTTTTTTTGTAAATAAAAACACTTTAAAACAAAAAAATACCCGCGTCTTTACTCATTACGCAGGTATTTTTCGTCTTTCTCTTATTCTTTTAAGTCTTCAATCGAATCAATTTTCATGTACTTTGGTACAACCAAGCCTGTTTTAGCACCTTCCAGATTTGCACCTAAGTCTTCAAATTGGCCTTCGTATTTTTTAGATTGGTCAGCATGTGTTAGCGGCAGCCAGCCAGCTATATGTGCATCAATACTGCCATCAGCAACACCAGCCCACATTGGGCCAGCTTCTACCTGGCTGATGGTTACTTTATAGCCTAAGTCGGTAAGGACCTTTGAAATGACATTTGTACTGGCAATTTCACTATCCCATGCCACATACCCTAATTTTACCGCTTCGCCATTACCTGGCTTCGCATCTCTTGTCCATTCCGCCACTTTGTCAGCATGATCCTCTACCCATGCTGCAGCTGCTTCTTCTGGTGATGTTCCATCTTGAATCGCGCTCATCACAATCCCCATATCATCTGGAGTCCAATGAAATTGATCCAATACCTTATGGACACCTGGAAGATCTTCAGCTAAGCCATTACGAGCGATTGAGTGAATATCTTCCGCTTCACCATATGCACCTTTTGGATCCTCTAAATATTTCAAATCGAATTTCGAAAACATCCAGTGTGGCGTCCAGCCGGTGATGATAATTGGCTCTTCATCATCATACGCTTTTTTTAGGGCAGCGGTCATTGCTGCACCTGATCCCTCAATAAGCTCCCAATCTGATAGCTCATATTTCTCAATGGCAGCGGATGTTGCTTTCATGATCCCTGCACCTGGGTCAATACCTGTGATTTTATAATCGACCGCTTCTCCAACAGATGCGTTTTCCCCAGAGTTCGCCTCGCCGCTGCTGCATGCAGCAAGTCCGAACGTTAATCCTAATGCTAATGTTAGCTTTGATAGTTTCATAAACATTAAACTGTTCCCCTTTTTTTCGATTTTCCGATATTTTGGGTCATCCGGTCTAAGATAATCGCAATAATTACGATTGCTAAACCAGCCTCAAACCCCGTTCCTGTTTGCAGTTGTGTGACTGCACGATAAACATCCGCTCCCAAGCCAGGTGCACCGACCATTGAGGCAATAACAACCATCGATAGGGCAAGCATGATGCTTTGATTAATCCCGGCCATGATTGTCGGCATAGCCAATGGTAATTGAACCTTAAGTAATTTTTGCCCTGTCGTTGAACCAAATGCTTGTGTTGCTTCAATTAAATCCTCTGGTACCTGCTTAACCCCTAAAATGGTTAAACGGATCGTTGGCGGCATGGCAAAAATAACAGAGGCAACCACCCCTGGAACCACACCGATATTGAAGAAAAAGATTGCTGGTAATAAATAAACAAATGCAGGCATTGTTTGCATAAAGTCAAGAATTGGCGTAACAATCTTTCCAACTGTTTCACTTTGAGATGCCCAAATTCCTATCGGTATACCCAGAATTATAGAAATACCGACCGACGTAATAACGAGAGCAATCGTATCAATCATGTTTTCCCAGTATCCTAAATTATCAATTAATAGCAACCCGATCAATGTAAATAAAGCAATTCGCCAATTACACACCTTCCAGGCTAGTAAACTAACCAAAATGATGATGATAAGTGCTGGAATAAATCCTAAACCTGCTACAATTCCTTCGACAAAACCTTCCAAGCCATCTGCAATTCCTTCAAAGAATGGTTCAAATTGATCAACAAGAAATTCAATAAATAAATCAATCCAGTTAGCTATCGGTAATTTCGGGAAGAATTCTTGCATCTTAAAGCACCTCCCTTTCGTCAGTTACAGGGAGCTCCTGAGGCATGGTTCCATTTATATAGGCATCATTCCCAGCCAATGCTCCAATGACAGCCCCTCGAATGACAATTCCTTTTAATCGATTTTCTTGATCAACGACAGCAACAGGGATCTCTGCTGTTGAAACATCATCAAAAAGATCTGTTAATAATGTATCCTGCTGTACGGTTGTTAGATCCTTTTTCATCACTTCTGCCAGGGAAAGATTCTTTTCCATCGCCTTTTTTGCTTCGGCTGCAGTGATGGCCCCTAACAATTTCTTTTGCTTATCTACAAGATAAACCGTTGATATCCCGTTATCCTTCATTACTCTAAGCGCTACCCTCGCCCCTTTTTCAACCTGGACCGTTTCAGCACGCTTCATGACATGGCCTGCCGTTAACACTTTTGATAAATCAACATCCTCCACAAACCGTTCAACATAGTCATTGGATGGATTCATCAAAATTTCTTCCGGCGTACCAATTTGTACGATATTTCCATCCTTCATTAAGGCAATTCGATCTCCGATGCGCAATGCCTCATCAAGATCATGTGTGATAAATATGATGGTTTTTTCCATTGTTGTTTGCAGATCTAATAATTCATCCTGCATATCCTTTCTTATAAGCGGATCAAGAGCACTAAACGCTTCATCCATTAATAGAATATCAGGATCATTTGCTAACGCTCGAGCCAGACCAACCCTCTGCTGCATTCCTCCGCTAAGCTGACTTGGCAATTGATTCTCATATCCTTCAAGTCCAACCAGTTTAAGGGCATCCAACGCTTTCTGCTTACGGCTTTCTTTATCGATCCCTTGAATTTCTAATCCGTATTCCGTATTAGCGAGAACAGTGCGATGAGGAAAAAGAGCAAACCGTTGGAAAACCATGCTTAGTTTTTTTCTCCGCACATTTCTTAGCTCTTCCTTGTTCATTGCTACGATATCCTCACCGTCAATGAAGACTTGACCGCTTGTTGGGTCAATCAATCGATTAAACATCCGAACAAGAGTAGATTTACCGCTCCCAGAAAGGCCCATGATCACGAAGATTTCTCCGGGATACACTTCAAAGTTAGCCCGATTAACCCCTACTGTTGAGCCTGTTTCTTTCAATATTTCTTGCTTTGTTTTACCTAGTTTGAGCAGCTGTGCCGCCTTTTTGGTGTTTTTGCCAAAAATTTTCGACACATCCCGAATGGCTATTTTAACCGTTCTATCTTTCCTATTCATTTTTTCACCTCTATTAAACTCATTACATACGCGACTTTCAGTAAAAATGGATCCTTCCTTTCTATGATTTATTGTCACGAACACTCTGCCTTATTAATTATAGAAATAGTCCAATATGATTACAAAGCGCAAATAAGCTCAAATACCTTCGTAAACTATGTACAGAAAAAACTGTACGTACTTTATAAACTGTATTCTTAAAATTCCTCCATATTCCTTTTTATTCATCTTCTTTACTTTCAAATTGGAAATAGGTACTCTGTATATATAACTGCTTATAGGATGTGAAAGGTCTTGCAAGGTAAAGACGAACTTGAGAAAGCTCGTGAACGTGTAATAGAAGCAATTTCTCAAAATATGAATTTATACGGTGTGACACCGTCAGTAGGTCGATTATGGGGGTTGCTTTATTTTCAAAATCAACCGATGACCTTAGATGAGATGAAAATTGAATTAGGTATGAGCAAAACAAGTATGAGCACATCCGTGCGATCGCTGATGGATTTGCATATGGTGGACAAGGTTTGGAAGAAGGGAAATCGAAAGGATTTATATGTAGCTGAAGAAGATTGGTATCAGACCTTTATTGATTTTTTTACGATCAAATGGCGCAATGGTGTGACCATTAATGTAACGGCTATTGAGAAATCGCTGCGTGATCTGCATCTCCTCCTTGAAAATCCTGATCTTTCAGAAGAAATCGTTCATGAAATAAATCTTGATATAAAAAAGCTTCATGAAGCATTGGAATACTATGATTGGTTAAATCGCTTAGTTGACAGCTTCGAAACACATGACATTTTTCAATTTATCCCGAAAAAACCGCTGGATCGCCAAAAATAACGCTGCGATCCAGCGGTTTTTCATATTGTCTCAATTACCGCTTTACCGCTTGATCTTGCAATCGCGGAATCATTATCATTAAATCTATCTTTTTTTAATATCAAAAATCTCACATTGCAAATCTGATAAAATTTGATTCATTCAGACAAATAAAACTCTTTTCAAATCATCTAAAAAGGTTTATGATAAATCTATTCCACGGCAAAGGGGTGACAACATTGAAACTTCGCTTGCTGGTTAAATCAATGATGATGCTATTGTTAGTGATTGTTGGGTTTCATTTCGTTTCAATGTCGCACTTACAGCAGCCAGTCCATCATGGTAAAGTGCTAGCCGTTGAAGATGATGCATCATCAGAAATTATGAATCTACAAGAAGATGGCCAAAAGCATGGGTTTTTTGCTTACAGCATTCTAGTAAAGGATTCATTGATCTTAGTCGTTGCCATGATTTTCTTATGCACTGCTTCAACTAAGGCGCGGCGAAAATTAAAACAGTTCCTTTACTCGGTATATTACCAATCATCCTACTTTTCTAAAAATCATTTATTCACAACCTAAAATGATTTTATAGGAGGTAATAAATGATGTTTTGGTTAAGATTGATTCCAGTTGTCTTTTTTTCAATCACTGCACTTAGTCTATTTACGTACCAAGGAATAGAGTTCATACATGCATTTTCAGATTTCTTCCAAAAGAAATAAACAAAGAACAGAGGCTGTCTCAACCGAGACAGCCTCATTTTTATTCCTCATTTACCTTTTGTTCTTCCGCATCTGTATTTTCTATCCATACACGGATGACTGCTCCTGCATCCTGTTCATCAATAACGAAGGATCCGTTGCTGTAACGATCATTAGGTCTTAATGAACGCACATCGACACTTTCAATCATCCCTTTTTCTGTTTCAAGATAAAAATTCCCTTTATCTTTGACGATTTCTGCTCCGGCAATTCGATGCGGATTATTTTTTAACTCTCTAAGCATAACCAGACCGCGCTTAGCACGTGATGATTTTTCAAAATCAGACAGCGACATTTTCTTAACGGCCCCTCGATGGGTTGCTATAACAAGGAAGGCTTTATGATTGCGTTCCATTATTTTCCCGCTAACAACATGATCATCCGGTTTTAGGTTGATCCCCTTTACACCGGCAGCCCTTGGACCAACAATGCTCACTTCTTCTTCCTCAAACCATAGCCCGTAACCTAAATGGGTTACTAAAAATAAGTCATGCTCTCCAGAAGTTAGATGAACATCAACAAGGGTATCATCGCCTTTTAAATTTAAGGCAACAAGCGGTTTTGAATACCTTTGCGCCTTGTATTGGCTTAACTCTGTCTTCTTGACCATACCTGTCTTCGTAATAAAGGTCAGATAACGATTTTCTTCAAAATTCTTTACAGGTATTGCCTTAAGAATGATTTCATCGCGGTCAATTGGAATGATATTTCCAATATGCTGGCCAAGATCCTTCCAACGTATATCAGGTAATTCATGAACAGGACAATACAAGTAATTCCCTTTATTTGTGAAGAGAAGGACGACATCTGTCGTATTGATCTCTATTTGTGACAGCAGCCTGTCACTATCCTTCATCCCGAAGTCTTGGCCGTTCGATGCCGCATAAGACCTTTGACTTGTTCGCTTTACATAGCCATCCTTGGTAACTGTCACGATCACATCTTCAGAGGCAACCATGACTTCAAGATTGATCTTTATTTCTTCAATTTCAGCTTCGATGACTGAGCGGCGCTCATCCGCATACGTCTTTTTCACCTTTTTCAAGTCTGTTTTAATGACTTTCAGCAAAACAGCCTCATCATTCAAAATGCTCATTAGTTCATTGATTTTCTTTTCAAGCTCTTCTGCTTCTTTTCTTAGTGCAGTAATATCCGTATTTGTTAAACGGTATAGCTGTAAGGAGACAATTGCTTCAGACTGAGGCTCGGTAAATTCATATTTTTGAATTAAATTATCCTTTGCATCACGTTTATCTTTAGAAGCACGGATTGTCGCGATCACCTCATCTAAAATCGATAAAGCTTTCATTAGGCCGTCTACGATATGTTGGCGTTCGCGTGCTTTACGGAGTTCATACTTCGAGCGATTTGTGACAACTTCCTTTTGATGGCCAATATACGCATCAAGAATGGCAGGCAAGCTCATTTGCATTGGCCGGCGATTATGGATAGCCACCATATTAAAGTTATACGTAATTTGCAGATCGCTGTTTTTGTATAAATAATGTAATACACCTTCTGCATTTGCATCCTTTTTCAGCTCGATGACGATTCTAAGACCTGTCCTGTCCGTTTCATCCCGTATTTCGGATATTCCTTCAACCTTTCGTTCAATCCGGAATTCATCCATGCGTTTTACTAAATTCGCTTTGTTTACCTCATATGGAACTTCTGTAATGACAATTTGCTGTTTTCCGCCGCGAATTTCTTCAATGCTCGTCTTACCGCGGATGATGATTTTGCCTTTTCCAGTTTCATACGCCTTTTTAATTCCTTCGATCCCTTGGATAATACCGCCTGTAGGAAAGTCTGGACCTTTCATAATTTTCATTAACTCATCGACTGTACAGTCCGGTTTATCCATTCTTTTTATGACCGCATCAATGACCTCACCTAAATGATGAGGCGGAATGTCCGTTGCATAACCTGCTGAAATTCCTGTTGAACCATTGACTAATAAATTGGGAAACATGGCAGGAAGTACGAGCGGCTCCTTGCTTGTGTCATCAAAGTTTGGAACAAATTCGACTGTCTCTTTTTCAATGTCACGCAGCAATTCAGAAGCGATCGCGGATAAGCGGGCTTCCGTATAACGCATAGCAGCTGGCGGGTCACCGTCAATACTTCCGTTATTTCCATGCATTTGAATTAGAAGGTTTCTCACCTTCCAATCTTGGCTCATACGCACCATTGCGTCATAAACGGATGAGTCTCCGTGGGGATGATAGTTACCAATGACATTCCCTACTGTTTTAGCGGATTTACGAAAGTTTTTATCATTTGTATTTCCGTCAACATGCATGGCATATAAAATTCTTCGTTGTACAGGCTTTAAGCCGTCACGCGCATCTGGAAGCGCACGATCTTGAATAATGTACTTACTATAACGTCCAAAACGGTCACCTAGTACATCTTCAAGAGGTAAGTCACGAAATAGTTCAACTGATTCTGCCATGTCCTATACCTCCTCTGCAACCGATAAATGTTCGTTTTCTAATATATTTGTCTCTTCATCAAGACCAAATGCGACATTGCTTTCAATCCATTTACGTCGTGGTTCAACCTTATCACCCATCAATGTTGTCACACGGCGCTCAGCACGTGCAGCATCATCAATTTTCACGCGGATGAGCGTTCTTGTTTCCGGGTTCATCGTTGTTTCCCATAACTGATCAGCATTCATCTCTCCTAACCCTTTATAACGCTGGATCATATATCCTTTGCCAACCTTTGAAATAGCATCTTTTAATTCATCATCAGACCAGGCATATTCAATAATCTCTTTCTTCCCTGTCCCTTTGCTTACTTTGTATAAAGGCGGTAGCGCAATAAATACCTTTCCGTTCTCAATAAGCGGCTTCATATAGCGATAAAAGAAAGTTAAGAGCAAAACTTGAATATGGGCACCATCAGTATCCGCATCCGTCATGATAATCACCTTATCATAGTTAATATCTTCAACCGCAAATTCAGCACCAACGCCTGCACCGATGGCATGAATGATCGTATTGATCTCTTCATTTTTAAAAATGTCAGCAAGCTTCGCCTTTTCTGTGTTAATAACCTTACCTCTTAAAGGCAATACCGCCTGAAAACGACGATCTCTCCCTTGCTTGGCTGAACCGCCGGCAGAATCACCCTCAACAAGATAGATCTCATTTTTTAATGGGTTTCGCGACTGTGCCGGTGTAAGTTTACCGCTTAACGTGGTTTCTGATCGTTTTCGTTTCTTACCGCTTCTGGCCTCTTCCCTTGCTTTGCGGGCAGCTTCTCTCGCTTGAAATGCCTTAATCGCCTTTTTAACAAGCAATGTACCTGCATCTGGATTTTCCTCCAGAAAATAAGAAAGGTTTTCGGAAACAATCGCATCTACAGCAGATCTTGCTTCGCTTGTACCGAGCTTGCCTTTCGTTTGACCCTCAAATTGCAGCAGCTCCTCAGGTATCCGCACAGATACGATTGCGGCAAGTCCTTCACGAATATCGGAACCCTCAAGGTTTTTGTCCTTCTCCTTCAGCAGCCCTGTTTTTCGCGCATATTCATTAAACGCTCTCGTCATGGCGGTTTTTGAGCCGGCCTCATGTGTTCCGCCATCCTTCGTACGAACGTTGTTTACAAAAGATAAAATGTTTTCCGAGTAGCCGTCATTAAATTGAAAAGCAAATTCGGCTTCTATTCCATTTTGCTCTCCGTCAAACGCTACGACAGGATGAAGGGCATCCTTTTCTTCGTTTAAATAAGAGACAAATGCTTCAATCCCATTTTCATAATGATAAACTTCATTTTGGTCATGACGTTCATCAATTAGCTCAATTTTTAATCCTTTTAACAGGAATGCAGATTCCCGTAAGCGTTCGCTTAGCGTTTCAAAATTATAGGTAGTTGTACTAAACATGGCTGGATCTGGCTTAAAGTGAATGATCGTACCTGTCTTTTTTGTTTTCCCCTTTTTTTCAAGGGTGGTGACAGGTTTCCCGCCATTTTCAAAACGTTGTTCATAAATAAAGCCATCACGCTGAATCGTTACGACCAGCCATTCGGAAAGTGCATTCACAACAGATGCACCAACACCATGCAGACCGCCGCTTGTTTTATAACCGCCTTGGCCAAATTTCCCTCCGGCATGAAGGACAGTTAAAATCACCTCAGGTGTCGGCTTTCCAAGCTTATGCATTCCAGTCGGCATTCCGCGGCCTTTATCTTGAACTGATATACTATTATCTTTATGTATCGTAACAATGATATGGTCTCCATGACCAGCTAAGGCCTCGTCCACTGAGTTATCGACGATCTCGTATACAAGATGATGCAATCCTCTGCTATCCGTGCTGCCTATATACATACCAGGCCGTTTTCTTACTGCTTCCAGCCCTTCAAGCACCTGGATGGCATCATCATTATAATCAAATTGTTGCTTATTACTCAAACGACTAAACCCCTTTCAGTTGACACACTATCAAATCATCTCTCTAAAATTAAGAACGCATGTTTTAGTATTTTATACAATAATTTGCGTATCGACAACCCACAGTTTTTAAGAAATGCTTATTTTTCCTGTAAAATATGTTTATTATGTTCGGGCAAATTACGTAATATCCATGTTTATTGTATCTGTTCATTTGCTCTTTTAGCAAACCATATTCGTGTAAGAAAGGAAAAAATCCTTGTTTTTTACAAGGATTTTTCTAAAAATGATCACATTCTTTTTTTATCCTAATCCTTACTGGCAGTATATCCCACTTCAACATTCACTTATTTCAAAAAAGATGAATAGAGGGAAAACTTGCCAGTAAAGATCACATGAGATATTGCAGCCTAATCAGATGAGACATTAGAATGTGACGGTTTAAGTGTGCTAACCATCCTTAGGGAAGAATATAGCCTCTTCAGATGGAAAGTCTCCCTTTATTTCGTCATTGCATGTTCAACCTTAATGCATCGATTCATAATAACTGTTTTTTGATTCTTTTTTAACAAATCATACGCTTCTTCGTTCTCAAGACCTAATTGTGCCCAATAAACATCGGCATCTATTTCTAAAAATTCTTTTGCCACATCAAGTAAATGCTCAGAACGGCGGAACACATTGACAATATCCACATGCCCATCAATTTCCTTTAAAGAGGCAACCGCTTTCTTACCAAGCACTTCATCGACCGTAGGATTGACTGGAATAATATCATATCCAGCATCCTGCATCGCTTTACTGACCATGTAGGATGTGCGTTCCGGATTATCCGATAAGCCGACAACGGCAATGGTTTTGCTGTTTTTTAAAATCTCCCCAATTTCCTGTCTTGATGGATTTTCAATCGCCATTTTCATCCAACTCCTTTACCTTCATAATAGCAAGTACTGCCTTGACATACAAATAAATCGGTCTATTTCTTTATAAAGTGTGTTCAAAGCTTTCTTGTTTTATCCTGTATCGAAAGTTCAAATCCCTCCAATACTAGGAAAGCCAATGATGATTTTTTTGTTTTTTTAATTCTCTCATAGAGTTTTACTCTACCTCCATGATAGAATAAAGGAAGATTACACAAAGGAGCACGTATATGATTGAAGCCATTATTTTTATTTTAGCGTATTTACTAGGATCAATTCCATCTGGACTGATTGTAGGCAAGCTCGGATATGGAGTCGATATTCGTGAGCATGGAAGCGGGAATTTAGGCGGAACCAATACTTTCCGTACACTTGGAGTGAAAGCCGGGTTAATTGTAACAAGTGCCGACATCCTAAAAGGTACACTTGCTGCAGCATTGCCTTTCTTTTTTAATAGTGAATTAGATCCGCTTTTAGTCGGTATTATTGCGGTTCTCGGACATACATATCCTATTTTCGCAGGATTTAAAGGCGGAAAAGCGGTAGCAACTTCAGCCGGTGTACTCCTGCTATATGTACCGCTCTTGTTTATAACAATGATTGCATTCTTTTTCCTTGTTCTTTACTTAACAAAGTATGTTTCTTTATCATCTATGCTAGCAGGTGTCTACGGCATCATTTACAGCCTATTTACAGGGGATATCCCTTTAATCATAGTGATTACGCTATTAACCCTATTTGTCATCTACCGGCATCGGGCAAATATTAAACGAATCATCGATAAAACAGAACCGAAAGTTAAATGGATATAAAATAAGATGTCCATTAAATAAGGGTTTTTCCTTAAAAACCACTTAAATAGTAACAAAAATAGTAAATCTCACACTATTTAGCAGTCCGATTCACCTATGAGTCGGACTGCCTCTTTTTGTTGATCTATCAGTTTGGAAAAAACTGCAGTGGAATTACATCTGATGTAACACCGTATTTAACAGGGTGAGAAGTAATTTTCACCATGCCATTTCATTGTTAAAGGACATTGAAGTGAATCATGTTTTCTTCTTAAGGACTATTCTATGAAGATACAGTTCGTTTTTATATAATCTGACCTTCCTCTAGGACATTTTCATGATTTCCAAAGAGAGTTTTGGCCTTGAGTACCTTTCTATGGGACATTTACATGATTTTCAAAGAGGGTTTTGGCTTTGAGTGCCCTTCTCTAGGACATTTACATGATTTTCAAAGAGGGTTTTGGCTTTGAGTGCCCTTCTCTAGGACATTTACATGATTTCCAACGAGGGTTTTGGCCTTGAGTGCCTTTCTATGGGATATTTACATGATTTTCAAAGAAGGTTTTGGCTTTGAGTGCCTTTCTATGAGACATTTACATGATTTCCAACGAGGGTTTTGGCTTTGAGTGCCTTTCTATAGGATACGCTCGAGTCATATCAAATTCATAAAGGTTTTTTACCAATAACAGCTAAGATTCTAATTCAGTTTTGATTTTAGCTATTAATTGTTCTTTTACTTCTAAACCGAACTCGTTAAATGAATAGTGGTTATTATCCTTCACAAAAAATTTACATGTTACACCAGGTACAATCATGGTTCTATTTTTCGTTCTATATTATAATGAAATAAGCAGCTTTTATTTTCAGCTGTTTTTAAGACATAAAATCTTCGCAGAATAACAAGAGGAGTGTTGAAAATGGAAATGATCATTGATGATAAAGCTGCCAACTGGTATATAGAGGAATTACAGCTGCAAAAAGGCGATATGGTTCAATTTTTTGTCCGTTATGGCGGATGCAGTAATGTTCAAAAAGGCTTTTCCCTTGGTGTGGCGAAACAGCAGCCTGAAGAAATCGGAGCAAGTGCAGAACTTAATGGGATTACTTTCTTTGTAGAAAATCGTGATCTTTGGTATTTTGACAACCATAATCTGCGTGTTGAATTAGATGAAGAAGGTAACGAGCCAACCTTTACCTATATCGAGCAATAATGATATTGCATGAAAATAAGGTCAAAAGCCGCCATTATGTTAGCTTTTGACCTTTTGTCATTTTTTATTATGTAATTTAAAACGTTGAATATGATCTTCCAACCCATAGTGTTTTAAAATATTCAGCTGGGTTTCACCTAATAAGTCAAAATGTGGATACTGATCATTAAAGTGAATCCATTCTTTTTTTAGCCCGAATTGTGCTCCCCAGGCTGCTAATTTTTCAATATTATTACAGCCAGCCTTTGTGACACAATGTGAATGGGGAAACCGATCATCCAGCCAAAAATGAGTTAAAAAAGAAATTTCACCACGTGAAACTTCATCCTTCCATTTTGCTAATTCTTTCCTTGAGATGCCAAAAGCCATTACTTCTTCGCCTTCTCATATGCTTCATGCCAGTCTGGAAAGAGCTTGCGGAATTTTACTGGTCTGAACGTATCCTTATGAACACATACATGGCTGGATTTAGCTTGTACAGCTAATTCTCCTGTTGATGTGTAGATTTCGTACCCATAAACACTTTTCATTCCGTTATATTCTTCTATCCATGTATGAATCATCGCTGTTTCTCCATAACGCATTGGCTTTTTGTAGGATATTTCAATATCAATTACAGGAGAAATAATTCCATCCTTCTCCATTTGAGCGTATGAAAACCCAAGGTCTTGAATTAATTTTGTTCTGCCTACTTCCATCCAAATTAAATAATTCGCATGATAAACAACACCCATTTGATCGGTTTCAGCATATCGAATTTCAATTTCTTTTTTTGATACAAGCATGTTATTCTCTCCTTGCTGCCCTTAATCGCAATGTAAACCAATTCCATTTATCCATCATATCATAGAAAAGCTAAATGCATGAATGAAAAAGACTTATGACACTTTTGGTTAAACCTCACCTATTGAAGTGATTTATGCAGAAAAAAATAAACCAGGCAAAAAGCCTGATTTATTGCTGATTATTACGGTATCCTTCTTCGCGCGCTTGTGCTTCATCCTTGATTTCTTCACGCAATGCATGAATGCTTTCTTCGCGGCGAGCGTTTTTCGCTTCAATTCTTTCACGTTCTTCAGGTGAAGCAAATTGAAGGGTATCTTGTGCTTCTTCAATGTTTTCAATCGTATTTTGAACCATGCTTTGTAGTTTTTCAACGTTGTCTGAGCGATCATCTGGATTTGGACGGTTTTGGTTTGCCATTTAAATCCTTCCTTTCGTGTTAGCATATGAAACAACAATTTTAGTCTGCTATTTTGAAGGGATTTTTAAACTTATTTTTTGCTAAAGGTAAGAATTACTCACCCTTGGTTTGCATTACTTGAGCATGCTTTCCAGATGTATCTTGCATTTTTTTGCCTTTATTATTCCCAAACCCACGCGGTTTTGTTCCAACATGGTTAGGATTAAAATGACTTTGTGTATCATTACTTTGGTTTGTCATGGTTTATCGCCTCCTCAACGGATAGAATGCCCATAAAAAAGGCGATACATGACTAGTAAAGCTTGTTAATCTAATTTCCTAAGCATCTTTTGCTCCCAGCGTTCCTCAATTCTCTCAAGAGCCTCTTGATCCTTTAAAAGCTGCTGCTTATTTTCTAAAACTAACTCCTCAAATGTTCTTTTTTTATGTTTTCTCACACATCTCACCTCCGCTTACGTTATTAAAAAGGATGTCCAATTTTCAAAAAATTTAGTACATTTTTTCTAAAAAGCTTTGATAAATATAAAAGCACTTTTCTAAAAAATGGTTGTTTTTTCGTTTTTACGGATCATTACTGCAGAAAAAGGTTGATGAATGGAATGCAAGACTCCTGCTAGGATGGAAAGCGAGCACCTGAAGTTCCATTATTAAAAAGCAGCAAGACAAAAAAAAAGACTGAGACATTTTGCCTCAAGCCTTTACTCTAATTCAAGCAGGTCTTTCATTTGTTCATAGGTCATAGCTCCTACAAATTTTGACGTAATGATTCCATCTTCATCTATAATATAAGATGTAGGGTATGATAACACTTCAAATTGCTTATTAATGGCCCCTTTTTCATCCAATAATACCGGGAATGTTAAATTCAATTCTTTCACGAATTTTTCAACCAATTCCGTGTTTTTCTCTGAACTCGTAAGGTTAACTGCTGCGATCACAACATCGTCACCAAATTCATGATGAATCTTCTCCATATCAGGCATTTCGGACCGGCATGGAGGGCACCATGTTGCCCAAAAATTAACGATTACCTTTTTCCCCTGCAGATTGGACAAGCTCATCATTTCGCCGTCAAGCGTCGTTAATTCAAAGTCTGGTGCAGCATTGCCTTCTGTTACACCTACTCTCACGTTACTCGGATTAATGGCATAATAAATCGCATACCCCACCAGAAAGACTAAAATCGAAATAGCTAATATTTTTTTCATATGTTTTTACAAGACCTCCTAAGCAAAAGACAAAACCACAATTTTTATTAGATGAAATAGTAAAATATAGCTAATCGTTACAAGCAGAAGCGAAAAACCAAACGATTTTATCGAAAGTTGATCTTTTTTCGCTGCCGCTCCTAGATAGACCAAACTTATGACAAACCCTAAATAAATCCCTTTTTGGCCGCCAGTAAAGTAGATCCAGCGATTTGTCCACAAGAGTTCCGGCCGAAACAAAACAATGCTAAATTTATACGTAAAAATTAAGATCAAAACAACTGTCCAATAATGCTTTTTAATAAACTGTTTTGGCGCAGATTCCTTTACTAATACGCCTATCAAATAATATGTAGTAAGAAAGGTAATTAGGACAATGATATAAAAATACTGAACCGTAAACGGTCCTAGTTGAAATGCGTCAAACATGACTTGATCTCCCTCAAATTGATCCCTTTCTCTATTAAATCATGGAACATAAGAAAGAACAATGGATGGTGGTTTTTGTTTGCGGATTAGACACAAACACTTGCAAAACGAAAAAAGGAACGGGATCCCGTTCCTTTTTACTATGTTACGCTTGTAATTTATCACGTAATACCATTTGAAGAATTCCGCCGTGACGGTAGTAATCAATTTCAACTTCACTGTCGAAACGAACTAATACTTCAAATTCTTTTTTGTTGCCAGCTTCATCTGTAGCTGTCACTTTTACGAAGTCACGTGGTTTAACTGTTTCGTCAATAGCAACTTCAATTGTTTCTTTTCCAGTTAATCCTAACACTTCTGCGCTTTCTCCCTCTTTAAATTGAAGCGGAAGAACACCCATTAGCACTAAGTTACTGCGGTGAATACGCTCGAAGCTTTCAGCGATAACTGTTTTGATGCCAAGAAGGTTTGTTCCTTTAGCAGCCCAGTCACGAGAGCTTCCCATACCGTAATCTTTTCCAGCTAATACAACGAGTCCTGTGCCATCTTTCTTATAATCCATGCATGCATCATAGATTGATTTAACTTCGCCAGTTGGCCAGTAAGTTGTATAGCCGCCTTCTGTACCAGGAGCAACTTGGTTTTTGATACGGATATTAGCGAATGTACCTCTCATCATAACTTCATGGTTACCGCGGCGAGAACCGTAAGAGTTAAACTCTCTTGGAGTTACGCCATTTTCTTGGAGGTAACGTCCTGCAGGTGTATCTTTACCGATTGAACCAGCAGGTGAAATATGGTCAGTTGTTACGGAATCACCGAATTTAGCAACAACACGAAGGTCTTTTAACGCTTCAACTTTGCCAGGTTCAGCAGTTAAGCCTTCGAAGAATGGAGGGTTTTGAATGTAAGTTGATTTTTCATCCCAAACATATAACGCCTCATCTGTTGTTTCAATTTCATTCCAACGCGCATTATCATCAAATACTTGCTCATATTCTTTTCTAAATAGCTCAGGTGTAACAGTTTTATTAACAACTTCGTTAATTTCTTCTGTTCCTGGCCAGATGTCTTTGAAGAATACATCATTACCGTTTTTATCTTTACCTAATGAATCGTTTTGAAGATCGATGTCTACAGTACCAGCTAATGCGTAAGCCACAACTAATGGCGGTGATGCAAGGTAGTTACCTTTCACTAGCGGATGAATACGTCCTTCAAAGTTACGGTTACCAGATAAAACAGATGTTACTAATAAATCGTTTGCAGCAACTGCTTCTTCGATTTCATCAGCAAGCGGACCAGAGTTACCGATACATGTCGTACAGCCATATCCAACAAGGTTAAAGCCAAGCTTTTCTAAGTGTGGAAGAAGACCAGAGTTTTCTAAGTAACCTGTAACAACTTTTGAACCAGGAGCTAATGATGTTTTTACATATTTAGGCACTTCAAGTCCTAATTCAGCAGCTTTTTTCGCAACAAGACCTGCAGCTACTAATACATAAGGGTTAGAAGTATTTGTACAGCTTGTGATCGCAGCGATGGCAATCGCACCTGTTTTCATTTTTGTTTCTTCACCGTTTTTAAATGTCACAGTGATTTCTTTATTGATCTCTGTAGGTTCTAAACCAAAGCCTTGGTTACCAGCCGGCGCTGCTAAATGCTCATGGAATTTATCCTTCATCATTGAAAGAGGGATTAAATCCTGTGGACGTTTAGGACCTGAAAGGTTTGCTTCAATTTCAGAAAGGTCAATTTCAACAACCTTTGTGAATGTTGGATCTTCATTTTCAGGCGTGAAGAATAAACCGTTCGCTTTGCAATATTCTCCAACAACTTGGATTAGTTCTTCGTCACGGCCAGTTAAACGCATATAATTTAATGCTTCTTCATCAACAGGGAAGAAACCGCAAGTTGCACCATATTCAGGTGCCATGTTTGCAATTGTTGCACGGTCAGCAAGCGGAAGCTTTGCTACACCAGGACCAAAGAACTCAACAAATTTACCAACAACACCTTGCTGACGTAATACTTGTGTTACTTTTAAAGCTAAGTCAGTTGCCGTTGTACCATTTGGCAGCTCACCAGTTAATTTAACGCCGATTACTTCTGGAACTGGGAAGTATGAAGGCTGTCCTAGCATACCTGCTTCTGCCTCGATACCGCCTACACCCCAACCTAGAACACCGATACCGTTGATCATTGTTGTATGTGAGTCAGTACCTACTAATGAATCAGGGAATGTTTCAAATTCACCGTTTTCATTTTCTACTGCATGAACGACACTTGCTAAATATTCTAAGTTTACTTGGTGAACAATTCCAGTTGCTGGCGGTACAGCACGGTAGTTATCAAATGATTTTTGTGCCCAGCTTAGGAATTTATAACGCTCATTATTACGTTCAAATTCAAGATCCATGTTAAACTGTAACGCATCAGAAGTTCCTGCTTTGTCAACCTGTACAGAGTGGTCAACTACAAGGTCAACTGGAATCTCCGGATTGATTTTATCAGGATCTCCACCCATGTCAGCCATCGCTTTACGAAGTGACGCTAAGTCAACGACAGCAGGTACACCAGTGAAATCTTGTAAGATAACGCGAGATGGTTTAAATGGAACGTCGATGTCCTTTTGTTCCGAAGTTCCCCACTTCGCTAAATTTTCAACATGTTCTTTTGTTATGACTCTGCCGTCTACTTGACGTAATACAGATTCTAAAAGAACCTTTACTGAATAAGGTAAGCGCGAAACGTTACCAATTCCTGCATTTTCTAATGCTTGTAAGGAATAGTAGTTGTACGTCTTTCCATTAACCGTAAAGCTTTTACGTGCTTGGAAAGCATCTTGTTTTGTAGTAACTTGATTAGTCATTTTGCTTTCTCCCCCTTAATAAGATCAAGATCGACTCTTGTCGAAGGATGGTACCCCATTTTTTAAATTTCACACATTTCAATCTTAATACAACTAGTAACATAAGTAAATAACAATGATGTTATTGATATGTATAAGTTTCTCTTATGAAAGCGTACCAGTTTTACTTTTTTACTATATCAAATTTTTAACTAAATAGCACCGAAATCTTAAAATTTTTTCTAAATTTTTTGATTCCTTTCGTTCATGCAAGCAACTGAATGGATATCACGCTCTTGACACATGATAGTTGTTGTAGGGGGTGAAGAACTTATGGCTAAACGCAAAGCGAATCACATTCGGGTCGGAATGAATGATGCGAGTGCACAAGGAATGGGTGCTGGCTATAATGAAGAGTTCCAAAATGAACCGCTGACAGCTGCACAAAGACAAAATAATAAAAAGCGTAAAAAAAATCAGTAGGATATAATGTTATCTATTTCCTGACAAAAAACGACGGTCCCCCGTCGTTTTGTTTTATACATCGTTTAAATTTAACTCATTTACAATTTTTTCAAGATCACTTTGGTATTGTTCAAGCCGCTTTCTTTGTGTTTCCGATGCATTTTCAAGGGCATTATTCACTTGTTGATAGGCTTCATTTACTTCTTCTGTTAAATGTTTAAGCTGTCTTCCGTAATCCGGGCTTTCTTTAACGATATTTTGATAGGCATCAATTGCTTCAGTAGCCCCTTGCTGTGCAGCTTGAAATGATTGTTGCTTGTCCTTATTATATGGCATAAAACTCACACATTCCTTTCATCGCAAGTATAAAACCATCTGTTAGTATGTCTGAACATGAAAAAAATATTCACCGATCTCCTTATGAATGATTTTAAAAAAACGCTGAAAAGAAGTGTTTATTTTTATCCCTTTTCTTTTATTAATCTTTTTCAGGTTACATTCCAATTTCACTAATACTGGTTTTTAGCTGAGCGAATCTTATCAATTTCTTGCCCATTACCAATATGGACAAACCAGTTCCCCACAAAATGAAAGCAGAACCAATACCTGTTAATGACATAAATGAAAGAATCTCGTGTTCCCCAAGTGTTATCTTCTCAGGAACAAACAAAAATGTAAGAATAGCCAGTAAACAAAGCAGTCCTCCTGTTACATAATACACTTTGACTTGAAAAAGATAAGCCAAAGGAAGAAAATATGCACCAACAATGAATGCGACAACAATCGGGATAAGTTCTGTATGACGAGCAGCTTGACAAATCACAACAGTGATAGCTATAGCCAATAACTCTGCAGCAAAAATGATGTTAAACCAGAAAAACGTTCGCTTCCCATACCTTACAGCTGTGGTTTGAACTTGATTCGGTAATTCCCGCGATGCTCGTAACAAAAAAACACCGCTAATATATAGAACGCTTCCTATTGCTACAGCAATGATTAATAACCATGGAATTCCCCAGCCTTGCAATCCCATAATCCCTGTGTATGCCCACAGAGTTTCGAAAAATGCCATAAAAAATATGCCAGATGCTGTACCGCGCAATGCGGCTTTAGGAATCGTACTTGTTGTTTGAGTCACCTTTTTCCCCCTCCACCGTTTGTCTTTCATCTAAGTAAGTGCAGTTCATTCCTTGGCACTACTTAATCATTGATAAATGACCTAATTTATTGCACTCTAAGGCAAACCATACTTCTCCATTTTTATCACACGAGATTCCATGTGGTTCAGCTTGAGGTGTAGGGATTTTATATTCGGTTATTTGGCCTTCTGCAAGGGAGAAATGTCCTATTTGATTTGCTCCCCACTCAGTAAACCATAATGAACCGTCAATCCCGGCAGTTATTGCGTGTGGTCGGGCATTTTCTGTCGGAAGTTCATATTCCGTTATCTCACCCGATAAGGTAATACGACCGATCTTATTCGATAAAATCTCTACAAACCAAAGGGCTTGATCAGGACCATTCGTTATTCCTACCGGTCCTGAATTTGAAGTTGGTATGACAAATTCAGTTACTTTGCCTGTTACCGTAATTCGCCCAATGGCATTGTTTTGATTTTCAGTAAACCACATGGCTCCATCATCCCCTAAAACGATAAAAGAAGGGAAAGCACCTTCTGATGGTACTTCATATTCATAAATCGAACCGCTCGATGTTATTTTGCCTATTCGATTCCCGCTCATTTCTGTAAACCAAATATCTCCGTTCAATCCTTCTGCAATACCATATGGGGCTGAATTTGGGTGGGGCAGCAGAAATTCTTCTATGACTCCTTGATTTGAAATTCTCCCTAATTTATTGCCTTTATTTTCTGTAAACCATATGTCCCCATTAGAAGCTGCAGTTAAACATAAAACTTGGGCGTCTGGTGTAGGGAGAGTAAATTCCTTAATATCTCCAAATTTATTTAAGCAACTTATTTTATTAGCTTTATGTTGAGTAAACCATACATTCTCCTTATCATCTGTTGCAATGCCATAGGGAGCTGAATGTGAACGTTCTATCGCAATTTCTTTTATCACTATATTCATGCCTGACTCCTCCTAAAATCTCTTTGCAAACAAAAAACTCCTGGACTCATTTCTGAGACAGGAGTCAATGTAAAGTACTTGGCAAAGAAAAAGTAATCATGACAGACTTCTCCTAACACAAGCAAATGTACATGATCTAATCCTACCTCAGAAATCATAATCGATATATCACTGGAACTATCCATCCACTGGCATAGAAGTATTTGATATCGACTATTCTAAAGTTCGGATTATTAAATCATGTACGCTTTCACCCTTCCATATATTGTTATCTTTATTTAATCACTCTAAAATCTTTTATGTCAATCAATATTTTTATTCATATTGCATAGTGACAACACCAGCATAATCAGACACATTTTCCTTTGAAATCTCCAATGTTATGACTTCGGTTATTCGCTGTCCGGATATCTGAAGAAACGTATCTACCTTTGAAAACATGAAGCCAACTACCGATAATGCCTTTGTTCTATAGTGCATAGGAATGGTAATACGGGGTTCAAATTGATGTACGACTTGGGCAGCTTCTCGTGCATTTAGTGTAAATGTTCCTCCTACGGGAATGATAAGAATATCTAGTTTGCCAATTTCATTCAATTGTTCTTCTGATAATACATGCCCTAAATCTCCACAATGGCAGATGGTTAAATCGTCCATTTGGAAACGATATAAAATATTTGGCCCCCTCTTCTCACCATTTACTTTGTCGTGAAATGTCTTAATTCCCCTAATTCTTACATCATCGCGGATGTATTCCTTCGGTTCATTAACAAGTAAGTAATCACCTGCTGCAGCTTGAATTTTATTGTGATCAAAATGATTATGTGTAATGGCAACAATTTCTGTTTCAACAATTGGCATTCGGTAGTGAATGAAGCGATAAAATGGATCGATAAGAACCCTGGTTCCCGCTTCAGATGTCAGTAAAAAAGCAGAATGTCCAAACCATTTTATTTTCAAACTAAACTTCTCCTTACTAAACAATGAATGATGGCCGTTTTAACCAATCAGCAAAAGCGAAAATCAACACATATGTGACGGAATATAAGTATGATAAGCAGGATCAAAAAGTATGTAAGGCAGGAATCATCGTTACAGGAATCTTTGCTCATAAAATCAAGTCATGTGTAGCATATTAATAACAGTCAAGCAAAAGTCACTATTACCTAATAATTTCATTTCCAGACCTTACATTTAAGTATATAGTGGCAAGGCATTTTTTAGTAAAAATCCAAAAGATGTTTCAAGTTATGTGGAGGTATTGCCATGACAAACAAAAATACGAGCAAAGATATGCGTAAAAATGCACCTAAAGGAGATAATCCTGGTCAGCCAGAACCGCTGGATGGGTCTAAAAAGGTGAAGAACGCGAATCATACGCGTCAGAAGCATAATAGTGGACATGACATGTAGAGGCTTAAAAGGCCTCTTTTTTTTTTCATTTTTGCTGAACTTTGGATATCACATATCAGAACTGAAGCACTGGAGGTACAAGTCAATTAAGTTGCGCGGTTTGATTGCCAGGACCCAGCGTCTATAAAAGCTAACCAAAATTGAATGGAAGACAAATCACCATTTTATTCTTATTCAGCTTATTTACCCCTCCTGTTCAAGAGCTTGCCCCTTTATACTTCATTTATATCAATTTACTTGCTATAGGACAGATTCCTTTCACCAAAAAAGCAATCTTGAATACCTTATAGTTTAAAGGGGTTCATTACATTTTAGAAGTTTCCGTTCTATGGAGGTCAATTTAAATGAATATTAGAAAGTGTTCAAATCCAATGAATATTAACGGGATTGAAGAATGGATGACACAGTTTTTTATTGATCCATTCACAAGCTTACTGGATGAGCACACATTTCGCGTCGATCTTTTTGAAACGAATGAGGAGTTTATCATTGAAGCAGAGATAGGAGAAAAACAAAAAGAAGATATATCCATCACTGCTGAAAAAGAAATCATCACTATAACCGTTCGTTCTGAATCTGACCCGAATCAAAACGAACAAACATCAGAAGACTTAACAAGGAACATTACTTTCCCCATTATGATTGAAGAGAAAGACATCCATGCCATCTTTAATAATGGCATTTTAGAAATAAAAATCGCTAAAAATACTGATTGTATTGAGAAGCGAACAAACATCGCCATTGAAGATGGAGAATAGACATCGGCTTATCGCCTTCAAATGGCGATAGCCTAGATTCTTTTCTTCTTAGTTATAAGCAAAAAATGACAGCGAAAGGCCACTGTCATTTACTCTTCAGCGTGATATTTTGACTGTTGATTATGAACATTTATCGTAATACGTTTTAGTTCTTTTCGGCCGCATTGTAAACAAGCCTCATTCTCATCATTAAGCAACATACAGTTTGAACAATAATATTTTTCCATATAGAAACCCCTTTTTCTACACTATATGATGAAAGGGATTGTATGTTGCGTTTATTCAGCAAGATGTTCAAAACTATTATGATAAATTTTATTTAATTGATCTATTTTATAGATAAAAAATTCATGATCTGAATATTCGTCCAAGCGATTTTTTTCTATATACTCTTCTTGAGCACTTTTAGCTGCCTCAAGTGTTGTAAATATACCAAGTATATTTGAGCTTTCTCCACATTCGGCACAGCCAAGATCTAACACAACATAAAACATGTTAACACCCTCTAAGATTTAATATCAAAACTATAGCATGATTCCATTATAAATTTCTACTAAAGAGCAAGTTCTGATGCATGTGAACTAACCCTCAGCGTATCGGAAAAGATTCTCACCATATAAAAGAGGCTTCCCGAAAGTGAAGCCTCTTACATTCGAAAGGTTTTGTAATCCTTCGCAAACTCCTATTTAAAATAAGTTGGATAACGCTGTTTTATAAGTTCCTTTTCAATAACAACCAGCCGCAGATGCTCTGTCATCGCTTTTTCTACCTGATCCGGTTCATTATTTTTAACCAATTCAAAAATTTGTTTATGCTGTGAAATAATGATATTCCAATCTGGATTTGAGGAAAGACGCAATAAACGAAGCCGTTTAAAATGACTGCTCATTTGCTGAAGCATGTTCCATGTCCTTTGTTTATTACATGCATCATATAAGATTTTATGAAACTCATCATCTAATTCAAATAACTTAATATAATTAGCCTTTTTTTCACAGGCTTCTTGCATAGTAATATTAACTTCCAATTGAAATAAATCATCTTCAGATAATTTTTCACAAGCTAATCGAACGATTGCTTTCTCAATATTTTCTCTAACAAATCGAGATTCCTCCACATGGGCAAGGTCAATGCGTGAAACAAACGTTCCTCGCTGCGGATATATCTCTAAAAGTTCCTCTTGCGATAATTTCAAAAAAGATTCCCTCACTGGAGTTCTGCTTACCTTAAGCTGATCTGCAATTTCTTTCTCGGACATTTTCGTTCCGGGTTCTAATGTTAAATTGATAATTTGCTCTTTTAATGTTTGATAGATATAATTGCTTGTTGAACCACCGCTTCTACCATCAAATAATACCAATGCTTCACCTCATTCACACACCGCTCTGATTATGTATTTATGCTAGTATGGTAATTTATCATTTATTATAGTGGATAGGCTATCGTGATTCAATTTATATTTTCTGTTCATCATTCATAAAAAAGAGGATAACTTTAAGAAGGTCTTCTCTTCCTTAAGTCATCCTCTTTGGATATTATTTAAACAGTAACATTTGCTAATGTTTCTAATAAATATTGATTTACTAATGCCTTTAATCGTTCTTGACGGCCAGATTCGTTTTTAATTTCACCTAATTGTAATGCATACTCCTCTAATTTACGGAAGTCTGCTTTGCCTTCAACGATCTCAAGACCAATGCCTTCTGAATAGCTGCTGTAGCGCTGCTCAACGAATCCATCTAAAACATTGTCTTCAATCAGCTTATTAGCTACTTTTAATCCAATAGCAAAGCTATCCATACCTGCAATATGTGCGTGGAAAAGATCTTCAGCTTCAAATGAACCCCTTCTTACTTTTGCATCAAAGTTAAGTCCGCCTTTGCCTAAGCCGCCATTTTTCAAAATTTCATACATAGCAAGAGTTGTTGTGTACAAGTCTGTCGGGAACTCATCTGTATCCCAGCCTAATAATGTATCTCCTTGGTTTGCATCAACAGAACCTAACATATTGTTAATGCGGGCAACACGTAATTCGTGTTCGAATGTATGTCCTGCAAGAGTAGCATGATTCGCCTCAATATTAAATTTAAAGTAATCTGTTAAATCATATTTTTGCAAGAAAGCAAGACCTGTTGCTACATCAAAATCATATTGATGCTTTGTAGGCTCTTTCGGTTTTGGTTCAATTAAGAATGGTGCATCAAAACCAATTTCTTTCGCATAATCAACCGCCATATGGAAGAAGCGGGCAAGATTATCCTGTTCCAACTGCATATTTGTATTTAACAGTGTTTCATAGCCCTCACGGCCGCCCCAGAATACATAATTCTCTGCACCAAGTTCTTTCCCAATCTCCAAGCCTTTTTTAACCTTTGCAGCAGAATAAGCAAATACATCAGCATTGTTCGAAGTTGCTGCTCCGTGTACATATCGCGGATGTGTGAACATATTAGCCGTGTTCCATAAAAGCTTTGTTTTGCTTGTGCTCATATATTCCTTAATCATTGCTACAATTGTATCTAAGTTTTGATACGTTTCTTTTAATGTTGCTCCTTCAGGTGCGATATCTACATCATGGAAGCAGAAGAAAGGAACGTTCAGCTTTTCAAATAATTCAAATGCTGCTTCGACACGAGCTTTAGCTAAATCCATTCCTTGGAGATGATTCCATGGGCGGATGGCTGTTCCAACGCCAAATGGATCTGTTCCATCTGCTGTAAAAGTATGCCAATATGCAACAGAAAAGCGAAGAATCTCTTCCATTGTTTTTCCGTTAATGACTTCTTCTGGATTGTAATACTTAAACGATAATGGATTTTTTGAACTAGCACCTTCATATTGGATTTTATTAATCGTTTCAAAATAAGCCATGTTTATTCCTCCTGGACATTGTATGTTGATTGGTCATTAACAACCTGCTTGTTATCGCTTACATCAGGTAGATTGTTAATATTTAATTCTTATAGATATAGTACCATCATTTACTTAGTTTGTCTATCGGATAAACAAAGTTTTTTTCTTTTTTATTACTTTTTTTATGTTTTTTCACCCATAGAATATAACGGCCTTAATTCGGACTATTTTCGGGATTTTTCTTAAACCGGTAAACTAGATAAACAATCAATCCTAGCGCCAGTCCGATTACTAGGTATTTTTGAATACTCGTAAATAAATCGATAACCGTTTTAATAATCCCGGCTCTCCCAAGAATAAGCATAAATAAGACCCATGGGAGAATTCCGATAAAAGTAAGCACCCCATATCTCCAAGGGTTCACTTTTATCATTCCTGCAAAATAAGAAATATAATTTCCGACTCCTAAAATTCGCGAAAGTGAAATGGTCCATTCCCCATATTTATCAAACCATGCCTTCGCTCTTTTTATTTTTTTCTCATATTTTTCTTGTTTAAGATTATCTTGTAATTTTAATCCTATGAAATATGGAATATAGCTAAAAATAGTATAAACGAAGCTGCCTGTTATTGTTAAAATAGCGACCATTCCCCATGAAGGTTTTAATAGATATCCATAAGTTAATACAAAAAGCACTCCTGGAAAAGGAAGTGATGATGCCTCAAGGGCCAGTCCTAAAAACAATCCCCAAATTCCAAGGCTATTTAATGTAGTAAGTATAAATTCAAACATACAATTACGTCCTTCCATCCTGGAATACAATTTTATAACCCAATAGTATTCTATTCCCTCATACGGAACATTCTAATCCTCTTCTCACCATCCTATATAAAAAGAAAAGCGAAGCAGGAATGAAACTTGCTTCGCATACTAACGTTACCGAATGAAAAAATCATGTTTATTTAATAATCTCTTATATTTCTCATTTTCTTATTAAAGAATCGTTTTACAAAAACATGGTAGATCGTTAAGTGTGCGATGACGACATTCACTACAAAAGTGAATCCAAATAGGTAATGTCCTAATTCACCTAAATCCATGTTTATATATGTGAGATAGACCCCCCACATTGCGGCAACTACTGGAATATGGAGGATGGCTAATGTTCTCCTTTCCTTCCAAAGAAACAATGGAGTCGTACTCGAAACTAGTAAATAGGTGAAAAATACATCCATTATATTCAACTCCTTTTTTTACATCTTTTGCTAATGTTTTCAACGAATGTACTAATTGTTTACCCTCTGCAATTTTCTAGTAAACTTTTCCTCTTTAGTATGGCTCGTTTTCAACTTTTTTCACTTTTAGGTGACCTTACCAAAAATGATTACCTTTATTGCATGACAGTCCAGCCTGCAGATTTTAGCTACTGACGCTCATCTTGAGCGGTGATCTGGAAGCCTTCTCAACGCATTGACATCTTTAGGTCCTCTTGTCCAGTTCCTTTCTGAGAGCCTCACGATACATTCCAATCAAATAAAACAAAATCAGCAAAGGGCTTTGAGCTAACTATCTTTATAAATTGTAGGTTTACGGTTTGTAATCAAGGGGAACTGTTTTTTTAAAAACGATGGTGAATATGATGAATAAAAAAAATGAAAATTTAGAGCAAGATCATCTATATCCTGATAGACAATATTACTTCCCAGAACAAATTATCGAATCATTTATTTTGAAAGGGAAAGAAACACAGCAAATGACAAAACGCTCCCAATTCATCCTTTCAATCATGGCAGGAGCGTTTATATCCTTTGGCGCACTCGCTTCCGTTTTAATGTCGGCAAATATTAAAATTGACGGGTATTATAACCTTTTATCCGGAATCGGTTTCGCTATGGGGTATGCAATGATTTTTTTATCAGGTTCTATCCTGTTTACAGAAATTAATGTTTTACTGCCAAGCTATATTCTATATAGCAAATACTGGCTTAGTAAAAAGGTGTTACGATTTTGGCTTGTTTGTTATCTTGGAAATTTTCTAGGAGCCCTTTTTGTTGGTTTTTTACTTAATCTATCAGGTTCATTAGATAAAGAGTTTTATGAAGGTCTACTCGGCTTTATGAAGAAAAAAATGCAGTTTACTGAGCGAGGAACATGGGGTTGGTTTCAAGTTCTCTTTTCAGGGATTTTAGCGAATTGGTTGATTGGTATGGCTGCCGTTCTAGCAACAGCTGCCAGAGATGTTGCCGGGAAAATTTTAGGCATATTTCTGCCGGTTATCATTTTTGAAGCAGGGAATTTCCAACATGCTGTAGCAAATATGGGGTATTTTAGCATTACCGTACTTGAAGGATTTACATACAGTTGGTCAGAATTAATTTTCTTTAATATCATACCCGCTTCCATTGGAAATTTAATCGGCGGCGGCATTTTAGTTTCACTGCTTCTATCTTTTGCTTTTAAAGAAAATATAGACGAGCATGTGCTTGATGAGGAATCAGATGATCACTAACATTTTTAAGAAGCATATTGATTGATTTCTTCATCGGGTGTCTCAAAAGATTGCTATTTCAACAAACTTTTGAGACACCCTATTTATCGTCCATAAAAGGTTCCCTGCACACTATGACAAAGCACCCGTGTGTATCTTTTATGAAAAAGCCCGATCAATAGCATTCTTTAAATTTGGCTCTAAAGCGCTGGCATATCTTTTTGTTACATTAATATCTTTGTGTCCTGCCAATTTCGCTACAGTTTGGATATCGATCCCTTTATTAATGAGTTTTTGACAAAACGTGTGCCGTAATTTATGTGGGTTTACATTGTATTTTTGCAGCATATATTGCACAGCTCTGGTTGAGATCCGTTTATGAGCATTTGAAACAAATAATGCTGATTGATTGGTGCTTAGTGAATAAATATATTTTTTCAAGTGATTCGTTACTTCTTTCGATAATGGAATGATTCTCTCAAGCTCCCCTTTATTATTTTTCACAAAAAGGGTTCCTTTTTTATTGTTTATTTCAATATCCTCTACATTTAATGCACATAATTCTGATATTCGAATACCAGTGTACAAAAGCGTATAGACAATTGCTATATTTCGAAGATTACCTTCTAATTCAACCTCTAATAATAATCGCTTTTCCTCTGTTTCTTCCAGAGAATCAGGAATGTCTGTGTCTTTTATTTTTTCCTTTTTATGAATACCGGTAATAATTTCAGATCTCCCTAAATAGCGGGAAAAAACACTAATGGCTGCAAGATATTTTTCGATCGTACCTGCACTTTTTTGCTGTTCTTCTAAATGGTTCATATACAATTGAACGTCATTCGCAGAGATCTGATTCAGGCTTGAGTCCTTTTCATGTAACCACGCTTGAAACTTTTCTAAAATCCCTACATAGGTTTTAACTGTACCTTCAGCTTTACCTAGTTCTTTTTGCCATTCTGAAAACTTTTCTATGACGTTTGTTGCGCTAGTGTTGTTCATTTAACCACCGCCCTATCTTTAGAAAAAGTACGATTCTATTTATTATTATAAAGGAAGAATTCATCTAACTCAACTTCTGTGAAATTCGATTCATTTTACATTTTAAACAACTAGTGATAATGAACGATAAATAGGGAATACTATACTTATTTCAAAGATAAGCAGGTATAAAAGATTATTTAGTGTTAGTGTCTGGCTTCTGGTGCCATCGGCGAAGCACATGAAGGACAAGTGCAATGATGGCAATTGACGTACCGTTTTTGCCAGTCGCAAGGATCTAGTCAAGCAGGAATTAGAGGTAATAAAGAATACCTTCTATCCTGTTCGCCATAAGCTTGTCACCTAATACTTAACGCCTTATGCTTTTCTAATTACATATGGGAGGATATCATATTGAGTACAAATAAGGAGATATTATCCATTTTTGCTTTAGGCGGGGTAAATGAAATCGGAAAAAACATGTATGCAATCGAGTATTCAAACGAGATCATCATCATTGATTGCGGTTCCAAATTTCCAGATGAAAGCCTGTTAGGTATTGACTTAATTATCCCTGACATTACCTACTTACTAGAAAACAAAGATAAAATCAGAGCTTTAATTGTTACACATGGACACGAAGACCATATTGGCGGAATTCCTTACTTCTTAAAAAAATTAAATGTACCTATTTATGCGACTCGATTTACCTTAGGTTTAATAGAATTAAAATTAAAAGAACATAAACTGCTGCGAGAAACTGAACTGATTCAGATTGATTCAGAGTCAGCCCTTGAGTTTGAAAAGGTACGCGTAAGCTTTTTTAAAACAAATCATAGTATTCCCGATTGTTTAGGGATTGTTTTCCATACACCTGAAGGGAATGTCGTCCATACCGGAGATTTTAAATTTGATTTAACACCTGTAAACAATCAATATTCTGATATTCACAAAATGGCTGAAATCGGCATGCAAGGTGTATTGGTTCTATTATCTGAAAGTACGAATGCAGAACGAGCAGGCATAACCCCATCAGAGCGAATAGTAGGCGATCATATCGAAGAAGCTTTTATGAAGGCAAACCGAAAAGTTATTATCTCTACCTTCGCGTCCAATATTAACCGTGTCCAACAGGTAGTTGATGCTGCTATAAAAACAAATCGAAAGCTGGCATTACTTGGTCGGAGTATGGTCAATGTCGTGGATGTTGCGATCCAGCGCGGTTATTTAACGGTTCCTGATGATATGCTGATCGAACCGCATGAGATTAATAAATTAGCCCCTGAAAATGTAGCGATTCTATGTACTGGTAGTCAGGGAGAACCGCTGGCTGCACTTGCACGTTTATCCAGCTCAAGTTACCGCGATGTCGATATCTTGCCTGGAGATACCGTCATATTAGCAGCTTCGCCAATACCGGGAAATGAGCGAAACGTCTCAAAAATCATCGATAATCTCTTTTCCCTTGGAGCGAAGGTTATTTACGGCTCTGGAAGCTCAACGAAAATGCATGTTTCCGGGCATGGATATCAAGAGGATTTAAAGCTTATGCTTACCCTAATGAAACCGAAATATTTCATCCCAATCCATGGTGAATTTAGAATGCTGCACCAGCATCGTCAATTGGCCGAGTCTGTTGGCGTAGAGAATGGAAATACTTTTATTATTAGCAATGGTGATGTCGTTGATATTGAACATCTGGAAGCGCGGCAAACTCGAAAAATACCTGCTGGAAATACCTTTGTAGATGGAGTTGGTGTTGGAGATGTCGGCGATATCGTTTTACGGGACCGCAAACAATTGTCTGAAGATGGAATGCTTGTCATCGTCGTAACGATAAGTAAGCATGAACGAAAAATCCTTACCGGCCCGGATACAATTTCGCGCGGCTTCGTCTATACTAGAGAGTCAGAGGATCTCTTAAAAGATATAAATCGCCTTGTGAAAACAACGATAAACGACTTGCAAGATGATCGTATATACCAATGGAATGTTATGAAGCAAAAAATTAAAAAGGCAGTCGGGCAATTTTTATTTGAAAAAACGAAAAGAAAACCAATGATCCTGCCAATTTTCATTGAAATATAAGACTGTCTAAAAACAAAGGGTCTGACCCCTCTAACACTTTATTCAGGAACTAAATAGTTAGTCATCCCATAACTAAGTGTTTGTTGGAAGAGTCAGACCCTTTTTAGACATCTAATGTTATCAATTAGAATTTTGCTTGATAGTTTGTTAATTCCCAAGTGTGTACAGCAGTACGATAGCTGTCCCACTCAGCTTTTTTAGCTGCAACATATTCACCAAATACGTGGTCGCCTAATGTTTTACGGCCAATTTCACCGTTTTCTAATTCAGCAACCGCTGCTTCTAAGCTTCCTGGAAGGTTTTCGATACCTAATTCAGCACGACGTTCTTCAGACATATGGAAAATATCGTCGTTAATAGAAGCTGGTGCTTGTAATCCATTTTCAATTCCATCAAGACCTGCTGAAGCAATAACAGCAAATGTTAAGTATGGATTTGAAGATGGATCTGGACAACGAAGCTCAACACGAGTTGCCATGCCTTTTTTCGCAGGAATACGAATCAATGCAGAACGGTTAGATGCTGACCAAGCGATATAGCAAGGCGCCTCATATCCTGGAACTAAACGCTTATAAGAGTTAACAAGCGGATTAGTAACCGCTGCAAAGCTTTTAACATTTTCAATTAAACCAGCAATAAATGAATATGCTTCTTGTGATAATTGCAATTCGTCAGTTGGATCGAAGAATGCATTCTCACCGTCTTTAAAGAATGACATATTAACGTGCATGCCGGATCCGTTAATTCCAAATACTGGTTTTGGCATAAATGTTGCATGCAAACCGAATTTTTGTGCGATTGTTTTAACAACCCATTTATATGTTGTAGACATATCAGCTGCGCCAAGAGCATCTGCATATTTAAAGTTAATTTCATGCTGGCCTTCTGCTACCTCATGGTGAGATGCTTCAATTGTAAAGCCCATTGCTTTTAATGCACGGTAGATTTCTAAACGAACTCTTTCACCTAAATCCTTTGGTGATGGTTCGAAGTAACCGCCGTTATCACCTAATTCCATTGTTGGATTTCCGTTTTCATCTGCTTTGAATAAAAAGAATTCTAATTCAGGACCAACTGAGATGGAATAGCCTTTATCTGCAGCGCGTTCAACAGTCTTTTTTAACACATTGCGTGTATCACCTTCAAAAAGAGTTCCGTCCGGGTTTGCTGCTGAACAAAGGAAACGCGCTTCTGAATATCCTTCTTCAACTGTCCAAGGTAATACTGCAAACGTTGCTAAGTCTGGAATTAAGTATAAATCTGATTTATTGATTGGCGAAAAACCTTTTACTGAAGAACCATCGAACATTTGCTTTCCTGCAACAACATCATCAAATTGATCAACAGTTACAGTAATATTTTTAAGAATCCCTTCAATATCTACGAATTGAAGATGTATAAGTTCTACGCTTTTCGTTTTAATTGTCTCTTTAATTTGAGAAAGAATTTCCGTATCATTTTTTTGATTTGAAATAACCGCTTCAGCCATGTTAGATAACCTCTCATTCAATGTCGATTTTTATAACATGGGTTTATTATATTTAAAGATTGTAAATTTGACAAGTGTTTTTCTATTAAATTTTCTGTATTTTTATAAAATTATCTAGTAAAGCGTTTACAAAATCCCAAACCATTTTCCTTTGCTTTATTTTGTTACTTTCTCTTTTTCTATTGTCTATTAAAACTTGTTGTCAATTACTGGTTCAGGATCCCCTCTATATAGGGAGGAATCCCTTATCCGCAAGAACTCTTGCGACGTCCCTACTCTTCCATTTAATAGAGATCGCTTCTTATACATAACACTGCATTTCAATATTACAGGGAAATCAACAATTTTTTTACCTAACTTTTATATTAGAAAAGAATGGTTATATATAAATACCCATGCATTTTTATTCATTGCTGCTCTATTAACAGAGATATCATTAATTTCTTGACGTAAACAATTTACTATTATATACTTACTATCAAAAAGTAAGTTTATTATTTTTAGGGAGGTCGCTATCCATGAATTTTCATCGCCAACCGAACACTTATGTAAGTGAAGTTCATCTTAAAATCAGCCATTTAGATCAATCGATACAATTTTATAAAGAAATTATTGGTTTAAAAATTCTTACGAAAACCGATAAAGTCGCACATCTTACAGCAGACGGAAAAACAACGCTAGTCGTTCTTGAGGAAATCAATCACCCTATTCGAAACACAGGAAGAAAGACTGGATTATATCATCTAGCTCTTTTGTTGCCAAATCGAATGGAATTGGCAAATGTCCTTTATCACCTGCTAAAATCGGGATATCCCCTTCAAGGGGCATCTGATCACCTTGTTAGTGAGGCCCTTTATTTAGGAGATCCTGATGGAAATGGGATCGAAATTTATGCTGATCGTCCAGAAGATACTTGGAAAAAAAATGACGGTACCATTGAAATGGCCACCCATCCGCTTGATGCTGAGGATTTATTATCCCAAAGGAGCAGTGAAACTTTTATTGGCTTACCATCTGAAACGATTATGGGCCATATCCATCTTCAGGTCTCATCTATTCAAGAATCAGAGGAATTTTACCAGGCACTAGGGTTTCGGGCAGTAAATCGGTACGGACATCAAGCTTTATTTATTTCAACTGGGGGTTATCATCACCATATCGGCCTAAATACATGGCAAAGTGCAGGAGCATCTGCACCAACTGAAAATGAAGTTGGCTTAAAAACATTTACCATTACATTTCCAAGTGATGAAGAACGAAAAGCTTCTATTGAAAAACTAGAAAAAATAGGCGCAAAAATTTCTCTTGAAGATAACCAGCAAATAACATTTGATCCATCTAAAAATAAAATCATTTTATCAATATAAATCTCTGGGCTGTCTAAAAGAGTTTATTCCATTTAGTGAATGTTCCGTTTTCAGGTGCTTTCTTAATAAAAGACATAAGAAATGACGTATGAATTGGCATACGTCATTTCCTTTATTTATCAAAGAATTTGGAGTTATTAATGATTATTGACATAGCAATTGACATCTATTTTTATGACGGACATTAAGTATTGTACAATTAAATTAAAAAGCAATTAAATCCCTCACTAATGAGGGGCATATCCTATTTATCTTGTGCAAGTTCTTTTCTATTGGGAGCAAGTGGCGGCTGTTCTAACCACTTGTTTTTCACCATAATATCGAACCAGTTTTTGGTCGTTCCTTCACTGTGGCGAGTTTTGCTTTTATTATTACCATTTTCAATGGCAAAGCTAGTGTCATTTCGGCACGATTTTTCGGAAAAGCACCTCAAAACGGAACCATTTATCCATCTAGACAGGTTTTTTTATGTCAAATAATTTCTTCCATTAAATGAAACAATAAAATAATCCCTCCTCCCTTTCATCGGCAGAACCCCCTTCCTAACACCCAAATTAAATTTCAATGTAACTTTCTCCCTATTTTTAATAAAACCTGTAGACTTTGTGCAAAATTTAACATATAATGCAATTAACAATTAACATTTTGTTAATTAAAAGAAACCAAATAGGAGCGTACCATGTCTAATAAAGAAACATTAGAACAATATGATCACAAACAATTTCGAACACCTGATGGGTACACCTCTGATATTGCTGTTTTCACGATTCTTTCTTCTAAAGTAAAAGAATTTAAGCCGCCGCAAATGGCGTTAATGCTGATGCTTATTAAAAGAGCGAAATTAAATGCTGAGGGGCACGCAAATATTGAAGCAGGAAAATGGGCATTACCTGGCGGATTTGTTCAACCAAATGAATCAGCATTAGAAGCAGCAAAACGAGAACTTGAAGAAGAAACGAGCGTAAATAGCATTCATATTAAGCATTATGGCGTCTATGACCAACCGGGCAGAGATCCTCGCGGCTGGATTATCTCAAATGCACATTATGCGATAGTACCTGAGCATGAGTTAGCTAAACGCAGAGCAAATGATGATGCAGAAGATGTAAAACTTTTTTCTGTTGATGAAGTGCTGTCGCTTGATTTAGCCTTCGACCACCGCCAAATTATTGAAGATGCAATCGCAGTTATCAAGCACGACTTATTGCAGACAACGGTTGCAAGGAATTTTTTACAGGATCATTTTACGTATTCTGAATTACAGGCTGTTTTAAAAACAGTCACGAATGACCCTGCTATTACGAGTGATCAGGCTTTCTCAAGGAAAATAAAAACACTTCCTTTTATTGAAGAAGTTCCGGGTCAAAAAACACAACGAACATCAAAGACTCCTACACAACTCTATCGCTTTACAAATGAAATGAATATCGTAAAACCGATATACACCGCCAGATATTAACCAATCTGTTGGACACTAGGAGGATTAAAACGATGAAAAGAGCTTTGATAAATATTGATTATACGGTTGATTTTGTCGCGGATAATGGTGCCTTAACATGTGGAAAACCGGGTCAGGAGATTGAAGAACACATCGTAAAGTTAACAAATGAATTTATTGATCATCAAGAGTTTGTTGTCTTTGCTATTGATGTTCATAATCAGGGAGATACCTTTCATCCCGAAACTACGTTATTTCCTCCTCACAATATCAAGGATACAGAAGGCCGCAAGCTTTTTGGAAAATTAGAACAGGTTTATCAACAAAATAACCAAAAAGAGCATGTTTATTGGATGGATAAAACACGATACAGTGCTTTTGCGGGAACAGACCTTGAGTTAAAACTTCGGGAACGAGGTATAACAGAGCTTCATCTTGTCGGTGTATGTACAGATATTTGTGTTTTGCATACAGCTGTTGATGCTTATAATAAAGGATTTAAAGTGGTTGTTCATGAAAAAGCAGTAGCAAGCTTTAATGAGCAAGGCCATAAGTGGGCGTTAACACACTTTAAAACATGTTTAAATGCTACAATAATTGAATGAAATAAGAACATTTGAGAAATATGATTTTTAGCAGGAGGATTCAAGGATGATGAATACCTATAATGATGATAGCTTGGCACTTCACACAGATCTTTATCAAATAAATATGACAGAATCTTATTGGGAAGATCATTTACACGACCGGAAAGCGGTATTTGAAGTTTATTTCCGAAAGCTTCCATTTGGAAATGGCTTTGCTGTTTTTGCCGGACTTGAAAGGATCATTCAATACCTTCAAGATTTTCATTTTAGTGAATCAGATATTGACTATTTACGGAATGAATTAGGTTATAAGGACGACTTTCTATTATATTTAAAAAATCTTCGCTTTACAGGAAATGTCTATTCGGTGATCGAAGGTGAAATGGTCTTTGGCAATGAGCCGATTATTAGAATTGAAGCTCCATTAGCGGAGGCACAGCTGATTGAAACAGCCATTCTGAATATCGTAAATTACCAAACGTTAATTGCTACGAAAGCGGCGAGAATTAAACTTGTTGCCGGTGAGGATACTGTAATGGAATTTGGCACCAGACGAGCACATGAATTGGATGCGGCCATCTGGGGTACGAGAGCAGCATTTATAGGAGGCTTTGATGCAACCTCAAATGTCAGAGCAGGTAAATTATTTGGAATCCCTGTTTCCGGAACGCATGCACATGCATTTATTCAAGCTTATAAGGATGAATATATTGCCTTTCATAAATATGCTCGACGTCATAAAAGCTGTGTGTTCCTTGTTGATACGTACGATACATTAAAGTCAGGCGTCCCTAACGCCATCAGAGTTGCAAAGGAATTGGGCGATCAAATTGAATTTAAAGGCATTCGCCTTGATAGCGGCGACTTAGCCTACCTATCTAAAGAAGCAAGAAAAATGCTGGATCAGGCAGGTTTCCATGATACAAAAATAATCGCTTCCAATGATTTAGATGAAGAAACAATGATTAACCTTAAATCACAAGGAGCAAAAATCGATATATGGGGAATTGGCACCAAACTGATTACTGCCTATGACCAGCCTGCATTAGGTGCCGTTTATAAGCTTGTTTCGATTGAGGATGAAAACGGACAAATGCTTGATACGATTAAAATAAGCGGCAATCCTGAAAAAGTGTCCACTCCGGGCCTAAAAAAGGTTTATCGGATCATTAATAGGTTAAACAATAAATCAGAAGGTGATTATATTACCCTCTTCCATGAAGATCCTGAAAAAGAAGGAAAAATAAAAATGTTCCATCCTGTTCATACATTCATCAGCAAGTTTGTCACTAATTTTGATGCAAAAGAACTCCATTGCCCCATTTTCCAAAATGGCAAACTTGTCTATGACACGCCAACGATCAGGCAAATGCAAGCCTACACGATGGAAAATTTACAATTACTGTGGGATGAATATAAGCGCGCCCTTCATCCAGAGGAATATCCTGTTGACCTTAGCCAAGCGTGTTGGGATAACAAAATGAAAAATATTGAAGAGGTTAGACAAAAAGTGAAAAAGATGATTTCAAACCGTACAAATGAATGATCAGTAGACCTGCGTTTTTTCACGAAATAATTCATGGAGGTTCACTATGGGGAAAATCGGTATTTATGGATCTTCCTTTGATCCAATTACAAACGTACATCTTTGGACAGCAAGCACAGTCAGACATCGCTGCAAGCTTGATAAAGTGATTTTCTTACCATGTTCAAGCAAACGAAAAGACAAACAAATGCAAACAGAGGACATTCACCGGTGGAATATGCTGCAAATGGCGATAGAAAATAACCAGGCTTTCCTTGCTGATGATTATGAAATGAATTTAGAAGCATGGAACATATCGACTTATGAAACATTGAACTATTTTAAAAACAAATACAAACATGATACGATTTATTTTATTATGGGTGCTGATCTACTAATTGATATCGGTAAAGGAAAATGGGGAAATTCAACCCTTCTTGTGAAGGAAAACAAATTTATTGTCATGGCTAGAGATGGCATCAATATGCTCAAAGCAATCAGCGGCTCCCCTATTTTACGGAATCATGATGATGGAGAAACTTTTCATTTAATTGATAAAGGGCTTGCCATGGAGATTAGCTCCAGCTATATTCGTGAGGAGCTTTCGCTTGGCGGAGAACCGCGTTATCTCTTACCAGAATCATGCTATAACTATATTAAAGAGCATTCATTATACCAATAGGAGGAATGATCGTATGAACCTGCAAAACCAAATAATGAACGATTTACATGTAAAAGCAACTATTAATCCTAAGGAAGAAATAGAAACACGAGTTCAATTTTTAAAAGATTATCTAAAGAAAACGGGTGCGAAAGGCTTTGTACTAGGAATTAGCGGCGGGCAAGACTCTACCCTATCCGGCCGTCTAGCACAGCTTGCTGTTGAGGAGCTTAGAAATGAAGGCTATGATGCAAAATTTATTGCTGTAAGACTCCCATATGGTATCCAAAAAGATGAAGATGATGCACAGCTTGCCCTTTCATTTATTAAACCTGATGAAAGCATTGCCTTTGATATTTCAAGTACCGTTGACGCATTTGCGGAGAAATTTAACACTACAGCTGGTGAAGAACTTACGGACTTTAATAAAGGGAATGTAAAAGCAAGAGTTCGCATGATTACTCAATATGCGATTGGCGGGCAAAACGGTTTATTAGTGATAGGAACAGACCATGCTGCTGAGGCAGTTACTGGTTTCTTCACAAAATATGGTGATGGCGGTGCAGACCTTTTACCGCTTACCGGTCTTACGAAACGTCAAGGTAAAAGCCTGCTGAAGGAACTGGATGCTCCAGAGCGATTATATTTAAAAACACCTACAGCTGACCTGCTCGATAACAAACCTCTGCAGGCAGATGAAACAGAGCTTGGCATTTCATATGACGAATTAGACGATTATTTGGAAGGGAAACAGGTTATTCAAGAAGCGGCTGAAAAAATTGAAAAACGCTATCTAGCCTCTCAACATAAACGTGAGTTGCCGACCACTATGTTTGATGGTTGGTGGAAATAAGAAAAGCTCATGGCCCTGCTCAGCCAAAGGCAAATTAACGCTTATGAATAGAAAAAGTGTACTTACCGTCCATTCATGAGTAGCTTTTGCCCCTAGAGCAGCTAGGAGCAAGACACAGTAACTAAGTACAAGTTTTATGCTTAACTATATTTAAATGACGAAAATATTGTCTCAAAAAGGCTGAATCTCCAATGATACTAATATATAGAGGTTCTACTATTCTAGATCCTATATATTTTTTTCATGGGTCAGTCTTTTTTTGATTAGTCATCCTATTGCCGCTCTCAAATTACCATATTTATGATATTCTTAATTTAATAGGGCAATTTTACAGAGCCTTTATCTAAGAATACAGGGGGCGATTATATGAATTCATCTTTTAAAACAACTAGGGATAATATGGTCAGCGGGGATAACATGTTATCTTCCTATTAATGAAGTTTCCCCAATCTTTCTAAAAAGGTGGGAAATTAGTGATTTCTAATAGCCAATGTAATGAATCAACTGAAAAAATTCTTTCTGAACAAAAAGAAGTCAGTAAAAAGGCAGACGTTGTGCTCAGGCCTGCAGGAAAGTGGACGAAAAATGTTCATCATGTGTTAAATCATTTACATCGTCATGGCTTCACTCAAGCACCACAACTTGTTGGTTCAGGTTTTTCCTCTGACGGACGAGAAGCCTTAACGTATATGAACGGTGATATGATCCACCCCTCCCCCTGGAGCGATGAGGGATTATTTGAGTTAGGAAAAATGATACGCTCATTACACGATATAATGAAAGCGTTTCCCCCGTTAGAAAACTCATGCTGGCAGGACTGGTTTATCCATGATATCGGAAAACCCGTTATCATAAGCCATTGTGATATTTCACCTTGGAATGTTTTAACGAAAAATGGGAAGCCATGTGCTTTCATTGACTGGGAATATACTGGTCCAGTAGATCCATTAATTGAACTATCTAGGTCATGCTGGCTATTTCCTTATTTAGTTGATGATGATCTTGCCATTTCTCAAGGCCTCCCCTCTCCGCAAAAAAGAGCCGAACAAGTACGGTTAATCGTGGATGGATATGGTCTTGCTAAAAAAGAGCGCAGCGGTCTTTTCGAAAAAATAATTGAGGTGGTCGTTCACGAAACAGCTAACGAAGCAATTGAAGGTAACGTTACATCGGAAAGCGTCGGTCCTCTTTGGGGGTTTGCATGGCGTTCAAGATCGGCTTCATGGATCCTAAAAAACCGGGCGGTATTGGAAAACGCGATAACATAAGCACATAAAACGCGATAAACATCAAAAATGAAGGTGTGAACTATGTTTCCAGAAAATAAGCAGAATAAGTTACAATAACATTGTTATGTAAACTATTAACACCAAAAATAAATGTCTGCACTATATTTCTAGAAAATCAACAATGTACTAAACTATAACATTATTATGTAAACTATATCAACCAAAAAGGACAGAAGCCATCTGTCCTTTTTTTGTTATAAGGTGACACCTGTTTTAAAAATTGCAATTTCTCTGAAATTGTTTTTTTCATGATTAACAAGCTCACCGCTTGCAACCTTAATAATATAAGCGATAAAATCCTTTAACAAGTCTTCAGGTGATTGTCCTTCCAATAATGTTCCTGCGTTAAAATCAATCCAATGTCGCTTTGTTTCAAATATTTGCGAATTGGTTGAGATTTTCATTGTTGGGACAAATGTACCAAATGGTGTCCCCCTTCCTGTCGTGAACAACACAAGCTGGCAACCCGCTGCAGCCAAAGCAGAAGAAGCAACTAAATCATTTCCAGGCGCACTTAGTAGGTTCAAGCCTCTTTCTTTTAATCTTTCACCATATTTTAGAACGTCTACTACTGAAGCCGTTCCCGCTTTTTGGGTACAGCCAAGAGATTTATCTTCAAGCGTTGTAATCCCGCCGGCTTTATTGCCAGGTGAAGGATTTTCGTAAACAGGCTGGTCATGCTTTTGGAAATAACGTTTAAAGTCGTTAATTAATTCAACAATATCCTGAAAAACTTTTTCATTTTCCGCTCGTTCCATTAGAATCTTTTCAGCACCAAACATTTCCGGGACTTCTGTTAACACCGTGGTTGCTCCTTGGGCAACGAGATAATCGGAAAGTCTTCCAAGTAATGGATTTGCCGTTATTCCTGAGAACCCATCAGACCCGCCGCATTTTAACCCAATTTTCAATTCTGAAAGCGAAATATCCTCACGGGTATCCTCTTTGGCATTCTCATAGATTTCCACTAAAAGTTTAACACCCTCTTCAATTTCATTTGAAACCTCTTGAGAGAGTAAAAATTTCACACGGTCTTGATTGTATTCACCCAATGACTCTCTAAATTCATGGATATCATTATTTTCACACCCAAGGCCTAAAACTAAGACACCTCCAGCATTCGGATGCTTCACTGCATTTCCCAAAATTGTCCGGGTATTGACATGATCATCACCTAGCTGTGAACAGCCGTAATTATGCTTAAGAACCTGGATATGTTCAAATGGCGAGATATCCCCAACCGTTTCTTTGAATTCACGAATAATTTGATCTGCAATTCCATTCACACAGCCAACTGTTGGAACAATCCACAATTCATTTCGGATTCCAACCTGGCCATCATCTCTCCGGTATCCTTTAAAGGACAAACCCTCTTGCTGTTCGGTTAGTGCCTTCTTCTTTGGAAGATATTCATATTCTTCAACACCGGATAGGTTTGTTTTTGTATTTTGCGTATGCACCCAGTGACCAGTGTCAATATCTTCTATTGCGTGGCCAATCGGGAAGCCGTATTTTATAACATTTTCTCCGGTTCTTATCGGTTTCAGAGCGAATTTATGTCCTTTTGGAATGGGTTCCTTTAATAGAATAACCGTACCATCAATGTCGATCTTTTCATTTTCATTAAGCTGTTGAATTGCAACCGCAACATTATCTTGCTCATTTATTTTAATGAACGCTTTCATTGTATTCACCCTTTAAGTGTTGGAGTTTTTGTTATTGCTTTCGCCATCCCAAGTTTATCGATTGTCTGAATATGTTGTGTCACTGTTTCAGTTAGCTTTGGCAAATCGTTTAGATTTTCACCCCAAAGCTCTTCTGCTGAAAGAATGGTTTTCACAATTGCTTCAATCTCGTTTTCATCTCCATGATAATTGTTCCACAATCTCTGGAGTAAATCTAAAGCCTCTTGGTCATCAACAAGTTTGATGTCTTCCTCCCCTCGTTTTCCTCTATAGAAATAAATCATTGCACTTAATGAAAAAACAATCCCTTTTGGCAGTGTTCCAAACTGCTGAATATAATCGTGCAATGTCGGAAGAAGTCTTGCTTTAAACTTTGAAATGGAATTTAACGAGATACTTAATAAATAATGATGGATAAATGGATTTTTAAAACGATTCAAAACATCTTCTGCAAACTCGTTTAGCTCGTCTTTTGCAAAAGGTAAAGTCGGTAAAATCTCCTGATAAATGACAGATTCAATAAACTCTTTCGTTACATCATTTGTTACCGCTTCACTAACTGTTTGCAAACCTGCTAAAAAAGCCACAGGTGTCATTGCAGTATGTGCGCCATTTAAGATTTTCACCTTTTTCAATCTGAATGAGCTTAAATCATCTACCACATGAACATTGAGTCCTGCTTTTTCTGCGGGAAACTCCTCTTTAATAAACTCAGGTCCTTCTATGACAAACAAATGAAACTGTTCTCCAACAACAACAAGTTGATCATTATAACCCAGCTCATTTGTTTTTTCCTGTATTGTATCCTTTGGAAAACCCGGTACAATTCGGTCAACCAATGTATTGCAAAACGTATTTGCTTCTTCAACCCATTTGCTAAATGCCGGTTCTAAGTTCCATGTATCTGCATATTGCAATATAATCCGCTTTAATTCTTTTCCGTTTTCCTCAATTAATTCGCATGGTAAAATGATAAATCCCTTTGAAAGATCACCATGAAAAACTTGAAACCGTTCATACAAAAAGGCTGTTAATTTGCCAGGGAAGCTTTTTTGCGGACGATCATGGAGAAGATCCTCGTTGTTAAACGTAATTCCAGCTTCCGTTGTATTTGAAATAATAAACCGCAGCTCAGGATTTTTGGCCATCGCTAAATAGTCATCATACTCGGTAATAATATTAATCCCTCTGCTTATACTGCTGATGACTTCATGTTCACTAACGGGCTGATGATCCTTAATCCCTTGTAAATACAAAGTATAAAGTCCATCCTGCTTGTTGATTGTGTTAACAGCTCCATTTGCAGTCGATTGAACAACAACTACACCGCCATTGAATAAATTCTTCTTATTCATCTCATGAATTTGCCAGTCAGTAAATGCTCTCAGAAAATTACCTGTGCCAAATTGCAGCACTTTTTCCGGGTATTCAGGTATATGACTCAACATATCTTTTGTTAAATGCTTCAACCGAAATTCCTCCTTATCTATGCACACGTTAACATCTTTAGTCATAAAAAACAGACACCAACCAGGCGGAGCCGTACCGCTCGTTATGAACGGGATAGAAAGCCCGGCTCCTCTTTTGGAGGAGCCATTCATAAAGCCTTATCTTTATCCTTCCTTACGTACTGCCACTGATTGCCGATTTACCAGCTGGGTTGTTAAGAATATTGGTTCAGCCGTTTCTTCTGCTCTGTCCATTAAATGTAATAATTTTTTTGCGCCAACCATACTTATCTTTTCGATTGGTCTCTTTACTGTTGTAAGTGCAGGTGTTGTATATTCTGAAATACCAATATCATCGAAGCCAATGATCGAAATGTCTGTTGGGACTGTAAGGTCTGCTTCATTAATGGCCTTCATTGCCCCGATTGCCATATCATCATTTGAACAAAAAACCGCTGTTGGAGGGTTTTCTATACATAACAGCTTTTTCATAGATTCATAACCGCTTACCATGTCATAATTACCTTTTACCATATACTCCTGAAAAATCGGCAGCTGATGATCAATTAAGGCATTTAAATAGCCCTCTTTTCTTTCAAGTGAAGAGCGGAATTTTGGTGTACCTTCAATAATCGCTATTTTTCGATGGCCATTCATGATAAAAAAGCGAACTGCCTCATATGCCCCTTCCCTATCGTTTGATAAAATATTAACAATCGATGGGTCATCAACTTGGCGATTTAAAACAACTAGAGGAATTTTTTGTTCCAATACATGATAAATAAATGAATTATCTATGTCACTTTGACTCATTAAGATAATGCCATCAAACCGTTTCCGGGTGATCGCAGAAAAATGTTCAAAATCCTGGATTCCTCTAATAAATAAATTATAGTTTTCATCAATCACCGTATGAACACCTCTGATTGTTTCAGCTAGAAAGCTTGACGTTGTTCCTTCTGTCAGACTAGTTAAAAACAACCCGATCGTATAAGACCTCTGCAAAACAAGGCTTCTTGCATGCACATCCGGTGAATAATTAAGCTGGTTGGCGATTTCAATTATTTTTCTCTTTGTTTTTTCTTTTATTAATGGACTATTATTTAGTGCTCTGGATACCGTTGTATGTGAAACATTTGCTAGTTTTGCAATATCCTTAATTGTAACTCCCACCCGGAAAACCTACTTTCCATTACGTTTACGCTAGAATATCATAGCTCTTTTTCTAATTCCAATACACTTGAAAACTGAAAGTATTCCTTCGCATTGAAGTAAGAAATCCCTTGTATGATTTCCCCCAGCATGTCTGGATCATAAGGAACTTCACCATTTTCAACCCATTCTCCGACTAAATTACAAACTAGCCGTCTAAAATATTCATGTCTTGTATAAGAAAGGAAGCTTCTTGAATCAGTCAGCATTCCAATGAACTGGCTAAATAAACCAATGTTTGCTAACGTTTTCATTTGATCAAGCATGCCATCCTTCTGATCATTAAACCACCAAGCTGTTCCAAATTGCATTTTTCCTCTTAATCCGCCGCCCTGGAAGCTGCCGATTAAACTTGCTAATACAGGATTGTCTTTTGGATTTAATGAATAAAGAATTGTTTTTGGCAGCGCCTTTTCACTCTCTAGTGCATCAAGCAAACGACATAAAGGCTTAGCAACCAGATCATCATTCATGCCGTCATAACCTGTATCAGGCCCAAGCTCAGCAAGCATTCTCGTATTATTATTTCGAAGGGCATTAATATGCAGCTGCATCGCCCAGCCTAAACTAGCATATTTTTTCCCTAAGAATACTAATGTATATGATTTGTATTTCATTTCCTCTTCAGTTGTTACCTTTTCACCAGCTAAAGCTTTTCTAAAGATGGAATCAACTTCTTCCTTCTTTGCCTCAGTGAACATCATCGTATCAATGGCATGGTCAGAAACTCTTCCTCCAAGTTCATGGAAAAAGTCAATTCTAGATTCGAGGGCCGTTAAAAAATGATCGTAATTTTCAATTGATTGGTTGGAAACCACTGCTAATTTTTCAACCCATGATACAAATTGATCACGGTTAATTTCCAACCCTTTATCAGGCCTAAAGGAAGGTAAAACCTTAACTTGAAAATCATCAGAATCCCTTAGTTTTTGGTGATATTCCAATGTATCGACAGGGTCATCTGTCGTACAAATAACTTCAACTTTCGATTTTTTAATCAATTCTCTTACAGTAAAGTCTTCACTGTTTAGTTGTTCATTTACTTTTTCCCAAATCATTGGTGCATTTTTTTCATTTAAAAGGTCATAAACGCCGAAGTAACGCTGAAGCTCAAGATGTGTCCAATTATAAAGCGGATTTCCAATTGCCATTGGAATGGTTTTTGCCCAAGCTAAAAATTTATCGTAATCGCTTGCATTTCCTGTGATATAATCTTCTTCAATTCCATTTGCTCTCATTGCTCTCCATTTATAATGATCACCATACAACCAAGCTTCCGTTATATTTTTAAATTTTTTATTTTCATAGATTTCCTGCGGGCTTAGGTGGCAATGATAATCAATAATTGGCATGTCCTTAGCGTATTGGTGATATAACGTTGAAGCAACTTCGTTTGTTAATAAAAAATTTTCTCCCATAAATGTTTTCAATTCATTCAACCCCTTTACAATATTGCACACGTGAACATTTCAAGCGAAACCAGTTGAACCTATTAAACAGAAACTAGAGAGTATGTATTGCACACGTGAACATCTATTTTCATTATAGGTCTAGTATTGAGCAAATTCAAGCTAGTAAATGTGTAAAAATTGCAATCTATTCCTTTTGTCGAAATTTAGCTGTTGAATCTTTTCCCATCTTTTTATGGTAAAATTATCATTAATTTATTAAACTATTAATGACTAACCAATGACTTTTGATCTAATAATGAGAAAAGGTGGGAAACAAATGAAAAACAGCAAAAACTCCCTATTTAACCTGTCTTTTTGGGCTTCTATCGCACTTGTTCTATTAACGTTTGCAGCAATTGTTGTTAAGTACAAGAAAAATATCCCTCCTACTTTTGGAACCCCTAAATACCCACTGGTTATTATGAGTATATTAAGAAAAGGGTTTAGCGGCTCACCTATTTCTACAAAATATGATCATATTATTAAAAGGATGTCAAAAATTGATGTTTTAAAACATTACTTTAAATACGGTAATATTCCCATTACCGGGCCAGTATGCAGAGAAGCTGTTTTCAACGTTTTCGGAATAAATCTAGATAAAATCTCTGACGAAGGTGGAGGTGCAAAACGCTCAAGCTATCCAGAAGAGATAATGCAAGGAATGAGAACGGCCTTAAAAAACAAATCCAGCAAACATGATGATTGGAATCAAACAATCATGTCATTAAAAAAAGCAGAAGTAATGGATCTCTTTCTTCAAACCTTTCAAAATCATACATACGAGGATATCATTCGAATCATTAATCTAATCTATGGAATTAATCTTCCAGGTATCTCTTCATTAGAGAACGCAGGAATTTCCCTTTATTCAAAAAATCAATGGCTTGTTAAAACCGAATCAGATTTATTTGTCGTATACACAGGTAAAGGTGATATTGATGTCAAGGTATATGCTACCGGTTATTTCTTAAACCAAACCGGTTCAACAGAGTTACCGCACGACTTAATAACCGCCTTACAAAGTCTTGGATTTGGCCTTAATCCAGAAAAAGATGTTCTTTACTATGAAAATCCGATTGGCGAATCGGTGTCTGACTCATTTAAGGGACAAACCTTACAAGCAATCCGCTCCGTTATCCATACACTGAATGCAAATAATTAAGAAGACAAAACTCACTTAAAGAATATGCTAACTGCTTATTGAAAACCCCCTATTTTCAAAATGTAAATTTGGAAATAGGGGGGTTTTCATGTATTTTTATTTTTTATTACACCAGAGCAGAGGTAAGATATGAAAAAAGCTGCCGGATCTTTCTCGACAGCCTGACAAAACGCTAATAAAGAGTTTTGTCTTTTTTCTTTCCTAAACGCTACAGAGCAGTTAAAATTGGATCACTTTATACTCGTAAGGGGCAATTTCAACTTTTCCTTTCTCTGCATGCTCACCTGTTAATAGATCTATACCTGAAGATGGGAGCGTAACTGTTCCGCCTTTTCCATCCATATTGACAATGATCCAAACAACAAAATCGTTACCTTGTCTTGGTGCAACAATGGTTCCTTTCGAAACATCCGTTTTTAAGGAAACATTCGCTTCTTTTGCATAATGATGTAAACATGTTTTAAGTAAGACATCACCTGAATCGCCCATTGGCAATGAGCCCAGCATAACAATTTTACCTTTTCCTAATTGATTTTCCGTCATAAAGGCTTTTCCTGCAGAAATTCCTTCTGTAATAGTCCCAACTGCTTTTCCGGCTGTAGGTTGAAACACAGTACTCCATAAACCTAATGGTGCACTTACTTCCATAAACTCACCAATCGAATCCGTTCCATCCATTGGATACGTAAATAAGGTTTCCGCTCCTGCCAGCTGATCCAGCTCCCCTAGTCCGGCATTTGTATGGATGGTATGATGCTCCGTTCTTCCTCCAGTCAGCGGGCCGACAATCCAGATCCCGCCAGCTTCAACAAACTCTTTAGCCTGAGTGATATAATCTTTTGACAGATAGTGGACAAACGGAGTAAACAACAATTTATAACCATCTAGTTTTGCTTGTTCTGGAATGAGATCTCGATGGATGCCGCTTGAGAGAATTTTTTCATAAAAATCAATGAGAAGTGATCGGTAATCCAGCCCTTTATGTGGTTCTGTTTTAATAAAAGCCTTGGCAATATCCGAATAAGTAACAGCCACCTCAGCTTGAAGAGGGGCAGTTGATAAAATGAATGGCTCTAACTCTTTTCTAGCTTTTTCTACTTCCTTTACATTTTCAAAGCCAACGGTTGGTTTTCCCCATGCACTGATCACAGACCCATGGGGCTGCTCACAGCCTGTCCGCTGCTGCCTCCAGAGCCAATAACAAAATGCTTCAGCACCTAATGCATATGCAGCAACAGCTTCAGCCTTTAAATAACCATTTGGATGCGGGGCCGCATAGCTTTCGAGTGAGGCGCTATAGGATGTACTTGTCTCCATAATCCAAAAATCTCTGCCTGGCTTAAAATTTCTCCATAAGTCACAGTTAAATAAATAAGCGTGGGCATTCTTTTGTTCAGCATACGTATCAAAAGAAGCAAAATCCAAGTTCTTAAAAAGCCGTTCATTATTTACATGGAAAAAAGTTCCGCTATTATGAGTAATCGGGGCCTTAGAATACTTTCGGATAATGTCAGCCTGCTCATCAGAAAATTCCGCAATTTTTTCAAAAGAGAATAGTTGATACATCGTTTTTAAGGATGAATTATGAAGAAATGGTGCCGGGCCAGGCTGTGGTACTTGATCAAAGCGATGATAATATTGACTCCAAATATGCGTTCCCCATGCTTCATTTAATTGATCAATCGATCCGTACCGCTCCTCAAGCCATTGATGCCATTGCGATTTACATGTTTGACACATACATTCACTTACATGGCATTTAAATTCATTATCGATTTGCCAGCCAATCACACTTGGAAGATTCCCGACTGCCTTTGCGATCTCCTCAGTAATGATGGCTGCCCTCTCACGAAAATATGGATGATTTGTACAAACATGCTGACGCGAACCATGTCCCATCACTCGGCCTTGATCATCAACATACATTCGTTCAGGATGATTGTGGGTATGCCAAATTGGCGGAGTCGGAGTTGGCGTACACATAACCGTCTCAATTCCATGGTCACTTAATTGATGAATCACATCAACAAAAAAGCTAACATCAATTTGACCTTCTTCTTTTTCTAATGTTGACCAAGCGAATTCTCCCATCCTAACCACATTGATTCCAGCTTCCTTCATAAGCTTGATATCTTCTGCAATGGTTTCACTATCCCATAATTCCGGATAATATGCCGCACCATGATATAATTTTTTATCCATAATAACTCCCCTGTTAAGTAGTAGAATAATTGTTCAAGAAAAAACGAAGAAAAGGCAGTTACCCCTTTCCCCCTCTTAACGGGCAGTAAATCCCCTCTAAGATTCTAGCTAGGATAAGTAGATAACTAAGGGATAACTGACCGTATTGTTCCGATAAGTTTCGCTAACCGCCAATGGAAAGCCCACCACTGACGGAAGTCTCACTTTATCCCATCTTAACGGGCAGTAAATCCCTACTAAGATTTTAGCTAACCTAAGAAGTTAGGTGGGGATAACTGACCGTATTGTTCCTATAAGTTTCGCTAACCGCCAGTGGAAAGCCCACCACTGACGGAAGTCTCACTTTATATAACCTGCAATTGGTAGCCCCAGCTCTTTCATGCCCTCGATTACGAGCTTAGCCACTTCAAATGCGCCATTTTCACAGAAATGGGTATTGTCCTCAATTCCCTCAAGGTAATTTGGGTGGACATTTGGAGGAAACATCGTAAATAGGCTCCTTGAACCTTCTTCCCCCAAAGCTTCATATAAAAGCTTTGTCTTTGACCATAAATCAATGTACGGTACACCCATCCTTTCAGCCAATTGGATCATTGCTTGTGGATAGTCACCCAACGTATTTTCAATCTGCCCATTTTGATTAAATTTTCTCCGGTGTACAGATGTTAACAGGATCGGATGGGCTTCTTTTTCGCGTGCCCCCGTTATATATTGAGACAAATAAGTTTGATAGGTTGTAAATGGCTCGGTACCATACGATTTTTGATCATTGTGCCCAAATTGAATAAAGAGATAATTGTTTGGCTGAATACGTTCTAGAATCGATTTCAGCCTTCCTTCTTCAATAAAACTATTTGAACTTCTTCCGCCCTTTGCTTCATTGTAAACAACCACATTTTCGGTAAAAAAAGATTGAAAGACTTGTCCCCAACCAGCCATAGGCGCTTCATGTTCCGGACAATTGGCAACAGTTGAATCACCGGCTAAATAGATAGCTTGCTTACGATCAACCACGTGATGATCACCTCTGATTTATCTTGTTTTATAACTATTAATCTATTAATTATAGACGTGTTTATTCGCCTTTAAAATCCCTGATAAGAAAGCAAGTGCCAACCCTTGTCCCCACCCTTGAATTCGTTTGTAAGGGACATTTTTATAACCCTCTGCATCCCTCATCACAGCAGTACCTGCGGAAACCATTGAAACTTTTCCATCCTCTTCTATCACTTTTTGAATCCCATCAATTGATTTTTGGATATATTTATTATAGAGATTCCCTCTCGTTACTAGAGCAGCCGCGATCGCTGCTGATCCAGAACTCTCAAGATATGATGATGGATCATTAACAATTGTATGCCATAAACCGGACTCGTCCTGAAGGCGAACAAGTGCGCTTAATTGATCCCTTAAGGAACAATCAATGACCATATAGGAAGGATGCTGCACTTCTACTAAATCTAAAGCCTTTGCCATGGTTAAAGCTGCCCATCCGTTTCCTCTGGCCCAATAAATAGAAGACATGTGATTTTGCGCGATATGGTCCCAGCCATGATAATAGAGATTTGTCAATGGATCTTGAAGAAATTCTTCATGGCCATGGTACTGCTTGAGACCATCTTCAAAATAATCTTCACGATTTAGCAGCCTGCCAACACGAACTAAAAATAAGCCTGCCATCATCATGGTATCAACCCATGCTTGTTCCGGGAAAACATCCTTAACAGAGTTAACCGTATGCTGAAAAATACCATCAGCAAATCGTGGGGCATCATTTTGTAAATAATCTGCCATGTCTTTAATAACATTCAAATATTTTTCATCTTCTGTTACTTGGTAAAGGGTGATTAATGCGTGTCCGATTGAAACACCATTAATCGATAGCTTTGGCAGTCCATCTTCCAGCCATTCATCTACCCACGATTTTAATAGATCCATGTATTCTTTTTGTTCTGTTGCTTCATAAGCTTCCGCAACTCCATAAAAGGCCACTCCGCCTGGCCAATCCCAATTAAAATCCATCTCAAACGTTCTCTTTACTACATTATCAATTAACTGACGAATTTCTGCTTCATCATATTGAAGTTTTGGCATGTCTCTTCCTCCAGTTTCGATTTGCAATCATTGCTAGTTGTCTTTTAAAATAGCTTCAGCCTGTGATCTAAACTTTTTCGCACCTTCTTCAGGGGTTATTTTCTGAAAAAGGATTTGATCCGAAATATTTTTTAACAGCTCCATTACTTGCGCACTGCCTATTGGATCTGGCGGGTAAAATTCATTTGTTCGTTTTGAAGCTTCTTCCACATATTCCACAATTTTCATTTCGCCACTGGATAGCTCTGGTTTTATCGCGTCTGAAACTTTCGTTGAAACAGGTACCCCTCGTTCTCCTTTTATTAACTTATTAGCTTCGATATTATTCACGAAAAAATTAATAAATTTTGCTGCTTCTTCTTTCTGCTTTGAGCTTTTCGGAATAGAAAACAACATGCTCGGTTTTAAAAATAATGACTGATTTTCAAGATGCTCCGGCGGCAAATGGAGGGTCAAAGGTGCATCGGTAAATTGATCAAATCCTGCATATTGGTTTGAATAGTTCCAAGTAATAGCAGATGTTCCTTTGACAATAAAGTCTTCCTCAACTCCTCTTGCTGCAGCTCCCTCATCAGGAGTAGGAAATGCCTGTTTTTCAATTAGCCTGACCTGCTGTTCAAAATAATCAATAAATAATTGATCATCTGTATAAGCCAGACCTGTTCCGTCCTCTTTATAAAATGCCTCACCCTTCGTTCTTAAATAATAAGGAAAAAAGACATCAGGCGGGTCCATTCCATTTGACCCATATACATTGGCATTTTGTTTAATTTTTAGCGCAATTTGCTCCATATCTTCCCATGTCCAATTTTCTTCAATACTTACACCAGCTTTTTCTAAAAGCTCATCATTTGTAATGACCGATAGGACATTTACACCAAGAATAAAGCCAAATAGTTTATCATCAACCATCCCGCTTTGATAGACATGTTCAGGTATTGAAGATACATCTATCGTTTCGTTTTCAATATAGGGTGATAAATCTTCCAGCAAACCTTTTTCACCATATTCCCGCAAAAACGCCATATCCATTTGGATGACATCGGGAAGTTCATTAGCAGCAGCCATTGGTGCCAGCCTTTTCCAATAATCATCCCAGTTTCCAAACTCTGGTTCAATATTCACGTTCGGATTTTGCTTTTCATACATTTCAATGATCTTTGTTGTATATTCATGTCGAGATTGAGAAGCCCCCCACCATGCCACTCTGATCGTAATGTTATCTTCCCCGCCTCCACTGACTTCACTTGTATCACGATTATTTTGATCACAAGCTGAGAGGGTAAGCATGAACATTAAAATGAGGGTAATACGTATCATCATAACTATCACATCCCCTTATTTTATATGTAAGTGCTTACATATATAGTGTAATCGTTCATTGAGTAATATTTAATAAAAAAAGCAGAGTTCATTGTTAAAAAATCAGAGTATTTTTAACAATAATAGCCTAGTAACATTGTAATCGTTAACAATATTGGGGTCTACTTCTTTCTTGAGTCAAGGTTTAAATGGAAGTGAAGAAACGAACGTGCACGAATCTTGTTTACCTAGTCAATTAAGTCGCACATGAATAGATGGTGTAATGTACCTAATTCATGAATGGCTGGACCATAGAGGGCTAGGCGCTTGCAGCACCCCTCGCGAAGTCCTCATCTTCTTGCTGCACTTGCATGTCATGTGCTGCTGAACTGGATGTCATACGCTTATCCTCAGTTTAAGAATTTTATCATTTCTGAAATGACAAAAAGAAGCGAAAGAAGTTTACCTCTTTCGCCAAAAATACATCTTATCGATCAAGTACTAAAAAGAATGCAACGCCAAGTGTTTATTTCTGCATCATTATCTGAAGCTTCCGATTTACTTTATGAAAGGCATTGAATGCAGGTTTCGTAATGGCCAGAGCCAAAATATTGCCGCTGCAAATGATCAGCAAAGGGGGAGCATAGGATAATAAAAACAGTAATCCACCCGTACCGACAAGCATGAGCAATGTCTGGAGCGGATTCATAATCATAACAAAAAACGAATTTTTAAGAACTTGTAATACTTTCATATCAAAATGAACATACATCGGAAAAATATAAAATAACATACAGACAAAGATCAGAGATACGATCATAAATGGAACAATTAACACATTCTGAATACCAGATGATGCTTGATATAAGTAAACAAAATCGATCGCCAAAATGGCAGTTATCATCATAAGAACAAGACCAAGGAGATTGCTTTTACCAAATTCTTTTTTATAGGAGCTTAAGAATGTTTTATAGATCGAAATCTCCATCTCACCTACTGCCCATTTTCTGACGACGGCAAACATGGCTGCTGTTGCAGGGAAGAAGCCAAAAGCAACTAAACCAAGAAGTGAAAAGGATATCCACAGTAGATTCAGCCAAGCTAATCTTGAAATCCATTCCAGAATGTTGTTAACTCCACCCATAAATCCTGTTGTTTCCATTCATACTCCCTCCTCATTCTTTTTAATCTTGATTGATTCTGATAAATAAAATTCCAGGGTGTTAAATAGAAGGTATGACCTTATTTACACCCTTCTCTCATTTTTATCCTTTTAAGCCGCTGGTACTTATTCCTTCAACAACATGACGTTGGAATAAGAAGAAGATAACAAATACAGGAATTAAGGTAACAATTGACATCGCAAACATAGCTCCCCAGTTTGATACAGTTTCATTACTTAAGAACATATTTAATGCCATTGAGACCGTATACTTATCAGGGCTGTTCAAGTAAAGTACTGGTCCAAGTAAATTGTCCCATGTCCAATAGAAAGAAAAGATTGATGCTGTTGCTAAAGCAGGTCTGATTAAAGGTAAGATAATCTTGTAAAAGATTTTAAATGTACTGCATCCATCAATTGTCGCTGCTTCATCCAATTCTCTTGGGATTGTACGAATAAATTGAACTAATAGAAAAATAAAGAACGGATGTCCAAAGTAAGCTGGAATCACGATCGGTTTAATTGAATCAAGCCAACCTAGCTTTGAAAAAATAATATATTGAGGAATCATAACTACCTCATAAGGCAGCATTAAGGTTACCATCATAATAGCAAACCAAAAACCTTTTCCAAAGAAATTCAAACGTGCAAAGCCGAAAGCGATAAATGCTGAAGAAATCACTTGACCGATCATGGTAAAGATAACTAAGACCACTGTGTTTTTTATGAAAACACCGAAAGAATTTCCTCCAATACCTTGCCAGCCTTGTGCAAAGTTATCTAAAATAAATGGATCTGGAATGAGAGACTTTGCCGTCACAAAGATGGTTTCACTTGGTTTAAAGGAACTCATTAAGAGCCAAATAACGGGATAAAGCATTAATAATGCAAAGCCGCCAACCAATATATGATAAACCCACCATTTAACAGGTTTGACCTTTGGTGCAGTTATTCTTTCCGTTTTGGGCACACTTTTTGGACTCGCATTTATGTTCATCTGTTATTTCCCCCCTTCAGATTCGTAATGAACCCAGAACTTCGATGTAAAGAAAATAATGGCAGTTAAGATACCTACAATAATTAACATGATCCATGCCATAGCTGAGGCATAACCCATATTGAAGAACTCAAAGCCTTGAATGAATAGATATAGTGAATAAAGAAGTGTTCCGTCTAATGGTCCGCCAGTACCTTTTGAGATAATGAATGCCGGAACAAACGTCATAAAGGCACCAATTGTTTGCATAATGGTATTAAATAAGATAACCGGGCTTAGCATTGGCAGTGTAATCTTCGAGAATTTTTGGAAGAAATTCGCTCCATCAACACTTGCTGCCTCATAATAAGTAGCAGGAATACTTTTTAAACCAGCTAAAAAGATTAACATAGAAGACCCGAATTGCCATACTGATAAAAAGATAAGCATCCATAAAGCAGCAGTTGGATCTCCGAACCACCGAACGCTTGGAACTCCTAAAAACGCAAGCAGGAGATTTACTATCCCTTCGTCACCAAAGATATTTCGCCACATAATCGCAACTGCAACACTTCCGCCTATTAACGAAGGCAAATAAAACAAGGATCTATACAAGCCAACAGCTCTTGAAGCAGAGTTTAATAAAAGAGCAACTAATAAGGCAAATCCCAGTCTTAACGGGACACCAGCGAATACGTAAATGAGCGTGACTTTTAAAGATTGCCAATATCTTGCATCTCCTGTAAACATCTTTTTATAATTTTCTAATCCAATCCATTGCGGAGTAGCAAACAAATTGTATTGTGTAAAGGATAAATAGAGTGATGTGACAATCGGGATGAAAGTAAACGCTAAAAATCCAATAATAAAGGGACTTATAAATAAGTAGCCTTTTAAGTTATTACCTAAAGCACGAGTGTTCATCTGCATCATTCCTTTCTTTAGGAACCTCAACGATCATGTCTACTTTGATGAATCTGACTAAAACGAAAGGGTCGAACCCTCCATTCACAATATATAGGACCAAATGCAGCGTGAATCTCCATATATTCGTGTTTGTTGGAGGGGTCAGACCCTTTTGAGAAAGCCCCATTTGAGGATCTATTATTTATTTTGAGACAAGATACTTTCTGCCTGTTGTCTAAATTGTTTTGCAGCATCTTTAACTTTAAGTTGTCCATAATTCATTTGCTCAGATAAACTGTCAAGAAGTTCGATTACTTCGCCTGCTCCAGCTGGATCTGGACCATCGAAAGCTGAGCTATTTTGTTCAGCCCATGCAACACTATCAAATACTTGTACTTGTTCTGGAGAAAGAACAGGTTTTAGTTCTTCTTTTACAACAGATGAACCAGGAACGCCACGGTCACCTAAAGTAAGTTTATTTGCTTCAATATCGTTCACTAAGTAGTTGATAAATTTAGCCGCTTCTTTTTGATGTTCTGAGTTTTTAGAAACAGACCATAACATACTAGGTTTTAAATATAATCCTTCTTTCATACCAGGTCCCGGCATGTTCTGAATTTCTAACGGGCGTTTTGCAACCTGCTGTAAACCAACAAACTGGTTAGACCATTGCCAGATTCCAATGGCATCCTGCTTCACTACAGGATCATCTTCAATTCCTTTTAATTGTGCTAAATAGTCTGGAGTTGGTACTGCCTTGTCTTTCACTAAGCTAGAAGTCATTTCAAAGAAATCAACAAATAATTGATCATCTTCATATCCTAGTTTTGATCCATCTTCGCTATAAAGCGTTTTGCCTTGTGTTCTTAAGTAATAGTTAAAGAATACATCTGCCTTCATACCTGTATCCATAAAAAGTCCAGCAGCTTTTGCCTTTTGAGCGATTTCTTTATAATCATCCCAAGTCCAATTTTCATCTAAAGACTCGACTCCAATTTTCTTCAGAGCTTCCGGGTCATAATGGAATCCCACAACGTTTACACCTGCATTAAATCCATATAATTTATCTCCGATTTTTCCGCCGTCAATATAATTTTCAGTGTAATTCGTTGTATCGATTTCCTTGCCAACAAACGGTGTTAAGTCAGCTAATTGTCCATTATCCGCATATTGCGTGAAATAGGAAAGGTCCATTTGAATAATGTCTGGAAGCTGTCCTGCTGAAGCTTGCGGTGCAAGCTTTTTCCAATAATCATCCCAGCTCGCATATTCAGCTTGAATTTTTACATTTGGATTTTGCTCTTCATACTTTTTAATAATTTCTAATGTGTAATCATGTCTTGGCTGTGAGCCCCACCAAGCAATACGCAATGTAACCTTTTCATTATCTCCGCCGCCCTCTGAATCTGAGCCTGATCCACTAGAGGTGCTGCTTCCACTACATGCTGCTAACGAAAAAATCATTAAAATTGAAAGTAGTAAAAACAAGAACTTCTTCATTTATAATCCCCCTTATTTTCTTTCCTTGTTACCGCTTACAAGTCCCATTTTATCGAGTTTTTTTACCTATTTGAATTTAAAAAACAGATATCTATGTTTAAAAAACAGTGTAAATGGAATATGCCTTAAGAACTATTACAAATGCAGAAGTGCCTTGAAGCTCAAAAAAAAACTCATTATCTATATAGAAGACAATGAGTTTCGTATTAAAATACTTTCTTATATTCAGAAGGAGAATAACCTGTATACTTTTTAAAAACTTGACTGAAATATTGAGGGTTATCGCCATAGCCAATCATTTCTGCAATGGTAAATACTTTCACATCGTCCATTTGCTCGATTTGCTCAATGGCTTTATTAATTCGTATTTGGGTAACATAACTAGAGAACTTCTCACCGGTTTCCTGCTTAAATAGTTTTCCTAAATAATCGGCATTCATATATACTTTATTGGCCACCCATTTTAAAGATAACTCTGTATTTCCCAGGTACTCATGAACAAGTTCAATCATTTTATTAATAACGGCTGAATGATTTGATTTATGCCGTTCATAATGATCCTGAGTAATCTCTTGTGCCGTTCTCTCAAAAAATTCCTTCATTTGCTGAATGGTGTCCATGTCCATGAGAGAAGACATTTTTTCCATATATACCTCAATATCCTTCGAATCGGTATTTTGGATCATGATTAAAAATAGTTTCATGACATATGACCGCGTTAAGCTGGTAGAGGACTTTCGTTCTGTTAATATGGTAAAAAAACTAGAAATCTCTTCTTGGACTTTTTCCCAATTCCCTGACTTAATTAATAGACAAAGATTTTGCCCATCGTAGTCAAAATGGTAGGGCTGTTTTTCTTGGTGAATATCATTTTTTGAAATAATACTTCCTTCCCCTAAATAAAAACGATGGTTCAAGCATTCAAGTGCATCTAAATACAATCTCCTCGCTTGGGTAATGGAATCCTTTTCACTTACAGCAACGGTCATATCCATTTGATAGATTTCATAAAATAGATCTCTTAACTGTTCAATTCTTGTTTGCAAGCTTGCAAAGTTTTCTTCATGGACTAAGAATAAAACATGTTCCCCAATATTCGTTGATAAGATGGACGGGGCAAAGAGGTCTTCACCTAGATTTTCGATGACAAACATATGTTCATAATGAAAGTCACCTTCAAGATGAAAGAGGATTAATCTGATTTTTTCTTCATCAAAATTAATTTGAAAAAGGTCTTCATAAAATTTGATGCCTCTATTCCCATCAATTTTACTTGTAATAAATTCTTTTAATAATTGCTTTTTTACATAGGGCTGAATTTGTTCAAAACGAGTTTTGATATCAATTAAGAAACGTTCTTTCTTTTCTTCTGTCTTTAATTCTTCTATTATATTACATAGAGCCTCAACAATACTGTTTTCATTACATGGCTTTAAAAGATAATGCTTTACACCGTATTCCATTGCTTGTTTCGCATAATCAAATTCGCTAAAACCAGAAAGAATAATAAATTTTGTTTCAGGCTTCTCTTTCGAAATTCTTTTGACTAGTTCCAAACCATTTAGCCCTGGCATCTTAATATCACATATCACTATATCAGGGAGGAGACTCATAATTTTATCATATGCTTCAAGTCCATTTCTAGCTGTACCAATTAATTCGGTTCCAATGCTTTCCCAGTCGATAATATTGGAAATTCCCTCTAAAATAATCCTCTCATCATCCACTAGCAATACTTTATACATAGTCCCACCTCTTTTTACTTGGAATGACAATGAGAACCTTCGTTCCTTTATTTACTTTACTTTCAATCTGTAATCCATAGCTCGCTCCAAAGACAAATTTGATTCGTGAATCGATATTCTCAAGACCAATCCCATTCCCCTTCGTGGCAATCTTCCCTTTTCGAACGTTTTCAAGCTGCTGTTCATCCATTCCAGGACCATTATCCTCTACAACAACATGAAGCAGATCACCCTCTTGATAGGCAGATACTTGGATCTTACAGGGTTCAATCATCATTTCCAATCCATATTGAATGGCGTTTTCCACCAGGGGTTGTACAATTAACTTCGGTATTGCACATTCCTTTATATCATCTTGTATGAACAAATGAAAATCCAAGCGTTCCTCAAACCGGAATGTTTGAATGGTCACATAATGCTTGACCATTTCGATTTCCTCATTAACTGTAATGACATTTTCTTTTAAACTAATCGCATTCCGTAATAAATATCCAAGCGATTCAACCATTTTGGAAATTTGCTGCTGCTTATTAATCTTAGCCAACCAATTTATGGATTCTAACGTATTGTAAAGAAAATGCGGGTTAATTTGAGATTGCAATGCCTTAAATTCAGTATCTTTAATTAAGAGCTGTTTTTCATAATTTTCATTTATTAGATTATTAATTCGTTCGATCATATGGAAAAAATTCCGATGAAGGATTCCGACCTCATCCTGATCTTGTGAGGGTTTAAACGAATCCGCTACTTTAAAGTCCCCTTCCTGCACATGATTCATCGCAGACACTAAGTTTTCAATCGGATTAGTAATTCGTTTTGAAAATTTAATCACAAGGTATACGGCAACCATAAAAAGAAAAAGGAAAAAAAAGAGCACAAAAAACTTGATTGCTGTTACCTTTGCAAACATGGACCCGAAAGGAATCACATTCCAATACGTCCAATTTGCATATGGAGATTTTGAATAGGTGACAAAATAGTTTTTCCCATCAATTTCTTGAATGTTATATCCTTGCTTGCTGCTCTCAGTAAAATTGAGCTGCCCAACTTGAGCAAAAGGTTTTTCTGAAAAAAAGATGTTCTCCCCACGTGAAATCATAATAAAGCCTTCCTGACCATCCCATTGTTTAGGGAGCCCGTTTACAATTTCATCTAATTTCACTTCAATGATTAACGTCCCTAATTTCTCTAGACTTAAGTTCCGATAAGATTTTAATAATCTCGTTGAAAAGATCGATTCTTTTGAATCATCTAACGTAACCCACCTATTGCTGCCATTCCCCTCTTTAGCCTTCGTCATGATTTCAAGCTTATGTTCATATAAAATCGATGAAGGTGCACTTCCCGCCCGATATTCCATTCCATTTAAATCAAAAAGATGGATAGATTGTATATATTTCTCAGAACCTACATAATTCGTAAGCTTTTCCCACATTTCTCTTTCAATTTGGTATTGTTCATACTTTGTCACTTGACCCTTCGCTCGAAGCAAGGCATTTTGAATCACATTATCATTCATAATCTCAAAGGTCACATCTTCTATACTTTTCAATTCATCTTCAATTCGGCTGGATGACATACTGAGGACTTGCGTGGATTTTCGATAAATTTGTTCATCATAGCTATTGAATGCATATTGAAAACCAACTACGATAAATAATAAACAAACAGCCATGATAATCGATATAAAAACCATCAGCTTATCCTTAATTTTTAAGTTTCTATAACGATTTGAAATAAGCAAAATAAACTTCTTCATAGCATTTTTTAAACTCCTTACTATGCATCGATATTTAAAACACCAAATCGCTACAGCAAATTATTTTAATAGGAAGTGAAAAGCTGCATGCCACATTTCCACTTCCTATCATCCAATCTATCTCTTAATTTATAAACACAAGGGGCAAGCGCTTTCATTTAAATATGTGAGATCCTATAAGTATCTAAGTCAAATAAAAAGAATTTGCTTATTTAATAGGATACCCCATTGTCGACATAAGTGCCAATCCTGGTTGTGTAGAATCTAATCGACTATATTGAACAAAAATTGGTAAATCACTCTCAACTTCAATAGAATATGGAATACCTGTAGGAATCGACTCTCCCTTTCGTTCTAATGAGGAAGTGCGTAAATGGTTGCTTCGCTTTCCTAGTACCGTAACAGAAATTTTTTCAATCGGATCACGGTCTTCAAAATAAATGGTAATAAGTAAATGTGCAGCTTCTTCATTACAATTTAAAATACAGATTGATTCATGGCTTGTTAGTTCCCCTGAACTTAGCGGCGGAATATATCCATCTGGAATAATCCAATGTGTTTCACCTTTTTTCACCTTCATAACAATCCCTCCTAAATTGGTTAGATATCTTGTTAATCAAAACAAAAGGTATAAAATGGTTTTTATTTGTTCGATTATGTTCATTATAATACGATTCTTGTCTTTTTACATCATTTTTTGTCAAACGATGGTTTCTTTTTGAAAGATTCAGTTAAATTTCCTTTCCTATTTCCCTAAAACAACTCCAGCACTGCCTCTACTACTCCAGTTGTTCAAGCTTGTGGCTCAGTTTGCCGTTCAAATAGCAATTAACGAAAAATAAAAAACATAACCGATTATGTTCTCTGCATTTCGCACACAATAAAAAACAGAGGGTGTTTACATAAAACAACTGTCATAGAATCATACAGATACATTGACGATCCATTATAAAAAAAGAATAATGAAATGAAGGGCAAAAAAGATGGCAATATGATAGGAGAGAATAGCAAATGGCAGAAAGAGCGGAAAAAAAATGCAAAGATTCACTTGTTATTAAAACAAGCAGAGTATTTCCATTGGATACAAATAATCACAATACATTATTCGGGGGTAAATTAATGAGTTATATTGACGATGTTGCCTCCATTTCTGCAGCAATGCATTCTCGCTGTGAGGTTGTTACTGCATCGACAGATTCTGTAGACTTTTTAATCCCGATCAGGCAAAGTGATTCTGTCAGTTTAAAATCATATGTATCATCTGTCGGTCGTTCCTCCATGGAGGTCTTTGTAAAGGTCATTGCTGAAGATTTAAGAACTGGTGAGCGGAAACTTGCTGCCACTTCCTTTTTAACATTTGTCGCTCTGGATCAGCAAGGCAAGCCTGTTGAAGTACCAAAAGTCATACCTGAGTCAGATGAAGAAATGATGCTTTTTAATACAGCAAGTCAGCGTATAAAGGTCCGCAAAGAACGCCGTGAACATAGTGAAGCATTTGCGAATGTTGTATTACTTTGATTTTATATTGATAAAAGAAAAAACACCCTGTTTGTTAAATATATATATGGACAATTAGTTGCCTAAGGCCTTTATCAATAATTACCAAGTAATCATTGATAAAGGCTATTTTTTATGTTTCTTGTTGAACTAATGCATCCGTTCGTTTAAGTATAAAATTTCACAATTTATCTCTTTGACAACTCATTTTAATGGAAAAACCAATATTGGTAAAAAATTCTATAGACTATTTCGACCTGCAGCTTTATTTTCTAAAAATCGTCTTTGTCAATCATATTACTAGAGAGAAAATACTAACGATTATTTATAAAGGTCCGCTTCAACACACTTTTTATAATTCTTGGATGCATCAGGGTGGAAGTCGGATGAAGAAGGTGCATAACCTTAATAAAAGAGTTATAGATATCTTTATTATCAGATGATAAAAGGAAAATGTTTTTCGCATACCATTGCTGAATAGAGAGACCTGCAGGCTTTTTCCCAATAGTATCCGGATAACGAAAATCTTCTGTTATCACCATATTCCAAAGAGGGGAAATGATTTTCGCAGCCTGTTGATGAAAGGTTTCAATCATTTTTTGATTTGTGTGCTTTTGGTCCGTAAGCAATTTTTTTAATGCTAGCGCTTCTATAATTGCAATACTCATGCCTTGCCCAAAAAAAGGATCGATTCGGCATATCGAATCCCCAATCATTAAAAGACCGTTTGGAAATTTATTCACCTTATCAAATCTTCTCCAGGTGATATTCGGTACACGGAAGGTAGAAGTGCTGGATAAAGCAGTGGCATCCTTTAGTTCTTGATAGATGTCCAGTTTTGGCAATTTTTTGGCTATTTCTATAAAGCTGTTGTCACTTTTCAGTATTTCTTTTTCGTTTATTTCGTTATGATATCCCATAAACGTGACTAAAAAACGATTTCCCTCTACCTTCGAAATGCCTCCGCCGATTTTTTCAAAGGGAGGGGTTGGATACACAAGTTTAATGGACCAGTCCCTGTTTTGGTTGTCAGGAAGTTGAAGTGTTTTTGTAAAATAACTTAAGTTAATTTTAACCGTTTCCTCTGGAATATGTACTTCTCGTTTGTTTAGCCATCTTGAGGAAAGACTGTTTACTCCGCTTGCATCTACAATCAGGTCCGCATTTATGGTTCTTATGGAGTTGCTGCCATTGATTATTTCGACTCCAGTAATTCGATTTTCTTCTTCAATATATATAAAGTTTTGAACGTTTTGGCTGTACTGAATGGTTACGTTTGGGATACTTTTAAAGTATTGTTCAATATGCCATTCTAGATGCGGGCGTGTTTGAAGAATGGTTGTGTAGTCTCCAACAAAGCGGAGTTTCCAAACTCCATGGTGAAACCATGCAATGTCTTGGGTGGAATTGATTTTAACAGCTCCGCTTGTGTTAAACTTCTCAGTAATACCAGGAAACAGCTCTTCTAGACCATTCGCACCGGCAAAAAGAAGCGCATGGATATGCTCGCCTTGTGGTGCACCTTTTCTTGGAAAAGGTCCATGTGGTTCTGAATCACGTTCTAAAATAATTACCTCTTGAAAAAATTCAGACAGTACACGTGCAGCTAATTTTCCAGAAATACCTCCGCCAATAATAACTGCTTTTCCCCTTCGTAACAAATTATTGCAACTCCCATCAATATTAATTACTTAATAAAAATAGTATACTATCCTTATAGAAGATATTGGAAGAAATTTAAAGACTGTTAGTTCAAATTGATTAGAATAATCGTTTCCTTATTTTGAATTTTGCAGGAACTTTTTTATATGCCCTCTTAAATGATGCTCCGTTTTAAACTTCTTCTTAAACTATTGCACCCGATCGTAATATAAGGTTAGCCAGATCTTTAAAGAGTATCCTTTATCTTCTGGTTGACCTTTTTCTATATGATTATTTCCGAAATTGGTGAAATAGATCGATTCGATGGTGCCAAAAAGCTCGTTGCATTCGCTGGAGTAGATACAAGCGTTTACTCTTCTGGTAAATTTACCGCATTAGTAAATCGAATAACCAATCGAGGTTCTTGAGACTTCGTCATGCCTTGTATATGGCTGTTCAAAGTGGTATTCGTGATGCCCATAAAAAAAACGACAGATGATATCAACGCACGCAATAAAAGACTAAGAGAGTTTTACGATAAGAAACGTGAAGAAGGTAAACCCTTCAGAGTAGTAGTTATAGCATGTGTTAATAAGCTCTTACATTGGATTTTTGCCCTACTAAAAAGCAGAACTACTTTCCAAGATATAGCTTAAAAACTATATCTAACTAAATACAACAAAACCTTCCAATTACTAGATAGAGGAAGGTTATTTGGCATGAACATTTTTAGTATATCGTGGAGTTAATAATCTTTTCATTGAAAAATGTTGACAAACTATTAGCTGGTTTAGTTGAAGTAGAGAGATAAAGTCACTGGTACACCTATTAGAATGCTTGATATTAAAATAATCCATAGAATAATATTCAATGGATTTCTCAATCCCATTACTTCTTGCCATTTTGCTTTATAAGCATTGTCATTTACTTGGTATCTTTTTAGTTGAAAATAAAGATAAATATTAAGCATAAGGGAAATTATCAAACCAATAATTATAATTAAATTCATTGTATTAATCCCCCATTTTTATCGAATTACCACCCATTTCCATATATACGTTCCATAAGTAAATAAAGTTTCAATTCTTACGAATTTTTATTAAACTAACATGCCCCATTAGCACAATTAGAAAACGGGATAGCTGCTGCCATCCCATTTTTAACAAAAGCACCCCTTTACTTGAAGAAGGCTTTTTAGTTCGCAATTTTTGCGAAATACGACATTTGTTCTTTATATTTCAATAGAACTTTTATACATAATTGGATTTTTATCTTGGTTCAACAGAGAATATTTAAACATATATTGCTAGTGCAGCAAGCAATAACATGCACTCCAATCATTGGACTAATTTTAACTGTTATCATATTGATGGCAGTTTTTTTGTTAAGAGTTATTTTTCTAAAAAAATTCACAAATCTTTATATTGTCGATCGCAACGACGTGAAGAAATCGCGCGGCCACTTTTGAGTGGTCGTATGTTTTTTTTATGTCAAATACGACATAAAAGACTAATTTCACTTTCTCTTCTTCACTATCCTGCTTACGTTGCTGGAATAAGAAAAAGCTGCCACAATGACAGCCTTGATCTTCAATTCTTGTACCCTATAGCATTCCTGTAGTGCGTTAATATCAACTTTGAAAAAAATAGAGCCCCTCAGTAAGATAAGAGTATAGACACCACTCTAAAACTCAAATCTAAAGAGGAGCTCTTATATGAAGTTTAAAATGCAAGACAAACAAAATCAACTAATTGAAAGAATTTCTGATGAACATCTTGTTGTTGGTGTAGACATTGCCCAACTAACACATGTAGCACGAGCTGTAAACTATCGTGGTATAGTGGTCGGTGATCCACTATCTTTTGAAAATAACGAAGATGGATTTGCAAGGTTACTAGATTGGATTAACAAATTAAAAAACTCAAAAGATCTTGATACTGAAATCGTTGGTATGGAACCTACAGGGCATTATTGGTTAAACCTGTCCCAATGGCTTTACGACCGAAATATTGATGTGGTAACTGTTAATCCCCACCTTGTTAAAAAGAACAAAGAAAACAGAGATAATACACAGTCCAAAAGTGACAAAAAAGACGCTCTGGTTATTGCCGATATGGTGAAGAATGGATACTATTCCTTCATTCGTCCAACTACATAGGCTTTCGAAAAACTAAGAGTATTGATGTCTAACCGAGATGCCATAGTTAAACGACATGTCAGTGCTGCGAACCAAATCCATCGTTGGATTGATATTATTTTCCCTGAACTTAGACAAGTTTTTAAAGACGTTACATGTAAAGGGGCAATCGCTACTCTCCGTTTATTCCCTACACCGAAAGAATTACGTTCGATGGAAGCTATAAATATCGTTACAGGGTGGAGAACAGAGATGAAGCGTCAACCTGGTATTAAAAAAGCCGAAGCACTCATTAAACTAGCTAAGAATTCTGTTGGCACTGATAAAGCACATGATGCATATAAATTACACCTAAAACAATTACTTGAAGAATTCGACCTCGCCACAAGCCAATTGGAAATAGTAGATAAAGAAGTATCTGAAGCTCTTGGAAGTATTACTTTTACAGAAAAACTACTTAGTATAAAAGGATTAACAATCGTAATGTTAGGTGGCATTTTAGGTGAAACTGGTGATCTAAGTCAGTTCGCACATGGCAATTCTCTATTACGACACGCGGGTTTACATTTAGTCGAGGCAAGCTCTGGTAAATGGAAAGGACAAATTGTCATTTCTAAGAGAGGAAGGTCTCGTCTAAGGCGATTCTTATACCTAGCAACAATGTGTCTTGTGATGAACAATCCTGAGTTCAGAGAAATTCATGCCCACAATGTCAAAGTGAAAAAGATGAAAAAAATGAAATCTATTATGAAACTGATTGGTAAATTTGCAAGAATGATAGTAGGAATTGCCCGACGTAATGAACCCTATTGTGCAGAAAAAGTTCACCCTTTGGTACCTTTAGCAGCATAAGTTAATTACCTTATAACTGAACATATGAAATAGAAAAAGTTGCTTTATTGAATGTTGGCTTATTCGTAGGATCTCAAAGAAAGCACGGAGTACTGGAATACTTAAACACAAGGGCACAGACCCATACCTTTAGCAATACCGGCCTCCACCCCTTGGATAGGCATGACGAAGGAATGAGAGGGCAAAAGACCCGTTGAGACATGGGAGGGAAAGCCTCCAGGGACGGCGTGGAGTATACGTGCAGTATATGGAAATAAATGGAGTTATGATTCACTCCTCTATTCCCGCATGCCTTCATGTAGCCTTGTTTCTAATACTCATTCCATATATCCGTCATTGTTCTTACATGTGGATTTGAAATCCTGCGAATAAGCGAGTATTTAAGAGTAAATTGAATCAAACTGAGGGAGTTTAAGT
>NZ_LATZ01000019.1 GCF_000981385.1 Bacillus sp. SA1-12
GAATTATCGTGTTTCACCACAATATCTTGAGAAGTAGTAACTGTGTTTCCGGCATTATCGGTTGCTTTATAGGTAACGGTATAAATACGGTCTTCACTGCCACTTCTTTCAGCGCGTACTAAGAAGTTTGTATCGGATGTACCGAATTCAGCACCTTGTATATCTTGAGTCGTGTTTCCATCGCCTTTTACGTTATCCTTTTGATTACTTACAATCGATACCAATTCATATGAACCAACCCCAGATAAATTGTCGTCTGCTTCGACTGAAGCCTTTATCGGAACTAACTGGTGGTTTCTATCTGTGATAACTGATTGATCAAAAGAAACATTTAAAGTTGGTGCCGTTTTATCTATTTTAACTAATTCACTTTTCACTTCTTCTTCATTCCCGGCTTTGTCGATACTCTTATATTCAATCGTATGAATGCCTTCGTTTTGTAATTCGAATGCAATCGTATACTGGTTCCAATCACCATTATTTAGTTTATATAATGTTTTAGCAACTCCCGATTGATCATCAGTCGCATTTAATGAAACATTGACATCACTAGAGTACCATTCATTAACCTTTGGTGAAGAAGATTGCAGTTCTATTTTTGTTACAGGCGGTGAGCCTATAGTAATATTGTAATTACTTAATTTTTGGTAATCGTAATTACCTTTTTTGTCATATAAATAAATGCGATCTATTTTCCATTCACCTTCACCATTATCCTTCTCAACGTTATAGGTCCCCTCATATTTTCTGGTTGTAGAGTTATAGTTGAGGGGAATCCCTATAAGATAAGCGTTTGGATGAGCGTTTGGATTTATATAATGAACAACTACCCTACTAACCCCTGCTTCATCATCTGTTACATCTGCTGATATCTTAACTTTATCACCAACCGTAGCCTCTTTAGGAGATACTGTAAAACTATGTAATGTCGGTGGTGTATCGTCAAAACTGGTTCCGTATACATTGATACTATAGTTGCTTAAATCTCGGTATTCGTAAATATCATCTTCATTATAAGAATAATATGGATCGCCCTCAAAATAATACTTATTATCTTGGTTATCAATTACACGAATGGTAGTTAAAACCCACTTAACATCACGATCATCCTTTTCAACGTTAAAGGTACCCTCATATTTTCCGGTTGTAGTGTTATAGTTGAGGTCAATACTTTTAGCATAATCAGATTCGTATAGAGTTGAATAATAAACTCTTACATTTTTAACCCCTGTTACATCATTTGTCACATCTACCGAGATTTTAACTTTATCACCAACCGTAGCCTCTTTAGCCGATACTGTAATACTATTTAATGATGGTCGTGCAATCTCCCCTTGTGCAAAGCTTGTTGTTGCTGGAGATAATAAGGATAAAATCAACAATATAACCGTTATTTGTACAAGAAAACTTTTCTTCCAAACTATCATTAACCGTTTCTCCTCTGCTTTATTATTGGGAATTACTATCAAATTACACTTCCACAGCCTCCCTATTCATAATTTAGATCCAATCAAATATAATAAATTTTATTTTTTTTCGAAAGATTCAAAATACATATGTTTACTAAGACTATATTACCAATTAATACCACAAAATCCTTACAGTCTCATACCAACATTAACAAAATATCCAGATTCGTTTGGAAGCATTATTCCATTATCTGGACCTTTAATGCAATAGAGAAGGCTTTTACATTATGCCGACCATAGATTATGGGGTTTTACATAAGAATATCATACAGATGTCAAACGTTTCTTATTTCCAACCATTCATTTTCTAAAATACTCATTTCCCACTGGTTCCAATATTCTTCACCATTTTTCCTGTATCCCTTAACAATCCTTCTTTTATAAAGCCGGCTTTTTCATAACAAGTGATTGCAGATACATTGAAATCAAATATACCAAGACCAACTCTATGTAATTTAAGTTCTTCAAAAGCAATTTTGAGAATTTCTTTTATCATTAGTTGACCTATTCCTTTTCCCCTTACATTTTTATCACCTACTAATACTTTTCTTACTCTGGAGATTCGTTTTTTCTATCAATTTTCCCCAAAGAAATATGACCAATAACATCTCCAGTTTCGCTATCTATTACTTTATAAACCAAAGTATCGGAGTAATTATTATTAGCATTCTCAATGTATTTTTCTAACTGATCAGCATTTAAAGGAAATTCGAATGCAGGACCTCCCCATTGAAGTAAGAATTGAGGTGAATCAATCCAATTAATCAATTGTTTGAAATCTGAACGTTCAAAATATTTCAGTTCAATCATTGTAAAATTTCTCCTCTACCTTGTTTTTTTTTCATTTTATTATGTAATATTTCTTCTTCAACTAAATGGCTCGATACATATAAAAGAACGCAATCCCTACTTTGGAAAAGCGCCCTGAATAATTAAAAAATAACTTAGTACACGATATTTTCGTACAACTTACGGTAACACCGAGAATGCAGCTATTCTACTTTGCGGGTAATTGGCTCGCTGGTCCCCCTTATAGGAAAATATTTTTATGACTGATTAACACTCACCTTTATGTAAGTACCTGAACTAAAAGTGCATACTTACATATTTACAGTGTGCACTTTATTATCAAGATATAAATAATAATTAAGGAGGACAAATCTTTGAAAACTCTTGTTATAGTAACACATCCCAGGATAGAAACATCCGTCATTAATAAGCGATGGGTAGAAGAACTGAAAAAGTATCCGGAAAAGTATACTGTTCACGAATTGTCTAAGGTTTACCCTGATGGAAATATAGACGTGGAAAAAGAACAAAAATTAGTTGAGTCACATGGTAATCTTGTTTTCCAGTTCCCTATATATTGGTTTAATTGTCCGCCTCTCCTTAAAAAATGGTTTGACGATGTTTTAGCTTATGGATGGGCTTATGGTTCGAATGGAGGAGATAAATTAAAGAATCGTAGAGTTGCTTTATGTGTATCTGCAGGAATCAAAAAAGAAGATTATAGTGAAAACGGAAGATATCGGTACACACTTGAACAAATATTAGTTCCATTTGAAATGACATTCCTGTATTGCAATGCAGATTATCGTTCGTTCTTTGCGTTTTATGGTAAAGAAAATGAGCCGGGTGGGAACGAAGAAGAAGAAAATGAGCCGGGAACAAGCGAATTGGAAAAAAGCGCTCAGGATTATTTAAATTTTGTTAACAACCTGTAATAGGAATCTTTATTAAAGCTGTAAAAAAGAAGTATTTTTGTTGAGGAGATACTTCTTTTGATTTATACAAAATAGCTATACCTATCGCTACACATCCTTTAGAGATGGCAAACGGTTTTTCTCTCCCCACTCGCACATCATATTTAACAATGGAACGAGAGAAAGACCACGGTCAGATAATGAATATTCAACTTTTGGAGGTATTTGGGGAAATTCCTTGCGTATTATAAGGCCCTCTGCCTCCAGCTCTTTTAACATGATGCTTAGCGTTTTAAAGGAAATGGTACCGATACTTCGCTTCAGCTCATTATGCCGCATAACCTTATTTTCAGATAGCCAATATATAATGATCATTTTATATTTACCGGCTATTAAGGACAACGTATATCCAAAGCCAGTGTCTTTTAGTTCAACGCCAGTAGGAACACAGGTTTTGCGCACAAGAAACACTCTCCTTTAAGTAAGTATATGAAATAGGCATCCTTTACAATAGATTATTATGCAATCTTATTGCGAAGGATGTAAAGTAAAATCTGCGATAAAATATTGCTATATCCTAATTCGGATAAATTTTAACAAAACACCCCTTAAATCGACTGTAAAAAAACTTCTTCTTTATTCAATTAAATGGACCTTAAATGGAATATCTTTCAGATTATTACTGTTGTAATGATATACAACTTTTATAAATATAAATCATTACTCTTTCATCCTCTTTTCTAATTTCTTAACCTTTGGTTAAGCTTCAAAGCAAAAGCGATCTACTTTCATATTGGTTTGGATCAGTAATATACTGTTTTTGTATCTATAAAAAGAAAGGGAGAGTAGCAATGGGAAAACAAGTATATATTATCCATGGATACGGAGCTTCACCAACTAATCATTGGTTCCAATGGCTAAAAGAAAAATTAATAGCAGATGATAATCAAGTTTTGGTTCTTCACATGCCAAATTCGTCTGACCCCAAGAAAGAAGAATGGTTGGAAATATTAGCTAATAAAATAAAGAATTTAGATAACCATACTTATTTTGTAACACATAGTTTAGGTTCTATCACACTATTGAACTATCTAGATCAATTAGATCCGTTACCAAGCTTTGGAGGCTTTATTCTTGTTTCCGGCTTTTCAAAACCATTATCATCCTTACCTTCACTAAATCCTTTTACAGTTAAAAAAGTGGATTATAAAAAACTAATTTCAGCAACTAATTCACGTGCTGTTATTGCTGCAAAGGATGACTATATTGTTCCTTTTCAATTAAGTCAAAATTTATCAAAACAATTGGATACCTCATTTTATTCTGTTGAAAAGGGTGGTCATTTTCTAGAAGATGATGGTTTCATTACTTTCCCATTGGTTTATGATATTTTAAATAATATGATGGAAAATGTATAAATAATGAGGGTGTCACCTTTTCGTGACACCTTAAAATTAAAAAATGTTCCTTAACAATCTTGCCCAATACATAATGAAGGGCACTTTTTTCTTGCTAAAGAAAAGCGCCCGATTCTTGAATAAAAACAACAACTTAAACTCTAGAGGTGAAACCTACCCCTTCAATAACCGCCATCCGTTTGCAAAAGAGTAAGTGGTGACGTTAAAAGGTAATAAGTTACCTTTTGGACACTGTTAGATAGGAAATGATAAGTTGAATTTTGACCTTAATCCATAATACATTTTTCGCATGATACATCCCCTTGTTTCTTTATTGTTGCAGTGCTTTTAAAATTATACATGTTCAAAAATATGCCAGCACATATAAGAAGTGCCCCGATAATAATACCAACTGTTATGATCTCCCCAAGTTGTAGCCATCCAAATATAATACCTAGAATAGGAACAAACATTAATGCCATAGATGCTTTTGAAGCATCTATTTTATTTAGTACCCAAAACCAAACTACAAATGTAAAGGCAGTTGAGAACAAACCATTAAATAATAGTGATAACACTGCCGCATTAGACCACTCGATTGAATGGTTTGGTTCTAATATTAAATAGAAAATAAATAAAAATATTGTTCCCATAATAAGTTGCCAACCATTCATATGAATAATATCTATATTTTTGAACTTTAATTTGCTAAAAACATTTGCTGATGCCCAACTAAGGGCTGAAAATAATACTAATAACTCTCCAAATACTACTTTTGGATCAAAATTAATAATTTCTGTTCCTAAAATAAATAAAAGACCGACTAGGCCAAATATCAATCCCACCATTTTATAAATAGTAACTTTCTCATTTAATTTAAAATGACTAATAATTGTAACAAATATAGGCATTGTGTACACTAAAACAGAAGTTTTTCCTGAATCAACAAATTGCATACCATAAGTCAATATTCCCATATAACCTAAAGCCATGAACAAGCTCATGATGAGATAGTTTTTAAAATTCTCCTTACCTACTTTAATCCTTTTCCTTTGTATTATGAGAAGGATAAACAAAGGAATCGCCCCAATTAATAAACGTAGAGATGAAAATAAAATCGGGGGGATGTCACTAATTGCTATTTTCATCGTAACCCATGTATACCCCCAAACAAGAGTAACAGAGATTATTCCCAAGAAAACTTTAAACATAATTTAATCCCCTTTCTTCTGAAGTGATTTCATAGTATGTTATATTTATTTATAACTCAAATACATTTATTTTATAGGAGGCATAACTGATTGGTTATGAACATGAATAACCTAAAAATATTTATGAAAGTCGCCGAAAAATTAAATATTACAGAGGCTTCTAAAGATTTATTTATATCACAACCAGCAGTAAGTAAGGCGGTAAAAAATTTAGAAAAGTCCCTCAATATTAAATTATTCATTAGGGATAAACAAAAGGGATTAATGCTTACTGAAGTGGGGAAAGAAATTCTGATTTTGGCGAGACAAATGAAAGTTATTGAGAACAAAATATATCAAGTTGCTGATCGAGAAAATAAACTTCTTAGTGGTAAGATTAAAGTAGGTTCTTTTCCTGCTGTATCAACAAATATTTTACCAAGCACTATCGCATTATTTAGGTCAAAATATCCACTTGTTACTATAGAATTAGTAGAAGGGACATCAAATCAAATAAAAGAATTGGTGGAGGATCGGACTGTTGATATGGGTATCGTTGCCTCTCCCTTTGATCCCTATGAATTTGAAATAATAAACAATGATTATATGGTTGCAATAATTCCTGAAAATCATAGATTAAGTCGAGAAAAAAAGATTGATTTAGAAAAATATCAGAATGAAATTATTTTTTGTAAAGGTGGACATGAAATTGCTATATCAAAAATATTTCAAAAAAATAATATTGAGTTTAAAGAGAACCTAACAGTCCAAAATGCTCAAACTTTAATTAATATGGTCAAAAATAATATAGGTATAGGTATTATTTCGAAATTTACACTTTCTTCTGTGTCTCATAATTTAATTATAAAAAACATTAATCCGAGGATAACCCGTGATATCGGTATAATAACACACTCATTTAATGAGGTAACACCTGCAACAAAAGAATTCATCAACGTTATGATTCAATCTCATAAATCTGAGTCCTTTAAGGTTCAAGAAGTTTCAGATATTGACTAATTAAAAGCTTAACCAAGAAATAAATTTATCTTACAATAGCCAGACTCTTATGAACGTTTGATCCCTTCTAGGGTTCAAAAAAGAGAACCTAAACGTTGAAAGGAGTTGTTTTTTTATTCAACAGAATGGCCCTATAATGGAATAGATAAGTACTAAATGTTTCTTTTTTTTATAGCTATCTATATAATCAACAACCCATTTGTAATTTCACAAATGCATGAAGTTCGGCTGAATTCATGCCCAGGAAGCTGTTTAACTTTTCGGGTTCAGATCACTTTTTGTACTGAAAAATGTGCTCTGACAAATCTTGTTCAGGACTATAATATCTCGTAACTACATGAGCATTCCCCTCATAAGCTAAGGCACACGTATGCTACGAATCTAATGGAAGAAACAAAAGATTTATCATTTGTTATGGAACAACTTGGTCATTCTTCAGAAACAACCGCCTTACTTTATGTCCATACTAGCCAAGAAAAGGCTAAAAGGGCAGCAGAGGCACTTGGTAGAAGAAGATCAAAACTTAAAGATTAATTTTGGAGATAGGAATCATTTACTGGGTAATTATTCTGGTAGTTCTGCAGTTATAGATGCAGCTGTTCATACTATCAATTTAAGGAACTTAAATCAGGAAAAAGCAGGTCTATAACTATTAACCCTTCACTGACCAAGGAATTTAAAAAAATTCAAAGACAACAATTAGAGCATAAGCTATTACTCGGAATACAATATCATGATTTAGGCTTAGTTTTTACTCAGAAAAATGGTAAACCAATTCAATCAACTGAAATGGCAAGAAACTATCGTAAGCTAGTTGAAACGAGTGGTTTACCTTATATAAGGTTCCATGATTTAAGACATACACATGCTACCTTATTATTGCAACAAGGAGTACATCCTAAAGTGGTCTCCGAAAGATAAAGTTATTCAACAATCGGTATAACAATGGACACCTATACATACGTTTTACCAAACATGCCAAAAGAAGCCGCTCACCAATTCGAGCAGCTTATAAAATAAGTATATATACTTCTATAAATTCATGTGACCAATTTGTGACCACAGATAATGATTCTACTTTAAACTATACTAAAATTTCCCTTACTAACTTCAAGGAAATTCCTCAAAAACCCTTATATATCAAGGTTGGCGGGACTGCGTGGGAATCGAACCCACCAGACCTGGCACGCAGGTCTCAAGCAGTTTTGAAGTTTGCTAGCATCTGTTTTTCTAGTTCCTCGATGTTCCCTAAAGTACTGATAAATCAATGTTTCTTGTTATTTCTCGTGATTTCTAATTTTAAAAATTTGGGCACCAAGCATGGCACCAATGCACCTATTACCATCTCTATCTTTTAAAAATGAACCTACATAATAACTGCGTCTAAAAAAATTGTAAATTTCGTTTCTTCCCAATTACTTTGCGATGGATCACTACTCTGGATTTGGCGGATACCCTGCAAAGAGTTTGTGGAGCTCATTCCGATTTTACAACGAAAGCAGGCAAGAAAATGTCAAAATTGTTTTAAAGCTAACTTATACTTACCTGCTGCTCAAAACCTGCTCTAATACTTCATCAGCATTTTTGGCTTCTTTCTTGCCAACTTCTGCATCAAGAACGGATATCAGGCTTCTCATCTGATCCTCTGTTAACCCGGTATTAAAACCAATGTTAAAGTGAGCTTGCAGTTGAGAGTTGACACCCTCTATATTTGCCAAAGCTGAAATGGTTGCGAGTTCTCTGCTCTGATAATCCAAGATGTCTCGTCCGAAAATGTCTCCGAACAGGTGTCCTTTTAAAAACTGATCTATTATTGGCGCAAAGGTATATGTCGGTCCTGTAACAGGTGCTCCGACTAGGCTTGTCTGAATTTCCGTTCCAAGTTCGATACTACTTTTGTTGGTAGGCAGCGGGCTTGCTTCCTTACCTATCTCGTCCTTAATACCATTCGCTTGCCGTTCTTCAATAACTTCCATTAAAGTGTTGATACCATTTAGGCTTCGAGGGAATCCCGCATAAGCATACATCTGAACGAGGACTTCCTTGATCTCATTGACAGTCAATCCTGCATCTAAACCTTCATTGAGTGCAGTTTTTAGTTGTGACAAATCGCCTTTGGCCGTAAATGCCGCAATGGTAACTATATTTTGTTGTTTAGCGTTTAGGGCTAGTACTTCATCTTTCTGTTTTTCATTTTCTATACCGTATTGTTCGTCAGTAACCTTCTCCATCCATTCTGCATTTTTGCCATCTTCAACTCCTGTGAGAGCGATATGTGTCATAGCTTTAGTTGGTGAGGCTCCATGCCAATGTTTAATGCCAGGTTGAAACCAGACCACATCGCCTTCCTGAACCTCCTCAATCGGTCCGCCCCATTCTTGTACCCATCCAACACCTTCTGTGATGATTAATCTCTGCCCTGTCGGATGGCTGTGCCATGCAGTTCGGGCTCCTGGCTGGAACGTGACATAAGCACCAGAATAAGGTTGCGAATCGTTTTCAGAGAATAAAGGTTCAACGCGTACATTGCCCGTAAAATATTCTGCGGGTCCCTTATAGGAATCCTGCGAACCACTTCGAATAATGGTCATTGAATTTTCGTTTCCTTCAGCGGCAATTGTCTGCCCAACAAAACCACTTCCTAGAACGAACAGGGAAAGTGACAAAAACAGTACTGGAAGTATTTTTTTCATTTTTATCTCCTTTTTAATATATTTCTCTCTCTTTGCAGGGCATCCGCCTAATCCAGAGTGCTGATTGCCTTAGAGTCGAATTAATCAAATTACTTTTAACGATTTTTTTTCCGTACTGTAGGTTGAGAATTTGTTTTAACCCTCCTTTCATACAATCAACTTTATCAGTCTGATTTTTTAAAAAAATAACTATTAATTGATTAACGAACAACTGTTTATTATTATAGAGAGTTCATTACAATGCTTACAATGGTTAAATGAATGTAAATCGTTGATTACTCAACAAATCCAATTAATTTGTTGAGTATCTTCGGGAAATTCTACTCACCAAACGATGCTAATAGTAGATAGAAACTCGATCATTAATCGTTTTATAAAGCTAACCAATTAAAAAAGCATTTTCGAATACAAAATAAGATTGAAATAAAAATAGGCTTATGTCATTTGTAAAGAAATAAGCCTAGAAAATCATTAGAATTCCGCAATATAAAAGAGGGAAATCCAAATGAATTTGGTTTCCCTCTTTTAAACGTTTACTCCCTCTGTTTTAAATTACTTACACTAAAAAGTTAGCGTTCTGCTTTTCGCTTTTTTTCATTCTTCTTTTCTATTAGAACGACTTAACCCAACGAGTTTCAATATTTTTTGTAAGTCTCTGTAATAAAGTTCAATAATTATGTTGGTAATATTACAGTAAAACTGGTTCCCTCACCCTCATTGCTAGTGACTTTTATGTTCCCTCCATGCGAGTCTACAATCTGTTTTGCAATGGATAAACCTAGTCCTGTTCCTCCAGTTTACCGGTTTCTTGCTTTATCAACACGATAAAAGCGATCAAAAATATGTGGAATATCTTCTTTTGGTATACCGATGCCATGATCTTCCACGTTAAAAAATACGTTTTCACCGTTATATCCGACATATACCTTAATAGATGATGGACTGTATTTCAGTGCATTATCTTAGGAACAAGAACTTGAACTTATCGATATACTAAAACAAGGTGAAAATCTGGAAGGAATTATTGGTGGTCGATCTGGAAAGAAACTAAAACGAAAGCCTTCCAGTATCTATTGGAACGGCCTTAGGAAATTTGAAATATTTAAATATGAAAACCTTACTCTACATAATTACGTGAAAAGCGTAATTGTGATGAAACGAAATAAGCAAGCCATAAAGTCTCTAGGTGACGAGGAGACAGATGATAGCGATGTTGGAAATGAATATAGCGGGACGTTCTGGCACTGTCTCTTACCTGAGGACGATTGGAAACAAAATCTTCAAATAAAGCTAACTCGACAAGAAGCAGAGTTTTTAAAGCAACGAATTCTCTTATCTTCCAATACAGAAAACAGTCTTTTTGCTGGTAGTTTTTATTATCGGGCTCATACTGATCTTCATGGTACAGTTCACCATAAGCACCTATAGCATATGTAATATCACTTATTGCTTTTTTTCTAACTTTTCAATAGCTTTCAACTACTAATCTCCCCCGTTTAATTACCGTAATATGTAAATCTATTATACTACGTAATATTTCGGCGAATGGATTAAACTGCTATTAAGCATACGGAAACATGTTAAAACTGTACGGTAAGGCATGGCGTAATAATAACGGAATTATAGCCCCTCTAGTTACGGCAAAAATAACGATAAAATTTGCGTGGCAGTTATCGTACTGTATTAGGACTAACCCTCCGCTTTTTAAATTTTTTATAGCAAGGTTTACCTTACTAGGCACCCAATGCTGACGATTACATGCCCCCCGATCCAAAACGATATATATTCCGTATAAAATAACGGGTATATTACACTTAACCTAACGTTCCATACACGCTTATATTAATGCGTTTAAGGTACTTGCTATACTGTTAGTGTTGTCCTTTTAAATACGTCAATAAAGTCCGTTATATCAACGTTTAAACCACGAACAACTACACTAACGTTATGCAATATTTTATACAACGTAGTATTAGCGGTATATGTTCGTGTTGTTTACGTAATGTAAGTGTATATAACGGTGGTAGTTACGTAAGGGCTACGCTATACGCCGTACTGTATGTGTATACGGACACCCCCTAAGTTTAGCGCACCCTGTACACACTAGGCCTGCTTGGCTAATAAATACGGTGTATATACACGTTACCCATACGCTAAACTACCAATATATGTTAACTAGTACACCGAATAAGTTTACTATATTAACGTACACATTAGCCGTATATTTTATCGTTACTAGATACGGTTACATCCGCTGATACCTCTTAATTTAAGCAACTTGCACCGTTAAGCCTTGAAATGTGTTTTACACACATTAAACGTTATTTTAAAGCTAATATAAGTGCTTTACACTACTCTCCCGAAATCAAGTTACTCAATAACCTTTTCTAAAATAATACGTTCTTTAAATCCGCCTCGAGCTTGAATTTTATTCGCCTTACAAGCCAAAACTTTATCCATATCTAAGTTAAATGCATGGGCTATTCCGTCAATTACTTCTAACATATCAGCTAACTCTTCTTCATTAGGCGTTGCTTTAAATTCCTCTAATTCTTCTACTAACTTTTGTAGTAACATCGGCTTAACTTCATCTTCCGTTGCAACGTAAGTATACGGCTCCTTATTAGCTTGTTTAATAATTTGCGGAATCTTATCCCGTATTAACTTGTTATACACTTTAACTGCCATTATTATCGCCCCTTATCCTTTAAATGAAGTCCAAAATTGTCTAACGTGATCTTTTTCAACGGAAATCTGTAATTGATCGTAGTCCTTTGATTTATTTTCAAGCCGTTGTAGTAACGCTTTATTTCGTTCTTCTAGTCGTAAAATATCTTGTTCTAACGGTAAACGGTTAGACTTTTCCGAGTTTTCACCCCTATGGCAGTAAACTAAATTCCATAAATCATCGGAGAACATAAATGACCACGGTATAACATGGTCAACAGACAAATCTTTATCAGCTATTTCTTTACCGCAATAAAAGCATTTACGTATTCCGTCATCAAACATTAAATCTAAATGTTTATGAAACTTTTTTAATGATGCCCGCCTAATATTATCATCGTCTATTGCCCTTACTTTGCGTGAAATACGTGGGCTATAATTAAACCCTTCTAACATTTGTGTCCATCTATAATTAATAACGGTAAATAGGTAGTTGCTATTTTCCTTAAGCGTTAATGCATCGTTTTTATTAAAATAGATCTTTCCCTCTGTTTTGTCTAAGGTGTATATTTCGTATGTCTTTCGCTCAAGGTTTTTAAACCGCCAACAAACATCTTGCTTTAGTGTTTTTGCTATTCTTTTTATGGTAACTTCGTATTTATCCGTTAATTTATATACGGTAAAGTCTATTTTTTCAAACCTAATTGGTTGTACAGTTCCTTTTTTATTAAAAAACTCTTTGATAAGTTCCTTTGTGAACGATATTATTTCAGGTGGTTTTTTAAGATTTGGGCTTTGGATTAAGTCGAAGTAAATTGTTTGATTCCAATAATACTTTAAGCAAAGTTTCGCAATATCATTAAAATCAAAAACAACAGTATCTTCGTTGGTGCTGTCGCTAACATTTAAAGTTAACTCAACCAACGCCTTACTCCACACCATTTTATATGTATTATCATAGCTACAATTTGAAATTAGGTTATGCCATTGTTTAATATAATCAGCCATATTATCACCGCCATTAGTACGTTATTTTAAATTATATCAGCATTCCATATATAGGTGATGACATAAAACCCGTGGGACTTGATCCCGTCAACTAAACAGTTCGTACCCTACTTGTAGAACATGATTGAAGCTGGTTGAGACTTAGATTTCGTATAACAAGCGAAGCTATGACACTATAGGAAGGATTTAGGGGTTACCGGCAATATTATTTAGAGGAGGAGATTTATTAATGAATCCAGTCGTTGGTCTGGATGGTAGCGAAAGGTGAGAGTCAAGTTCAAGCATTCTTGGAATGAAAGAAGCCCTACAAGAAAAGTTTCAAAGTAAAACATGATCTTGACAGATTAGCTAATTTATTAGATTTTATTAGAGAATTAGATGGTGTTGCAGGGGTACGTTCTCCTATTATATTAATATCAACTGGGCACTATCACGCACAAGAACCGTCCCCTTGCTTCCACCCTATACCTGAACGGTCAATATTTCTTGTTTTTCCTTCAATTCTTCATTTATGTTTTCTACACATTTTTCAAACTGCGGCTGTTCTTCTGTTAATAGTTTTAGTATATGTTTTCCAATGGTTTCTTCAGTATGTTTTAAATTGATGCACTGGCCATTTTCAAAAGTAGTCTCTCGTTTTCCATTCATGATTGTTTTTTTCGATTTTGCTAGCCATGGATACATCGTTCTGACAACAGAGTTAATCGAGAGAAAATAGCTTGCCGTATTGCCCCCTAGTAAATTGATTTGTTCCGAAATTTCTGGACTGTTGAGCCAAGTAAGAAATTCAATGGATACTTCCACTTTTTTCGTTGATTTCGTTATCCCTAAAATCCCTCCTCCAAGCAGAGGCGTGTTCCCTGGAACATCGGCAATTCCAATTGAATCTTTAATATTACTTTGCGAGACAACAGATAAATGGTTCATAAATCCAATCACCATTGCCGATTTCCCATCAATAAAGGCTTGTATTTCCTCTCCCCACCAATTTGAATCAATGACCAGAGAATTCCTATAATTATCGTAAAGTAACTTCATGGCATAGATCGCTACTTCTGGGTCCAATTGAATATCTGAGGCAGTGAGAATATCACCTTTTAAGGAATAATACCTGAGCAAATATTCAGCTGCAATGGTCTCAATGTTTCCTGAAATCATCGACGCACCAGCTAATTCTTTTACTTGATCAAATTCGCTCTCATTGAAAAACGTGATTATTTCGTTATATTTTTCAAATGTCGTAGGAATTTTAAGTTCTGATTTAGTTTTTTCAAAGTATTTTCGCTTTACGATGTCATTATCAAAAATATCTTTCCTATAAAATAACATCTGAATACTGATATCAAATGGAACAGCATATGCTTTATCATTTATATTGACGTAAGCATCTTTGAGAAAGCATGGCAATGCTTCAGTAAATGCATCTAATTCTACTTCTAATCCTTGCAGTGGTCGGTAAATTTTCTGCCCATACCAAGAATAACCAGCAATGTCCAGCCTAATAATATCATAGTTTTTCCACTTTTCTTCGTCCTCAATGATTTGAAAAACCTCATTATAGGATTTTATATCAAGATGTACGATGCAATTTGAATTCTTTTCAAAATGCGTAATGACTTTTTTTAGCGCATGCGTTGCTGGTGAATCAATGGTGAGAATCGTAATCTCTGAATGAAAACTTTTATATCGGTCTGGTTTGATTAGAAATCCATAATTTGGATAAACATTGGAATGACTTTTATCCTTTAAATGAATCGTTTGAATGATATTCTTCACGACTCGTTCACCCAAATATCCGAAGTCCTGAAAATAGTACATCATTTCATTGCTGTACATGTTTTTTAATGGTCCGAGTGTTATAATTTTTGGTAAGTTTTGATTTGAACCATAATGAAATGCTTTAACCAATAATTGTGCTTTCGAGACATTTGTTGCAATGATACAGTCGAAGGAAGATTCTAAGACAAATTGAAACGCATTTTCGTATTCATGGGATAATGCGGATTGATATACAGTAACATCCCGATTATCTAAATGTTCTAACAACGAAGTTGTAAAATCATGCTCATTTGAAAAGTTGTCTTCCCCAGTAAACAAGGCAATTTTCCCGGTGATATGTTGATCGATAAATGTTGCAATATCAATCCCAGCCTGATTAAAATCAAACGTGATAAATTCCTGTGCGTTGGCTATATTTCTATTAATAAAAATGATGTCACTTTTACTAATCGGAATATGATCATAATATTCGTTAGCATCATCTAATGCAGAGACAGTGATAATGCCTGCTGGACGCTCTTTAATAATTTCTTTAATAATTTGTTTTTCCTTTATTGGATTGTCATAAGTACAGTACAGCCTAATCTGATAATCTCTGGAACTTACCTCTTTCAAAGCATTTTCGTAAAAAATAGAGTATTCCTCTAATCCAAGACTAGGTAAAATCATAAGGATGGTTTGGCTTTTACCGGAACGAAGCAGCTTTGCATTATTATTAAGATTGTATCCTAATTTTTCAGCCGCTTTAAACACAAGTTCCATTTTTTTTGAACTGACATTTCCTTTGCCGTTTAAAACATTGGATACCGTACCATGAGATACCCCTGCTTCTTTTGCTATATCCAATATGGTCACCATGATTTCCACCACCTCTTCAATTCTAGAAATCTTTTATATCTATCTCATGATTTCAAATTTTAAAATCTTTTAACAATCGCTAAAAGATCCTCGTATGCTGCCTTATTGGAAATTACCCAATCTCCACCTTCCAAATAATTCACATCACTTCCATCAAATTTGGAGACACATAGCCCTAATTCTTTTGCGAAAATCAGCTGAGCTGCTTTATCCCAAGGACCTGCTATCGATGATGCAAATGCTGCAAACTTGCCAGTTATCACATGAATGCTGTCAATACCGCCACAGCCAAAATATCGGATATCAAAGGCCTCCATAGCCAGTCTTTCCAAACATAGTTTGCCGCACCAGTTTCGTACATCTACAGAGACAAGCCCTTCATGTAAAGAAATAGCTGGTGGAGCAGGTAATTTTCTATTGTTTAAAAAAACTCCTTCATTTTCTATCGCGTAATAAACATTATCATTCATCACATCAAAAATATAGCCTAATTTTCCAATATCATTTTCGTAATAAGAAATAAGGATACAAAAATGATCCTGTTGTTTTACGAAATTTGCCGTCCCGTCAATTGGATCGATTATCCATACATGTTCCCTATTCCTATCTCTGAATAGTTCCGTAGATTCCTCACCTAAAATTTGATGAGTGGGATGGTATTCCGTGATTTTCCGGGTAAAGAAATCTTGAACGTTTTTATCGATATTTGTGACTAGATCCTTGCGATTCGTTTTTGTCTCAATCATTAAATGTTCGGCAAACGAGTTACGTATCATATGTGCTGCTTCCTCAAGCCACATTAAAACATGAAAATGGATATCTTGGATAGATTTATTCATTCTGATCCTCTTTTCATTTTTTTAAAATCAGTCATTCTTCTTACTAATGTCTTGTCTATAATTATCTAATAGACTTGGCCAATCGGTTTGAATGATGTCACACCCTTTTTCAACAAGTTTTCCCCAACCGTAAGCAGATCCTTTAATGATTGATTGGTCATCATCATACTTTGCATACAATACTTCCTTATCGTCCAGTACGATGGCATTTAGCCAAATGAATAATTCCTTTTCTTTAATACCACGGATGATATTATCTTGAAAGAATACACTATCCTTATCTTTTGCAATTAATTCCATGCCTGTCAAATTAATATCCTGATAGCTTAGAACTTCATCTATTTCATCTAATTTTTTAATAATTGGCATGTAAGGATACTTTATAGGGTGCTGTTCCAAAATAGATAGGCAACTTTGATTGACTGGGGATTTTAAAATAATTTGATCTGCCATGTCAAACTGATCTAGGAAAGGAAGCAATGTATTCCAATCATCCCAAGAACGGTCTAAATTGAGGAGCATGCCGGTGCCTTTTAAGGTGGTTAGGGCATTATCCAATTTTTCCACTTTATAATTGACAACATGTCCGCCAATATTACGATAGTTTAAAGACTCAATGAACACTGAATCCATTTCCCTGATATTTTTTTCCTGTCCCAGAAGTCTACGCTCATTTCCATCATGAAATATATAAAATTTTCCATCACTTGAGCGAACTACATCTATTTCTAAAATATCAGCACCGGATTGCATCGCTGCATAAAAAGCAGGGAGCGTATTTTCAATGATATTTCCCATGCTACTTCCACGATGGACAGCAATTAAAAAAGGCTCCGTTCCTAATTTCTCATTTAATAGTTTTGTTGTATCATGGTAGTTTTTGTTCCCACTCATAATGTACCTCCATTTTTTAGTTTCCACAATTTAAATTTCATTTCATCAAACTTTTCTTGTTATTTACTTACCTTTGTTCCTCGGCCATAAACAAGGTAAAGAACAATACTTGAAATTACCATTAATAGTACAGTGTAGACAAAGGTTAATGCTCTTGTATCCTGTAACGATTCTGGTGATGTACTGTTTTGTATCGTAATTCCTAACGGCTGATAAAATGGATGACTTAAAAACATCGATAAATTATATTCATCCAACGTTGCATTGAATGTTAATGCAACTAATGCTAAAGCAGAAGGCAAAATAATTGGCAATAACACCTTAAAGAAGGTCCTTATATTGCTTGCTCCTAAATTCTTTGCCGCTTCTTCTAATGAAGTGTCAATGGAATAAAAGGATGCTTTTAACATTCTTAATACGAAAGGAATCTGAACAATAATATAACTGATTAATAATAAACCTACCGTTCCAGTTAATACTTTATTAAACATAACCACATTTGGAATGCTATACGTAATAATCAGACCCATCGCAATTAACACGGAAGGTAACATCCAAGGAATATGAAGAATATATTCGAGTATCGCCGTCCATTTATTGTTATACTTCTGAATCAAACGTGCAATATATAGGATCAACCCTACAACAATGATGGCAGTGAGCGCTGAATAAATGATACTCACAAGAAACGGTTGGTAAGCACTTGCGTTTGTAAATACAGTAATATAGTTTTCTAATGTAAAACTGTCCCATGTTAATTTACCTGTGGCAATCGCCTTGGAATCAGTAAACGAAAATAAAAAGATAAGAACAACTGGTAGTGTATAAAGCACAAATAATACATAGGCCATCATGTGAATCATGACATTGGCAAATTTGTTGTTGATCTTTTGCTTCACTAAACTTGTTTTTACTTTTGAAACGGACATGTAGTTCCCCTTGGATTCTACTTTTGTCATGACTGCAAGTAGAATCATCGAAGCTAACCCTAGAAAAATAGCTAATAAGGCGGCTAAATCTCTGGAACTGACGATACCGGAAAACGTTAATATCATCGGTGTGATCGTTTGAAATTCTCCTCCAACCACTTGTGGTGCTGCAAATGCCCCTAATCCTCCGATAAACTGCAAAATAGTCAAGGCAAAAATGGTTGGTTTTAGAACGGGAAGAATCACCTTTCTTATAATTTGAAAATCAGTTGCCCCCATATTTCTTGCCGCTTCAATCGTTTGAAAGTCTACCTTTTGCAATGCATTTAATAGGAAGATGACATAGTTTGATGTACTAGAGAATGTCATGACAAACAAGACGGCCCAAAATCCCTTAAACCAATTTGGGTTCATATCCGGAAAAATAGATAGCAAGAAATTAGTCACGATTCCTACATCACCATAAATAAACTTATAGCCTGCAACTAATACGATTCCTCCATAAATTAAGGTTGAATAATAGCCAAACCGTAGAAACTTCATTCCCTTGATTTCAAAATAACCCATGATAAATACTAGAAACAGACCAACCATATTCACTGTAATAACCAAGGTAATTGCTAAAATAAAGCTGTTCCATAAACTACTCATTGCACGTTCAGAACGTATCAACTTTTCAAATGGCTCTAACGTAAAGCCACCATCCTGGAAAAACGTTGTGATTAATAGATTGATATTCGGGTAAATCAGGTAGGCGATACATAGCCAAGATAATACAACCCCAATAGCAAGGATATACAGATTGTTTTTTAATTTATACTTATTTTGTATTTGCATCATGTCACCTTCTAATAAGTTAAAATATCAGATGTTTGAAATGCGATTTTTTTTCTACTTCCCACTTCATAATCGTTTGAATTATCTTCCATCTCCATATTTGCGATTCGTTGATCGCCTAACTCATAAGTGACTTTAGAAGAAATTCCGTGATACTCTTTTTCAACAATTTCTCCTTCTAATATCACATCATATTGTTTGACATCGACATTTTTAGTTGTAATTTTTCCTGGTCTGATATAGGCTTTTTTCGTCGGATCGATAGCTACATTACATTCATTTTTTATTCGCTGTAAAAATGATGGCTGTAAGAAGTTGTTGTCGCCGATAAAATTACAGACAAATTCTGTTTTCGATTGATCAAATATTTCCTTTGGTGTTCCAACCTGTTCGATGCTGCCTTTGTTAAATACTGCGATTCGGTCAGACATTGTTAATGCTTCTTCCTGATCATGTGTAACATAAATGGACGTGATTCCGAATTGCGACTGTAATTTTTTTAATTCTCTTCTAAGTTGTTTTCTTAGCTTGGCATCCAAGTTGGATAACGGTTCGTCAAGCACAAGAATTTTTGGTTTTAATACGAGTGCCCTTGCAATGGCAACCCGCTGCTGCTGGCCACCTGATAAGTCAGATACTTTTTTAAAAAGCTGTTCTTCATTTAAATCTACTTTTCTAGCAATCTCCCTAACTTGTTTATCTACTTCGTCTTTTTTGTATTTTTTTAATTGAAGTCCAAATGCTAAATTTTCATATACATTCATAGTTGGAAACAGTGCATAGCTCTGAAATACCATACCTATTTCTCGGCGCTCTACAGGAATATCGTTTATTCTCACTCTATTCACCAGGATGTCGCCCTTTGTTGGTTTGATAAATCCAACTAAACTCCTAAGCGTCGTTGTTTTCCCACAGCCTGATGGTCCCAGAAGTGTAAAAAACTCTCCTTCTTTAATTTCAAGATTTAAATTGTGAATAGCTGTGAAATCACCAAATTTAATCTGAATATTTTTGAATTCAATCATCTTATTCCCTCCGCTAGTATTAGAAAAGTGAACCTTGGTTTTTAATCAAAAACCAAGGCCAATTAATCTTACATATTTATTGAATTTCTAAGGTGATTTTTTCAATCCAAGCGTCGATATTTTCAGTAATGAATTCCCAATCCATGTTTTGTTTTTTCACGGATTCATGTAATGCTATTACCTCTGGATTTGCTGATTTAGCTGCCTCTATATTCGTTGGCATAGAGTTAAATTCTTTTGCCCATTCCGCTTGTACTTCAGCACTTCCAAACCAGTTGATAAATTCTTCAGCTACTTCTTTTTTCTTCGTTCCTTTCACAATCGCAACTTGTTCTGTAACATACGGAACACCAATTTCAGGTGATACAATACCTGCTTTCACACCATATTCTTCTTCTCTTTGTTGAATTCCGCTTGAGAACATTTGACCAAATGGAGTAGTTCCATTTGCTAAGTTTGCATAGAAATCAGTACCTTCTGTTGCAGGAGTCCCATTGTCAAAGAATTTCTTAATTTCTTCCCAGCCTTCATCCGAAATACCAAGTTCACCATTTAGATCCTGGTGACGTACTAAAATACCTGCAATAACAGTTCTAGTTGTGTCCCCACCTAAACCAGTTGGCACTTCATATAAGCCGTGAAAAGCTTCGTTTTCCCATAATTCTGGCCAGTCAGATGCAGCCGTTTCTTCCGTGTATAAATCAGAATTATAGATTAATAGAATTGCTTGTTTCACTAATGAATGGTAGTAACCTTCAGGGTCGCTGGTCCCCTCTTCTACTTCGTCTGCCCAAACAGGGGTGAATGTTTCAAGGACATTTTCATTTTTTAATGCAATATAGTTCATTTCATTTAATCCATAAACAACGTCTGCAATTGGGTTTGCTTTTTCTGCAATTAATTTATTTCGAATGTCTCCTCCACCTGCTTCCACGATTTCAATTTCAAATCCTTGTTCAGCAGCTTTTTCCTTCAACCAATCTCCACGACCATCCGATGCAGAATTTGTATAGACTACTAGAGATTTATTTTTTCCTTCCGTAGCTCCCTTGGAGGATTCTTGATTCCCCCCACAAGCTGTTAAAACCATACTAAAAACAAGTGCAACGATTAACAACCACGATTTCTTCATGAAAACTGATCTCCTCTTTTGTTTTTTTGAACGTGTCAATTTTGCCTTTCGTGGTTATTATATAAGCTGTTTTTTTTTAGAACAATAGCATTTACAGATTCTTATAAAAATTAATATAGGCTTTACAAATTGAAAAAAATGTTGAAAATAAGCGTAAAAAATAGTTTTATTCTTATTATTGGAACGTGTCAAATTAAGAGTTTGCTGTTTTGTAAATATTGTAAAGACCTTTATTTTTCTACCTCTATCCTCTACCGACATACTCCAGAATTCTACTCTTAAAAAAGCCCTTATATAAAGGATTGAAGCGCTTTTTGTTAAAATGTCACCATGATTTTAACTCCTCACTAAAAAAATCCATCTAAGCCCAATTTTTTTGCCATCTTTTTATAGACTATTCTAGATTTCTATATAATTGGATTGTCTAAAACCATTTAAAGACACCAGTGTCAATTGACATACATAGTAGTATTAAAGTATATACGTAAGCGACAAATAGTCCCCACCTGTTTAAAGGTCGGGACTGAAGTATTATTTAGATAACTTATTAAAAACCATACAAGAAACTGGTAAAGTTGTTGACCAAAGTAGAAATTAGTCTAAGACATTTCCATTTGTCATATCCAGAATTTGATGAGAACGGTCAAGTTGAATCAACAACTACATATAATGATGGATCAATGACTACAGTAGAACCCGAAACTAATCCTTTCCCTGTCCTAGATGATGGTGGCAAGTATGAAGATCCAAGTAGAATTCCTGTAACTGAGCCGGGATTAAGCTACTCATTAATTGATACTTTTACTGGAAGTTCAAAATACCTTGATACATTAAATGAATGGGTTTACCAATTTGGAGCAGCCCTTATTCCTGGCTTACTAACTAAGAATGTATGGGCGGGCGCAGCAGGTTCAGCAAGCTGGAACACATTCTTAAAGCCCTCAGCAACAAAGTATTATAAAACCTGGATCTATGAAACAAGCGACCATTATTATCTCTGTGTTATTATTGAGGAGTTAGGCTTTTTACATTTGTCTATCTTACGTTGTAAATTCATATTTCCTTACTAATTACACTTTATAGATGTTTATAAAAAGAAATTAAATTTTTGGACGTTTTTGTTGATTAACAATAAAGATGTTTAAAAAGGATATTCAACTTATTCCATTAAAGGGCCATGATTGTTGAATAACAAAAGCAAGCATTACATAATTTTTTACATATAATTCCATGTTGATATTTGAATATATGGAGGATATATATAGAATGATTAGTGAAAAATTACAAAAGGATGTCATTGTTGTTGGTGAAGGACCAGCTGCTTCTATAAAAAAGATTACAATATTAGAATAGAAATTCAGTTCTTTTACTCATTAGCGAGTAAAGGGATTTTTTTATGTACAAAAAATCCTCACTAGAAAGTGCAATTCCTATTTGTATTTAGCGATTTTAATACTATTGCCGAAACGGGAAAAAGTAATACAGAAATGGTGGGTCAGATGCTGAATACGAGTATTTATTTTTAGCAAAATATAAGGGATCTTCCCCCCCACTTTCGATTAGATCTATTCAAGATTTAGTAGGAAGTATACAAAAGCATTTAATACTGGAAATGTTAACATGTCCCCTCATAAGCTAAGGCACACGTATGCTATGAATCTAATGGAAGAAACAAAAGATTTATCATTTGTTATGGAGCAATTAGGACATTCATCTGAGATAACTGCTTTACTTTATGTCCATAATAGCCAAGAAAAAGCTAAAAAATCAGCAGAGGCACTTGGTAAAAGGAGATCAAAACTTAAGATTAAACTTGGAGATAGTAATTTTACTCATTTTAATTATCTGGAAGTATAGAGGTCAGGGGTTTGAGCCCCCTATGCTCCATCTAAAAACGAAAGAGGAAAAACCTTACCTTGACATATAAGGTTTTTCCTCTTTTTTTATTTGTTCTTCAAGGTTACAAACAATCCGCTGAAAGTTAATTTCATCTAAATTTAAAAAATATTTATTGCTTTTACGATGTATTAGAACAAGCATTATTAAAATACTCGTTCTAACTTTATTATTTTTCATAGTCTTAATTCATGACCAACCCTAATCTTTCATATTGTTCAGGTGGAGCATCATGATCTTTCATTAATCGAATCATATGTTGTTGCATTTTGCTTTCAACCTCTGTATTTTTTAAAGGAATTTCTTGTTTTGGATCATTTTCTATATCAAACAGAAGATGTGCTAATGAGTCCTTACTTTTGTCTATGAAACTGAAACCTATTTTCAAAACGGAACAACCTTTAGTGAAATCAAATGGCTCTACTAACACAATCTGATTATAAAAATATCTTAATTATTTGGTAACACGATTACCGTTAATTATGCCTTTGCCTTTCCTATTCGTTAAGTGATTAACCAATTTTCTTATTAAATTTTGCTCGTCCTAAAAGTATATATACTCGAATTAGTTTTAATTCGTGAGCCCTTACATCTTCTTCTTTTTCATACTCCCCAACAAATCGGTATTCAATTTTTCCTGATTCCATTAAAGCTATATGTTCCTTGTTTCTTCTATTTACGTTTTATAACGCTTACATTATTGTGCACGCTTGTTTTGTGGAAAGGAAGATGTAACAGACTTTTTCCCATAATTGCGGAATTGATGCTCCAGCTGTTCAAGTGTAAACCCTTTTGTTTCCGGCAGGAATTTAGTTACGAATGTGATCGCTAAAACACCTAGTCCGACGAAAATATAAAATGCTCCTGATAAACCGAGGTTTTCTAAAAATACTGGAAATAGGAATCCGACAAAGAAATTCGCTATCCATAAGCATAAAACTGTTACTCCCATACCGAAACCGCGTATTTGCAGTGGGAACATTTCAGACAGCATCAGCCAGGTTACCGGCGAAATAGCTGCTTGCTGGAAAGCAAGGAATGTAACGGTTAAAGAAAGAACAATATATGGAAGTACTACTGAACCTTCTAACATGGATGAGAAAATAGCAATCAACAATAAAGAAGTTGTTGTACCAGCAAGTCCAGTGATTAACATTGGACGGCGCCCGACTTTTCCTAACAGCCAAATCCCGGTCGCTGCGGCCAGCACTGAAATAACCCCGTTAGCTATGTTTCCTACTAGTGCCGCTTCTGTACCAAATCCAGAGTCTTTCAAGATTTCTGTTCCGTAGTACATAATAGAGTTAACACCAGTGATTTGCTGAACGATACCAATCCCGATTCCGATAAACAGGATACGGCGAATCCAAGGTGTAGCAAGGTCTTTAAGTCCTGCTTTCTTCATATCTGCCTCTTCTGCAAATGTAGCTTTGATCTCCGCTAGCTCTGCTATTGCCTCGTCGCCCTTCCGAATGCGATTCAGCGTGTTAAGCGCCTGGTCGTTTTTCTGTTTCGATACGAGCCAGCGTGGGCTTTCCGGCACACGCATCATACCAATAAACAACAGGACTGCCGGTACTGTGGCGATCGCTAACATGTAGCGCCATATCCCATCTACATGTCCCATTGTTGTACCCAGAATAGCGTTAAATACAAAAGCTAAAAGCTGGCCGCTGACGACCATTAAATCATTGATTGTAACAATACGGCCTCGGCTGTCTGCCGGTGACATTTCTGCTAAATATGCAGGAACTGTAACCGAAGCACCACCGACGGCCAACCCAAGCACAAAGCGGGAAACAACCATTACGTTAACATCTGGCGCAAGTGTACAGCCTAAAGTACCAGCTAAAAAGATAAATGACAACATTAAAATGGTTTTTCTCCGCCCGTATGAATCAGCTAAACGTCCACCAAACAGAGCGCCAATGGCTGCGCCCAGCAGAAGCACACTTGCCACAAGTCCTTGAGTGTAAGCGGTTAATCCTAACTCTTCCGTCATATATGGAAGTGCTCCGTTGATTACGCCTGTATCATAACCGAAGAGAACTCCACCTAAAGTAGAGATAACAATGACTTTACGTAAAAAAGATGATGGGGCTGCTTTATTGTACATTTATTTGTGCACCTCTTTTCATATCTCCACGCGTGCAGACAATGATTCGTCTTAGTTTCTCCTAACGATCAATGCATACTCAAGTGGGAGTAACGGGTGGATCCTGTTCTGCTTCGATCACGATCCACCCGTTATATCTATGCTTTTCCAATACATCAAATGGCTGTCTGAAATCAATGATGCCTTCCCCAGGTACTGTAAACAAGCCAGCTAGAAACGATTCTTTAAAAACTGTCATGTGTATGGACGGTAGTCAAGCTAATATACAATTTTCATTCCATATTTTTTTGCTATGCTTACGGACTTTATAACCGCTACCTGTAACAGGCTTTATAATCGTTTTCGACAGTTTACTGGTCGTAAGCTTTACACCTAGTTGATCTTGAGGACATGGTATTCAAAGCACTCTTTAACTGCCTTCACAGCCGTAGGTGTATCTGTTTGCGGATAAAACTCAAATCCAACTGAGCCGCTATATCCAATTTTATCTAAATGCTTGATAAAATTCTTAAAATTAATCACACCCGTGCCCGGCTCATGACGTCCTGGTGCATCCGCAATATGAAGATGTCCAATATACGACAGATATTTCTCCGTTGTCTCACAAATTTTACCTTCATTTAAATACATATGATAAGTATCATATAAAACCTTAATATTCGGAGAACCAACAGCAGCGACCAATTCAACCGATGTCTTCGTCTCAGTCAAGAAGTTGCCACAGTGGTCTTTCTCAATGTTCAAGGCCTCAAGTACAAATGTAATGCCTGCTTCCTCAGCCCATGGCGCAATGGTTTTAAGCACGTCAAACATTGTGCAAATGCGGGTTTCATATGAATAATCGTCAGACAGTTTCTTTGCATACTGTGGCCATTCCTCTAAGGAGTCCGAATGGATAACAAGGATCGGACAGTCAACAATTTTTGCTGCTTCAATCGATTTCTTAATATACTCCAGATAAACTTCTTTAGTTGCCGGATCACACATAGAATAAGGACCATCACCGGACATAGCAGCAAGCTTTAATCCATTTTCATCTAACAGCTTCTTTAGTTGGGGAAGATCTTTATCCTCCCATCCCCACATTTCAACAAAATCAAAGCCGTCGTTTTTAGCTGCTGCAAAGCGCTCTTCAAATGGAAGTTCAGAATATATAGACTCGATATGGATATCTCTTTTTAACATATAGATTTCCTCCTAAATTTTAGTTAAGTTTTTAATCAAGTTTGTTTTTAGTGTTATTTGTGCTAGATTAGATATTGTATAATTTTTTATTTTGGACTTTAAAATCAGTTTAATAATCAACCCATATGGCGCCTTTATCTGCCGATTCAACGCATTTTTCAACCCACTTAACACCTTGTACACCTGCATGGATATCCGGGAACCAGAAATCTGTTTTTTCTCCTCTTTTTGACTTATCTATTGCAATGGCAAATCGGCGATAAAGGTTTGACCACGCATCGAATAATCCTTCTGGATGACCTGCGCTGATACGGTCTTCTTCAAGTGCCTCCAGGTACAAGTAAGCTGCCCCGCGTTCCAACACACGCGCAGGTTCACCTTCAACCTCATATGCCAGCTGATTCGGTCGTTCATCCCACCATTCAATTGAAGCTTTTGAGCCAATTATACGGATTTTTTGACCGTGTAAGGAACCACAGTTAATGGCAGACGCCCACATTGTTGCCTGTGCACCATTCTCTAAGTTCATCAAGACAAATGCGTTGTCTTCTAATGCGCGTCCCTCAACGAATGACTTACGGGAGCACATCAGGTTCGTAATCTTAAAATCTGGCATAATGGCTTCAACTAAAAAAAGAGGATGTGTACCAACATCAGCAATGACACAAGACGGTCCTGCAGATCTTGGATCCATGCGCCATTTTATCGCTGGATTCTCATTTTCAATTGCGGTATGATAAGCACCATGAGCAAACTGCATATTGATAAGACGTATTTCACCCAAATCACCATGTGCAACCATTTGGCGCGCCTGCTCAATCATCTGGTGCCCTGAATAGCCATAAGTTACGCCGACGACAAGTCCCTTTGAATTAGCAAGCTCTTCAAGCTCCTCTGCTTCTGCTGTCTTAAAGCAGAGTGGTTTTTCACATACAACATGCATCCCTGCCTCAAGTGCAGCCTTGCATATTTCATAATGCGTGGAGTTCGGCGTCGTAATTGACACGGCTTCAATACCGTCCTCACGCTTTGCTTCTTCCGCAAATAATGTCTTGTAATCTGGGTAACACCTGTCTGGATCTACACCGAGGGAGATTCCAAAACCTTTTCCTCTTTCAGGATTAATGTCAAATGCACCTGCTACAAGTTTGAATGAATTGTCCCTAAGTGCTGATGAGCGATGGATATAGCCAATCTGGCTGCATTTGCCGCCGCCAATCATTGCCCACCGAATCGGTTGGTCTAACGTTTTTTCCCCATTAATCATGCTGTTCCTCCTTTTATCTTCTGTTAAATTAGTAAAATTAAAATCCAATACTCTTTAGATAATCCAAGCTTACCTTGACATCTCGAAGACTCGTACCTGAATTTTTTGGGTCACGTTCTTGTTCAATCGTGATGTAACCATTATAGTGAAGCTCCTCTGTCAGCAACTTATATATCGCAGGATAATCTATAATACCTGTTCCAATGGGACACATCGAACCTTTGCTGCATCCATCAAAAAAGCGAATATGGTCATTTAAAACTTCTTCATAGATTTGACCATTGATATCCTTAAAATGGATATAATCGATCCTATCGGAATATTTGCGCAGCCATTCGATTGGGTCCATTCCTGAATACTGAAGATGTCCGGTATCTAAACATAATCCTGCCAGCTGATATGGAATGTCCTGTGCCACCTTATCAATCTCGTCTGCAAATTCGATGTAACCGCCCGCATGAGGATGAATAACCGGACGTACACCCCATTTAGCTGCAGCTTCACAAATACCCTTTATATGATTCATCATTTGGTTCCAATCTGTATCATTTAAACGAGGGGCTCTTTCCGAATGCCCTGCTGTAAAATCCCGCTCATCGTGTCCCCAGTCCATTACCGTCAGATATGGAGTCTTAACATGCTGACCTTCCTCCATAGGTAATGACGGTAGCTTTGTAATAATCGAACAAATATCATCCACTTGCTTTAACAGATTCTCGTAATTGCTCTCGTCTACCAAATCATCAAAAATGGTTCCTGCTACAATTGAAAGTCCGTTCTTACTCAGTTCGTTGCTCACCAGTTCAATATCGATCGGAATGTATCCGTAAGGTCCAAGCTCGATTGCCTTATAACCAGCCTTACTTGCTTCCTGAAGCACCCTTTGCCAGGGCGGATTATTGGGATTATGAGGATCATCAATTCCCCAACTACATGGTGCACCTGTAATATGAATTGCCATTGTCTAATATCACTTCCTTTTTTTATTCGATTGCGATTCGACATCCCTTAGCGATTTTTTTGAAAAGTAATGCAAAGGACCGTATTCCTTGTAAATACATTTCTCGGCAAACTTCTACTTCATTTCACTTAGAGCAGCTATATTCTCGTACTTAAACCTAAAAATATAACTTCATTTCCCACTTGTGTGCGCTTTCAAAAATAATTTTGTTTTACATGTTAAATTTTATCTGCATATCTCTATCTTGTATTTTCAATTCTTGTTCAAATTACACATATTTCTCCTTGATTTTAGCGTTCAGCAAAATCACTATTGTAAATTCTTGCTTTTTTTCTAATTAAACAGTTATAATCCAATAAAAATTATTAAAAATATAGATAAAATGAATAGATGCTTCGTTTTGTGTGGAGGTGTACATGATGGTTAAAGTCGGCAAAAATTCACCGGTTATAAGCAGCTTTGAAAAGCAGCCATATTTAATTGCGGCTAATGCAGAGGATAGGATGCAGACGCGGATGGCACGTATGATGCATATGCATGACGACAGGATCGAAATCCTACTACTACAGAGCGGCCATGGAGTTCATATCATTGATGGGAAGGAATATGAGACGAAGCAAGGAGATATCTTGATCTATAATGCCGGAATCAAACATGAGGAGTTTGCGGATTCTGAGAACGGTATGGATATTTTGAGTTGCGCGATCGGTAATGTTTGCATTAAGGGGCTTCCACCGAATGTGCTTTTTGCGAAGAAGTACTGTCCAGTTATTCAAAATAGGAGCTGTTACCACGAGATTGGGGCACTTATGGATATGCTCTACAACAATTTCTTAAGTCGCAGTCCATCAAGGGAACTTGAATATCATCTTCTGTGCTCACTACTTTTAATGGTACGTGAGACTGTTATGCGTGAAGAAAGTAATGAGGAACAAAAAGAGCAAGAACTTGGGCATCTTATACTGAGGTATATTGATGAGCATTATATAGAGGATATAAGCCTTCAAGATATTGCTGACGAGTTGAATATGAGCCCATACTATATTTCCCACGCATTTAAGCGCACGACGGGGTACTCGCCGATGCAGTACGTGATTCGGCGACGGATTGGAGAGGCACAGTCATATCTTTTGTCGACGGATAAGACCGTAACAGAGATTGCCTATTTTGTTGGTTACAACAGTGCAAGCAACTTTAATAATGCTTTTAAGAAAATGGTCGGCATGTCACCGCAGAGTTATAGAGAGTTTTGGAGGACTAAACCGTAAAAAGGCAAAATAGAGTAAATATAAAATGCTTGAAAAATGTTCAATTTTATGGCCCGATTTGTGTAGCGATATTAGGTATGTTATTGATTGTTGGAAATGGCATAAGTGCAATGGAAAAGGTGAACTACTTGGGATCTTTTATGGGTTGTTTACAGCTGCATTTTACGCTGCATTAATGTTATTGATTAAATTTATTCAAAACATGGCCAATTTACTATAAAACTTTTCTTCATGAAAATGGACATTTTCATGAAGAAAGAAGCTTTCCTTATTTCCTAATAGAATAACTATAATAAGTTCTTAACCCTACCGTTAGCAATCCTTGAATTACATATATCAGCTCTTCACTACAGAGAATGAAAGATAAATACGTTCTTTCATGGTAGTTGAAGAATTCAAAAATTATTTCAATACCCTTCCTACAAATGAATTATATGCATCTGATTCAGGTAATCTTTTTCTCATAATAAAAGTAATTAACACAATGACAAGTAGATGACCAAAAACAATCTTATTACCTAATAACCCAAGATTACCGAGTAATACATACCACTGCTGCACCAAGCCCCCATGCTACTTGTGCCACACCACAGTGTCTTGCGCGATTTTCTTTCGGTGCATTTTCTGCCCATAATAGTCCATGAAGCAGTAATATCTGCCCTTCAGCGATTCCAACTATAATAAATCCTGTTAACAACATTCCAAAGTTGCTACTAAACAAAATAAAGAGGATACCTAAACTATAAATTAGCATCCTCATTGTATAAATTAACTTTCTTCCATTCGGTCTGCTAAATAGCCTCCTAACAACGCACTTATTGCCGCAGATATAGCATTTGTACTCAATGCACCTAGAAGTCCGATCTGTGTTCAGATAAACCTAATTGATTTACCATAAGGTTAAACCCGCAGAACCTGCTACAATATAACCTGCATCAATATAATTAGCTAATTGAGCAGCAATAGTTCGTTTATTAGAGGACACTTCTATAATCTCACTCATTAATATTCTCCTTTATAAATGTTCTATTGAAACATCATCAGATCATAACATCTTTTAAAATATCTGCTGTTTTTTTAATTCCTTTGTAAGAATCTATTGTATAATCTTCGTGTTCAATGCTTAACACGCCGTCATAACCAACCATTTTTAATTGCACAATAAAGTTTTTCCAGAAATCTTTTGGATGTCCATAACCCGGGATAGCAAAATTCCAAGAACGTTTAGAAAATTCCAGTACATGTTTCGTATCTAAGAGTGTATTTAGTTTAGCTTGCCTGTTTTCAATTCTTACATCTTTAATATGAACATGATAAATATCGTTCTTAAGCTCTCGAATAACTTCTATTGGATCAGCCCCCATCCAAAATAGATGACTGGGATCTAGATTAAATCCTATCGCATCGTCTGTAAACACTTTCATTTTTCTGAAGGTTTCAACATTATAAACAAGTTGGCAGCCATGCGGTTCTAAAGCAATTTTTTCAATTCCATGTTTTTTGGCTAATTTAACCGTCTCTTGCCAATATGGAATAGCAACATTCCACTGATAGTCAATAATCTCATGCGTTACTGGTGGCCATGAAGTAATTGTCCAATTAGGATATTCATCATTTGGACCCCCGCCAGGTAATCCTGACATCATTACAATAGTTTTAACATCAAATATAGATGCAAGTTGAAAGGTTTTTCTAACAATTTCCCGATCAGCTTCTCCTTTTTCACCTGGGTATAACGGATTTCCAGAACAATTAAATGCAGATATACGTATTTTGTTTTCTTCTAATTTTTCTTTAATTGTCTCGATTAATTCTCTGTTTAAAAGTAAAGCATCTATATCTATATGTGGTGCATCTGACCAATTGCCACACCCCAATTCAATTTCTTCTACACCTAATTCCTTACAAGAAGTTAATAAATGATCAAAAGATAAATGACCTAAGCCATCTGTAACAAGTCCAATTTTCATAAAGTATACCTCTTATTCTGTTAAATATTTAATTGAAATATTTTTATTCTAGAAATATATTATTATATAATCCATTCTTTAGAGAAGGCAGGAACACTTGGCCTAATCTATCATTTTCAATCATTGATTAATGACACGTTTACAAACTTTTCTTTTTCAATGGATTTAAAACAAGCTTCAATAACCTTCATATTTTGAATTGTATTTTCCATCATGTAGCTTGGCATTTCATTCTCCAATATACATTTGGAAAAATATTCTACCTCCAGTGTATACTGGTGTCCAAGTACTTTTTCTTCCCTATGAACTCCATCTTTTGTATTGACTATTACCTGAGCTTCCCCACCAAACATTTGTGGTACAAAGGCCCTTGGTACTCGAATACTGCCTTTTGTTCCAATGATTTCGTAATAATCTATTCTTGTTCGATCCATTGCGGCATCAAATACGGCTGTCATACCATTATCAAGTTCCATTATTCCTACTACAGACATGTCCACCCTTCCCTCAGAATCCCTTTTTGGGGAGACAAAAACCCGATTAGGCTCAGTATTTAAAACATTTCTGATAGAGTGAATGCAATAACACCCAACATCATAAAGGCTGCCTCCACCTAATTCTGGTCGCATACGGATGTTTTCAGCTTGCTTTTCAAGGTAAAATGAAAGGCTTACCTTCATGATTTTTAATTCACCAAAATCAGATACAGACATATCATCCTCTTTGTAATTCTTCATTGTGCTTGGATTGTTAGCAATTGATTCTAGGATAGATAACGCTGCACGATAGATATTACGTTTATTAGTGGCTGATGAAGGGTTATATTCTGTATGTGGAGTTAAATCGGCTTCCATTAAATAAACTGTTAATTCTTCCTGTGACAGATTGATACCTCTTACTTCTAATTGTAGACGTTGTAAGTTAGTCATTTGATCATTCCTTTCTGTAAAATAAAAAAACACTAGAATACTAGTGTTTAAAAATTTCCTTTAATCTAATCTTTATCTGTTCCCAATCTGATAAGGAATTTATTTTCTCTATGCCTAAATAATAAATAATGTCTTTTTTTAATGGGATTAAGTACATGTCTAATACTTGCTCGATTAACTTAATTGGATATAGTTCATCTTCTTCTATTAATTTGTTAAAATATCCCCAAAAATTTTCTTCTGGATTATTAGTAATAACATTGTAATGTATCATATTTCTCATATTACTTATTTCTTCTTTTAAAGTCTCTTCATAATTATATAACAATGAACTAACTCTATTTAACCTGGAACTATTAAAATGTTTAAAATCCTCTTTACAATAATCCCTCAAGTTATACAAGTTATCAAAAATTTCATCTGTCTTTAATGTTACTAATCGAAGAAGTATATAGTAATCCATAAAATTAGGATTTTTTAATTTATCGAAATAGTTTTCCTTAAGAAAAATTGTATCGCTTATTTCTTGAATAGATAGTATAAGCCTTGTAATAAAAGCATTTCGGATATTATTGTCTTTAACAAACAATGAATTATGATTTATGTCTTTACAATCATATTCCTCTATAGACAGGACTTCTTCTTTTATTTTTGTAATATCTATTTTTTGAATCCCTAATGTCCGTTCGAATTCATTTGCAAGAAATCCACTTAACTCACCTACATAAGAAGTAAATTCGAGAACTTTCCTCCTGATATCTACACTTCTTTCTTCTCTAGGCTTTGGTAAAGTTTCAGTATCTAATAATACAAATGAAACATAAAGTGTACTTCCTACAGGGTCTTTGTTTGAATCTAGATAAAACCCAATATTGTTTAATTTTTCTCCAAATGCATCTATGTGATATTCTAATATTTTATTAAAAATTTTTTGATTGTACCCTCTTTTCATAGAGTAAAGGTGTACTTGGTTACGTATATGCTTTATTCTTACATCCACTACCTGTTCTGTAATGAATGATTTATAGACTTCATCTATTATTAAACACATATCTCTAAAGACAGAATATACATGAGTTGTTAAAAATTGTTGGTTCTCTCTTAAATTAACAATTAATCTTTGAATCCCAATAATATCATTATAAGCAGTGATATATGCATTATTATTTATTTTAATCACTCCTTTTTATATAGTTAAATATTACCACAATACACTTTATAAAGGATACAATGTTTTCTAAAAAGGAAAACACCCACTAAATGTGAGTGCTTGCGTTAATATTCAGGTTTATAATTGACTACCTCAACTTTATACTTAGGATATTTTTGTCCAATCATTTGGGTCATAATTTCAAAACCTTTTCTTTCATTTGGTAGTATTACGTCACTACTATTAACAAAAGAAGTTTCAGTATCAAGAATGTTCCCATTTTCATCAAAATATGTTGACTTTACTTCAACAAAACTATATGCAGTTTCACTATTGTTTTTAATTGCACCAGTAACATAAATAAAGTCCCCATCAATTGTTCCTTTATGCTCCACTACTTCTAAACTAGGAGTATCATCTGTATCTGTAGAAGTAGATTCAGTTAAATCGATATTTATTTCTTCAAATTTTAAGTCTTCACCATTATACTCACCGTATTGAAACTTACTTGTATTAAAATCATAAGAAAATAATTCACTTTTATCATTTTCGTTTTTACTATGAACCATTACAGATTGAATATCACAGATCTTATTATTATTTCCACATTTTATCCAGCCTTGATAATCTATAGCATCAACTAATTTAAGTGTAATTCCCTGTTTTTCTTCTTTAGTCAAATTATTAAATTCGTCAGTAGTATAAGCACTTAAAATATAGGGCATTAATTTATACTCTTCATAATTAGTTGGTTCAGTATAATCATCTTCAACGTAAAGATACTCAGAAAAATATTTAGAAAGTTCCTCATCTTCTTGTAATGTTGTAACAAATTCCTTAAATTCTTCTTCATTAACACGAAAGTAATAAAAAATAAAAATTCCAGCAATTAGTAATGCAGAAATACTTGTAATTATTATGATCTTCTTAGGTGGTTTCTTAGTTTCTTTAATTTCCGTTTCCATTAAAATCCCCCTTTATATAGTATAGTTAAATATTACCACAAAAATAACTATATAAAGAATGTATTTGTTCTTTATAAGAAATAAAAACACCCAAATTAATGAGTGTTTTAATCTTGTTTACTTAAATAATGTTGAAACTTAGGAAGTTCTCCATAAAGATGTACAAATACTTCATCCCATCTATCATTTTCATGGAAACATTGTGCCAAACTTTCTGCAAAATGATAATCATGATTATGTTGAGGGACAATTTTATAAACCTCATTTTCATAAGAATGATGGTTTACAGTTTCACCATTACCAATACGTTCTCTAATGGAATCAAACAAGTCCATAATTTGTTCGTATTGAATTTTTGTAACACGATACTCAAACAGTAAACGATCTATGCTAGAATTTGAAAACAATAATTCCTGCCTAAACTCTAGAAAGTCTAATCTTTCTTTATCTTCCAATCTATTCACCTCCCATCTACCTAACTTTATTCGACAGATGGGTAAAAATCCCTTGTGAGAAATAGGAAAAATTTATCGGTGTGAAAAATTTAATATGCTGCGGACTCATTTTGTTGTTTAGGGGTATTTATATACGTTGTTATGTATACTACCATTGTATATTAGTGTATATCATATTCATTCTAGTTTACATAATAGTTCCTATGGGAAGTTGATTAATTTTAAAACCTTTATACACCAATGGTTTGACAACTTCCCATTTTTATAGAATATACACTATTTTATACACCCTTGATATATCAACATTTATAAGCCTTCGTACACTCTTAAAACTGTATAAAATTTTTCTTTTATTGTAACTTTAAAATGAATAGAAAATGCATACGATACAATGTAAAGTAGATATACTTTACACTCTGAAAAATCAACCCATCTGCATCCCTTTTTTTATTGGGGCGCTCTAGCCAGCGTATAACAAGAGCGAAACTTTTAATATATCCTTTCTATATCTCACCCTTGTCATCATATCAACGTTTCTGATAAACAAAAATACGACCAAATGGTCGCTTAATCACATTATTCACCATTGGACTTATACACAGATTTATCCACGGGTTCAATATTCTCTTCGCTTAACCTTTGCAACTCCATTTGTATATCACTTGTATACGGACTATGGGAAAGCACACTCTCTAAACTCAATCCACCCATTTCACGCAATACTTTAATATTCTCAATGATCTCCTTATCATTGCTTGGCATAGCATACTGGAACACAATATCAAGTGAATCATAATCATCATCACTAAACGTTACACCTTTGTATGCTAACAATGTTCTAATCTTATCAAAACGTTGTTCTAAACCATCTCTCATAAACTGTTCATTCATACCTGCTTTAATATTAGCCAATTGGAACAATAATTTAATACTAACTTCACTAAGATTAGATATATCTGTCTTATTCATACTGACAGAAGGTGTCTGTGATATGTCTAATAATGATTGTACTAATGTCTTATAGATAGTATTAAATGATTGATAATCTAATTGGTTACAAACCATCTTGAAGTCGCTGCCATCATCTAACTGGATACCCATACCTACAACATTAGTAGATATTCCATCACCTTTTAATTGTTGTCCAATTGCTACTGGAATAGGATTATGATGTTTGTAAAATGAATCAGTATACTTACTAATCAAATCCTCCATTGAATCTAATATACTAATCCAATCCTCTAACTCACTTCTACCTTCTGTAGCACTCATTTCATTTTGATTATGATAAACAATAGGTAAACCACTAAGATTTGGATTTTGACCAACTAAACGTAATTTACCTCCTAGATTGTTGTAACTATATACAACTTCATCAGTAAACACAGTGTAATAACTAACTGCATCTTGCATATATGCTTCAATAAAAGCGATTAGATTATTCTCATTATCATAAATAGGATAACTTGCTGAAGGATCTATTGACTTACTTTTAATTACTCCCTTATCCATATAAATGTATTCAGTACAAATACCATACTTATTTACCTTATCTAGAATAGACATATTCAAACGGTCATATTTACCCTTTTTATTTACCCTTTGATATTCCTTTACAACATTCTCTTTACCAGTCAATGTGATAGGATTCTGTAATAAATATGCAGTTTGGAAGTTTAATAATGTCTTAGCATACTGTAAAACAATCTTTCTTGGCTTGAACTCCTTACCACCGTACATTTCCGTTGGTCTATGAAGAATCGCATGAAAACCGTTTAAATATTCTTTTAAGTCCATTATTTTATTTACTCTTTGTTGCTGACTAACCATACTAATTTCATCTAAGAACCATTCAGAACGATTCTTATGATATAGTTTCAAATAAGTATGTAACTTATCTTGTAATTCGCTTGTCACTATAAATCCCCCTTATAATAGAAATAAAAACGATAATCCTATCAGAACCACCGTTTGTAAACTCATAAAAATAACTTAGGTCACTAACAGACCTAAGCAATATCAACGTACCACTTACCTGTTTTCATTCCTTGAATAGCCAATGCACAACTAATAACCAAGTCATCATGATTCTTTTCACCTTTTTTGTTACCCATCTTGCCATCACTTTCTTGGAATATCTGCATTTGCTGCAACGTCTCTTTACATTCGATATTGATTAATCCTCGTTCAAATTGCTCTTTTAAGTCACTGATTAATACACTCTTACTTGCAACTGTAGTCATGAATCCTAATTGCATTTTCTTTTTACCTTTTTGATCAAACATCTTTTGCTTATATAGATTCATGTAATTGTAATCTCTTCTTAAACGTTCTAATAATGGTGAACCATAACTGTTTCTCTCAACACATAGAAACGCATAATTGTATAATCTGCCTATCTCGTTTACTATTTCTGCAAATAAATAAACAGGCACTTTGTTATTGTAGATACTAAGCACCTGTTGTCCATCTGAATCAAATATTGAAATTGTACTATCATCACCGCCACCACCAGCAGACGTATCAACACCACCATAATACTTCATACCACGTTTAGACAAATGATAGATATATAATCCTCTATTTATGTAATATAGTTGGAAGTCCTGAGTGAACCTCTCTTTTATCAATTGGCTCTATAAGATAATTAATCCGCTCTAATACTTTGATCAAATACACTTAATCCTGTACTAATGAAACTTTCCATTGGATTTGATGGGTACTCCTGTTGAAAGTCCTGTAAATCCATATCAAGTAACTTATATCTTCTCCACATAAGAAAGCGCAGATTTGCGCCATTATCATAAAGTATCTTTTCGTCTGGCTCTAATTCTGCTACAGATAACCTTTTACCCTTATTCGATTCTTTATGGTATTTCTCGGCTTCATCATGGTCATTTTTAAATTGTTTCTTATATAAATCATGATAGAAAGGAATAAACATTGCTTTGTACTTTGAATTACCTTTCCAAGCAGACATAAACAGTTCATAATACTTATTTCCAATACCATTTGAAGTTGTCTCAATAGTCAACTGACTAATATCACCTTTCATTAGTGATTGTTCAGCCGATAATAATTGTATATCTTGTTTAGAGTAAAAAGCAAACTCTGACAAGTGAATGTAACTGTATGTACTACCACGACCTATTGACTTATTACCTGCAACTATACAACTAATCCTAGAGCCATTATCAAAGAATATTTCATCTCTATTTTCCCTTCTTACTTTAGGGAATAAATCGGGATATTTTTCTCTAGGCAACCATTCCTGCATGGTTTTCAACTTCTCAAATAATGCCTTAGATGAATCAAGTTTATATGAAACTATAAGAATATTTTCATTCTCATTTCTTAATGCTCTCCATAATGCTTTAGCAAGGGTAAATGTACTAATTCCACCTTGTCGAGCCTTAGAAACAATTACAAAACGATTCTTATTCATTAAGTCATGTAACTCTATTTGTGCAGTATTGAGTTCTAATTTAACCTTTTCATTATTGTTATCAATGATGTAAACGAAATTCTTTGCAAATAGAGTAAAATCATCCATGATCAGATTTAATTTTTGCTTTTTAGTTAATGCCATAATCTCACCTCCAATAAAAAAAGCAGGTTATAACTAACCCACTTAAAATTATTTATTCTCCTTCGAAATAAGAAAAATCAACTTCTTTTACAACAAACTTCTTTTTTATACTAACACCGATATTATTTTCTATCATTAACCTTGCTAGTCGTTTTCCATCTATTAGGATAATTTTCTTACTTTCTAATCTATCAACATATTCCCTTGCTCCACTTGTAAAAGTTGAAGTAGTAATAAAAATCCCTTTTCTCGCACCTTTAGCATCAAGAGCACCGGAAAAACTCATTACATCAGGTCTACCAACTGTATTTTCCCATCTCTTTGCTTGTACATAAATATTATCAAGACCAAGTTTATCTTCTTTTATAATCCCATCTAAACCACCATCATTGGTTTTTTCTGTAACTTCTCCATCTCCATATCCCATTGCAGTTAATAATTCGATAACAATTGTTTCTAGTCTCCTCCAATGTGCTTGTTTAAGGTGATCAATTAAATCATTTATTAAATCTTCCTCTATTTCTTCTACCTTATCTTCAATAACTTCAAAAGGATCAATCACATGTTCTAGTTCTTCAATTTCTTCCTCTATTTCTTCAAAACTATCATTTAATAGTTGTAACCCATCATCTGTAATCTGATATGTATATTTGCTAACTTCTTCAATATACTCTTGTTTTTTAAGAGAAAACCTTGCTTGCCTCATTCTTTGAGAGAAAATAAATTCTTTACTATCAGGGGATGTTATACTTCTCTGTTCATCCGTTAATTTAAAATACTCGGCAACACCGTTATTAATCATCGTTGTGGTATAAGGTTTTTTATCTCTAATGACACTTAAAAGTGGGATAACTAATTCTTTTTGACTTGGAATAATAGTTATTTGATTATTCAAATGTCCATTTAACCCTGTATCATTAAATACAGGTAAATCATCTAGAGATGTAGGAACACCCTTTGATTGGAAAATCTTTAATATCTCTGTACTTGAGAACCCTTTTTCACTCATTTGTTTAATAATTAAAAGTACTTGAAATGATTTATTATTATAATATCTATTCTTTCCTTCCTTATAGGAAGGGATAAATTGTTTGAATAATCTTATCCATCTTCTTCCAGACGATTCTGACCATCCAACTTTATTAGATAGTGCCGTTTGTGTCATATAACCTTTTTTCATCAAATCAACCCCATTTTAGTTCTAACTAGTTATATTTTACCATGTATTACAAAGAGGTTATATTCTTTTTGTTAATTCAAAGTTCTAATTCATCATCATCTTCTTCAATTTCTTCATCATCTACACTAAATGCTTTTTCGGCTGCCTTTGCATAATTTGATATATCCTTTTGCAATTGGAGAAATAATTTAACGCTCTGTGTCTCTCCTGTTTTTGCTAATTCAGATACTTTTTTATAAATTTCATCTAAGTCATTGGCGATACAACTGTCTAAGTAAATTGCTAGTAATTGTTTATATTCGGCTGTACGTTCCCATTTGATAAACTCGTTCATAGTCTTATTGCCAGTAAACTTTAAAAATTCTTCTTCTGATTTTTGAGGAAGGGTTTGATCATAACGAATATCATGTTTCCACTTGAAATACTCGGCTTTCTTCCATCCTTTGAGTTGTTTCAATGCTTCATAGATATTCATTCAGTTTCACCTCTTAAAATTCTTAATCCCTCATTACAAGCATCTATCATCTTTTGATTTAAACGTTGCATTTCTTTGATATTGTTCACAGTAAGTTTTGTATGCTGAAAGTTCCTTTATCACCTTTTCAGTAATTGGAATTGTTTCAAGTTTACGATTCTTACCGAATACTGATAATGTTTGATTTTTAAAATCAATATCAGACCATTTCATAGATGTTAATTCACTTAATCTAATACCAGTACCTAAAAGAGTAACGATAATTGTATGATCACGATAAGCCCAGAAGACTTTCTCTCTTTGTTTAATTCTTCGATAATAGTTGAGCATTTGCTTGATGTGATAATCAGTAAATACCTCAATTCTTATGTCTTGTTTGGCTTTTGGAATTTTGCTTGCAGGATTCTTCTCAATTACTTCAATTTCAATCATGTAATTAAAGAAGGCTCTTATCCTTTGTAATTTTGAATTGGTAGATGAAGCGTTATTCCCTTTCTTTTGAGAATGTAGAATAAACTTCTTCACAATATTAGGGGTTACATCTTGAACATTTACAACTCCATTCTCAACACAAAAATCTAAAAATAGATTAAGCATGATTTTGTAATTTTCTAATGTATTTGGGGTAACATTTTTAAACTCTCTATCGTCTAAAAATTCTTGTAGAGCAAATTTTAACAACAAAAAAACCACCTCACATTTTTGTGAAGTGGTTTACCGGTGTTGTAGTAGTTTCTAGCACGACCACATTATTTTCTAATGTAGTTAAAGTGCTTTGAGCCCTTGATACAACTGTTACGATGACCTGTGAGGGACTTGAACCCCCGACCCCTTCCCTGTCAAGGAAATTATGTTATTAGGCAACGCGCGGACAAATTTTGCTAATCCTTTTTATATCAATGGATTATGAACTATTGGAATGCTACTTTATGCCACTCAAAAATCATTTGTGGTCAGTTTGGTCAGTTGATTGGTCAGTTAATTTATGAGTTTTATTGCCCTACCAATCTTCAAATTGTTTAAAAAAATGAACCCAAACCATTTAATTGAGGTCTAAAACAATAAAAAAGAAAATCTGGCACACATGAACTCCCTTGAAAAGAAGATACTACTAAATATGCTTGTAAAAAGGATTGATTTAGATAAGATCGGTGATCGGCCAGTTGTTGATAGTTTGGCTATTACTGATATTGAGTTTTATTAATCTTTTTATACTCGTTGCTTCTTCAACTAACGGTGCAGGATATTTTATCAAGGTTAATGAAATGGTGAAAATATGAAACAATATGATGTTGTAAGGATAATTAAAGATGATCCCAATAATGAGTTTACTAAAGGACAAGTAGGCACTATCCTAGAGGTTTATGAGGATAACAATTATGAAGTAGAGATTTCTGATAAAGATGGGATAACTCTATTCTTGGGTACAATATCAGGAGATTACTTACCACAAAAAAGGTGGAATAATATAGAAAACATTAGGACTATATTCACAAAATAAGTTACACTAATAATAATCAAATTAAAACATAAGGAGAAATGTAACATGATGAAAAAAACTTTAATATTAATTTTTGCACTAACACTATCTATAATTGCTGGTTGTGGCAATCAAGACGAAGGAACGAAAAATGGTTCGGATTCCGCAAATAAAGAAGCAACTACAGAAAATACAAATGAAGAAAAAGAGACGAATAATGATCTCTATTTCAAAGATAATGAAGCAAAATTAAATGACTTAAAAATTAAAATTACAGAAACTAAAGTTATTCAAGCTGGTGAAAAAGGAAATGAATATGGTGAAAAACCTGTATTTGCAATTTGGTATGAAACAACTAATTTAAGTGATAAAGAGATTGACCCTATTACTGGATGGATGGCAGTATTTGAAGCAGTACAAGACAATGATCCTAATGCAGTCAATACTCTTGAAGTTGGTGGACTTCCAGATGACCAATTTCTCGATTCTCAATTAGAAACAATTAAAAAAGATGGTACAGTTAAAAATGCAGTAGCTTATGAATTAGATGATTTAGAAACACCTGTAACATTAATTGCTACACAAGGTATTGGTGGCGATAAATTAGGTGAACAAACTTTTAATATTAAATAAACGTTTTAAATCTGTTTAAAAAACACTTCCATTTGTAAGTGTTTTTTTGCTAATTGATCCCAAAATTAAAGCAGCAGGATGGCACGAAAGTCAAATACAACGTGAATATAAAGTTTTTTACTAACGGGTGCATTTCTCCGAGAAAGAGAAGTGCTATTTTCGGATAAAGTAAAGTCTAGATTTTTAAAAAGAAGACCCTCTTATAAATAGGAGGTCTTCATTCGTTAATTTAAAATGATTTCCATGACCGTGATAGCTACTACGTAGAACTGTAAAAAGCTTGTGGTATACAGTATTATTAAACTGTTTGATCTACTTCATCCAGCAGATTAGCAAGAATCATACTGTTCTCCTGGTCTGCATCAAATTGTACTGTATCATCAAAATGAAACAGCTTATAGGGATTAGGAAAAGTTTCTTGCATGTATTTGACGAATCCTTCTATATCATTACCTAATTCATCATTACGGCGAAACTCCATCATAATAGAACGAAACTTATGTAGTGGTAGATCACATTGAATATTATAAGATTGGCTTATACCAAAATGTCCTTCATCAGTACTATAAAGGTTGTATATATAAGTCAAAGGAAATCCCTCCTTTCTTTTCCTATTATCTTTCCTAATTTGGACAAATTTATTTAAAATGTGAAGTTTAAAAAAGAAACTAATTCTTAAAAAAACTAGTCAAAGATCTTTTTTAACTAATGGTGCATTAGTTAAACAAAATAGAATTTGCATGGTCCTATTATCACGACTGGGTGTCTTGTCCTGACAATAGGACCATGCATTATTAAACTAAGTCCAATTCTTACTTATTTAATATATCTTTTACAATTTTCTTTTCAAATATAATCTGTTACTTGAATACACAGTGTAATTATAGGTACTGAAAAAGGATATTAATTCGAGGTCCCTTTATTGCTGCTTTTTCAATTAAAGAGCCCAATTGCGTAAAATCGTTTTTCTTTAATACCCTCTCTCAAAACAATTCAAATCACTCACATTCATACAATTCCTAAATTATAGAACGATTGTTTGTTTTGTTTGAATATCAACAGAGTTATTTAACAAAGCCTATATTTTAAAAAAATAATAAGTAGAAGCTTTTATGAATACGGTTTTTAATAATTAAGCTAGTCATTATTGATTACAACGAGGTATAGTAATTGTAAGGAATCACTATTTTATAGAAAAGCGGTTTTATGACTAGTTACCAATACTGGCGAGAGGAGAGCAATGAGAGTTATGGATTGGACAGCTATTCTATCTATTACAGGTGCTTTTGGAGCAGCTGCTACAGCACAATTCATTTCACATCGGTTTTCATATAGACGTGAATACAAAAATTATCATAGAGAACGTCTTCAAAATTTATATTTTCCACTATTATTTAAAGTAAGGAATTATATCCATGCAGAGAACTATAAGGTAATATACATGGATCAACAGAAAAAGGATGAGAACGCATTTGAACAAGCTCACAAAGAAGACATGCGGAATCCACGAATTCAATTTGAAAAAATCATAGAAGTCTTAGATGAGAATATAAAATATGCTGATCAAGGACTCATCATACAATATGAAAAAGTTAAAGCGCATATTTCAATTTATATGCAAGATGGACTTGGAAACAGTTGGTTTAATCTCAGAGTGCAAATGTGTGAAGAGTTTTTAAAAGAATACATTTACCTGAGCAAAGCTCTAGGGGTATATACAGAAGAAACAAAGCAGCATATTAAAGGAATAATGTATTACATAAACTTGAGACGTATATTACTAGAATGCTATATGCCCCAAATAGCCGATTGTTTGCTTTATAACATTGAACTACTAGAATTTATGACAACTGTCTCTGATTTAGAAAAAAGTATGATAATTATAAAGGAAATAGAACACGGCAGGAAACGACGCAATAAGATAATGGACACAAATTTAAAATACTCAACTCATCATAGTGAACTTAGGAAATTTCTGGTGACCGAAAAACAAATAGAACGTCATCAGAAGAAACTGCATAAATATTTTAACAGTATACGGAAAAGAGATTTATATTATTTGAAGGAAGAGATTTTATCAGAAGCTTATATATATATGCACGAAGTAATTCCAAAATATAGCAAGCGTGCAGAATATCATAGCATGAATTCAAAGTATACAGGAGAAAAGGAAGGTGAATATGTCATTAAATTAGTAGAAATGTGGAAAGAGGCTTTAGAACAAAAAAGGCTTGATTATGAAACTCAAGAGTTTGAAACAGATTAGGTTCCTAGATAACAGATAATTATGTTCCATTATAGAAACTTTTAGTCCATTGAAAATAAAAAGTTCTATTTAATACTATTCAGGCCATCGAGAAAGTCCAATTTGTTCACAATCTCACACCAATATAAATAGCTAGTTTCGTTAAGAACCATTAGTCCGTTAATTGGCACTTTAATGAAAAAATATTACATGAGTATTTTTAAATAGCAAATCATTTATCCTTCAAAACATAGGTCTACACCAATGTTTTGAAGGATAAATTAATGCAAAGTTATTAATTTCTGTATATCAAAGTAATTGTTTCAAATAGGAATTTATTAATCCTTCTTCTTAGGTTCTTGGATTTGAAGCAATTCAATAAAAACATTAACCATTTCCTGTATTTTAATTCGATTATCAACAAAATGTTGCAAGTTGTAACCATTAAAAAGAGCCATACCTGTAGTTGCTAATGTTCTAGCATCTAATGGACTTCCGACAATACCTTCGTCCTTCATCTCCTGAAAAAAGTGTGTAAGAAATGATCTCCATTCCTCCATCTGGAGAACAAGCCTTTCTTTTATCTTTGGGAATTCATTCGAAATCATACACCCTTGAAGAAGCATAGGAGAAGACCCCTTTACATAGGACTCGTTCACCAAACGCATGGCGTGTTCTGTAAATTTATTTAGCAAATCTCGGTCCTTTCCATTAAGTGCTTCCTTTAAATCTTCAAAAAAGAAATCAATACCTTCTTTTATTAACTTTAGCATGAATTCCTCTTTGCTTGAAAAATGAGCATAGAAAGCACCTTTAGAATATCCAGCATGTTTAACAAGTTGATTAATACTAGTCCTAGAAAACCCTTGTTTAGAAAACAATTCAATGCCTGACTGCATTAATTTGTTAATCGTATCTTCTGATTGCTTTTGAAAATAATTCAACGTAAAAAGCCCCTTTTGAAATTTTTGTATAATTTTTACATTTTATATTCCAAAATATGGAGTTTGAAGTTATAATAAATACAAACCGGTTGGTATTCATTATAGCTATAATGTTGATAAATCTAAAGTCTTACTTTCCAGGAGGAGAAAAAATGACATTAACTCAAAAGGCTTTTAAAAATTGGATCTTACCATTTGTTTTATGCTTTTCAATGATTTTTGCATTTTTTCCAAGTCCAAAAGCAGATGCTGCAACTCGCACGTTTGATAAAACCCTTTATAGTGGTACATTAGCAAGTGGTGCTTGTCAAACTTCTTATCCGGTTATTAATCAAAAAGTAAACATAACAAATCTAGGTGGAGATATTCTAGCTAAAGAACAATATTGGACTGGAAGTGAGTGGCAAACGTTTAGATCCAAAAGGTTAACATACTACAATACGCCTAGTATCTTTACTATTGAATCAGATGGAGAAAAGTGGCGAATATTGATGACAGCATATAAACCAGCCCATATACATGTTGATTGTTATGGTTCTTCTTCATATTAGAGAACGTTGGAAAATTTACTATCAAGTTGATTTTAAAGGCATAACATAACGAACACCTGTCTTTACTTCCATTTAAGAAATTAAAATATCGTATTCCTGATTATGTTACTTAACATAATCACAATTTTAAGAGGTAAGCAAAAAGGCCAAATCTTTATGTATAAAGGATTTGGTCTTGTTTTTTATCGATTATGCAGGATTTTATACATCGTTGATTTATCAACGTTTTCGGCTTCTAAAAAAGAAGCCTGGCAGGTGCATAAAAAAGTGGGGTTTTATGCAATCTCTTCTTCCACTATAGCTACCCTTTAGTTGAATAACATTTGTTTTTAATTTTTAATCTTACCTAACTCAAGTAGTTCATTTTCAGAAAGTTTCTTTGTAAAATTATCTAGGTCTTCCGATGGAAACCAATCAATCTTAGGACCTCCACCACCATATTTAATCGTATGAGTTATTGAATTAGAAGACATAAATATATTGTGATGAACAAAAGGGTTTACAGTTACGCTTTCCCCCTCCTGAAGAAAGCGTAAATCTACGTCTCCATTTAAACAAATTTCTGCATAAACAATCCACCCTGACTGAACAACATAGAACTCGGAAACTTCTTTGTGATAATGGCTATTCTGCCAAGCACCTATTTTTGAACCAACAGTACGACAATATGAACTACCATCGGTACTAACTAACCTATATCGTTTTTCACCATTATTCATAAGTTCAAAATTAACATCTATACCAGATGACTGTGCTTCTTCTACACTAATTTTTCTTGGATTATAAGACATATTCTTCTCCCTATTTAAATAACGTTCGCCCCTGCATTTTACTCTTGTTAAATAACCTGCTTCTTGAATAAAAAAAGCGTTCCTTATAACGAGAACACACTCTTTTAGCTTAATAATGAATATTTTTATAAAACCTAACTACCTCACTATAAGATAAGTCACCACCGAATAAATCTAATGAACTTCCTATTGTTATATCTAATTTACCATTGGAAACTTTTAAAAAGTTCTCTAAATCTTTAATTGAACGCACACCACCTGCATATGTAGTTGGAATTGTAACCCACTCAGTTAACTTCTTTACTAAATCTTCTTCAATTCCAGTACGCTTTCCCTCTACATCAACTGCATGAATCAACAATTCATCACAATACTTCTCTATTTCCCTAATTGTTGACTTATTGATCTCAAAGTTACTAAATGTTGTCCATTTATTTGTAACAACAAACCACTTACCGTTCTTTTGTTTACAACTTAAGTCAATTACCAGTTTTTCTTTTCCAACTTCATTTACTAATTTATTTAATCTATCTATATTTATATCACCATTATTAAAAATGTATGATGTCACTATCACATGAGAAGCATTGTTTTCAAGATAAAAAGAAGCATTTTCAGCCGTAATTCCTCCTCCAATTTGTAAACCAAGGGGAAACTCTTTTAGTGCTTGTAATGCAGATTCTTTATTACCTTCCCCAAGCATAATAACATGCCCACCATTTAAATTGTCATTTCTAAACAAAGATGCGTAATAAGCCGAATCATAATCTGATACGAAATTTTCAATAACAAATTGATTAACTAATCCTAGTGTATCTCCTACTATTTGTTTAACCTTTCCTTGATGAATATCTATACAAGGTCTAAATTTCAATGTTATCACTATCCCTCTAATTCTGTAATTAATAAATAATTCACCAAAAAAATATGAATTTCCTTCTTAAATTAATCTGCCCGTTACTTGAATAAGAAAAAGCTGTCGTAGTGGCAGCTCTTCAACTCTTGAACCCGTTAGTGGATCAACAAGCCAAGCTCAATTTATCTATGTAAAATCATCTGGTCTGTTTCTTTAAATCCAAGTGATTTGTATAGTTTTTTTGCATTATCACTGGCTAATAGACGGATGGTATTTATATCTTTTTTAGTAAACCAATCTAACACTTCGTTTGTTAACATTTTTGCATAACCTTGATTTCTAAACATCGGCTCTACATAAACATCACCAATAAACCCATATTCTTCATCCTTATAAAAACAGTAAGGAATATCTTCTTTGATGAATGACCCAGCACACGCAACAATATTGTTTTCGTGTTCAATGACAAAGTGAATAGCTTTTTCTATTTCATACAATTCTTTGTAGGTCTCCTCAACAACCTGAACAAAATCATCTCTAAGAAGGTGTTCCATTCCAACTTCTTTAAACATTTTCTGTTTAAGTAGTGTTATTGCAGGAATATCTAATATTGTTGCAGTTCGTATCAAATTACTCTCCCCCTCATTAATTTATAATATTTAATTCTCTTTAATTCTCTTTACCTCGTCCCTTATTCAACTATCCTGCTTACGTTAGTTGAAGACGATAAAGAAAAAAGGCTGCCACAGCAACCCATTATCTTCTTCAACTCTTACTACCCGTTACTTGAATAAGAATGATGCTACTACAAAACCTATTATGATTATTAGAAAGTCATTTCTAATAAAGGTGGTGTTAGACATTGTTAATTAAAATTTTCCATAAATCTAATCGATCCACTCAAGTAGCCCTGATATAATCTGCCTAATATTGAAGAGAAGCCCCTATTAGCTTAAAAGCCTTAACTTCAATTCTTGATTAAGTCTCCGCCAACACTAAATTGATGTTTATTATCTACGGTTTCTATATAACCTATTAATTGAATACTAGGATTATCTATTCCTAATAAAGATTTATCACCTATACCTTCAAACGGCATAAAAAGATCTAATGTAACCTTTTCCCCTGGTTGAATATCTAATTTGTTTCCCTTAGCTTCAACTTTATATTCATTACCTTTATAAGCAGCCTCACCGTATTTTATAGGAAAGGAAACAAAAACATTATTTTGCTTTATAACAAAATCACTACCATTTATCAATTTTATGGAATATGATATTCCTTCTTCTAGTGTTTTCTTTTCAATTAACTCTAGCCTAATTTTTTGATAATCATATGTTGTAGCTTTTTTTTCATTAACACATCCTGCTAATAATACTGAGATTAATAAAAAAGAAGATAATAATTTAAATTTCAAACATAAGCTCCCCTTACTATCAGTGTTTTTTCTACCATATTAACATTAAATACCATTTTCAGGGGGGATTAATTGAACTTACCTTATTAAACTAACCTGACACTTAGTAAGAACGATAAAGAAAAAAGGCTGCCGCAGCAACCCATTTTTTTCTTCAACTCTTGCACCCGTTACTTTAAGTACAGTATTTCACAATCTATATCTTCAAATTGAATTTATATAAAGTCTATTCACTTTAATTTTGTTTTTGAAAAACACCTTTATTTGAATTCAAGATACCATTTAGATGATTTTTGAAACCTTTTATAAACATCATCTATCCATCCTGTACTTTTTTCTCTCTCCAAATGATTATTGGTTAAAATCCAATTAATAATCTCAATTAATTCTTCTTCTGAAAGTTTTCTCTGAATCGTTGCCATCTTGTCTAGCCAAGACTTTTTAGGAGAACCACCCACAGCGTTATCTAACCAATTAATGCAATCTTTTTTTAATTTAAATGTATTAAAGTTTTTAACGTCACTTAAGATGTAATTTATAGCTTGGTAACACCCTTGGTTGTTCACTACTTTATAATTACAAAGGTAAATTATAATATCCAAATTATCTGGTTTTATAACTGCTATAATTTTTTTGAAATCTTTTATGTTATGGTGAAACCCTCTTAGAGCATTTAATTCTAGAAGATATTTAAGTGCTTTATTACGCATTAGAGAATCAGCCTTAATGAAAAAGTTGCTTTGTTTTTCCATTTTCCAAATATAATCAAAGATGTCGGAGTTAGGACTAACTGATGTTCCTTTCAAATATGCCAAAAAAGATAAAAACTCTATCGGTTGAAATAAGGAGTTTGAAGTAAATACCTCATCAATATAACGTTTTATCTTCATATTTGAAGCATTTGTAATTGATGAAAATACACCTCCCCACATTAAGTCATGCGTCTTAATAATACGACCTAAAAGGTATTTAGAAGTATTTCCATCTATATTACGTATTATCTTTTCTAGAGATTTGTACACGATTTTAAATTCATCAATTTGTTCGTTCCCTATATCCATTTTTTTATTTAGTTCCACCCAAGATTTCACCCAGTTATCAATAACGTCACGATTTACTTTTTCAAGTTCAAGGCTAGTAGCAAATCCATATGCTTGTTCAATTTCCTTTTCCAAGTAACTTTTCAAGTCAATAAAAGACATATATTCACCTTCAAACTATTTCTTTTTTATATTATAAAAATTCCTATTTCTCTATCCTGCCCGTTACTTGAATAATGAAAAAAGATCGCCGTAGCGATCATTCTTAAGCTTAAGCACCCGTTAGCTGAAGAAGGAAGGCTACAAAGTCAACGTAGACCTCTGATTCGTTGCTCTACAATCCATCACAACAGTTTAAGCCTATCAATTTATCATCTCGAATTGTCCAACCATATTTTTTATAATTAATCTTCCTTCTACAATGGCTACATTGTTCTTGCCAACCTTCTTTTCTCCACCTTGCCAATACACCTAAACTAGCCCCATGACAAAAAGCAGTCCATTCGTAGTTGTCCATATTAAGTTCATCTTTTGGTTGTTTGCTTAATTTACCTTCTTGGAACTTTTCCATAACTTCATCCAAAATGTCATACGCTATATCTTCACTTACTTTGTTATCATTTATCATCTGGAGAATGTTAATCAAATTAAATCACCATCCTAGATCCGTACCTTCTTGGTGTATAGCACCAGTTAGCTTAATAAGCACTTCTAATATATTCATCTAATATTGGTAAATCAGGTGGACTAATGTTTGGGGGGAGTTCATTAAACTTAAAAAATTTTAAATCTTGAACTTCACTTTCTTCTCTTCTCAATACACCTTCATAATCCCTACATACAAAGGCAGATACAACATTATATACCTCATCGCCGTGAGGATATTTATAGTAAAAATCTTGTCCTGAAAAGACATTGAATAAAATTAAATTATTTGCGATCAATCCCGTCTCTTCAAATAATTCCCTTTTAGCTACTTGTTCTAATGTTTCTCCAATCTCCAAAGAACCACCAGCTAATCCCCAACAATTATTGTCTTTACGAAGTTGTAATAATAATTCATTATTACTATTTACAAGAATTACACACGCACCAGCCATAATTAGAGGGCGACTACCCACTATTTTTCTTAAATCCATAATGTATCCCATTACATCCTCCAATAGTGTTTATTCCACAATCCTGCCACTTTAGTTGACTATAAAAATCCAGCACAATTACAGCTATGATCTTGTTGAAGAAGATAAACCATTATTTTATTATTGGATTTCTTATCCCTTCGGCCCAATCCATAATAAAAGGTCTTTGACGTGGATTTAAGTTAGAAGGAAGTTCCGTCTTCCTGAAAAATCGATGTTCCCTACTTTCAATATCTTTTTGTTTTAATTCCCCTGTATATTGTTTAGCTTTGAAGATGATTTGAACACTAAAGACCTTATCTCCATTTGGATATTGAACAAAACATTTTTCTCCTGAATAGATACCAAACATGTCTAAATCCTTAACCCGTAATGCTGTTTCTTCAAAAGCCTCTCTCTTGGCGGTCTCTTCAAAAGTTTCCCCTATCTCCATAAGCCCCCCAGGAATACACCAATTGTCTTCATCTGTACGATGCTGTAATAATATCCGTTCATTATCCTCTATTATTATTCCGCATCCTACAGTCAAAAGAGTTTCGTGACCAATATACTTTCGCATCTCTTTTATATAATTCATAAACTTATCTCCTTCATCAAAACTTTTATCTAACATTTCGACAAATTAGATAATGTTTCCTTTTTATTAAATTAACCTGCCCGTTAATTTAAGTAAAACGATTCACAATCCTTTTTCTTATTCTAAATGATATTCTCCAATCTGGTCTATTAGTTGAAGTACTTAATTTTATTCAATTATCTCGAATTCAAGTCTTCAAGAAAATGGCCCGATTACGGAATAGAGCAACTGGAGCTTTTAACGTTACTACTTTTTTATAAAATAGTATTTGTTATGCAATTGCTGTAACAATAACGACCTATTTAGTTACGACTATACTCTTGTATAAATCGCTTAAAAATTCCTAAAAGACTGTGTAACAAAATAATGTCACATAAAATTTTGTAACAATATTTACTCAAACGTTTTTGAGACAAATCATCATAGGGAATACCTTCTTATTGCGGGTGATGACACTTTCGCTGGTACTACCCCAAGTAATGCTTTCAAGTCTATTTTTTCCGTTCAAACTATTGTAAGCAAAAGTTGTTTCTGTCCCTTTAAAATAAGTATACCGGCAGTGTAAAAGGATCTTCAAACCTGGCTGTTAACAAATAAAGGTCCAAGGTAAAAAGAAAACGAATCACTACAGTATGTAGTGGTTCGCCTTCTTTTTTATTACTATACTTCGTGTCTTGGAGTACGACAAATTAGTTTGTTAACAGCCTCAAACGAAGATCCTTTTTGTGCTGCTTTTTCAACTAAAGTGCATATGGCTAAGGAGTTATTCCTCACCTGATTTATACGATTTAATTTAGAGTTTTTCTATAGCCTTATAAAAAAGAAAGAATGCTCTCTCTCATTTAAATAAAACTGTCATTTCTTATTAGTCTTTTAAAAATGTTAGTAACGCTTCATTAAATTCTTTTGGATGAGTTGCGTTTAATCCATGCGGACCACCCTTTATTAGAGCGAGCTTACTCTCAGGAATGGAATCATATGTACGTTTTCCACTTAACTCAAAAGGTACAGTTGCATCAGAGTCACCGTGAATAATAAGAGTAGGTATATTGAACTTTTTCAAGTCCTTTCTAAAATCTGTCTTACTAAAGGCCGTAATACAATCGAGCGTTCCTTTAGGTGATGCACTAGCTGCAATATCCCGATTATATAAACGGAATGGCTCACTAACTAAATCTGTTCGATTACCAGCCGCGAAAAATCCCTTTGTAAATTTGTCAAGAAATGCAAGGCGGTCATTTATCACGCCACTTTTGAATTCTTCAATTGTTGCATCATCTAATGCTCCTTCAGGATGATCCTCTGATTTGTATAAATAAGGAGGAACTGCTCCAGCAAAAACAGCCTTTTCAATACGATCTGTTCCATACGTACTAATGTATCGAGCTACCTCACCTCCACCCATAGAAAAACCAACAAGTGTGACATTTTGAAGATCTAAATGTTCTAAAAGTTTATGTAAATCAGAAGCAAATGTATCATATTCATATCCTTCCCACGGTTGAGATGATTTTCCAAAGCCTCGACGATCATATGTTATGACTCTGTAACCTGCTTCAATAAGAGCTGGCACCTGATATTCCCAAGAGCGCCCACTTAAAGGCCAACCATGTATTAAGACAACTGGTTTCCCTGAACCATGGTCCTCATAATAAAGTTCAATTGGAGCATGATTTTCATTACCTACAGTAAATTTTGCCATATAAATTTCCTCCCATGAATTTTCATTATTTACCTATATTTTTGCTTCTTTGATCAAAAAACTCTTTACTCCAAAACATTTAAAATATTTTTAAAAAAATGCTTATATGATTATTATAATTCCCACTATCAAAATTGTAAAATTATGTTAAGTGTTAAACCAATTAATATATTAGATTACAATTTATTCGTGCCAAGGTGTGTAAATTATTGAAAATATTGAAGAATTTATAATAAAAAATCGAATAAGAGATTTCTAAGCAACTCCCAAAAATTGGAATTAAGAATCACACCCCTGCCTAAAACATCAAGGCTTATTTGTCGATTAATTCACTCTGCAAATGTTCTGAACGAATCCCATAAAAATAACCGATAAACATCATTTTAAAAAGCATAGTAGGATCTGAAGGCCGTCCATTATCCACGGAGTAAAGATGACGAACCTTTTCATTAATGAAAGAAAAATCTATGTATTTATCTACCTTTCTTAAAAGGTGGTCTTGTGGTACTTATTCATCAATTATTACGAATTCGGCTTCATTCCTCTCATAAGCTAAGACATACCTATGCTACTAACTTAATGGATGAAACAAAGGATTTGTCGTTTGTTTATGGAACAGTTGTTAGGTCATTCTTCCGAAACAAATGAACACGAGCCATTTGAACGTATACTGATTCGAAATGAAATTAATAAAAATTAATAGCCAACAACAGTTCAATTTAGAACAATGGGCTTATGAAATTTTGGTTAGATAAAGGGATAGTAGTATTAGACGTGTTAATAACACTTTCGTTAGTTCCTGAAACAATAAAAAACGCCCCAACTCCAGTTCTATCAAGGAATTTTGACGTTTTTACTACTCATTTTCAGTTGTTTTAATTAATATTTTCTTTTATACGAAGTTCGTTTTTCTTAGATAGGAAGGAGCTTACTTCCTATCTGCTTTTTTAAAGAGCTTTTCAAATTAAAATTTCTAATTGGATAAGCGTTTTACTAATTTAATAGAAATAATGAGGAATTAGATCTTCCAAACACCTTGGATTTCTGAAAATAAAAGTGTTATTTTATGATGATTTTATTAATAGAATGGGATTTTCAATAGATATTTTTGTTCTAATACTGCTCTAATGATAACCCTTTCAAATTAACTTCTCACTTGCAGTCTCTTTTTACTTTTTAGGATCTAGTTCAACACGTTTAATTTCACCAACGAGAAATAGGTAACTAACCATTGCAACTATCGCATTGATACCTACAAAAACTAAAGCACCATTATAAGAACCAGTTGCAGCAATGATGTAACCTATAATGATAGGCGTTGTAATTCCTGAAATATTTCCAAAAGTGTTAAATAAACCCCCACTTATTCCACCAATTTCTTTAGGAGAGCAGTCAGCCATGACAGCCCAACCTAACTGTCCAAAGCCTTTACCAAAGAATGCTAAGGCCATAATTCCAACTACAAGCCACTCAGCATCAGTATAATTACAAAGAATCATACTTGCAGAAAGAATCATACCAATAATAATAGGAGTTTTACGGGCGAAAGTAAGTGACTTTCCTTTTTTCAATAAGTAATCAGAATAAACACCACCTAAAATTCCTCCAAAAAACCCACTAAGTCCAGGTAATATCGCGACAAAACCAGCTTCAAGTATTGACATACCGCGTTCTTCAATTAGATAAACAGGAAACCAGGTCATAAAGAAATACGTAAGTGTTGAAATACAATATTGACCGATATATACACCAACTAGCATACGACTTTTAAGTAACTGCTTAATATGAGACCAATTGATGCCATTTGCCTCTTTATTGGCACCCTTTTCCATCATTTCTAATATCCCGCCGCCCTGTTTAATGTAATTCAGTTCAGCTTGATTAACACTCGGGTGTTCTTTAGGATTATGAATTACTTTTAACCAAGCAAAAGCAATAATAATCCCTAAGGCACCCATAATAATAAAAACGTATTCCCACCCAAATGATTGTGTTATCCAAGACATAAATGGGTTGAAAACAATTATGGCAAGAAACGCAGACGCACTAAAAATAGCAGATGCGGTTGCACGTTCATTATCAGGAAACCAAGATGCCGCTACTTGACTATTTCCTGGGAACGAAGGTGCTTCAGCCAGACCTACAATAAATCGAAGGATAAATAGCATGACAATTGCTGTACCGGCATTAAAAAATCCAACAAATCCTTGTAATAAAGTGAAAGTAGACCAAAGAAATAGACTCCAGAAAAGAACTTTCTTTGTTCCAAACTTATCTAAAATCCATCCTCCTGGTATTTGACCGAGAGCATAAGCCCAACTAAAAGCAGAAAAGATATATCCCATTGTTACAGCATTAATCCCTAAATCACTTTGCAAAGGTGAGGCTGCAATAGAAATTGTTGCTCGATCTGCATAGTTAATCGTAGTTACAACAAAACACATGGCTACAATCATCCAGCGAATATTTGTCTTTTTCATTGCTGAAACTGGAATTGAATCTTTTATAGATACAAGATTTCTCCCTAAGCTCATACTAATCTCCCCCTATTCCCAACTAAGTAACCATTCCTCATAAGAATAAAAACACAACCATTTTAGACTAATGATGAAATATATCATGATATTTTGAGGAAATTTTATTAACGCCCTAACCAACCCCCATCAACTGCAAGTAAATGGCCATGCACATAATTGGATGCATCTGATGCTAAAAATACTGCAGGCCCTTTGAAGTCTTCTGGGTTTCCCCATCGGTCAGCGGGAATTCGTTCTATAATTTGTCTACTGCGTATCGGGTCATTGATTAAGGCAGTATTCATTTCTGTAGCTATATAACCAGGAACAATAGCATTAACATTTACACCTTTTGATGCCCATTCATTTGCGAGTGCTTTTGTAAGTTGCCCCACTGCTCCTTTAGCTGAAGCGTAAGCTGGGACATACAACCCACCTTGATATGAAACAAGTGATGCGATATTAATAATTTTCCCACTCTTATTCTCAACCATATGTCTTCCAGCTTGTTGGCAAAGAATCCATACTGCTTTTAAGTTGACATTCAACACGTCGTCCCAATCCTGTTCAGAGAAATCCACTGCTGGAGAACGTCTTTGTATTCCAGCGTTATTTACAAGGATATCGACTGAACCCATCGCCTCAATGGCTTTTGGAATTGCTTGCTTTACTTCATCCAAATTCATAAGATCACACTGAATAATTTCACAGCGAACACCTAATTCCTTTATTTTCTCCTGTGTAGATGTATCATCGGATCTTTGTAAAAGCACTATGTCTGCACCAACTTCTGCAAGGCCAATAGCTATATCTTGACCAATACCACGAGTTCCTCCAGTAACAACTGCTACTTTTCTAGTTAAATCAAACGCTTGAGTCATCATAACACTCCTTAAGGTTTAAATAATATTTTTAATGATTCGTCTGGGTTTTCCATTAATTCAAAGCCTTTTTTAATGTCCTCTAATGGAAGGACATGAGATACTAATGGACTAAGATCCAATTTGTTTTGCCCAAGTAACTCAATTGCTTTTGCAAAGTCTTCCGGACTATAGCATCTTGTTGTCTTTAATGAGATTTCTCTGAAATGCATGTTTGCAAGATTAATGGTAGGGGGCTTTTTATAGACACTTACAACAGTGATTTCACCCTGAAACTTAATACAATCAATCATTTGATTGGCTGTGATCTGGTTTCCAGCTACTTCAAACACCACATCTGCTCCTACTCCATTTGTCGAATCTTTTACTACTTGGACAATATCCATTTTTTTAGCATCTATGCCTTCATATCCCATATCTCTTGCTATCTTTAGACGCATTGCACTAATATCAGAAATAAAGATCTTCCCTGCTCCCGCACGTTCTGCTATAAGAGCAATCAGCAAACCAATCGGTCCAGCACCTAAAATAGCTATAGTATCCCCGACCTTTAGATTTGAACGTCTGACGGTATGAATTGCAACAGCCAATGGTTCAAGCATTGCTGCTTCTTTCTCTGTACCTCCATCTGGAAGTACATTTAGTCTATTAATAGGAATAGTCGTGTACTCAGCGAAACCACCATCTTTATCAATACCTATGTATCTCAATCTCTCACAAACATGCATTTGCCCATTTCTGCAGGCAGCACATTTTCCGCAGTTTAAAAGTGGCTCAACTGCTATCTTATCCCCTTTTTTTACATATTCATTCTCCTCCACTTCTTCGACTACACCGCTAAACTCATGTCCCAATATCAGCGGAGCCTTTGCTCGTGGATGCAAGCCATGATAAATCATCATATCCGTTCCACAAATCCCCGCATATGATACCTTAATTAATGCTTCTCCGTTCTTCGGAGCTGGTATTTCTCTTTCCAACATTTCAACCTGCATGGGTGCTACATATGTTCCTACTTTCATTAAAATTCACTCCTCTATCCATTAAAAGACCACATTTTTAATTTGATACTTTATTAAGCCACCTAAATATTTAGTATTCTCCTAAAAACTTCTTGGTACTAACAGAATGTCTCCATATTTGTATAAAAAAACCTAATAATTCTCCTTTTTCGGTACTTTAAAATCTAGCAAAGCTTTTTAGTACAAAGGTAGACCCTTTCTTACTAAAGATTATAGTTTTATGGTCTTACAGCTGTTCCATCTGGTATTCGAGCTAAAGTCCAAGATGGGATTCCACCAACTACAGGGAATTTCTTTGCTTTTTCTTCATCAATTTCTATTCCTAATCCAGGCTTATCATTTACATAAGCAAAGCCCTTTTCAACTTGTGGACAACCTGGGAATACTTCCTCTAACGCATCATTGAATGGCGTCCACTCTTGAATTCCTAAATTAGGTGTACTTAAATCTATATGAAGATTAGCTGCCACTCCTACAGGTGAAATATCACCTGGACCGTGCCAAGCAGTACGTACCCCGTATAATTCACTAAATGTGGCTAGTTTCTTCGCTGGTGTAATACCACCAATTGAACTAACATGACATCTAATAAAATCAATTTGATGATTAACGATTAAATTTTTCCACTCATTCACATTCGTGAATAATTCTCCCATTCCAATAGGTGTAGATGTCTGCTGTCTAATCATTTTCAGCCATTCAATGTTTTCAGGTGCAACAGGATCCTCTAGGAAAAAGAGATGATAAGGTTCCAGTTTTTTGGCTAATCTTACAGCTTCAATTGCCGGAAGTCTTTCGTGTATATCATGGATGAATTCCATATTGTATCCAATCTTGGAGCGCAGATGATCAAATAATTTATCTATACTTTTCGCATATGCTTCCGGATCAAAATAACATCCGGATAGTGAAGTTCTAGGTGATCGTTTAGGCACTATTTTGCTAGATTTCTCATAAATGGTTGAAATTAATTTTGTATCAGTGGTACCACTTCCACCATACATACCCATTTGACAACGAGCATACTGATAACCTTCTTCCATAAGGGCTAAGATATTTTCCTCAACTGCCACTTCATCAGGACCATCGGCATGACGATAGAGTGGAATTCCGTCCCTGCACTTACCTCCTAATAATTCATAGACTGGAAGGTTTGCCAACTTCCCTTTAATATCCCAAAGAGCCATATCAACCCCAGAAAGAGCATTGTTCATAATCGGCCCATTCCTCCAGTATCCGCTTACATTTGCCGACTGCCATATATCCTCGATTCTTCTAGGATCTTTCCCAATAAGAAATGGTTTAAGATAATCTTCGACTGCTGATTTTACAGCAAATATTCGTTGAGTAAAGGTTGCACATCCTAGTCCATATAATTCAGGTTCATTTGTCTCAACCTTAACTACGACTAAATCGACTCCTCCAGGTGCAGTTAAAATTACTTTAACATTACGAATTTCTAAGTAATCCATTTCATTGCTCCTCCTTTAAATAATTGTTTTGTAATAACTTGTTAGTTGTCCTACAAGTTTATGGTTAAATAATTTACCTCTCAAAAGAAGAGGTAAACTATTTACTTGAATCCTTAATTCTTTTAATAATCTCAATGTTATTTTCCATAGATTTGCTCAAACTATTTTTTGCAGCTTCAGCATCTCTATTTTGGATAGCGCGAAATATCTGTAAATGCACTTCAATACTATCTAAGGTTATACCAATCACACGGTTTAACTCTTCTAAATAATAGTAATAAAAATCCCGAATCGAATGCATGACTCTGTAAAAAACTTTGTTTTTTGAAGCTTTGGCAATGGCTAAATGGAAATTAAAATCTACTTCAGAATATTTCTTATAGTCATCTCTATATCGAAACATCTCATTAAGAATTTCCTCAATATCTGAAAGATCATTATCTGTTGCATTCTTAACAGCTAAATCTAAACATTTGTATTCGATGGTTTGACGAAATTCCATCATATCTAAAAATTCTTCCTCGCTAAGATGCATTATCGGAACAAAATCATTAATACTTTTCCCACTAATATCATCCGAAACAAATGTGCCTTTGCCCTGATATGTAACGACAATCCCTAAATCTCGCAATCGCTGAATTGCACTTCTAATACTAACTCGACTTACATTAAACATCTTTTGTAATTGCGTTTCAGAAGGTATTTTGCTTCCTGGTGGCCAAGCACCATTGGCTATATGTTCCTTTAGTTGCTCATAAACTGAATTAACAATATTTTGTTTATCAATGGAGTTAATTCCCATTCTCTTCCCTCTCTTGTAACATGTCCTACAAGTTATAACTTATCTTACCATGAACATTTTGAATTGTAAATGCTTTCATTAGAGAATCTGAATTCGAAATAAAAGTAAATTAATAAATAAGGCAAATACAAATATTTCTTGAGGATTTACATTTTTTCTTCCACTTTCAGTTGCTGATTACTTCGATGCACTAGTTATACAAGGGGTAAATTGGTTAAACAATAGTTATGAAGAGGTTTTAATAAACACTTTAAGTAAGTTCCGAATATTTAAAAAACGTCCACAACCCTAGCTATCAAGGATTAGTAGACGTTTTTTGACTCTAGTTTAGTTGTGTTAATAGTTTCGAAATTTAAGAATAATAGGGAGTTTACTCTCTTCTACCTACTCGTAATATTATGATATTTTCCCTATATATCCCTCAATGCTTGTTCAAATCCAGTAATAGACTAGTTAAAATATCTCCTCCTCGATAAAAACTACCTCTATAAAGTGCTTGGCCAAAGATGTTCAACTCAAGGGATCTGTAACAATTAGATAGGACTTGCAGATGTAGACTCAATAAAATTTATCCCCATCAAGTTTTAGATACTCTTCCATTACATGCTGCTAGAGCTTATTTTAATAAAGTATCAAATGAAACAATAGTTGTATCTGAACATGAAGAGAAAAAGCATTAACGTACTAGTGTTAATCGTAAGAAATCTGCTCTTAGATCTTTATTTAAATATTTAACAACGCAATGAAAATGATAAAGGCGAACCACTTTTTCACCGTAATGTTATGTTGAAAATTCCGGTGATTAAACAAAAAGAAAGCCTAAATGAACGTAGCAGAAAGCTTTCAAATGTTATCTTTCACGAAGATAAGGATATTGATTTCCTATATTTTAAAAGAATGAGTATGAGCATGGGTTATCAGAACGTCAAAAGAGCTATTTTTTTCGGGATAAAGAGCGTGATTATGCTATATTATCTATTTTCCTTGATAGCTGAATAAGAGTAAATGAAATTGCAGATTTAAGAATAAGGAATTTAAACTTTACAGAAGACCAAATAAAAGTTATTCGCAAAGGATATAAAACGGATAACGTACAGGTTTTTTCTAAGGTTATGGATGATATTAATGAGTATCTCAATGAGAAAGGTACGATATGGTGGAACAGATGCTGACTACTAGTATTTATTTTTAGCAAAATATAAGGGCTCCTCTTACCCTCTTTCGATTCAATCGATTCAAGACTTAGTTAGGAAATATACCAAAGCATCTAATACTGGGAATATAATTATGTCCCCTCATAAATTAAGGCACAAATATGCTACAAATTTAATGGATGAAAGTAAGGATTTGTCGTTTGTTATGGAACAACTTGGTCATTCTTCAGAAACAACTGCCTTTCTTTATGTACTACAAGCCAAGAAAAGGCTAAAAAAGCTACAGAAGCACTAGGAAAACGTCGATCTAAACTAAAGGATTGATTCTTTGAGATGACAAATTATTTTAAAATACTGGCAGTGTAGAGGTCAAGGGTTCGAGCCCCCAATTTCGGCAAAACACGGAGTGCTCCTTTCCTTGTTGTAATCAAAGGTGCATCCGCATTTGCAAATGTGATAATTAAACTCTAAGGACCACTTTACATTCTCAAAAAATAATCACTAAAACCTATAAAGGAAGTTAATCTCCTGTATTTTTTAATGCCCATAATCATTTTTATTTATCTTGTTCAGTTGTTTCAACATGTTCATTCGGAACTCCAGTTGATTTCCTATTAATTAATTTTGTATCAAAGATTGTAGTTGCAAATTTAGTTTTCTTTTTAGAATGGATTCGTTTTAAAATAGTTTCTGCCACCTTTACGCCTATCTCATAAGTTGGCTGCGCAACTACAGTAACAGGTGGATTGGTAATCGAAGCCCAATCTGTATCATCAAAACCAATAAAAGAAATATCGTCAGGTATTTTATATCCTGATTCTTTAACAGCTTTAATAACCTCAAGATTCAACGTATCATTCATAGAAAAAATTGCAGTAGGTTTTAAGGATTGAAGAAGATCTATAGTGGCTTTATACCCGTCACCTTCTTTTAAAGATACTTCTCTAACTAACAATGGATTATAATCAATATTAAAATCTATAAGAGCTTTTTTATAACCCTCTAATCTCTCTTGTCTATTGCTTACTCCATGTATAGGTGCTGTTAGATAAGCAATATGTTTGTGACCAAGTTTGCATAAGTGTTCTACTGCGTTATAAGATCCTTCTAAGTTATTTGTAAGTATTTGATCTCCAAACTGTTCATCCATTCTTCTGTCTACAAATACTAATGGGAATCCTTCTTCACTTAGTTCTTTATATAAATCCGCATTATTACCTACGGTAGCGGTAATAATTCCATCAACTTGCTTATGATAGAGTTCTGTTATATATTTACGCTCTAAAGTTGAATCGTTATCTGCGTTGCAAAGAAAAAGACTATACCCTTTCTTGCGACAAACATCTTCTACTCCTCGTATAAGTTTTGAACTAAAGGGATTTAAGACATTAAAAATAATTAGTCCAATCGTTTTAGTTTTTTTGCTTTTAAGTCCTTGTGCAAGACGGTTTGGTTTATAATTTAATTCTCTTATAGTACGTTCAATTTTTTCTCGGACTTCTTCTCCCATCATGTCATACATTCCATTAAGGTATCTTGAAACTGTCGTTTTTGAAACTCCTGCTCTCTCAGCAACGTCCTTAATTGTAACTTTCATACCATTCTCCTTCATTGACTTTCTCTTGTTAAGAAAATAATATAACTTCTTACTAAATAGTATAATCAGAATTAAAGCAAAAGTATAAACAATAGTTTTAAAATAAAAAAGTACCCAAAAGGTACTTTTTTATTTTAAAGTTTTTGTTAACAACTTTATACAAAAGCCTCGGGCTTATAAGACGTCTTTAATACTTAGGATTTTAATTACTAGATTATTCCTTATTCTATCTTCTTATTTATTTCTGATGTAACTTGCTTCTTCACAAAATTACTCTTTATATTCCCATTTTGGCTTCTTATCAGACACTAACAGTTTTTTGACTTATACAAAGATAGATAAAATTAAAATAAATCCATATGCTGTAAAACCTACAATTGTGTTGATTCCAGTCCAAGTTATTAAGGTTTCTTTTACAGTTAAATTAAAATATTCTTTAATCATCCAGAATCCTGCATCATTAAAATGAGCCATTGCCAGTGAACCTGCACCTGTTGCCAAAACTAATAACTCAGGACTAGGTGCATTCGGCATTGTTGCAACAATCGGGGCAACTATCCCTGCTGATGCCATCATACCTACCGTTGCAGATCCGGTTGCAATTCGAATTAGAAGTGCAATTAAGAATCCTAATAAGATCGGAGATATATCAGCTCCGGTTGCCAATTTAGCAATATAATCACCAGTACCACTGTTAATAATAACTCTATTAAAGGCTCCTCCAGCACCGATAACTAACAAGATATTAGCAGTAGGCGCAACACAATCATTTGTAAATTTAAGAATGTTGTCTTTGCTAAAGCCTCTTGCATACCCTAAACTAAAAAATGAAAATATAGCCGCAATTCCTAGTGAGATGATAGGATTACCTAAAAAGCCAAATATCAGGCGCAATTGATTGGTTTCTACTAACGTTACTTCTGTGATAGTTTGCCCAAGCATTAATATGACTGGAAGCAGCACAGTTAATAAAGTAATAGTTAAACCTGGTAAAGCACGATCGCTATTTTCCTGTACCAATTCCTTAGCTAAGTTCTCAGGCGGAATAGGATGAATGCGTTTAGTGAGCCAATTTGTATAAAGGGGACCTGCAATAATTGCAGTCGGGAATCCTATCAATATAGCATAAAGAATCGTCAAACCAACATTTGCATGATAAATCTCGACGCCTGCCATGACAGCTGGATGTGGTGGTACCATACCATGAACAGTTAAAAGACCTGCAAGTAATGGAGCACCTATCTTCATTATGTTCATTCCCGTTTTTAAAGCAATCGTAAATACAAGTGGAATCAGAAGGACAAAGCCTACTTGAAAAAACACTGGAATTCCTACAAGAAAACCAACAAACATCATGGCCCAGTGGACATTCTTCAAACCAAAACGTTTAATAAGGGCTTGAGCAATCACTTCTGCTCCACCTGATTCGGCCATCATTTTACCTATCATTGTTCCGAAGGCAAGCACAATTGCAATTAACCCTAAGGTTGAACCTAATCCTTCTTTGATTGAGTCGACAACCTCTAATAAAGGCATCCCTGATGTAACTCCAACAAAAACAGACGTAACAATTAAAGTTACAAATGGATTCCATTTAAAGTAGCTAATTAATACTAGTAGCAATAAAATCCCTATTAATGTAATTATTAATGGCATTTGTTACTCTCCTCTCTAAAAACGTGTAATTGTTTTATCTTTTATTAAAACATTTCCTTTTTCTTATGTGCCTCTGGATTCTAATAGTGTTAAGACGTTAGGTTATCTATAATTATCTAATTAAAGGGCTTACAAAATTAAACCTACGATCTAATTAGAATCTTGAATTAGATCGTAAATAACTTCTGCTGAAGATTCAATCTCTTCAAAACACTAATGACCGTAGATAGTTCCGATTAGCGTGGTGTACTTTTTCTAAGCAAAAGCTAGTTTAGTACTTAGACTCCTGTAAAATTTGGTTTCCTCTTTTCTAGGAAAGCCGCTACACCTTCTTGTTTATCTTCCGTAGAAAATAAAAATGATTGTAATGCATTTTCAAGGAGAAGACCTACCTCCAGTGGAATATCGGAGCTACGTTGTATAGCCAATTTAGACACTCGTAATGCTAGTGACCCTCTTTCAAGAATCTTTCCCGCTAAAGCCAAGACTGTCTCGTCTAATTCGTCTTGGGATACCACTTCAGATACGAATCCTAATTGTTTTGCCTGATGAGCATCTAATACATCGCCAAGAAATACGAGTTCTTTTACTTTAGCTTCCCCTAAGAGGCGAACTATTCTTTGAGTTCCCCCTGCACCAGGCATTACCCCTAACTTACATTCAGGAAGACCAAATTTAACATTATTTGTGGCTACACGTATGTCGCAAGCTGCTGCTAACTCCATACCTCCACCAAAAGCATAGCCTTGAATAGCCGCTATGGTTGGCTTTTCATAGTTGTAAATTAAATCATATAAAGGTTGCATAGATGGGAAAAGGGCATCTAAAGATGTCATTTTTTGCAAATCTGCAATATCGGCTCCGGAAGCGAATGTTTTTCCTGTTCCTTTAAAACTAACAACTTTAACATCTTTATCATTTTTAAAATAAGAAAGGGCATCTTTTATTTCTGCCATCATTTCTTCGTTAAAAGCATTGTACTTATCTGGACGATTAAGAATTATCCAACCTACATAATTCTTCTTTTGAACTTCTAGCGTGTTAAACTGTTGCATGTTCATCCACTTCCTTTTCTACATAATTTGTGAATAGACTAGAATCCATTTCTTTTAAATTTGGAGATATTTCTGGTTTTGAATCCATATGGTCAAGAATATCCTTATAAAGGTCGATCCCTGGAGCTATTTCTTCTAAAACCAAACCGTTGTCTCCCAGTTTGAATACAGCTCTCTCTGTTACGAAAATTACCTTTTGTCCTGTTTCTCTAGCATACTCTCCAGAAAATGTAATTTGATTTACTTTATTTATAAATTTCTTGAACTTTCCTTCCTTAACAATTTGCATTTTCCCATTATCAATTTTCACTTCTAGTCCACCCGCAGTGAAAGTACCACAAAAAACAAGTTTCTTTGCATTTTGGGCTATATTGATAAAGCCCCCACATCCTATGATTCTATCTCCCAATTTACTTACATTAACGTTTCCATGTATATCTACTTCTGCCATTCCTAGGCATGTCATATCGAGTCCACCGCCATCAAAAAAGTCAAACTGGGATGGTGCTTCAATGATCGCATGAGAATTAGACGATACTCCAAATTCAATTCCACCAGCAGGTACTCCTCCTATAATTCCCTGTTCAATAGCAAACACAAATTCTTTTGACAGATTCATTTCTGAGGCCACTAATCCTACTGATCCTGATATTCCTACACCTAAATTTACTACACCCTTTTCAGGTAGTTCCATAGCTGCACGCATTGCAATAATCTTGCGTTCGTTGTAAGGAATTTGTTGGATATTATAAGCTGGTATCCGAATGTCGCCTGCATAAGCAGGGTTATAGGTCGAAATCACGGTTTGCTTTTGCTCAGGAGAAAGAATGATACCATCGACCAAAATACTAGGGATTTTTACGAGTTTAGGATGTAAAGTTTCTCTTTTTGCCAATCGTTTCACCTGAACAAACACTTTTCCCCCACTATTGTGGACAGCCTGTGCCATAGCCAAATTATCTAAAAACGCTGCTTCCTCTTCCATGGTTATATTTCCATCTTCATCCGCTGTTGTTCCTCTCAAGAAAGCAACATTTACTGGAAATGAGGGATAAAATAGTTTCTCTTCCCCATTAATATCAATAAGTTGCACTATATCTTCAGTTGTAACCGTATTCAGTTTTCCTCCCTCAACACGAGGATCTACAAAAGTTTTCAACCCTACATGAGTAATTAAACCTGGTCTGCCTGAAGCGATTTCCCTGAAGAGTTGGGATAATACTCCTTGTGGGAGATTATAAGCCTCAATTTTATTTTCACTAGCAAGACGAGCCATTTTAGGTAAATAATCCCAATGCCCACCAATATCACGCTTTACTAATCCCTCATAAGCTACGTGGCACATTCCGCCGTCTTTTCTATCACCTACACCAGTTACATGAATAAAAGTAAGATTACTAGGTGATGCTGATTCCACAAATCTTGTTTCAAGCGCTTTCAAAAGGGCTGTCGGTTCTAATAATCCTCCCCCAGCTCCTCCAACTACCACTGTATCCCCATCTGATATTTGTTTAACCGCTTCTGCAGCAGTTAACACTTTAGAAAATGACATAATTAACACCTCTTATACTTTTTAGAAATCGGTTTACAAAATCGGTTTCGCATTCATATTAACTGATGTCGAATTATTTTTAAAGCTTTTATTTTTGTAAAAACCGATTTACGAAACCGATTTACGAAACCGATTTGTAATTCATATTAACCGATGTCAGATTATTTTTAAAGCTTTTTTTATCAAAATTCTAAAATTATCAAAAAAATAAAATAACTCTTTTAAATTAAACAAATCTATTGTATTCTGTTTACGAAACCGATTTCGTTTATCGGTTTCAAATTCAAACGCAAGCAGGTAAATGGATTATGAATGCTGCACTTATTAGATATTTCGCTTGGAAGAGGCATAACACAAGAACTTATTGAAAGCGGAATCAAAATTAAATTAAAGAGTTATTAAAAGGAGGATTAACCAATGAAAGTAGACAATTCTTTAACACTTCAAAATTTAGAAGAAAGTTTAAACCATTTCTTTGAGGTTTCGGGAAAAAAAATAAAAGCTCTTCATGCATCTTGGGACACAAAAAACGGTACGCCAGTTTTTACATCAAATGGACAATATACTACAAAGGGATGGACAGAATGGACGCAAGGTTTTATGTATGGATGGGCTATTCTACAGTTCGATGCTACTGGAGATGAAAGTTTTCTAGAGATGGGACGTAAAAGTACTGTTGATCATATGGCTCCTCATGTAAGCCATATTGGCGTTCATGATCATGGCTTTAATAATGTTTCTACTTATGGCAATCTACGTAGGTTAATGCTGGAAGGTCGATTACCTTTTAATGAATGGGAATTAAACTTTTATGAATTAGCACTTAAGGCCTCAGGGGCAGTTCAAGCAAGTCGATGGTCCACTCTTTCAGACGGTACAGGGTACATTTATTCTTTTAACGGACCTCAATCTCTTTTCATTGATACAATTCGGTCACTCCGCTCTCTGGCAGTAGCACACCAACTAGGTCATAAGCTAATGGGAGAGGGAGATGAGCCTATTTCGTTATTAGACAGACTTATTCAACATGCGAAAAATACCGCTCGCTATAATATCTATTATGGGGAACAACGAGATTCTTATGATGTCAACGGTCGTGTTGCTCACGAATCTATCTTTAATACGACAAATGGTACGTATCGTTGTCCTAGCAGTCAACAAGGATATTGTGCATTTTCCACTTGGACACGAGGATTGGCTTGGGCACTCTTAGGATATGCTGAACAGCTTGAATTTATTTCTACATTAGCAGATGAAGAATTAGAGCCATTTGGCGGACGTGAAGAAATTACTGGCTTCATGTTAAAGGCAGCAAAGGCAACAGCAGATTTTTATCTTCAAAACACGGCTCTTGACGGGATTCCGTATTGGGACACTGGTGCTCCAAAATTAGATGAGTTAGGTCAGTGGAGAGACCGTCCCGCTGATCCTTATAACGATAAAGAACCTGTCGACAGCTCTGCAGCAGCTATTGCAGCTCAAGGGCTAGCACGGTTAGGGCGTTATATGGAAGAGCAACTTGGAGATTCAACAGGACGTCTATACTTTCAAGCTGCTTTGACAACTTCTAAGGCACTTTTCTCTACGCCTTATCTTTCGGAAGACGAGAACCATCAAGGATTAATCCTTCATTCTATTTATCACCAACCTAATGGTTGGGACTATGTGCCAGAAGGAAGTGTTGTACCGAATGGTGAGTCTTCTTTATGGGGAGATTATCACGCAGTAGAGCTAGCTTTATACCTTAAAAGGTTATTAGAAGGAAAGCAGCTTAACTTTGAAGGTAAAATCCATTTAGTAAAGTAGATAGTGTCCAGAAAGTAGCCTTTTTATATAGAAAATATAAAAGGGCTACTTTCTATAGAATAAATCATTACCTTCAAATACCAATCATTTTATTTGGATAAAGGGGAGAAACGTATGGATGTAATCACGTTTGGGGAAACCATGGTACTCTTTGTCCCTGACTCATTCGGTATTCAGGCCACTTTACGAAAACAATTGGCGGTGTAGAGTCAAATGTAGCCATTGCGCTTTCGAGGTTGGGGCACAAGGTCGGCTGGATGAGCCGTCTAGGCGAGGAAGAATTTGGGCTATTGGTTCGTAACTTTATACGTGGAGAAGGAGTGGATACCTCCCATGTCAATATTTGATAGAAACTATCCAACAGGGGTCTTCTTTAAAGAGAGGAATGCTGGGAACGATCCAAAAGTTTACTATTACAGAAAGGGTTCAGCTGCAAGTTATATGAACCCAGATGATTTAGATGAAGCCTATATTAGTCAGGCTAAGTTTCTGCATCTAACGGGAATTACACCTGCTCTTAGTCCATCTTGTAAAGACACCGTTTATCGAGCAATTGAGCTAGCTAGACGTCATCAGATAACGACTGTCTTTGATCCTAATATCCGCTTAAAACTTTGGTCTAAAGAAGAGGTCAGAAAAACTTTGGTTGATATTTCCAGTATTCTAGTAATCTATAGACACTTTTCCTCCCGAAAACAATTTTAATAAAAAAGTTAAATCCAACAATTCTTTAATATATCCTTTCATCGAATCCTTTTTAGAAATACCAAATTTATATGATGAATAGACTTTGTCAATAAATCTACTCATAATACTATAGATATTATTGTTATCCTTAATATTTTCTTTTAACTCTTCTTCAAATTCTCTTATGTATGGTAATAATTCATCATATAAAGGAAATCGTTAAAAGCTTTATGTAAGTATCCTATATACCCATCAATTTTTTCCAAAGAATCTTCATTTTTTATATATTTCCTAACGTTACTACCTACTCTTGCTAGAATAACTAGCAACCTCATTACCATTACCATCAACAATTTGCAATACATCTCCATGATGATTTATCACAGCTTCTTTTCTACAATATATTAACTACAAAAAGCATTTTAATAAAAGTGCCTTACTGTCGTCATTAAGGCACTTTTTTAGTTTGTAAGCTTTTTTATCTTTAATTTGAAAACATGTCACCCAGCTCTTGACAAGTATGCTCTTTGATTCTTTCTAGTTCTGATTTAGATAACTCTAGTGCTTGTTCAAAGCGTACTGCTTCTTGATCGGTACTCATTACTGTTTCTATTGTTAACTCTGGGCTTTCTAAGCGAAAAGCTTTGGCAATGGCAATGCCGCTTGAAGCGGCTATACCTAAAATATCTTTTTGCATTATTCTGCTAAGCCTGCTTTTTTCATAGAGTCTTCTAATGCGGCAATAGCTTCTGTTGAATCCGATCCTTTAGCAGTAATTTTAATAGCAACACCTGTTGGAATACCTAAAGCCATGACGCCCATGATGGACTTTAAGTTTACTGATTTACCATTGTATTCTAAATCGATATCAGAGTTAAATTTACTTGCAGTTTGTACTAAAGTTGTCGCTGGACGCGCATGAATTCCGGTTTTATCAATAACTACAAAAGTTTTATCAATTGTCATTTGTTCCTCCTGTTGAACCTAAATGTTATTAATTTTTATATTTTCTAAAAACGTGCTTTTAATGTTATAAGTTAATTTACTTTATATCCTTTAATTTTTTAGAAATATCTCACATAAATCGAAAAATGACCCATAATTCAATGTTTAAAAGAAACATAGGTCCAAAACATTCAATAGATGTAATACTTAGTGAAGCTTTTGTGCGTGAGAATTTTCAAAAGTACAAAATTTTAACTGTTCTCCATTCAAAATAATCTTGTAAATAACTTAAATAATTTATAGTTCGAACATAACTTTTGTAAAAACTTCTTTATTACTTATGATTCGTTCAAATATTTCTGGTCCCATCCTAAGAGGTACACGATGAGATATAAGTGGTTTTACTTGTAATTGTCCTGTATTCATAAAGTGAATGGTTGTATGAAACTCTCTACCAGGGAACGGCGAGGATACTGCGTTCCATGAACCATAAACCTTCAATTCTTGACGAACAATTCTTTCAAAATAGAAACGTTCAATCGAAACATCCGCATACGGAATACCCATAAAGACTACTTCTCCCCCTTTTTTTGGTAAGGCAAATATTTGTGAAGAAGTAATGGGAGATCCGGCAGCTTCAACTGCTAAATCAACTCCATTTCCGTTTGTAAATGTCATGATTTGTTCAAATGTATTTTCATCTTTTGGATTTATTAATATATCGGCCCCGACCTGTTTTGCTAAGGTTAACTTCTCTTTTTCAAGATCTATGGCATATACTATTTCTGCACCAAAAATTTTTGCCCATTGGATTGCAAGTAATCCAATGGTTCCACACCCCATAACAGCAACAGAGTATCCAGGCTGCAAGCTTGTTTTAAATAGTCCATGAAGAGAAACTGCGGATGGCTCGACAAAAGTAGCTTCTTCAAAAGAAACACTTTCTGGAATACAGATAACATTTTCTCTTGGTACCTTCACGTAGGTAGCAAATCCGCCAGGGACTTTTGCACCTGTTACAAGTAAGTCAGGACACGCAGCGATATATCCCGAACGACAATATTCACACTTTCCACAATAAAGTGCAGGACATACAGCTACACGTGCACCCACATTTATATCAGTTACATTTTGGCCAATTTCAACTACTTCACCAGCATATTCATGACCCCAAATATTCCCAGGTTTTAAAGGTCCCAATTTTTTATATCGAGAAATATCTGACCCGCAAATACCTGCATTTCTTACCCTTATAATAACTTCGTCGTTTCGGTCAATAGTTGGTTGGGGAGACTCTTCATATCTTAAATCCTGAATTCCATAGAAACATAATGATTCCATTTATATTAATACCTCCGTATCTATTAGTTGGAACATTGTGGTCCTTCTACTGAAACCAGAGTCGTATTATTATTCATTAGGCAATTTATTTAAGCTTTCATGTATTAAGCATTAAATCTCCATCGACTTATATAAATCAAATTCTCTTTTAATTTTTGAGAGTGGAGTATACATCCTGTTAAAGTACTCATCATACAAATTAAAATTTTCTTGGGAAGGAAGATACTTTTCAAATAGATTAACGGGTATTTGTTCAATAAAACCTTGTTTTAATGCGGCTAATATAGCTCCACCTCTTGAAACTGCTTCCACCGTTCTAAAAGAAAGGACTTCGCAGTTAAGAATATCTGCCTTTAATTGAAGCCATAATGAATTTGAAGTTGCCGGTCCTATAACTTTCATACTCTCAATAGCTTGACCTGTAAGGTTTATATAAGCATCCTTTAAAGTTCTCAATTCAAAGCATAGTCCAGCAAAAACAGAGAATAAAATATCCTTTTTTTCCGTGTGATCCTGTAGACCATATAAGAGGCCCTTAGAATGAGAATCTCGATAGGGGGGACCACTTCCTCTTAAATGTGGAATAAACACGAGCAAATTTTCTATAAGCTCTTTGGAGTTTTTCTGGTAATTTTCATATAAAGCATCACTCAGTTGCTTTAATTCATCAAAAGAGGATAAAAAGTTTTTCGTAAACCAATTTAAACTATAACCAGCAGTTGGCATTGATCCATAGAGACTGAATAAATTGTCTTTTACATATAAACCATTTGAAATAGCATATTCCTGAAAATCACTATTTAAGTATGGCTCTTTTTTCAGCAAAAGTAATCCTTCTGTTGTTCCAGTAGAATTTAGAAGTTCTTTATCAACATCCAAATTAGTACAAATTGATCCTGCCATATGATCGTGACCAGCTATCGAAATAGTTGTATTAGGACTTAGTCCAATCTCCCTGGCTATTGTATCTTTAAGTAAGGAATGAGCAGTACCAGACTCAACAACAGTAGGAAATGTTTGAATTTCTAAGTCAAATTCTTCGATTAGTTTCTTTGACCATTTTCGAGTAGACATGTCCATCAGTAACGTTCTAGATGCAAGGCTCACATCTGTTGCGTATATTCCGGATAACTTAAAAGCCACAAATCCTGACAAGCATGTCCATTTTTTTAATTTTGCATATTGATTAGGAAAATGCTCTCTAATCCAAAGGAGCTTGGTAAGGCTATGATTACTATGAGAGACTATCCCCGTAATGCTGTATAGTGCCTCCCTTCCAACAATATCATTGACTAATCTTGCTTCAGATTTAGAGCGAGGATCATACCAAGTAATGATTGGTTCTAAGATTTTATCCTGTTCATCTAATAAAACGATAGTTTGAGCTGCACTAGCTATCGAAATCGTTTTTATCTCTTCTGGATTTTCTACTTTTTTGGAGAGGAGGTGAAGACCTTCCTTCACGCCCTCCCAAATTTTATCCATTTCAAACTCTGATTCTTTTTCATTCCATTTAGTAGGAGTAAAAAAACGATACATTTCTACTAATTCAAAATTTGGTAATTGAAAAAGACAAACTTTTACGTTAGTTGTTCCAATATCAATTCCAATTACATACATTTTTAATCCCACCCTTTAGATGTAAGCATTATCTATTTAAAGTGTTAAGTTTATCAATAACTACTTCTTTAACCCCAGATTGTGCTTCTAGCAATACACTAATAAGGTTGTATTCATTTGGATTTTGTTCATATCGTTTTCCAACAGAAGAAATAAATCGTTTACGAAGATCACTGGCTAGATTTATTTTACGTACATTGTAATTTTTTAATTGAGCTAGAACGTCACCAGGAATGCCGGAGCCACCATGTATAACTAATGGAACCTCAACAGTATCTGCTATTTCACGAAGTAATTCTAGGTTAATTTTAGGTTGTTCATCTAAACCGTGAATATTTCCTACCGATACAGCTAATAGGTCGATTCCTGTACGCTCTACAAAATCTTTTGCAAGCTTGGGATCTGTTTGTGCAGACTCATCAGACACATGGTCATCTTCTTTTCCGCCTAACTCTCCTAATTCAGCTTCTACCGATACCCCTCGTTCATGACAATATTCTACAACTTCCCTAGTAAGTTTAATATTTTCTTCATATGGTAATTTTGAAGCATCAATCATAACAGAGTTAAAACCAGCGTCTACAGCCTGTCTTATGTCCTCGAATGTCATTCCATGATCCAAATGTAACGTTACAGGAATATCAACTTTCTCCGCAGCAGATTTTACTATGTTAGCAATGTAATCATATCCAGACAGTTTAACGTTTGTAGGGGCAATTTGGACAATAACTGGCAATCCTACCTCTTCTGCTCCTTGGATAATAGATAGTGTCATTTCTAAATTAGTAGTATTAAAGGCTGGAGCAATAAGATTTTTCTCCTCTAACAAATGTAAGAACGATTTCATATTTAATAATGGCATATTACATTCCTCCTATTAAATTAATCTATTATTACAACTTTTATAACCTCTTCGTCAGGATTTGCTGCAAGTGTAATCGCTTCTCCTACTTGATCAATCGTCATTTCATGTGTAATCATTTTTTCTGCATCAATTGTTCCATTTGAAATGTTTAAAATAGCCTCTTCAAATTCATATGGTGATACACTATAGGTACCTACTATTGATATTTCATCTTTAAAGAATCTTCCTGCATCAATTGTCACTTCAGGGTTCTTGTCAAATGGAGAAAAACAAATCACTCGTCCTCCTCGTCTGAGCAATTGTACTGCTTCCGGCAAAAGAGAGGAGACACTCGCAGCTATGATAACAGTATCAACACCTTGATTATTAGTAACCTTATCAACTACATCTTTTAAATTTTCACCCTTAATATTGACTGTGTGATCGATTCCATACTCTTTAGCTTTTGACAGCTTATAAGCAGAAACATCAGAAATAATTACATTGCTTACATCCTTATGTTTTAGGAGTTGACCATGGATTAGCCCGATCGGACCTGCACCCATGATTAAAACATTATCTCCAGGTCGTATATTTGCAGCTTTTTGCCCATGTATACAACATGCTACTGGCTCTGCTAAAGATGCGTGTAGGTAACTCAAAGAGTCTGGAATTTTAAAAAGTAAATGGCGTACATGCCTTTCTGATAATCGAATATATTCTGCAAAACCACCTGGATCAATGTTCGTTTCTTTAAACTCAGGGCAAAGTGTATATTGCTGTCGTTGACAATAATGACAAGTGAAACAAGGAACATGGATAGCTCCAACAACTCTGTCTCCAGTTTTAAATTTTGTAACTCCCTCTCCTACCTTAACAATCTCACCTGCGTATTCATGCCCAAGAATAGTTTTTGGATTAACTGTTTTATGAATTGCTTTGTGAATATCCGTCCCGCATAATCCACAAGCCTTTAACTTCAACAACACTTCCCCAAAACCAATTTCTGGAACATCTATATCTTCCATTCGAAAGTCATTAACATTGTGGTATATACTGGCTCTCATCATAAGATCTCCTTTTTTGAGTTTAATAGGGGTGGGGGGTATCGCCTAAAGCAGCAAAGCCCCTTTTGTCAAAAATTATCCCCCTACCGAAAAACAATATTTAAGATACCTTTGTATCTGAAGCCTCCAATTCACCATTGTCATTAAAATCTTTTCTGGTAATTTTATATGCCAACCAAATAATAAGACCTACAACTGGGATCATTCCAATAGCAAAGATATTTCCTTGGGATAACATGACAAGCCAGTAACGGAATGGATTACCTCCATCAAGGAAGCTGTTCACCAATGCTGATGCCCCTTCTGGGAACTGAAACTTGATATCCTTCGCTACTTGGGTAACAAGTGGAGCCAAGTAAGACGCGATGTATAAGTTAGCAATAATAACTGGTATTCCAATGATAACCGATCGTATAATGTTACCTCGGCAAGCTAGAACAATCATCGCCAATGGCACAGTTAAAGTTGGTAAATCACCCAGTGGCATCATTTTGTTCCCTGGTAGAATAACTGCCAGCAGAATAGTAATTGGTGTCATCAATAAGGCTGTTGAAATAATTGCTGGATTACCAATTGCCACTGCAATATCAAGACCAATCGTAATATCTTGACGACCAGGGAATTTCTTTTTAAGCAAGGCTTTTATAGCATCAGATAGTGGGATTAAACCCTCCATAAGGATACGAACCATACGAGGCATAATAAGCATGACAGCTCCTAAGTTCATTCCTAGTTTCAATATTTCATCTACATTGAATCCTGCGAGAATTCCAATAATAATTCCCAAAACCAGGCCTATCATCATCGGTTCACCAAAAACACCGAACCGCTTTTGAATTGAATCTGGATCAGCTTTTAATTTTCTTATCCCTGGTATTGAGTCAATCATTTTATTTCCTAATACTCCAACTGGAAAAAATACAGCTGATGATAATGTTGGAAGGGAGATACCAGGCAAATTAAAATGTTTCTGTACATATGGAGAAGACCAATCAGCCAATTTTAATATTGTGACAGTAGCTATGGCTGCACCAAGCAACCCCAATAAAAAGTTACCAGTGGCACTATAAACAAGCGCTCCTGCAAAGCAAAAATGCCAATAGTTCCATAAATCAATATCGACTGTTTTTGTCCAACGAAGCATGATCATCGCGATATTTAGTAAAACTACCATTGGAATTACAAAAGGTGCGATTGGTGATGCAAAAGCAATAGCAGCAAGTGGTGGCCATCCGGTATCTACAACTGGCAAATCTATTCCTGTTCTATCCACCATAGCTTGAGCTGCAGGTCCAACGCTCTCAATTAGGAGATTGAAGATTAAGAAAATACCAACAAAACCCATTCCTATAATTACAGATGATCTTAAAGCTTTTGCAGGTTTCACTCGAAAACAGATTGCTAGTATAAATACGACAATTGGCAACATAACCGTAGGACCGAAACCAAGAATATACTGAAAAGCTTCTAATATCTTTTGTCCCATTTAGCTCATCCTTTCAACAATTTTACAATTTTATCAAACAGTTCATCCTTTTAACAATTTAACAATTTCATCAAGTAGTTCTTCTTCTCCAAACCCCGTAACAATTGGTATTGCATTTACAATAGGTGTATTTAGCTTTGTTTCTACTTGTGAAGTGACTACAAACAAATCTACTGAGCTATCTAGTGAAGGTAATTCCCCTATGATTGCCTGTTGGTATACAACATCAATCCCATTTTCCTTACAATGTTCTACTACTTTCTCCGCTACTACCGTTGAAGTTGCGATCCCACTTGAACAAGCAAATACAATATGTTTTTTCATCCTAGTTCACCCTTTCAACAATGTTACAATTTCATCAAGCAGTTCTTCTTCTCCAACCCCCGTAACAATTGGTATTGCATTTACAACAGGTGTATTTAACTTTGTTTCTACTTGTGAAGTGACCACAAATAAATCTACTGAGTTATCTAATGAAGGTAATTCCCCTATGATTGCCTGTTGGTATACAACATCAATCCCATTCTCTTTACAATGTTCTACTACCTTCTCAGCTACTACCGTTGAAGTTGCGATTCCACTTGAACAAGCAAATACAATATGTTTTTTCATTTTCCTTTTCCTCCCGAATTATTATTTTATTCTGTAGCCAAATTCTCTACTAAATGACTATAAAGATGGCTCTTAGACATAGTTGAAATTTCCTCTAAAGACCCTTGTTCTTTAATTAGTTCCATAATTTGTCTTAGAATATTTAAATGCTTTGTGCTTTGTGATAGACCTAATAAGAAAATGATTTTCACTTCAATACTCATACTTTTATCAACCATGTTTTGGAACGTGATTGGTTTATCCAAAACCGCAACAGCAATAGAATCTTGCTTAACATGTTTCGGATCAGTATGAGGAATGGCAATTCCTGAGTCAAAGGATTCTAACCCTGTTGGAAAGTTTTTTTCTCTATTGATCAAGCTTTTATAGAAATCATCATGGATAAACCCTTGCTCTAAAAGTGAGTCTGATAGTATCTTTAATGCCTCCTCTTTATTTGATACTTCTAAATCCGTGAAAATAGACTTTTCTGAGATAATAATCTTGGACATTCTGCTTCTCCTCTGCTCTCTTTCACTAAGAAAATTTCTCAACAATAGAGTATATTTCTTTTTTTGTTTTTGCATTTTTTATACTTTTTATATCTGTTTGGCTTTCTGCCATTCTTCTAAGCTGTAATATTGGGCGAATATGTTGCTCCTTATCAACAGCAGCAATAACGCAAATAAGTTTTACAAAATTTCCACCACTAAACTCTACTGGTTCATTCAACTTTAGAAATCCCATTCCTACTCGATAAACATCATTTTCTGGTCTGGAATGGGGAATAGCAATGTTGCTGGCTAACATAATATATCTACTATCGTTTTGATATTGTTCGATCATGGCTTCCACATAGTTGTGACCAATATAATTGTTTTTTAACAAAGATTCTGAAGCTAACCATAATGCTTCTTTCCAATCTTTTACATTATCTCGAATCATGATTGTTTCTGGATATATAAGATCTTTGAGTGTTAATGTTGATCTTGGTTCAATTTCGGAATCGCTTACAAATTTCCCGAAATAACTACTTAAACTTTTTAATAATCCGTTTGAATCTTTAATCTCAGCATGATTACTAATGATTTGTATCAGTTCTTTATAATTAATATTATTAGATACAAGTCCATATTTTTCATGAAGTATTCTTTTCCTAAGCTCGTTTTTCTCTCTCTCATTTATTACAGTTGGCACAATATACTGTTTAATATCTGTAGATAATCTTTGTGTAGTAAATAAGATATCAACTTTTCCCTTATAATTAAAAAATTCTCTGTGGGACATAGACTCTAGGAACTTAAACTCTGGAAATATAGATTTTAAATTTGCTTGCAATAGTTTTGATACTGATACTCCATTAGGGCAGACAACAGCTGCAATTTTCTTGTTATTTAGTTGAACTCCATGGCGAGTTAACCATCCACCAACAATCATAGTTAAAAAGATATTTTCACTCTCAGGGATGGAACAGCCTAATAAGGTTTCAATAGGATTAGTAGATACCTTGACTATCTCATGTAAATCCTCCAATTTTTCATCGAACTGTGTAAACGTTGAAGTCATTAAGCCTAAATTATACTTAATTCGATAATAGGCAGGTTTTACATGAAGGAATAACTTATCTATCAATTCTTGCTTATTAGGAATTTCAATAGCACTAATATTTTCTATAATTTTAACCATCTCAAATAGTGTGTTCCTTAAGTCCTTCAACTTATCGTCATTTAGAACTTGAGATGAAGAAATATTCATAGTTAAAAGCTGTAAAGTCAGATATAGTAGTTCTTTAGGTGGTATGGCTTCAAGTTCAGAGAAGACATTCACTACAGCCTGATATTCTTTGGTATCTTTAAGATCAGAGAACTCGATATTAAAATTTGGCTCAATGATTTTCCCTTGATTTACTCGATTTATCCATACAGCAATAATATAAGGAAGTGCCATTAACCTCTCGTCCGTAAATTTTATACTTAAGTGAACTTCAATCAGTTCAATTTTTTCACGAAGATTTTCTACTTGTCCTTCATCAATGGTAGAGTAATGTAGGAGTATCTTTTCCCCATTGTAAAATGTCATTATGGACTGGATGACTGTAATTAATAATCGTCGTTTATCAAACTCTTGACCTTCAATTCTGTATCCATCTTGCCGAGAATAAATTATTTTAAGCTGATATTTGTCTAAAAAGTCTTGAGCTGCATTAATCGTCCTTAATACCGTATTTTTTCCAACTCCAAGTGTTGAAACCAAATGAAGTAAAGATAATTCTTCATCTCTACTAAGTAACATAAGTAGAATAACTGAAATACGCTCTTTCTCTGATAAAATATATGTTTCCACATCAATTTTTTCATTATCTATAGGGAGTATATGAATTAATGACGAGGGAACAATGAAATTTCCAGTTTTCGTCCTTTCAATTTTGGGATGATTTAAACTACTTAACCAATTATTGATCTTTTCAAAGCTATAATTAATTTGTCTCCTATTTAGTTCAAGTTTTCTTTCCAATATTGTTAGGGTTGTGTTTGGATTATTTAGAATTTCTTGTAATAATGTAGTACTTCTTTTATCGAGATACAATTTACCTCACCTCCTTCTTGTGCTTAATTGTAAACGCTACCTATATTGTAAGTAAAACTCATTTCGTCACCTCTTTTTGTTTGTGAATTGTATCACATAAAAATGTTGAGGTACTAAGAAAGTAAAATAGATCTGTCTTACGCAGAGTCGCACTCAATAATCCTATACAATAAAGGTTTCAATTTCTCTTTAACTTACCTGAAGTTCAGTTCTTCACATTTCCAATTAAAAATATCGGATCCAATTTTTTTTCACACTTACGTTCTTTTTATACTAGTATATTCGAACTTGTGTTTGTGTAATAAAGGTATAATATTAATAAGGGGAATAGTAAACATGTTTAAAGTTCGAGGGTATTTTAAGGATCGATATAAGTTAATATATGGTGATTAAATGAAAGTTCCTATACCTGATGAACAAGAGGAATTAATTCATAATTATATTTTACATACTTACTTATTAAATATTTTGGAAAGCGATCTTAAGACAATAACTAAAGCCTGCTTTAAGATCCATGAACCTTACATTAAACTAGTTGAAGAAACATTGAAAAAGATTAGAATAGAAGTTCGTGGTATGAAAGGTGAATTGAGAAAAATTCAGATGAAATTAGAGGAACCCTTTTTAGAAATGTATATTTTTGGCAGTGTGATTATTACGTTCGGGGATATCATGGATTTAAACGATATTGGGAACCAGCACAAAAGATGCATTCGACAAAATTGTTAAATGAGTAATTTAGACGTTCACAATAAAATTCCTATTATTCAACCATTTCTTAATAGGGAATTAGAACTATAAGAAGAACTCCTTATTGAAAATAATCCAAGGAGTTGATTGGTTTTGTATGTAAGAAAAATACGGTGCCCAGAATGCGGAATATGGTTCGAAGAAAAAGACATGGTTTATATCAATGAGCTTTACACTTTGATGCATGAATACTGCACGTGTTACAGCTTTTCTGAGATGAGTTAAAATCTCCTGATTTGATAGCTTTACTAATTCGTGAGGTAACAAGTTAAGTTTCAACATTTGAAGAGCAGATTGACCTTCCCAATCCTTAAATACATTAAGGAATTCGGGGAAATATCGATCAATCCAATTATGAATTTGCCCTTGTACAGCCTGAAGATCAACAGATAAAAGATCGCGTATTTTACGTGCGACCCGAAGGTCGGCATATACTCCTTCTGGAATATTAAGTTCGGCGTATCTTCCATCTTTAACAAGCTGTGCGATAACTCTCGCATCCTTTACATTATTTTTTGTTGGGGAATTATCATCTAATTCCTTAATCTTCTTAACGTGCATTGGGTTTACAACGACAAATTTGAGATTATTCTCTTTTAGATAATGAGCTAAATTAAGCCAATAATGCCCCGTGGGTTCCATACCAATGATTACCTTATCCATGTCATTATGACTTTGTATTTCTTTTATCCATTCTAGAAAACTTTCAAAACTACATTTCGTATTTTCAAAGTAAATAGGTGCCCCAAACTCTAACCCTCAAAAGTCTTGGGCCCGGGCAACTTGCTTGAATTTCGCTATATCTACACCTATAATTAGAGTTCGAGAAGTAATTTGAGCAATCTTTTTATTTTGGTTATAATTCATTTTGAGCCTCCTGGTTTATATGTTTTTTGTCCTATTTGCGGCCAAGCTTGGGACATTCATATAATACCAAGAGGTTTTTTATGCTCAAACTCCATTTTTCTTTATTACAGGAATGCTGCTCGTTAGTAAAAACTATTGACCTTATTTCACAGACACACCAGTTGCTTTAAGTTAAATATCCTTCACATTTAAAACACTAATTTTAAGCATTATTCTTTAGAAAATTATAAGGTTAATAGCTGACGGAGTTTTATAATTTCGAACCACATCACGGACAATAATCAATTCCTATACTAGACGAACCACCATCATGAATTATCAATCCGTAGTCATTATCATTGAATATGACTATTTTATCAGGACAGTCAAAGGGATTTTTATGAATATCTTACTTGAAATTAGCATGATAATCTATATCCTCGCAACAATATCTTTTCATAAATCCACTTCTCTCTGTTTATATAAACAAATTCACTTGAAATTTGTTTATCTCTAAAATATAATCAGCATAATTTTTCAATCTCCAAATTAAAAACAATTCAGATTTTCACCTTAATATAACCTCTATTTTCTTCTAGTATTCTATTGTATTTCTATTCTTTCAAATAAGTCTTTATCACCCTCCTTTATGTCTTTTACTTTTCAATAATACAAGATATTTTTATTCAAAAGTATACACTCCCTTTAACTAAATATATAGTCCAAGTCTCCTATATAGATTCTGGTTATTCTAAACAAAATTATCCAATTAATGATACAATAGTGTTAGTTCATATATAACTTTAGATATTAAATAAAAAATATTAGGAGCATAGTAATGAAGATTACAAAAATTAAAATTGAAAATTACAGGTTACTAAAGTCTTTGAATCTCGACGTAGAAAATGACTTGTCATTGATTATCGGAAAGAATAACTGCGGTAAAACATCTCTACTTTCTATACTTGAGAAATTTATTGGAACAAAGAATGGTTCAAATGATTTTTCCTACGATGATTTTAATATTGATTTCCAAAAAAATCTGAATGATATAGTAGATTCTAGTTCATTATTATCAAAAATGCAATTTCCTATAGGAATTAAATTAAAATTATTTATTAACTATGATGAATTAGATAACCTATCAAATATTTGTCAGCTAATGATGGACTTAGACCCAGATAATAGAACAATTGTATTATCTTTTGAATATATATTATTCGAAGCTGATTTAAAAAGACTAAGATCTGATTTCACAATGTATCAAGAGGATATTATAAAAGCTGGTGGCGAAATTTTACCCTCTAATCTAGATACTAGCGATAATCCAATATCCTTTAATTATTTCAATGACTTCATGAAAAAAAATCATAAAAATTATTTTAAACTTCAAAAAAAATCTATCGAATTTAATTCAATTTCGAGAAAAGAAAATGACTTAGAATATATTGACCTGACAAGAGAGAATATTCCTTTAAACAAAATTATTAATTTTAAGACAATAAGTGCTAAGAGGAATATTTCAAATAATACTTCTGACAACTCCTTATCAACCTTATCCTCAAAATACTATGAGAGTAAAGCTGACAATGAAAAAGGACTTGTGGAAATCCAGAAATTCAAATCAACTCTTAGTAAGACTGATGGAGAATTAGATGGAGTATATGAAGAGTTATTCAAAATAGTTATTGAAAAAGTAAAACAATTCGGTGGCATAAAGGAAGGAGACTCTAATATAAAAATAGTATCGACCTTACAACATAAAGAGTTATTAAAGGGTAATACAACCGTAATGTATGAACATATTGAAAAACAATCATTACCTGAAAGTTATAATGGTCTGGGGTACTTAAATTTATTGAGTATGATTTTTGAACTTGAACTGATTATTAGTAATTTTCGTAAAGAACATAAAGAAAATGAGATGCCTGCCGATATTAATTTGCTTTTTATAGAAGAACCAGAAGCTCATACTCACCCACAAATGCAGTATATATTTATTAATAACATCAAAAAAATATTAAGTGAAGCTAGTATGGGTATTGATGGGAAATCTAAATTTAACTTACAGACTTTGATAACAACTCATTCCTCACATATAACAACTGCAAGTAATTATAATGATATTAAATACTTTTATAAAAAAGCGAAAAATGAAGTGATTTCTAAAAATCTCAAAGACTTAGAAAAAGAATATAAAATAGATGGAGAAATAAAAAACTTTAAATTTTTAAAACAATATTTGACAATCCATAGATCTGAATTATTTTTTGCCGATAAAGCTATATTTATTGAAGGCGAAACTGAACGTATATTATTACCTGCAATGATGAAAAAAATTGATAATAATCCAGAGTATAGCTCTAGTCCATCTCTAATTTCTCAAAATATCTCAGTTGTTGAAGTAGGTGCCTATTCTCAAGTTTTTGAAAAGTTCATAGACTTTATTGGAATTAAGTCTTTAATTATCACAGATATTGATTCAGGGAAACAAGTGATAGAAGATCGTAAAACAAAGACTAAGAAGTGTAGAGTATCTGATAATGAAGCTTCTCTAACAACTAATTCCTCTCTAAAGTTCTTTTTTGAACAGGCAATAGAAAATAATATTCAAACCGGCATACACAAAAATGAATTGGATTACCTACGTAGTCTTTCATTCAACCAAAAATTAATTAAAAAAAATAGAGAAAATAGAATTTGGGAACTAGACAAGAACGGTAACGTTGCTATTATTTATCAAACAATAGAACCCAATTCTAAAAATCAAAAATATCATGCTAGGAGTTTTGAGGATTCCTTTTTTCATTTAAATAGAGAATTTATTATCGAAAATAAAGATAATTTTCATAGCCTCAAGAATATAAAACATTTTGAGAATGATGATATGGATGTTTATGATTTATCGGAAAATTGTATAGATAAGAAACCTTCTTTTGCAATGGAAATACTATTGAATAGTAAGATGGATGAATCTGAAAATGAATATAGTAACTGGGAAATACCTGATTATATAAAGGAGGGACTATTATGGTTGAAATACAACTAGAAGAAGAAGTTATTCAGGTCTTTAAACACATTGAAAAAAATAAAAACTTTCTATTAACTGGTGGGGCTGGTAGTGGTAAAACATATTCATTAGTTCAAGTAATAAAGAAAGTAATTCATGATAATCCTAGTTCTATGATTGCTTGTATTACATATACAAATACAGCAGTAAAAGAAATTGGAGGACGAGTTAATCATAGCAATTTAAGAGTATCTACAATTCATGAATTTTTATGGGAAAATATTAAAAAATTTCAAAAAGAATTAAAAATGGGGCTGGTATCTCTAATTAATAATGAAAATTCTAAAATTAAAATTCAAGGCTCAAACGAAATTATTGATCAAACATATTTTAATAAATTAGAAGATGGCATCCAATATAAAGAATTCAATCTAGTTAACAGTGGCATCATTTCTCATGATGAGGTTCTTGAATTGGCTAATTATATGTTTAAATCACATCCTTTACTTTGTGATTTGTTGAAGGACAAGTATCAATTTATTTTAATTGATGAATATCAGGATACAAACCCACTAATAGTCGAGATTTTTTTGGAACATCTGAAACAAGGCAAAAAGAAAACAATCATTGGATTTTTTGGTGACTCAATGCAATCGATTTATGATGATGGTATTGGCAGTTTAGAGAAATATATTGCTTCCGGGGATATCGTAGAATTCCAAAAACAAGAAAACAGAAGAAATCCAAGGTTAGTGATTGAATTAGCAAATAGATTAAGAATAGATAGTTTAGTTCAAGTACCATCATCTGACCAAAAAGCTCCTAATATGTATGATGGTTCAGTAAAAGAAGGAAGTATTAAATTTTTATATTCTTCAAATGATAACTTGGATATGATCAAGACTACAAGTTTTTTTGAAACATGGGATTTTAAAGACACAACTCAAACAAAGGAATTAAACCTCACACATAATTTGATTGCTGCTAAGGCTGGATTTTCTGAATTAATGGAGATTTATGACAAGGACCCCATAATATCATTTAAAAATGATGTATTAAATAAAGTTAAACAAGATTCAGAAGAAATAAGAGAGAAGATACTAAATGATAATAATATAACATTTGAGGAAGTAGTTGATTTATATCCTATAAGAAACAGGCAAAGACTGTTAAAAAAGGATCTAATTATGCAAGACTCCCATACTAATCAACTTTATAATCAATTGAAAAATCTCCCATTTTCTCATGTTAGAAAAATATATATAAACAAAGATTCTCTTATAGATGACAAAAAGCAAGACATTAATGACGATAATAAGAATGGAACAAAAAGAGATGACTTAATTAAGCATTTATTTAAAATCCAGTCTCTTATTCAGTTATATAAAGATAAAAAATACAATGAATTTATTAGAAGAACTGAGTTTAAAGTAACCTCCATTTCTAAAAAGAGAGAGATAAAGGCCCTTGTTGATAAAATTGAGGAAATGTCTGATAAAACCATAGAAACAGTAATTGATTTCGCTGATGAAAGTGGCTTTTGTAAAAAAGATGATAATTTCAATAATTTTATTGAAGTTAATCTTTATCTTTTTAACAGAGTTAAGCATGTAAAATATCACGAATTTCAAAGATTATTTAAATATTTAGAGGGATTTACACCATTTTCAACACAACATAAAATTAAAGGTGAGGAATTTAATAATGTTCTTGTCATCCTTGATAATGGTAAATGGAACAAATATAACTTTGAATACTTATTTTGTAATAGAACTGACAAACAAAGTATATTAACAAGAACACAAAAAATATTTTATGTTTGTTGCACAAGGGCAAAGGAAAACTTAATTGTTTTCTATCATAATCCTAGTATTCCTATTATCAATAAAGCAAAAGAGTGGTTTGGTGAATGTAATGTACATGAAATAGTGGAATAGTTTTTACACACAAATTACATACAGAAACCTTGATTCTTATGAACAAACCTATTAAAGCCTCTTTAGCATAGTAAAGGTTTGCAAAATGTATGCAAACCCTTATTTTTCAAAAAATAGCAGGGGCCTGAGCTCTACTCACCCCATGCTATATTGACTTTCTTTACGCGCTCGGGAGGGATTCGCCCCCCCGGCAGACGTGGTACCGGAAACCTCTTAAGCTCATTTTACCCTCTCCGTTCAAGATTTGCCTTTCCATGAATTTATTATTAAACTTGCCTCTATTGAATGGTCATTCTGTTGTTTCCGTTAAAGAGTGACCTTTCTGTTTGCAAAATGGTTTGCAAAAAAAACGAATAGAGAATGGGTTAAAGTTTAGATGAAAACAGCATTTTATCACAAATGATTTTTAGAAGTACTCATTGATACTCTGAAGAAGCTTTTATTTTACATTTCTGTTTGATACTTATGTTGTTCAGTGATAATAAAGCGTTATATTACTATAAAATCGTTTAATTTAACAATAATGTTGTTTAAAAACACCTCTCCTTATTCCATAAACGGGCCATTATATGTAGTATACAAGGGCGTAGTATTTAACGTTAATAACATTAAATACTACGCCCTTTTTGTATATTTAGATAAAGAGGAGAGTGAAGAAATATGATGACAAAAGAAGAGATACAGGCATATATACATCGAATTGGAATTCAAGAAATTAAGCCCCCCCCCCTCCAAGACATATTGTTTGAACTGTATAAAGCCCATGTAGAAAAGCTCCCTTGGCAAACACTCGATATATTTGCTGGGAATCTCTGCATATTCACCATAACTCCCCACCTTCTAAAAGCAATCTAGTTATAAATGTCAACCTAAGTATGTACACTTTTGATCGTTTAAGTATGTACAAATTCTACTCATTTTCTTTCGCAAGATGATCTTTGATTCGGTAAGATTCTCCAACAATACTTACTACTGTTGCGTGATGTAAAACCCGGTCTAAAATCGCATTGGCCAGTTTAGAATCTTGAAAGACTTCATCCCATGACTTGAAATTGATATTAGTTGTTAGAATTGTACTTCTCTTTTCATACCTTAGATCAATGAGTTGAAAGAACAATTTCGCATCTTCTGGATCAATAGGTAAATAGCCAATTTCATCAATAATAAGCAGTTTATATTTGGTATAATGCTTTAATCTTGCTTCTAAACGATTTTCAATTTTAGCTCTCTTTAACTGCTGGAGTAAATCATGGCACTTAATAAAATAAGTGCTGGTTCTCTTTTTAGCAGCTGCTATGCCGATGGCAGTGGCTAAATGAGTTTTCCCCACACCACTAGGGCCTAAAAATATAAT
>NZ_LATZ01000020.1 GCF_000981385.1 Bacillus sp. SA1-12
GGTTTAGGTGTTCCTGATAACAAGGCATACGAATGGGGAAACTCAAGAAAGAAATATTGGAGAATCGCCTGTAGTCCAATTCTACACAAAACCCTTGATAACTCCTATTGGAGTTCCCGTGGGCTTTAAAGTTTATATCAAAGATATGAATTTCTACGTCAAACTTAATTGAACCGCCGTATACCGAACGGTACGTACGGTGGTGTGAGAGGTCGGGGGTTAGTCACCCCCTCCTACTCGATTCCCGATTCATTTATTACTTGAGGTAAATAATGTTTGTATGCACGGAATCCTGCCCAGCTGCTTCCAAGGCCAATAAGTAAAAAGATAACCCCAACTATTAACGAAATGCTTGATCGATATAGGAATAGCTGATTCAGGCCAAAGGTTGCAACAAATATCCCTAATGCAATACTCGATTTTGCAGAAATCCATTGTTTTTCAATCGGCTTTGAGGATCTATAAGCTTTTACCTTAAAGTAAACGTAAAAGGCAAGGGAAATCATAATAATTACAACTAACACCGGCATATCTTAAACCTCCGCTTTAAAATCAATAACGTGTATATGATCGTAACCTATATTATTTTAACATGTCCTCTATCAAAATGTATTCATTTTCTGTTTGCTGATTATTCTTTCTTTTTAAATCTGATTTTTTATGATTTAATAACTTATATCGATGATTAAAGGAGAAAGAAATGAAACAAAAAATCTTAGAAGAAATACGTCAAAATGAAACGATTATTATCCACCGTCATGTTCGTCCTGATCCTGATGCATATGGTTCACAATGTGGTTTAGCTGAACTATTAAAAGCTTCCTATCCGGATAAAAAAATTCTCGTCGTAGGGGAAAGTGATCCATCCTTGGAGTTTCTATATAAAATGGACCTTGTCGAGGATGACGTTTATCATAAAGCATTGGTTATTGTTTGTGATACAGCCAATCAAGCTCGGGTAAGCGACCAACGTTATAAAAATGGGAAAAAGCTTATTAAAATTGATCACCATCCAAATGAAGATAAATACGGGGATCTGCTTTGGGTTGATACGAGTGCGGCAGCAACAAGTGAAATGATTTATGAACTATATTTGGAAGGCAGGGAACAAGGCCTTGTTCTTCCAAAAAAAGCAGCGCAATTGTTATATGCAGGAATCGTTGGTGATACAGGCCGTTTCCTTTTTCCAAGTACAACTGAAAAGACTTTCCGTTATGCTAGTGCATTAATTTCCGAAGGAATTGAGTTTGCTCCATTATATAACGAACTGTATAAGACAAAACGGAATGTAGCAAAGCTTAGCGGTTATGTGCTTCAAAATTTCACGTTAACATCATCAGGAGCAGCATCTATGAATATTTCACAGGCAATATTAGATGAATATGAGGTATCACCTTCAGAAGCTTCGCAGCTGGTAGGTATACTTGGAAATATTGAGGGTGTTACAGCATGGGTGTTTTTTGTTGAAGAAAAAGATCAAATTAGAGTAAGATTGAGATCCAAAGACCCAGTAATTAATGGATTAGCAAGAAAATACAACGGGGGAGGACATCCTTTAGCATCTGGTGCTTCAATTTACAGCTGGGATGAAGCTGAAAACCTTCTTAAAGATTTAGAAGAGCTTTGTCAGGATGTTAACAGATAAGGAAGGGGTATGTATTGGTTCGGAATTCGTCATGACGGTTCCGAACCTTTTCTTTTAATAAGTTATAAGGAGAAAATGTGAGAGTTATATAAGTATTATTAAAAGAAGCAGATGGGGAGACGGTAGCATAAGAGGTTATGGTAACGCTTACTAGTCTTTGTTTGGAATAAACCAAAATCCAATATCCGTTGCATCCTCGTAAACATCAAGCTTCAATATTTGAATTTCCTTTTTTATGAGATTTGCGATCTCAGGTGATTCAACATATGCTGAGAATCCATTTTTAATATACTCAAGCTTTTCCTGTACAAACTTTTTTGAGTTAATAATATACAATTTAATCCCCTCCAATTTGATTTTTAAATAGGAAGTCACCCTTTCTTCATTTGACAAGTCTGACCTTTTTTGCATAAAAAGGCAGCGTTAGTTGGAATGTTAACCAAAGAAGGTTTTAGCTAGTCAATAAGGAGTCCATTTTTCAATAAAACAAATAACGGTAAACATGGCTTAAGGCAGTTGAATTTGGACGAGGTTCCGTTTGTATAATCATGAAGTTGGAATGAACAAGCATTTTACTCATGAGGTGAGTATAATGAGGTGGATGATGCAGAGTTGATTTGAATGTTAAAAAGTTATTTACTTGTTTTTCCTATTTTTATTTTATCGAAAATAACCTGAAAATGCGATTAATTTTTGCTCCAAGATTATAAAAAATTCAAATTTTCTGATGAATTTGCCTCTTCGCTTCAATTTGTTCGCGTATTTAAGCAGCCGGACAGGAAACCTCCCCGGTGCAGTGCACCAGCGGCAGGCTCCCTTTTAGCTTACTTTTCTAAGGCGGAGTCTCATTTATCCATTCTATTCAATGCAGATATACCAATTAAACAAAGTCTTTATTTCAAATAGGATATTTCCACCTCAATATAAATCGTTGTAGATAGAAAAAAATGGGTAACTTTAAGTTTATAATTCTTATCATCTATTGACAGTGTTCTGTTCTCGATCGTTCGTTTTATTAACTTATGGTTGGAGATAACGCCCTCAAGCTCCTTTGCAATTAAATCCAATAAATCATCCTCAATTATTCGCTCAATATTTTCAATTTGGAACTTTTGAAAATGATATTTCTCACCATTTGTTAAATCAATTTCTATATCCTGAACAGTAACCTTTTTTTGAGCTTCTTTATTTAGTTTTGTGAATTCTTCCTGGTAAATCTCTACACTTTTTTTAAGGTCATTAATTACTACTTGTTGTTCTGTAATTTTGGTGCTATGCTTTTCTTGAATCACGCCAAACATAAATAAAAACACACACCAGCTGATAACGGCTCCAATCGCTGCTCCTGCAAAGAAACGCTGCCATGATGGTTGTTGATAATGTTGCGGGATTCTCATGATAAATGCTCCTGAGTTAACCAAGTAATAATAAGCAATCCAGTTTGAGCTCCGCCCATTCCGGAAATAATTAGTAAAACTTGTTTGATGATATCTCTCGTTTCCCCTTCGAATATTCCTCGTTCAAAGCTGTAAAACGCATCAAATGTTCCGCCAATTGCGGCAACAAGCGCCCATATCTTTAAGCGATTTGCAAATATAAACATTTTCGTTAAAGGCGGCTCACCAGCTATAAATGCTCCAATAGCACCTATGAGTGTCCCGCCCAAAATAACACCAAGTGCAATAAAATAGCTATGGATAAAAGCCGGAACAAAGGCTTCATTTTCCATTCCATCATCCTCCTATTTTTATCCCAAGCTTAACGAGCAGTAATATCCCTTATTCAAATGATATGAAAAGCATATCTACATTGGTGGGGATTTAAGCCCCTAAAGAGCTGATAAGTCTTAGAACAACTTTCAGTGGGGATAAGCCCTCCCACAGAAGGAAGTCTCACTTAATATATATGGACGACCTTTAGGAAGTATGTTCTATTTAGACGTATATAAAAAATCGTTTTGTAGACAATCACAACCATGTACGAACTATTTGTCTCAATAAAAAACTAAGAATATAATGGAGGATATAGTTAACGATGCCCTATAAAGATCAAATGTTTTAAGAAAGGAGGGATTTTTTTGCCTTTCGTTCATCTTCAAGTTAAAAGTGCATATAGTCTCTTAACAAGTGCAGCAAAGCTGGACAGGCTGGTAGAAAAAGCAAAATCACTTAATTTTAAAGCTCTTGCTTTAACTGATGACCATGTTATGTACGGAGCGATTGCATTTTATAAAATATGTAAGCAACATGATATTAAGCCAATAATTGGATTAACCATAGAAGTGATCAATGAACAGGATGACAAAGCAGCGGCTCCGCTTGTCTTGCTTGCTGAAAATAATATTGGCTATCAAAATTTAATCAAGATCAGCAGTGCTCTGCAAACAAAAGCGCCGGATGGGCTGCCTGAAAGATGGTTGAAGAGTTATAGCCAAGGTTTAATTGCTATCACCCCCGGTCCAGGTGGGGAAATTGAACAAATGCTAATGGATGGTAATCGTGTAAAAGCCAAAGAGCGTTCTGTGAAATATCAATCCATTTTTGGACGAGAATCTTTTTATTTCGGCATTCAAAATCACTTCTTACATCAGGATCAGCTGCTTATGGAAGAAATCATCTTATTGAGTGAAGAAACAAATATTCCTATTGTAGCAACAAACAATGTTTCTTACATAGAGAAAGAAGACTTTTTTGCTCAAAAGTGTTTAGAAGCTATAAAAAATGGTGAGAAGCTCTCAGATGAGCATGCAGATTTGGAAACATCAAATGAATATTATTTGAAATCACCGCAGGAAATGGTCTCGCTTTTTGGTGATATTCCTGAAGCGCTGGAGAATTCATTAGCTATAGCCAATCGGTGCCATGTTAACCTGGAACTAGGGGTAACGCATTTGCCTAAATTCCCTACGCCCAATCAGGAAAGTGCGGATGATTATCTCGAATTGCTCTGCCGAAAAGCATTGCCAGAACGGATTGAGAAAATAAATAAGGTTTATCTAGAGAGGCTTGATTATGAATTAAATGTCATCAAACGGATGAATTTTAGTGATTACTTTCTCATTGTATGGGACTTTATGAAATATGCCCATGAAAATGGTATTCTTACTGGTCCCGGCAGAGGTTCTGCGGCAGGCTCACTTGTATCTTATGTCTTAAAAATAACGGATGTTGATCCAATTCAGCATCACCTATTGTTTGAACGTTTTTTAAATCCTGAGCGAATTTCGATGCCTGATATAGATATTGACTTCCCAGATACAAGAAGAGACGAGGTTATTAACTATGTCGCGAAGAAATACGGTAAAATTCATGTCGCACAAATCATCACATTTGGTACATTGGCAGCAAAGGCGGCAATCCGTGATGTCGGGAGAGTCATGGGTGCATCGACAAAAGAAATGGACTTTTTATCAAGACAAATTTCATCTCGTCCTGGAGTCAGCCTTTCAAAGGCCATATCAGAGTCTAAAGGCTTGCAAAAAGCAATACAAGAAAACAATTTATATAAAAGAATAATTGATACAGCATTAAAAATCGAAGGCCTTCCAAGGCACGCTTCAACTCACGCTGCAGGTGTTGTATTAAGCGATCAGCCTCTTACAAACATTGTCCCCATCCAAAACGGGACACAGGATGTATATCTAACCCAGTTTACAATGGATTTTTTAGAGGATTTAGGGTTATTAAAAATGGATTTTTTAGGACTAAGAAATCTATCATTGATAGAAAATATAACAAAATTAATTCGGCGTGAAGAAGGAGTTTCAGTTAACTTAACGAACATATCTTATCAAGATGAAAAAACATTTGCCCTTCTTTCAAGCGGGGATACTACTGGAATTTTCCAACTAGAATCTGAAGGAATGAGAAGTGTATTAAAGCGTTTAAAACCAACAGGCCTGGAAGATATTGTTGCGGTAAATGCCTTATATCGTCCCGGTCCCATGGAAAATATCCCTCTTTATATTGAAAGAAAGCATAACAAAAAACCAGTTCAATATTTGCACCCTAAACTTGAACCTATTTTACAGTCCACATATGGAGTCATTGTCTATCAAGAACAAATTATGGAAATTGCCTCAACAATTGCTGGCTTTTCTTTAGGTGAAGCTGATTTGTTAAGACGTGCAGTAGGTAAGAAAAAGAAGGAAGTCCTTGATGAGGAACGGGAGCATTTTGTAAAAGGCTGTATTGCAAATGGTTATGATCAAGAAGTAGCTGTAAAAACATATGATTTGATCGTAAAATTTGCTAATTACGGTTTTAATCGAAGCCATGCAGTTGCCTACAGTATGATTGCCTATCAGCTAGCTTTCCTGAAAGCAAATTATCCGCTATATTTTACAACGGCTTTATTAACAAGTGTAATTGGTAATGATGATAAAGTATCACAGTATATTCGAGAAGCCCAGCAAAAAGGTGTGACGATCTTACCTCCTTCCGTTAATAAAAGCGCATACCCTTTTTTAGTTGAAAATGGTATGGTGCGCTATAGTTTAATGGCCATAAAAAATGTTGGGATTACCGCGATTAAGGAAATTTTCCATGGCCGGCAAAAGAAACCCTTCAATGACTTGTTTGACTTTTGCATTAGAGTATCAATGAAGATTGTAAATCGTCGTACAATCGAACAGTTAATCTTTTCAGGTGCAATGGATGATTTTGGGGTAGACCGTGCAACCTTGCTTGCCAGCTTAGATGTTGCCGTAGAGCATGCAGAACTGTTAAAACCCGCTGATGATCAGCAATTTGACTTATTTAATGAAGAGGAATTTACGCTAAAGCCTAAATATATCCAGGTTGAACCATTTAAAATTGAGGAAAAATTAAAGTTTGAAAAAGAGTCGCTCGGCTTTTATTTTTCAAGTCATCCAGCAGAATTGCATCGAAACCAATTTCAGCTAGCTGGTGCAGTCCTAATAGAAGAAGTACAGGAAAAATTAAATAAACGAGCTTCGATTGGAGTTATGGTCTCAAGTATCCGAACCATTCGCACCAAAAAAGGCGAGGTAATGGCATTTTTAAAGGTTGGTGATGAGACTGGAGAGATTGATGCAGTCATGTTCCCGCAAATATATTCAAAATTTAGCGAAAGAATGTCATCTAGTAATATTTTCCTCTTGGAGGGAAAAACAGAACACCGTCAAGATAAAATCCAGTTTATTATTCAACGGGTGATATTACCAAAGGAACTGCCTAGTCAAAGCGGGAATGGCAAGCTTTTTATAAAAATCGATCAGCAATCCATGGAAACAAATAGGCTCTTAATCGTAAAAAAACTTCTTAAAAATTACCATGGAGATACACCCGTTTTTCTTTATTATGAAGCAGATAAACGTACGGTACAGCTTGATAAAGAGTATTTTATTTCTCCAACAGAAAAATGCTTAATCGAATTAATAAAATTACTGGGGAAAAATAATGTAGTGTTACGAAAATAATATTATTATTATGAATTGATCATCATTTTAATCATTTAGAATGCTTCTCACAAAAAGGGAATTCGCATATTTTCTAAACCTATTTTCATGGAAATAGAGGGACAGCAAGCTTTGATGATTTAAGTCCTTTATAAACGAATGGATGTAAAACCTTCTTTACAAACAAATGAATTATGTTATCATTTAATAGGATTATAGGTGGTCAGACCACTTGTGAGATAGGATAAAATAACGAGAAGTTCTTGAACGACGGTCTTTTTTTGAAACTTTACAAGGTACAAAGGGGATGTTCATATTGTCATTGAGAGAAGACTCATTACATATTCACCGTATAAATAAGGGAAAGCTTGAATCAAAGTCTAAAATTCCTGTTAGAAATGCACATGACTTAAGTCTTGCCTATTCACCAGGAGTCGCAGAGCCTTGTAAAGAAATTTATGATGATAAAAATAAAGTATATGACTATACCATGAAGGGTAACATGGTGGCGGTTGTATCCGATGGAACAGCAGTGCTGGGGCTCGGAAATATCGGACCTGAGGCTGCTATGCCTGTTATGGAAGGAAAAGCCGTATTATTTAAAAGCTTTGCAGGGGTAGATGCTTTTCCAATTTGTTTAAATACAACAGATGTTGATGAAATCGTTAATACGGTAAAACTTCTTGAGCCTACCTTTGGCGGGGTAAACCTGGAAGATATTGCTGCACCAAACTGCTTTGTAATTGAAGAAAGATTAAAAAAGGAAACAAATATTCCAATTTTCCATGATGATCAACATGGAACCGCGATCGTAACCGTAGCAGCTCTCGTAAATGCCTTAAAATTAGTTGGGAAAAATTTGTCAAATATACGAGTTGTTGCTAATGGCGCAGGGGCTGCTGGGATTGCGATTATTAAGCTCCTATATACTTATGGGGTCAGAGATATTATTATGTGTGATTCAAAAGGGGCTATTTATGAGAATCGTCCTACAGGGATGAATGAAGTAAAAGCACAAGTGGCAAAATTTACGAACCGAGATCAAATTGCCGGCTCTCTTGCTGATGTAATAAAAGATGCCGATGTCTTTATCGGAGTATCTGTCGAAGGTGCGTTAACAAAAGAAATGGTTCAGTCAATGAGCGATCAGCCTATTATATTTGCAATGGCAAACCCTGTTCCAGAAATTATGCCGGAGGATGCAAAAGCAGCTGGAGCCATGGTCATTGGTACAGGACGTTCTGATTTTCCAAACCAGGTTAACAATGTCTTGGCATTCCCTGGGATATTCAGAGGTGCTTTAGATGTTCGTGCTACCCATATCAATGAGAAAATGAAAATAGCAGCAGTTGAAGCCATCGCCTCACTTGTAACTGATAATGAATTAAGGCCAGAGTATGTTATTCCTGCTCCTTTTGATCCTCGCGTTGCACCTGCAGTAGCTTCTGCCGTGGCAAAAACCGCGATGGAAACAGGTGTAGCGAGAATAAAAGTAGATCCAGAGGAAGTTGCTGAAAAAACGAGAAGGCTAGCGATTATAGAGTAGAAGTGAGTGATTTGTCTTTGACGACTGAACAATCAAAAGTTTATATAGGAATTCTTCGTCATATTAGAGCTTACATCGCTGAAAATCAGCTTTCTTATGGTGATAAAATCCCTTCTGAACGAGAATTTGCTGATAGACTAAAGGTAGGAAGATCCTCAGTAAGGGAGGCATTACGAGCCCTTGAGCTATTAGGGATGATTGAAACAAGAAGGGGAGAAGGCACATTTCTTAAAGACTTCCGGGAACATCATCTTATCGAATTGCTTGGAACATTCATTTTAGAAGATTCAAAAGTGGTTGATGATATTATTGAGATGAATTCTCTTCTGGAAAACAATGCACTTAATTTACTATTACAAAATAATTGTGAAAAAGAACTTCTTCTTTTAATAGAAAAGCTTACAAACCATACAATGACAAGATATGAAGTGATGAAAGAACTTATGCAATTATCCAATAATCATCTCCTTTATCGAATATGGTCTGTATTAAATGAATATGTTACGTATGTCTCCAAACGGGACGAGGCTATGGTTTATTCGCATGAAAAATTAGAAATGCTTATAACAGCCCTGTTAAATAAGAAACGGGAAAACGTTTTTGCTGCATATGAGGCCATATCGTTTGAGGAAAATGTCGAATAGATACTGACATACTTCAACAACATGCTTGTTCAACTTTCGTTAAAGTAATAACGAGGATCATGTGCTAATGATTTGCCATAACAGCTATGAAACCTAGATAAACAAAGTGAAAAAAGATTTGTAGAGAAACGATTAAACAGCTTTAGAAAAGGGGAGGTACCGTTTTGTTAAAAGATTTATTTACGAAACCGAAACCGAAGAAAAGAAAATATGCGCAGGTTCCATCGGAGCAAGCAAAACAAGATGTTCCAGAAGGAATAGTTAGCAAGTGTCCAAGCTGTAAGAAAATTATCTATTCAAAAGAACTAGTAAAAAACCAAAAGATTTGTCTGAATTGCGGCTATCACTATCAAATGAATGCAAGAGAACGAATTCAGAGCTTATTTGATGAGAATAGCTTTATAGAATATGATAAAGAGATGATTTCAGAAAACCCATTGCAATTTCCTGGCTATGAGGAAAAGCTTGAAAAAGACCGTCAAAAAACGAAGCAAAATGAGGCGGTTGTTACAGGAGAAGGCACGATAGACGGTTATAAAACAACAATAGCCATTATGGATGCCAGCTTCAGAATGGGAAGCATGGGTTCAGTAGTTGGTGAAAAGATTACCCGTGCAATTGAAAAAGCAAATGAAAAAGGTCTGCCATTTATTATTTTAACTGCTTCTGGCGGTGCCAGAATGCAGGAAGGTGTACTAAGTTTAATGCAAATGGCAAAAACGAGCTCTGCATTAAAGCTTTTTAGCGATAATGGCGGTTTAATTATTTCTGTTATGACACATCCGACAACAGGTGGAGTATCTGCAAGTTTTGCTTCACTTGGTGATTATAATTTTGCAGAGCCTGGCGCACTTATCGGATTTGCAGGAAGAAGAATTATCGAGCAAACGATAAGAGAAGAGCTTCCTGAAGATTTCCAAACGGCTGAATTCTTATTAAAGCATGGTCAGCTTGATGCAGTTATTGATCGTCGAGAATTAAAGGATACGCTTGGAAATATTCTTGATATCCATCAAGCAGGAGGTGAATTAAAATGGTAGGCGAATTGGAATTTGAAAAGCCGGTTGTTGAACTTAGAAAAAAAATCAGTGAATTAAAAGAATTTACAAGCCAATCTGATGTTGATTTAACCTCCGAAATAGAGAAGCTGGAAGCTAGATTAGAAAAGCTGGAAAATGAGATTTATACGAACATCAAGCCATGGGACAGAGTCCAAATTGCAAGGCATCCTAGCAGACCGACAACATTAGATTATATCGAACATATTTTTACTAATTTCTTTGAGTGTCATGGTGACCGCTATTTTGGCGACGATGAGGCTATTGTCAGCGGAATTGCCAAGTTTAAGGGACTTCCTGTTACCGTTATTGGTCATCAACGGGGGAAGGATACGAAGGAAAATATCAGAAGAAATTTTGGTATGCCCCATCCTGAAGGGTATCGTAAAGCATTAAGATTAATGAAGCAAGCAGATAAATTTAACCGTCCTATCATTTGCTTTATTGATACGAAAGGTGCTTATCCAGGGAAAGCGGCAGAAGAGCGCGGACAAAGCGAAGCAATTGCTAAGAACTTGTTTGAAATGGCAGGATTATCAGTACCGGTTATTTGTATTGTTATTGGTGAAGGCGGTAGCGGCGGTGCTTTAGCATTAGGCGTTGGCAACCATATTCACATGCTGGAAAACTCTACTTATTCTGTTATCTCGCCAGAAGGTGCTGCTGCTTTATTATGGAAGGATTCCGGATTAGCTAAAAAGGCAGCAGAAACAATGAAAATTACAGCACCGGACTTAAAGGAACTAGGTGTTGTGGATGAAATTATCCCTGAAGTAAAAGGTGGAGCACATAAGGATGTTACAAAACAAGCAGGGTATATTGAAGAGGTGCTGGCAAACTCTTTAAAGGCTCTCTCAGCAATGAATGGTGAAGAGTTGATTCAGCATCGATACGAAAAGTATAAAAGAATAGGCCAAGTATCATTTACAAATGAGTTACTTGGGGTAAAATAAAGAACGTGTGGCCATTGGTCCACGTTTCTTTTGAGTGATAGATTTATCATGGACAAATTTAATATCAACCAAACGTGCAAGCAAGGACAATAATTTAGCAAAATTACATAATTCATTAAACACAGAGATGAATTTATTGTATAATGAGATAGGCTCTTAAAAAGGTTATTCGACAAAAGCTGCGTTCTGCTTATGTTGTTTTTGACATTCCTTTCAAGTTAGTTTTAAATTAAATGAATAATGCTATATTATATAGTGGGGTGAAGAGTTTGAAAAAAATAGGTGTTTTAACAAGCGGAGGAGATTCTCCAGGTATGAATGCTGCAGTACGGGCAGTTGTTCGGAAGGCAATTTATCATAATGTTGAAGTATATGGTGTTTATCACGGATATACAGGACTAATTGAAGGCCGTATTGAAAAATTAGAATTAGGCTCAGTTGGGGATATTATTCACCGCGGAGGTACGAAGTTGTATTCAGCAAGATGTCCTGAATTTAAGACAATTGAAGGACAAAAAAAGGGTATTGAACAGCTGAAAAAGTTTGGAATTGAAGGGTTAGTAGTTATAGGCGGAGATGGCTCATATATGGGAGCTAAAAAGCTTACTGAGCACGGATTCCCATGTGTAGGTGTTCCTGGCACAATCGATAACGATATCCCTGGAACTGACTATACAATTGGTTTTGATACTGCTTTAAATACGGTAATCGATGCAATTGATAAAATTCGTGATACAGCTACATCACATGAACGTACATATGTAATTGAAGTTATGGGAAGACATGCTGGCGATATCGCATTATGGTCTGGTTTAGCGGGCGGAGCAGAAACGATTTTGATTCCAGAAGCTGACTATGATTTGGAAGATATTATTGCACGTTTGAAGCGCGGCCATGATCGCGGTAAAAAGCACAGTATAATCGTTGTAGCAGAAGGTGTTGGAAGCGGAGTGGAATTTGCAAAACAAATTGAAGCAGCTACCTCTTATGAAACACGTGTCTCTGTTTTAGGACATGTTCAACGCGGAGGATCACCAACTGCATTTGACCGTGTATTAGCTAGCAGATTAGGAGCTTACGCTGTTGAATTACTTCTTGAAGGCAAGGGCGGACGTTGTGTTGGCATCCAGAAAAATGAACTGGTCCATCATGATATTTTAGAGATACTGGATCAACCGCATACTATTGACAACGATATGTACCGTTTATCAAAAGAACTATCTATATAATAGAAAGAAGTTGGGATCGTTTTCATAAGGGTCCCAGTCCCATTGTTTTTGAAAGCAAAAGGTAATTCCGGGGAAATCGAACGAATATAAAAACCATATAATAGTGGAATCTAGAGGTAATCTCTTCTTACTTAGAGCTGCCTCTTTCCACACAATTGGTAGGAGGAACATAAATGCGTAAAACTAAGATTGTATGTACAATCGGACCAGCTAGTGAATCGATTGAAAAGTTAACAGAGTTAATGGAAGCAGGAATGAATGTTGCGCGCTTAAACTTTTCTCATGGTGATTTTGAAGAACATGGAGCTAGAATTATTAATATAAGAGAGGCTTCAGCAAAGTTAAATAAAACAGTCGCGATTTTGTTGGATACAAAAGGTCCAGAAATTCGAACTAATACAATGGAAAATGGTGCCATTGAGCTTGAAGCAGGGAAAGAAATCATCATTTCAATGAATGAGGTTATCGGAACAACTGAAAAATTCTCAGTTACATATGAAGGTTTAATTGACGATGTACATATCGGCTCGACAATCCTTTTAGATGATGGACTTATTGGACTTGAAGTAGTTGGCTTAGATCATGCTAACAATGAAATTAAAACACTTATTAAAAATAGCGGAACGTTGAAAAATAAAAAAGGTGTAAACGTGCCAGGTGTAAGTGTTAAGCTTCCAGGTATCACGGAAAAGGATGCAAAAGATATTGTATTTGGAATCGAGCAGGAAGTTGACTTTATTGCAGCTTCATTTGTAAGACGTGCATCAGATGTACTTGAAATTAGAGAATTACTTGAAGAACACAATGCAAGCCATATACAAATTATTCCTAAAATTGAGAATCAAGAGGGCGTAGACAATATCGATGAAATCCTTGAAGTGTCTGACGGTTTAATGGTTGCCCGTGGTGACTTAGGTGTGGAAATACCTGCTGAAGAAGTTCCATTGGTTCAAAAGGAATTAATTAGAAAATGTAATGCATTAGGAAAACCAGTTATCACTGCAACACAAATGCTTGATAGCATGCAGCGTAATCCTAGACCAACTCGTGCAGAAGCAAGTGACGTTGCAAATGCTATATTTGATGGAACAGATGCGATTATGCTTTCAGGTGAAACTGCAGCGGGATCATATCCGGTGGAAGCGGTTAAAACAATGCATAATATTGCATCAAGAGCTGAACAAGCTTTAGACTATAAATCAATTTTAACTAAACGTAGTGCTCAAGTTGGCACAACGATTACAGATGCAATTGGTCAATCAACTGCATATACAGCATTAAATCTTGGTGTATCAGCAATTGTTACTCCAACAGAAAGTGGACATACGGCTAGAATGATCTCCAAATATCGTCCAAAAGCACCAATCATCGCGGTAACAGTATCTGATTCATTTTCACGTAAGCTTGCCCTTGTATGGGGAGTTTATCCAAGAAGCGGCAACCATTCAACAACCACAGATGAAATGCTCGATAACTCAGTTGTTGAAGCAGTAAACAGCGGTTTTGTTTCCCATGGAGACTTAATTGTGATCACTGCAGGTGTTCCAGTTGGAGAAGCAGGAACAACAAACTTAATGAAAGTTCATGTAATTGGAGATGTCCTTGCAAAAGGTCAAGGTATTGGACGGAAAACTGCCTTTGGTAAGGTTGTTGTTGCAAGTACTGCAAAAGACGCAAAAGAAAAAATGACAAAAGGATCAATCCTTGTTGCCCAAAGTACAGACCGTGATATGATTGAGGGGCTTGAGAAAGCTTCTGCATTAATCACAGAAGAGGGCGGGCTAACCAGTCATGCTGCTGTTGTAGGATTAAGCCTCGGAATCCCTGTCATTGTTGGAGTCGACAATGCAACAACTTTATTAAAAGACGGACAGGATATTACAGTTGATGCTGTTCGAGGTGTAATCTATCAAGGACATGCAAGTGTACTTTAATAAATAGATTTTTAAAATAAGGGAATCGGTTTTTACCGGTTCCTTTTTCGAGGTTTAGGAAACTTTAATATGCCCTGTACTAGTAGATAATTGCTTTGCCGAAGCACAGAACATGAAAGTGTAGGCAAGAGATAAGGATGTCCCGTTTATGACAGCCAGATGGTATTAAAGGCAAAAAGGCGCTTTCCATTCCCAATTCTCTTATTTGACCAAGGCTGATCAAGGCGCTTGCGCTTTTGCTTTTAGAATTGATCACTTCTCTTTTATAAACAAAACGAATAGAATAGAATTATAAAAACGAATTAAAGAGCTTGTCCTTAGCCATGTCTCTTATTTAAGAGGTGATAAGATGAGATTATTAATGTTATTCATCATCGTCATACCTGCTTTAGAAATAGGCTTTCTCCTTCTTTCTGGTAAAACGATCGGAGTTATACCCACAGTCTTCTTGATTATCCTAACGGGTGTCATTGGGGCTTGGCTTGCTAAGAAACAAGGAATCGAAGCCATAAGAAACGTACAGCAACAAATGCAATATGGACAAATACCTAGTGATGCGATCATCGATGGCCTATGTATTTTGGTTGGAGGATTATTGCTGCTTACACCTGGATTTATTACTGATATTGCAGGTTTTTTATTGTTATTTCCATTAAGCAGAAAAAAAATAAAGCCTTTTTTTATTTCACTTATCCGGAAATGGATTGATCGAAATCGAATTACAATCATTCGCTGAGAATAAGCGCCTATAGCAAATTCATAAGTCAAGACGCTCCAAAATAGAAGATGTTTTTTTCTTTAATGCCGGAGCGGCTGAAATTACTTTGCGAGGCGCTGGATGTGAAACACTTTTCCACGGTACAGAGTTATCCTAAAAAAGAATGAGGCTGTTTCAAAAACAAAGAGACAGCCTTATCCTTTTCTTATTTTCCTTTCCCCGCAATAAACGTCCATAGATCCTCATATACCCCGGCACTATGCAAGGTCTTTAAAATGACTAAAGCAACCGGTCCTGCTATAAGACCTAAAAATCCTATTAATTTATATCCAATGAAAAGAGAGACCAGAGTAGCAAGCGGATCTAATCCGATACTTGATGAAAGAACTTTTGGTTCCATTACCTGCCGTTGTATTAAAACAATCAGATAAAGGATCCCGATACCAATTGCAAGCGGAAGGCTTCCGCTAAAAGCAAGGTAGATAATCCAAGGAACAAATACCAGCCCTGTGCCCAGGTATGGCAGGATATCAACTAACCCAATCAGCAAAGCTATCGTTATTGCATAATCTACCCGGAGGATGAGCAGACCGATAAGTACAATTGTTGTTGTGATCGAGATAAGGGTTGCCTGGGCACGAATAAATCCGATCAGTGCTTTTTTTAATTCATCCAAAATAGTTCTTCCGCTTTTTCTGGCTTTAAGCGGTAAGATGGTATTTAATGTGCGTTTAAACTTGTACCAATCCTTGCTGATGAAAAAAGTAGCCAGCAAAGAAAAAATGATAACCGTTGCTGCATTAGGGAGCCAGCTGATAATGGCAGGTATATTTTCTAAAAAGCTTTTTATGAAATTTCCAACGCTTGAGGACACCTGCTCACCAATGTTTTGGATATTTGCGATAATGGATTGTTGCTGATTAGACTCCAAGTTATTAAAAAGATAGGTTAATTGGTTGTATATTGGCATAAGCTTTTCAACAAAAAAGGTTTCTAGATAAACTGTAAGCAGCTTCAAATGCCCTGGTATAACCTTCGCCAAATAGGTAGTACCAGTCACGATTTCAGCAACTAATAGGATAAGGACCCCTGCTATTAAACAAATTAACAGTAAAATAGCAATGATAACCGCTAAGCCCCTTGGAAATTTACCCTTTTGCTCTAATAAATTTACGAGCGGATTAATAAGCAATGCGATAAAAATAGCGATGATAAATGGATAGGTTAAAGTTGATAAATAATAGAAAATATAAAGACCTATAATCAATAATCCAACAATTAATAATAGTCTTAACGTGCTATATAAATAGTCCAAACTCAACTTTGTTTCCTCCCGAATTTTCGCGTCTTATAGCATATTTATTACAAGATGGACTTGTTTATGTGAACAAAAATTGAAGGGTATGTGGGAAAAGGTGAGATTTCCATCAGTAGGGTTTATCCCATCCCCGCTGATGGTTAGCGAAACTTATCGGATCTATACGGGCAGTTTTTACTTAATTATCTTCAAAGCTCAGCTTTTCCAGAATCAGAAGCAGGATGGTTTACTGCCCGGGTTAGTTTGGGATAAAGTTGTTAGTGAACTATATATTTGGGGGTTACATCATGTTTAGTCAACCGATGTTATTTTTACTTGTTTTGTTAGGGATCGGACTGTTGGCAAAAAATCAATCATTAATTATTGCAGTATCTTTTTTAATGATTATTAAATTGTTTGGTTTAGACTCAAAATTACTTCCTGCTATCGGTTCAAAAGGGATCAATTGGGGAGTAACAGTTATTACAATTGCTGTTCTTGTACCAATAGCAACAGGTGATATTGGGTTTAAGCAGCTGTTAGAAGCAGTGAAATCTGCTTATGCATGGATTGCTTTAGGAGCGGGGATTGCCGTAGCCTTAATTGCCAAGAATGGCTTAACACTCTTGGCTGAAGATCCTCATATTACTACAGCTCTAGTTTTTGGGACAATTTTAGCGGTTGCGCTATTTAATGGAGTTGCTGTTGGTCCATTAATTGGTGCAGGTATTGCTTACCTCGCCATGCAAATTGTGAAGCTTTTCAGCTCATAATGTCCAGGTTGCTAATGATAATGAAAAAAGCAGGAAATTATTTGAGGGAAAATGTACACTAATATAACAAATTTATGGTATGGTTATATATGTGAGATAGAATGAAGTGACCAAATCCCTAAAATAAAATTTTTCTAACAAATTTTTCGGCCTTATTGAATTGTTTTCATTCACAAAAGTCTGATAATTGTTTATAATAGGGTTAGGTTCATTTAAATGCCTACATAATAGAAAAACTTGCTTTTCCCGATAGGGTAAAAAGAGTAAATTTTCTATAAACGCTCACCATTTGAATAGAATATAGATAGTATATAATGGATCATAAATAAAGAATGAACATTTTGACTCTATCTATTCGTAAAAATGTAAGCATTTTCTTTTTTGGGGCTTGCATTGAGCAAGCGCTCAATCGTCAAAAAGTTTAAAAGAAAGAGCATTTCGTATTTAATTGGTATAAAAGCATAAAATAAATTTGCTTATACTATAAAAAATATCTCTTACCACAGATATTTTTCTTACATATTCATTGCTGAGAAAAATGAGATGGAAAACGGATTTTTGTGGGTAAACTTTTAAACTTTAAAGATGAATCAAATGGGGAATAAAAGGTAAAGGAGAGGTTTAATATGACAGCAACACGCGGTCTTGAAGGAATCGTAGCGACTACTTCATCTGTTAGCTCGATCATTGATGACACACTAACATATGCGGGCTATAACATTGATGATTTAGCAGAAAACGCAAGCTTTGAAGAAGTGGTATATCTACTTTGGCACAGAAAGCTGCCAAATGCTGAGCAGTTGAATGAAATCAAGAAACAACTTGCGGAAAATGCAAAAATTCCACAGCAAGTCATCGAACACTTCAGAACATATCCTATCAAAAGTGTGCACCCAATGGCAGCTCTTCGTACAGCTGTATCATTACTTGGCTTATTTGACGAGGAAGCTGATGTGATGGATACAGAAGCTAACTATAGAAAAGCAATCCGACTACAAGCACAGCTTCCAATCGTTGTCACATCATTTGCTCGCATCCGTAAAGGCTTAGAGCCGGTTGAGCCTAGAACAGACTTATCAATGGCTGCAAACTTCCTATATACACTAACTGGTGAGGAACCTAATGAAGTAGCAATTGAGGCGTTTAATAAAGCGCTCGTTTTACATGCCGATCATGAATTAAATGCATCTACATTTACTGCTCGTGTTTGTGTTGCAACATTATCAGACGTTTATTCTGGTGTGACTTCAGCAATCGGAGCGCTAAAAGGACCATTACACGGTGGAGCAAATGAAGCAGTAATGAAGATGCTTACTGAGATTGGCGAAGTGGAAAATGTAGAAAGCTATATTAATGAAAAGCTTGATAATAAAGAAAAAATTATGGGCTTTGGGCACCGTGTTTATCGTCAGGGGGACCCTAGAGCTAAACATTTAAAGAAAATGTCTGAGAAACTGACGAAATTAACTGGTGAACCGAAATGGTATGAAATTTCAACGAAAGTTGAAGAAGTTGTTAGATCACGCAAACCATTGCCGCCAAACGTTGATTTCTATTCAGCATCTATGTACCACAGCTTAGGTATTGATCATGACCTGTTTACGCCAATTTTTGCAGTTAGCCGTGTTTCTGGCTGGTTAGCTCATATTTTAGAGCAATATGAAAACAACCGCTTAATTCGCCCGCGCGCTGAATATGTTGGTCCCGATAAGCAAGCCTATATACCATTAGAGCAACGCGGTTAATAATCTTTTATTTGGAAATGGTAATAATAAATTATGATTTCAAACACAGCATCCTCCCTGTTTGATTGGGAGGATTACTGTGTGGAATCGTTATCTTTATAAAAAGCAAAAAAATTATTTTAAATTCTCTGCAAAATTCTTTAAAAACTACTATACTAAAAAGTGTGCAATCTATCCTTTGGATAATAGCTATAGAATATACATAATCTGGGAGGTAATTTCTTTGACACAAGGTGAAAAAATTACAGTAACTAACGGAGCATTAAACGTACCAAACAATCCAATTATCCCATTTATTGAAGGTGACGGAATCGGTCCTGATATCTGGGCAGCTGCATCACGTGTATTAGAAGCAGCGGTTGAAAAAGCGTACAATGGTGAAAAAGAAATCGTTTGGAAAGAAGTTCTTGCTGGTGAAAAAGCATTTAATCAAACTGGCGAATGGTTACCAAATGAAACACTGGAAGTTATTCGTGAGTACTTAATTGCTATTAAAGGACCTTTAACAACACCAATTGGCGGAGGAATCCGTTCACTGAATGTAGCACTTCGTCAAGAATTAGATTTATTTGTTTGCTTGCGTCCAGTACGTTATTTCCAAGGTGTACCTTCACCAGTTAAGCGTCCAGAAGATACGGATATGGTTATTTTCCGTGAAAACACTGAGGATATCTATGCTGGTATTGAGTATGCAAAAGGCTCTGAAGAAGTTCAAAAGCTAATCGACTTCTTGAAAAGTGAAATGGGCGTTAATAAAATTCGTTTCCCTGAAACTTCTGGTATCGGTATCAAACCTGTTTCTGAAGAAGGTACAAGCCGTTTAGTAAGAGCTGCAATCAATTATGCAATTGAGCATGGCCGTAAATCTGTAACACTTGTTCATAAAGGAAACATTATGAAATTCACTGAAGGTGCCTTCAAAAACTGGGGCTATGAACTTGCAGAAAAAGAATTCGGCGATAAAGTATTTACTTGGGCAGAATATGACCGCATTGTTGAAAAAGAAGGCAAAGAAGCAGCTAATAAAGCACAAGCTGATGCAGAAGCTGCTGGGAAAATTATTGTAAAAGATGCAATTGCAGATATCTTCTTACAACAAATTTTAACTCGTCCTCGTGAATTTGATGTAGTTGCAACAATGAACTTAAATGGTGATTACATTTCTGATGCATTAGCAGCACAAGTTGGCGGTATCGGTATTGCTCCAGGAGCAAACATCAACTATGAAACAGGACATGCGATCTTTGAAGCTACTCACGGAACAGCACCAAAATATGCTGGTCTTGATAAAGTAAATCCATCTTCTGTTCTGCTTTCTGGTGTATTAATGCTTGAACATTTAGGCTGGACAGAAGCTGCTGAGTTAGTTATTAATTCAGTTGAAAAAACAATTGCTTCTAAAGTTGTAACATATGATTTTGCTCGTTTAATGGATGGGGCAACTGAAGTAAAATGCTCAGAATTTGCAGAAGAGCTAATTAAAAACTTTGGTTAATTCATAATTCCAGTCATTATTTTATAGGTAACGATGTGGGCCTGCCTTTGAACAATTAGGCCGGCCCCGATTACCTGACTTACATAACTTTAAGGGGATGTTCAAATGGCAATCAAACGTAAAAAGGTTTCTGTTATTGGCAGTGGTTTTACAGGTGCTACAACGGCATTTTTATTAGGCCAAAAAGAACTTGCAGATGTTGTATTGGTTGATATCCCACAAATGGAAAATCCTACAAAAGGAAAAGCATTAGATATGCTTGAAGCAAGTCCTGTACAAGGATTTGACGCAAATATTATTGGTACATCAAAATATGAAGATACAGCTGACTCAGATATTGTCGTCATTACTGCAGGTATTGCCAGAAAACCCGGGATGAGCCGCGATGATCTTGTTTCGACGAATGCTGGCATTATGAAAAGTGTAACTAAGGAAGTTGTAAAATATTCTCCAGAATGTACCATTATCGTCTTAACGAATCCTGTAGATGCAATGACATATACTGTATTTAAAGAATCAGGATTTCCAAAGCATCGTGTCATTGGTCAATCTGGGGTACTTGATACAGCTCGTTTCCGTACATTTGTTGCACAAGAGCTCAATCTTTCTGTTAAGGATGTAACAGGATTTGTATTAGGTGGACATGGTGATGACATGGTACCTCTTGTACGTTATTCGTATGTTGGTGGAATTCCTTTGCAAACATTAATTCCAAAAGATCGTTTAGATGCGATTGTGGAAAGAACACGTAAGGGTGGCGGAGAGATCGTTAACCTGCTTGGAAATGGAAGTGCTTACTATGCACCAGCTGCATCTTTAGTAGAAATGGTTGAAGCGATATTAAAAGATCAGCGCCGTATCCTTCCAACGATTGCATTTTTAGAAGGTGAATATGGTTATGATGGTATTTACTTAGGTGTCCCAACTGTCCTTGGCGGCAATGGATTAGAGAAAATCATCGAACTCGAATTAACAGAAGAAGAAAAAGCTGCATTAAGTAAATCTGCAGATTCAGTTAAAAACGTAATGAAAGTTTTATCTTAAGCTACTTCCTGGTTATCTAAAAGAAAGTTGGGGCCATCCTCAATTTTCTTTTTTATCATTTTCATTTACTTTGTAAAATTCTCATAAAATTGGTTGTTTCTTCTAATATAGTAAGGTGGTGCAAATATGCTCCTTGGTAAAAAGCGAAAACTCGGAAGACATATTGAAGAGATTACAGTTGGAGAAAAATTGTCATTAACTGAAAAAATTGAAGATAAAGATTTATTGCTTTATTTAGGCTTAACAAATGATGCAAATCCGCTCTATATACAGCATGATTATGCCTCACAAACTCCATATGAAAAACCGCTCGTTCCAAGCTTAATGCTAACTGGAATTATTACTTCTGCCGTATCAAAATACTTACCTGGACCAGGTAGCCATATAGTCAAACAAGAATTAGCCTTCCTTAAACCGCTATATCATTATAGTATTGTCCAATTCCTTTTTGAAGTCAGTGAAATCCATGCAGCAGAAAATCAAATAATTGTTGAAGTTCAAGCAATAAATGGCGATGAGGAAATGATATTAGAGGGAAGGGTTACCGTTTGTCCTCCTTGTAAAATAACACCTATCGAAGGTAAAGCTTTAGACAATTTCTAAAACTGATCAATGTGGTCAGTTTTTTTAATTTGCATCTGCCTGAAAATTAAGAAATATGTTCCTCCTTACGCAAAGATTTAAAAGGAACCAAAATAAGAACAGTGAATCTTTCATTTTTTACCCTTCTTTATTAACCAAATGGGCAGTAAATCGGAGAATAAGCATAAGGAAGAAAATTGATAGAAATGTATGCAGCCAAGTCCAGGACAAGTATTCAATTAAATCAGTATATCTTTCAAACAGAAATTCAGTAACGGTTAATGCGGCTGTATAAAGGAGGGCCTGTCCGATAATACCGATTAACTTTGAACGATAGGTGGTTTGGTAAAAGTACATACAAACGACTGGAAATAGCAGATATTCATAAAGAATACTCGAAGAAAAATACTGATCTAAAAATTTCACCGGATATGTCAGCATATTTTCTTCTACTACTATGACACCTAAAAAGATCGAAAAATATGAGGCTAACAAGTAAATAAGCACCCAATGCTTGATCGGAGGTTTTCTAAAACTAAAAAGGAATAACACAATTCCAATGATGAGCAGTAACCATAAGATAACCATTTCCATTCCTTACTCCTCCTGTTGAAGTTGGTGTAATACCTAAAGGTAATCAAAAATGGATAAATAAAATATGGCAATAAAGACAGAAAGTATTAATGCCAAAGGTTTATTAACATGGTGAAGTCTAATCATCGGAAACATGATGATGACAAAAAAAGCTGACCAGCCAATAGTCCATCCATTGTCATATAATAATAACCCATAACTTTCGGCAAACCACTCGATTAGTAAAAAGCTAATCACCCACTTAAGAAGATAGCTGATTTGTTTTTTTGGTTTATCAGGATAATGCGATAAAAAAACAAAGGCTATTAAAGGATTTATAAGCAGATTATGAACAAAATGAACATTCATTGCATTCAGTATATGCATTTCTTTTAAATCCCATAAATGAAAATTTGAATGGGAAATATACTCATAAAGAAAAGAGGCTAAAGATATATAAAGCATGGTAGGATAGTAGGTCTCCCAGTTTTTCCAATCACCTTTTTTAAAAGAAAGGAAAAGAACGAGGATGACAAAAAGTAAGTGCATATTCTTTCTCCTAATGACATTGTTTTTCCTATTATTACCATTAAATGTAGATGAATACCAAAATTTTCAACAGTCCCATTGCCCTTTCAACTGTTTTTCTTTTTAACAAGTTTTGGCTAGAATAGATAAAAAACAAAGAAGGGTATACGATCTTCCTTAACTTTCTTTGTTCACAAATGAAAAAATCCCCCCGCTAAGCGAAGTTTCCTATATAATAAGGGTAAAAAGAGCTTGGCTATGATGAAGGGAAATACTATCCTTGGAGGCAGTTATGAGTAAGAAAATTCTTGTAGTAGATGATGAACAATCAATTTCAACTTTGTTAAAGTACAATTTAGAGCAAGCAGGTTTTAGTGTTACTACAGCAATGGATGGGGAAGAAGGGCTATATAGCTGTATAAATGAAGAACCAGATTTACTTGTTCTAGATTTAATGCTACCAAAAATGGACGGTATCGAAGTATGTAAGCAGCTTCGCCAAAGAAAGATTATGGTACCGATTTTGATGTTAACAGCAAAAGATGATGAATTTGACAAAGTGTTAGGACTTGAGCTTGGTGCGGACGATTATATGACAAAGCCTTTCAGTCCTAGAGAAGTTGTTGCAAGAATAAAGGCTATTTTAAGACGAACACAATCACATCAAATGGAAACTGACTATAAAGAGACAGTCGAATCAGAGCAGGTCATGATCGGAGATTTGAAGGTTTTGCCGGAACACTATGAGGCGTATTACGGCAAAGAACGGTTAGATTTAACTCCTAAAGAGTTTGAATTACTTGTGTATTTGGCTAAACATAAAGGACGAGTACTTACACGTGACCAGTTGCTAAGTGCTGTATGGAATTATGACTTTGCAGGTGATACAAGAATTGTCGATGTTCATATTAGTCATTTGCGTGAAAAGATTGAAAGAAATACGAAAAAGCCTCTTTATATTAAAACAATTAGAGGGCTAGGCTATAAGCTCGAGGAGCCCAAGATGAATGAATAAGTTTCGTTCAAGGCTGTTATTTGCCTTAATTATTTTAGTTATTACGGTTTTAATCGGATTAGGGCTTTTACTTGGACAAATTTTTAATAGCTATTATATGAATTCTTATAAAGAAAGCTTGAAAAGAGAAGCAAAAATAACAAAAACGCTTGTTTTTGAGAAAGGCTTACCCGAAGAGGAAGCTTATGATTTTGTAAATGAAATGGGCAAATCTTTCACATCACATTTTACGGTTTTAAATGAAAAAGATCAGGTTCTTTATGAAGCGGGAGAATTAGCCGAAGGGCATAATCATCAGCGTATGATCGATGATATTCTGCCGTTGATGAAAAATAAACAAGACGGTTATTTTTTCATGGATCAAAAAGAGAAACAGGCTTATTATGGGATTCCTGTTACGGAGGGAGAGTCCTATAAAGGGATTGTTTTAGTGACGTCTTCGATTAATGAATTAGATAAAGCAAATAAACAAATGTGGGCCATTTTATTGATTAGTTTAGGATCAGCCTTTTTTATTATTTTATTTCTAGGGGTTAAAATAACCTCTCGATATACTAAACCGATTGAATCGGCTACAAAGGTAGCGATGGAGCTTGCAAAAGGAAATTATAAGGCACGGACCTACGAGGATCATTTAGATGAGACAGGCATGTTAAGCCAGTCTATTAATATTCTTGCTAGAAATCTTCAGGATATGACCAGGGCTCAGGAAATGCAGCAGGACCGTCTGCAAACCTTGATTGAGAACATGGGAAGCGGGCTGATCTTAATCGACGGACGAGGCTATATTAATTTAGTTAACCGTGCCTATAAAGAACTATTTGAGGTAGATTCCGCTGAATTTCTTTATCAATTATATTATGATGCCTTTAACCATAAAGAAATTATTGAACTTGTTGAAGAAATCTTTATGACAGAGGTAAAGGTTAGAAAGCAGCTGCATATCCCTCTGAAAATAGAACGAAAACACTTTGAGGTATATGGGGCTCCAATTATCGGAACGAATGATGAATGGAAAGGTATTGTGCTGGTTTTTCATGATATTACAGAGCTTAAGAAATTGGAGCAAATGAGAAAAGACTTTGTCGCTAATGTTTCACATGAGTTAAAAACACCAATAACATCAATAAAAGGTTTTAGTGAAACTCTTTTAGATGGTGCACTAAATGATAAACAAACAGCTAAATATTTTTTATCGATTATTCTTAAGGAAAGCGACCGCTTGCAGTCACTTATACAAGATCTCCTTGATTTATCAAAAATAGAACAGCAAGGCTTTCAATTATCGATACAGACTTGTGATATTAGAGAGGTTTTAGAAGATATTTATATTATTCTACAAGGAAAATCACAGGAGAAGGAAGTAGATTTATCCCTTCAGATTCCAGACGGTCTTCTGTATATTGAAGGAGATTTATATCGCTTAAAGCAGATCTTTATTAACTTAATGAGCAATGCGTTAAACTATACCCCAAAGGGCGGCTCTGTACAAGTTAAGGTTGAAAAATACAATCACTACCTTCTTATTAAAGTAACCGATACAGGTATCGGGATAAAGGCAGAGGAGATACCGAGAATTTTTGAACGGTTTTATCGAGTTGATCGGGCGCGAAGCAGAAATTCAGGTGGAACCGGATTAGGATTGGCGATCGTCAAGCATTTAGTCGAAGCGCATAAGGGACAATTAAGCGTGACGAGTGAAATTGGAGAAGGGACAACGTTTACTGTAAAATTGTTTAAAAAGTATCAGGATGGCCAAAATTTATAAAAGTTTTGATAAAAAGATGATAATAATTGTTATCCTTTACAATTTATTTACATCCAATTTATTCTATCTTAATATAAAGTTGGTAAGATACTAAGTGAAAACCCCTTCATCCAAGGAGCCAATCTTTTGGACGAGAGCATTTTGCTCCCGTCCCTTTTTTTTGCCTTTCGAAGCTTGATTATAATAAAAAGAACCACAGTTTTCCTTTCTATTTGCAGTCATGATAGAATAGAAGGTGGAAAACAGTGGTTTTTTCTAATAAATTCACTATCTAAATCTGAATGGCTGAAAACCTACTGATGGAAGTCTCACTTTATCTCATCTTAAAGGATAGTAAACCCTATTTTTAGTTATAATGGAAAGCGAATATGAGTGATAACGATCCTTAAAGAGCCGACAAAGGACAGGATATCTAAGTCAGGCGAAGGATGTGCGGTTATGCGCGATAAGTATCGCTAACATTTTGTGGGATGAAGAAAATCAGCAAACAGCGCTTATCAATAGATACAGGAGGTACGAAATAGTGACAAAAAAGATTGTCTTAATTGATGGAAATAGCATCGCTTATCGGGCGTTTTTTGCTCTCCCTTTATTAAATAATGATAAAGGGATCCATACAAACGCCATTTATGGCTTTACGATGATATTAATGAAAATTTTAGAAGATGAGAAACCATCACATATGCTTGTTGCATTTGATGCAGGTAAAACGACATTTAGACATGAAACATTCCAAGAATATAAAGGGGGACGTCAAAAAACCCCACCTGAATTATCTGAACAGTTTCCGTTTATTCGCGAGCTTCTTGATGCTTATCAAGTACCCCGTTATGAACTTGAGAATTACGAAGCAGATGATATCATTGGAACATTATCACGCCAAGCAGAAAAGGAAGGCTATGAAGTAAAAATCATCTCAGGTGACAAAGATTTAACCCAACTCGTTACAGATGGGATAACAGTTGATATCACTCGTAAAGGAATAACTGATGTCGATTCCTATACTCCAAGTTTCATCCATGAAAAATACGGCTTAACACCAGAGCAAATCATTGATATGAAGGGTTTAATGGGGGATACTTCAGATAATATTCCTGGAGTGCCTGGAATTGGAGAAAAAACAGCAGTTAAGCTTTTGAAAGAATTTGAAACACTTGAAAATGTGTTAGCATCAATTGACAAAGTAGGCGGTAAAAAGCTGAAAGAAAAGCTTGAAGAAAACCGTGAACAAGCACTGATGAGCAAGGAGCTCGCCACTATTAATTGTGAGGCACCTTTAGCAATAAAGGTAGATGATGTGCTTTATGACGGCTTTGATGTGAAAAAGGTAACTGATATCTTCAAAGAATTAGGCTTTAATTCCTTACTTGATAAGCTCGGAGAAGAAGTTGAGATTGAGGAAGAAACAGTAGAGGACATCAGCTTTGAAAAAATAACCGAATTTTCAAGTGAATTATTAACTGATGAAGTTGCATTATATGCAGAGGTTCTCGATGAAAGTTATCATAACGCTGATATTATTGGGTTCTCTCTTGTAAATGAGAACGGCCACTATTACATACCAGCTGAAGCAGCATTATCGTCAGAGGCTTTTAAAGATTGGGCGGAGGATGAGACAAAGCGTAAAATTGTTTATGACGGGAAGAAAACAAGTGTCGCTCTTAACTGGAAGGGAATTTCATTAAAAGGGATCGATTTTGATGTCTTGATTGCTGCCTATTTATTAAATCCTTCTGAAAACTTTGCTGATGTAGCGGGTGTTGCTAAAACAAATGGACTGACAATCGTTCAATCAGATGAACTGGTTTATGGAAAAGGAGCAAAACGGACAATCCCTAATGAAGAAATACTTAGTGAGCATCTTGTCCGCAAAGGCCAAGCAATTTTTGCTTTAAAGGATAATTTAGCAGATCAGCTTGAAAAAAATGATCAATCATCCTTGTTTTATGATTTAGAGCTTCCGCTTTCCGTCATCCTTGCAGAAATGGAAGCAACTGGTGTGAAGGTTGATATTGATCGGTTAAAGGATATGGGATCTAATTTAGCTGAGCAGTTAACAGCGATTGAAGAAAGAATTTATGAGCTTGCCGGTGAAGCTTTCAATATTAATTCTCCTAAACAATTAGGCGTTATTCTATTTGACAAACTTGGCTTGCCTGTAATTAAAAAGACGAAGACAGGCTACTCAACTTCGGCAGACGTGTTGGAGAAGCTTGAAGAAAAACATGAAATTGTAAGGGAAATTCTTCATTATCGTCAGCTTGGAAAACTGCAATCAACATATATAGAAGGCTTATTAAAGGTTGTTCACAAAGATACTAGTAAGATTCATACCCGGTTTAACCAAGTGTTAACAACAACAGGCCGTCTTAGCTCGATCGATCCGAATTTGCAAAATATCCCAATAAGACTTGAGGAAGGCCGGAAAATTCGCCAAGCCTTTGTTCCATCAAAAGAGGACTGGGTTATTTTTGCAGCTGATTACTCGCAAATTGAATTAAGGGTATTGGCACATATTGCAAATGATAAAAATTTAGTGGAAGCATTTCAAAATGATTTAGATATTCATACAAAAACAGCGATGGATGTTTTTCATGTAGCCAAAGAGGATGTTACCTCAAACATGAGAAGACAAGCTAAAGCCGTAAATTTTGGTATTGTTTATGGTATTAGTGATTACGGACTTTCGCAAAGTTTGGGAATCACCCGTAAGGAAGCAGGCGAGTTTATTAAACGCTATTTGGAAACCTTTGTAGGAGTCCAAGAGTATATGGATGACATTGTTGCGGATGCTAGGGAAAAAGGCTATGTGAAAACACTGCTTCACAGAAGAAGATATATCCCTGAAATCACAAGCAGAAATTTTAATCTTCGCAGTTTTGCCGAAAGAACGGCGATGAATACTCCAATCCAAGGAAGTGCCGCCGATATTATTAAAAAGGCTATGATTGATATGGCGGAACGTTTGAAGCAGGAAAAGGTACAAGCAAAATTATTATTACAGGTACATGATGAATTAATCTTTGAGTGCCCAAGGGATGAAATTGCAATTCTTGAAAAAATCGTGCCTGATGTTATGGAAAATGCGGTAGAGTTAGCTGTTCCGTTAAAGGTGGATTATTCCTATGGTGACTCGTGGTATGACGCGAAATGATCATTTTTTTTTGATTGTTCTCGTGTTTAAGTTCATTGTGGATTGTGAACTGTGTTGAGTGACGGAAGACTTCTGCAGGGAAAATGGGTCAAATAAGACCTTAGCAGGTGCATAGCGATAAATTAGCAGGCTCATGGACTACCTGCAAAATTGAACGTATATAGTGGAAATCAACAGGCAACAACACATTATTAAAAAACAACAATCTTATAAAACAGCTTTACGTAAGATAGCAAGGAAGTGAAATGATGCCAGAATTACCTGAGGTCGAAACGGTTCGTCGAACTTTGCTTCAGCTTGTAAAGGGGAAAACAATTAAACAAGTTACGATCCATTGGCCCAAAATCATCAAGAAGCCAGATGACATTGACCAGTTTAGGGATGCTTTGGTTGGACAAACCATCTATGATGTGAAGCGGAGAGGGAAGTTTTTAAAATTTATCCTAGATGATTATGTCCTAGTCTCCCATTTACGAATGGAGGGGCGTTACGGTTTATATAAACCTGAAGAAGAGTATGATCATCATACACATGTATTTTTTTCTTTTGAGGATGGGGCACAGCTCCGTTATCGAGATGTCCGGAAATTTGGAACGATGCATTTATTTAAAAAAGGGGAGGAAGAAAATGAACCTCCTCTTTCCCAGCTTGGACCGGAACCTTTTGCTAAGGAATTTACTGAAGCCTATCTTCGAGACCGTTTGAAGAAAACCACAAGAAAAATAAAATCAGCATTATTGGATCAAAACATTGTTGTCGGTCTTGGGAACATCTATGTGGATGAAGCACTTTTCCGGGCAGGGATCCGTCCTGAACGGATTGCTAATCAGTTAACAGCTGCAGAATATAAATTATTACATCAAGAAATCATAGCAACACTCGACGAAGCGGTCGCCAAAGGAGGAAGCACGGTTCGTTCTTATGTAAATACTCAAGGTGAAATCGGCATGTTTCAACTGCAATTATTTGTATATGGGAGAACAAACGAACCTTGTAAGCAATGCGGGACCAATTTAATAAAAACTGTTGTTGGCGGAAGAGGAACACATTATTGTGAAAACTGCCAGAAATAATTAAAAAGATGGGTGTCTCAAAAGGCTCTCCTTCTAATAAACTCGATTTATCGTGTTGAGAGGAGATGACTCTTTTGCTTTGGCACCATTTTTTTATCCCTTCTTTTAACACTATCTAGGCGATTGTCATACACTATGTTAGCAATCAGAAGGAAGGGGCTAGGCTAATATGGTTCAGTTTGCATCACTTTTATTATTAGCATTCGCAGTAAGCTTAGATAGCTTTTCAGTGGGCTTTACTTATGGCTTGCGCAAGATGGGAATTCCATTTAAATCCATTTTGATTATTGCATGCTGTTCTGCTGGAACACTGTTACTAGCTATGATGGTTGGCGATCTTATGACAAGGATTTTTCCCGTCTATGTAACAGAAAAGCTTGGTGGGTTTATTCTGCTTTTTATTGGTGCATGGGTTTTGTTCCAATTTTTTAGACCAGCAAAAGAAGTCCAAGAGGATGAAGCAGAAAATGAAAAAACGCTCATCAATTTCGAAATTAAAACCCTTGGAATTGTAATCAATATACTTAAAAAACCGATGTCAGCAGATATTGATAAGTCGGGAACAATAACAGGTATTGAAGCTTTTCTACTCGGTGCTGCCCTATCACTTGATGCATTTGGTGCCGGGATTGGCGCCGCTTTACTGGGCTATTCTCCTGCTATTATGAGTATTTTAGTAGCATGTATGAGCTCGTTGTTTGTATCAATCGGTATTAAATCAGGCTATGTTTTTTCGAAATTCACTTGGATGGATAAATTTTCTTGCCTGCCAGGGATCATTCTAATTATGATAGGAATATGGAAATTATAAAGATTATGGAGGCAAGTCACTGTGACAATTGTAATTGGTTTAACAGGAGGTATCGCAAGCGGGAAAAGCACAGTATCAAACATCATTAAAAATGCAGGAATTCGAGTGATAGATGCTGACAAAATTGCCAGAGAGGTAGTTGAAGTGGGTAAGCCTGCCTACAAACAAATCATAGAAACATTTGGCCAAGATATGTTGCTTAAAGACTTAACACTTAATCGTGAAAAGCTTGGTGCGTTAGTTTTTTCAGATGAAGCGAAACGCCAGAAATTAAATCAAATTGTTCATCCTGCTGTTCGTCAGGAAATGCTGAAGCAAACCCGACAAGAAAAAGATCTACAGGCAAAAGCGGTAGTATTGGATATTCCTTTATTGTTTGAAAGCAATTTGACCCATATGGTGGATAAAATAGTTTTAGTTTTTGTAACTCAGGAAACACAGTTAAAACGATTAATGGAGAGAAATGGTTATACTAAAGAGGAAGCGATGATGAGAATTCGTTCTCAGATGCCTCTTAAAAACAAGGTTAAGCTTTCCGATGAAATAATTGATAACAATGGTTCGATCGAAGAAACCACTGTACAGATCAACAGATTATTGATGAAATGGGGAATATATAAAGAAGACTAGTATTAGTCTTCTCAGGCTGCCGAGAAAGTCCCGGCAGCTTTTTTAAATCTTTACTCTACAACATATAAGTTCAATTAATGTGTAAATAGCTGTATGTTGTGATAAAAATTTCTACATAGCCTATTAAAAAATTTGGGGGGATTTTTACGAAGACTAGTATTAGTCTTCTTTTTTATGTGCAAAAAGCCTAAATTAAAAAATGATGATAATAAATATCGCTTTTTCTGATATATGTGTTATACTATATTTATAAATAAGTTAATTAGTATGACATATATGAGAGGGGATATATGATGAGAGCCACAATTGCAATAAATGGTTTTGGTCGTATTGGGAGAATGGTATTTCGTAAAGCGATGAAAGAAAAGATGAACATTATAGCGATAAATGCAAGTTATCCGGCAGACACGCTAGCTCATTTAATTAAGTATGATACAAATCACGGTAAGTTTGATGGCGATGTCATTGCAATGGATGATTACTTGCTTGTAAACGGAAACAAAATTCTGCTTATAAATGAGCGTGATCCCAAATTTTTACCATGGAAAGCTTTAGGGATTGATATAGTGATCGAAGCAACAGGTAAATTTAATTCAAGAGAAAAAGCAATGCTGCATATAGAAGCAGGGGCGAAAAAGGTCATTTTAACCGCCCCAGGAAAAAATGAGGATGTTACAATTGTAATGGGAGTAAATGAGCAGCAATATGATCCAGAGCAGCACATGATTATTTCAAATGCTTCCTGCACAACTAATTGCCTCGCACCGGTAATAAAGGTGCTGGATGATTCGTTTCAGATTGAAAATGGCTTAATGACAACCGTTCATGCATATACAAACGATCAAAAGAACATTGATAATCCACATAAGGATTTACGCAGAGCAAGAGCCTGTGCACAATCAATTATTCCAACAACGACAGGTGCAGCCAAGGCTCTTTCTCTGGTGCTGCCACATCTAAATGGGAAGCTCCATGGAATGGCATTGCGAGTCCCTACTCCAAACGTCTCCTTAGTGGATTTAGTGGTTGATGTCAATACAAATGTTACCGTTGAAGATATAAATAGAGCCTTTAAAAAAGCAGCTAATGGCGATTTAAAAGGAATTCTTGATTATACAATTGAACCATTAGTATCAATTGATTTTAATACAAATCCACATTCAGCGATCATTGATGGTTTATCTACTATGGTGATTGAATCACATAAAATTAAGGTATTAGCATGGTATGACAATGAATGGGGTTATTCATGCAGAGTGATTGATCTTGTGAAGTTTGTTTCTGAAAAAATGGCAAATTTATTGGAGGTTTAATACTCCTTCATTTTTGGGTATAACACAGACAATATAAGGTATGATAACAAGTGGGTCACCGTCTTCTTTATTCACCCTTTAACTATTTACAAAGTTTTTTGAAAAAGTGTGTTGCAAAACATAACTAAACAAAGTATACTATTTTTCGTGAACTTCTTATAAAAGCCAAGGTATTTGGGCTACTTAAAGGGTTAGGACCTCTTTGGACTAACTTTCCCCCGTGGTAGTTTAACATATGCCATTTTGCGAAGAATTCATGTGAAAAAATAGTTAGAGGGGGATCCATGAATATGGAAACAATGGGTAGACACGTAATCCAGGAATTATGGGGTTGCGATTTTGATAAGCTGAATGATATGGATTACATTGAAAAAACGTTTGTAAATGCTGCTTTAAAATCTGGTGCAGAAATAAGAGAGGTTGCTTTTCACAAGTTTGCTCCACAGGGAGTGAGCGGTGTTGTTATCATCTCTGAATCACATTTAACAATCCACAGTTTTCCTGAGCATGGATATGCGAGCATTGATGTTTACACTTGCGGTGATTTAGACCCGAATATTGCTGCAGATTATATTGCAGAATCTTTAGGTGCACAAACTAGAGAAAATATTGAAATTCCAAGAGGAATGGGACCTGTGCAAGTAAAACAAACTCAAGCAAAAGCTCTTTAATTTTAAAACAAAATTCCCGAGGTGCTGATTATTTAATCTGCACCTCTTTTTATTATCGGAAAATTTCAGTATGATAGAGTTAGAATAACTTTTGTACATTCCGAAAAATATACAATAAAGGGGAAAAAGAGTATGAGTTTTATGAATAAGCTAAAAGATTTCTTCAGTACACACCAAGAAACACGTGAAAATCATTATAATCCAGATTTGAAAAGCCATTATTATAAAACTACATATAAAAATGCATTACAATCCGTAAAATCATTAATCGAGCAGACACCTGGGATGACAGTCACCTCGGTGTCAGAGGACCGCGGTGAAATGAGTGTAACAATTGACAGTCCAAGAAAGGCTTTCTTAATTGTAACGGTCGTTTCTGTCCGTCCGTTTGAAACAGCTGTTGATTTTACGGCGACAACAAATACATTTTTACCAACAGACTTTGGCTATAGTAAAAAGATTATTCTCCAGCTTTATAAAAAGCTTGACTCAAAAGAAAACTTTGTTGGAACTGGGAAAAGTAGCTAATTCATTAATTTTAGATGATCGATTGGAGCTGGTTAGATGAAATGTCCTTCGTGTCAGCATAATGGTACAAGGGTTTTAGACTCAAGACCTGTAGATGAAGGCAGATCAATTAGACGCCGCCGTGAATGTGAGGAATGTCAATATCGTTTCACCACTTTTGAAAAGGTCGAGGAGTTTCCTTTAATTGTTGTCAAAAAAGAAGGAACAAGGGAAGAGTTTAGCCGAGATAAAATCTTAAGAGGATTAATCAAGGCTTGTGAAAAAAGACCGGTACCTTTACAGCAATTAGAGGATATTGTCCACGATATTGAAAAAGAGCTTAGAAATCAAGGTGTGTCGGAAGTAAACAGCGAGCTTGTTGGTGAAATGGTCATGGACAGGCTGGCAAGAATTGATGAGGTTGCTTATGTCCGTTTTGCTTCTGTTTACCGACAATTTAAAGATATTAATGTTTTTATCGAGGAATTGACAGATTTAATAAAAAAAGTAAGATAGAAGAGCTACTGAAGATTTTCTTCAAGCTCTTTTTTCAGTGTGGAAATATAATTAGTCATGGAAGGTTGAAAAAGATGGAACAGCATTGGAAGGAATTGCTTGCAATTGATCGATATACGGTGAAAAGCAGCTCAGTCCTTCAGGACTTAGATAGAAAGATTTTAACTTTATTATATCAGCCATTACTTGGTTCTAAATGCTTTAGCCTTTATATGACATTATGGGGTGAGCTGGAACAAAATCGGTTATGGGGTGAAGAAATGACACACCATAGTTTAATGATGATCATGCAATGTAATTTGCGTGAGATTTACCGTGAACGTTTAAAGCTTGAAGGACTTGGTTTATTAAAAACCTACTTAAGTGAGACATCGGAATTTAAACGCTATGTTTATGAGCTTCAGGCACCATTGCGGCCAAATGAATTTTTTCAAGATGGCGTATTAAATATATATCTCTATAATAGAGTAGGAAAAAATAAATTTGCACAACTAAAACGCTTTTTTTCCGATCAGCAAATTGATCATGAGATGAAGGATATAACAAGATCCTTTAATGAAATTTTTGATTCAGGCCAATCGGTTGATATGATTGCTCGAGTTAATGAGGAAACATTGGCAGATCTGTCATTAGCCGATGACCGAGATTATATGCAAACTACGAAGCGTGCGGAAATGGATATCTCTGATGATGTGTTTGATTTTGAGTTGTTTTTTACAGGGCTTTCTGAGGCGATTATTCCTAAAAAGGCGATTACTCCTTCAGTCAAGGATGTGATAAAGAAGCTCTCTTACTTGTATGGGATAAATGCGGTAGATATGAAAAACGTGGTTATGAATAGCATTGATCAAGACGACATCATTGACATCGAGCTACTAAGAAAATCTTCCAGGGATTGGTATCAATTTCAATATGGTGATACTTTGCCAGGGCTGCTAGATAAAACACAGCCACAGCATTTACAAACAACGATTGAAAAGAAGCAGCGGACAAAAGAAGAAGAAATGATTTACCAATTAGAAACGATCTCACCGCGACAGTTTTTAACCGATGTTTCCGGCGGTCGTCCTCCTGCTGTTGGAGATATGCAAATCATTGAAGAAGTTATGCTCCAACAAAGACTTGAGCCGGGAGTTGTAAATGTTCTTATTTACTATGTCATGTTAAAAACAGATATGAAACTTACAAGAGCGTACGTTCAAAAGATCGCAGGACATTGGACGAGGAAGCAAATTACAACAGTCAGAGCTGCAATGGATCTTGCCAAACATGAACATAGACAGTATCAACAGTGGGCAGAAGAAAAAGCAACAAAGAAATCAACATCCGCTAAAAAGGCTCCGATTCGAAAAGAAATGCTTCCTTCTTGGTTAAAGGAAGATGACAACGATGAGTCAACCAAGGATGAAACAAAAGACAAAAATGAGCAATTGCACATAGACCAAGAGCAATTTGAACTAGAAAAACAGAAATTATTTGATCGGATAAAAAAATATAAGGATAATAAAAGCAATACGTAGTCTTGCTAGATAGAAAGCGTGGTGAAGGAAATGGATCATTTGAGTAAGTCAATTAGAAATCTAACCAACAGACCTGACTTTAAAGATCGCTATAATACTGTAAAAAAACAGGTATTAAATAACGAAGAGGTACAAGCTTTTTTAACCAATCACTCATCTGAAATTGAGGAGGGAATGATTGACAGAAGTCTTGTAAAACTGCTGGAATTTATAAACCAAAGCAAAAATTGCCAGGGTTGTCCTTCTTTATCAGAATGTAAAAATTTAGTGGAAGGCTATCATCCGCGTTTGGTTATCCAAGGGAAAATCATTGATCTTCAATATGATAAGTGTCCAACGAAAGAAGCATATGATGAACGGAAAAAACATGAGTCTTTAATAAAAAGCATGCATATCCCAAAGGATATTTTGGGGGCTTCTTTTGATCAAATTGAGGTGGACGAGCCGAACCGCTTTAAGGCGATCAGTCTTGCACAGGATTTTGTAGAACAATACAATAGCGGAATCCGTTCAAAGGGATTGTATTTATATGGTTCTTTCGGTGTTGGAAAAACTTATATTTTAGGGGCGCTTGCTAATGAGTTAGCTTCACATAAAGTTTCCTCCATGCTTGTCTATATGCCGGAATTTATGAGAGAGCTGAAAGGATCCCTTCAAAATTCGGCCTCATTAGATGAAAAATTAGATGCTGTTAAAAAAATTCCGGTTCTTATGCTTGATGACATTGGAGCTGAATCAATGTCAAGCTGGGTGAGGGATGAAATAATTGGGACGATATTGCAGTACCGGATGCTTGAAAATTTACCAACATTCTTTTCGTCTAATTTTAATTTAAAACAGCTTCAACATCATCTGGCTGTATCTCAACGAGGTGAAGAAGAACCAGTTAAAGCTGCAAGGATCATGGAACGTATTAAGCATATGGCAATCCCTATTGAGTTAACTGGAAGAAATCGAAGAGATTAGCTTCACATTTTTTAAGTACCTGCCATTTATATGGGCAGGTACTTTTTTGCTATAAGCCTATCCTTTATAGTTATATGAACTCGTTCAAGCGAGGCTGTCTAAGCTTTAGTACACAGTAATAAAAAATTTTGGATAGTTTTGAAGGCTACCTGCAAGTGCCTTGGTTTATGATCTAGTCAATAGGAATCGAAGTCAAAGAACATCTCGATTTCTATTTAACTTATCACCTATAAATGGGCATCTTGCGCTTTTTCTTATGAAATTCTTGGTTTCTTTACTTCTAATTATTCGTATTCCCCCATATACATAGAATCAGGTGTTGGCAAATAGGGGGGACAAACATGCTTGAGATTTTATTTGGGTCTCCGAAAGAGGCGAATGTTATATTTTCAATTTTTCGTACTTTATGCAAGGATTTTGACACTGATCTGCAAATGATCAATCAACAATGCATAAAAATCACCCCAAAAAAGTGGGATATTTCACTTGAGAATTTAGTTATACCTGGACTTGTTCAATTTATTCTTGACCATAAAGAACAGCAAATGATGTTAATGATTCTAAAGGAACATTATTTTTTTCTCGAAGAAGAAGAGCAGCAGCAAATCATACATATTGCACAGTCAATTATAGAAGGGGAACGTAAGGATATTCCAGGGGTTCAATCTTTCTTTCCGCGTTATGTCATCCTGCGAGATGCCCTTCAAGAATTTTTACGTCCGGATTTGTATTTCACTTTTTCCTCTTTTCAAAAATTTCGCTTGCATGAATATACCGCTAGATTACGTGAATATGTTGAGACAGCAATTGAGGAATATAAGCTTGAACAAGAATATCAAAATTTTATCCAAAGCTTACGTGATTATCTTATTAATCGTGATAGTAAGCTGGAGTTACTTTCTATTGTTCAAGATACAGAATACGCTGTATATAATTCTGAAGATCTAAAAGTGACTGAAGATGAACTGGAAGCCTATATTGATCAGACCTTTGTCTCTCAGCATCCCATGTATATTGATACAAAGCTATTAGCTCCCATCGTTTCCATCGCTCCCAAACGGATTTCCTTCTATACAAATAATCCTTTTGACGGTATGGTGCAAACGATACAAAATATATTTCAAGAGAGAGTAACGGTACATAGATTAAGTGACTTCAACAAATGAGAAAAATGTTGGAGAGCCTATCTTGATTTTAAGATAAAAACACTTTATAATACGAGATAATTGAAATAAGTAACAGTAATGATAAGGACAAGAGTTTGTTTTTACGGTTCTCAGAGAGGGAAGGATATGCTGAAACCTTCCTAACACGAAGAACAAATTTACCACCTTTAAACTTCAGTTGTGAACGGAAACCCAAGTAATGACTGACGGACTTCCCGTTATCGATGTTAAAGCCATACATAGATGCACACGCTATTCTTTCTTTTGCGTGGATGGGTGATGACTCATCGTCTTAAAGATATGGGAACAAGGGTGGAACCACGATCCATTGACAATGTTTTTTAACTCGTCCCTTTTTTGGGGGCGAGTTTTATTTTTTTTGGAGCAAATTTATTGACAAAAAAGCGACGGACATAGTGCCGTGTCTAGCTCCAACGCCTAGGTCCTCGAGCCATAAGCCACTCATGAATTGAGGTAAAGAACACCTTCTATTCATGAGCGTCTCATGCTTTTCGAACCTGAACAAGGCGATTCCGCTTTTATATAAGGAGTGAACAAGGATGTCAGACGTTATAAAAATTGCGTTTCCAGACGGAGCTGTAAAGGAGTTTGCAAAAGGTACAACAACTGAAGATATTGCGGCATCCATTAGCCCGGGATTAAAGAAGAAATCTCTTGCAGGGAAGCTTAATGGACAGCTAATTGATTTACGTACACCAATCTTAGAGGATGGAGAAATTGAAATTGTAACCCAGGATAGTGGTGAAGCACTAGAAATTATGCGCCATTCAACAGCGCATTTAATGGCGCAAGCGATTAAGCGCCTATATAAAGATCAATCAGTAAAGCTTGGAATTGGTCCAGTTATTGAAAATGGTTTTTATTATGATATTGATATGGAAAATGCGATTACACCTGAAGATTTACCACTGATTGAAAAGGAAATGAAGAAAATTGTAAATGAAAACCTTGAGATTGTTCGTAAGGAAGTAAGCCGTGAAGAAGCAAAGAAAATCTATGAGGAAATCCAAGATCCTTTAAAGCTTGAGCTTCTTGATGCTATTCCAGAAGGTGAAGCTGTCTCCATTTATGAACAAGGTGAATTTTTTGATTTATGCAGAGGTGTCCATGTTCCATCAACAGGAAAAATCAAGGAATTTAAGCTGCTCAGCGTAGCAGGTGCATACTGGCGTGGAGACAGCAAGAATAAAATGCTTCAGCGTATCTATGGAACTGCCTTTTTCAAGAAAAGTGATTTAGATGAGCATCTTCGTATACTTGAAGAAGCGAAGGAGCGTGACCACCGTAAGCTCGGGAAGGAACTAGGTTTATTTACTACTTCACAAAAGGTTGGTCAAGGTCTTCCGCTTTGGCTGCCTAAAGGTGCGACAATCAGACGTATTGTTGAGCGTTACATTGTTGATAAAGAAGAGCGTTTAGGCTATCAACATGTATATACTCCGGTCTTAGGAAGTGTTGAGCTCTATAAAACATCTGGCCACTGGGAGCACTACCAAGAGGATATGTTCCCTAAAATGGAAATGGACAATGAAGATTTAGTGCTTCGTCCTATGAACTGCCCGCATCATATGATGGTCTATAAAAACGATATTCACAGTTATCGTGAATTGCCTATTCGTATCGCCGAGCTGGGAATGATGCACCGTTATGAAATGTCAGGTGCTTTAACAGGGCTGCAGCGTGTTCGCGGAATGACTTTAAATGATGCCCATATTTTTGTTCGTCCTGATCAAATTAAAGAAGAATTTATCCGTGTTGTAAGATTAATTGAAGCTGTATATAAAGACTTCGGTATTGATAAATATTCGTTTAGATTATCATATCGTGATCCGGAAGATAAAGAAAAATACTTTGATGATGACAACATGTGGGAAAAAGCACAAAGCATGTTAAAGGATGCTATGGATGAATTAGGCCATGATTACTATGAGGCAGAAGGCGAAGCAGCGTTTTACGGGCCAAAGCTTGATGTACAAGTAAGAACAGCTCTTGGTAAAGATGAAACACTTTCAACTGTTCAACTGGATTTCTTATTACCAGAACGTTTCGATCTAACATATGTTGGTGAAGACGGCAAACAGCATCGACCGGTTGTTATCCATCGCGGCGTTGTATCAACAATGGAGCGCTTTGTAGCCTTCTTAATCGAAGAGTATAAAGGGGCATTCCCAACATGGCTTGCGCCCGTACAAGTACAAGTCATTCCTGTATCCCCTGCAATTCATCTTGATTATGCTAAACAAGTACAAGAACAATTGCAAGATGCCGGATTACGTGTTGAATTAGACGCACGAGATGAAAAAATCGGATATAAAATTCGTGAGGCACAAATTCAGAAAATTCCTTACATGCTTGTTGTCGGGGACAATGAGATTGCAGAAAAAGCAGTAAATGTCCGCAAATATGGCGAGCAAAAGTCAGAAACTATTGCATTTGACCAATTTATCGAAGGTATTAAGAGTGAAGTGAAAAGATAAGTCCATTTTGTTGGTAATGTAGTTTAGTGCAAGCGCCTTGTTCCCAAGCAGATCAAGGCGCTTAACTTTTTTCTCGAAGATTATAAATCCAATTAAGGGCTTCGACATCCAGCTCCAGCACCTAACCCGCAAGTCCAGCCACTCAGGAATTGATGACAAAGAACGTCTTCTATTCTGTAACGTCTTATGCTTGTCGGGGCTGATCAAGGCGCTTCCGCTATTGTTTAATGAAAAAATAAATTTTTTTGTACATAGTTTTGGTGTCTAGCTCCTCGAGCCATAAGCCATTCAAGAATTGAAGGTAAAGAACACCTTCTATTCTTGAACGTCTTATGCTTGTCGGAGCTGATCGAGGCGCTTGCGCTTTTCAATAAAAAACTATTGCAACAATACTATCCTTTTGATACAATAACAAATGTTGTTAAAACATATAGTACTTACTTGCAAGATCTTTGTTATGGTGTTATAATGTTCAAGGTAATTGAATAGTCTTTCATATAACAAGTAGAAGCACCCGCTTCTCACCTGATTGACACATCCGTATGTAGTTGACAGGTTACGATGAACTTTTTTGTATACAATCGTAGTGTGGGTGTTTCATGCATCCACACTTTTTTATTTATTTAAAATAAAAAAGTGTGGAGCTAAACAATTCGGATTTGAAAAACTACTATTCAGTTTGAGAAAACCTTGGAGGTGGCTAATTATTAGCAAAGATATGATGGTAAATGACGGAATTCGCGCACGTGAGGTTCGTCTGATCGGTGCCAATGGAGATCAGCTTGGAATTAAATCTCGTCAAGAGGCTTTAGAAATTGCTGCAAGAGCTAATCTTGATTTAGTTTTAGTAGCACCAAATGCAAAGCCTCCTGTATGCCGCATCATGGATTACGGAAAATTCCGTTTTGAACAGCAAAAGAAGGAAAAAGAGGCGCGTAAAAATCAAAAGATCATCAATTTAAAAGAGGTTCGTTTAAGCCCGACAATTGATGAGCATGACTTTAATACAAAGCTTCGAAATGCACGTAAGTTCTTAGAAAAGGGCGATAAAGTAAAAGCTTCTATCCGTTTCAAAGGACGTGCAATAACTCATAAAGGAATTGGTCAGAAGGTGCTTGATCGATTCTCTGCTGAATGTGCGGACTTAAGTACGATTGAATCACATCCTAAAATGGATGGACGTAGCATGTTCCTAGTTTTAGCACCGAAAAATGAAAAGCAATAATACTTAAGGAGGAATCCCTTATGCCAAAAATGAAAACTCACCGTGGAGCAGCAAAGCGTTTCAAAAAGACCGGTTCTGGTAAACTTAAACGTTCACATGCTTACACTAGTCACTTATTCGCTAACAAGTCTACAAAAGCTAAACGTAAATTACGTAAATCAACTTTAGTAAGCAAAGGCGATTTCAAACGTATTCGTCATTTATTAGACAACATTAAATAATCGGAACATCGTAATATAGGAGGGAATTTACATGCCAAGAGTAAAAGGCGGTATCGTTTCACGTAAACGTCGTAAAAAAGTATTAAAATTAGCTAAAGGTTATTTCGGTTCTAAACATAGATTATACAAAGTTGCTAACCAACAAGTAATGAAATCATTAATGTATGCTTACCGTGACCGTCGTCAGAAAAAACGCGACTTCCGTAAGCTTTGGATTACTCGTATCAATGCAGCTGCACGTGTAAATGGTCTTTCTTACAGCCGTTTAATGCACGGTTTAAAGCTTGCTGGTATTGAAGTTAACCGTAAAATGCTTGCTGATTTAGCAATTGCAGATGAAAAAGCATTTGCTCAATTAGCAGACGCTGCTAAAGCGAAACTTAATCAATAATTGATCGATTGATAAAGAGCTGACTCCATTAAGGAGCAGCTCTTTTTTCGTTTCCATATGGTATAGTAGGGAAAAAGAATTGAAGGGAAGACGTACATAATGATTTACATAATAAGCTATTATTTGCTAATCAATCTTATAAATTATTTCTTTATGGGTGCTGATAAAAAACGGGCAAAGCGCGGGGAATGGAGAATAAAAGAAGCAACATTGTGGTGGCTTGCATTAGCCGGCGGTGCATTAGGAGGACTTATCGGAATGAATAAATTCCGTCATAAAACAAAGCACACCTCGTTTGTGATCGGTTTTCCGGTCATTACTATTTTACATGTCTTTCTTTTTATCTATTTAATCATTAAGTTAGCATAAAGATCATTTATTTTCGTAAAATGATATCGACACACTTCTGCATCAGGAATGACAACCAAGAAAGTGGTGATGACGATTGAACTAGCTGCATCATCAATGTTAACGGCAATTGAAACGACTGGATATTTTGCGCCGTTAGTATTTATTTTATTTCATCTCATTAGGCAATTTCTGTTGATCCCTGTAGTTGTCGTGTGCATAAGCGGAGGGCTGTTATTTGGGGCTGAATTAGGTTCGCTGTACTCGGTGATCGGTCTTACAGGTTCAAGTATTATCTTTTATTTTATGGCAAGATTATTCCCAACACTTATGAATCGTTTTGTGAAAATGAAACAAAAATGGTTTGGAGAATATACCAACCTATCGATTGGCCAAATTATGATTTTACGTATGATTCCCTTTGTTAACTTTTCTCTTATTTCGTTATGTATTATCGAAAGGGCTAAGAACTTTCAGCGTTACACAAAGCTTTCGTTAGTAACTCATATTCCTTCTGTGTTTTGTTTTACATTTTTAGGGGCTTTGATTCAAACGCTATCCCCAGTCGTGTTACTGATTATATTCATCGTATTGGCTTTTTTGGTATATTTTTTAAGAGAAAAAAAGGTATTGATTAAATGGAACGATTTCTTTGTAAAACAAAAAGCATAATGGAACCACAAGGTATGACCCCTCCCACATACATCAAATATAGGGTTTTTTGGCTGTTTTACTTCCTGTATATCGTGGTATAGGGGTCTGACCCTTTGCTTTTGTGACGGCATCTTTGTTTAACTTACTTATAGATCCCGTTTCCTCATCAATTCTTCCTTAATCGGACTTTTCCATTCAATTCTAGCATCAGGATACTTTTCCTTGACTTGTTGTTCAATATAACAAATATCTTCTCGGGTTATTTCCTTCAACCTGTGAATAGAGTTCGTCCATATTAAAATAGAAAAGACTTCGAACGAATTTGGGGCTGTACCAACATATTTTTCCCCTTCAAAATATACTCCTTTATAGGTAATCAAAAAGTTTTTGCGAACATCTTTTTCATCTAAAAAGAAAAATTGTTTTTGTTCATGTGCCAGTTTAAGCTTTCTCCTCGGATTAAAATAATATTTAAGCCCCGAATAAAGAAGGAAACAAATGAAAGCAAGCAGCAATAATCGTAAGATAAGCACAAACATATAAACCCCTCCTGAGGGCAATTTTTCCATATATACGTCTTAGTGTAGAAAAAGGTTTCAAGTTTTTTTCAATTTGATATAATTTTTTAGTACATAGGTAAATGGAACGGAGGGATTTTGCAATGAAGTTTACATCATTATTTGAAATGCAGCATAAACTGGACACAAAAATTGAAACACAGCACCAATTGGAAAACGAGTCACTTATTGAGCGAAAGATACTGGCATTATTAGTAGAGGTAGGGGAGCTTGCAAATGAAACGAGGTGCTTTAAATTTTGGAGCTTAAAGCCGCCAGCCCCGATTGATGTGATTTTAGAGGAATATGTAGACGGGATTCATTTTATTTTATCATTAGGATTAGAAATAAATGTCGACCCTTCACTCGAGCTTGAAGAAATTCATGCAGAACGCAGTGCTACAGAACAATTTTTAAATGTGTATCAAACAATTACTGCTTTTAAAGACAAGCAAACGTTGCAGCTGTATAAAAAAATGTTTGAAGGATATTTGCATTTAGGTCATCTTCTAGGTTTTTCAATGGAACAAATTGTACATGCATATGTTTCTAAAAACGAGGTTAATCATGAAAGACAAAAACAAGGTTATTAATTATATTCATGTAGATAATTCGTTTAAAATAGCCAGTTTATAATATAATAGTAAAGATATGGTTAACTAAAGGAGGCCGCATAATGACAAAGCTTGATGAAACCTTAACGATGTTAAAAGACTTAACAGATGCTAAGGGGATACCTGGTAATGAACGAGAAGTTCGAGACGTCATGAAAAAATACATAACAAATTATGCTGATGAAGTGTTCACAGACAATTTAGGCAGCTTGGTTGCAAAAAAGGTTGGAAAGCATAACGGTCCAAAAATCATGATTGCGGGACATTTAGACGAGGTTGGTTTTATGGTCACACAGATTGATGACAAGGGTTTCCTGCGCTTTCAAACAGTTGGAGGCTGGTGGTCACAAGTAATGCTTGCCCAACGTGTGACGATCGTAACAAAAAAAGGTGATGTAACAGGTATTATTGGCTCTAAGCCGCCTCATATACTTCCGCCTGAAGCCCGTAAAAAGCCGGTTGAAATTAAGGATATGTTTATTGATATCGGGGCATCTAGCCGTGAAGAAGCAATGGAATTTGGGGTTATGCCAGGAGATCAAGTCGTTCCTTATTTTGAATTTACTGTCATGCCAAATGAAAAAATGCTCCTTGCGAAAGCGTGGGATAATCGTATAGGGTGTGCGATTGCGATTGATGTACTCAAACATTTAAAAGATTCAGATCATCCAAACGTTGTCTATGGAGTAGGGACAGTTCAAGAGGAAGTTGGATTACGCGGAGCTCGTACATCTGCTAACCTTATTAAGCCTGACATTGCTTTTGGGGTTGATGTTGGGATTGCTGGGGATACACCAGGGGTTTCAGAGAAAGAGGCAGCAAGCAAAATGGGAGAAGGTCCGCAAATTGTCTTATATGATGCTTCAATGGTTTCTCATAAAGGATTGCGCGACTTCGTAACAGATACGGCTGATGAATTAAATATTCCATATCAATTCGAGTCATTGCCGGGCGGGGGAACTGACTCAGGTGCGATTCACATTTCAGCTAATGGGGTGCCTGCACTTTCCATTACGATCGCTACCCGCTATATTCACTCACATGCTGCAATGCTTCATCGTGATGATTATGAAAATGCAGTAAAATTAATAACAGAAGTCATCAAGCGATTGGACCGTGAAACGGTTGATAAAATTACGTATGAGTAATAAAAAAAGATGAAAAAGGGTCTGTACCCAAAAACACTAATTTTTCGGAACTTCCTGCTATGATAGGTTCCATAGTGTGTGTTGGGGCTGACCCTCTTTTTTTATAAGGCTCTTTTCTAAAAGATCGTTGTTTAAAATAGGTTCAATGACAAAAACTGTTTAAGGTTGAGTGGAACTGGCTGCAAGCGGAAAACGGGCAACTCTTGCTGCAATCAACCATTCCGTATTACATGGTAAATAGGAACAAGGTTTGTGAAACAGTCTTTTAAATAGCCCTTTTATTGCTTTTTTAACCCTTGTTCTAATGTTGAGAGCATTTCTTCTTTATCCTGCTCGGTTGCATTTTGCCAAATGACTTCAAATAACACCCCTAGGCCTGGAAGCATTTTTTCTTCCCCGCTTTGAATGGCGTCAACAATAGTATCTTCTAATTGATCCTGAGTATTTCCAGTTACATTTGCGATTACTGCATGGCGTAAATTTAAATTCATGTAGATTCCCTCCTTAATTTATACTTGCTTCTAGGATTAGCGTTTGTTAAATGCATGAGAATTATGTATGATTGATAGGAGATAATGGAATTGTACGTAAAAGGAGAAATACAGTGAATCGCATTGAGTCAGTTAAAAATCCAAAAGTAAAGCAATGGAAAAAACTTCATACAAAAAAGGAACGGGAAACAACAGGCACGTTTATCATTGAGGGTCAGCATTTAGTTGAAGAGGCATTAAAAAAGAAGGAAATCATCACAGATCTTATCGTTTCCGAGGAGATAACACTTCCTTCCCATTGGAATGTCGATCAATTGAATATAACGATCGTTACAAAGGAAATTATGAAGGCTATTAGTGATACAGAAACTCCACAAGGAGTAGCAGCTATTTGTGAGGTTTATTCGCATGATACTGCCCATGATTGGAAAAAGATCCTTCTCGTTGATCGAGTGCAAGACCCCGGAAATTTAGGAACTATTATAAGAACAGCAGATGCTGCAGGTATTGACGGAATCATAATAGCTGAAGGGTCGGTTGACCACTTCAATTCAAAGGTTATTCGATCAAGCCAAGGTTCGATCTTTCATTTGCCAATCGTTAAGGGGAATGTACTTGAATGGCTTGAGGCATACCGTGAAAAGCAGCTTCCAACATACGGCACCTCTTTGCAAAATGGAGTAAGCTATCGTGAAGTATCACCGTCTGAGTCGTTTTGTCTTTTGATTGGTAATGAAGGCAGCGGTGTTGCCAGTGAGTTGCTGACTAAAACCGACAAAAACCTGTATATTCCAATTTATGGTGGAGCAGAATCATTAAATGTTGCGGTTGCAACAGGAATTCTTCTTTATCATTTGAGGGCGTAAGTTGCAGGAACAATTTGTTTTGATTATAATAAGATAGAAATTACATATGAAAGAAACGATGACAGAGACTAGTAATTTACAATTTATCCAATCAGGGAAAAAGTGCCGTAGACTGAAAGCACTTTATGGAATTGTGTAAATGAATTCACCTCTCGAGTTGATACTTGGACCGTATTAGAGATTTTCGTAGGAAAGGTTTTCGAACTTAGAGCACTTCTATAAAAACTCTAAAACGTAAAGGTGTTCCGGTTTTTACCGTTATTCAAATGAAGTGAGCAGTGCGAATCAGTTTATGCACGGCTAACAAGGGTGGTAACGCGAATTCAACTCGTCCCTTTTTAGGGGCGGGTTTTTTATTTTGCAATAAAGAGCCATTCATTTGACATTTGTAATTAAGTTTAGCTACAGCGTATAGTACCTCTAAGGTCCAGCCACTCATGAAATAAAGGGAGAAAACAGCTCTATTTCATAACCGTCTAATATGCCTTAGGTTGGTCAAGGCGCTCTCGCTTTTCAAATAAAGGAGGAAGAAACATGCAGGAGCAATTAAAACAGCTTCAACAAGAAGCGCTTGAAAAGGTTGAACAAGCGCAGGATTTAAAAGCATTGAATGACATTCGCGTAGCTTATTTAGGGAAAAAAGGTCCGATCACAGAAGTTTTGCGCGGTATGGGAAAACTTTCAGCCGAAGAACGTCCGGTAATGGGTGCCCTAGCGAATGAAGTGCGTGAAGTTATTGCAACATCGATTTCAAGCAAACAGGAGCGTTTAGAGCAATTAGCTGTTGAACAAAAGCTTGCAAAGGAAACAATTGATGTGACGTTGCCTGGAAGACCTGTTAAAGTTGGAAATCACCATCCGTTAACAGCGGTACTTGAGGAAATTGAAGATTTATTCCTTGGAATGGGATATCAAATTGCTGAAGGACCTGAAGTAGAAACAGATTACTTTAATTTTGAAGCGTTAAATCTTCCTAAAGGACACCCGGCGCGTGATATGCAGGATTCTTTCTATATTACAGAAGAACTGCTATTGCGTACGCATACATCACCTGTACAAGCAAGAACAATGCAAAAGCATAAAGGCCAAGGTCCGGTGAAAATTATCTGCCCTGGAAAGGTGTACCGTCGTGATAATGATGATGCTACACATTCCCATCAATTTACGCAAGTTGAAGGTTTAGTTGTTGATGAAAACATTAGCATGAGTGATTTAAAAGGAACTCTTGAAGTATTTGCCAAGAAAATGTTCGGAGAAGAGCGAGAAATTCGTTTGCGTCCAAGCTTCTTTCCATTCACTGAGCCTTCAGTAGAGGTAGATGTATCTTGCTTCTCTTGTGGAGGAAAAGGCTGCAATATATGTAAGAAAACAGGATGGATTGAAATGCTTGGAGCCGGGATGGTACATCCAAACGTTCTTGAAATGGCTGGCTTTGATTCAAAGAAATACAGCGGATTTGCATTTGGAATCGGTGGAGAACGTATTGCCATGTTAAAGTACGGAGTCGATGATATCCGTCATTTCTATACAGATGATGTCCGTTTCTTAAAACAATTTAAACGAGTTTAAGAGCAAAAGCGGAAGCGCCTTGATCAGTGACGTGTGAACTGGAACTGGATGTCGATCGCTTATCCCAAGTATAAAAATATAAGTTAATTCATAACAAAATTAGGAGGTTATGAACGTGTTTGTTTCATATAAATGGTTAGCCCAGTATGTAGATTTATCAGGGATTACGCCTGATGAATTAGCGGAAAAAATTACCCGCAGCGGAATCGAAGTAGAAGGTGTTGACGTATTAAACGAAGGCTTAAAGGGCGTTGTTATAGGTCATGTTCTTGAGAAGGAACAACATCCTAATGCTGATAAGCTGAATAAATGTCAAGTTGATTTAGGAAACGGTGAAATTGTTCAGATCATTTGCGGTGCAAAGAATGTGGATAAAGGTCAAAAGGTTGCAGTTGCAACAGTAGGGGCTGTTCTGCCAGGGAATTTTAAAATTAAGAAAGCAAAGCTTCGCGGAGAAGCTTCCAACGGAATGATCTGTTCATTACAGGAGCTGGGAATTGAATCTAAGCTTGTCGCAAAGGAATATTCAGAAGGTATTTTTGTATTCCCTGGCGATGTAGAAGCAGGGGCTGATGCGCTTGAGCAATTAAATCTTGATGATGCTGTTCTTGAACTGGGCTTAACACCAAATCGAGCTGATGCCTTAAGTATGCTGGGGGTTGCCCATGAAGTTGCGGCTATTTTAAATCGCGATGTGAAGTATCCTGAAATATCATTTGAGAGCATTGGTGAGAAAGCTTCAGATGCAGTGACAGTTAAAGTTGATGCAGCTGAGGATAATCCGATTTACACAGCAAAGGTAGTTAAAAATGTAACCATTGCCCCATCTCCATTATGGATGCAAACGCGTCTGATGGCAGCAGGGATCCGTCCCCATAATAATGTCGTTGATATAACAAACTTTGTTCTTTTAGAATATGGTCAACCATTACATGCTTTTGACTATGATCGCTTCGGATCAAAGGAAGTTGTTGTTCGCCGAGCAAAAGCTGGAGAAAAAATGATAACGCTTGATGATCAAGAGCGTACATTAACGACAGAACACTTAGTCATTACCAATGGTTCAGAGCCTGTTGCCTTGGCTGGTGTAATGGGCGGTTCAAATTCTGAAGTTCAATCAGACACGAAAACCATTCTCTTGGAATCTGCATTATTTAATGGACAAAGAATTCGGATTGCTTCCAAGGATCACGGATTAAGAAGTGAAGCAAGTGCCCGTTATGAAAAAGGAGTTGACCCTAATCGTGTTTTTGCAGCAGCTGAGCGTGCAGCACAGTTAATTTCCTTATATGCAGGCGGAGAAGTGCTTGAAGGTACGGTTGAAGTTCAATCAGCCTCTTTTGAGCCTGCAGTTGTTCAAACAACAATTGAAAAGGTAAACCGAGTTCTTGGAATGTCTATTTCGGCTGAAGAAGTGAAGTCTATTTTTGAACGTCTTCAATTCGGAGTAGAGGTTGACAACTCAACAATCACTGTCACAGTTCCAACTCGCCGCGGTGATATTTCGATTGAAGAGGATTTGATCGAAGAGGTTGCAAGGCTTTTTGGTTATGACAATATTCCAACAACGTTGCCGGTGGGGCAGGCATTCCCGGGCAAATTGACGGATTATCAACATAAGCGCCGTAAAGTACGTCGTTACTTAGAAGGTACGGGTTTATATCAAGCCATAACTTATTCATTAACGAGCGAAGAGAAAGCGGCAAAATATGCACTTGAATTCTCAGAATTAACCAAACTGGCTTTGCCAATGAGTGAAGAACGCAGTGTACTAAGATTAAGCCTTATTCCAAATTTATTAGAAGCGTTAAAGTACAATGTGGCAAGACAAATTGATCAAGTTGCTTTATATGAAATTGGCTCAGTTTTCCTTTCACAAGGCAAGGATACCCAGCCGCTTGAGAAAGAACGATTATCAGCTGCAGTTACGGGTTTATGGCATTCACATTCTTGGCAAGGTGAGAAAAAACCAGTTGACTTCTATGTCGTAAAAGGAATCATTGATGGATTAGCAGATCTTCTAGGATTGACAAATCAATTTCAATATAAGCAAGCAAAACGTGAGGGCATGCACCCAGGGCGCACAGCTGAAATTTTCCTTGGTGAAAAGCTGGTTGGTTTTATCGGCCAAGTCCATCCATCTGTACAAAAACAGTTAGACTTATTAGAAACCTATGTATTCGAGCTTTCATTAGTTGATTTGTTAACGGTTGAGATTGAGGAAACACGATTTGAAGTGATTCCGCGTTATCCATCCATTACAAGAGACATCGCACTTGTTGTAGAAAGGGACGTTGTAGCGGGAGATATTAAACAGATAATTACCCATGCTGGCGGTACCATGCTTAAAGAAGTATCTGTTTTCGATCTTTATGAAGGAGATCGTCTTGAAGAAGGCAAGAAATCAGTTGCATTCTCACTTCGCTATTTCGATCCAGAGCGAACGTTAACAGATGAAGACGTAACAAAAACACATGAAAACGTGTTGAAGGCAGTAGAAGAGAAATTTGGTGCTACCTTACGCGGATAAAGAACTAGAGTTGTTTAAAAAAGGATCAGTGCTCTCTCGAGGGGGACTGATCCTTTGGTTTTAAAACAGCTCTTTTCTTTATTTTTTCGCTAATTTCAATGCCTTGTCTGTATTCGCGAAATGCTTTTTAGTAATTGATGCCAAAAACTGATTTCCTCTTTTTTGAATGATTTTTGCAGCTGCAATATCTACATGAGCTCCAGCACCTTTTGGAAGGGTAAAGCCTGCCAACTCTGATAAACGTTCAAACTCTTTTACAAACGAGTATCTGGCAATTATCGAAGCAGCGGCAACTGCTAAATGGATCCCTTCCGCTTTTGTTGAAAAGTAAATATTTTCTTTTACAACATTTTTCCCTTGCAAATGCTTAAAGTAAATAGCTGGATCAACAAACTGATCAATTAATAATCCATCAGGTTTTTCAGGAGCTATTTTGCTAAGAAGATGGTTAATGGCTTGATTATGTAATAAGGCCTTCATTTTACCTTGTGACATTCCCTTCTGCTGCAGTTCATTGTATTTCTCGTTATGTAGCACAAGTAAGCTATATGGGATTGTTTGAATTAAATCTTTTGCGATTTCGATAATTTGCGGATCCTTTAAATTTTTTGAGTCCTTTACCCCCAGCTCGTGGAGTAAAGGAATTTGCTCTTTTTTAACGTAAGCTGCAACCACTGTCATTGGTCCAAAAAAATCACCTGTGCCAACCTCATCAGATCCAATGATGGATAAGCTTGAAATATTTGCTGGCGGCTGGAAACCGGTTGATGTTTTCTTTGCTGAAGTTAATACAGGATTTTGAGCAGGTTTACTTTGAGTTTCCCATTTTAAAGCCTCTTCTTCTCCTTTGCTTCCTTGAAACAAAACCTTTCCCGATTTGTAAGCAGTAATGGTGCAACCATTCACTTTTGCCGAAAAAACAGCACCTTGAGGGGCTTTTGCTGTTTTAGCAGAGGTATAATGTGTTTCCATTTTATTAATCGTATCAGTCGTTACTTTAATCACTGTGTTTGCCATCATGACATCCTTTCATCTTCTAAAAATAGTAATGGAATCCCGCAAAATCAATCGAAATATCGATCTTCTTCACATTTCCTAAAGCTTCATGTTATGATAGAGTGTAGGATTTGCAGGAAATGGAGGATTTATCGTTGTCAAATCGCCCTAAATCGAAAACGATAGTAGATATATATGGTCAACGATTCTCAATTGTAGGTGCAGAAAGCACCAGTCATATTCGTGCAGTTGCTTCAATTGTTGATGATAAAATGCGAGAGATTAATAGTAAAAACCCTTCTCTTGATATAAATAAGCTTGCTGTTTTAACAGCGGTTAATGTAGTTCACGAATACTTAAAGTTAAAAGAAGAGTATGAAAAACTAGAGAAGCAAATAATAGAAAAGGATTGAAGCTAAGAAATGCTAGATTTAGTACTATTTATTATTCTATTATTCGGAATCCTAGTCGGCTTAAAACGCGGTTTTATTCTTCAATTTGTACATTTAACCGGGTTTATCGTTGCATATATTGTAGCATATCAGTATTTTGATGATCTTGCACCGAAATTAAAGCTGTGGGTTCCGTATCCTGTAACAAGTGAAGGTCCGGCCATTTTAACCTTACTAAATGGTGATAATTTAGAAGGAGCTTATTACCGTGCAGTTGCTTTTGTTATATTATTTATAGGAACAAAGATTGTTATGCAAATCATTGGTGCTATGCTGGATTTTGTAGCATTGCTGCCAATCTTAAAGCAGTTAAATAAATGGGCAGGTTCAATTTTAGGATTTTTAGAATCCTATCTCGTGCTATTTATTTTACTATTTATTGGTGCACTCATTCCAATTGATCAGCTTCAACAAGCATTAGATCAATCATTGCTAGCGAATTTGATCGTCAATCATACACCGTATTTTTCAGATAAGGTAAATGAACTATGGATTCAGTACATGTCATAACTTCTCTCACGCATAGAGAAGTTTTTTCTATTCGCTAAATGATGTTTGTAAAAATTGTACTTTTTCTATAAATATTTGTATCATTTTGATTAACGAGGTAGAGGTGAAAACATGGCTATTCATAAAAAGAACGTTATTCGTTTATTGGAAAAAATTGCAGTATTAATGGAGTTAAAGGGCGAGAACCCGTTTAAAATAGCAGCGTTTCGAAAAGCTGCCAATGCACTTGAAATAGATGATAGAAGCTTGGCTTTAATAGATGATTTTACTAAAATTCAGGGAATTGGCAAGGGAACCTCAGCCGTTATTAAGGAGTATATAGAAACTGGGAAATCAGAAGTGATGGAGCAATTGCAGAAAGAGGTTCCAGCGGGGCTGCTGCCATTATTAAAGCTACCGGGTTTAGGCGGAAAAAAAATTGCTAAGCTTTATAAAGAATTACAAATAGATAGTGTTGAAGCTTTAAAGCAGGCTTGTGAGGAGAATAAAATTCAAGTGCTGGCAGGCTTCGGGAAAAAAACAGAGGAAAAAATATTAGCAGCAATCGAGGAAATGGGAAGTCGTCCTGATCGTCTTCCATTAGCCTTTATGCTGCCAATTGCAGAGGAAATTGAAGCATATCTCAGGCAATGTGAATGTATTGAGGGATTTTCAAAAGCAGGCTCTCTCCGACGTATGAAGGAAACAATCAAGGATTTAGATTTTATTATTTCAACAACAGAACCTGGGAAGGTTCGGGATCAGCTGCTAGCTATTTCTGCTCTATCTGCAATTATCGCAAATGGTGATACAAAGGTTTCCGTTCAATTAAGCTATGATTATGAAGTAAGCGTGGATTTTCGCATTGTTAAGCCTGAGGAATTTGCAACAACACTTCATCATTTTACAGGTTCAAAGGATCATAATGTGAGGATGAGGCAGCTTGCAAAAGAACGCGGAGAAAAAATCAGTGAATATGGTGTAGAAAACATTGAAACAAATGAAATAAAAACATTTGCTACAGAAAGTGAATTTTATGAGTACTTTAATCTCCCGCACTTTTCACCAGAAATTCGGGAAGATGGTACAGAGGTGGATCTATTCAACAAAGAAATGAGGTTAATCCAATTAGAGGATATTAAAGGTGACCTGCATATGCATTCTACTTGGAGCGATGGTGCATTTACGATAAGAGAAATGGTGGAGGCCTGCCGCAAAAAAGGATATAGCTATATTGCAATAACTGATCACTCTCACTATCTAAAGGTTGCAAACGGGTTAACACCAGAGCGTCTTAGAGCGCAACAGGAAGAAATTAAGGCCTTAAATGAGGAGTATGATGATATAACTATTCTTTCAGGTGTAGAGATGGACATTTTGCCAGATGGCACATTAGATTATGATGATGAGCTATTAAGTGAGATGGATCTTGTGATTGCTTCGATTCATTCGAGCTTTTCTCAACCTCGTGAAGTAATTATGAGTCGTTTAAAGAAAGCCTTGGAGAACAAACATGTTGACATTATTGCTCATCCAACTGGCCGCCTAATCGGGAAGCGAAACGGCTATGATGTGGATATTGATATGCTGATTCAACTAGCCAAGGAGACGGATACTGCGCTAGAATTAAATGCAAATCCTCATCGTCTTGATTTAAGCGCTGAACACGTACGAAAGGCACAGGAAGCGGGGGTAAAGCTTGTCATTAATACAGATGCGCATAATACGGATATGCTGGAAGATATGAGAGTGGGAGTCGCTACTGCTAAAAAAGGCTGGATAATGAGTGATAATATTATAAATACATGGGAGATCGACAGTCTGCAGGCATTTTTAAATAGACATCATAAAGAATGCTGAAATATGATTTTGTGCTAGAAATAATTGATTTAAAGAGCTTTTTTTCAAACTTAATTGTTTCTTTAGCTGCAAGATCCTTGTCCTTTCTGAAATGATAGGGGAGCAGTAGGTTATATTGTAATGGATAGAATGACTTTTTACCTAGTTAAAAGCCTGCTTTGTCCTATACTATATGAAAACTCATAGTAAAAACTGCTTTACGTTGATTGGGGCATAAGTCACAAGACTCCAGAGGGAGCAGCAGGACAGTTGGGAGACCTAAGCAGGCTTGTATACGCTGAGAGGCACCCAGGACCACCTGCGTGAAAGCAAGAGCCTTTAGCAGAAATCAATAAGCAAGTTTAACACATTAAATATTATATTGAAAAGACCAATTTTATAAAAACGATCATGCAATTACTAGGAGGTTTACGGTTTTGCAGGAAAAAGTATTACATGTTTTAGAATTTGAAAAAGTAAAAGACCAGCTTGTTAACCATGCTTCATCCTCGTTAGGAAAAGAAAAAGCAAAAGCGTTAACTCCTTCAAGCCATTTTGAAGAAGTTCTTATTGCTCAGGAGCAAACAGATGAGGCTTCCAAAGTATTGCGTTTAAAAGGGAATGTTCCTCTAGGCGGCTTAGTGGATGTTAGAGCTGCTGTTAAGCGTGCAAAAATTGGCGGTTTGCTAAGTGCTTCTGAATTAATTGAAGTAGCCGGAACACTTTATGCTGGACGCAATATGAAACGGTTTATTGACAAAATGGTTGAAGAGGAAATTGAATTGCATCACCTCCCTGTGCTTGCAGAGAAAATTATTCTTATGCAAGACCTTGAGAAAAGCATTTCACAATGCATTGATGATAATGGATATGTGCTGGACAGTGCGAGTGTAACATTAAAAGGGATTCGTCAGCAGCTTAGAACAACAGAAGCAAGAGTAAGGGAAAAATTAGAATCAATGATACGCTCGTCTTCGGCAACGAAAATGCTTTCCGATGCCATTATTACGATTAGAAACGATCGTTATGTTATACCGGTAAAGCAGGAATACCGGTCATCATATGGCGGAATCGTTCATGACCAATCGAGCTCAGGAGCAACTCTTTTTATAGAACCTCAAGTAGTTGTGGATTTAAATAATACCCTTCAACAAGCAAAGGTTAAAGAAAAAGTGGAAATTGAGCGAATTTTAAGACTTCTTTCTGAAGAAGTTGCTGAAAATAGTCAAGATATATTACAAAATGTTTATTGCTTAGCAGAAATGGACTTTATGTTTACAAAAGCAAGATTTGCAAAGCAAATTAAAGCGACAAAGCCAATCGTCAATAATAAAGGTGTTATAAGACTGTTTCAGGCACGTCACCCGCTATTGCCTATAGAAGAAGTGGTACCAAATGATATTGAACTTGGAACGGACTTTACCACAATCGTTATTACAGGTCCAAATACCGGTGGTAAAACTGTGGCGTTAAAAACATTAGGATTATGTACGTTAATGGCACAGGCAGGATTGCAAATACCGGCCCTAGATGGATCTGAAGTTGCTGTATTTGCTCATGTATTTGCTGATATTGGTGATGAACAATCGATTGAGCAAAGCTTAAGTACATTCTCCTCACATATGGTTAATATTGTTGATATCCTAAAAAAAGTTGATGAAAATAGTCTAGTGCTATTTGATGAACTTGGGGCTGGTACAGATCCACAAGAAGGTGCGGCACTGGCCATTTCCATTCTCGACGAGGTGTATAACAGAGGAGCACGGGTTGTAGCGACTACTCATTACCCTGAATTAAAGGCTTATGGCTACAATCGAAGCGAGGTTATAAATGCAAGTGTTGAATTTGATATTACGACATTAAGCCCAACCTATAAGCTATTGATTGGTGTACCTGGTCGCAGTAATGCATTTGAAATTTCTAAGAGATTAGGCTTACAAGAACATGTGATAAACATGGCTAGAGCACAGATGAGTGATGAACGTACTGAAGTGGATACAATGATTGCTTCATTAGAAACAAGCAAAAAGACAGCTGAGCAAGAATGGAAGGAAGCAGAAAATATCCGGAAGGAAGCTGAAAAGCTTCATAAAGAATTGCAGCAGCAAATCATTGACTTGAATGAAAAACGTGATGCTTTATATGAAATGGCAGAACGTAAAGCAGAGGAAAAGGTTGAAGAAGCAAAAAAAGAAGCTGAAAAAATCATTCAGGATTTAAGACGAATGAGAAAGGAACAACATGCACAAGTAAAGGAGCATGAGCTGATTGATGCAAGGAAACGTTTAGAAGGAGCAGTTCCGGTCTTCGAGAAAAGTAAAAAAGTTGAAAAGAAGGAACCAGTCAAGCAAACGTTTACTCCTGGTGATGAAGTAAAGGTTATTAGCTTCGATCAAAAAGGTCATTTAATTGAAAAAGTGAATGATGATGAGTGGCAGGTACAGATGGGGATTTTAAAGATGAAGGTAAAGGAAAAGGACCTTCAATATATAAAAAGTCCAAAAAAGGAAGTGCACGAACGACCACTCGCAACGGTAAAAGGGAAGGATTACCATGTATCAGTTGAACTGGATCTACGAGGTGAACGTTATGAAAATGCACTACTCAAGGTAGAAAAATACTTAGATGATGCAGTTTTAGCCGGTTACCCAAGAGTTTCGATTATTCATGGGAAAGGTACTGGTGCCCTCCGTACAGGTGTAAAGGAATTGCTAAAAAACCATCGAAGTGTGAAGAACACCCGTTTTGGAGAAGCAGGTGAAGGTGGAACCGGAGTTACTATTGTTGAACTCAAATAGCGGGGAGAGGTTTGATGAAAGGATTTTGGGAAAATGAACTAGTTCAAATTGCTGCCTACTACAGCGTTGTGGTTCTTTGCATCATTGTGTTTTTAACAATCTTTGAGCTTGTGACGAAGTATAAAAATTGGGATGAAATTCAAAAGGGGAATATGGCTGTTGCCATGGCAACAGGCGGTAAAATCTTTGGTATTGCAAATATTTTTAGATTTTCAATTAATCAGCATGAAAGCTTATTAGAAATGATGGGTTCCGGACTTTTCGGTTTTATCCTGCTGCTTTTAGGCTACTTCATTTATGAATTTATGACGCCAAAATTTAAGATTGATGAGGAAATCCAAAAGGATAACCGTGCTGTTGGATTTATTTCACTCGTTATATCCGTCGGATTATCATTTGTAATTGGAGCAGGGATTTAAGGGAGAGTGTCAATTTGGAGACTTTAGCTAAAGTAATGTTTGGGCTGTGCGGCTTATTTATTATAATAGGGATTTTTTATTTAGTGTTTTTTTAGAATATCAATCAGTAGCAAATTATGTCGAATAGCAGATATTTTGTTTTACATTTAGTCTGGCATTGAAAGATGTCAGGCTTTTTTCATTCAATCTTAATGGGTGGGTCACACTTAGCCTGAGAGTCTTCTTCAATAAAAGAGAGCTTGTATCAATACTATTTGAAAATATTTATATTTCTGAATATGAAAAAATCTGCTATACTTTTTTATATGAAGGGAAGGGGAAGAGCGACGTCTGTTTATGACTATTAGCATAGTTTTCAACCTACTAAACCAATACCAGCCTCCTCTCCAAAAAAGATAAATATTGAATGGTAGTGCTTATTCATATAGCTGGTTACTGATAAAGAAGAATAGCATTGGAGGAGGAGTAGAAGATGGAAAGTCTGAAACCTTGGTTACGTCATTATCCAATAGAAATCCCTCATGAAATTCATTTTGAAGACACATCGTTATCTGATTATTTACTTCAAGCCGCTGCTGAATTCCCAACAAAAAAAGCTATTCATTTCCTAGGAAAAGAACTGACGTATTCGGAGATAAGCAATCAGTCATTAAAGCTGGCGAATTATTTACAATCACTTGGCTTGCAAAAAGGTGAAAGAGTTTCTATTATGCTGCCCAATTGTCCGCAAGCCGTTATCGCTTATTACGGGGTATTATTAGCTGGGGGAATTGTTGTTCAAACGAATCCGCTTTATATGGAAAGAGAGCTCGAATACCAGCTAAGAGACAGCGAGTCTAAATTCATCGTCACACTTGATTTATTATATCCAAGAGTATCAAAATTGAAAGCGTTAACAAATTTGAAGCATATTATTGTTACAGGTATAAAAGATTATTTGCCATTCCCTAAAAATCTTCTATACCCCTTCGTTCAAAAAAAACAAAATCAACTTGTTGTAAATGTTGAACACGAGGGAGATACACATTTATTTAAGAAGATCATGACATTAGCTGAACCAAAAGCAGACTTGCCTAATATAAATCCTTCCGAAGATATTGCCATATTACAATATACTGGCGGGACAACGGGGTTTCCAAAAGGAGTAATGCTGACCCATACAAACGTTGCGGCAAATACAAAAATGTGTGCCCACTGGATGTATAAATGTAAGAGAGGTGAAGAATCTGTTCTGGGCATTATTCCATTTTTCCATGTGTATGGAATGACAACAGTAATGAATCTGTCTGTAATGCAGGGTTTTAAAATGATTCTACTTCCAAAGTTTGATGCAACTGACACATTAAAAACAATTGAAAAGCTAAAACCGACACTTTTTCCTGGTGCACCAACCATTTACATTGCATTGTTGAACCATCCTGAAATCCAAAACTATGACCTTTCTTCGATTAATTGTTGTATTAGCGGCTCGGCGCCTCTCCCGATAGAGGTCCAAGAAAAATTTGAGAAGGTGACAGGTGGACGTCTCGTCGAAGGGTATGGATTATCAGAGGCTTCACCAGTAACCCATGCAAACTTTTTATGGGATAAACGAAAAACAGGAAGCATCGGTGTACCGTGGCCAAATACTGATTCAGCCATTCTGTCCTATGAAAAAGATGGCTTTGCTGAGCCAAATGAGCTTGGTGAAATCGTGATTCGCGGTCCTCAAGTAATGAAAGGATATTGGAATAAACAGGAAGAAACAGAAGCTGTTCTCAAAGATGGTTGGCTTTTTACAGGGGATATTGGCTATATGGATGAAGAAGGATATTTCTACATTGTTGACCGGAAAAAGGATATGATCATTGCTGGTGGATATAATATCTATCCCCGCGAGATAGAAGAAGTTCTTTATGAGCATGAAAAGGTTCAGGAAGTGGTTGTCGCAGGGGTGCCTGATCCATATCGAGGAGAAACGGTTAAGGCATATATCGTATTAAAAGATAACCAGACAGCGACGCCAGAGGAGTTTGATCATTTTGCTCGTCAACATTTAGCTGCATATAAAGTTCCTCACTTTTATGAGTTTCGCTCAGAGTTACCGAAAACAGCCGTTGGTAAAATATTAAGGCGAGTCCTAATTGATGAGGAAAGAGAAAAATTTAAAAATGCTAATTAAGGGTTTTGATTTCAACCACCTGTTTGTTATTATTTAGAAAGGCTTTGCAGTGGGCCCTTATCGGGTCCGCTTCTTTTTAATTGATCACATAAAAAAGCGAAATGAGGCTTGACATAATGGGCAGGAAAAATTATCATAAAAATATGAATGACGATTCATTCATTTCTAGAAGGAGAGTCGACCATTGAAACAGAAAAAACCGAAATATAAACAAATCATAGACGCTGCTGTTATTGTTATTGCTGAAAATGGATATCATCAAGCACAAGTATCAAAGATTGCCAAACAAGCGGGTGTTGCTGATGGAACCATCTATTTGTATTTCAAAAACAAAGAAGACATCCTTGTTTCGCTTTTCCAAGAGAAAATGGGCATCTTTATCGAAAAAATTGAGGGTGAAATCAAGTCATCTGAAACAGCGGCAGAAAAGCTTTACACTCTAATTAAAACACATTTCTCATTGCTCGCTGAAGATCATCATTTAGCAATTGTGACGCAGCTTGAGCTTAGACAATCAAATAAAGAGCTGCGTTTAAGGATAAATGAGGTATTAAAGGGCTACTTCAATGTAGTTGATAAAATCATTACAGCCGGGAAGGAAATGGGCGAATTTAGGGAGGAACTGGATCTCCGGCTAACACGACAAATGATTTTTGGAACGATTGATGAAACCGTAACAACTTGGGTAATGAACGATCAAAAATATGATCTTTCAGAACAAGCGAAAAAGGTCCATGACTTAATTGTATATGGCTTTGCGAAAAGGTAAATAAAAGAGAACGCTCTTTTCTAAGAGATTCTTGTTTTGAGATAAGTTCTTTGAATAAGGTTGATTAGAACTGGTTGTTAGACTCCTGCTTAGAGCAGCAGACATGGTGATATTTATACGGCGATTCCCCTGATGAGTTTAAGAGAGCCACGAGGAAAGAAATCCTTTCTCGCTGCAATCAATCATTTCATACTACTTGGCTAAATAGCAACAAAGTTTGTGAAAACAGCCAAAGGATAAAAAGGAATAATCGCTACCTAAAACGAAAGTACTTATTAAGTCATATACAAACATACATTAGAGTAAAAGCTGATAGGCTAGGGGGAAATGACATGGAATGTTTAAATCTTGTAATAGAAGATCATGTTGCTGTTGTGACTATCAATCATTCACCAGCAAATGCACTATCCTCAAAGGTGTTGAAAGAGCTTTCAAACTTGCTTGATAAAATTGAAACAGATGAGCAAGTACGGGCGATCGTGTTGCATGGGGAAGGGAGATTCTTTTCGGCAGGAGCAGATATTAAAGAATTCCTTCAAGTACCGTCAGGTGATGAATTCTCTAAAATGGCTGTTAAGGGTCAGGAATTATTTGAAAGAATTGAGACCTTTCAAAAGCCGATTATTGCTGCGATTCATGGCGCTGCTTTAGGCGGTGGTTTAGAATTAGCCATGTCATGCCATATCCGCCTTGTCACAGAGGATGCAAAGCTAGGCTTGCCCGAACTTCAGCTTGGCATAATTCCTGGCTTTGGCGGTACGCAAAGACTGCCTAAATATATTGGAACAGGCCGTGCATTAGAAATGATGCTGACAAGTGAACCAATTATGGGAGCCGAAGCTGTAAAGCTGGGACTTGCTAACCACTGTTATCCGGAAGAAAGCCTTGTTGAGGAAGCGAAAAAACTTGCAGCAAAGTTTGCACAAAAAAGCCCTCTTTCTGTCAAGGCCGTAATTTCACTACTTAATACCAGTAAAACTTCAGTTTATGAAGCAGGTATGAGACAAGAGGCTGAATGGTTTGGTGAGATTTTTGAAAGTGCTGATGCTAAAGAGGGGATTTCAGCATTTATTGAAAAACGCAAACCAAGCTTCAAGGGGAAATAGTTAGATAAGCATATGTTTCAAAAATATTTAATGGCACATGGGGGAATGGGAAATGAATATTTTTGTATTGATGAAAAGAACATTTGACACTGAGGAAAAAATCATCGTTTCAAATGGCCTGATTCAAGAGGATGGAGCAGAATTTATCATCAACCCGTATGATGAATATGCAATTGAAGAGGCAATACAGCTGCGAGATGCAAATGGCGGGGAAGTTACAGTTGTATCAATCGGCGGGGAAGAGTCTGAAAAGCAATTGCGTACGGCATTAGCTATGGGGTGTGATAAAGCTGTTTTAATTAATACAGAAGATGATGTAGAGGCTGGAGATCAATTTACCACTTCCAAAATTTTAGCAGAGTATCTTAAAGAGCAAGATTTTGATCTTATCCTTGGCGGAAATGTAGCTATAGATGGGGGATCGGGACAGGTTGGCCCACGATTGGCAGAATTATTAGACATCGCATATGTAACAACGATTACAAAGCTTGATATTGATGGCGAAAACGTGACGATTATTCGTGATGTTGAAGGGGATTCTGAAGTTATCGAAACAACTCTGCCATTATTAGTGACAGCACAACAGGGGCTAAATGAGCCTCGATACCCATCTTTGCCAGGTATTATGAAGGCAAAGAAAAAACCGCTTGATGAACTTGAATTAGATGATCTTGATCTTGATGAAGATGATGTTGAAGCGAAAACAAAAACTATTGAAATTTTCTTGCCTCCACAAAAAGAAGCCGGGAAGGTTTTACAAGGAGATTTAGATAATCAAGTAAAAGAACTGGTATCACTTCTCCGCAACGAAGCAAAGGTTATCTAACAGGGAGAATGAATTGGATCTAATGATCAGAACAGGGGGAAAAATCATGGGTAGAAAAGTTCTTGTATTAAGTGAAGTTCGCGATCAAGCTTTGCGTAATGTATCTTTTGAGGCGATTGCAGCAGGGAAAACCATTTCCGAAGGGGGAGAAGTGATTGCCATATTAATGGGTGAAAATGTTGCATCATTATCGACAGAACTCATTCAATATGGTGCAGACCGGGTGGTGACTGTGGAAAATGATAAACTTCGTACGTATACACCTGACGGATATTCCCAAGCGCTTTTGACTGTCATTCAAAATGAAAATCCAGAAGGCATTGTATTCGGACATACTGCTTTGGGGAAAGATTTATCACCAAAAATTGCAGCAAAATTGAACTCAGGTTTAGTTTCTGATGCAACAGCTATTGAAGTGGTTGGCGGGAATGTCGTCTTCACTCGGCCTATTTATTCCGGAAAAGCTTTTGAAAAGAAAATTGTCACGGATGGTATCATTTTTGCTACAGTTCGTCCAAATAATATTGCTCCGCTTCAAAAAGATGAAACAAGAAATGGAGAGTCCAGCTCACTAACAGTGGATATTAAAGATTTACGAACCATCGTAAAAGAGGTGGTGCGAAAAGCCTCAGAAGGGGTGGATTTATCAGAAGCTAAGATAGTAATTGCTGGTGGACGCGGAGTAAAAAGCGAGGAAGGCTTCAAGCCATTAAAGGAATTGGCGGAGGTTTTAGGTGGGGCAGTAGGAGCTTCACGAGGGGCATGTGATGCTGATTACTGTGATTATTCATTGCAAATTGGGCAAACAGGTAAGGTTGTAACACCTGATTTATACATTGCATGCGGTATCTCAGGAGCTATTCAGCATTTAGCTGGTATGTCAAATTCAAAAGTCATTGTAGCAATTAATAAGGATCCAGAAGCAAATATTTTTAAAGTTGCAGATTATGGAATCGTCGGTGATTTATTTGAAGTCGTTCCTCTCTTAACAGATGAGTTTAAAAAGCTTAAAATTCATTCTTAATTTAAGGCACGCAAGCAGCGTGCTTTTTTTGCGTCACTGAGCAAGGCTGCTTCCGCTTTTCTTGATAAAAACAACCATGTTTCGATATCAAAACATTGGGAAAAGTAATAGTGAAGCAAAATGTTAGCTTACTTCAATTGTGAGTGCTATACTTTAAACATATTTTACCCTACAAATTAGGAGGAATTGCAATGGCAATAACAAATGTAACAGATCAAACATTTTCAAGTGAAACAAACGAAGGAGTCGTATTGGTAGACTTCTGGGCACCATGGTGCGGACCATGTAAGATGATTGCTCCAGTTCTTGAAGAACTTGATTCAGATATGGGTGACAAAGTAAAAATCGTTAAAGTGGATGTTGACGAAAACCAAGAAACTGCTGGTAAATTCGGCGTAATGAGCATTCCAACTTTACTTGTTCTAAAAGACGGAGAAGTAGTTGACAAAGCTGTTGGCTACCAACCAAAAGAAGCATTAGCTGAAGTATTAAACAAGCATGTATAAAAAAAGGATTGACTTTTGTCAGTCCTTTTTTATAAATTAAGAAAGATCACTATCGGCTGAGGTCATAAGGCGAATAGAAATTGAAGGTGAAAAACATCTTTTATTCCTATTCGCCTTATACTTGTCGCTGAATGCCTCAAGCCTACTTATCGTTTCGAAATTTATAAAGTTTCAGAAATATGGATAAGACTTCGAAACTCAGCTTCAGAGCACGGCTTTGACCGCCATCGCTTAGCCCTTCTAGGGTCTAGCCATTCAGTAATTGAAGGTGAAGAACACCTTCTATTTCGGAGCCTCTTCTTTTCCCTAGGCTGATCAAGGCCCTTTTAGATTTTGTACTAGGAAATGATTGCATGTAATTCGACTATTTTACATAGGACGAATGATAGGAGTCATGATAAAATGGTAGTATCTAAAATAGGCAGTAATCCGCCATGATAATATTATTATTCTGGGGGATTACTGCCTATTTAAAAGAATGTAGAAGTCATAAACAAAATAGTTAGGAGAGTGTTTGCTAGTGAAGGAACAAATAAAGGAAAAGCTTGCACTTCTTCCTGATCAGCCAGGCTGTTATATCATGAAGGATCGCCAAGGAACGGTTATTTATGTCGGTAAGGCAAAAGTGCTTAAAAACAGAGTTCGCTCTTATTTTTCAGGTTCCCATGATGGAAAAACACTGCGTTTAGTCAATGAAATCGTTGATTTTGAATATATTGTCACTTCCTCTAACTTAGAAGCCCTGATTCTTGAGTTAAATCTCATTAAAAAATATGATCCAAAATATAATGTGATGCTAAAGGATGATAAAACATACCCGTTTATTCAAATTACAAATGAACGTCATCCGCGTTTGCTCGTCACCAGAAAAGTAAAAAGAAATAAAGGAAAATATTTCGGGCCATATCCCAATGTACAATCAGCCCGTGAGACGATAAAGCTGCTTGATCGACTGTATCCCTTAAGGAAATGCTCAACACTGCCTGACCGTGTCTGTCTCTATTATCATATGGGACAATGTCTCGCACCATGTGTTTATGATGTTTCAGAAGATAAAAACCGCCAAATGGTTGAGGAAATTTCCAGGTTTTTAAATGGAGGATATAAGAAAATAAAAGAAGATTTAACTGAAAAAATGGTGAACGCTTCTGAGGGTCTGGAATTTGAGAGGGCAAAAGAATATCGAGATCAAATCTTGCATATTGAAGCAACAATGGAAAAACAAAAAATGACATTAAATGACCATGTGGACCGCGATGTGTTCGGCTATGCTTATGATAAAGGCTGGATGTGTGTACAAGTCTTTTTTATACGTCAAGGAAAACTAATTGAACGTGATGTTTCGATGTTTCCGATTTATGACAGCCCAGAACAGGAATTTTTAACTTATTTAGGACAATTTTATTCAAAGGCCAATCATTTTGTGCCAAAGGAGATTTTACTTCCTGACAGTGTAGAAGTGGATGTCGTTGAACAGCTGTTAGACGTAAAAACGCTCCAACCAAAGCGCGGCCAAAAGAAGGATTTAATTTTATTGGCCCATAAAAATGCGAAAATAGCATTAAAAGAAAAGTTTCAGCTAATTGAAAGAGATGAGGAGAGAACGATTAAAGCTGTCGAGAATCTGGGGGATAAGCTTGGCATCCATACCCCTCATCGTATTGAAGCCTTTGATAACTCAAATATCCAGGGTGCGGATCCTGTTTCTGCAATGGTTGTATTTGAAGATGGCAAGCCTGCCAAAAAGCATTACCGTAAATATAAAATTAAAAGTGTTAAAGGTCCTGATGACTATGAATCTATGAGAGAGGTCGTAAGAAGGCGTTATAGCCGTGTTTTAAAAGAAGAGCTTCACTTACCGGATTTAGTGATTATTGATGGAGGAAAAGGACATTTAGCAGCCGCTCAAGATGTATTAGAAAATGAGCTTGGGCTTGATATTCCGGTTGCAGGTTTAGTTAAAGATGATAAGCATCGGACATCAGAACTGATTATCGGTTCCCCGCCTGAGATAATTCAGCTTGAAAGAAATAGTCAGGAATTTTATCTTCTGCAAAGAATTCAAGATGAGGTACATCGCTTTGCTATTACTTTTCATCGTCAGCTACGTGGGAAAAATGCATTTCATTCCGTTTTAGATGATATACCTGGCGTAGGTGAAAAAAGAAAGAAAGCACTGCTAAAGCATTTCGGGTCTTTAAAGAAAATGAAGGAAGCTGGCGTAGAGGACTTTAGGGAAGCCGGTATGCCTGAAAGCATTGCTAAGCAAATCATTGAAGCCTTAAAAGAGTAGATTATGATTGATGCTTGCGTTTTTAAAGAAAGTTTGGTAATGTAAAAAGTAATTTCATACTATGATCGTTAGTTTGTTAAATGATGGTAGAGGTGCGAACTTCAATAGTAGCCAGTTTGAGGAGGAATGGTCTCCAATGACAGCTGGTAAAAGGGGATGTTCGCCGAAGTAAGTAGGGCACCATTTGCTTTACCTGCTGGTTTTACATTTAAGAGATGTAAAATTGTCAAGAAATAATTTCTTGGAGAGCTATCTCATTGTATAAAGACGAATTTTTTCGTTTAGTAAGCAATGGGATGTTTTTGTCTCATTGCTTTTTTATTTGGTGAAAAATCATCTTACGGCTCTGACCTTCTAGCAGACAGAATCCGATCATTAAATAAACAACAGAAGGGTGAGGTAATTTTGGGTATTATTGTTCAAAAATTTGGCGGTACATCAGTTGGCTCTGTTGAAAGAATTCTTAATGTAGCTAACCGTGTCATTCAAGAAAAGGAAAACGGAAACGACGTAGTTGTTGTTGTCTCAGCGATGGGGAAATCTACTGATCAGCTTGTTGATCTAGCAAGCCAAATGACAGCAAAACCTAGTAAGCGGGAAATGGATATGCTTCTCACTACAGGTGAACAAGTGACCATTTCTTTATTAGCCATGGCATTATTGGAAAAAGGATATGATGCCATTTCTTATACAGGATGGCAAGCAGGTATTAAAACAGAAGAACACCATGGAAACGCAAGAATAACCAACATCAATCCTGATGTCATTAAAAAGGAATTGACTGCCGGGAAAATTGTTGTTGTTGCTGGCTTCCAAGGTTTATCAGATACTTTGCAAATTACAACTTTAGGCAGGGGCGGTTCAGATACGACAGCAGTAGCACTTGCAGCAGCTTTAAAAGTGGATAAATGCGATATATACACGGATGTAACAGGTGTGTTTACGACAGATCCGCGCTATGTAAAAGGTGCAAGAAAACTTGACGCAATCTCGTATGATGAAATGCTAGAATTGGCGAATTTAGGTGCAGGAGTTTTACATCCGCGTGCAGTAGAGTTTGCGAAAAATTACAATATTTCATTAGAGGTACGTTCAAGCATGGAAAATGAACGAGGGACGATTATAGAGGAGGAAGCAAAAATGGAGGAAAACCTAATTGTAAGAGGGATTGCGTTTGAAGATCAAGTAACAAGAGTGTCTATTTTAGGGTTGCCAAATGAATTAACAACACTCTCTACCATTTTTTCAACATTAGCAAAGCATGGTTTGAATGTGGATATCATTATTCAGAATACGACCAGCGATAATAAAACATCGATTTCATTTTCAATTAAAACATCCGATCTTGAGGATACGATTTCAATTCTGGAGCAACATAAGTCTGAATTAAATTATGAACGAATTGAATCTGAATCAGGTCTTGCAAAAGTATCCATTGTCGGTTCAGGCATGGTTTCAAATCCTGGTGTAGCTGCTGAGATGTTCAAGGTTATGGCTGATCAAGGAATTGAAGTGAAAATGGTCAGCACGTCTGAGATTAAAGTATCTACTGTCATTTCCGGAGAGCAAATGGTAACAGCAGTGGATATCCTTCACAGCGCCTTTGACCTTTCAAAAGCAACAGCAAGGGTTTAAAAAATAGGGCAGTCTCAAAAAAAGAATTTATCCTTTCTGAGACTGCCTCATATTGCTTTTAAAGTTTACGTTTGCTGCGTTTTCCGATTGTTATCTCATCAAGCTGATCTTTTTGATCCCATTGGGCGATAAAAATAACTTTGCCTGCGCGTTTTTTGATTTGTTCATAGGTCTCGGTAATATATTTGTTCATTGATTGCAGCTGTTCGGCAATAAAACCGGCTTCTAGTTGAAACGTACAATCATCCGTTTTATTAAGTCTGATTGAAACGAGCTCTCCACTTAATTCAAATTCCATTTCATTCTTTTTATTATGTAGCAAAATGAGGTTTCCCCAGCCGGCTGCTTCAAAAAAGGCTGTGAGCTCTTCGGTTGATTGGACGGGATATTTTCGAGCAATTCCTTTTCCAGCCCAATACAGCATTTGCTGATGATCTTGTCCAAGTATTTCTGGAAGCAGCACGTCTCTTAACAATTCCAAACTAAATGCTGGTACCTGAATTTCTTTTAATTCTTCCATTTTAATGAGTTCTAATTGTTTGTTCACGGTATTCCCCTCTTTCTAAGCTTTATTATATAACAAGTCCTGTACTGAAAAACATGTAATATTAAGTAAAAAAGGTCTATTTCACGTAAATAGGAGGGAATCTATCTTTGATAGATTATGTTTTAATAGGAAATCAAGTCTTCTTGAAGAGGTAAAAAAAGAATTTTTAATGGGATGCTTTTCTAGGAGCCTAAACATAATAATTACTTGTATTTACATAGAGATTGTTGTTGGAGGTCCACTATATTGATAAAATAAAATTAAATACATTAAGACATGTCGAAAAATCAGAATTTATGAACACGTTTTCTTGACGCTCTTACTTTATGGGAGTAAAATGTATTTGTCACATTTTATCTGAATAGCTGGCAGAGGATTTATTTTTTTCTGCTTGTTAAAGCTCATTTGTTTTTTTCGTATGACCATTTGGATTTGAATTGATTAAAGTTTAACTTTATCAGGAAAAGATTAATGAGTGAATGAAAAGACGTTGGTTTAAAATTTGTAGGCGCATTATTGAAACTAGGGGGTAAGTTTAATGGCTGGAAACAGAGAGTTTGTGAATCGCAGACTGCACTCATTGCTAGGAGTAATTCCTGTAGGCCTCTTTTTAGTTCAGCATCTTGTTGTCAATCACTTTGCAACAAGAGGTGCAGAGGCATTTAACGAGGCAGCTCATTTTATGGAGATGCTTCCTTTTAGGTATCTTTTGGAAACTTTTATCATTTTCCTTCCGCTTTTATACCATGCTATTTACGGAGTTTACATTGCTTTCACAGCTAAGAACAACGTAAGCAACTATGGTTATCTGCGCAACTGGCTATTCATGCTTCAGCGTGTAACAGGCATTATTACATTTATTTTTGTTGCATGGCATGTTTGGGAAACGAGAATAGCTGCTGCATTCGGAGCGGAAGTAAATTATGATATGATGGCTTCCATTTTAAGCAGTCCATTTATGCTAGCATTCTACTTAATTGGAGTTATTTCAACCATATTCCACTTTGCTAACGGATTATGGTCATTTGCTGTTAGCTGGGGAATTACTGTTACTCCTCGCTCACAAGTTATTTCCACTTACGTTACGCTGGCGATCTTTTTAGCGCTATCAATCGTGGGAGTTCGAGCAATATTCGCATTCGTGTAATTTTTAGCAACAGCTATTAAAAGGAGTGGGCTTAATGAGCAAAAATAAAATAATCGTTGTCGGAGGCGGATTAGCCGGTTTAATGGCTACTATTAAGGCCGCTGAACACGGCGTTCAAGTAGATTTATTTTCATTAGTACCAGTGAAACGATCTCACTCTGTGTGTGCACAGGGCGGAATTAACGGTGCAGTAAATACGAAGGGTGAGGGAGATTCACCTTGGGAGCATTTTGATGATACGGTATACGGGGGAGATTTCTTGGCGAATCAGCCGCCAGTAAAAGCTATGACCGAAGCTGCTCCCGCTATTATTCACCTATTAGACCGAATGGGTGTTATGTTCAACCGTACTCCTGAGGGATTACTAGATTTTAGACGTTTTGGCGGAACGCAGCACCACCGTACAGCATTTGCCGGTGCTACAACCGGTCAACAGCTGCTTTATGCATTGGATGAACAGGTTCGGCGTTATGAGGTTGCCGGTCTTGTAACCAAGTATGAAGGCTGGGAGTTTTTAGGTGCGATCATTGATGATGAAGGTGTTTGCCGCGGAGTTACCGCTCAAAACCTTACTTCAATGAAAATTGAATCATTCCGTTCTGATGCCGTAATTATGGCAACAGGAGGCCCTGGGATCATCTTTGGTAAATCAACTAATTCAGTCATTAACACAGGCTCTGCTGCTTCAATTGTTTACCAGCAAGGTGTTTACTATGCTAACGGCGAATTTATTCAAATCCATCCAACTGCTATCCCGGGAGATGATAAGCTTCGTCTTATGAGTGAGTCTGCGCGTGGAGAAGGTGGACGTGTTTGGACGTATAAAGATGGTAAACCATGGTATTTCCTTGAAGAAAAATATCCTGCATATGGAAACCTTGTTCCTCGTGATATCGCTACACGTGAAATCTTTGATGTTTGTGTAGAACAGAAGCTTGGAATCAATGGCGAAAATATGGTGTACTTAGACTTATCCCATAAAGATCCTAAAGAACTTGATATTAAATTGGGCGGAATTATTGAAATTTATGAGAAATTCATGGGTGATGATCCACGTAAAGTTCCGATGAAGATTTTCCCTGCTGTTCACTATTCAATGGGCGGACTATGGGTTGATTATGATCAAATGACAAACGTTCCTGGCTTGTTTGCAGCTGGTGAATGTGATTACTCTATGCATGGAGCGAATCGTTTAGGAGCGAACTCTTTATTATCTGCCATTTATGGCGGTATGGTTGCCGGTCCAAATGCTGTCAAGTATATTAATGGCCTTGAAAAGAGTGCTGAGGATCTATCATCTACGGTATTTGAAGGTTTTGTAAAACAGGAAGAAGAAAAATGGAATACTATCATGAGCTTAGATGGCAGCGAAAATGCCTACGTTCTTCATAAAGAGTTAGGAGAATGGATGACTGATAACGTTACGGTTGTTAGACATAATGATAAGCTTCTAAAAACGGATGAGAAAATTCAAGAACTGATCGAACGTTTCGATCACATTAATATTAACGATACGGCTAAATGGAGCAATCAAGGGGCAACATTTACCCGCCAATTGAAAAATATGCTTCAATTATCACGCGTTGTAACCCTTGGTGCTTACAATCGTAATGAAAGTCGCGGAGCCCATTACAAACCGGAATTCCCGGATCGTAATGACGAAGAATGGTTAAAAACCACAATGGCCAGCTACAAAGGAGACCGTACAGCACCTGAGTTTAAATACGAAGATGTAGATGTATCACTCATAGAGCCGCGTAAACGTGACTATTCTAAAAGTAAAAAGGGGGATAAATAATGAGTGAGAATAAGGTTGTTCAATTTATTATTACTCGTCAAGAATCACCTGATGCTGCCCCTTATCAAGAAAAATTTGAAATTCCATATCGCCCGAATATGAACGTTATTTCGGCGCTAATGGAAATTCGCCGTAATCCTGTTAATGCTGAAGGGAAGAAGACAACACCTATTAACTGGGATATGAACTGCTTGGAAGAGGTATGTGGTGCATGCTCAATGGTCATCAACGGGAAGCCCCGTCAATCATGTACGGCTCTTGTTGATCAGCTTGAGCAGCCAATCCGTCTTGAGCCAATGCGTACATTCCCTGTTGTACGTGATTTGCAGGTGGATCGTAAGCGTATGTTTGATTCACTTAAAAAGGTTAAAGCATGGATCCCAATTGATGGTACGTACGATTTAGGTCCTGGACCGCGTATGCCTGAGAAAAAACGACAATGGGCTTATGAACTTTCAAAATGTATGACTTGCGGTGTGTGTTTAGAGGCATGTCCAAATGTAAACAGCAAATCTAATTTCATTGGACCAGCTCCATTATCACAAGTACGTTTATTTAATGCCCACCCGACAGGTGAAATGAATAGATCAGAGCGTCTTGAAGCTATTATGGGTGATGGCGGTTTAGCAAACTGCGGAAACTCACAAAACTGTGTACAGTCTTGTCCAAAGGGTATTCCTTTAACGACATCAAT
>NZ_LATZ01000021.1 GCF_000981385.1 Bacillus sp. SA1-12
CGCTCACTTCCTTCAGATTCCATGTCACCATAGACACCCTTGTGTTAGGCTAACTGTTACTTCTGTCTTCACAGTTCGGGACTTTCACCCTATAGATTACACCCATGCTGGGCGCACTTAAAAAAGGATCTCCAATTTTATTTGAAGATCCTTTTTCATATGCCAAAAACGTTTTAGTTGGTAGGTGTTTATATATTATTCACTTCTTAACAAAATGTGTAATTGTTATCTTCGAATAGGAAGTTAGTCTTTATTTCAAAGAGTATCGCATTAGATTTGTCTAATTATGTACACCTTTTTTATTCATATTGTTTTAAATGAAAATACCCACATTTAGCGCAGCGAATAGATCCAGTTGCGTAATTATTTACATATGGCTTTCCTTTTTTGCATTGAGGACAAAATCTTAAATTCGTTTGTGTTATTTTTTCAATTGTTTTATTCATATTAAAACCACCTTTACATATAAAAATCAATTTTAATTTAATGCTGCAGATAATGGGAATAGACATTTTCATTATTTTAGCCAAAATCAATATAGGTGTGTATATAAATAAAAAGTGACTACCAAGGTGGGATGGTAGTCAAAGAAATAACAAAAGTCAAGAAGATGAATTTCAAATTATTTATATGTTAAGATCTTTGAGAAAATGGCAATAATTATCATAATGAAGCATTATCGGAACCATAAAAAGGGTTTTCCAAATTGGGATATCCACTTACAACATATTCTTCTAAAGGAGTTTTTTCAACCTCTTTAGAACTTGTCCTATATACAGACACTTCGATTGATGGCTCTGAATAACTATTATCAACATTCTATTTTGTATTATTCGAAAATGGTACTACTAAAATAGAAGGTACTATCAAAACTAAAATAAATAGTGTAGGAACTATCCAAAGTAATGGTTGTAATTTGTTCATTGTGCCTCCTTTAATAAATCATATTATTAAAGATTATGAATGATTCAGATTACTAATTACCAATTTTTACCAACAGCAAGCAAGATAAACAATATAATAATTAGAGCAATACCTGCTCCTATTTCACCATATCCAAACATTCTATTCACCCTTTCTTAATTGCTAATAACAAAATATGAATAAATTTAGAAATTGATAGGGCTTTAGTCAAAAATAGAAAAACCCCTTAACAATAAGGGATGAGGTGCCTAAATGTAGACATCTTTGCTCTGTAATACGATATACAAAACTAGTTAACATAAGGTCAATGATAGAAAGTAAGCCAAAGGACCAAACCCAGTAGTATCAAGGGTTTGGCTCTTGTCCATTTTTTATCGTTTATGCAGAATTTTATACATCCTAGTTGTAACAAGGTTTTAAGGTATATAGATTTTTCTAAAAGAAAATTTTTTTACATAAAAGCCTGTATATAATTTCATAATAAAAATGCCGTAATGAAATACCTAGTCAACGGTACACCATACACTTTTCGGAAATCATCTCTTATTGGAGATGATTTTGTTTTAACACACATACCCCCATCCTGCTTTTAATGGGGGTAAAATAATGTTTTATTCAACAATCGCGCCCGATCGTATTATAAAAAATACTATAAGAAAGTTCGCTTTACTTAGTTATCACTATCACAACTATATTTATATTTAGGTCCTGTTTGAATAAAGTAACCGCTTCTTACTTTTGCAGCCCAATTGTGTAGGACTTCCTCCCATTGAACACTATTAAAAAATTCATCAACAGGATCCTCACCTTCATTAGAAAACCATATTACAGGAGTAAAAGGTGCGAGTTGTCCACCGCCTCCCCAAATACCACCTGCTTGTTGCATAGTATTTTCTATTACTAGAAGTAATGGAAGTCCGCGTTGAAAAGCCATTGATGGTTCAATCTGTAAAAAAGGGGAATATGGTTCAAATTGATTTGGGCTTGGAATCGGTTGAAGAAGAGCAGCTGCCAGGCCATAACTTGAGTTAATCATTGTACGAACATTTTCTAATGTAGTATTAGGAAACTGGTCAGTGTTAGCTAATGTTCGAGGGAAAAGAAGTACACTTTTTATTTCGTTGAACATACGAATAATAAATCGTTGTCGAAGAGTGTTAAGAGAAAAAAGACCTTGATGGCTAAAAAAAATAGGAATTCTAAATAATGCTGAAGTAGCATCATTAAAATCTCGTACTTCTTTGTTAAATTGTTTAATTTTTTCCTTACTTAGACTTATCTTAGGCTGTTTCGTCTTTTTCTTCTTTTTATCTTTGCTTGACATGTTATCACCTCCATACTAAAGCTTATGCAGGTTGATAGAGAGTGTTTGGATAAAGATCATTATCGAACTAAGTGATTGTGTATGTCTTTGTGTTGTATATCATATACAAATCTAGTTTTTTTAAAAACGTCATCAATTTCATCGAGTGCAGCACCCCAACTGAAACGAATTCCTCATAAAAAATTCTTATATAGTATAGTTTGTTAAAAACATTTATATATATGTCTCTACTGATTATTACGATTTTTATGATTACATTCTTCAACTGGTTTGATTGCATCTCCATTTTCATCTGTACACCAGGATTGAGATTGGAAAGCTAGAAAAATTGCTACCCATCTTTTTTCTTGGTCAAAATGAATTAGAATTCCCCCGTCTTGCCAAATACCGTTATCATTTTTCCAGCGTCCCACATTTCCCTGGTTCATATGAATATCATGTATACCATTACCAGGTAAGAAATTAAAATACTTATCTGGCTTATCATCCTCTGGACCCCATAATTCCCCGAAAGCGTATATTATTGCATCATTATCAATAGCTTGTTGAATATATTTTTGAATTTTTTCGTTTAAATCGTTATCTGGACCCTCCAAATCTGCAGGTAGAGGAATCATCTTAGTAGAATCTAATAAATTTCCTCTAATATAATCAAGTCCAATGTCTGGATTATTATTTTGTATAAAAGTAAAACCAAATTCTAAATCAGGTAACTTTGTAATGTTTTCAGAGCTAAAATCCTCACCAACAAAGTATAATACTTCTGATGGATAGGATTGAGATTTTATATTAATGGCTATTCGATAGTATATACCTTTCTCATCTCTGATTAGTACTTGATAATGAGGCTTTTTTCCTCTTCCCATCATCGATTTGACTGCTTTTCCTTTTAAAATTCCATATTTTAAAGACAAATTTTATTCCTCCTGTTTTATTAATAAATATCAGGATTATGCGGATTTACAACGTTAAGGCAGAAAACCTTGTATCAATAGGGTTTAATCTATTGGGACATAACCGATTTTACGTCAAATAAAGCTTGCTAGTGTCTCGTATAACTTGTCTCAAAAGTCTTATCGTTGTTATATCCTTCATTTTTAACGCTGCAAACAGCTTAACGTTGTAAATCCGCATTTTCGGGACGCTACCTCTAGTAAAAAATGAGGCGGATATAAAATATTTTCCTAAATCTATTCTGGTCGGTAAAAGAGCTCTCCCTCCCTTATTCAAGTGAAGATTTTAAGTTGCTTAACACCCCGGACCATGCCATTTCATGCCACTTTAATGTTTGATCCTACTCTACTCTATTTCTCCATCTAGTGTGCCTTACTGAACTTCAGTCATGTTTTCATCCCTTGTTACATATGGGATTAGATTTTTAATCATCATGTTTCTTTTGCTTAACTCTTAAAATTTTACCTGATGTTGCATCAACCCCTACTTTGAACCTTTTACTATCTTCTGTTAAAATATAGAATTCATAAAACATAAAACCATACTCTAACTCCATATCTACATCTTAAATATTCCTAGGTACCCGTTTAAGGGCGATACCTTGAGCATGTTTCTCTGAAATTATTTTTTTATACTTTTTATAAATATCCTCCTAATTAGATTTCAATTTATTTATATATATGTATTAGAAAAATTATTGGTGTAACTTAATTCTTTTTTAAACTACCTATCTTCAGTAATTATTTATAAATTCTAACGTAAACAATAATAGGACTTTACTTGGAGAGGTGGGCATGAGAGGTTCGTTTCTATGCTTTGATGTAAAAAAAAAAATAAAGGGTGCATTCTATTAATATTTTTAGATTGATAATGTATATAACTTCCATTTTGTTTAACAAGAAAGAATGTTTCCATAATCTTATTTTTTAGGATCCTGCAAATCTATTACATAGTTTTAAAAAGATAATGTTGATTACCTGTTTGTTAAATAAAAGGTGTCTTGATTTAGTATGGATCAAGACACCTTTTATTTAATATAACGTTTATTATTAATTATCTTTTTTTGATCTAGAATTAAATTCTCATCTCCTGGCATTAGTCTCCATTTCCTTTTTAGTACGTAAATGGAACCAAACACCAGGTAAGAAAGAAGTCATTAATGCATAACAAGCACGGAAAAAAACTCCTGATGTTACGCTGGTTATTTTATGGATAAAGAAACTAATTTATATTAACTTCAAGCTCATTATTATGATCCTGAAACATCTGAATTTATTTCCAGAGACCCAGATTCTGGTGATGCAGATGATCCTATTACACAGAATGGATATACTTATGCTAATAATGATCCAGTAATTTACCAGTCAAAGTGAAACTGTTTTTATTCTTGTTGGAAAAGTATCTATTCTAATGCCGTTTTATAGAAAAATTTATATTAATGTTAAAGTTAATGTTTTTTTAATCTAACGAATAGTCAGCTATCTCAGGATCAATTTAGATGAAATCGACCTAGCCCATCATGAAAGTCAAGATTTTTGATTAATTTGCGATAAAAGGCGTATCGAAAAAACAATTTCCTCTTATGAAAGGCGATACTATCTTCTTTTTTCACTAACGATACAGATGAAGCCGAAGACTTAAAGGTTGAAGAAGAATAGATCAACGACCCTCTCTTCAAAATACAAATGGAAACAAAAGATGTGAGAAATATTACGGTGGTTGCAACCATTTGTATTACTAAAATTTCCTATTAAAAGGCTTTTACACTTACTGAAAATGAAGTTATTACATAATATAAAGTATCTTCTATCATGACTGAAGTGCTAGATAGGAGACTTCCCTATATAAAACTAGTATTATTCGCGTTTAGAAGTTACCTTATGAAAAAGGTAGGTTCAAATTCATTTGCTTATGTAATGATAAGGTTAAAAATGAAATGGGGTGAATTTATGTTAACGATTTATTTAGTTTGTAATGGGGAAACGCAATGGAATAAAGAGAATCGTGTACAAGGGTGGAAGGACTCTCCGCTTACTGATAAAGGAATAAAAAATGCTCAATCGTTAGGGAAAAGATTATCGAATATTGAATTTAATGCAATTTATACAAGCCCAATCGAGCCTGTCGTTAAAACGGCAGAATATATTCTTTCAGGAAGAAACATTCCTACTAAAACAGAAGAAAACCTAAAAGAAATTGGTTTTGGCGAATGGGAGGGGATGACAAAAGAAGAAGTTAGGGAAAAATATAAAAAAGAGAATGATAATTATTGGAACACCCCTCACCAATATGACCATCGACCACATAAAGGAGAAGGGTTAGCCGATTTTAGAAATAGAGTCGAGGGTGTTTTAAAAAGAATTCTTGCAGAAAACAATTGTGGAAATATTTTAATTGTCACACATGCTGTTACAATAAAAGCCCTTTTGGCCTATATCATGGATCTCCCTACCGAAAAAATTTGGGATACTCCATTCATTCATGGGGCTAGTCTTACTGTCTTTCATTGGGATGGAGAAAGGTTTCAGGTTGAAATGATAGGTGATACATCAAAGCGTTTTAACGTTTTAAGTGTTGCTGCATTAACTTCTCTTTTAGCTTTATCTCCTACTATTAATGCTGTTGAACATAATTCATCGCAGGAAAAAAATGAACAATCAATGAAGAAAAAAGATAGAAAAAACGATATAAACCAATTACATTCCGTTGGGAGCCTAAAGATGATTGGCGAGCAAAGGATCCCATTCAATGAGGAATTTAAAGGAACTGTTGTAGGTGGTCTTTCAGGACTCAGGTACGATTCTATAAATGACACATGGTTAATGATAAGTGACGACGGATCAAGTAACAATCCTGCACGTCTTTATTATGCCCAACTTAACTACGATATCAACAATTTTAATTCCATTAAATTAACCGATATGAAGTTTTTCAAGCAACCAGATGGTTCTAATTATCCGAATCAAACACAATACATTGCTCAGGGTGGAGAAGTCCCAGATTTTGAATCAATAGACTTGGATCCCATTGATGGAAGCATTTGGTACACAAGTGAAGGTGATCGTAATCTTGGCTTAAATCCTTTTGTGAGACAAGCCACTATAGACGGACAATACCTGTCTACTTTACCCTTACCAGAAATGTTTAAAGTATCACCAACAAAAGCGACTGGACCACGTAATAACATGGTCTTTGAAGGCTTTACTTTTGCAATAGATGGTAATTCGCTATGGGTGTCAATGGAGGGACCTTTATATCAGGACGGACCTGCACCTTCTATAGACTCTGGAGCATTTTCACGTATCACTCAATACGATCGTGCCGGGAATGTATTATCACAATATGCATACTCTATTGATCCAATTCCAGAAGCGCCTGGCCCTGGTAAATATGCAGTTAATGGTGTGGCAGAGATCCTATCGGTAAACGACTACAAGTTTCTACTAATTGAACGTGCCGGAGTTCAAGATGAAGATGGAAGCTTTAAAAATTACATTCGTCTTTATGAGATTGATATTAACGGAGCAAGTGATATTAGCAACATAGATTCGTTACAAGAAAGCAAATTTAAGCCTGTCAAAAAGCGTCTTATTCTTGATTTGAATACGTTAGGTTTATCTAAGCTCGACAACATCGAAGGCATCTCTTGGGGACCAAAACTTGCGAACGGAAATAATAGCCTCGTACTGATTTCAGATAATAATTTCAATTCTAGCCAGGTGACACAATTCCTTGCATTTGAAGTATTGCCAAAGAAGGACCAAAAGGAAACTAATAGTAAAATTTAACTTAGTATAATTGGACTGAACTCAGGGGTTTTGAACATAACTACCGTTTTTGAGTCTACTGGACACTATCATGAACCTGTTCTTGAGGAAAGTAAAATAACCTACTATTTCGTATTATAAGGTTAACCAAATTTTGGTTGACCTTTTTTATATAGTTTTATTATATCGGTAGTCGTGGGAGAACGTGGCACCCGTGGGAAAACATCCCGTCAACTAAACTGTTCACCCCTTACTTGTATAATCATGTTTCAGGCTAGTTGGATTGATGCTTTCATCCCATTAAATCCTATAGGTATGGAAAACGAGTAGAAGACCCCTTTCATTATGGCAAGGAGAATGATAAAGTTATTTACCCGGCTGGCCACCCAAGACTACTTACTTTTCTAATGTTCGAAACAAATCACAGGCAACAAAAATTGAATCCCACATATGCGCCGTATTGCATATATTTTAAATCCAAAATTATTATATATCATTAGATTGTTTTAAGTGGGTAAATCAAAGCTTATTCTTTCTTTTAGAGTATTATAGTAAACTCTAAAAACTTAAGAGTGTGTTCATTTTGTGGTCATGTGGTCAAATTGTTATCACCTCAAAATAAGTAAGGAACATGTTATTAATATAGAAATAGAAAAACTCAATAAAATAGGTAGCAATTAAGCTACTTTTTTTATTTTTAAATTGTTTAAACCAATATCTCAAAGTATGTTGTATTCTTTTTTAAGGGGGTTTTTTATGAAATATTACATCCAAGCCTATGTAGAACAATGATAAAAGGGATCACTTTCAACAGATAGTAAGTATTCTAATGGTTTAATCACATGTTCTGGATACCTTGTAATAAATATACTCTCTTCTAGATCATCGTAGTAAAGCGTTTGCTCTATGGAAAAAATAGGACTTTTAATAATTTTTTCAATCACTCCTTTAATTACTTCTAATTGTTTTGACCATTGCAACATACTTTCTTACTTATAGGATAAATTAAAAGGGGTGAGTCTGGTTTAATAAAATGAATCTATGCAATCAAACTTTAAGTTTAGGTACTCTTTAATTCTTCCATTGGACTTATTTAACAGTCTTTTGTATCAAAATTTTTAAGGCATATTAAGATTCTATATATTTATACTTTTAAATATTACATCCGCCCGTCATTCATTTTCATATTAAATAGCAAGAAATAGTTTATAAAAAAGGCAGTAAATCAACATTTATAAAAAGTTAGACATATTTGTTTTAAATGCAATATTAAACATCGGAGGACAAATTTAATTCATATTAAAAGCCCTTCTCATCTAAAGGAGAGGGCTTTGTTATTTTACCTCTTGTTGAAATCTTGTCCTGTCCGAATCACACCTACATACGGACTTAAACACTCTTTTCCCTCTTGTCATTTAACCATGTTAATTTTATTTCCTTTTAAATTTTTACACATTTTAACTAATTTTACTATTCCACCCAAGAATGTCCCTTTTTAAATACATATATTAAATTAAAAGGGGGTAATGGCATGCTCCAACTATTATTTTATGAGTTAATGCCCCAATTATTTTTATTTTATAGAAAAATGTTCGAAATTTTATCGTTTTTTCTCTTTATAGGATTATTCATTTTAGGAATGACGTTATTGAGGTCTGGACTATCTACCCTGTCTGCGACTTCTCTAAAGAAATGGATAACTACTTCATCAGAATCCACCTGGAAAGGATTAGTAACAGGTATTTTAATTACAACAATTTTTCAAAGCAGTTCTGCAGTAATGGTAATTAAATTAGTTTCAGTTAGATTGGTTACAGTTTTCCAATCCATTGGAATCATTCTAGGAACTAGTATTGGGACAGCTATGATAAATGAGTTTATAACGTTAGACATTGGTTCGCTAATTATCCCAATCATAGTTATTGGCTGCATTCTTATATTTAGGAAAAGTAAAAAGGTCCATAATACCGGGAAGATATTACTTGGTTTAACTTTAGTTTTTGGATCTATGTGGTTTTTTGAATATTTAGCAGTTCCTTTAAATGAATTGGATATAATCAACAAAATCATTCTAGGTATTAGTAATAATCATTTTTATGCTATTTTAGCTGGTATTGTAATTGTAGGATCGGTTCAATCAAGTAATGCTATTTTAGGAATTGTTATGGGATTCCTTTCAGCAGGGATAATGGAATTAGATACAGGAATTGCTATTATGTTAGGAGCAAACATTGGTACATGTATAGATGTATTATTTATGGGATTTATGTCTCGTGGTAAGGAAGAAAGGCTTGCTGCCTATGCATATACCTGGATTAATGTAATAGGGGTTGCAGCATTTTATCCCTTTATTGGCCTTCTTACTACATTTGGACAACAATTATCCATGCATCCAGATGTACAACTCGCGCATGTAAGCGTGATCGTTACTATAGTAACTTCATTTATTGTTCTACCATTTGCTAGCCAACTTAAAAGGTTGTTGTAAAAATTCTCGGTGGCAAAAAAAAAGTTTTTAATTAACAACAATATTTTATAGCTAGGGATTTTTTTCATTTTTTGTGAAGTTAGTAAAAATTATGGTATTCCTAATTAGAAAGTTAATTTGTCTATACAAATTCCCGTTCCTCATTGAACTTAAATACTATCGTTCTTTTATATTAATTTATTCTTGTAAATATCAATCTAAGGAACAGGTTCAAAAGGAAAAGTGGTCATAGATTCAGATCAGAATAATCAAACTAAGGTGATTAAACGTAAAGTCCTTGGCTTTCAACGTTATGATCATTAGAGAATAAAAGTTTTACCGCATCATTAATATAAATCAATTGATTTTCAAGGTTAAGGAGTAGGAGTATTACTCCTACCCTAACTTTTTAGATGTAGAGCCCTTTTTAGAAAAGTGCAAGCGCCCGTTTAGTGACGTTTAGTCAGGAGCAGGTTAAGAGTTAACTTGTATATTTTAAGAGGAAATCCGATTCGTTTAAGAATTTCAGAATTCCAAACATATGTTGATAGTAATTAGATATAAGAAATATGATTCAATTTATTCTATCTATTTTCCCTAGTTATTTTTTCAAACTTGAGATTACACTCTTAAAAAGGCTTTTGCCCATCAAAGTAATAAATGCATAAAGAAATAGTAGAATTCTAGGATTCCTAATCTAGATCATAACGAACTAAATACACATGAAATCAAATTCTTGTTTTTAATAAAGCAACTAGTACTTATAAGACTTATACTTAAATAAGTAATCCATGTCTATTATCTGCAAATTCAGGTCCTAAAAATATATCCATTCAGACGGAAGGGAAAAAGACCATGCTTGAATTGTTACTTTTTACCCTTTTTATAGGTATTCATTTTTGAATTTCCTTATTTGGCAAAGGACTATATAACTTTTCTGGAGATTCTCTAAAGAAATGGATTACTAAAATAGCAGATGTGCCATGGAAAGATCTAATAGTCAGCATTGTTGTCACAGCTATTCTGAATAGCAGTTCTGCAGTAATGGTCAATCAATCGGGCTCATTTCAGCAAGAATACTAACATTTCCACAAGCCATAAGGATCATACTCGGAACTAACATTGGGACAATTGTTGATGCGGAAATTATTACGCTAGACATCGATTCAGTAAAAATACCTATGTCAGTTGTTGGTGCAATCTTTTCAATATAAAAAAGGAAAAATAATACCCAATTCAGGTATTATTTTACTATTCTGTATTATATGGAATAGTGATTGCAGGAACGACACAATCAAGAGTGCTACTGTAGGAATTACCAAGATTATCGAAGATTGAATTTAACTGCCCTGTGAAAGCAGAATATTTTTCTTTTAGGAAGAGAAATTCCTATTACTGGATTTTTCCTTGTTGAAAATATTGCTTTTAGATCACTGATTAAACAACAAAATAAACCATGCTTTTCAAGTATAACGTTTGCAGCGATATCAAAATTCAAGGATCCTGCCGTTAGGAAGCCCATTATAATGACTGTAGTGGCTGTGCTTGATTGAATAATTCGGGGAAAAACTGTGCCAAATAAGACAGGATAAAAATATTAGTCCATGTTTTGTTAAATGGCTTTCTTCAAATAGTGGGTGTATGGAAGTATATACAACAAGGCAGCGTTTATACTAACGTCTAACAAAGGACCAGATGAATGGGGAAAATTCCTGGTGATTCAGCATTTATTACATTAATCTTAAACCGCCTTTTTCATCGAAGTGAAATATTGATCATTAACTAAGAGCAAGACAGTATCAGAATAAAATATAGAAAAGCATTATTCAATAATCAAAAAATTTGAATCTTAGGAGGAATAATATTCAATAAAAATATGGGAGTATTTTGTAAAATAACCCAAAAATATTCCCACCATTTTAAGAGGTATAGTCATCAGCTTTGTTATTGCTTTGAATTTCTACTTTAATTCTTTTGATCCTTCGACCTTCGACTTCATCCACAATCATTTTTAAATTCTCATATCTAAAAGAAGCTCCTTTAGAAGGTACAGTCTCCAGATTCTCTATAACCCACCCTCCTATTGTTTTATAGGAGCTTTTTGGCAATGGGATATTTACCATTAGAGAGAAATTATACAATTGATATTTAGGATGAAAAGTATAAACATTCTCACCCACTTGAGACATTAACTCCACTGTATCATCACGGTCATCCAATATCTCACCAACAATCAATTCTAATATATCTTTTAATGTTACTATCCCTGCTGTTCCGCTAAATTCATCTAAAACAACTGCCATAGGGACCTTTTGCTTTTTTAATTGAGGTAATAAAGATGAGACTTTCATTGATTCTACCACAAATAATGGTTCTCTTAAAATTTCCCTTATATTAGTATTATCATTTGCTAATAAATGGATAAAAAAATCTTTTTCTGTTAAAACACCTATAATATTATCAATGTTTTTTTCATAAACTGGAATTCTAGAAAAACGATTTTCAAAAAATAGCTCAATAATGTCCTCTATAGGTTGATTTATATTTATTGCAACGATATCAATACGTGGGGTCAAAATTTCTTTAATAGGGGTTTCATCCAAGTACATGGAACGGAGTATTAATTTCCTTTCTATTTTATCAATAACCCCCTCTTTCACACTTATATCCATTATTACCTTAATTTCCTCTTCTGTGACAGAAGGTAAAGGGTCTCTTTCCTTGAACAATTTTAATGAATACTCTGTCATTTTGGTAAAGAGTATATTGATTGGGCTACATATTTTAATCAGAATATTCATTAAGCCTGAGAAATATATTGCCAAACCTTCTGTATTTGCTTTCCCCATGGTTTTAGGGAGTACTTCGGCAAAAATAAGAATAATGATTGTCATTACTACTGTATTTAGTATTACTCCTAAATTTCCACCAAGTGTTTCAATAAATATCTGAGCCGATATAGTTGCTGCGGCTGTATTTGTAATATTATTCCCAATTAGGACCGTAGATATCATGCTATCGAAATCCTCAGCAATTCGAAGTGCCTCTTTACTTCCAGGTCGTCTTTCCTTTACAAATTGTTTCAACCTTATTTTATTCACGCTTGAATATATGGTTTCGGCACCTGAAAAAAAGGCAGAAAGAACTAATAATATAACTAACAAAAATATTGAACCCAATGGTATAAACTCCAAAAATTCCACCTCCTGTTATTTTTTCAATAATTTGTTTATAACATTCCATTCTAGTAATTATGAAGTGTACATAAAGCTAGATCATATCCTGAAAGAACAATGAACAAGTAAGCTTATCTATCTTATCCTCCTTACTTACCTAATACTAAATTATGCTTGTTTATTCTATTGGAATCTGCATTTGTCCTACTTTCAAAGCACATTCAAAAAATATGATGCTATAGTGAACTTTTTAGAACAAAAAAAGCATGGAACACGTCTCCTGATTTTTAACTTACTCTAAATTTTTATACATTTTTTGTTCGAATTTAGTAAGTTACTATACTTTATGCATTTTATCGGCTATGGAATGTGTGTTTATTAGAACAGATCAAAAATGTGCATTTGTTTTAATATTAATATTTTCATAACTGTTATTTATCGCATTTTTTCCATTTATAGGCGTTCTCGCTAAACTAGGAACGATGTTGGCAGATCAGCCTGATGTGCAGGTCGCTCATATAAGTGTTAATTTTAATTTTGATCAAGGTCTTCGACTACTGGTTTTCGGTCGGAATCACTATATAAAATATTTAGTCTATGAAATGTAAGATCTTTAATATTTTTTATTGTTTTGGAGTAATAAATAACTATATACTTAATGAAAAAAAGTACAAATAATAGAAAGGCTGAGTAACAGTTAAGCAGAGCAAAGTTAGAAGAGTTAGTTATAGGAGATAAAGTTTTATATCAAGATGAAATTTATAGTATTATACATATTTATGAATTAGGTTATTTCGAAATTAGTAAAGATAAATTTAAGGATGAGTTGGTTCATTACTTAGTAATTAAAAAGGTAGATCAGTTAACATAATAGCAACTATCTGCAAAAAAGGGTATAGTAACTAAAAGGTACTAAACCCTTTTTTGTTTTGGTCACTTTTCATATATATCTAGAAAATCGGCTAATGCTAAATGCAATACATAGGATTTATTAATCTTTTCAGTTTTACAAACTCATCTAAAAAGTTACCGCAAAACGAGAAAACAAGAGAAACTATTGTTATTAATCATCCTGTTTCTTTTGCTTAACTCTTAAAATTTTACCTGATGTTGCATCAACCTCTACTTTGAACCTTTTACTATCTTCTGTTAAAATATAGAATTTATAAAACATAACACCATACTCTAACTCCATATCTACATCTTGAATATTCCCAGGTACTCGTTTAAGGGCGATACCTTGTGCATGTTTCTCTGAAATTATTTTTTTATACTTTTTATACACTTTAAAATATCCTCCTAACTAGATTCCATTTATTTATATATATGTAATGGATAAAGAATTGGTGTAACTTAATTCTTTTTTTAAACTACCTATCTTCAGAAATTATTTATAGTTTCTAACGTAAACAATGATAGGACTTTACTTGGAGAAGTGGGTACAATAGGCTCGTTTCTATGCTTTGATGTAAAAAAGATAAAGGGTGCATTCTATCAATATTTTCAGATTGATACTGTATATAACTTCCATTTAGTTTAACAAGAAAAAATGTAGTTTCCATAATCTTATTTTTATAGGATCCTGCAAATCTATTACACAGTTTTAAAAAGATAATGTTGCTTTCCTGTTTGTTAAATAAAAGGTGTCTTGATTAAGTACTGGATCAAGACACCTTTTATTTAATGTAACGTTTATTATTAATTATCTTTATTTTGATCTGGAACTAAATTCTCATCTCCTGGCATTAGTCTCCATTTCTTTTTTAGAACGTAACGGAACCAAACACCAGGTAAGAAAGAAGTCATTAATGCTAGCATAACGAGTACGGAAAAAAACTCCTGATTAATAATTCCTGTCGTATATGCTACTGAAGCGAGGACAATTCCTGGACCTCCACGGTCATTTACGGCTATAGCAAGGTTAAGACTAGTTAAGTGGTCCTGCTTGATCAGCCTCGATGTTAGATAAACGGATAGAGTTTGAATGAAACAAGCAAATAATAGAAAACCAAGGAAATAAAATGGATCAAAGTGATTAATCAGATCTAATTGTAGCCCGACTATTGCAAAATAAATTGGAATAAACCAAGAAAAACCAACTTTTGAAACAACATACTCAACTTTATCCACTTCGTCTGCTGGAATGGCGAATTTGATCATAATCCCAGCAAGAAGAGCTCCAAAAATACTCTCTACATGAAGGTACCCTGCAATTGATGCTAGCATAAACATAACAAATAAGAAATAACCTAGGTGTGATGCTCGAAAAAGGAAATTATTTTTAAAAAATGTGAAACGATTAAATAAAAAGTGTGCTATGAAAAGTACCCCACCTATAAACCCAATGTTTATTAAAATTGTTTTGAGTCCTAAACTCCATGTAATGATCCCTTCATGGCTGGCTAGAGCTGTTGCATATCCTAATGCTACCCATAGTAAAATATCGTGTATCCCAGCACATGCAAGTACAATTTTAGCGAATCTAGTACGCATGATTCCTAAATCGTTAAATATTTTTGATATGACTGGTATTGATGTAACCGCAATGGATATAGCGATAACAATTCTTATAGCAAGTGGATCGTTTGCACTTCCTAAGTAGGCAGTGACATTTAAAAGATCAGCAGCAAACCAACCGACTACAAATGCTGGGATAGTTGCCCCCACCACTAATGCAGAAGTAATTTTTGTATCCTCTTTATTAAATTTTGTCTGGAATTTTAACCCTGAACTAAACATGAGCATAAGCAAGCCAATTTGATAAAAAATTCCAAACAAATGACCTTCCCCATCGAAACCTAAAAACATCCATTGGAAAACATCAGGAAAGAAATAACCTAACAATGTTGGTCCGAGCACAAGCCCTGCCGATATCTCACCAATAACTCTAGGAATCATGATACGTTCTGCTAAAAAACCTAATAGGTGAGCTAACGCTAATAGGAAGCCCATAACAAATAGAAAATGAGCGACATCTACACTCTGTATACTAAACAAAAGTATCCTCTTCTCTATGATTTTTTATATATATTATGCAAATAGGTGGAAGTATGTAAAGGTATAAGTACAATTAGATAAAAAAGGCCATTTTTAAGTTTCATTATCATGTCAGGTTTCCAAGCCAGATTAGATAACACAGCTAATTAAATAAATAGTAATAAACTAGCCCAGTCTTTATCTTTTCTTGTTCGTATTAATAGTTATTTATTCTCTCAACACATAGGTATCTACACTTCTCGGCTAATAGCGAATAGTGGCCCCTTAATCTCGAATGTTTTCCATACCCCTAAAGGTACGCCTTCGATGATTAAAAGCTAATTTTCTTTGTGTGTTCTCTTGTTTCTAAACTTAGATATTCATTACTAAAATGATTAAGATTAACTATCAACACAAATACTTTAATAGAATTGCAAATATCGGCATAAAAAGAGGTTGGGTACCTTTTATTTAGATACCAACCCTCTTTTTTTATATTTTCCAATTGTTGCAAGTGTTCAAAAACGAATAAAACAATTTCTCTCCTGTGAAGTGGTATATACCACTTCTTATTCTTGTTCTTGATCTTGATCTTGGTCCTGATTAGAATCAGCTTTGGCATTAACTTTTGCTTTTGATTTACTATCTACTTCAATAAAAATATCCACTTTGGAATTACCACTATTAATGACTTTTGCATTATTAACGTTTTTATCTTTTAGTTCAATATCATTTTCGTTATCTAATTCATTACCTAAGCGATTATCGACATTTGTCTTGTTATCTGCCTCTGCCTTTGCATGTGCTGACTTATCATTTTTCCATGAACCCATTTGTTCCACCCCTTTATTTTCTTACTAGCAATATATTCAAAGGAGCAATTGATAGAGTGGACAAAATTCCATAGTCAAGGATACATTTCCCAATGTTTACGTAATTAAAAAGAACTGTAAACACGTTTTTTGATTTGCTATTTAATCAAGGTTTTTAATGCGACGTTAGTGGCATTGAAAAAAAGATCTTCTAATCGAAGATCTTTTTAAGGGTTTTTTAAGGTTAACTAACTATGGAATCGAATTTTCAGCGTTAATATAACCTGCACCATATATGTTCGGATTTCGCTCTTTCGATAAAACAGCACCATTTTTTAGTAATTCTTTTACTTCATTTGGTGTTGCATCTGGTTTAGTCTGTAAAACGAGGGCTGCGATTCCTGCACATATCGGTGTTGCCATTGAGGTACCTGATAAGACGAAGTAATCAGACCCAACACGGCTTGATTTTTGTACCTTATCTAAATAAGAATTGGGGGAACGTAATGAAATGATATTGACACCCGGGGCTAAAATATCAGGTTTTGATATTCCGTACAGCGTAGGTCCTCTGCTTGAGAAGCTTGCTACATGGTCATGTTCTCTTGTCTCGGTAGTGTTTAGGTCATCCAAAGCACCAACGGTAATAATTTGATTGCTAATACCTGGACTGGCGATCGTTTGCGCTTCTGGTCCCTCATTACCTGCTGCTACACAAACAACTATTCCACGGCTCCATGCTAACTCCACATACTGAACCATAGGGTCATCATCTTCCCTATCATGTGCTTCTGGAGAACTTCCTAATGACATGCTAATAATATCAATTTTAGAAGTGTTATTAGTATCTTCATTGTATTTAATGCACCAATCAATTCCTTTCATTACCGTCTCCAGTGATCCTGACCCCAGTTTATTTAGTACTTTAACGCCAATTACATTCGCTTCAGGTGCAGGGCCCATATACTTCTTCTCTAAAGAAGCAGCCCCATTACCTGCTGCAACTCCGGCACAATGAGTGCCATGCCCATTATCATCATATGGCTCTGTTTTTTGATTAATAAAATCTACAAAATCTATAATTCTTCCTTGAAGATCATTATGGGAATAAATTCCAGTATCAATAATTGCAATGGTTACTCCCTTCCCTGTTAATGTTGTTCCGTTTCTCTCAATATTTTTTGCATTGGCAGACGGAACTGCTACATCTAACAAAGCGTGAACTTCACGGTTTAAATAGACTTTTTTTATCCATGAACAACTTTCGAGCATTTCTTCTAATGCTGATGGTGTTATTTCTGCACTTACACATGATACTAGTGAAAACTCTTGTTTTATTCCGCTTTTCCAATGTCTGCTAGCAATGTCATTCAATTCATGAAGAGCTGTTTCAAAAGAGGTTTCACTTTTTTCGAACTCTACAATCAACTCTAGTCTTTTTGAATTTTTAACCCACCCTTCTAACATCACATGCAAAAAACTGGGTGTCCATTTAAATGGTTTATAAAGATTTAATAGTGTTTTACGTAAGGGTCGATCAAGCTTGTAAGCATGTGTCTGTACCATTTTGACCATTGAATAACCAAACATCATTCCACCTCACCTCTATCAACTTTTTTACAATCTATGAAATAGATAGCAAGGCGGTAACGGTGTTTGTCCTATCTGATGCAAAAAGATTATTAAACTTAGACATACTTAGAATTAATAAAAACAGGTACATACTCCATGCATTTTCAGTTAACATAATCCTAGTGTTATCGGTAATAGAAAAGGAACTTCAATCTGAACCCAATAAGTTAGACGCGAAATTTAAGCAACTTCCTGGGCATGAATTCAGCATTGAACCGGACTCATGCCATTTAACTTCTCCTTATTCTTTTGTTAATAGTGTATATATTTTTCTAATTCTTGTTTGAAATGATGTTCCATATTTAAAATCTTAAGGATAAAGTAAGTCACTCTCTTTAATAACCCACAGAAACTCTCCATGGCGCTGGCATTATCAGATGAAGCAATATCAGAAGGCATTGAAAGAACAAGGGGATTACATAAAGCATGTCTCGAAAAGGCAACTGTTTAGATAACGCATGATCTGAATGAAGGATAGGGGAATCTCCTTCTTTTAAAGTTTCAAAAGCCTTATCCAACATCTTAGTAATAACGGATAAATTGGACGTTATTCAACATTATATGCAATAATTTCTCCGTTATATAAATCGAGGAAAGGTGATAAAAATACTTTTCATCGTGTAAATGGAACTCTGTTACATCTATTACTATTACCCACTTTTCATTAGGCATGGTTGCTTGGAAATCACCCTCTAAATATTTGCGGCGATTTTTCCTACTTTACCTCGGTATAAGCGATACTTTATTATACGGGCTAGACATTCTAAATTCATTTCTCTCATTAAACGACGGAAAGTTTTATGATTTAGAAAATAGCTTCTATTATCAAGAGTTTGGCTCTTCTCCGTTTGTTATTGATTATGCAGGATTTTATACATCGTTGATTTATCAATGTTTTTGGCTACTCAAAAAGCCTGGCAGCTGCATAAAAAGTTGAGGTTTTATGCAGATTTTTTTAAAACAATAAATAAGTATTAATAGAATCTATTTTTCCTTATATTGTAAATTTATATACAAGGTCATTAATTATGCTTCTATTTACAAACAAATTCGCAAACCTCATCATGAAAATTTATGAACGTAAAGCTACTAATTCATTAATCCCACACTTTTTATACTAATTATTAAAAAACATCTCCAAGGCAGGAGATGTTTTCATAAGGATAAAACTGTAAAAGTTAACCTAATCTTAGGCAAACAAAAAAACTATATACAATTCTACAGAATGACTAAAACACACGATCTTTTAATTTAAGTGCCTTTTCCTACACATAGCAGTATGTCTTAAGGGTCCCTCTATTTCATCCTCTTATAGGTCTACTTGTTAATATACCGATTTAGATAAAAATATATAGTTTACTTTTTGTTACGTACTTCTCATCTTAAAATAACCATGACTTGGGAGGGTTCTCTTTACTATTCTTTTGTTCTTCCTCTGTTGTAAATTCAATCATGTCTATTCTTTCACCGATACATATAAAAGTACTACCGGAATCATTTGTGAAATATGCGAGGTCTCTAAATTTGTCATATTTTACAAATCTCTGAACTCGTGAAACATCTTCTCCATTAATCATTAATTCCTTTACAAGAGTGTTAGTAGGGGTTACTTGCAAAAGTTTACTAAGTGGTGAACTCAACTTAAACACATCCTTTACTATTGTTTCTATATTTTATTCCTATCCGGGGCTTTTGTATGTGCATTTGATGAAGTATTATAAAATGTGCATTTGTTTATCAAATGTTTTTGAAAGTAGTGTAAGGAAACCAGTATCTAATAAGTTAAGTTAAAATGACATTCCATCTTAATAGTTTTCTACACATTTTGGTCTTCTTTAATATCCGGCTCAAGCATATACATTCCTATCACATAAAGTAACTAATTAGGGGGGGGGAATAATATGCTATAAAAATTCTTATATTCACTTATCTTCAGTTTATTTATATATGGAATATATATTTTAAGATTTCTTACAAAACGTCAAATAAACAACACTATTAAAACTTTTGTAAAAGATCGAGTGAACGGTGGATTAAATCCCTCTCTTTCTTGTTAATAACCCCTTCTGTTTCACTTTCATTTTCATTCATTAACTTTTTAACTTGCTAATATCTATAGATCTTCCTGTTTTCACTTATGTAGCATAGTTCCCAAGCGCCTATTTCCCTTTTACTTTCCTCCTACTAGTTTTTTTAAAAATTTTACGCATGTTTTTATATTTTCTACTCCCTCTACCCAACCATATCGTTTCCACCAACATATATTATCTGAAAAGGAGGTTTTTAAATTGTCAAAATCACTTTGTAAACTATTAGAAAAAACACCTTCTGGAACACCTGTGAATCAAATACTGGTAAAGGGAGAAGATTGGACAGGGATGGATAAATTTATAAAATATGATAAAAAAACAGGCCTTGCTTACTTCATTAATAAATCCAATCATACGTTTGTAGCAGTCGCTGAAAGAATTGATATGATTGAGTTTACGCACGAGTGACATGTGTAAAAAAATTCATATCCTTGCTCAAACTAAACCGTTCCGTTTTGAGGTGCATTTCACATAATTGGCAATAGAAATGGCGTGTAAACTGACACCAGTTTGGCACGCCATTTTTCTTATTTATTCCGTTAAAGTGTTACTTTTTACAGATAAGCTCAAGATCTAATAGATAAAAAATAGAACTATTATTTTCCCCTGATTTTTTGAAAGCTAGCTTCTATTCTTAGGGACTTTTTATTTAATCTATTTTCCAAGATGAAAAACTAGATTGAGAAATATTATAGAAGTCGTTGCTATTTGTACTACTGACCAACTTCATATAAAACAGGCTTTTGCACTTACTAGAATTGCAGATATTACATAGTATGAAAGTATATTTTAACCTGTCCAAGTAGTATATGGATAATTCCTGTACACATCCAGGGATATTCGGTTTTACAAATCTCATTTGAAAAAAGCATTTCAAAGGAGAATTTGCATATGTCACGATCAGGTTAAATTTAAAGTAAGGAGGAAAGTTTATGTTAACGATTTATTTAGTTCGTCATGGAGAAACACAATGGAATACAGAGAAACGTCTACAAGGATGGAAAGACTCGCCACTTACTGATAAAGGAATAAAAAATGCTCAATTGTTAGGGAAAAGATTATCAAAGATTGAATTTAACGCTTTTTATTCTAGCCCAATTAAACGTGCTTTACAAACAGCGGAATATATTCGTTTAGGAAGAGACATCCCCATTTTAACAGATGAAAACCTAAAAGAAATTAATTTTGGAGAATGGGAGGGTAAGACAAGAAAAGAGCTCAAGGAAAAATATGAAAAAGAATTCTCTAATCTTTGGAACTCACCTCACAAATTTGACCATAAATCAATTAAAGGGGAAGGGTTAACCGATTTTAGAGAACGAATCGAGAAAGCCTTAAAGAGAATCATTACTGAAAATCCTAACGGAAATATTTTAGTTTTAACACATGCCATTGCAATACAAGCAATTTTGTCCAATATTCTAAAGTACCCTACCGAAAAGATATGGGATCATCCATTCATTCATAATGTCGGTTTAACTGTCATTAGTTGGGACGGAAATAGATTTCAAATTGAAATGCTAAATGATACAACACATTTAAAAGATAATAATTAAGTGTAACAATAGTAAAAGGGTACGAGGAAACCATTTGTAACCAGTTAGTTTCCCCCAATCTATTGCGGTTACTTCTATATCAGTTATATCCAAAATATTTAATAATTTAAGAATTATACGTACTAGATTTACTAAAATTGTACTTGCATGTGCAGGTATACACGATATTATACTATGGATGTCTTTATGATATGCATCAACTATAGCAGCCAAGAAGGTATTATTACATTTAACCTAGGGCTTAAAACGCTTTTAATAAACCTTAGCTTTATAGATGGAATTCTTGCATACTTTTTATTTAATCCCTCACCATTAAATAAGCTGATATTTTTCTGAAATTTGTGTTTTCTTGAAGAAAACTCACTAATTGGTTTTTTAAACTTACGATATCCTTTATGATTCCTTGTTTCAGTGCTTTTTGCACTGTTCTCACGTATAACTGTAATAAAGTAAACATAACTTAATTAAGAAATTCCATTCTCCGCTCCATTAATTCATTTCTGTCTGGCTTTAATATTTTTATAGAGCATGATTATTTTTAGGGTTAGCAAACGGAAAAGAACCAGAAAAGAAAACCCTAGCTTATTTACTCTTTTTCCTAAAATGGTGAAAGTGCGCTTACAGCTCATCTATTAGAATTAATGAAAGAGCTTGTCCCAAATAAGGCAACCAAAATATATACCAGGTAAGTCAGAAAAGGTGGTCATTCCAGATGACAAGGACTCTATTTCTATTACACCACTTTCAATCTTAAAAATGATTGATTCTTCTTGAAAAGAAATTGAAATCAAACCATTTTGGAAAAATATCCTTAAAGGTATTATTAAAAGCCCCATACTTTTCTAAGTCATTTGTTAAAACTTATAAATTCCTTATTTATATGAGGTAGTTGGCATTTATAAGCCGGTATAAATATCCCCTCTTTGGAAGCGTTACTACTTCTGAGATATGAACGTCCACTGCAGGAAATGGGTCTGTATAGACCTATTGATAAATACTAACCTTTTGATTCACAAGTAAGGTTATACTTCCTTTTTTATCTGTTGAATTTGTAACGTCTTCCATTCCTTTCAATTCAGAGTTTAATAGTTTATTTAAGATGTGCAGAAGTGTTGTTTTGCCTGAACCATTATACCAACAATCAAAGTCATTCTTGGATGAAAGTGTAATTTGATAGATTGAAATTGATTCCACTTTTGAATTGATAATGCTTTCACAATCATTTTCTCACCTAGTGATAATAGTTTTTGTTCAAGTTAATTTATGTAAATGAGACAAGAATGTATAGATATACACAAATGAATCAGAAAATTTGTATTAAATTATATTACAGTGGTTAAAGTCATTTGGATGAATTACCAATTTCATATAAAAAAGGCTTATACACTTACTGAAATTCATGTCAATACATAATATAAAGTATCTAATGTCACTACAATGTTTTATCCAATGACTTAGAAAAAATTGAAATGGGGTGAATTTATGTTAACGATTTATTTAGTACGTCATGGGGAAACGCAATCGAATAGGGAGAATCGTTTACAAGGGTGGAAGGACTCTCCTCTTACTGATAAAGGAATTAAAAAAGCCCAATTGTTAGGGAAAAGATTATCGAAAATTGAATTTAATGCGGTTTATCAAAGTCCAATCGAACGTGTAGTTAAAACGGCAGAATATATTCTTTCAAGAAGAAACATTCCCACTATAACAGAAGAAAACCTAAAAGAAATTGGTTTTGGCGAATGGGAGGGGATGACAAAAGAAGAAGTTAGGGAAAAATATAAAAAAGAGAATGATAATTATTGGAACGCCCCTCATCAATATGACCATCGACCACATAAAGCGGAAGGATTAGCTGATTTTAGAAATAGAGTAGAGGATGCTTTAAAGAGAATTCTAGCAGAAAACGATAGCGGAAATATTTTAATTGTTACACATGGTATTACAATAAAAGCCATTTTGGCCTATATCATGGATCTCCCTACCGAAAAATTTTGGGATACGCCATACATTTTTAATACTAGTCTTACTGTCTTTCATTGGGATGGAGAAAGATTTCAGTTTGAAATGGTAGATGATACATCTCATTTTGAAAAAGACTGTTAATTGAATCAATTTCATAATGTAGTTTTTTAAATATTGTTAGACTAATTAAGCAGCAGTTTTCCCCCCTACTTGGTTGTCAAGAATCATTGGTTCCCTTATGTTTTGATGAACTAGTATAGGAAACCATAAACTAAGGACAAAAGTCATCGATCGATGGCTTATTTGTCATGCTCTTTTGATTGGAATTAGTGTTAGCACAAGATATTTCAGACATATTCTCCTCTGTTATTACTATCTAAAGATTCTAAATATCATTTAATATACAAATTTCTTAGAACGTGCGCATATACATGAAATGCGTAAGTCTAATTCCTAAAAAGAGGTGAATTCCTTTTGACTAATTGGTATTATCCTTTTCATTTGCAAAATTCCGGTGAGCAATATCAACAGTATTTTCCCTACGTATCCCAATCTCAAGGATTAATGAGTAATAACACAACTCCATTCTCTCAATTTCAGGCAATCCGGCCATCTGGTCAAGATCAGCTTATTCTTCCAAGAGGATATAAATACGATATTATTGCGACTTGGGGAGACGATATAGGCAATGGGGAAAGATTTGGGTTCAACAATGACTTTACCTGTTATTTTCCAATTGACTCATATGAAGGTTTATTGTGGGTGAATCATGAATATGTCCATAACATGAGTCTTTTCGTCAGCGGTTTTAACCATTATTCCAACGGTGTCAGAACAGCTGAGCAAATCGATATTGAAAAATATAACCTTGGTGGTTCGGTCATCCATATTCGCAAAGAAAACGGGGCTAATTGGCGCATGATTAAGGGCTCTAACTATAACAGAAGAATCACCGCCAACACCCCAATTGATTTGACAGGGCCTGCAAAAGGGGACTCTGCAGTCGGGGGCGTGACAGAAGTGGTTGGAACGTTTGCCAACTGTTCAGGTGGAAAAACACTTTGGAATACAGTTTTTTCCTGTGAAGAAAATTTTCATGACATGGTCGGGGATTGGGCTGGAAATCCTGATGTACCTGAATTAGATCCTACCCATTACGGCTGGGTCGTAGAGGTTGATCCATTTGATCAGACATCTAAGCCGAAAAAACATACAATGCTCGGAAGAATTGCCCATGAAAATGCCATGATGACACTAGGCAGAAGCGGCCGCATTGTCGTGTATACTGGGGATGATGCTAAGGATGAATGTGTCTATAAATTTGTGAGTGATGATGTTTATCGTCCAGAACTTGGAAAAAGGAATAGCTCCCTGCTTGAAAAAGGAACACTTTATGTGGCCGATATGGGGGCTAATAAGTGGATACCACTTGATCTAAATAAAACCCCTAAACTAAGAGAAAAATTTAAAACGCAAGGTGAAGTACTAGTCAACACTCGAGACGCTGCAAAGTTCGTAGGCGGGACACCCCTAGACAGGCCAGAAGATGTAGAGATTCATCCGTTTGATGGTTCAGTATATATAGGATTTACAAATAATAAAAATCATGGAAATTATTTCGGACAGATTTACCGACTTGTTGAAGAAGACAATAACCACGAAAGTACATCTTTTGTATATGAAATTTTCGCATCAGGAGGGCCTCAGAGCGGTTTTTCCTGCCCGGACAACTTGATGTTTGACCAGTTGGGAAATTTATGGGTCTGCACCGATATCAGTTCCGAATTACTTAATAAAGGAGCGTACAAACCGTTTGGAAACAACGGATTGTTTATGATTCCAACAGAAGGACCTAATAGAGGAAGAGCGATACAATTTGCCTCTGCACCCGTGGAGGCCGAACTTACTGGAACATGGCTCTCACCTGATGGAGAAACCTTATTTATGTCCGTGCAGCACCCCGGAGAAGAGACTAAAGATATCTCCAACCCTACCAGCAGTTGGCCTTTTGGTGATATTCCAAGGTCATGTGTTGTTGCCATCTCAAAACTATATTAATAAAATCTTTTATTTCCCAAAAATAGATGTTAGCGTCTGCTAGCATCTATTTTTATAGGTCATGCAGTTTTTATGACCAGAATAACTGGATGTATCTCATTTCGCATAATCACTTATGATGCCATTCATTACACTCGCCTAAATAACTCATATTCATAATGTTTTCCTATTAAGGGCATCCTAATATCCCATTCAAGTTAGTTTTAAACTCAAAAAAAGCTGTCGAGGCCTTCTTGAGCTTGTCAACATCTTACTTATTTTCCTACTCTTTGATAGAGAGATTTTTTCCAATAATCGACAGATTGAACTAGACCATTTGAATTCCTCCTTTACTTCGTATTACTTATCTGTATTTTATTCAGCCTCTTTTTATCCCCATTTAATCATCCATTTTTCACACATTTTTTCTATTCAATCATCATTTATCCAAGCATTCCAGAATGGCAAACATATATTAATAGAAAAAGGAGGTGAGAACATGCTCCAATTAATGTCTTCTATTTTTCTCGTTGGCCTATTCATTCTTGAGGTTGCCCTTTTAAGAATGCTTATTGCCCACCATACTAGCACAACTCTTAGCAAAATCGTAAAAGAACTTAGTTTTGTTCCTGAAAAAAACAATCTGCGAGCACACAAAGACCTAAACTTTGTTATGAAAAGTGTACCTACTCGTATCAAAGACTAGTAGTTTTATAGAAATCAACTAGGTCATGGGTAAAAGTAGACTAGATAGAAAGGAGGTTAGAAAATGCTTGAATTAGTTCTACTTCTACTTTTTGTAGGTACATTCATTTATGGTATGTTCTTATTTAGCAAAGGGTTATTTAATTTCTCTGGAGAATCCCTTAATAGTTGGCTCTTCAAATTAACAGGTTCACCTTGGAAAGGCCTGCTAGTCGGTACCATCGTCACAGCCGTTCTAAATAGCAGTTCTGCAGTAATGGTCATTACGATTGGACTGATTTCGGCTAGAATACTGACATTTCCACAAGCCTTTGGAATTATTCTCGGAGCGAATATTGGGACAACTATCGATGCGGAAATTATTACGCTGGACATTAATTCTCTCATCATTCCCATGGCAATTGTCGGCGCCATCCTTGCATTGGTAAAAGGAAAGGTACTTCATAGCACTGGGATTATCTTACTTGGTTTGGCTGCAGTTTTTGGAGCTATGTGGGGATTCGAATATTTAGCAGATCCATTGGTAGAATTGCCATTTATCAACAACATACTTGAAGCTATCGGTAACAATGCTTTCTATGCTGTTTTAGCTGGAATCGTGATTGCAGGAACGATTCAATCAAGCAGTGCAACCGTTGGGCTTGCAATGGGATTCCTTTCAGCAGGCATTATGGAATTAGAAACAGCAGTGGGGATCATGCTAGGGGCAAATATTGGTACTTGTGTAGATGTACTGTTTGCAGGTTATGTCTCACGTACAAGGGAAGCATTACAAACTGCCTGGGCACATGTTTGGATTAATGTATTAGGGGTTGCAGCCTTTTTCCCTTTAATTGGATTGCTTACTTCGCTTGGAGAAAAATTAGCATCAAGCCCAGATGCTCAACTCGCACATGTTAGTGTAATCTTTAATGTAATGGTTTCACTTATTTTCTTGCCATTTGCAAAACCATTTGGAAAATTAATTGAAAAAATATACGGCGGTAAAAATAGCACTTCGTTATAAATGAGCATTGAAAAAGCAGAATCGGCTACACTTAACGGGACAATAAAATTAAGGTTAAGTAGACTTACCACCAAAGTATTTTAAATTCTTTAAAATGTTTAGGACGTTGCATTACGTCAGCTTCTTTGCTATTTAGATTATAAAATATCTAATTAGAGCTTTCCAATTTCAATTTGGGGCTATAGAGTTTTAATGTTTAACAAACATTTTCCCCACAGCACCACTTGGACTCTAATCTTCTATGGAGTACTTGAAGGTATTGATCTATTCGGTTGGTTTATATAAATGTCAATGATAATATGTACATTTTTGATCATTTTTAGAATAGACAATTTTGTTCCCCCAACCTTTTTAAGGGACGGGGGAATATTAGGAAATAAAATGGTATAATCCTTAGTTTATCTTCTAACTTTTCTTTTTCCTTTCTTAAATGATATTTCACTTTTTAATTCAGCTACTTCTTCTAACAATCTTGCAATTTTTGATTGATCATCTATTCCTTCTTCATATGCTGTGCTGTCCATCTACAACACTCATAAAATTCGTAAAGATCATCCTCACAAACTTGATGATCGTAATCCTTTGTGGTGGAAGTAGCGTTAAACCACTCTTCAACCAACTTCTCATCACTATTTACTCTGTATGAACGAAAGAACTTTATCGCTTCTGTTAAAGCCAATACATACATATTTATCTATTTCCTTGTTTTTTGTTTTCTTTATCAAATTGGTACTTTAGACGATACTTTGAGCCTTTGAGATAGATAGGTTAAATGTTTGAAATCATGAATGGCCAAGTAAAAGTACACAAACATTTACATACAATATCTCTCCATCTTTGTGACACTCCTTCCTTCCAATCCAATTGAGCATGTTATGCTGGAGGTGTTTCGAATCGAATTACTTCAGTGTTTGAGCTCTTGCGTTTCCCCAAATCAAAATAACGTTGAAATTCAGCTTTACTTGATATGTACTTTCTAAAATTGAATTGACTGCCTTTTAATCCTTGATTATCTTTTAAATATTGCCATAAGACTCGTTTGCAATAAAAAATTTGCTTAGATTCTTCCGAAAGCAATAACGATAATAACTTCATAATAATCATCTATTTTTGATGTCCGTTTTCGAATACTTTTAGGTTCAAAGCCCTTGAGATACTCAAAGCTAAATTGCAATAGGCAACAAGAAAGAAAAGAGAAAGATGAGTGACATTAATGGCATATTCCAGGTATAAAAACAAGAGCTACTGCCTTTTTAAGTCGCAGCTCTTGTTTTATTGCTAATCCTTTATTATCAATAATCTTTTCACAATACCAAGCAGTTGTCGAAATCTTATCTGATTTTCTAAAGGCTCTATACTTATGATAAAGTGAAATGTGGCGTCTATGCGTGCTCTGGGATCAGTGACTCTTCGAAATACATTCATAGTTAGAGGATTTGAACAGAGGATATTAGAAATTTCAAGTTCTTGCCTGGTAGTTTCACTAAAAATGGGGTCAATTTCTTCCACTTGCATTATTATTTTAAGATTTACTTCATTTTCGAAAAATACATTCAAAAGATTTTGTTTCACTTCAAAAGTATAAGGATAAGGTCCTTTATGAGGGACATTTCTTCTCACTTTAAGAATTCTATCAAATGAACTCAATGTAAAGAGATATTCATCTCTTCCTATTTCGTTATTTCCGTTCACTTTAATTTCTTGCAGATCAACTTTAACAATAAATGGCAAAAATGATGCACCTCCCTTTAAGGATATTACCTAAAAATATCTACTCTGTAGGATTATTAATAAATGGTTCAATTTTTACTTGAAAAGTTAATTTTCCAAAGATACCTTTTAATAAGTAATTAAAATTATAGTTAGTAACATCAAAAGATAGTGTCATCAAAAGAGAGTTTTGACCAGGTAAATCGACGATAATGGCGGCTTGATTTATATCATCGAAGATAGGTTCATCTACATTTATACTGGCGGAAATGTCAATTTTCAAATTCTCATCTTCAACAATTTGTGTAAATATATTTTTATTAAAAAAAATAGTGTCAAAACCAGTTTTACTAGTTTGAAAATGACCTGAATGATGGTGGTGAGTGATGAAATTATTTACTTTTACCGTAATGGTACATTCGTCTTTTCCAGTCCCTTTTTCTAATAAACCATCTTCGAAAGACATATCAAGCAGATCTACTCTAACAAGATAAGACAAATTCATTCACCTCCATAAAATCTAGTATTCTTGCATATTATTATATTCAAAAACAATTTAATTGCCTGTCCGAAGTCCCACAAATCAAAAAAATTGTTTTTAAGTTTTCATCTAAAGGCCATTCAGACACCTGATTTTGCATTAACCTCTACTTTTTTCATCTTCTGCTATCTTCAGTTAAAATAGTGAACTTATAAAACATAAAGGCTTTCCCCCTACATTAACAGGAGACATATTACCACCAAGCTCATAATACAGTTCTTTTGAAATAGCTTCTATTTCTACAGCACAGCGCACAATCAAATCAGCAATATGCATAGTATTCATAACTTTATTCCCCTTATCAACTTTCTATTCAATATTTGCATATGTTCTTATTCAGAAAATTTGGGCTAAACAAACATCTCTTAAATTACTGATTTATCGTGGTAAAAGCTGCTTGTTTTCTTTGCAATCTGCTCTCTCAACCTCGAAAAATTAGAAAACATCTAACCCGCTCTATCACAGGTTACTTTTCTCCATATTATTAATTAAAGCGCCCTTTTCTTGAATAAGCTTGTTCATAATAGAGACGAAGTGCACATTAATTAAAGTAAACCCAGCTCTCCTTTACATACAAAATATCCAACAATATTCCCCATAATTGGTGTATGTTTCAATTAAGGAGTGATGAAATGGAACTTCTAATAGGATTATTACAGTTCCTCGGTGATATTACCTTGCTGTAGCTACGGAAACTTTGAGTCATTTTCATGAAAAAGTGGAACATAAACAATTATTAAATAGGGGCTACTGTTGAGTGACCTCTTTTTTATGTGTACATTGTGTCAAATATAAAATTAGACGCAAGTCATTATTAGAGAATTGCGCCCTTTAATTAAAGTGAAGCTTTTCATAAGATGTCTAATATTTCTCATACAAATTATTTCCGATATAATTCTAATTCAAAAAAATGCAGACTGTATTCGCACATGTCAGGGGTATAATTTGCTAAATTCATTAATTATACACACCTTCCTCTTTTATTTATGACTTTTTAGGATTTTCTTCCCTCGACTGCCTTATTGCTCGGTGAAAACCAACCGATTAGTGCAATAGCAACTAGTACTCCATAGAAGATCAATGTCCATGTGGTACTATGAGGAAAATCATGATCTAAGATACCAATATCCTCGTGGGCAAGAGTAATGACAACAAGTTTGACACCGACCCAGGCCACAATGGCATATGCTGTTGTTTCCAATGCGGGTCGTTTTTCAAGAAGATGCACAAACCAGGTTGCTGCATACTTAATCAAAATTAGACCAGCAATACCTCCAAGAAGAATAACAAGAAACTGTCCACCATCCATGCCGCCGAAGTTATCGAGCGGTGAATCCGGAAGACCAAGTGCTAAAGCAACCGCTGCTAGGATCGAATCAATTGCAAAAGCGAGATCAGCTAAAGCAATCTTCCCTACTGTGGGCCAGAAACCTTTCCCCGCGGCTTTCTTTTCATCGTACTTATGAATATTCTCATTTTCTTTCCCGAACCGTGCCTGAATGACATGCTTTAAGCCTAAATAAAGTAGATAAGCTGCTCCTATCGCCTGTACCTGCCAGACGTTTGCGATAAAAGAAATGGCAAAAAGTGCACCAAATCGGAAAACGAAAGCCAAAAAGATCCCGTAATTAATCGCTTTTCTTTTCTGATCATCGGGTAAATGCTTGGCTATAACAGCTAGTACAAGGGCATTGTCAGCTGATAACAATCCTTCTAATCCGATTAGAATTAACAATGCACCAGCATACTCTATCCAGAGGGCCTCCATCCACCTCTCTCCTTCCTAAAACTTAAAATATAATTAAAGGGTCCGCTAATATTAAAATGGTTTAAATAGCAAGGTAATCCTAGAGATAACGGCTCCAATGATTTAACAGTGATCATTTTATTCCTTTGATCTTAAACAATAGCGCCCAATAATGGAATAACTAAAATATGATCTCAATCTTAAAATCAATTAATTCTTTCACTAAAGCTACCCGGTAGTGAAGTAACTATTGTTTTTCAATATAATCCACGATCTCTTCCAAGTTAGAAGTTTTTTTCTTCATATGCGGACATCCTAGAAGAGAATGTATAATAGGTAATACTTTCTGTTTATTACTATTCGGCATAAAAAAGCACTTATGATGTAATTTCCTTCCTGTCATAAGAAAAGATTAATTCATTTGTTAAAGAAGTATTAACAATAAGCAACTGATCGACTTCGTTGAATGATGTACCAATTTTTATTTTTATTTCAAGAACACAGGGACCAATAAAATCATAATAACTGTTATGACTAGCAGGAATCATCCATGTTGCACCATCAGGATTTAATTGATGATGACCTAACCTAGCTCTCCCTTTTTTAATATGAAAAGTATAAAGGTAAAAACCAGGTGAAGTATGCAATAAAATTGAATCTGTTCCTTTTTTTAATTGTCCCGTTAAATGATAGTCTTTATTTTCTTTTGCTATTATCAATTTGTTTTTTATTAGAAAGATAAATATAAGTGCAAAGAAAAGAATGAATAATACACCATAAAAAATATTCACTGACCACACTTCTTTCTCTTTTTTCTTGAAACCTTGGGTAACCTAAAAAGCTTGGCAATGCTACCTGCGACAATAGCAACAATAATGACACCAAGCAGAGCAGGAAGAAAGCCCGCCAGCATAGGCCCCTTGTGCCAAATAAGAGTGTACCAATCCAATCCCCAATGAAACCAACTACTACCATAGCCCCGGCCATATTAAATGGAAATAACTTATCCGCAACAGTACCAATACCATTGCAATAAGAACAGAAAGAAGAATAGTAATAATACTCATTCTATAAACTCCTTTTTTCCAGTTTATGTAATTCATTTACCAGGGGTTCGAAATGCTAAAAAAAATCCGCTAATAATATACAAATACTACACTTATGCGACTAGTGTTATTTCTAATGATAGCAACCACCCAGAAGATCTTAGTCAGTATTTGTTCTACAACAGTATTAAACTCTTGCAATTTTTTCACCTGTGAAACTTAGTTCTACCTTTTTCTTAATATTAAGCACCTTTATTGTCATCTATTTTGAATCGGTTTGTAATTATTTAGTTTTTTTAGAGGATTCCTCCATTATTGCAGCAAGGTTCTAAATATAAGACTCCGTTAATTTTAAAGGAATATATCCTATACGCTCCCGAATGAGATTTTCCAAAACAAAGCATTTACGTGTGTAAAATTCATATTCTTTAAAGGTATATTGTTGTTCACCCTCCTCAAACTGATTCTCTCCTTGCTTTAATACCTGGATGAATGTATGAAGTTGTTTTAAATAAAGGATCGTTCAGATCGTGTTAATTTCAAAAACATAACAATTCTACAATGCTAAAACGTATTAATTCTGGAATAGATTTTTGAAGAATATTAAGTTACAAAAAAGTTCTTAATTTTTATCCCGACTGCTGCCACTTCTTCTATTCCTAATTTCGAAATGAATAAGGTATTAACAAACCCATCCATACTTTGAAGTAAACTTTCAATAATGGCTGGAATAGTTAATAGTAAAATAGCTTGCGGATATAAATTTAGTTTCATATCTTCACCTGTCCTAAGAGATATACTGTCCCATCCCAATCCCTAAAAAAGCTAGTAGAATACCACCACAGTAACTAATTAGATTATATATATAAAATTCTTTTTTCCTTTTGCTTAAATGAAGTCGTATCCCTTCTAGTTTAAGCGTTGAAAACGTCGTAAATGTTCCCATAAAACCCGTGCCAAGCAATAGTAAGGCATATTCGCTTATTCCGATTCCTACAATCAACCCTAGAAGGAATGAACCCAATAAGTTAATGAAAAGGGTGGAAATTGGAATCTGAAAAGAAAACCTTTTATTGATGAATTGACTCATTGAAAAACGAGCGATGGCTCCAAAGAAACCTCCAACCCCAACTAACAATAAATGAAATAATGTCATCCGATTTCTTCCTCTTTTCTTACACTAAATCCTAAACGACTCATAACTAATCCCCCAAACATACTAATCAAAATATAGATAATTCCTAAAAATAGATTGCCACTTTGAAATAAATGGACTGTTTCCACACTTAGCGTTGAAAATGTTGTAAATGAACCCACAAATCCCGTTCCAATGACAGTTTTAATATGAGCAGGCATTGAAAACTTATTCAACAGCCCTGTTGTAAACCAAGTCAAAAGAAAACTTCCGATCAAGTTAGTTACCAAAGTAGAAAACGGAAACATCAGACTTTCATCGAATAATGCTAAACCGATCAAATACCTTAAAATAGCTCCCAATAATCCAGCTAATCCAACAAGTAAATAAACCATACATATATCAATCCTCCGACATTATTTCTAAAAATAAAAAGACTCCTGCCAGTAATTTTACTGGCAGGAGTCATTAGCCAACGGCGGTTAAAGGTGAACTCCATCACCTATGTTAACTTGTTTTTTATATTTTAAATCCAATTTCTTCTAAAAAGGAAGATTTCCTTATTTAAAAAGTTCTATATTACATCCTAATCTTATTTAAATCCTGCCCTTTAACGGAGTAAAGAACAAGAAAATGGACTGCTTAAACAGCACATTATGTTCAATTCTTGCACCCTTTAATGGAATACACAGGTTGTTCTCAATCCTAAAATCCCTTAATTCTTCTACAACTAAAGATACATAGCCCCCCCCCTATAACGTAAAATGATTCAAGTCAATAACAGGTGTAATTTCTTACATGACCGTTAAACTGACCGTTTCACTAAACGAGATAAGAGGTGGATGTAGCGGAATTTTACTTCTAAATTTTAGCGTCCCAGGAGAGATTCGAATTCCCAACCAAATTTAACTACCGCTATACTGAAGTTTGTCAACGAATAAATTTATAAAACTGAAAAGCAAATCGAACCCGCGTCAAAAATTTAACAGCACCTTCCTCTAAAAAGAAACGACACTAAGACCATTACTCTAGTGTCTGATTATTGAGTATTTATCCTTTTATTGTGGATGGATTTTCACCTGTTTATGATGCAATTAATTATCTTTTGATAATGGGATTAACCTGATCTTTGAAATAATGAATAACAAATAGGCTTTAGAAGAATGATAAGCGGATTTTTATTATATGTTAAGTTTCGTAATAAAAAATAATTCATTTTGAAACTTTTCTAAAAGTTCGTTGAAAGTGGAATTAATTAAAAGTGGAAAAAGGCTTTCTATTGCTTCGTGATAATCCTGACCTGAAAATTCTCGTAGGACAATAAATTTTTGAAAGAGCAGTGCTTTTTCAAAATCAATACCTAACTCATATAAGCCTTTGTGTAAGTCTTCTTTAGGAACTCGTTTAATTTTATTATAAATTTTTTTATTTTTTTCAATAAACTTCATCTCAAAAAAATGAGTAACATAATCTGAATACACTTTTTGACCAATTTCATTTGCTTCTTTTTTTGAATAATTAAAACCAATAACACGGCCCTCCTTATTTTCACGGATAATAAATGTTTTATTTCCTTGTAAATGTGTAATAAAATTTTTTACGCTTTTATCAAAAATTTTATTAAATTCAATAATTTGATATAGTTTGACCGCAAAATCTGTATGTTCTTCACCGACAACAAATAGTCTGTCTACAATTGGTAATAGTTTTAAAGCCTCTTCGGAAAGTTGACTAGATGCATCGTAAATAATAATATCGTATTCTTTCTTCATCCTTTTAACATTCCTTTTTTGTTCTGTTAAGGATAATTTTGAGAATTCGTGAATAAGTTCATTTGATGTCTCTTCTTTTTCCAAAGTCCCATAAGAAATGAATGCCACAGATAAAGTCGTGTTCATTTTAAGCCAGTAATAAATCGATAAAGACAATTCAGTTACACCTGATTTTGCCTTTGGCGAATAAAAACCAACCAAATACATTTTAACTCACTTCACTTTTATTTTATTAATATTCAAAAAGGAAATTTATGTTTGGGACAAACCCCTACTTTTCTTGCTTTCTTAAAGCATTTTACATTTGTTTGGGGACCTTATCCAATCAGCCGCATTACTAATAAAATGTATGAAGAAAGGATTCTGGAATTAAACGAATAATACAGCCTAAATTATATGGATTGTATTTATACTTGGGGAAGGATATTGACAAACTATTAGCAGTTCTATTTAAGTGTACCCCTTCGTAATTCTTTGTTTATACCATAATAACAGGATGGAACCTATATGATTCCATCCTGTTCATCCTTCTTGATTTAAACTTTAATGGCTCTCTAAAGGCTAAAAATAATTTTACTCATTTTCAGATTTCATCCATCCTGAGCTCCTTCGATTGACAGCCTAGAAACTTCTTAAAATATTTCTTGTCAATTGGTCGTTCATCATAAGTCGAAAAAACAATAATTCCATCTTCATACATTAATTTGTCCATAAGCTCTTTATTCATTTTTCGAATAGCTCTGTATTGTTTATTTTCTGATTGAAGGTGGGCTGCTTTTACCATTTCTTCAATCTCCTCGATTTTTTTCAAATAAGTGTCTATAAAAACGGCTTTTTCCTTCATGTAATCTCTAATACAGTTGGCTACTGTTTTTACTCGTATACGGGCAGAATCTAAGCTATTTGCTCTTTTACACGGATTTGGTTTACTTCCAGCTTCATCTTCCCTTTAATAAACTTTCCTTCACTACTTGGTAAAAACTCCACGCTGCTTATTTCCAGATACTTTAAAAGGTCATCTCTTGTCTTTGGATGCTCATAAAGAAAACGATTTAAACTGTCGGCAATCTCTGTTATTAAACTATACCTATTATAAATAAAGGAATACATCCAAAAACGGCTCTCAAAAGAGCGGTATACATTCTCCAGGCCATACACAGCTAGACGAATACTATTATCAATATCCATGATTGAGTTGTATATGTTTGCCTCTTGGTTAGTCTAAATAGTAGACATAGTTTCTCTTATCTCATATTCAGTAAGGAAACCCTTTCCGCGTGTCGCTTTTTCAGCATTACTATTGGCAACCAGTAGAGCTTTTTCATAGTAACTTCAATCGTCCAATAATACTTTTCTTGGAGAGCCTCCAGTTCAGCAGCTTTTCTATTGGCTAATTGCTCACGATACTCCTTGTCCCAATTGATCAGTGTTTGTTTTTAGTAATATATATTCTTATTACAACATTATCTACATGTATAAATTTTGTTTAATTCATCAAACTACAATTAAGCAAGCTTGCATAATCTAATACTTACAAACTTAGGAGATGATTTGTATGGCACAAAATAATAACAGCAATCAATTAGTTGTTCCCGGTGCTCAACAAGCTATTGAACAAATGAAGTTTGAAATCGCATCAGAGTTTGGCGTTAACCTTGGTGCTGAAACAACATCAAGAGCTAATGGATCAGTTGGTGGAGAAATTACTAAACGTCTTGTTGCTATGGCTCAACAATCAATGGGACGTTTCTAATACCTTTTACTTAAATGGGGGGAGATAAGAAACTCTCCCCCTATTTATCTCTTATTAGATAAAATACAATACCTCAACTAAAACCTCTTTTTCTTAAATAAGTAGGAAGTGATAAAAATAGTATTATGTATGACAGATAGTATTTTTAATAAATCTAAATCAACAAAATAGATAGTAAACTCACAAATTTATATCCATATGCACAGTATTTCAAATTGGATCTTCTTCAGATAGTCTCACTAGACTTGAAACCCTTGAGATTTCCAAAAAGTGATCGCACCTAGCAGAAAGGGATGTGTATGTAAATATAGTTTCTGATACCCAGTATCATAACTGAATACTAGAGCTTTCTTGAATAATGTAGTCCCAAGCGCCTATAATCTGAATCTAAGTAGCACATTACAATTTCAGCTGTTTGAGTATTGTAATAATCCTTCAATTGATTAAATCTACCATTGTAAGGATAGATACCAATTGTCCCTAATATAGTTCCATCATTAAAACAAGCTGCAAAAACCACTGAATTTTCCCGTTGAATATAATGTTCTTGAAAATGAAGTAAATCGTATGGAAGTTGCTCTTGTGGTAACATTGGAAAAGTTTCTTTTCGTATTTTCATCATAAATTCTATTACCTAACGAATATCATCTTCTTCAACTTTTTTATAGTTAATGGTTGTTGTAAATTAATCCAATACACCTACTTTATTACCAAGTTTCACTTTAATACTTCCCCCGCGTAGAAAGTGAAACCGAAGCAAACAGTATCCATCCTTTCAACCCCCAATACTTATGATTTACTCGGTAGTAAAATCTTAAAGGTGGTTCCCTGATCTATGACCGAAGAAACTTCTATTTTCCCTTTATGAAACTCAATAATTTGTTTACAAATAGAGTTATTCTTGACAAACACTCTACACACAATAAAAAGGCATAAGTCCGGATAAATACCGTACTTATGCCCAGCAAGATGTTTGATAAAATTCTTGATTCCGTTTAGTTGTGTTTCATCTCAGTCTTCTGCTGCTGTAAACTTCCAATAATCAATATTAAATAAGTTATTTTCTCCTTCTCCTTTGAACATGAAGAAGATATTGTGTGTACCGCTAACGTTCTTTACATTCGTTTTCATCAGTTGCCATTCTTGTTCTCCACCAGTAGGTTTAACATTAAGTGTACCAATAACTTTACCAACTGGACTGTCCAGTCTCATTTCAATTGTGCCGCCTACAGTTGACGCAATATTAGCTTCAAATGTTGCAGCTTCTTTTTTCCCAAAATCAGCTTGCGATACAGCCATCCAGTCTCTGTTATTGATCTCTGTTACATTAAGGTTGATGCTCTCAACTAAACTGCCGGGAGCTTCTGCTTTCTCAGTCGAAATCCCTGCATTCCATGCAATAGTTTCAGCCTCGTTTCTCTTATATGGATCTAGGCTGGCAACCTGGGATACACCTTTCATATCTGCTTTGACATCTTTTATATAACCATTTTCATCATATTCAACCTTATTAATGTGAGGAGAACGGTACCCTTGAGCAGTTCCTAATTCTTTCGCTAATGTTTGTGCATGATAGGTTATATATGTTTGACCCTTAAACTCAAAGAAATCTTGATGATTGTTTCCGCCGACACCAAAAAATTGATATGGATTTTTAAGTGCTGTACCCATGTACGTTAACGGTCCCATTGGATTATCACTTATCATATAAGCAATTTCACCAGTCTTCGGATCGTGTACCTCACGTACACCAGAGAAGTTTGTACTATATGAGTAGTAGTACTTACCATTATGTTTGTGAATACCTGAAGCTTCAAACAAGAATGGTGCATCAATTACTTTTGCTTCCCCTTCTGTGTGTATCATATCATCACTTAACTTAATAACTCTGGCAGTTTTCGGGGATTCAGCTTGCTCTTGGGATGGTGGTGAACCTGGTACCCCTCCGCCGTAATACAAATATGCTTGACCATCATCATCGACAAAGGCTGCAGGGTCAAAGAGCCATGTTACACCCTCAGATTCAGGTGTATTCCGGGCGACTAAAGGTTTTCCAAGCGGATCTGTCCAAGGCCCAATAGGAGTATCTGATGTAAGCACACCAATACCTGACGCGTTATTTGAAAAATACAAGAAAAATTTATCCTTACCTTCAATAATCCTATGCTCAACTGAAACGGCCCATGATTGAGTTGCCCATTTTGCTGCGCCATTATGTCCAGCAACAGGAATTGCACCGTGGTCAGTCCAGTTGACCATATCATCAGAAGAAATGACAGTAACCGTATTAATTTTGCCATAAGTATTTGGTACGACATTTCCGTTAGCATCATATTCGTACTGATCATTTGTTAAGTAAATATAAACCCTTCCATCAAAAACCATCGCATGTGGATCTGCACCAAATTTATGACTGATAAGTGGATTGGCATTACCAGGAATTTTTGCAACTGCACCTGTATCCAGTAATTTTAATCCAATGGTAGCCACTGCATCTTGAACTGAATATTCAATGTCTCCACCATCAATCTTGATATAATTGGTCCTGATTACATCTGTCTTATCTGATGTCACAAAATCTTTTACTTTTAATTTAATTGTTGCGAATAAATCAGATTTTTTATGTGAGAATCTTACATTACCACCCTTGACATGAAGCATTAAATGATTATTGGAATAAGTATATGAACTTGCTCCAGTAATATTTTTTGAACTGAATTCCACCCCAGTAACAGTAAGACTCTCAGGGATATTAAATGATGCAGCAATAGAGGAGTGTCGTCCTTTTGACAACTCATCCATTTTCACAGGGACTTCTAACTCTATATTTGGAGCACCAACGACTTCAGAAACATCTCCTAACTCTGCACTCAGGACTGTTGGTGATTTAACTGTCCTTTTTTCATTTAATTGAGCAAATGACGTTTTACTTGGTACAAAATTAAGTAACATAGAAAACATTACTATGAGTAAAAAAAGCTTCTTATACATCTTAAAAATCCCCCCCTACTAAAATTTTAAAAGTCAAAAATATCTTACATGACATAAAATAGGAAATTTATCGAAAAACTTAGTTTTATAATAAAATTCTTCTATCCTATCATTTTTATTGCACGCACATTTTATTTTCCTTATATGCCCCCTTTTAAAGTTAAAGAGATAGAAACATAGATTGTCCTATATTAAATAGATAAGAAAAAGACTTGTGTAATTCCATAGGAGGTATTATACGTATTTACTATTTTTCTCATTTAAAATAGTATTTAAGCGCTTTCTAGTTCAGAGTTACAAAGTATTTCTTGTAATTATTTAATGCCATTCAGGTTATTGTTGTGGGTTCAGTTCACATTATCCACTCCGTCAATCCCTTTATTCATCCTTGATAAGCTTAAACATCACGGCTGCTAGCCTTCCAGTTTGTAAGAACAGAATCTATTCCGAAATTAAGAACGAGGAAACCAAATCTTATAATTTCCACTTAATGCAAGCATACTAAACATATATAAGCAGTTATCATAATAACGTCTTTTTCCCTTCCGAACAGGTGTATTCCAGAATAGATCAACCATTTTCCTTGCATTTAGACCATCGATTGCTGCCAAAGATGCCATTGCATTCGTTGCGATTAGTCCAACCGGATGAAGGGACTTTTCATCAAAGGGCCTTCCCTCAATAGTGTATCGACGATAATCATTTGGGTGTTTATCTGCAAAAAAGGCTTGGATTTTATTTGCTTCTTCTGTTTCCCATTTATCTCCTCTAAACCACTCGTAATCGAGTCCAATATTAGCGGCTACTCGATAAGAATCACTGAAGAAGTGTCCGTAGCCTCTTTCATTATTTGGTGTCCCATCATAATGAGCATATTCAGGTGCCAAACCAGTTAGAGGATAACAAGCTATTTTTAAGTACTCTCTGCTAGCATCTGCTGCCTCCTTCCAAAATGGTTGATCCTCTGGATAAGCCCACAATGCAAATAGCTCATAAAAGTGAGGAAGATGATAGGATGGGTCAGTGAACTCACAATCGGGAATAAACTTAATAAGCTTATTAACTGGATTCCACATTGGATAACCATCGTTGCCTTCCCCTTTATGAAGGCAATCTTTTAACAATTCCTTAGCCTGAACACTGTAGTTAAAAGGCTCTTCACCATCTCCCCATCGATGTGCGGCAAAAAACAATGCTAACGCAAAGTATTCTTCCCCATCCGGCGCAGGTCCATTTGAATTCTTTTTGCCATCTGGTTTACATGACCATGCAAAATAACCTGAATGTGTCCCTTCTGTCATATACATGTTTTTCTTAGCCCATAACCAAATTCGATCAAATTCGTCCTGCTTATCAAGTTGAACAGCCATCATCATTCCATATGACATGCCCTCTGTACGGACATCAAGATTACCAGTATCTAATAAATATCCCGTATTATCTTTATTAGAATAGTAAATTTTTGTATCTTCATCTCCATAAAAGAGTTGATTCCATGTGGCTTCTAGTCTTAGTTGGATTTCTTCCTCCGAGTACCCGTATTCTTTAAATACATTGCGATATTCTTTTGTATAAAAGGCACCTTGCTCCTGTGTCAACCTAACATTCCACCTTTTTATGAATTAATTAAAAATACTAAATCATCATAAAAATTGAGAGAGATTATCTAAAACTCGTAATTTTCTGAAGCGCTTGTTTTGGGAGTTGATTGACATCAAATAATAACGGCCAATTCTTCCTTCCTTTTACAGGAAAATTATCTAACCATGTATAATCATCTGCAACACCCCAGAAAGTAACGCTACTGATTACGTCCCTATATTCACGTAACATAGAAAACAGCTGCTCATAGCGTTCTTCTTGTAACGCAATCATTTCAGTTGTTGGCTCTTTTAAATCTGTTCGTCCATCGGTAGTATCAAATACTGACACATCTAATTCAGTAAGCTGAATTTGCAAGCCAAGAGATGCATATTTTTCAATAGCAGCACGGATGTTATCTAACGATGGACTGGTTAAATTCCAATGCCCTTGCATGCCTATTCCATGTATTGGAACTTGTTTTTCGATTAACGATTTAACCAATTTATAAATTTTGTCACGTTTTTGAGGGTGACACTCATTATAATCGTTATAAAAAAGCAATGCCTTTGAATCGGCCTCATGAGCAAACCGAAATGCCTTTTCGATAAAATCTTCTCCTACAATTTCCAAATAGTTTGATTTTCTTAAAAAGAGAACCTCACTGTCATCAATTACTTCATTCACAACATCCCAACTATGGATACGCCCTTGATACCGTCCTACAACGGTTGATATATGCGTTTTCATACGGTCTAATAGTAATTCTCTTGATGCATCTGAACCGTCTTGTTCCTTAAACATCCAATCTGGCGTTTGATTATGCCATACCAATGTATGTCCACGCATTTTCATATTATGTTCTTCTGCAAAAGCTACAAATTGATCTGCTTTTTCAAACGAAAATTTGTTTTCATTAGGCTGGAGATTCTCTGGCTTCATTTCATTCTCAGCTGTTATACTGTTAAAATGCCTGGTTAAGAGTTGTTTTGAGCTTTCAATTGTCCGTTGATTGATAGCTGCCCCAATTGAAAAGTAATCACTATAAACGTCTGAAAAAGATGGAATATTTAACTTAGATTGAAGCTGATTCATATCTTCCCCTCCGATGGCTAATAGATATTATAAAGATAATTAATCCTAAATTAATTATTGTTTTATAAAAGGCTTTTGTGCTCTCTTCTTTTCTAGAAAAGGAGGTTGCCCTCCCATCTAGAAAATACAGCCTGCATGTTTAATCCATAATTGACCAATATGCTGGTTTAACGTTGTATTCAGGATCAAAAACAAATGGTGCATCTTTTCCGACTCCGTTATTGTACTGTTGTGCACGGTCGTCTAACCATGTATGGTTATCAGCAATGCCCCAGAATGTGACATTACTAATCTTATTATCTAATTTCTCATATAGAGCGAATAAGGCATCGTAACGTTCAGCTTGTGCTTGGAGCTTCTCTTCTGGAATGTCTTCATAAGTCTCATAAGCAGGTCTTGGTGGCCAACCATAAAGACTAACATCCAGCTCAGTAATTTGATTATCTAATCCAAGACTAGCAAATAAATTAATTGAATCTTCAATCTGTGGAATAGATGGCCAGCCAATTTGGATATGAGACTGATGCCCAACACCATCAATTGGAACCCCCTGCTCCAATAAATCTTTCACTAAATTATATAAATTTGTTCTTTTCGGTTCTACTTCTGTATTGTAATCATTGATATAAAGCTTTGCGTCTTTACCGGCATATTTTTTAGCGGTTTCAAATGCTACTTTAATGTAGTCAGTGCCAGTGATTTTGTACCATGGAGATTCACGTAAACCTTTTTCGTTCTGTGGGGAATCATCGATTACTTCGTTCACAACATCCCAAGAATCCACCTCATTTTTATACCGTTTAACGATTGTTTTTACATGGGTTTCTAAGCGCTTTAATAAAAGTTTTTTGTTTTTCTCACGTTGTTTCAGGTCTGTCTCGTCTACCATTGGATTTCCTTCCTTATCAAGGAAAAACCATTGTGGTACTTGGCTATGCCAGACAAGAGTATGAAATCGTAAATCCATATCATTCTCTTTAGCAAACTTGACTATTTTATCTGCCTCTTCAAAATTAAACTTTCCTTCTTCTGGCTGTATATTAATAGGCTTCATAACGTTTTCTGCAACGATGCTATTATAATGGCGCTTTAGTATATCGGCAGTCTTTCCTTCTAATTGGTAAGGCTCTACGGCAGCACCAATAGAGAATGAATCTTCATATCTTTCATCAATTGGTGCTGCATTTAAAGCGTCTAATGGTTGGTCTAAAGCAGATACACCATTTGCTCCTAGAGGTATTAATAAGACTAATGCTAATCCAGAGAAAATTTGTTTACGTGCAATTTTTAACATATATTTACTCCTTTGCATTTTTTGGGATATTTAAAGTTATTTAAATGAGAAATGGGACTTTTTTGAGTAATCATACGAAGTTGATATAGTTCTTAACTTGAATTAAAAAATACCCCTTCGTTTATTGATACAATAAACGAAGTATCCAAAAATTACTTTCTAATTACCTTCTCTAAAAATAGTATCTTCTATCCTGAAATAATCAAAATCTACGAATCCATCCGTTGTTTTTGTGGCATAGTTAAATAAAGCAAAACGGTAGCCCATAAAATGGTCTAACTTATAACGCATTTGAAGGATATTTCCTATAGGATTCCAATTAACATGATCAAGACTATAATAGAAATATGCCTTGTCAGTCTGACTCCAGAAATTAAAATCAATCTTAAAATATACTCTCCCCTGGGTAATAGGAATACTTTCAATAATCTCTGCAGGGCCAAAGCTCCCATTTACCATCACAATGGATTTAGAATCGCCAGACATTTTTACACCAACAAACCCGTAATCTTTCTGAAAGGCGGCAAAACCAGAAACATCTCCGTCCCTCATGTTCGAGATTTCTATCGCAATATGACCCGAGCAATCTGGTCCGAATGTTCTTTGGGTAAGCGTATTTTTAGCATCCTCTAAGTTTGTAGATATCCATCCGTTTCTTAATCTTAGATAGCCAGGACGTTCGGTCAATGACCAATGTTCATTATCAGGATTATGATTCCATTGCCAAACTAATCCAACTTTATCGGTATCAGAATTAAATTCATCGGAATTCGCAATGAGACTACTAGACGTTTTATCACGAAATGGAGAAGTCATACATTCTGGAAGCTTACTTTGCTCGCCAAAAACAGGCCACCCGTCTTCCCATGTAACCGGGATAAGACAAGGAGTTCGACCAACGGATTCGTTATCGCAAAACAACATGCCGTACCAAGTACCGTTAACTGTATCAATAATTCCTCCCTGTGCAATACCACTCGGATCATCCATAGCAATACGACCTTCATATTCACCATCAATACCCTTTGCACGGTGCACGAGTTGAACCCGGTTACCATTCTTTGGCCATGTTATTGTGAATACGTAATAATACCCATTGATTTTTTGGATGTGTGAACCTTCAGCCTGCAGACCCACGTCTACCTCCGCACTTGCAACTAGACTAGCATCTGGAATAATTACTTTGTTTAGTCCACCTCCTTTAATTGCTGTTACATCTTTAGTAAGTTCAATTACTTTTATATCACCATGACCATAAGTCATATACACGCGCTCATCATCATCAAATAGTAGTGACATGTCATGATAATACTCATCTAGAGTAAAGCGTTCCCAAGGACCCTTTTCAATATTTCCCGTTTGAAAGATATAGGTTTTCCCAGTAGCTAAAGAGCCCACAACCACATAGAAGGTTTCCTGATGATAACGAAGACTGCTTGCCCAGGAACCTTTTCCATATTCATTTTTCCCGTTAATTAGCTTTTGTTTGTCGTTTTCAGCAAGAATATCATAAACATAATTAACGATTTCCCAATGCAAGAGATCGTACGATTTCATAATTGGTACCCCAGGGTTCATGTGCATAGTGGTACTAGTCATGTAATACGTATCACCTACCCTAATAACATCAGGATCCGGTACATCTGACCATATTATCGGATTTTCAAAGGTGTTTTGATCGTGTTTCATGAACAATTTTGATTGTAGATTTATATTTTCACTCATTGTTTTGATTTTCCCCTTAATCCCTTTCTTTCCTGTTTTTTTTCCTTTAGATGAAATTACTTGCTATATCCTTAAAAGAAAAAAGATTGAATTATTTAACTGCCCCTAATGTCATACCCTTAACAAAGTATTTTTGTAGAAACGGATACACGCAAATAATTGGTAGACTCGCTACAATGGTCATCGTTGCCTGAATTGACTTAGGAGTAACAGCTTGGACAGCATGTTCACCATTTGCTTGGGCGGTATTCCAATCACCGTTTGAAGTTGCAGTATTTTGGAGAATTTTCATTAACTCATATTGCAATGTCGTTAGATTTTCATTGCTTGAGTTATACAAAAATACATCAAACCATTGGTTCCATTGGCCAACAGCAACAAATAGTGATACGGTTGCTAATACCGGTAAGGACAGAGGCAACACAATTTGAAAGAAAACTCTAAAGTCTCCAGCCCCATCAATTCTTGCTTGCTCAAATAGACTTTTTGGAAGACCTTCTATAAATGAACGCATGATAATAAGATTAAATGCACTAATTAATCCTGGTAAAATATACACCCAAAAAGTTCCAATTAAATGCAAATCTCTCATTAGAAGGTAAGTTGGAATTAATCCACCATTAAAATACATTGTCATAATAAAAATGATTGTTATCGATTTTTTGAAAATAAACTTTTCTTGTGCAATCGCATATGCCACCATAGCAGTACATAATAATCCAATTCCTGTACCAATAACTGTTCTTGCTACCGATACAAAAATGGCCTGAATAATCGATGCTTGAGTAAATACATATTCGTAGTTACGGAAAGTAAATTCCCTTGGCCATAAATAGATTCCACCTTTTACAGAATCAGTTGCAGCATTAAAAGAAAGGGCTACTTGGTTTAAAAATGGGTATAGCATAATGATACTAATTAAAATCATGAAAATAATGTTACAAGTATCAAAGACGACATCTTCTCTCGTTCTCATTAAACTCTTTCCTTTTATACCTCTTTTCACTCTGTACCCCCCTAGTATAAACCGCCTTGTCCCATTTTTTTCGAGAATGAATTAGCTGCCATCAAGAATAGTAAACTAATAACCGTTTTAAACACTCCTGCCGCAGTAGCCATTGAAAAATTAAACATTGATATACCATAGTTGATAACAAATACATCAATATTTTCGGAGTACTCTACGTTCTGTCCATTCCCTAATAAATATTGAGGTTCAAATCCAGCCTCAATAATATACCCAATGTTCATAATTAAAAGGATCACAATAACCTGCTTCATTCCAGGAAGTGTAATATAACGTATTCTTTGTAATCGAGAAGCACCATCAATTTTGGCTGCTTCATATTGTTCTTGGTCGATCATTGATATTGCCGCTAAATAAATAATGGTATTCCACCCTACATTTTTCCAAACTTCTGAAGCACCTAAAATCCCCCAGAAATACTCACCGATGCCCAGCCAAAGAATTTCCTTGTCAATAAGATGAAGTCCCATCAATATTTCATTAATAATTCCATCAATAGACAATACAGATGAAACAAGTGCAGCAGCTACAACCCAAGAAAGGAAGTGAGGTAAATAGCTAATGGTTTGAACGACTCTTTTAAATTTAAGATTTGTTAATTCGTTTATTAGTAATGCTAAACCAATCGCTGTAACAAAACCTAAAATTAAATTAATGAGACTTTGAGCCAGCGTATTTCTGAGAACTCCTAAGAAACGATCATCTGTGAATAGAAAGATGAAATGTTTAAAGCCTACCCATTCTTGTTCTGTAAAAGGACGAGCTGGTTTAAAATCCTGAAATGCCATTGTCCATCCCCAGACAGGAAAATACTTAAAAATAAATACCCAAATCACAAAAGGTACTGTCATCAATAATAAAGCTTTTTGACTACGGCATATTTTAAGGAATTCTTTCATTCCCTTTGCTTGATTTGGTAGCACCCTTGGAGATGAAAGCGCTTTTTCTTTTGTTTGTAATTGCCCCATTTTATTCCCTCCTATTCCCATTTAATTAGTGAGCTTTAATCCATAAAAACTTTTAACTACAGATACAAAAAAAAGCAGCACAAAGGAAATTTTAAACAAGGAAGGCTGAACTTCCTTCTATAAATCATTCAGCCTTCACCTTAAATTCTTTTGTTGCTTATTTGGCAAGTTCAGCTTCTTTTTTAACAGATTTCTCCATTACTTCTTCATAGGCTTTATATGGTAGCTTTTCAAATTCCTTCTTAAATTTTTTCCATTCGGCATCAAAATCAGATGGATCAGCAAGTATGATATCCGGGTATGATCGTTTGATTAAATCACGAGACTGTTGGTCATACAACTGTGCCTCAGAACCAGTCTCAATCGTTGCATCCCAAAATGGGAACCATGGTGCTGGTTCTGGCTCAGTGAATAAATCAGTAAACGTTTCAATGTTATATGCTTTTAAAAACTCTTTGTCCACTTCATCATATGCAAGCTGGGCAACTTCAGGTTGAACAGCTGGATCAACAGAATTACCGTCATCAAATTTTCCGCTCATAATTGGCCAATACCATCCTAGTGCAGAAAACCCAAATTCATCTCTAAACTCTTCTTTATTGACTAAATCAATTTGTTCCTGTGTTCGATGAAAACGGCCTTCCTCATTTACTTCATACGTTTCGCCCTCAATACCCCACGTAATAAGTTTTTGAGAATCAATTTTAGCGATGTGATCTAAAAATTTAATAATCCTAATTTGATCTTCTTCAGGAGTACCTGTCGTTAGTCCCATCCCTGGAGATGTTACAAAAGATTCCGGATTCAAGTACTGGTCTTTGATTCCTTCCTCGAATACAATAGGGAACGCCATAAAATCATTATAAGGATCATCATCTTGCTCAAGCGTATCTAAAGCTGTACCTGATTCCCAACGAGGACCAAACCATCCTACAACACGTCCTGATGATATTTTAGCTAAATACTCATCATAGTTTTGTGTAAAAGCTTCTCTATCAAATAGTCCTTTCTCGTTTAATTCATTTAATTTTCCCAACCATTTCTTGGTAATATCCTTATTATGATAAACGGAAACATCTAGTGTATCATTATCAACAATAATTCCTTCCTGCTCACCTGATAAGAAGGCTGGCGGATCAAATAGTTGTCCAACATGCCAATCATACTGTAATAATGTATACGGAATTGTATCTGCACCATTTGTAGTCGGATGGGCTTTTGAATATTTTTCAATGATATCAAAATATTCATCTATTGTTTTAGGATGTGGATAACCAAGCTCTTTTAATGCTGCCCGTTTAATAAAGAATGCACTCTGTCCAACATTTGGAGGCTTTAAATATCCATTAGAGACACCAGATGGCAGAATATATATGTTCCCATCCTCTTGTTTCATTTTTTCCCAGATTGGGTCATACAACTTTCTTAGGTTTGGAGCATGCTCTTCAATAAGATCATTTAGCGGTACAAATCCACCTGCATTAATAACATCCGCTGTTGCATTTTGAGCATTTAGTAATTCCGGATATTCACCACTAGCGATCATTGTACCGATCTTTTGGTTACTATCCCCTACAATATGTTCAATATCAAAGTTAACTCCTGTTGCCTCTTCGAACATTTTCCCAATCTTAGTATCACCCGTATTAACATCTTTTCCTGTTGAAGATGCATTAAAGAATGTGTAAGTAAAAACTTCTCCGTTTTCACTAGATTTATGATCTTTTCCCGATTCTTCAACTTTCGTACATGCAGTAACAATAAACAACATGACCACTAGAGCAAAAGCTAGAAATATAGACCTTCTTTTTAACATTTTGACTCCCCCTTTGTTAATGTTAAATAATACATAATACAATGTAATACTGTTATCTCACCTCTGTAAGCACTTTCATTATATCTCTACTGCCAATCTAAAGTGACCATATAAAGTATAGTTTTTACTTTGTAAACTATAGCAACTTAAGTAGAACTAAAACATTGAAATATAGATGTATATGTTTTAAAACTTATAAAACAATCTGAATGACGACTATCTCTGTCACGAAATTCTTCCAAATAAATGAAACCAATACACATCGGTCATACGACCGACACGTATTGGCATCAAAGTTAGATTGTTATCTAATTTAGAATGCTATGATAACGCTGGATTTTTACTTTTGAAATGGTAAAACGATTCTAACTGTCGTTCCTTCTCCCTCTGCACTTTTCACTTTAAAATCAAAGTGATTTGAATAATGCAACTTTAAACGATAGTAAACATTTTTTATCCCCACATGTTCACCAATGCTTTCAACCTCTTCAATAGATTGCATTAACCTTTCGTATTCTTCTTTTTCAATACCCTGCCCATTATCCTTTATCTCACATATTATTGCATCACCATGGCACTTTATCGATATGTTGATCAAACCGTTTCGTTTTATCGGTTCAATTCCATGTATACTTGCATTTTCTACAAAAGGAATAAGAGACATGTTCGGAATAATGCACTTTTTTGCCTCAGGGTCAACCTCGATATGGTATTGCATTTTGTCATCAAATCGATAATGTTGTATTTCTAAAAAGCAGTTTATTAAATAAATTTCTTCTTCTACGCTGACCCAATCTTTTCCCCATATGAAAGATTTTCTAAGCATTTTCGCCATATTTTGAATAATTTTTGCTGTTTCTTCCTCTTTCTTTAGAATACTTCTCATCCGAATGGTTTCCAATACATTAAATAGGAAATGTGGGTTAATCTGACTTTGTAAAGCACTTAGTTGTGCTTGTTTACGTTGTAATTCTAAATCCTTTTTTTGAATATCGGCTATATATACATCATTGATAAGCTCCTTAATTTTGGAAGCCATCCGATTAAATGCTTGAGTAAGCTCACCTATTTCATCCTGATAGTTCACACCTTTAATCAGTTCAAAGTTTTGACCCTCTGCTTTCCTCATATGCTTTAATATACGTAAGATACGTAAATGAAGGGAACTTGTTATATAAACAATAAAAAGAGATGGAAAGACTAAATTAATAAGAGCTAAATAGAGAATAAAATTGCGGGAATCTTGAACCTCCTCAAGTAATAACCTCTCTTGAGTAACACCCACTACCTTCCAATTATTTAAATAAGGCACATTAAATGATTCTTCAAAAACCAACGCATCCTTTGATAATGTAAGAGAATGATATTGGATATCTCCTTCTGACCAATTCACCTTTGGATTTGTCGTATATTCAATTATCCCTTGCTCATCCAGTAAATAAATATCACCTGGAAAAGTCACATTATGAAAAATATGCTCCATTAATCCTAAATCGAATTGTAATTCTAGAATTTTCTGTGTGGAATCTTTTGTTTTATAATAATCCATTTCTCTTATCAAACTAAATGTATCCAGCTTTCCTGATTCTCCAATTCGACGAGTCAAAACAGGATAAGATTGTCTAATTAACTCTGATTCCTTATACCAATGAGACTCTTTAACAAGGGTATCAATTTTATTGACACCTCCTGCATAAATAACTGTATCATTATTTGTATATAAGTTTAATGAACGAACAGTTGAAAAAAGTGGCACTTCTTTATAAATTCCTATGTAATAATCGTGATAAGCATGGATAAAATCTATGGTTTTTTCGTACTTGTTTTCTAGAAAATTGTACAACTCATAATCCGTATATAACTTAGATGAAATTTCTACAGCATCATCTATCGCTGTACGAAAATCATTCGAAATTTGCTTTACAGAAAGGGATATGTCATTCACCTTTTGTGTTCTGACATTGTTGGAAGTAATTTGATAAAATGCGATGTGTGTTAATGTGATTGGGATGAAAACGGAAACAATATAAATAATTAACAGCTTATTTCTTAATCCTATATTATTAAAATTGAATCGATTCATTTTATCTCCATCTTAAAATCTTCCATTATAGTTTTTTTCGATATTGAGTTGGTGTCATCCCAGTCGTTTTTTCAAATTGAGTGACAAAGTAATCAGGATTCGAAAAACCCACACATTCTGCTACCTGATAGATTCGCATATCTGTCTGCCTCAATTTTCTTTTCGCTTCATTTATTCGCACTTGTAGAATATAATCTTTAAAATACATGCCATATGTTTTTTTAAACAATTGACCCATGTAGACCGGATTCATAAAGAATTTATTCGCTATAGTTTTCAATGTGAGGTCCTCTTTGTAGTGAGTATCTACGTATTTTTTTATTCTTCTTATGTTTCCTGACCCACACTCCTTATTGAGCTGATTTAACAGAGCAGCTGCCTCTAATAAAAAGTCTAGAAACAAGTTCTTAATTTCAGATAAAGTTCGAGGCTGGTTGTCCCAATTTAACATATTCTGTAATAAAGTTAACTTACTTTCATCCCCATCCATCGACTGTAAGGTTTTAACCACTTCATGTACAACCCGATTTATAGATGTTCTTACTGCATCTTTCGCGAAAGCTTTTACTTGAAACTGTTCAAACATCATTGCAACGTTTTTTCTAATTTCAGAGATTCGATTTTCTTCTATATGTTCCATTAACGATTGGTATTGTGTTTGATCAAGCTCAATGTAATTAATAGACTTATTCTTTGTTTTGCCATATACAATCGGTTTATCTGATGCTTCCACATACTTAAATTGAAGTACCTTCATTGCCGCTTCATAAGAATCCTTAATATTAATTGGATGGTCTACTAACCTTCCGACGTAGATGGTGACATCTGTCTTCAAATGAATCGTTAGCTGAGCTTTTAATGTTTCTGAAAAATGAACAATATCACTGCTAAATTGTTGAATTTCTTCATTCTTGACTAATAAGCCAATACGGTTATTATCGTGTTCACGAAACAAAGTAGTAGCATTTAAATCCTCACCATGAATGGTTTTGCTAATAATTTCACGTATCTTTATAGTATTTACAGCCACGTTATTTACCTCTATGATAATGTAGGCAAATCCTATTGATTGATCAATATTTAGTTTTTTAACACAACCATAGAAGAGATCTTCTTCAAGTTCTCCTGTTATTAAATCATTGAAAGCAGTCGCTGCAAGAAAATTTTCTCTATTTCTTGTTAACTGTAATTCTTTTGTATACTTATCTGCTACTTTTCTAAGTGTATCTTCAATTTCCTCTTTATCTACTGGTTTTAATATAAAATCGTGTACACCATACTTAACAGCCCTTTGTGCGTAGCTAAAATCACTATACCCACTAATAATAATGAAGTTTGGTCTTGTTTTTTTTAGATCGACTGTATGCTTTATTAATTCAAGACCATCGAGGACAGGCATCTTAATGTCTGTAATGACTAAATCTGGATTAAACTTTTGAATATACTCCAAAGCATCTTCCCCATTATCTGCTTCTTCACAGACTTCGAAGCCACAGCCTTTCCAATCAATAAGATTAATCAATCCTTTACGCACATATCGATCATCATCCACTAAGAATACTTTGAAAGCCACCGCAATCATTCCTCCATTCACAAAGGCACTAGATAAATCAACATCACCTTGAAATAATAACGCTTTCATTTTAAGCTGTTACCATTTTATCCCCAATATCGTCACTTAGAGATCTCATTTGCTCGCTGCTTATAATCAAGTCTATTAAAAACAACTAGTGAACAAACCATGATAATTAAAGCAATTATACTAGAAGTTATAAATGGAATAAGGCCTGGTATAGAAACAAGTAGAAAATATAAGAGAGTTAATCCGATTATAATGCCCACCGTCATGAAAGGACTAACTATACCGATTAAAATTGCATGCTTAAAGTATTGAAAAAACTTTAATTCGTAATGGACGTAAACAGGTAGAATGTATAGTAAGGTAATAAGATAAAGAATACCTACAAAAATTAAGCCTGTATAAAATACATAATAAGAAAATCCTGTAATATTGCGAATAAACAAGAAATCAAGATATAGAAAATAGCCTATTGATGTCATGATGATACCGATCCCATTAGACTTTAAAAACTCTCTTTTATAGGTAAAAACAAATGTCTTAAAAATTTGCTTTCCAGTAGCATCTTTTATAATCAGATGACGAATGACTGTAAACATTGCAACTGTTGCTGGAAAAACACCGAATACAATTAGTCCCAAAAGTACACTACCTACCCATAATAGATTAATATAAACTAACCACATGATCCATTCTAATAATCGGTAAAAATTAGCTATGTTGAGAATCTTCCCCATTTAACCCCCTCTTTCTATTAAATTATTATTATAGTACCATCGATTACAAAAACGTATAGGCTCCTCAAATCCTGATTATTAAAATATTTGTCAAAAGATTATGTGGAGGTGAAATATAACGATTTCACTTTGGTCTAAATACTTTTAATTATAACGGAGACACTTTTCTTCAATCACTTTATAAACTAAAGATTTTCCTTTGAAAAATTTAGTTGTTGAAACAAAAAAGGTACCTTTTATTTAACGAACAACTACCTCACCAACTAGAACGTTGAAAGCATCTAAACCACTCTTCTTATTTAAAATATTATGTCATGTCGTTACTTTAAAGAATCTATCAGGGGCACTCACTCCTTTCATTAAGTAAGTTTGTTTATCACGTAAACTAAGTATATATGAAATAATTTCATCTTTCAATTTTTTTAAAAACACCCTTTCCAGTTACCTAATACTCTTTCTATCCAAACATCCCTCTCCAGCTGGGTTAAATGTATCATTTTTTCCATTTTTATTAAGAAATAAAATTCCTTCTTCAGTTAATTTACAGCATTAAGGCTTTCAGCTTTTTATTTAATAAAATACAGTCTTGAGACACTTTACGAGCTAATATAAGTACACGTTTATTCGTTCTTCGCTTGTTGTAATAACATCCTTTTCATACCATGATTACGAACAAACTCCTTGCCTTATAAGGCAAGGAGTGGGCAGCGGTTCCCCGAAAGGGTGTGATTGCTGATGATGACGAAAAAAGATACACAAGAGGAATGCTAGTCGTAGCAATCATCGCCATAAACCAGAAAAAGTAACCACCCTGTCTGTTCGGCAAAACGGTAGAGGGTAGGTTACTTTTTCTTTTAATTACTCAACCTGAGCAGTTGCTTATTTTTAATACAACTAAGATTATTTAGTTGGAGTATAAGCACCAGAGTCTTTACAGTATTACAATTAAATGGACAATGCACCTGTAATAATACCAACCACTATCATTACAAGAGCGCTACCAACAGCGTATTTCGTAGAAAATTTAATATGTTCCTGGAAATTCACACCAACAAGGCCGATTAATACGTAAACAGAGCCAACAAGCGGACTTAACAAATGGAGAGGCTGACCAAGAAGTGACGCTTGAGCAATTTCTAGTTTATCAATCCCAATTTGTGAAGCGGTTTCAGCTAGAATTGGAACAATCCCAAAATAGTAAGGATCATTTGCCATAAAGAAAGTAAATGGCATGCTCGTTAAACCCACAATTAATGGAAGTTGAGGAGCAAGGAAATCAGGAATCACTTGGACTATAGAAGTTGCCATGGCATCTACCATTCCAGTACCTTCTAATATCCCGGCGAATGCTCCTCCAGCAAATATAAGTGAAACAACAGTCAATACATTTCCAGCGTGTGCTTCTATTCTTGCTTTTTGATCGTTTAAATTTGGATAATTGACAATGGTTACTAAAACGAATCCGAGCATAAACAAAGCAGGTAATGGAAGGACAGCTGTTAATAACCCTAAAACCAATAAAATGGTTATAACCAGATTAAACCAAAATAGTTTAGGTCTTTTTAATGATTCAGCTGACACATCCATCACAGTTGCTGCCATTTCCTCTTCCACCTGAAAATCTGCAGAAACCTCCTGAATACCCAGCCTTTTTCTTTCTTTCAAACCAAAGAAAACGCCCAGGCCTAACACATAAAGGGCCGCTGCGAGAATTGAAGGAATCAGTGGAGTAAGTATTGTCATCGCATCATAGTTAAAAACAGACATAACACGTGCAGTCGGCCCACCCCAAGGAAGAACATTCATAATCCCCATCGACATCGCAGGTAAACAAGCGAGGATTAGTTTGTTCATGCCTAAACGTTCATAAAGGGGCAAAAATGCTGTAACAACGATTAGATACGTAATGGTTCCATCGCCGTCTAAACCTACCAGCAAAGAAAGAAGGGCCGTTCCAATTGTTATTTTAAGAGGGTCACCTTTTGAAATTTTAATCACTTTATTCACTAATGGATCAAACATTCCCGCATCAATCAAAGTTCCAAAATACAATATGGCGAAAGTCACCATGATGGCGGTTGAAGCTACCGTTTCAGCTCCACTTAAAATCATGTCGCCCACATCTGTGAAACCTGCCAAAAGAGCAAATAATGCCGGAATGATTATAAGAGCATTCAGAGCGTTCATTTTATTACTCATAATTAAATACATAAAAACGACGATCATTAAAAACCCTAAAAATGTTAACAATTTCTCCACCCCACTTTTTAGATAACGTTTTCATTTAATGGACAAGAAAAGGCTCCCTAAACCTTTTCTTATCCAAGTTTTTCCTGACCTTCGGGTTTACAGTGCAGCTTTGAATTTGGACCAGCTTTCAACAGAAAGCTTCCTCCGTCATGTCCAATCGTTTTCTTAACCTCTTTTGCCGCCTCAAGCAATTTATCTAAATCAATTCCTGTCCTTATACCCATTTCATGAAATGCATGAACGATATCTTCAGATGCAATATTGCCTGCTGCATTTGGTGCATATGGACAGCCTCCAAGACCTGCTATTGAACTATCAAAAATAGTAACACCCTGTTGGAGTGCTGCTACTGCATTTGCAAATGCCATCCCCCTTGTATTATGAAGATGCATTGAAAATATGAATCCTGGAAACTCTTGTTTCATTATACCTAAAACGTCATAAACAAGTTTTGGGTCACCTGAACCGCTTGTATCTGCTAAAGAAATCTCAGTTATCCCCATTTTACGGTAGTCTTCAAGGATTGATAGTAATCGTTCAACAGGAACTTTTCCTTCAAAAGGACAACCAAAAGCAACAGCGATTGATCCACTGACTTCGACATTGCTTTTATTGGCTAGGTCAACAATTGAAAGTAGATTTGCTTGTGCCTCTTTAACCGTGGCGTTAGAATTTGACAGACTATGAGAATCAGTTGCAGAAAGTAACAATTTCAGCTTTTTTACGCCTACACTGATGGCTCGTTCTGCTCCCTTCACATTCGGAATTAAGGCACGAAATTTTACGTCTGTTAAATCTTGAATGCTTTTTACAACTTCTTCTGCATCCTTTAGCTGTGGAATGGCTTTTGGATGAACAAACGAAGTAACTTCAATATGCTGGATACCTGTATAAACAAAACGATGAATAAGGCGAATCTTTTCTTCCGTCGGAATCCATTTGCGTTCCATTTGAAATCCATCCCGAGGACATACTTCCCAAATTGTCACTTTTTCAGGGAGCATCAATTTGTTTTCAATCATATTAAATAACTCCTTTTTCATATAATTGTTCAATTTGTTCTTCAGTTAAGCCAATTTCATTTTTAAGAATTTCTTCGTTGTGTTCACCAAGTTCTGGAGCGCGATGTCTAATTCTTCCTGGAGTTGCAGAAAACTTCGGTACGATTCCAGGCACTTTTACAGACCCAAGACGAGGATGTTCTACTTCTAAAATGTTTTCTCGCGCTTTGTACTGTGGGTTATTGAAAATATCTTCAATACTTAAAATTGGTGAAATTGGCACACCGTCAGTATCCATTTTTTCAATAAGCTCATCATTATTAAGACTTCCAATAAACTTTTTCACAACCTCTTGCAAACCTTCATCATTTTGCATTCGTTCCATATTTGTTTTATACCGTGGATCATCAATTAAATCTGCTCTCCCCATTGATTTCGCCAATCTAATCCATGTTTTTTCTGTACTGCAGACAAGAACCACCCATTTCCCATCTTTTGTCTGGTACGTGCCAGCCGGACTGGAGTGCCCTGCCAACATTGGGCTTCTTTCTCTTACTTTCCCCAATTGATCATACTCAGCAATTAGGAACTCCATCATTCGGAACATGGCTTCGTACAAGCCTAATTCAACTACTTGTCCTTCTGCATCGTTTTTATCCCTATGATAGAGAGCGCTTACAGTTCCGAAAGCCACAAAAACCCCCGAAACATAATCCAACAATGAAAAGGCAGGGCTTACAGGAGGTCTGTCTGAAAATCCCTGCAAATACGTATAACCTGAAAAAGCAGTGCAAGGAGTTCCAAAACCTGCTTTCTCTGCATAAGGACCTGTCTGACCATAACCGGATTGTCTTGTTAAAACGATATTAGGGTTTACTTCTTTCAAGACCTCGTATCCCAGACCCCATTTTTCTAATGTACCTGGACGAAAATTTTCAATCACAGCATCAGCTGTCCTAACTAGTTCTTTAAATATCTCTTTTCCTTCTTCTTTACGAATATCAAGTGTTAAAGAACGTTTATTTCTTGATAGCCCAGGCCACCTTAACGACTCTTCACCTTTCCAAGGCCCAAGTCCTCTTGTAGCATCTCCTTTACCAGGGAGTTCGACCTTTATAACTTCAGCTCCCAAATCCCCAAGCAGGCAAGCTGCAAAAGGTGCAGCAATGACGCTGGAGACATCTATAATTTTTAAGCCTGTTAACGGTCCAACGTTTTTTAGTGTCATATTTTTCCCTCCATTTAAATTGGTCTTATGGTTTACTGGTCAGACCAGTTAATTAATTTTGATTATGCCCTACTTATTTGAAAACGTCAACATATTTTTAACATAAAAACCCTATCTATAAATGATAGGGTCAAAGAATTCATCATTGATTATTTAAGATGCTCTTTCGTAATCGCTGCAAATGTGCAGCCATTGCTTCTGATGCATCTTTTGGTTTCCGGCTTTTCACTGCATCAAAAATAGCTCGGTGTTCTGCACTTGAACGTTCCAGCCTGTCAGGCGATAATAAAGTTTTCAGCCTTATTTGCTGAAGCATATTTAAATTTGTTTCAAGTGTAGTTACAAGCACAAAATTATGAGTTGCTTCTGCAAGCGCTAAATGAAACATACTGTCTCGTACCAGCTTTTCATCAATATCCTTTCGTTCTGCTTCAACTTTCAACAAAGCTTTTTCCATTTTTAAAAAGTCTTCTTCAGTAGCTCGTTCACAAGCAAGCGCTGCAATCTTTGGTTCAATCATTTCACGGACTTCTAAAAAATAAATAATAGAGGTTGTTTTCATGAGATCTACAGGATCAAAGCTATATTCCATAACGAGACGTTGATCGACATTCTGTACATAACGTCCACCGCCTGGTTTTGCAATAACAATTCCTTCAGCTTCTAATACCCGAAGAGCTTCTCTCAGGGAAGTTCTACTGCATCCAAGCATAGTAGAAAGATCCCGCTCGCCAGGCAGACGCTCACCAGGAAGTATCTTTCCTTCTTTAATTAGTTCTCTAATTTGCTCTACAATTTGTTCATATACTCTTGCATATTTAATATTAGTGAATAAGTTATTTTCCACAGTACGCCACCTTTCATTCCACAGCAGCAATCGATTAATATTAAAATCACTATACCATACTTTTCTTTGAGAAAGTATGGTAATTGCTTGTTGAATGAAAGAGTTTACCTCAGCCTTTAACATAAAAAAACCTTAAACTACTATTAAGCAAGCTTGCATAATCCAACTCTTACAATCTTTTAAGGAGATGATTTGAATGGCACGAAATAATAACAGCAATCAATTGTTGTTCCAGGTTCTAAACAAGCTATTGAACAAATGAAGTTTGAAATCGCATCAGAGTTTGGTGTTAACCTTGGTGCTGAAACATCTTCAAGAGCTAACGGTTCTGTAGGTGGAGAAATGACTAAGCGCCTCTTTGGCTCAACAATAATGGGTCGTTTATAATTATTATTACGTATTTAGGAGGAGAAAGAAGTTCTCCTCCATTTTATGTTTTTTAGATAAACTCCCGTTCCTCCACTATAGCGCCCTATTCTGGAATAGTCCTTTACTAATACTACCTCGTGAAGCCCTTTTCACTCTTCTTTTTGCTTTTTGTCTTCCAGAATAGTAGTTGAATACCGAACAGTTGTGGGGAAAACATAACATAAATCGAGACAGCTACCACTGCACAGATAATCGCTACGCCCCACAGTGCATCTTGGCCAAGCCTTGGTGAACTGTGAATGCCGACGGGAGGGTCACGCTTTTCTGGTCAGAACCTCCAAATAGTGCTGATTGTACATAATACCTAGAATATTCCCAAAGGGATCGACTACGGAAGCAGTGATGAATCCCTCGCCGCGCTCTGTGGGTGCCTCGTACTCTTTCGCTCCCATAGACAGCAGCTTCTTGAAAGTTGCTGTTACATCATCGACGTGCCAGTACACTACAGCACCTGCCGGGCCGGTCGCTGACCCATCGGGTGCGTAACGGCTATCGATCAGGCCCAGCTCGTGCTGGTAGTCGCCAAGGCGAAACTCGGCATATCCTGGAAGTTCGAAGTATGGTTCGATGCCCAATAGCTCGGAGTACCACTTCTTTGCCGCTGCTAGATCTTCCGTCCAAAAACTGACTGTGGTGAGTCCCCGTAATGTCTGTGTGTCGCTCATAATCGATTTCCTCCTTTAATGTTAAGTAGTACGTTCCAATGTTAAACTAAATAACATCTTCTGATTAACTTCGATTTACTTGCGAATAATACCTTCTCTTATTCAATTAAATGGACTTATACAAAAAGACGCGTTGCTTGATAAACTCGCTCTTTTGTTTAAGTACATTCATTCACAAACTTTATACTAATTGTTTTAGGGAAAATATTAATCCCCTAGTAGCTTTTCTCTAATAATAAGGCCATTGTATCATTTCCTTCCTGATACTCTTCACCAGTTACATCATTGTAAATTGATATTAAAGTAAAACCTGCTTCTTCTAATTCACCCAAGATCATTTCTTTTGTAAAATATTGATTCCAAATATAGTAAGTTTCCGTTTTTTGTTTGGTTATGACAGTCGTTTGTTCAAGCGAAATGTAACCATCATACTTTAAATTTTGGGTCAATTCTATATATGATTCAGGAGACCAAAAACCTCCTTCATCTCTTAAATACCAATTATTACCTTCCGAAAAAACATTGTATTTATGCTCAGTAAAAACATCTAAAAGGAAACTTCCACCTTTTATTAAACTCCTACATATATTTTGTAGTAATTTCTTGCGGTCATTAGGTGCAAGAGCCCCATAATCACAGTATATAAGTGTCGCAAAATCATATTGATTTTCGTTAGTTAAATATAAATAATTTTCGTTACGATATTTTATATCTAACCCCTTATCTTTTGCACTATCTTTAGCGTATTTAATTGAGTTCTCAGAAAAGTCGACTCCTGTAACGTCATAACCTCTCTTGGCTAATCGTTCACAATAAAGCCCGGGTCCGCAACCAAAATCAATGATATTTTGATCACCTTTTTTGGTTGCTATCTTTTTAATAAAATCAACAGATTGATCGATAAAATTAGTATTTCTACTAGCTCCTTCATTATTTGGATCAAGGTGAGCTTCTAACAAATACTTTGCGATATGTGGGTCTTTCCAAAACATCTTATCCGGCTGTTTGAACTTTTCTGGCTTTTGTAATTGCTGCATTAAATCAATAAACATAAATTAATTCCTCCTCTATTTTTAAACACAAAAAAACCGTAGAGATTTTACTCTACGGTTTAAAAAGGAGAATTCATCCGGAGAGCAAAACATCAATTTTGAGCATAACAAATAAGCATTTAATCATACCTATTTATTTTGCTTGAAATTGATTGTTTTACTATCTCCAGTCATAATAAAGTTCACGAAAATCAAACTTCTACTATGCCGAACTTCTTCACCTAACCTTCTTGTGTTTGTATAATTAATCTTAACAGGCTATACTTTTATTTTCAACAATTAAGGTATGTATCATAACAACTGGGAATTATAACACAAAACCGCTCGGTTAGTTTAAGTGAAAATATTCACAATTTCTTCATTCATACCAATGTTCTTTAAACGTGATATTCATACAGATAGGTAAGGGTTTGAAGTTATCGCTCCCTTTTCCCCCCGTCCACACCGTACATGAGACTTTCACCTCATACGGCGTTCCAACTAATCCAATTCGATTTAGTCATCAACACTTCTGAAATCGTAACGTCTTCCGTGTCTCAATTCTTCCGTTTCAATAAGTCGGTGCCTCCCATGGGAGGTAAACCTCTTTTAGTCTTACGAGAACCTTATTAACCGATAAAGATTTGCCTTGCATGATTAATTGAATCTTCATTAGTCTAGTGGTTATCCCTTCGGGTTGATTAGACCTTTCATCGGTACTGTGCCACCACTTTCACTGATATAAAGTTAAGTTATACAATAACTATTCTCATTATTGCTTTCCTTATCAACGCTTCATAGAAAGTAAGTCCTCCACGTTATCAGCTTACAACGTTGAATTATATCTATTATAGAATGAACTTAGGTGCTTCCTGTAAGCCTGTTAGCCGTTCTTATGCCTG
>NZ_LATZ01000022.1 GCF_000981385.1 Bacillus sp. SA1-12
AATGAAAGTATCAAAAGACTAAAGTCTAGGATAAGACAGATCACATCTCGTTCAAAACCTAGTCCTATGGAAGTTAGAATTGAAAAACTAAACCAATATCTAACAGGGTGGTGTGGATACTTCGCTTTAGCTGATACACCAAGTAAGTTCAAAGAATTTGAAGAGTGGATAAGAAGAAGACTTCGTATGGTTGAATGGAAACAATGGAAAACACCTAAAACAAGAGTTAGAAAACTAAAAGGTTTAGGTGTTCCTGATAACAAGGCATACGAATGGGGAAACTCAAGAAAGAAATATTGGAGAATCGCCTGTAGTCCAATTCTACACAAAACCCTTGATAACTCCTATTGGAGTTCCCGTGGGCTTAAAAGTTTATATCAAAGATATGAATTTCTACGTCAAACTTAATTGAACCGCCGTATACCGAACGGTACGTACGGTGGTGTGAGAGGTCGGGGGTTAGTCACCCCCTCCTACTCGATTAATGAAACACATCACTTGATAAATAACGCTCACCTGTATCAGCAATCATACATACAACAACATCTTCAGGTGTTAATCGTTTTGCGACTTCAATTGCTCCATAGCAGGCAGCACCTGAAGAAGGGCCAACTAAAATTCCCTCCTCACTTGCAAGCCTTCTAGTTATTTCATATGCTTGTTCGTCCTCGATTTTCAGAATTTCATCATATACCTTCTGATTTAAAATGGAAGGAATAAAGCCTGGGCTTGTCCCGACTAATTTGTGCCTTCCCGGTTTACCTCCTGAAAGTACTGGTGAACCTGCTGGCTCAACAACATGAACTTTTAGGTGCTTAAAATGCTGCTTTAATGCTTCGCCTGTTCCGGTTATCGTTCCTCCAGTTCCTGCAGTCGAAATAAAAGCTGATAGCGGTTTGCCGATCTCAGCCATCGCCTCAATAATCTCCTTTGCCGTCGTCTTGCGATGTGCATCAGGATTTGCTTTGTTATCAAACTGCATAGGCATAAAAGCATTTGGTATTTCTTTTGTTAGCTGCTCAGCCTTTCTGATTGAACCTGGCATCTTTTCGTCACCAGGTGTCAATACAACCTCTGCACCATATGCCTTTAGTAGGTTTATCCTTTCTAGAGTCATTGTATCAGGCATAACAAGAATGGCTTTATATCCCCGAGCTGCTGCATTCATAGCAATCCCGATTCCAGTATTTCCGCTTGTTGGTTCAATGATGGTTGAATTCGGTTTTAAGTATCCTTGCTTTTCTGCCTCAATAATCATATTATAGGCCGCACGGTCTTTTACACTTCCGCTGGGATTAAAATATTCAAGCTTTAAGTAAACTGCTGCACCACCTTTTGGCTGCAGTCGATTTAATTTAATCAAAGGAGTATTTCCAATTAGATCTGCTACATTGTTTACTACTTTCAATTCTGGTCACTTCCTTTTTTTGCTTAGGAAATTATCCTTACTAAAGGAGCTTTCGCCATTGTTCATCCTTTATTAAAAATCATAGCATACCAAGATCGATATTCCTATTTTATTAGTAGGATATCTTCATTTCTGAGAATAAATTATTTAACAATCACTGATCGCTTATTTGACCCTTACAAGAAGAGGGGGTTTTACTGCAAGTTAATGTGGGATAGAATAAATATTAAAGATTAACGGTTGCCGCATTCGGATATTAGGGGGGAACTTATTGAACACTCAAACACATTTTTTTATTGCTGTACCTATTGAAACTGAACAAAAAAAACGTATTCACCATTGGGTTACCGAAAATAGGAACAATCTTCCATTTAAATCATGGGTCCATCCAGAAGATTATCATATTACCTTAGCATTTTTAGGTCATGTTGAATCAAAGGATCAACTTAGCCAGTTATCAAAACGTGTAAGTGAAAAAACAGAAGACATCCAGCCATTTACTCTTTCTTTAAAAGGATTGGATACTTTTGGAAAAAAAGATTCACCGAGAATCTTTTGGGCTGGAGTTGAAGAATCTTCTTCTCTTCATTATGTGCAAAAACAAGTTTTTCAAGCTTGTAAGGATGCTGGATTTAAGCTTGATACAAAACCGTTCCGTCCTCACATCACTCTTGCTAGACGATGGAAGACTGAGACCCCATTTATTAAGCCTGAAGCTTTCGAACATACATTTAGAGATGACAGCAATACGTTTACGGTGCAAAAGATACACTTATATCAGACACACCTCGATCGTGTTCCAAAGTATGAAACCGTAGGACAATTTGCGCTTTATGGTGTGTTGTGATGAAGTTTGTAAAAATAGCATTTCAAATTTTATGTTTATATACGATATATTTAATAGGAGTTTATATAAAATCAGTTTTTGATTTGTTTGTTCCTGGTAGTATTATTGGGATGATTTTATTATTTGGAGCACTTCATTTCCAATTATTAAAGCATGAATGGTTTTTAATGGGAGGTTCCCTCCTATTAAAGCATCTCCCGCTATTATTTATCCCGGCAACAGTTGGAATTATCGATTATCTTGATATATTCAAGGGGAGCGGGGTTATCACGATAGGAATTGTCTTAATAAGTACATGTATTGTTATGGCTGTTTCTGCCTTGATTAGTGATTGTTTAGTTGAAAGAAGTCAGGCAGTGAATAAAGATAAGGGGTTACACTTATGAATATGTTTCTGCCGATCTTATTTATCTTTATTACGATTTTAATCTATATAGTAATGAAGCATTTTTATCATGGAGTCAAACATCCATTACTTGTTCCAATTTTTACTTCAAGTCTGCTCGTTGCAGTCTTATTACTTTTAACAAAAACTCCATATGGCACTTATATGAGCGGTGCCAAGTGGATAGATGAGCTGCTCGGTCCGGCAGTAGTGGCATTAGCTATCCCGCTATATGAGAATCGGGAAACTATAAAGAGAAACATGCTTACCATTTTGCTAAGTGTTTTTATAGGTTCAATTGTTGGAATGATTAGCGGAATTGCTTTAAGTATGGTTATACATGTTCAAAACGAGCTGATTTATTCATTGGCTCCAAAATCTGTTACAACGCCAATTGCTATGGAAATAAGTGAAATTGTAGGGGGAGCACCTGCTCTTGCAGCTGTTTATGTAATGATTGCCGGTATTTCCGGTGCCATGTTTGGTCCCTTTTTAATGAGGGTATGTCGGATTAAACATCCAATTTCAAGAGGGATAGGCTTTGGTACAGCCTCTCACGGAATTGGAACCGCGAGAGCTTTGGAAATGGGAAATGTCGAGGGTGCCCTTAGTTCAATTGCTATGACTCTAAGTGCTGTAGTCACAAGTTTTCTATGTCCTGTCATTTTATCGATGTTTTTATCCTAATCTTTACGGGCATAAAATCACTGCTTCAAGTTCCAAGAGAGGCTAAGGTGATTGTAGGAGGATAACTACCAGTAAAGACCAAACAAGGGATTGGTGGACATGTCAGACAAGCCATAAGGTTGTATGGGGGAAGCGTGATAAGTCTAGCTTTATAAGTAAAAAGGAGCTGATAAATGGTTGGCACAATTAATTAAACTCTACGATTATATTTCACTCTATGAACATGATGTTTATCGATATCCAAGTCAATTTATCCATTTGAAAAAACAACAATGGGACAAGGTTTCATCAGCTTGGGAAAATGATTCTTCCCATTCAGTTATGAAAGTTAGTCATGCTCCTGATCTTAACACTGAAGATGGGAATGAAAAAAAGCCTTTCCTAAAGAGATTTAAATCAAAAAGAATCAAAGCTGGAGAAGAAACGCCTAAGCTAAACCCTCTTGTGAATGACACTGCTATTGAAGATGAAGAATTGCAATTTCCCTTTACTACGATTCCAAAAACAATGGAAGATCTTAAGCTTTTGTTCCTTGATTATATTTATCGTTTTCAAATTCGTTGGGCAAGTTCAACACTAAGGGAGAAATCAATTGTTGATCAATCGGTTTATCGAGACCAACTGCTGAGGAATTTTGTACAGCGTCTTCCTGATCATTATCTTTTGCTGTATCGGCCAGTTTTTCAGTTGAAAAATGCTCAGGTTGAACTGGATATCATCCTTATTGGAACGGCAGAAATTTATTGTATAACACTTATTGAGGAACTAGATGATACAGTTTTTACCGGGTCAAAGGAAAAGTTTTGGGTTGCCCGAAGAGGGGATCACGAGAAAAAATCTGCTTAACCCCATTTTAAGCTTAAATCGTACGGGTACTGTTGTTCAAAAGCTCATATCGGGCAAGTAGAGAGTCCTGTTAGAAAGTTCATTATCAGCCGGAACGGATATATAGATTATCCTTTTGCTCCTTACGATATAACCATCCTTGATAAACGAACATTTGATCAATGGTTTCAGCACTTAAGAAAAGGATCTGCTCCACTATAACATATTCAATTAAAGGCAGCTCAGGTGCTGCTTTCTCATTGTTTAGCAACTTCATATTACCGTTCAGAATGGAAAGCGGAATCGGATGAGTAGGGGAAGAGACCTAAGGTTAGTCTTTTTTATTATTGCCGCTCATCTTCATAGAACACAATAGACATACGTACATAAACTAGTAGTGATAACGGAGCTTTGGGTATAAAAGATTCTTCTTTATTGTAAATCCAGCTGCTTGCCAGGGAACAACAATGAAAATGTAGAAGAAGGTTAAAAAAGAGCTTGTGAGAAAGACTGTTTCGGATCGTACGTTTTTAACAGATTAGCCAGATGATGCATAACTTCTTGGAAGACAAATTGCAACCATACAAAATGACCAATTAAAAACTGTCGTTTGTGCAGGTGGCGATGGAACGAAAATGGATTGTATTTGGTCTGAGTTCTTTTCGAAAAATTCAAACAGGTTTTATAAATACAGGAACTGGGAATTACTTTGCTAAGGGAAATCAACTCTTTCTCAATCTGTTAAGACAATAGGGAAAATCTAGAAAAATATAAATAAGGCTATTCAGAAAGCTGCCATCAATGAGATTCAGCTTGAGGGAAAGTAAAATAGTCAATATTATATCAATTATTTCGTTGACTATCTAAAAAACATTTAGAACTGAATTGTTCCTTATTGATTTTTTTAAAACAGTCTCACAATATCAACCCGCATCATTAAAAATAAGCGTTAATGAGGAGTTTGCAACGTATAATAAAGTATGGTTTATAACGACAACCCATTCATCGAAAAATCAAGGGAATTCGTTAAAGTTGAGCTCGAATTGTACTGGAAATGAAGGATGTCTTGAGGTGACAATTGTGTTTACAATTAGTCGCTTTGAACTTGTTATGTCTGTGATTTTTAATCCGGCAGTAAGAAAAACAAGAAAAAATGTGATTCATACTTTTTACTGTGAATCACTTTCCATTACTTCAAACAACCCGGCAACTATCCATGTTGATGGAGAAAATGCGGGGGAACGACCAGTTACAGTTAAATTAAGAAAATCTCGTGTTGCCCTTATAACAAAATATCATTTCTAAATGAAAGAAAAAGACATCCATATGGGGGTGGCTAGATTGTTAAAAATAAATCGGCAGTTTGAAGCTTTTTTAGATCAAATTGATGAAATCGCTATCCTTTTTCCGAAGAGTTTGGATAAAGAGGGTAAAGCGTTTTATATAGAAAATGACAATACCAATCAACTTAAAATAAAACAAAAATTAAATATTGGCAGTCATATGAAATATGTTTGCCAGCTTACGAGTGACATCGAGTTTGGAAAAACCTATACCATTTTAGATGAAACAGATATGAAGACAGATTTACAAATTGGCTCAGTTATCCGTTCAAACATTTTTGATGAGCTATTTGCCTATCATGGAAATGATCTGGGAATCGCTTATTACAAAGATCATACAGCTTTTAAAGTATGGGCACCTACGGCAACAATCGTAAAACTAAGATTATACCACCAAGATAAAACCGAATTTCAAACATTTACCATGATAAGAGGAGAAAGAGGAGTCTGGTCTATTTCAATAGAAGGTGATTTTGAAGGCTTTTTTTATACCTATCTTGCATGCGTAAATTTGGTGTGGCGTGAAGCCGTTGACCCTTATGCAACTGCGGTCTCAATAAATGGTGAATATGGTGTTATTATTAATAAACAAAATACAGCGGTTCCTGCAGTGAAGCTTCAGCCTTTTGCAAATAAAACTGATGCAATCATTTATGAAGCACATATCCGCGATTTTTCCATCCACGAAGATAGCGGCTTGAATAATAAAGGGAAATATGATGCCTGGTCAGAAACCAATACAATGAATAAGCAGGGTGATTCAACTGGAATTACCTATCTAACTGAGCTGGGAGTAACACATATAGAGCTATTGCCTGTAAACGATTATGAAGAAGTGGATGAAAGGAAACCATTTGAAGCCTACAATTGGGGCTATAATCCATTGCACTTTTTTGCGCCGGAAGGGAGTTACTCCAAGCAGCCAACAGATCCTTATAAGCGGATAATTGAATTAAAGTCCTTGGTGCAGTCCCTTCACCGACATCAATTAAGAGTGATTTTAGATGTTGTTTTTAATCATGTATATTCTAAAGAGGACTCTTCCTTTGAAAAGCTTGTGCCAGGATATTATTTTAGATATGATGCAAATGGAATTCCATCCAATGGCACAGGAGTCGGTAATGATCTTGCCTCAGAGAGATATATGGTAAGAAAATTTATTATCGATTGTGCAACTTACTGGATAAATGAATTTAATGTTGATGGCTTCCGTTTTGACTTGATGGGAATACTTGACATCGATACAATGCAGCAATTACAAGAAAGAATATATTCAATAAAACCGGATGCGATTTTATTAGGAGAGGGTTGGAATCTAAATACCCCTTTACCAATTGAGAAGAAAGCAATTATTCAAAATGCTAACAAGATACCTTCCATTGGATTTTTTAATGATCAGTTTCGCGATATTATAAAAGGAAGTACATTTAGTGTTCAAGATTGTGGATTTGTCTACACTAATTTAGAAAAAAATGAACGTTTAAAGCTGTTAATAAGTGGATCGCCACACATGTTTTCGGAACCGCACCAATCAATTAACTATGTGGAATCACATGATAATCATACAATGTGGGATCGATTCTATTCTTTTTCTCCTTATGAAGAGAATGGGATTAGAATGGCACGACATCGATTAGCAACTAGTATTGTCATTCTTTCACAAGGAATACCGTTTCTCCATGCTGGGCAAGAATTCTTTCGAACAAAAAATAATGTTGAAAATAGTTATAATTCTCCAGATGAAATAAACTGGATTGATTGGAGAAGACGTTCCAGCTTCAAGGAAAATGTTGAATATATAAAAGGATTAATTCACTTGAGAAAGCTTCATGCAGCCTTTCGTTTACCTACCTCTCAATTGATTCAAAAGCATGTCATATTCAATGCCGATCATCCACAACTGTTTTCCTATAGATTAGAGAGCGTTGGTCATCTAGGTCCTTGGAGCACAATTTATGTTGTTCATAATAATCATTTCCATCAAACGTTTACATTTTCCTTGCCTAACGGAGATTGGCAGATGGTAGTGAACTCTGAGAAAATTATCTTAGAAGATCCAAAAATTGTAAAAAATAGTGTGGAAATTTCAAAAATAGGAACGTATGTTTTTTGTAAAAACTAGGTTTTTTAGTTTTTCTTGACTAGTCTTATCATATGGGGATAAAATTTAGTAGGATGGCTATTGTGCAAGCTTCTATCATCACGAATAGCTATCCTTTTTATTTCAAAATAAAATGTTGATCATGACACATCTAGATTTGGTCTATAGTCATTGCAAACCATACCTGAAAAACGGGTATAAGTTGCGCTTGGCTTTTCTAAATACTTTTATGAAATGTTGGGTTGAAATTGAAGGTGAACTGGTTGGAACAAGTATTAGGTAGTGAGTGGAAAATTACACCGGCTGGAGGAGCAACAGGTGATGCTTATTTCGCAGAGCGTGATGGACAGGAGCTTTTTTTAAAGCGAAACAGTTCACCGTTTTTAGCTGTGCTTTCTGCAGAAGGAATCGTTCCAAAGCTGGTTTGGACAAAGCGGATGGAAAATGGTGATGTCATTACTGCACAACACCGTTTAAACGGCAAGGAGCTAAAACCGATAGATATGAACGGTTCAAATGTGGCTCAGCTGCTGCAAAAGATTCATCGCTCCAAGGAACTATTGGATATGTTAAAAAGATTAGGAAAGCAACCGCTCACTCCTAACTCCATAATTGAAGATATACAGCAAGCAGTTGCTTTTGAAAGGATTGAGCAGCCGGAAATACATCAGGCAATTGCCTTATTACTTAGCCAGCTTCCAGAGGTTCAATGTGATGAATTTGTTGTTTGTCATTGTGATGTTAACCATAATAATTGGCTTTTATCAGAAACAAATCAATTATATTTAATTGATTGGGACGGTGCGATGATAGCTGACCCAGCTATTGATATCGGGATTCTTTTATATTGGTACATAGATGAAGCCGATTGGGAAGACTGGCTTGCTTCGTATGGCCTTGAGTTAAACGAGCGTTTGCTGACAAGAATTTACTGGTATGTGCTTTTGCAGGCTTTAACCTCATATCTATGGTACCATGCAAAACAAAATAAAAAAGAAAAGCACGACTGGCTTGAGCATATAAGAATGATGTTAATTAAAATGAATGGTAATTAAGAGAAAGAATCAATATCCTGAATCCATTGTGACAATTGGTTCTGGTGTGACTCGATATGCTGATCAAGTGAGGCAGAGTTTATTCCAGCTTGACTATAAGAATAAATATTTTCAAGAATTCCCTTTACGTTTTGATCAATGTTTGTATTAACCATTAGGGATTTAATTAATCTTTCAAGCTGTTCACATTCTGCAACTGTTCCACAGCACTCACTTTGATGTTCAGATAAGATATCTTTTAATAAATTAACTTGATCATGGTATTGAATAGGCAAATTAATCACTTCCTTTTATAAAGTGAGACTTCCATCAGTGGGGATTCTTCATCCCCGCTGAGACTTAGCGAAAATTATTAAAGCTTAATCGACCACCTCGTGTGGCTTTCTCATGACTTGGACAACAACAATTTCTTGTATAATCTAATCTTTCTTGGCAGTTACCCCACTAATCTTTTAAGTTTTTGTTGAATTTAGAAGAAGTGGTATTACTGCCTTTATGATTTGGTTGAGCGCCAAAATTAAACGTCCTGCAGCGATGGCAATATTGCTGTAAACCATATAACTATAACTTGTCTTTTATAAAGATGAATTATTCTAAGGCTGACATAAAAGGTAAAAATCCTTTTGTCAGCCTTTTGTATTTACTTTTCATCTTATTTTCGCTTTTTGACCTTTACAAAGTCTTGCATGCTTACTTATTTCATGATATTGTTTAGAGCGATATTAAATCGATAGAGGTGTCTTCATGCGTTTACGTAATAAACCTTGGGCAAAGGATTTTATTGCCGAGAATTCACAATATGTAATAGCTAATCCTGAAGAATGTAAAGGAAAGTGGCACGAGGTATTCGGTAATGATCATCCCATTCATATAGAAGTTGGTACTGGGAAAGGACAATTTTTAGCAGGTATGTCCGTACAAAATCCTGGGGTAAATTATATAGGAATTGAACTTTTTGATAGCGTGATTGTTGCTGCATTACAAAAAATTGTCGACCAAAAGCTTCCTAATATGAAGCTTCTTAATGTAAATGCAAATAATTTAGCCGACTATTTTGATGACAATGAAATTGAACGAGTATATTTAAACTTTTCAGATCCTTGGCCAAAATCACGTCATAGTAAAAGACGCCTTACGTACAAAAGCTTTTTAGAATTATATGAAAGAATTTTGGTGAAAGGCGGAGAAATCCATTTTAAAACAGATAATCAAGGGTTATTTGAATTTTCATTAATAAGTTTTTCTGAATATGGAATGCGCCTGAAATTCTTAAGTCTCGACCTCCATAATAGTAATTTCGAAGGAAATATCATGACAGAATATGAAGAGAAATTCTCTGCAAAAGGCCAAAGAATTTACCGCGTTGAAGCGAAGTTTATGAACGAAGAAGAATAGACAATATAAAGGATCATAGTAAATAAGAAATGAACAAGGAAAATGACCAGAGAATGTCATTTTCTTTTTTTTGCCCGTGAAATGTTAAAATGCTTTAAACTTTGGATATATGCTTACGTCCAACTCTAGGGGCTAGCTCATTTGGAATAGAATGCAAAGAACGTATTCTATTCCAAATGATTCTGTTTAAGGAGCTTACGCTTTTATTCATGTAAGCCTCTTCTTTGCCATACGAGTTTATTCTTATGTTAAAATAATAGTAATGTGGGAGGGATGAAATTGGATACACTTCAATTTGGTGAAACAAAAATTACTTGGTTAAATGGAGGGGTAACACATTTAGATGGGGGAGCAATGTTTGGAGTTGTTCCAAAGCCGCTATGGTCCAAAAAGTATCCTGTTAACGAACAAAATCAGATTGAGTTAAGAACAGATCCTATGCTTATTCAGAAGGACGGTTTAAATATTCTAATTGAATCAGGAATAGGCTCTGGTAAATTAAATGAAAAACAGTTAAGAAATTTTGGTGTGACAGAGGAATCAGCTATTGAACAATCTTTGCATGAGCTTGGGCTATCGCCTGGAGATATTCAAATTATCTTGATGACACATATGCATTTTGATCATGCCTGCGGGTTGACTAAATGGGAGGGGAATAGGCTCATATCGGTATTCCCTAACGCAAAAATTATAACCTCTTCTATCGAATGGGAAGAAATGAAGAAACCAAATATTCGCTCGCGAAATACATATTGGAAAGAAAATTGGGAAGCCATTGAGGAGCAGGTGTCAACATTTGAAAAATCGCTAGAAGTTATTAAAGGTCTTGAAATACACCATACAGGCGGTCATAGTGAAGGCCACAGTATTGTCATCTTGCAAGATGGCGGAGAAATGGCTGTACATATGGCAGATTTAATGCCAACACATGCGCATAAAAATCCATTATGGGTGTTAGCATATGATGATTATCCGATGACCTCAATTGAAAAAAAGCTAAATTGGCTAAATATTGGAGAAACTCATCATGCATGGTTTATCTTTTATCATGATGCCTATTATCGGGGAATAAAATGGAATGATCAAGGTGATATTGTAGAAAAGGTCTTACGTGAAAAGCGAAAATGAGTGATAAGAAAACAGTGGGACTGCAATAAGTAGGAGTTTTAGGTGAGAGAGATCGGGGCTTTTGACATTCAATGCCCTTCATACTTGATCCCAATTTTAACGGGCAGTGAAAACCCATTTCAAGATTCTGTAGAAATGGGGTGAACTGCCCGTAATGATCTGACGAAGGACCGGACATCCATGTCAAGACACACTTAAGGATTTGGCGGTTAAGCGTAATAAGTTTCACATTATGCAATTTTTTCAACATGGACAATGGCACCTGTCTTTGTATCAACAAAGGCTTCATATTGCTCAAGATGATCATTTACTGTACGAGAAATGCCAGTTTTATAAACTTGATAGGACAAATGGTCATTTGAGAAGGTTTCAGGTATGGTATAAATCCAGGAACCATCAATTGGGCCCTTCTCTTTAAATGCTTTTTTAACAAGTTCCAAAGCTCTATCAGAAGAGATTGGACACTGCTTTAATTGACTGCTTAACAGGTAAGTCGAAGCAATACCGAGCCCTAAGCCAAGCAAGAAATATTTCCCCTTCACATTGTCACCCCTTAATCGAATAAAGTAACAAACACAGTTGATTTTCTTACATATTTAGTATACAAAAACCATTATAGCATATAAGCAGACATGCTTTTAAATGCTTCATTTTAATCATATTAATAAGCTAATAGAAAAAGACGCAGAGTGCGTGGAAATGAGGGAATCAAATGAATAACGAAACATTAGAGTTATTTAAAACATTAACAGAGCTCCCAGGTGCATCTGGAAATGAACATCAAGTAAGGGCGTTTATGAAAAGTCAGCTTGAACAATATTCCGATGAGCTGGTTCAGGATAAGCTGGGCAGTATTTTTGGTGTTCGCCACGGAAAGGCAGACGATCCAACAATCATGGTAGCTGGTCATATGGATGAAGTTGGTTTTATGGTTACCGCAATTACTGATAATGGGATGGTTCGTTTTCAACCGCTTGGAGGTTGGTGGAGTCAAGTATTGCTCGCGCAAAGGGTGCAAATCATAACTAAAAATGGTCCTGTTATTGGTGTAATTGGCTCAATTCCTCCGCATTTGTTAAGTGAGGCTCAACGCTCAAAACCAATGGAAATAAAAAATATGTTAATTGATATCGGGGCAGATGATAAAAATGATGCAAAACAGCTGGGAATTAGACCAGGCCAGCAGATTGTACCGATTTGTCCATTTACACCGTTAGCAAATCCCCAAAAAATCCTTGCAAAGGCTTGGGATAACCGCTACGGCTGCGGCCTTGCAATCGAGCTTCTTAAGGAATTAAAAGATGAAACGCTGCCAAATACACTTTATTCAGGCGCAACCGTTCAGGAAGAGGTTGGCTTGCGTGGGGCACAAACAGCAGCTACCATGATAAATCCTGATATTTTCTTTGCCTTAGATGCTGGCCCTGCCAATGATATGAGCGGTGATAAAAAAGAGTTTGGGCAGCTTGGGAAAGGTGCAGTATTGCGTATTTATGACCGGTCAATGGTTACACATCGCGGCATGAGGGAATTTATTCTCGATATGGCTGAATCTCATGATATCCCTTACCAATATTTTGTCTCACAAGGCGGCACTGATGCAGGGCGTGTCCATGTATCAAACCAAGGAGTACCATCAGCTGTTATTGGGGTATGCTCACGTTATATCCATACGTCAGGATCCATTATGCATGTTGATGATTATGCTGCGGCAAAAGAACTTCTAATTCGTCTAGTAAAGGCATGTGATGCAGCAACCGTTGAAACAATAAAAAGCAATTCGTAAGTTTAGAGGAGAGTAGAAATGAAGATTGCCATTGGAACAAAAAATCCTACAAAGGTGAATGCTGTAAAAGCAGCCTTTGCTTCCCACTTGCCAGGTGAATTTAGATCAATAAACGTCCCATCTCATGTTTCAGCACAGCCTTTGACTGATGATGAAACGATGACCGGTGCGATAAATCGTGCAAAAAATGCTCTTGAAGCAGAAGAGGCTGACATTGGCGTCGGTTTAGAAGGCGGTCTTATCAAGACAGAGCATGGCTACTTTTTATGTAATTGGGGTGCGCTTATTTGTAAGCAAATGAAACCGATTGTAGCTGGCGGTGCGAGAATCATTGTCCCAGATGAAATTGGAAGAGACGTATTCAATGGAACTGAGCTAGGTGATGTAATGGATCAATATGTGAAAAAACATAATGTTCGTCATCACCAAGGAGCAATTGGAATCTTTACCAATGGCCTTGTCGACAGAACGGAAATGTTCACCCAGCTTTCCCGGCTCTTAGTTGGTCAATATCTTTATCAGAAGAAAATAAAAAAGCAGCTGTAAAGTATTTTTAGGTACGTAAGTAAACATTCATATAAATAGGACCACATCTCTACAAAGTGGTCCTATTTTTTATGGTTTCCCCTTTTATTCAAATCAGCAATCTCACGGTATCAGCACATCCCTCTATTTCCCAGTATTAACAATGTTAACCTTTAGTCTTATTTTCCTTGTCAAGGAAAAAACAATAGAGTTATTATAAATAAAGTCCTATGTATCTAGTAAATTTGTGAGGGGGATTGATTTGAAGCAAGTATCTTTTGTATTAATTGTTTTGGTAACGCTTTTTTTAGCAGGCTGTACAATATCAGATGAAGAGTTAACGAAAACGACAATAGATGCAACAAAGCAGTCATTTGAAGGCAAATCGATGAATGTAAACGAAAAAACAGCGTTATTCTCATATTATTTGCCTGAAAAATTCTCAGTGAAGGAAACAAAAAAATATAATATTTTGCTTGAAAAAGGGAATCAAAGCTATATTTTATTTGTTAATCAAAACGAAGAAGCAACAAGTGAAGTTTCATATGAGGCTTTAGCTAAACAATACAAAAATCCATTTATCTCTGAAACCTTTAAAGATTCTAAACGTTTCGGCTATCTAAATGTTAATAAACTTGAAAAAAATAGTTACGAGGTTACAGTTGGGATCGGTGGTACAAAATTAACAACTGAAGCAAAAGCGAATGATGTTGCTGAGGATGCAAAACACATGATGGACATTGTTGCATCAGTTCAATAAAATAGTAAAAAAAGCTGAAATCAAAGGGGAAAGTGAAGACTTTGATTTCAGCTTTTTTTACTATTTAGGAAATGATTAAATTCTAGAAATGTTGATAGTGCTTGGATTTCAAGCTCCAAATCACAAGACATGCAAATTCAGTCAGCCGCTGAACGTCGTATTTGTTTTAGGCTGATCAAGGCGTCCTGAGCTTTTGCTTTTGGGAAAGATTTTTGCTTATATAAGCTGGCAAAGTGGAAACCTGATATGGAATCATATAAACTAGAGTGGAAAACAGCAGAGAGAAAGATGGAGGTCTTATTTATGAAAAAACTCAATTCTATTGATGAATATAAACAAATCATTCAAAAAGAAAATGTGATCCTCATGTTTTCAGCAGATTGGTGTCCCGATTGCCGTGTCATAGAACCGGTTTTACCCGAGATTGAAAAAGAAAATAGCATGTACACATTTTTTTATGTCGATCGTGACGAATTCATTGATTTATGCGGTGAATTAAATGTGTTTGGAATCCCGAGCTTTGTTGCCTTTAACAAGGGAGAAGAAACAGGTCGATTTGTTAGCAAGGATCGAAAAACACAGGAAGAAATACAAGATTTTATTGATAGCCTTAAAAGCTAAAAGCTTTATTTTCACCAGGAAGGAGGGGGATGATAATGAAAATGACTTCAAGAAAAATGGCAGAGCTTTTAAAAGGAAAATTGAATAATCCTGAGTGGCGCTTTGATTTTGATCGGGAAAAGGATTCCCTTCGAATAGAGGATTTCAATACTAAGAAGGGTGTGACACTGTCACTTCCAGGCATTATTGCAAAATGGGAGACCTTAAAAGATAAGGCAATAGATGAAGTGGTCTATTATGTAGAAGAAGCGCTGACAGTTATGAATAAAAAACAAGAGTTAACAGGGAAGGAGAAATCCATTTTTCCTGTTATCCGATCAACTTCATTTCCTTCTGAGAGCAATGAGGGGATCCCGCTATGCTTTAGTGAGCACACTGCTGAAACAAGGGTCTATTATGCACTAGATTTAGGCAAGACGTATCGTCTTATTGATGAGAAAATGATGGAAAAAGAAGGATGGACAAGAGAGCAATTAAAAGAAGTTTCATCCTTTAATATAAGATCATTAAAGACTAAAGTAAACGAAGATAAGGTTGCCGGAAACATTTTTTATTTCTTTAATGCAAATGATGGCTATGATGCCAGCAGAATATTGGATGAAAGTTTATTACATTCTTTCGCAGCAAAGATCGAAGGGAAAATGGCGATTGCTGTTCCACATCAGGATGTACTTATTATTGCCGATATTCGCAATCATACTGGCTATGATATTCTTGCGCAATTAACAATGAGTTTCTTCGCGAGCGGTACTGTACCAATTACTGCATTATCGTTTTTATATGAAGATTATAAGCTTGAACCCATTTTTATTTTAGGGAAAAATAAACCTGTAAATTAATCTAGTGGTACTCTCTACTACCACATATCCCCATAAATCGATAAAAGGAACCGTACAGTTTAAGTGAAAATAAAAGAGGATGCTGATTTAATTTCCATGAATCGGTAACCCTCTTTTTTATTTTTATTCTAACTTAATGGCAAGTAAACTCTCACTTCAAGCTTTAAAAGATGTAAGGATATAGAGGGAATAACTGGTTCGTAAAGACCAATAAAGGATTGTTGTCCAAGTTCGGCGAGACATTAGGATATAACGGTCTAAGAGTGAGAAGTTTTGCAAACTTTCAGTGGGGAATGCTGAGCACCACCGCCATTGGATTTCACGTTATATGCAATATTAGGAATAGGGGCTCTTTCGAAGAAAAAATTAGAAGAAAACGCAGAAGAAGGATATAAAGGTGTAAAACCTTTTACCTACTATGGTGATGTGTCAAAATAAGGATTTGTTTATGAGTCACATTGAATTTATCTACAAATCCAGACATTTATTGATACAATAGTGTTAAAGAAATCTTTGAAATTTGAAAGAGTGATGAAAGATGAATTGGATAACAAAATTAATGTCCTTTCTTACTGGAGAAGAAGATAAGGAATATGAAAACAGCCAAAATCAACCGCAAAACGATCATATAGCCCGAAACGTTATGAGCAATCCCTCAAGCGCTGAAGGACAAACTCATCGTAAAAACATAGCAGAAGCAAGAGTTGCCTATCAGTACCCAAAAGGCAACTTCAGGTTTCCGATTATTCCAGATGAGAAACGATCAAGCATTGAGGATCGTCCTAGAAGCATAACACGTACATATGAACAAAAGACTCATAAGAAAGAGTCAGTGAATACTCAGCGGCAAAAACAACAAATCAATAAGCCGAGAGTAAAAGCCCGTCAAACGGAAGAGGAGAAACCAAAACGTCCTTTTAGTCCGTCAGCCATCCCGTCACCAGTATTTGGCTTTCAGCCGAGGGAAGAAAGTATGCTGTATCATCGCAGATTGGAAAAAATTCAAACAGAAGAGATGTTAAATTCTAATAAAGGCGAGATGAATGTATCTGATACAACAGCAGAATTAGATCATACAGTTAAACAAGTATCGGTCATTAGAAATAATCATATTGATATAGAAAAGCAAAAGCAACAACAAGCAAGTCTTTTAACGAATGGACATGTATCAGCAGCACATACTGCTGAGAATCCGCAAATAAAGGTTTCGGCAAATGAAGGACAGCTTGATAAAGATGTTAATCAATTGACCCGTATGCTTGAGGAAGATTGGCCAAACGAGAAGGTTAAAAATCCAGCAGAATCAAAATGGACATTAGAGAATGAAAACACGCTTGAGTTCTCTCAAAACGATCAACAGGCTGAAACGATAAAGGATGCCGAAGAAGTCCATGAAGTGAGAAGCCCTTCTATTTGGCAGCGCCTTTTAGCTTATGATCCCAATGAGACTCAACAGCCTGCAAACCATCGTCAAGAAGAACAATCTGCGGTGACAGAACTAAAATTTGAAGTGGCTGGTCAAGATGAACAAGTAAAAGAACTGCAACAAGAATTGAATAAGCCTGAACAAGAGGAAGAACGTGAAGAAGCAGAACGAGAACTACAGGATTATATTCAAGAAGAACAACATAGTGAAATAGACCAAGAACCAGACCTTCAATCTCATGAGGGTCAATTGAAAGAACCGGAACTAGAATCAGTTCACCTCGGTCATGATGAAGAACAAAAGGAAGTAGAGCAAGAATTGGGGCAGCATAGTCAAGAGGAAGTACACCAAGATATAGGCCAAGAATCAGTTCTTATTGGTGATGAGGAACAGCGAACAGAACCAGTTCAAGAAAGAACTTATCAAGGTCAAGAGGAAGTACGCCAAGATATTGGTCAAGAACCAGTTCTTCTTGCAAATGAGGAACAGCTAACAGAATCAGAACAAGGATTAACTTATCAAGAGAAAGAACGAAATGAAATAGACCAAGAACCAGATCTTATTGGACAAGAGTATCAGCGAAATGAATCAGAACAAAAATTAGTTCATCTAAATCAAGTAGAAGTACGAGAAGAGATAAAGCTAGAATTAGAAGATCAGAATCAAGATGGACAGCAAAAAGTGCTGCAACAAGAACCAGTTCATGCTGGTCAAGTTGAACATCGAAAAGAACCGGATCTTCCACATCAAGAAGAGCGTTCAAAGGAAGAGAATCAGCAAGTAAGTAAAAGAGTAAATTCAGGAAACAAGACATTGCCGTTCAATGTGATGATGCTTGGGCGTGATAAGCAGCGGATGAGAGCTAGAGAAACTAGCTATCAATTTCCATCACTGGTTTATTTGAATATACCAGAGAAAGAAGTTTCAGAGGATCGATCATGGTTGAATGATCAAAGAGAGCTCTTAGATGTAACCTTCAAAAATTTCAATGTTCGTGCCAGTGTCGTTAATGTGACGCAAGGTCCTGCTGTTACAAGGTTTGAGGTTCATCCTGAGCCTGGTGTAAAAGTAAACAAGATTACTAACCTTAGCGATGATATTAAATTAAGCTTAGCGGCAAAGGATATTAGAATTGAAGCGCCTATACCCGGAAAAAATACCATCGGAATAGAAGTGCCAAATAAGGTAAGTAAGATGGTTTATTTACGTGAAATTTTACGTAGTTCAGAATTTAGAACAAATCTATCACCAATGACGGCAGTATTAGGGTTAGACATCTCAGGACAGCCTGTTGTCACAGATCTCAAGAAAATGCCGCATGGCCTTATTGCAGGTGCTACAGGGTCAGGGAAAAGTGTTTGTATTAATACAATTCTTGTAAGTTTGCTTTATAAGGCAGCTCCACAGGAAGTCAAGCTGATGCTGATTGACCCGAAGATGGTTGAGCTAGCACCTTATAATAATATTCCGCATCTAGTAAGCCCTGTTATTACCGATGTAAAAGCGGCGACCGCTGCATTAAAATGGGCAGTAGAGGAAATGGAACGTCGCTATGAATTATTCGCCCGTTCAGGAACAAGAGAAATTACGAGGTATAATCAGCTTGTCAACGAACATAAACAAGGTGAGCATTTACCATATTTAGTGATTGTGATCGATGAGTTAGCTGACTTAATGATGGTTGCACCGAATGATGTCGAAGAAGCAATTTGCCGTATTGCACAAAAAGCGCGGGCATGCGGTATTCATTTAATCGTGGCAACACAACGTCCCTCTGTTGATGTCATTACAGGATTAATCAAAGCGAACATCCCAACAAGAATTGCCTTTTCGGTTTCATCCCAAGTGGACTCAAGAACGATTATTGATGTAAGCGGAGCTGAGAAGCTGCTTGGAAAAGGGGATATGTTATTTTTAGAAAATGGTTCATCAAAAGCTGTTAGGCTGCAAGGGACGTTTGTATCTGATGAAGAAATCGAACGAGTCGTTAAACATGTGAAGCTCCAAGCTAAACCTAATTATTTATTCCATCAGGATGAATTGGTGAAAAAAGCAACGATCCAAACCGAGGAAGATGAACTCTTTTTAGAAGCTTGTGAATTTGTGGTAAATCAAGGTGGAGCATCAACATCCCTTCTTCAAAGACGTTTTCGAATCGGCTATAACCGGGCAGCCAGATTAATAGATATGATGGAAGAGCAAGGGATTATTTCAGAAAATCGTGGCAGCAAACCAAGGGATATTTTAATCTCTGAGGAAGAATTAGAAACGATTCATGGAGAATAGATAAAGAAAATAGTATGATATGATAAAAAAGAGGTAAATTTGGCAACCATGAATAATATTATTCATTTTCAAGCGCTGCGTAAAGAAAAGGAAAAACAGCTTTCCAGTTTCATTTGTCAACATGCTGCTTCTCTTCATCACTATGTTGCGCGTGATGTCAACATTAGGGAGAAAGTAAAGGCTAAGCATATTTTTAGTGAAAAAGTCGGATGTGTCCCTACTTCTATTTTCTCTAAAATGGAGGAGCAGCTTTTTCTTGATTGGTTTGCATATGACTATGCAACCATTCGAGGAATAACCATTTATCAAACATTTGTCGAGCAATTAAGTAAGAAGGGACATCCTTTAGACAGGATCGTTCATGCGCTTTTTATGGCTAGTGTACTTGAACCGTTTAAAGTAATAAAATGTGATGGAAATCATATATATGCAGAGAAATTAATTACTGGTGAAAAATGCACTATAAAAAGCGCGGCCAATAAATATGTGGCACAAGAAGAAATCATTTTTTTACGTTCTATCCCAGTATTTGACCAGCTTTTATGTATAAGTGACCTTTATGTTCAGCGGGATCAAAAATCAATTGTCAGCATGCTTCAGCATTTTGAAGGAAGTTCGAATAGTTGGCGTACATTTTTGAAGAAATTTGCCATAAACTATAGTTGGACCAGTCAACCGCTAAAAGAAAAATAAATATCTAATTACCGAAGGGTTTCCACTATTTTCATGGTCAATCTAAATGGCAAGTGATATAATATACAACCGTAAGCTTATACATATGTTTATGAAAAATAAGGAAGTATAAGTGTAAAACGAATTTTCGCTTCCTTGAATGCAGGTGCTGCTGTGCAAAAACCTGATTCAATGCAGAGAGTGGAGTCTTTCTCCAAAGCGAATTTGTTGCTTAGCCACCGGTTAGGAAACTGTGCTTTTCTTATTCGATTCATATAGATGGGTTGCAAATCTAGATGAGCGTCATATACTGTCAATCAGATAGACGTTTGTTGGAGGTTCTAATTATGACTGTTTATCATTTTGTTGGAATTAAAGGGACTGGAATGAGTGCCCTTGCACAGATTTTACATGATATGAATTACGTCGTTCAGGGTTCGGATATTGAAAAGAAGGTTTTTACTCAAAAAGCTCTGGAAGCTCGTAACATAAAAATATTACCCTTTGCTAAGGAGAATATTAGAGAAGGTTTAACTGTTATTGCAGGAAATGCTTTTCCTGATACACATCCGGAAATTGAAGAAGCTAATAGCCTTGGATTGCCTGTCATACGTTATCATCGATTCCTGGGTGAATTTATGCAAATGTATACAAGCATTGCGATAACAGGTGTTCATGGAAAAACATCTACAACCGGATTATTATCACATGTAATCCAAGGTGCTGAGCCAACTTCTTATTTAATTGGTGACGGAACAGGAAATGGGATTCCTAATAGTAAATATTTTGTTTTTGAAGCATGTGAATATCGCAGACATTTCTTATCGTACAAACCAGACTATGCGATCATGACAAACATTGATTTTGATCATCCGGATTATTTTTCGAATATTGAAGATGTCTTTAGCGCGTTTCAAGAGATGGCTCTTCAAGTGAATAAAGGGATTATAGCTTGTGGTGATGATGAGCAGCTTCAGCAAATACAAGCTAAGGTACCTGTTGTTTATTATGGCTTTGGGGATGACAATGACTTTCAGGCGAGAAATGTTGTGAAATCTACGGATGGCACTTCATTTGATGTGTTTGTACGAAACACTTTTTATGCCTCTTTCAAAATCACGACATATGGCGATCACAGTGTATTAAATGCCCTATCTGTTATCGCACTTTGTCACTATGAAGGAATTGATGTTGAGATTATTCAACAAAGGCTGCAAACTTTTGAAGGTGTGAAACGACGCTTTAATGAAAAAAGAGTCGGCGATCAAATCATTATTGATGATTATGCCCATCATCCAACTGAGATTAAAGCAACAATTGATGCAGCAAGACAAAAGTTTCCTGACAGAGACATTGTCGCTGTATTCCAACCTCACACCTTTACAAGAACTCAATCTTTTTTAGATGAGTTTGCAGAAAGCTTGCAAAAAGCAGATTATATTTATCTATGTGATATTTTTGGCTCTGCCAGAGAGAATGTTGGAAAATTGACCATTAATAATTTAATTGAGAAAATAGAAAATTCCCACCTTATTAATGAAGATGATACGTCTGTCTTAAAAGCACATAAACGTGCCGTTTTAGTATTTATGGGAGCAGGGGATATTCAAAAATACCAGGAAGCATATGAAAAGGTTTTAGCGTAATAAAAAAAGCTGACCATAAATAAGAACATTTTTTGAATGAATGTTTCTTATTTAAGTCAGCTTTTTATTATGTTTTTAAATAGTAGCCTTTTCCCCTAATGGTTTCAATAACAAGAGTTTCTGGCAGTTTCTTTCTTAATCGGTAGACGAGAGCATTTATTTCCTCTAGACTTACCATTGGCTCCATCGTATTGGAAGAGAACCTTTCAGACCAAACATATTGAATAACTTCCTCCTTAGAAACGAATTGATTATTTTGAAGCAATAGCTCTATAAATTTATACTCCTTTTCTGTGAGAGTATAACAATTGCAATCAACTACCACCTGTTGTTTCAAGCGGTCGAGAGTAGGTGTTGCTGAATTACATTGAATGTCATCGAGAGTAATGGGTAAAAAATCACTAGTTTCTTCAAAGTTATTTATCGAGAATGTCATTAGGACTAAATCTTTTGCGAATGAAATTTTGTCATTTGCACGAAGTTTTTTCTGTTTATGGGGTTCTAGTTTTTTACCATTAATAAATGTGCCATGCTTACTTTGTAAATCTTTTATGAAGAAGGCATTAGTGTCAAAATAAATCGTAAAGTGCTTCCGCGACACAAAAATATTATTGAATGTAATATCGGGTTTCCAATCTATTGACTCCCTGCCAAAAACCATTTTTGTGTTCTTTAATGGCAGAATATCTCCTGGTTGATAGTATGGCGCTTGTTCAATGACAAGAAACGAAGAAATATCCATACGTTAACTCCTTACTTCCTGCATTATCAGAATCTTATCATTTAATTATTATCTCATAGCTATTGTTTGCCGACAATGAAATGAATAAGATAGGTGTGAAAAAAGAAATGGAGGTATAGAGTGAAAACTAGGAAAAAGAGAACTAAAAACCTTCTTGTATTTTTTATCATCCTGTTATTATTCGTCGTACTAAATAATACAGATCTATTTTCAAGGCAAGCAACAAGTGGTCCTAAGTTACTTGCTCATCGGGGAATGGGACAAACTTTTGATATAAAACATGTAGAAAATGATACTTGTACTGCAAAAATGATTTATAAACCAGAGCATTCCTTCTTAGAAAATACGATTCCATCTATGGAGGCAGCGTTTAAGAATGGGGCAGATTTGGTAGAATTTGATATTAAACCAACAAAAGATGGACAGTTTGCAGTATTTCACGATTGGACGTTAGAATGCCGCACAAATGTACAAGGTAAAACAATTGACTATACGATGGCTGAGCTTAAAAAGGTTGACATTGGTTATGGCTATACATACGATAATGGGAAAACATATCCTTTTCGTGGCAAAGGGATAGGCTTAATGCCATCCCTTCAGGAAGTATTAAGCTTTTTTCCAGAGAAGCCCTTCTTAATTCATATTAAAAGTAATGATACTGAGGAAGGGGTGCAGTTAGCTAAAGTTCTCGCAAAACTTCCGAAAGAACGCTTAAGTCTTCTAACAGTTTATGGAGGAGATAAGCCAATTAAATCTTTAAAAGAGAATTTACCTGAGGTTCGGGTTATGTCAAAGGAGAAAATGAAAAGCTGCCTTATTCCCTATATAATAGTTGGGTGGACTGGTTTTGTTTCTGGTACATGTAAAAATACGCAGGTACATATTCCTGAAAAAATTGCTCCCTTTTTATGGGGTTGGACGGGAAAATATATAAATCGTATGGAGAAAGCAAATACAAGAGTAGTAGTTGTAGCCGGTGGAGGAGGTTTTTCTGAGGGATTTGATACATTAGAGGATCTCAAACGGCTACCGAAGAATTATTCAGGCTGGATTTGGACAAATCAAATTGATAAAATTGCACCTATTATCAAGAATAAATAAAAGAGTCAGGTGAAATGTATTGTTATGATAAACAATGAAGTAGTATTAAAAGTAAACAATTTAAGTAAAAAAATCGGGAAAATATCCATTATTAAAGATGTTAGCTTCGAACTGAACCGGGGAGAAATTCTTGGTTTACTTGGACCGAATGGTTCAGGAAAAACAACGATATTAAAAATGTTAGTTGGCCTCATTAAGCCGACACATGGGACAATTTACATAGAAAATATGAATTTGAATAAAGAATTTGAAAAGGCGATTACAAATGTTGGAGCCATTATTGAAAATCCTGTCATGTATGATTATTTAACCGGGTATGATAACCTGCTCCATTTTTTCCGAATGACAGATCATTTTTCATACCAACGTATGGATGAGGTCATTGAGCTCCTTGGAATGGAAGGATATATTTCAGATAAAGTGTTTACCTATTCATTAGGGATGAGGCAAAGATTGGGATTGGGTCAGGCCATCCTTCATCAGCCCTCCATTCTATTTTTAGATGAACCGACAAATGGATTGGATCCTGAAGGAATCATCAGTTTAAGGAAGATATTAAAAAAGCTTTCAACAGAAAAAGACGTCTCCATCATCATCTCAAGTCATTTATTGGCAGAAATAGAATTGATTTGTGATAGCGTATTGGTAATAAATGATGGAACATGCATCGAACGTGGCTCGTTGAGTGATTTACAAAATGGGTCAACTAAAAAGCAGACTTATTCCTTTAGAATAATAAATGTTGGAAAAGCAAAATCCTTTTTAATAAACCAACCTGATTTAGAGATCACCGAATTACATTCCAGCGGGTTTTCCATTAAATTAGAGACACAGCAAGTAGCAGATGTAAATAGACTGCTTGTTGAAGCTGGAATAGATGTTGTCGGAATCGAACGTCTAGGCAGTCCGCTTGAAGAGATGTTTCTACATAAATTGCGAGGTGAAGAATAATGGTGCCATTTCTTCATTTAATTAAAAATGAACACATGAAGCTCTTCAAGCGCCCTCGAATCTGGATCATGATCGGCATAATGGGAATCATGAATCTTATTGTCAGTATCTTTTTTATGTTTCTATTCAAAGGAATTGAATTTACGTTTTGGGATTATATCCAAGTAAGCTCATACTTACTGCTAGTGATTCAATTAATGTGTATCGTTATTGCCGGTGATATGGTTTCCAGTGAATTCGAAAAAGGGACAATTAAGTTTTTGTTTACACGTCCGGTCAAAAGGGTTAAAATTTTACTTTCAAAATATATAGTTGTGGTATATACGATTATTTTCCTTGTCTTATTACAACTATTTATGTCTGTGCTTCTTGGGATTGTTTTTTATATGGATACAGTTTTTAATCTTGATCATCGAGTTTTAGTTGGTTTAGGAGGCTATTTTTTTCAATTAATTGAAATTTTCGTGATGGGGACGATCGCTTTTAGCTTTTCTGCGTTAACAAGAAGCAGTGTGTTTTCCATTTCCGTGCCCTTCTTTCTTGTCTTTACATCAGATGTAGTGATCACTCTATTAGAACATTATCAATATGAGGCAGGAAAGTATTTGTTATTTACGAATACGAATTTAATGCCTTATTTCTTCGGAGAACCTTTGTTCGAAGGGATGACATTATCTTTTTCTATAATAAATGTTGTTATTCATTTGGTATTTTTTCTAGTTATATCTTCTTTAACGTTCACTAAAAGAGATGTACACGTATAAATATAGCCATACTAAAATGACGCTTGGGAACAAAGAATCCAAGCGTCATTTCTTTATAATTCTTGCTTTATCCCCATCTTAACGGGCAGTAAAACCCCAATAACTGCCCGTAAAGATCCGATAAGTCTCAGCACAACCATTAGTGGGGATGAAGAAAACCCGCACCAATGGAGTCTCGCTTTATTTTAAGTTTTCTGGATTCAGGCTTTCCAGTTCAGAAATGACAAAGCGGCCGTCTTTTCGGATCAGCACATCATCAAAATAAATCTCACCGCCTCCATATTCAGGACGCTGAATCATGACCATATCCCAATGGATGTTAGAGTTATTGCCGTTATATGCATCATCATATGCCTGCCCTGGTGTAAAGTGGAAGCTTCCATCAATTTTTTCGTCAAAAAGAATGTCTTGCATAGGATGAAGAATATATGGATTGACCCCAATTGCAAATTCTCCAATATACCTTGCACCTTCATCGGTATCAAATATTTTGTTGATTCGTTCGCTGTCATTTGCTGTTGCTTCTATAATTTTTCCATTCTTAAAGGTTAATTGAACATTTTCAAAGGTAAATCCGTTATAAGGTGACGGTGTATTATATGTAATTTGTCCGTTAACTGAATCACGAACAGGTGCAGTATAAACTTCACCGTCTGGAATATTCATTTGCCCGGAGCATTTGATAGCCGAAATGTTTTTTATGGAGAAGGTTAAATCTGTACCTTTACCAGTTAATCGAACTTTATCTGTTCGATTCATTAAATCAACTAAAGGATCCATTGCCTTATCCATTTTGCTGTAATTCAAATTACATACATCGAAATAAAAGTCTTCAAATTGCTCTGTACTCATTTTTGCAAGCTGTGCCATCGATGTAGTTGGATATCGTAAGACAACCCATTTTGTTTTTGGAACACGAATTTCGCGATGTACCTTTTGACCGACTGTTTGTCCATGCAACTTCATTTTTTCATCAGGTATGTCAGCAAATTCATTTATGTTATTACCGGATCTTAAACCTATGTATGCATCCATTTTCTTCATTACTTCTGCTTCAAAGTCAGCAATCATATGATACTGTTCTTCTTGTCCCCCCATCATTAAAGCCCGATCAACCTGATGATCCTTTAACGAAACAAATGGGAAACCTCCTGCTGCATAGGCTTCTTTTACAAGCTCAATAACCAGCTCTTTTTGTAAGCCGAAATTTTCAATTAAGACCTTTTCTCCCTTTTGCAACCGGATTGAGTAATTAATTAAATTCTTTGCTAATGTTTCAATACGTGGATCCTTCAAAAGAAATCCCCCTGTCCTTATAATATTTTTGCGCTTTTAAACGTGCCTTGTCCGTTTCAGGAGCTCAGCTATAGCGAGTGTGGTTATTAAGCATCCTTAACGTTTCACACCTAATGCTCCAATCGGCAAAGTTTACAAAAATCAACAATGAGCTTTTTCATTGCTAACCTTTAATACTCTTATTGTACCCGAACCTAATAAAGAAACGTCATAATTTATCTTCATCAAATTGAAACATTCTTTTATTCTTTTTGCAAAAATTGACAAAGGGAATGTCAAATTGAATGGAGAATTTAGCTATAATGTAAATTTTATGTTTATAATAGAATATAATGGGTAATTGTACAGTATTGATTTAGGAGGTGTTAGACATGATTATCATTTTATACTTAAGTATTGCGCTAATCGCAATCGCTTTTACGATTTTAGTTGTGTACGTGTCAAAAACATTGAAGGCCTTGCAGGAAACGTTAACAAATGTAGCAAGTACTTTATCAGGGCTTGAAAAGCAAATGACAGGGATCACGACGGAAACAACATTATTACTACATAAAACAAATGAACTTGCAGAAGATATTCAACATAAGTCAGAAAAATTAAATTCGGTTGTCGAATCGGTAAAGGATGTTGGAACAACAATTCAACAGCTGAATCAATCTGTTAAAAAAGTGACAACCTCTGTTTCAACAAATTTGGAACAGAATCAAGATAAAGTAAATCAAGTTGTTCAATGGAGTAATGCCGCAATGGAAATCTGGGCAAAATGGAAGCAAAAGAATGAAAAAAAGACATCCATTTAAGACAATGTCTATATTTACAGGAGGTAGATCAAAATGGCAAAAAATAATAAGGATTTTCTAATGGGTTCACTTATCGGAGGATTAGTAGGTGCAGCAGCAGCTTTATTTTTAGCACCTAAATCAGGGAAGGAAATTCGCGAAAACCTTGGACAACAGGCAAATGTCATGCGTGACCGTACTGGCAAATTTACTAGTCAAACGTTAGAAAAAGGCACAGGTCTTGCAAATGTTGCGAAAGAAAAAACGGCTTCTTTATCTCAAGTGGTAACTGAGCAGTCTTCACAAATCATGAATAAGGTCCGCGACATTACAAGTGCCTCAAAAGGGCAATCTGAAGTGGTTCAAAAGGAAGTAGCGGAGGCTTTAGAACAAGTTTCCGATGGTGCATCAGCTCCTCAAGGTGATGGAAAAATGAATGATGAAGCTATTTCAGCTTCTATTGCAGAAGCAGTTGATGCGATTGAGCAGGACGAAAACAAGGACAAGGAACAATCTGCGGGTGTCAATACAGTGATAAGAGACGAAGTAAATACAAACTCATAACATTGAAAAGCAGGCAGTATTCTGGATGAAAAGGTGAAAAACGTGAGTAAACAAACAATTGAAACAATCGAACAATTTGAAGAATTATTTAATAAACATGAACAATTTCTGTTTGTAAAAAACAGCTTAACCTGTCCAATTAGTCAGGCTGCGTTCGAGGAATATCAAGAATTTGCAGAAAAACATCAAAACTTTCCGAGTTATCATTTGCATGTTCAAGAGTCCAGACCGTTATCTACTTATATTGCTGAAACGTTTGGAATTAAACATGAATCTCCACAAGCGCTTTTATTTAAGGGGCGGGAAGTAGTGTGGAATGCCTCGCATTGGAAGATCACAAACGAAGCATTGGAAAAAGAGATCACACAGTAAAATGTGAAGGTGTTTGAGCTTCATTTCAAGAGGCCAAACACCTTTTTCTTTAATTTACATAGAAAATAGAGGAGAATTAATGTATCTTTTCATGTTATAATGAATGATACTTTATCACTTAAAAGCTTAAAAGCTTAAAAGCGTTTAAATGTTAAAGTTTTTCGTGACAAGAGGAATTTTATCGTTTATAATTACAACTAATTAAAGAAACAGCTCCACACTTTTCATGAATGATAATATTGATAAAGAATCTTCGTCTATTACATTATAGACTCCTAACTTTTTATGTTAGTATTCTGTGATTTTATTATTCTTATTTCAAGTTTATTCAATGAGATGTGGGTTAGTGATTTTCGATATTTTACTTCGGAAGGGATGAGAGAGATGAGTAATGCAGAATTAGAAGCATTGAGAGAGAGAGTAGATGAGATTAATTTACAAATTCTAAAGCTGATTAATGAGCGTGGAAGACTTGTACAAGAGATTGGAAAAGCGAAGGAAGCACAAGGTGTCAACCGATATGATCCAGTTCGTGAACGCAAAATGTTAAACAGCATTAAAGAATATAATGATGGCCCATTTTTAGATTCAACCCTGCAACATATTTTTAAGGAAATTTTTAAAGCTGGCCTAGAATTGCAAGAAGATGACCACAGCAAGGCATTGCTTGTTTCCCGTAAGAAAAAGCCTGAAGATACAATTGTTGAGGTTAACGGTGTGAAAATTGGTGATGGAAGCCAATCGTTTATCATTGGTCCTTGTGCAGTTGAAAGCTATGAGCAGGTTGCAGCTGTAGCTGAACAAGCAGTTAAACAAGGAATTAAAATTTTACGCGGCGGCGCTTTTAAACCGCGTACAAGTCCTTACGACTTCCAGGGTCTTGGTCTTGAAGGGTTGAAAATATTAAGAAAAGTTGGAGATGAGTACGGGTTAGCGATCATAAGTGAAATTGTAAATCCTGCTGATATCGAAGTTGCGTTGGATTATGTTGACATCATTCAAATCGGTGCACGTAATATGCAAAACTTTGAACTATTAAAAGCGGCAGGTGCTGTTAGAAAGCCGGTTCTTCTAAAACGCGGATTAGCGGCAACAATTGACGAGTTCGTAAATGCAGCAGAATACATTATCTCACAAGGAAATGACCAAATTATCCTTTGTGAGCGCGGTATTCGTACGTATGAGCGTGCAACCAGAAATACATTAGATATTTCTGCAGTACCAATTTTAAAACAAGAAACACACTTACCGGTATTTGTGGATGTTACACACTCAACAGGCAGAAGAGACTTATTAGTTCCAACAGCTAAGGCTGCTTTAGCTATAGGTGCCGATGGTGTAATGGCTGAGGTTCATCCTGATCCAGCTGTTGCTTTATCTGACTCAGCACAGCAAATGGACTTTGAACAATTTGATCAGTTTATTACTGAATTAAAGCCTTTAGTGAAAGTGAACGTATAACCTAATTGTCATCAACTTAAGGTTGGCTCACTGGATTTTCTTAAAAACTCATCTAAATGATGAAGGAAAATCTGGAAAATGGGCCAATCTTTTTATTTGTTTGTTTTTTATAAATAAATGTTATATTTTATGGTTAAAATATTTGTATAAAGCATTTTAAGGATAGGATTTATTTATAAGCTTATAAAAAGTGTTTGTGAAAAAATGAACAAAATGTGACAACAAGGTAAAAATCGATTGAAATTGATTGCAGACGAATTCAGAGTATCGTATGATAAGTTTACATAGAACGCGCTTAAATCTGGCTATTTGACAAGAGAAACCAATTTTCTACATAAAATATAGCGAAATTTAAAGTGGAAATTTTAAATAAACGTCTTGAAAGTATTTGAAGGAGTGTTCAAAATGACAAGTGTAACAATATATGATGTTGCCCGTGAGGCAAATGTATCGATGGCAACTGTTTCTCGTGTAGTAAACGGTAATCCTAATGTAAAGCCAACTACAAGAAAAAAAGTATTGGATGCTATTGAGAGATTAGGATATCGTCCTAACGCAGTTGCAAGAGGATTAGCGAGCAAGAAAACAACAACGGTCGGGGTTATCATCCCTGATATTTCGAGTATCTTTTATTCAGAGCTTGCTCGAGGAATCGAAGATATTGCGACAATGTATAAATACAACATCATCCTAAGCAACTCTGACCAAAATAAAGACAAGGAGCTTCATCTTTTAAACACTATGCTCGGAAAACAGGTTGATGGTATTGTTTTCATGAGTGGAAATGTAACAGAAGAGCTTGTCGATCAATTTAAGCGTTCACCAGTTCCAATCGTGTTAGCTGCTTCTGTGGATTTAACAGAAACAACACCTTCTGTAAATATTAATTATGAACAAGCTGCATTTGACGTGACTTCAATGCTAATTGAAAAAGGTCATAAAAAAATCGCATATGTTGAGGGACCTGCTGAAGAGCCGGTAAATCGATTGAAAAAGTCTGTAGGTTATAGAAGAGCTTTAGAGGAAGCAGGTATTGCTTTTGATGAGGCATTGGTAGTTGAAGGTGATTATACGTACGATTCAGGAATTGAAGCCTTTGAAAAAATCGATGAATTGAGTGAAAAACCAACAGCTATTTTCGTTGGAACAGATGAAATGGCATTAGGTGTCATCCACGCTGCACAAGACAGAAATTACTCAATCCCATCTGATTTTGAAATTGTTGGTTTTGATAATACCCGTCTTGCGACAATGGTGCGCCCAACCCTTACAACAGTCGTGCAACCAACTTATGATATAGGTGCTGTTGCGATGAGATTACTTACAAAATTAATGAACAAAGAAGAAGTCGATAATCATATCGTCGAGCTTCCTCATCGAATTGAGTATAGACAATCAACGAAATAATCAAAAAACGAGCGAGCCTGTCAAAGGTCAGCTCGTTTTTTCTTTGTTATGGTATGATGTAGGAAAGGAAAAACATGACAGTAAAGGTGATGAAGAATGCCTGATTGGTCTTACCATCCATTATTTCGACCTCTTTTTTGCAAATTACCAGGACATATTAGTCGTGAGCTAATCCATAAAAGCATGAGCATGATTGCTTCGGTTTCAGGAGGAAAACAGCTTATAAGGTTCTTAGGCCACATCGAAACAGCACCGGAAGTTGAAGTGAAAGCTGGTGATTTGATTTTTTCATCTCCAGTAGGATTGAGTGGCAAGGTTGATCCAAATTTATCGGGAACCGCAGCCTTCGTCAATTTAGGTTTTAGTTTCATTGAAATTGGCCCAGTAACCATGAATCCTTCTCATTCAAATGTGAAGCCGTATTATAATCGTCAGGAACAGCGTATTACATTCCCTGCTGAAGCAGAAACACTAGGATTAAAGAAAACAGTTGAGAAGTTAGAGCAGTTTTCGTCATTGTCAATGAAAAAAATCATTCGCATAAAAGGATCGGAGAGCGAAATGGTTGAATTGGCTGCAGCATTAGGAATGTACGGTGATATCATTGTGTTGGAATATTCGGAAGCCTTACGTCCAGAGCTTATATCAAAAATTCAGAAGCAGCTCGCTGGTAAAAAGATTTTTTTATCTGTACAGACTGACCTACTTAAAGAGGCCTGCTCTACATTTCTATCTTTTTTTTATAGTAATAATCTTGATGGAGTTATTTTAGATGAAGACAAATCAAATAATCCGTTTCTAGATTTATTAACTAGCTTGAAAATCCTTAGAATGGAAATGGATAAAACAGTACCTATTATAACATCTGGTGGTGTTCATGAACCAAAGGACGCGATTGCTCTTTTAGACAGCGGGGCAACACTGCTTTTATTATCCTCCGGATATATTACAGCAGGACCTGGTTTACCGAAGCGAATAGGGGAATGTTTATATAATCTTATGGATGGCATTAACCAAACGATATTTCCTGGATGGCGCTGGTATTGGTTATTTGGTTTATGTATTTTAATAGGTGGCTTGCTGGCACTTTTTTTTAGCATGACAAGAGTTGTTTTGCCCTATGATGAAGCTTTTCTTGGAATCACAAGAGCAGATTTGCTTGCTTTTAACGAGAATATTTTATATTTTATGGCACATGATAGAATGACCCTTTCAGGTACGATGATATCTGGAGGAATACTATATATGAATTTAGCGAAGCATGGCATTAAGTACGGAATTCACTGGTGTAGAAAAATTTTTAATATTGCAGGGATTACCGGGTTTTTAGGGATACTGCTTTTTATCGGATATGGTTATTTTGATTGGCTTCATGGACTTTTTTGGCTTATTTTACTGCCTTTGTTTATGACAGGTTATATAAAAACCAAAGAAGCAGTCGATACACCAAAATCACGAAATGATTCAAATCATTTTGCATGGAAACTTTCTTTGTATGGACAGCTTGCATTTATTATTCTAGGTGCAGCTTTTAGCGTTGGAGGTATTGTCATTTCCTATTTAGGGGCTACATCGGTATTTGTTTCTACTGATATAGGTTATTTATGTCTCACATCTGAAATGCTTACTCAATATAATGAAGAATTAATCCCTGTTATTGCCCATGACCGTGCAGGCTTTGGCAGTGCCCTGTTAAGTGTAGGCCTACTTGTATTCTTACTCTCAATATGGGGATTCCGTGAAGGAGAAAAATGGGTGTGGTGGAGTCTATTTATTGGCGGAATTCCGGCTTTTTTAGCAGGTATTATCACTCATTTTGTTATTGGATATACGACATTTATTCATTTATTGCCTGCGTATATAGCTATTATTTTATATGTTTTTGGCTTAATACTGTCTTTTCCATATCTAATGAGAAGATAAATTATATGGTTATTAAAAAATAGCAACCTTTCTGCTAAAACAGTAGGTTGCTATACTAATAGACTTAGTTTATTCTTAATTTTGCCGAATGGAATATAGAGCTTTTGCAACAGTTGCTGCATTTTTTTCTTCTATCTCTTGCTTACGGGGAATTGGCTTGTATAGGTCGGCAGCGTCATACCAGTTCTCAGGAAGAGTTACAGGAGCCTCCGTTTGCCATTTCTCAATCCAAGACTTTGGCAGTTTATTTGGTGCTTTCATGTTGATCATTTCAAGCCAAACCAAGCTCCAAGCTCTAGGAACAACCCGCCAAATGTCATAGCCTCCGCCACCAACTGCAATCCAGCGTCCATCACAATATTTATGAGCTAATTCATGTGCAAGACGTGGGATTTCATGGTAAATCGCCATTGATGCTGATAAATGTGTTAATGGGTCAAAATAATGTGCATCAGTCCCATGTTGCGTGAGAATGATATCAGGTTTGAAAAAAGCTGCAACCTCTTTTGCAGATGTACGGTAGGCATGAAGCCATGATTCATCCTCTGTAAAAGCGTCCAATGGAATATTAAATGAATAGCCATATCCTTTGCCGGAGCCTCGCTCGGTGATATTCCCGGTCCCTGGAAATAAATATCGCCCTGTTTCATGAATGGAGAGTGTACAGACAGTTGGATCATCATAAAATGTCCACTGAACTCCATCACCGTGATGGGCATCAGTATCAATATATAACACTCTTGCACCATATTTTTCTTGTAAATATTTAATGGCTACAGAGCAATCATTATAAATGCAAAATCCTGATGCTTTACCGCGAAAACCGTGATGCAGACCGCCTCCGAAGTTAGCAGCATGCTTTGCTTTCCCTTTCATTACATATTCGACAGCCGTTAAGGTTCCGCCTACCAAGAGGGAGCTTGCCTCATGCATATTTGTAAAAATGGGCGTATCCTCAGTTCCGATTCCATAATTAAGTGCTTCTTCTTCATTTAATTGTCCTTGTCCAGCTCGTTTAATTGTTTGAATATACCTCTTATCATGGACAAGTGCTAATTCATCCTCTGAAGCGATCTTAGGTGTTATGATGTCTTTATCCTCTATGGCATTCATTTGTTTCAATAAGTCAAAGGTAAGTTCAACTCGTAACTGATTAAAGGGATGATCTTGATGAAACTTATAAGCTTGATATTGAGGAGAATAGATAAATACGGTGTCATTTACTGCCATTTACTGTTCCCCGCTATTTTGGGCCATATAGCTAAAATTCCTAAAGCTCGTAAATTAGTCAACATCATCAACGAAACGGTTGTTATTTTCATGTAAGCACGCCTCCTCAACATTAACGAATATTCCCTTATTAAAATTGGTAAAAGTAGATAGATATTAGTACATAAAACGGTTTTGAAAGCGTAGACGATCAAATTGTTCAATCGATTCAGGTTTAACTCTTTTTCCGATTCTCGCCATTAAGCAGTTAGCAGGGTGTGAACTGATTTCCGGATCATCTGTTGCATACCATTCTAAGCCGCCTGCATTCATCATTTTTTCCATAATTTTCCTGTATTCCCATACATTTAAACCAGAGCCTTTTAGGTCCCAATGCCAATAATATTCTGTTGTAATAATAATGTAGTCTTCCATGGCATCATCCATCATAGAAACCTTTAGCAGATTTTTTCCTACTGAATAACCGCGATATTCAGTTGCCACCTCTATGGCTCCTAATTCTATTAGCTCTTTCATATTTCCTTCAGACCATCGTTCTAATGGGTCTGGATACAAATAGGTGACATAGCCAACAATTACATCTTGGACTCTAGCAATAATGATTCTACCTTCAGGAAGTCCTGCTATTTCAACCAAGGCCTTATGCTGCTGTTTTGGCTGCCTAAATGCTACTAAACCTTCATGAAAATCATAGCTAGCCAGTTTTTCTTGAGAGACCGGCCCTTCAATAAAAATACTTCCATTCTGTGTTTTAATTTCTTTTGCATTATATGTTTTAAGGTGTATCATTAGGTCACCGCCTTTAAAGAGTAAGAAAGTATGTAGTCAATTTTATCCCAATCATAACGGGCAGTAAAACCCCTGCATCAAAGCGAAGCATGGGGATAATTGCCCGCAGTGACCCGACGAGGGATAGTTTGTCCCAGTCAGGCGCAAACCACAGGATATGGCGCTTTAAGCATAAAAAGTCTCACCTTATTTTATTGTTCATAGATATACTGAAAAAAATAGTCTTTTATCAAGCCATATCTGTTTAATATAATAATAGATACTATGAAAGGTGTACAATTGCAGGAAGACCTGTAACTCTATTATACAAGATTATTTACAAAATGAAGCGATTACATTATGATTAAATTATATAAATTTCAAAAATTGAGAAAAATGAAGTATTGTAATATAATAGTCTTATCAAGACTTACATAAGGGGGAGTATATGATGAAATTGGAAGCGTTACCATCCGTGAAGGGGAATTTTAATTTGCATGATTATGATGCTGTCTATCATTCATTTGATTGGTCAGAGGTAGAGAAGAATTTTACTTGGTCTGAAACTGGCCGTATGAATGCAGCATATGAAGCCATTGATAAGCATGCAGAAACATTTCGTAAAAATAAAATCGCCCTTTATTATCGCGACCCTGAACGTGAAGAAAAATTCACGTTTAAAGAAATGAAGGAACTTTCTAATAAAGCAGCAAATGTTCTTAAAACAACTGCTGATGTTGAAAAGGGAGACCGCTTATTTGTTTTTATGCCGAGAACGCCTGAATTGTATTTTGTCATTTTAGGTGCTGTAAAACTTGGGGCAATTGTAGGTCCTTTATTTGAAGCATTTATGGAAGGTGCGGTAAAAGATCGTCTTGAGGACAGTGATGCAAAAGTTATTGTCACAACTCCTGAATTACTTGAAAGAATCCCAGTAAGTGAATTGCCATCATTAAAACATGTCGTTGTCGTTGGTAACTCTGTTGATACCTCAAAGCATATTGACTTTTTAGCTGAAATGAAAACAGCTAGCAAGGAACTTGAGATTGAATGGGTCGAGAAGACAGATGGACTGCTGCTGCACTATACATCTGGTTCAACTGGCAAACCAAAGGGAGTCCTGCATGTCCACCAGGCAATGGTTCAGCATTACCAAACGGCTCAATGGGTATTGGATTTGCAGGAGGATGACGTATACTGGTGTACGGCTGACCCAGGCTGGGTAACCGGAACGGTTTATGGGATTTTCGGACCTTGGTTATCTGGTGCATCCAATGTGATCGTTGGCGGACGATTCAGTCCTGATAATTGGTATCAAACAATTGAGGATTATGGTGTAACAGTATGGTATAGTGCACCAACAGCTTTTAGAATGCTGATGGGCGCAGGTGATGAGCTTGTAAAACAATACGACACCAGCTCCCTTAGACATGTTCTAAGTGTTGGTGAGCCATTAAACCCTGAGGTTGTACGCTGGGGAGTGAAAGTATTTAATAAACGCATTCATGATACTTGGTGGATGACAGAGACTGGTGCACAGCTTATTTGTAATTACCCATGTATGGAAATTAAGCCAGGATCTATGGGAAAACCAATTCCAGGAGTAGAAGCTGCGATCGTTGATGATCAAGGCAACGAGCTGCCTCCTTATCGAATGGGGAATTTAGCGATTAAAAAAGGCTGGCCATCCATGATGTATACAATTTGGAATAACCCGGAAAAATATGAATCGTATTTTATGCCAGGGGATTGGTATGTATCAGGTGATTCAGCGTATATGGATGAGGATGGCTACTTCTGGTTCCAAGGAAGAATTGATGATGTCATTATGACGTCAGGCGAGCGCGTTGGTCCATTTGAAGTTGAGAGTAAGCTTATCGAACATCCGGCAATAGCAGAAGCAGGAGTTATTGGTAAACCTGACCCGGTAAGGGGAGAAATCATCAAAGCATTTGTTGCGCTTCGTGAAGGATATGAAGCATCTGATGAGTTAAAAGAGGAAATACGCACATTTGTGAAAAAAGGGTTAGCAGCCCATGCTGCACCACGAGAAATTGAGTTCCGTGATAAGCTTCCTAAAACACGAAGCGGAAAAATTATGCGCCGTGTCTTAAAGGCTTGGGAGCTTGATTTGCCGACAGGCGACCTTTCAACAATGGAAGATTAATATAAAAACAGTAACCTAAATAAAAAGGCCAAAGATGATCACAGAATATCTTCGGCCTTTTTATATTTGATTAGATAGCAGACCTAACATTTTAGGATGGAATGCTGGTAGAACCTATGTTTACATAATAAGACAGCCTTGATGGCTGTCTTATTGTGTTTGGACTATGTCTCACTAGGCTTGTTATCAGCAGGAGCTGGTTTTGTATCAACAGGAGCCGGCTTGGTATCAGGCTCTTCTTTTTTTGGTGGTGCAGGTTTGTTGTTTTCCTTTGTTTCTTTATTAGCAGGACTAGTGTTTGCTGGGACAGAAGCAGGTTTTTTCTCAGCGTATTCCCCAATTTTGATAATGTTTGATGGTGCCGATTCGCGGCCAGCCACATCGACTGCAACAACATAATATGCCGCTGGTGATTGACCGACTGTTACAGCTAAGGAATTTGAGGCTGGAACACTAGCAACCTTCTTATAATTTGTTGAATAATTTGATGCTGCATATACACGATAGCCAATAACATCATTGTCAGGGTTAGCCTTCCAGCTTAGTTTCGAATCACTTGCAGAAATCCCGCCGACCTTTGTTGGAGATGCCCCATTATCAGCTATTTCATTTCCTTCAGTTATCACAAGATTTCCTAATTTTGATGAACTTGGCAATAATCGTTTTAAGTCACCAAGACTTGATATACCGTGCTTCTTAAGGATTTCCTTCTTCAGCATAACACCTTGCTGAACAAATTCTGCCGGTGCTGATGAAGGGACCTTATAAGCTCGATCTTTTACGACTACATATTTCCCGCTTGTTAAGCTATCATCTACTGTTCTCGGAACATATTTAACATTAAATAGGTCTGTTGCCACTAAGCCTGCTTTTTGGCAAAGTTCTGACGGCAATTCACCTGTTAATGTGCAATACGATCTCGAAACAATTCCATCCGGCCTTTGGAAACGAGTTTTTGGAGCAACCAATTCTGGATTCGCATCATAAGCAGCATTCATTAATTTAGCCCATAATAGAATGTTGCGTTTACTGTATGACATACCTTTGTAATTTTGCTCCAGCGATTTAGGTGTATCATAACCAATCCAGGTTCCAAAAGTTACATTTGGATTGGTGGCAACGAACCATGCATCTTGATAATCTTGACCAGTTCCGGTTTTTCCAGCCCAGTCAGCACTGAATGATAGATAGCCATTTAATGAAGCTGCTGTTCCGCTGCTAATAACATCACGCATCATATCGAGCGTTAAATAAGCAGTTTGCGCGGAAAATACATCCGTTTCTGTTTTTTCATGCTGATAGATCATTTTCCCGTCATTTGTTTCAATCTTTTCAATCATATAAGCATCGATAAATTTCCCTTTATTCGCAAAGGTTGTGTAAGCATTTACGTTTTCTTCAACCGTCACACCAATTGTCATTCCGCCTAAACTTAATGAAGGAGCTCCATAATCTTTTTCATGGAGAGTTGTAAAACCCATTTTTTCTAAGTAACTTAACGGCTTTTGATCCATAATTGTTAAATATGTTTTAACAGCTGGAATGTTATAGGACTGCTTTAAGGCTGTTCTGGCACTTGTTAATCCATGGTAGCCGCCGCCATAGTTTTGCGGTCTCCATGATCCTAATGAAAATGGAACATCTGCAATCACAGACCCAGGTTGTGATTTTCCTAATTCCATTGCAGGTGCATATACAAGTAATGGTTTCATTGTAGAACCATTTGGCCGTTCAGCACGTGTAGCATGATTTAAATTTTCCCGATCAAAATCACGTCCTCCCACGAAACTGATAATCCTTCCGGTGTTATTTTCAATTAATACTCCGCCGGTTTCGACTGGTTCCTGGATCACTTTTGTTTTTCCTGTATCAGGGTCTTTAATATTTTCGGGCTTGTCACTGCCGTAATACTTGTAATTTGCCACAACATCCTGCATCTTGTCGTAGATGTCTTTATTGATTGTTGTGTGAATACGGTACCCTTTATGTCGAATTGCTTGGTCAGCTAAAGCATAGTATTGGTTTTTTAGCTCTTCATCCTTATTCAGTTCTTCCTTTGTATACCCATCCTTATTCGCAAGCTGTGCCATGATAATTTCCTTTGCACGGGCCTCAACTTCATATGTTAGAAAAGGATATTGTTCAATTGAGGAAGGTTTTTTAGGTGTTAAATTGGCCCTTAGATCATAGGACAAGGCCTCCTCGTATTCTGCCTTTGTAATATATCCTCCAGAATACATCCGGTTTAAAACTGTTTTCATTCGGTTAATACCAGGATTAAGGTTCTCCTTAACAGTACCGCCATCATTGGAGAATGGCGTGTAGCCGAACGGGCTTTGCGGCAAGCCTGCAATAAACGCAGATTGAGGAATATTTAAATCCTTTGCTTCAACTCCAAAAATACCTTTAGCAGCAGCCTGGACTCCTGCAATGTTTCGGCCATTTGAATTACGTCCAAAATCTGTTACATTTAAATATGCTTCAATAATTTCATCTTTTTTAAAGAATTTTTCTAGACGTAATGCAAGCAGAATTTCTTTTGCTTTTCTGTCAAAAGATACCTCATTTGTTAAGATTTGATTTTTGATTAACTGCTGTGTAAGTGTGCTTCCGCCTGTTTGCACTGCTGCATTTGTAAACTCCTGAAACAGCGCTCGCATGATCGCTTTGGGCACAACGCCATCATGCTCATAAAAAAGCTCATCCTCAGTGGCGATAACAGCATCAACCAAATGCGGTGATACATCTTCTAATTTTACCTCTTCACGATCAATGTCTGCTCTTAATTTTCCAAGATAGACATTGTTTGCGAAATAAATCTCTGATGTTTCTTCATAATTGTATATATCGTTCTTCAATGCTTCATACGAACGAATTGGTTCTTCCTTAACTAATGAAGCAAAATATCCAGCACCAACACCCCCGGCAAAGCAAATACCAATGAGCCCAATCACAAGGAATAATAAGAGAAGGTTTCCGATAACGTTATAGGATATCCGAAAGCTTCTAGCTAAATCTTTGTTCATGAAAGGTGAGAAGCGCCTAAGTTTTTCATCCTTTTTTTTCATTATGCAATCCCCCCGAATCTTAAATATTATACCATAAGAAAACGCAAAATTTGTATGGTTTTGTCATAAAGTGAGACTTCCATCAGTGGAGACGTACTATCCCCACTGATGGTTAGCGAAACTTATCGGATCATTACGGGCAGTGATTCTTACTAATCCTGATAGCTTTGCATAATTTTTGAACTGGATAAAGGAGTGGTTGATGTCTATTTGTCTGCTAAGAAGATATATGGTTTTCTTCTTCGGTGTTTCACTCTCAGTATTGACTTTCGGTGTAGATTATGGGTAAAATGCATGTAGTTAATTCCATATAAGATATGGCTAAGATTGGTTTTAGTAGTGGTGATCTCCCTTTTATAGAGAGCTGATGGTTGGTGGAAATCAGCATAAAGATTATCCATGAATTACGTCCATGAGCTTCTTTTTTGAAAGGGAATCCTGAGTAGAAAAAGACGGTTAAACCGTTAAAGAACCGAGTGAGGATTAGTAATGACACAATCCTAAGTAGGGTGGTACCGCGAAACTTTCGCCCCTTCAGTATTGAAGGGGCTTTTTGGCGTCCATTCTATAATAGGGTTGAAACAAGAATAAATTAACAAAGGAGATCCAAAAATGAGTGAATTATTAGGTGATTTACAATTTAGAGGCTTGATCAACCAGGTTACAGATGAGGAGGGTCTTGCCAAATCATTAGACGAGGGGAAAATTAAGCTCTATTCCGGCTTTGATCCTACAGCAGATAGCCTTCATATTGGTCATTTACTTCCTGTATTAACGCTTAGACGTTTTCAACAGCATGGTCATCATCCAATTGCACTTGTCGGCGGTGCTACGGGATTGATTGGTGATCCAAGCGGGAAGAAAGCTGAGCGTACATTAAATACCGCAGATATCGTAAAGGAATGGTCAGATCGAATTAAAGGACAATTATCAAGATTCCTTGATTTTGAGGCTGAGTCAAATCCAGCTATTATCGTGAATAACTATGATTGGATTGGCAGTCTTGATGTTATTTCATTCCTGCGTGATGTTGGGAAAAACTTTGGAATAAATTACATGCTTGCAAAAGATTCAGTTCAAACACGAATTGAATCAGGGATTTCCTTTACAGAATTTAGCTACATGATTTTACAATCGTTTGATTTCTTAAAGTTATATCAAAACAATGATTGTAAACTGCAAATTGGCGGAAGTGATCAGTGGGGGAATATTACAGCTGGATTGGAGCTAATCCGTAAATCAGAAGAAAATGCGAAGGCGTATGGTTTAACAATCCCTCTTGTAACAAAGGCTGATGGTACAAAATTCGGTAAAACCGAAGGCGGAGCGATTTGGTTAGATCGTGAAAAAACATCACCATATGAATTTTATCAATTTTGGATTAATACAGATGACCGTGATGTAGTGAAATACTTAAAATACTTCACGTTCCTTTCCAAACACGAAATTGAGGAATTAGAACAAGAAGTAAAAAATGCACCAGAAAAACGCCTTGCGCAAAAAGCGCTAGCTGAAGAAGTAACCAAGCTTGTCCATGGTGAAGAGGCATTAGAACAAGCAATTAAGATTTCTGCAGCATTATTCAGCGGGGATATTAAACAATTAACAGGCAATGAAATTTTAGAAGGATTTAAGGATGTTCCATCTACAAACATTGAAGAAAAAGAATTGGGTATAGTAGATTTGCTGATCCAAGCGAAAATCTCACCTTCAAAGCGTCAAGCAAGAGAGGACATTACAAATGGGGCTATTTATATTAATGGTGAGCGAGTTCAAGATCTGGCGAAAATTCTTTCAGAGGAAGATAAAATTGATGGGCAGTTTACTGTCATCCGCAGAGGGAAGAAAAAGTATTTCCTTATCCGTTATGTATAAATTGACGATTAATGAGAAGAGGGCTGTCTCAATAGGGACAGTTCTTTTTTGCTGCATAGGTAATGATAATTCGCTTTAAACTGTGAAGAAGTGTGCTGATCCAGCTCCTGCGCTTAGCCGCTCATGGGTGATTTAATTGTCCTAGCCGCTTTTGCTAATAAAAAAATCCTGGACCAAATGGCCAGGATTTTTCTTATTAACGAGAGTAGAACTCAACGATAAGAGCTTCATTAATTTCAGCAGGTAATTCAGAACGTTCAGGTAAACGAGTGAATGTACCTTCTAATTTGTCTGCGTCGAATGTTAGGTAATCAGGTACGAAGTTGTTTACTTCGATTGCTTCCTTAACAATGTCAAGGTTGCGAGATTTTTCACGTAAAGTGATCGTTTGACCAGGTTTTACTTGGTAAGATGGGATATCTACACGTCCGCCATCTACAAGGATATGACCGTGATTAACGATTTGACGTGCTTGACGGCGAGTACGAGCTAAACCTAAACGGTACACTACGTTATCAAGACGAGAATCAAGAAGGATCATGAAGTTCTCACCATGTTTACCAGCCATTTTGCCAGCTTTATCAAATAGGTTACGGAATTGGCGCTCATTTACACCATACATATGACGAAGCTTTTGCTTCTCTTGTAATTGTAAACCATATTCAGAGATTTTTTTGCGTTGTCCCGGACCGTGTTGTCCTGGAGCATATGGACGCTTTTCTAATTCCTTACCTGTACCGCTTAATGAAATACCTAAACGACGAGAGAGTTTCCAGCTTGAGCCTGTATAACGAGCCATGCTAACTCCTCCTTTATGTTTTTATTTTGCATAAAATAAAAACCAGACTGACTGCACAATTTTGCACATTTTGTTTTCATGTATCCTCGCTCCAGCAGCATAGAGTTACTCGATACACCTCCTTTATTAAAAAAGGGGAACAAAATGAAATCAAGATTGCTTCATCAATAGGCTGCATATTTTATACACAACGAACATTATATGATCTTCCATGTATAAAGTCAAGAGCCTTTACATAAAGGAATAAAAATAATCATAATTAAAGGTTCGTTCTTAAAAGCTAGTTATTGATTAATAGGAAATACGATGGAGGACAAACTTTCCAACTTTATACAAAAATGAACGGATTTTATGATATAATGAAATAGAAATTCTTTTGTTTGTAGTAAAAAAGTCACGTGTTTTGCAACTTGATAGTGTGGGTGAGAGATATGGATGATCATGATCAATTCGTTATAATGTCAATAAAAAGTGCCTTCTTTGAATATTTAAGGAACGATCACCAACAGCATTCAGTAAACGAAATAATTGAAAAACTGACATTTGTTATAAAAAAGGAACTATCAATTGAACAAGCTGTGTTTATTCCAAAAGATAATCTACCAAGGTATGTATTACCATTTATGAAAATAAACAACGAAGAATTTTCCTCTTTAAAACACAATTTTATAGAAGGGAAATGTTATCTTTTTGGAGAGCAAGCTTTTATTCCAGTTTATTACCAGAATGTGCTGCATGGTATAATCCATTTAAATGGATTAGAAGCCAGTCAATTTTCTAGCGCGGTATTAGACGAAATGGCAAAATCGTGTTCATTTTTCTATAGCCATAGTTTAAATTTAATAGAAGTCATTCAAAATGAACAAAAGTATGAACTGCTATATCATTTAACCGATAAACTGCATTCACTTATGAATAAAGATGCAGTTCTTACTGAACTGATTACGGTTTTACAAAAGATGTTTTCTGACTATCATTTTTATTTGTTTTTATCACAGGATCATGAAAACATTCGTGATTTGCCGATTAAAAACTTGGATTTTGATTATCAAACAGGTAATGAGCTGGCAATGGAGGCTTATGTTACTGGAATTGCCCAGCTGACAAGGGATAATAAACAGAGTCAAACAAAGCTCTATACCCCATTAAACGGAAAACAAGGGGTATATGGTGTCTTACAGGTTATTGCAACTAACGGACTGGAGCTAAGTGATAAAAATGGAAATTTTATCACAATGCTAGCAAACGGAGCAAGTAAAGCATTAGAAAATGCTCACTTATATGAGCAGTCCAAACGACTAATAAAGGATTTGCAGCTTATTAATGAAACGTCTCATCGCTTAAATAAGAATTTAAGATTAACAGACACGATGACTTATATGTCATTAAGTATTATGAATTCATTTAATGCTGATGAGGTGGGGTTTTTTTATCTTGATTCAAATCGATCGGTACATATCTTTCCAGGAAGTACGGGTTTTTTTCATACAGATGCTGCTGAGACCTACATTGAGTACGTTCGGGAAAAAATCGAAAAGGATTTAGAAGGATTATTCATCGGTAATATAACAACTTCTATAAAGACTGCTTTATTTTCCTCCGTAATGGCTGTACCGATGGTTCAAAGTGAGAATCTTAAAGGATGTGCACTGGTTCTTCACAAGGAGCCATATCATTTCTCATTTGATATGTTTAAGTTACTGCAATCACTTATACATCATTCAACACTTGCTCTTACTAATTCTTTGTTAAGAGAAGAACTGGAAACAATGGTTAAAACTGATCATTTAACACAGCTTTATTCTCGCAATTATTTTACTAGTTTTATAGAGAATTCCATGAAAATGGATCGCCAAGGAACCTTTGTTTTAATTGATATTGATAATTTTAAAATGATCAATGACACATATGGTCACCAAATTGGGGATGATGTTCTCGTCCAGGTCGCAAATACTATAAAGCTTAATATACGCGAGAATGATATTGGAGCAAGGTGGGGCGGTGAAGAACTGGCAATTTATCTTCCGCAAGTAAATTTGCAAGCAGGAATAACGGTAGCGGACAGAATCGTGAAACGGGTAAGAGAGAATACAAATCCGACAATCACTATATCATGCGGGGTATCCTATTGGAATGTTACGATGAACGAAAGCTTTAAACATCTTTTTAGCCGAGCTGATAAGGCCCTGTACACGGCAAAAAACGAAGGGAAAAATCAAGTTATCGTACAAGTATGAAAAAAGTGAGCTGGATGAACTCCAGCCCACTTTTGTTTTAATTAAGCAGTATTCTATTTGTACTTAGTTGATGTGTTTAGCGCATGCGTCCAGCCCAGATAGTCTTGCATTTTTAGAATTAAAGGTAAAAAACATCCTCTATACTGCCTGTGCTAAGTAAGGCGCTTGCTTCCACATTTTTTATATATAAGTAACCAATGTCTTAACAAATTCCTCTAATGAAGCTTCATCAACTTCATCAAATCGATTTTTGTTTGGACTATCAATATCTAAAACGCCGATAAGTTCATTATCCCTAATAAGGGGAACAACAATTTCTGAGTTGGAAGCAGCATCACAGGCGATATGCCCCGGAAATTGGTGAACATCAGCAACACGTTCTGTTTTTTTGTTTGCTGCTGCTGTACCGCACACACCTCTTCCTAATGGAATGCGTACACAAGCTGGCAAGCCTTGAAAAGGTCCTAGTACAAGCTGACCTTCTTTTAATAGATAAAAGCCTACCCAGTTAATATCCTCTAAAAATTGATTTAATAATGCTGAAGCATTAGATAAGTTTGCGATCAGGTCATCTTCACCTTCTAAAAGGGCTTTCAGCTGTTTTATCAATAATTGATATTGTTCTTCTTTACTGCCTGCATATTTTTCGACATGAAACATCTTGATTACCTACCTTTAGCTAAGAATAAACAAAGTCATCAGAACTTTGTCGAGCGATTGATAAAGGAATCTAGCGCTATTAATGGAATGTATAGTTATATGAGAACGGAGGTGATCCAAATGACTAAACAACCATCACGTGATACAAAGCAAAAGATTCTTAATGCAGCGATTTATTTATTTAATTCAAAGGGCTTTACAGGTACGTCTGTGAGGGAAATAGCCAATCGAGCAAATGTTAATGTTGCTCATATTTCCTATTATTTTAAAGGGAAGGGCGGTTTACTTGAATACCTTGTTTCACACTATTATGAGGAGTATATTCGAGTAATCGAAGAAAATTATTCCCAATTAAAATACGGTAATGCCCACATCGTTTTAAGTAAAACTATTTTAGATATATTAAATTATCAGCATGAGAACCGTCAACTTTCAAGACTTGTATACCGTGAAGTGACAGTAGATTCTGTCCTTATTCGAGAAGTAATGACGACCTATTTAACGAAAGAAAAATATTACATCAAATCTGTCATTGAACAAGGGATAGAGGAAGGATCTATTCGAAAAGGTTTTGTACCACATATGATTATCCAATTACGAAGCCTTTTGCATATGCCATATTTGCAGCCGCAATATATGAGTGAGGTTCTTCATATCCAACCGCACGAAGCCTATTTTGTTCATCAATATTATAAAGAATTAAAAATTTGGCTAAACTCATTGCTGGCAGAGAATCTATCTCTGGAGGGAAATCTAGCTGCCGTTCGTTAATTGATCATAATGTGAGTAATTCTTCCCAACATCCCTTGCACTGTGGGCATCTGAGCCATAGATAAGAGGGATTTTTTGTTTTTCTGCAAATTTAGCAATTGTTTCTCCTGGATACGTTTCCCCGCAAAATTCTTTTCTTAATCCAGCAACATTAAAGTCAATCTCTAATCGATGATCCTTTATTGCTTGAAGTACCTCAAAAATAACAGACTCAGTAGAGAATGTAATTGGATATAGCTTTTGGAATTTATGAACCAATGTTAGATGCCCAATACGCTTCGGTTTATAGGATCCTAAGTCACTTTTTATCGAATGTAATACCTCCTGATAATAGGCATGATGAAGTTTTTCTAAGGAACCGGCAACTTGAACCATTTTACCGAATATTTTTTCGTCAAAATCCATACAGAAGTATGTATCATTCAGTTTTAAGAAATGAACAGAAAGAATAGAATCATCCAGAAATTTACCAAATTGATTTAGAAATTGTTTTGTTTCATGTTCATATTCCTTGATATAATCCACTTCCAACCCGATGTTGATCTTGATAAGATGCCGATACTTTTCTTTTAAAAATTCTAGATCTGAAATATAGGAATCAATGTCTTCTAATTTCATGGCACTGTCTTCATTTGGCGTCGGGTCATTAAATCCAAATGGAAGCGGCGCATGCTCTGTGAAGGTTAAAATGTCAAACTCTTCTTTTATCGCCTGTTCGATATATTCTTCTAGTCGATCCGCTGTCCCATGCGGACAATAAGGGGAATGAACATGTCCATCTTTTTTCTTCATCGTCATTATCCTTTCTTAACTGTGGTCAATAAAACGTCATATCCCTTGTTTATCAGTCAGATATTTGCTTTCCAAGCCAACCTGTCAATCGAGTACAAATAATGTAAAAAAATTAAAATTTCTGGTCAAAAAATGTCGTTTACATGGTATCATAAATACATTGAAATAACATTAAAAATGTGTTGCTTATATGATAGGAACCTTTTTCAAAAGAAAAAGAAATTAAAGGTATTTTCTTTTTTATTTGGCAAATTCAAACATAATTAAAATGAAGGTTTCATTTATACATAGATTTAAGAAAAACGCTTATCAGCATGATATTGTAAAACTTTCATCAGTGGGGAGTTTTTTTCCTGTCATGAGGATTTTGTGTAACAACGAGGGGGCTCATTATGGAAGTTATTATTGGATTAATTCTTTTAGTATGTATTCTCTTTGGGGCAGGATACATGTTTAGAAGAAAAATTTATAAAGATGTTGATCGCTTGGAAGCATGGAAAATTCAAATTATGAATCGGTCTATAGTAGATGAATTATCTAAAGTGAAGGAATTAAAAATGGTCGGACAGGCCGAAGAGCTGTTTGAGCAATGGAGAAGTGAATGGGATGAAATAATTACTACTCAGCTTCCAGAAGTAGAGGAACTCCTCTTCGATGCTGAGGATTTATCTGATAAATATCGATTTACGAAATCCAAAAATGTTCTTCAGCATGTTGAAATGGTATTAAAAACAATTGATGAAAATATTGATAAAATCATTGAAGAAATTAATGAATTGGTCTTCAGTGAAGAAAAAAACAAGATTGAAAGTGAAGAGATCAAACAGCAATATAAAAAAATAAAAAAGACATTAATTGCTCACAGCCACCAATTTGGCAAGGCACATGTCAAATTAGAGGAGAAATTAGCAGAGATTTCTGAGGAGATAAAGAAGTTTGATTCGGAAACGAATGAAGGAAATTATTTATCCGCAAGGGACATTTTAATCAAGCTAAGGCAAGAGCTTGACCTTCTCCAAGAAAAAATAAATGAAATTCCTAAGTTATTAACCGAATGTAATATTACATTACCTAATTTAATTAGTGAATTAGCAGAAGGTTATAAGGAGATGAAGGCTAATGGTTATTATCTTGAACATATTCAGGTGGAGGCAGAGCTAGAGAAATTTAACAAACAATTGGAATTATTCCGGAAACAATTAGAAGAAACGGAAATTGAGGATATTGGAGAAAGTCTTCAAGCAACTCAGGAATCAATCGATACCATCTATGATCTATTAGAGAATGAAGTAGAAGCAAATCATTCTGTAAAACTAGCAAAAGAATCAATAAACAGTAAATTAATTGACTTTGCAAAACAAAAAGCAGCAACCGGAGAAGAGGCTGATCTTGTTAAGCAAAGCTACCAATTGTCAGAAACAGAGCTTGATAAGCAAAAGCTAATTGAAAAGCAGCTTTCGCAAATTGAAAAGAAATTTGCACATATTGAGCAAAATTTACAAAATGATCATGTTGCTCACTCAATTATCAAGGAAGAGTTGCAAGAAATAGAAACACAAATTAATAAGCTGTTTGAAGACCATAACGACTATCGCGAAATGCTTCAAATGTTAAGAAAAGATGAGCTTCAAGCACGTGAAAAATTGAACGAGCTGAAAAAAGTATTGCTTGAAACAAGCAGAGCTGTTCACCATAACAATATACCTGGATTGCCTGCTGATTTGGTTGAGTTAATTGATCAATCAAAAAGAGCTGTTTCAAAAGTAACTGTAAAATTAAATGAAATTCCATTAAATATGCTTGTTGTCAATCAATTATTGGAGGAAGCCGTCCAATCCGTAGAAACGTTAAAGCGCGTTGCGGATGAATTAATGGAACAAGTTTATCTGGTTGAACAGGTTATTCAATATGGCAATCGATATCGAAACCGAAATCCTCAGGTTGCAGAAAAATTTTTAGAGGCAGAAAAACTTTTTAGAAGATATGAATATAATCAATCATTAGAAACGGCAGCGGCAGCTCTTGAGCAAGTTGAACCGGGCTCATTACAAAAAATCCAACAAATGATTAACGAGGAAAAACGAATTTAGAAAGAAGAGACAGGGATGGCTATAATGAAATGTATTATGTGAAGGCACGATAGGATGCTTACATAATCATTTCATTAGCATTCCTGTTTTTTGTTTTATGAGATTAAGAAAAGTATAACTTCTTGTATTTAGTCTTAGTGCCTAGCTCCAGCGCCTAACTCCGAAGAATAGGACTGCAAGGTAAGGGATAAGGCTGCAGTATTTATGACTGCTTCACAGAAACAAGAGGATATATTTTTATTTCCTTTTTTGATATGGTATTATTACAACCTGAATATAAGAAAACTAACTGTTGATTTTAAACAAAATGTAAGGATTTAAACAAATTCTAACTTTACATATGGAAAGAGGAAACAAGATGTTGTATTTAGACAACAGTGCGACAACTATGCCATATCCAGAGGTTATGTCAGTCTATGCAAAAGCAACAGAAGTTTATTTTGCCAATCCTTCTTCATTACATAAACTTGGCAGTGAGGCTGAGTCGCTGCTAAATCAATCGAGAAAGCAAGTAGCTCTTCTATTAGGTGTAGAGCAGCAGGAGGTTATTTTTACTTCAGGGGGCACTGAGGGAAATAATCTTGCAATAAAGGGAGCTGCTCTAGCGAATCAACATAAAGGAAAGCATTTGATTACATCGATGGTTGAGCACCCATCTGTTTTAGAATCGTTTCGGCAACTTGAACGGTTTTTTGATTTTGAAGTTACCTATCTCCCTGTTGATGGGGACGGTTTCGTCTCAATTGAACACATGATAAGGGCATTGCGTGACGATACTATTCTTGTTTCAATTATGCATGTAAATAATGAAGTAGGATCGATCCAGCCGATAGCGGAGATTGGACAAATTTTAAAATCTTATTCAAATGTACTCTTTCATGTTGATAATGTGCAAGGAATGACAAAGGTACCTTTAAATTTAAAAAATGCGAATATTGATTTATGTACGATTTCTGGTCATAAATTTCATGGATTAAATGGTACAGGAGCTTTGTATGTAAGGGAGGGAGTGCAGCTTCTGCCTCTTTTTTCGGGAGGTTCTCAAGAACGGCAGTTAAGATCTGGAACGGAAAGCCTAGCAGGAAACGTAGCTTTAGCTAAAGCTCTTAGAATGGCAAGTGAAAAAGCGGAACATCACTCAATTAGACTAAAACAAACTCGCGATAAACTACTAGAAGAACTTATGAATATAGACGGAGTCATTGTTAATACACCAATAAAGCATGCCGCGCCACATATCATAAATTTTTCAGTGCCGGCAGTGAAGGCGGAAGTACTGATTCATTTTCTTGGAGAGCATAATATCTTTGTATCAACAACATCTGCTTGTTCATCAAGAAGAAAAGCTATAAGCAATACTCTGATTGCAATGAATAAGCATCAGGATATTGCAAAAAGTGCAATTCGGGTAAGTTTATCTCTTGAACAAACTGAAGAGATCATTCCCCCTTTTATAACGACGCTATCAAAGGGGATCGAAAAATTAGCAAAGGTTATGAGGTAAAAAGATGAAATTTGATCACATATTAATTCGATTTGGGGAAATATCTACTAAAGGGCGTAATCGAAAAAAATTTGTTGACCGATTAAAACGGAATATTAAGGAAGTACTAGCAGACTATCCAGAATTAGGATACGAAAGTACACGTGATAGACTTTATCTTCATTTACATAATGAAGATCATGAAGGAATCGTTGAAAAGCTGAAAAACATCTTTGGTATCCAATCATTCAGTTTAGCTATTAAATGTGAAAGTGATATAAACCAAATAAAAGAATCTGCATTAGAAGCCATCAGAAGTCTTTACCATCCGAATGATACATTTAAAGTTACAGCTAAACGCGCAAACAAGCAATTTCCGCTTGATACAAACGAATTAAATTATCAGATTGGAAGACATATACTTAAAAACACGGATGATTTAACAGTTGATGTAAAAAAACCGACCATTAACCTGCGGGTTGAAGTTCGGAGTGAGGCTACATACTTAACCTGTTATGATTACAAGGGGGCAGGCGGTTTACCTGTTGGTTCCAGCGGCAAAGCAATTCTTTTATTATCTGGCGGAATTGATAGCCCTGTTGCTGGTTACTTATCTTTAAAACGGGGAGTGGAATTAGAAGTTATCCACTTCTTTAGTCCGCCTTATACAAGTGAACGTGCTAAGCAAAAAGTTATTGACTTAACACAAGAACTTACTGCTTTTGGCGGAAGTATAAAACTGCATATTGTCCCATTTACAACGATACAAGAAAAAATTCAATCGCAAGTACCTGAAAATTATACCATGACATCTACGCGCAGAATGATGCTTAAAATTGCTGATAAATTGCGGGAAAACAAGCAAGCACTTGCCTTAATCACAGGCGAAAGCCTCGGACAAGTGGCTAGTCAAACATTAGAAAGCATGGTTGCAATAAACGATGTGACCAGCACTCCTATTTTAAGACCGTTAATTACGATGGATAAAACAGAGATCATTGAAATTGCTAAAGTAATTGGGACTCACGATATATCAATTCGCCCATTTGAAGATTGCTGTACAATTTTTACACCAGCAAACCCAAAAACGAAACCGAAGCTTGAAAAGGTTTCACGCTTTGAAAGTTTCGTTGATTTTGATGAACTCGTCGATGACGCAATAAACAATATCGAAACCATCCTTGTGACAAAGGAGCAGAAGGACGAGTTCAGCAATCTGTTTTAATAACAAAAGTTTCTAATAATTACCAAAAATAATTATGAATGAAGCCATGTGTATTTACACATTCTATACTCACAAGGAGGTGATACACATGGCACAAAACAGATCAAGCAACTCTAACCAATTATTAGTAGCTGGTGCACAACAAGCTATCGACCAAATGAAGTATGAAATCGCTACTGAGTTCGGTGTTAACTTAGGTGCTGAAACTACTTCACGCGCTAACGGTTCTGTTGGTGGTGAAATCACTAAACGTTTAGTATCTTTTGCTCAACAACAAATGAGCGGTTCAGTTCAACGTTAATAAATGAATAAATAATGGCTACTGAGGGCGGGGGCATCCCCGCTCTTTCTTTTGAATAAGAAATATCATCTTTCATTCAATCGCTCACAAAAAAGTGGGCTTTTTAATTGGTTTGGAAAGTCTAGCTTTTTTACATAGTTTTGATGTCTAGCTCAGCACCTAGCCCCCTCGAGTTATAAGCCAATTTAGAATTGAAGGCAATGAACGCCTTCTATTCTAAATCGTCTTATGCAAGTCGGGGCTGTTCGAGGTGCTTCCGCTTTTCTTAGTTAATATTTAAAATATTGACACTATTAGGTATAATATTATTGTACAAACATGAAGGAGGGGGAAGAATGGTAAGAGAAGAACTACTTGCACCATTAAGCTATAACCTTGTAGAAGAATTTGAAAAATATGCAGCAGATTCAACTAAAGTTGCATTATTATGGGAAAGTGAACAAGGTGAAAAAAAGGAGATTACCTATCGAGAGTTATTACAAAAGGTAAATCAAATTGGAAACGCTTTAATTAGTGAGGGGTTAAAATCGGGTGATAAAGTTCTTGTAGTCATTCCCAGGGTTATAGAGGCCTATGCAGTTTATCTTGGTGCTTTAAAAGCAGGCTTAGTAGTCATTCCTAGCTCTGAAATGTTACGAACAAAGGATTTACAATATCGAGTGTCACATGGAGATGTTAAAGCTGTCATCAGCTACGGTTTATATACAAGTGAGTTTAGGCAGATAAAAGAATATAATAATCTCATAAAGATAGTTGTGAATGGAAATGAGAAGGATTGGCTCTCTTTAGATGACCTCATGGCAAATCAAAGCACAACGATGGAAATAGCAGAGACAACATCAGAAAGTATGGCATTCCTTTCTTATACATCAGGCACCACAGGCAATCCTAAAGGTGTCGTACATACACATGGGTGGGCGTTCGCCCATTTACGAACTGCAGCAAAAAATTGGCTTAGCATTAATGAACAGGATATTGTTTGGGCTACGGCTGGTCCAGGATGGCAAAAGTGGATATGGAGTCCGTTTTTATCTGTGTTGGGGTCAGGTGCTACCGGTCTTGTCTATCATGGGAAATTTGATCCCGAGAAATATTTGCTGCTGTTGGATGAGTACAAAGTAAATGTTTTATGCTGCACGCCGACTGAATATCGAATAATGGCAAAGGTCGAGAACCTAGAAAACTATTCTCTTGCAAATCTTCATAGTGCTGTATCTGCCGGAGAGCCGTTGAATCGTGAAGTGATTGACACGTTTAAGCGTTATTATAACGTAAAAGTTCGTGATGGCTATGGCCAAACAGAGAACACACTTCTAGTGGGTGTAATGAAAGAAATGGACATTAAGCCTGGGTCAATGGGGAAACCGACACCTGGTAATGATGTCATTATTATTAATGATGAAGGTGAGCCTTGCTCAATAAATGAGGTTGGAGATATTGCCGTCCATAAAGATACTCCAGCATTATTTAAAGAATATTATAAGGAGTTTGAACGGACGGCGATGCAGTATCGCGGAGACTATTATATTACAGGAGACAGAGCTAAAATGGATGAAGACGGCTATTTTTGGTTTGAAGGCAGAAGCGATGATATTATCATCAGCTCTGGCTACACCATCGGTCCATTTGAGGTAGAAGATGCACTTGTCAAGCATCCATTAGTTAAAGAATGTGCGGTTGTAGCTAGTCCTGATGAAATAAGAGGAAATATCGTAAAAGCGTATATTGTGTTACGAGATCCTTCTCATCAAACAAATGCAGATCTCATTCAAACTTTACAGAACCATGTTAAAGAGTTGACCGCACCATATAAATATCCAAGGGAAATTGAATTTATTAATGAATTACCTAAAACAACCTCTGGCAAAATTCGCAGGATTGAGCTTAGGCAGCGTGAGCTTGAATTGAAGCAAGCGTAAATCAAAAAATTTAACTCTCTCTTTAGTAATCAGCGAAGCAGCCCTTGCAAAAACCAGGTACCATTGCCTGGTTTTTTTGATCTGTTGTTCATTATGGTACCATGCTGATAGAAACAAAAAATTTGGAGGAATGGTATTTGGGTACATTGTGGTTCGGTGGAAACATCTATACGTTAGAAAAAGAAGGAGAAAAAGTTGAAGCAGTATATGTACAAAATGGCTATATTATTGATACAGGGAGTTATCAGCAATTATTAGAAAAATATAAAAAAGAACTTAAGGAGAAGAATCATTTAAATGGAATGACGATGATACCCGGACTTATCGATAGTCATCTTCATTTAATCGGACATGGTGAAAAGCTTTTACGACTGGATCTTTCTAAAGCCACACGTTCAGAGGATATCGTCGAAAGTATTAAACAGCGAGTTAAGGACCTAAAAAAAGGAATGTGGGTAATAGGGGAAGGCTGGAATGAAAATCAATTAACTGACCAAAAAATTATCCATAAAACGGAACTGGATGAAGTAGCCCCGCATCATCCGGTTGTCCTTAAAAGAATATGCCGACATGCGGTCATCGCAAATTCACTAGCTTTAAAGCTTGCGGGGATTAAAGCTGATACTGATAATCCGCAAGGAGGCGTTATCGTCCGCGATGAGAAGAATGAACCGACAGGCTATTTACTAGATCAAGCCCAGGAGCTGATTTATCAGGTAGCACCATTTCCGACTCAGGAAGAGCTCGAACTAACACTTAAAACATCAATTAGGGATTGCCTGAAAAAGGGACTTGTTGGTGCTCATTCTGAGGATTTGTCCTATTATGGAAGTTTAGAAAATACATTAGGCGCCTTCCAGAATGTTTTAAGCAATGAGATAAAATTTCGCACCCATCTTCTTGTCCATCATCATGTTGTTGAGGAGTTCCAGGAAAAAGAAAGAATTATGGGACATTATGTAGAATTTGGAGCAATGAAGATTTTTGCTGATGGGGCATTAGGAGGAAGAACAGCGCTGTTAAGTTTTCCATATAAAGATGATCCAAGCACCTCAGGAGTGGCGATTCATTCGAAAGCAGAACTAGCTGAACTGATTAAAAAAGCACGATCTTTCAAAATGGAAGTAGCCGTTCATGCCATTGGCGATTTAGCATTTGAATGGGTACTTGAAGTTATTGAAGAGCATCCGCCGCTTAAAGGGCAGCATGATCGATTAATCCATGCTCAAATATTAAGAGAAGAGTTAATTGAAAAAGCAAAACACCTTCCAATCATTTTAGATATTCAGCCGCGATTTGTCTCAAGTGATTTCCCTTGGGTGATTGATCGAATTGGTCAGGAACATATGGATACATGCTATGCATGGAAAACCCTCCTCCAAGAAGGAATTCATTGTGCTGGTGGATCTGATGCACCTATAGAACCAGTTGATCCTCTATTAGGTATTTATGCTGCAGTGACAAGAACGAGTCTGTATGACCAATCAGGAAAAAGCTATTCTCCTGAACAGAAGCTTTCCGTTTACGAGGCAGTTGAGCTTTTTACAAAAGGAAGTGCATACGCTATTCATCATTCACATGATCGCGGTATGATCAAGAAAGGTTTTAAAGCAGATTTTACTGTTTTTAATCAAGATATTTTTGAGATTGCAGACAAGGATTTGTTAACGACAAAAGTCGTGATGACGGTGGTAGATAATGAAATCATGTATCAAGCTGATAGCCAGATTAAGTAACAAGTAAAAGGAAGCAGATCACTGCTTCCCAATTTTAATAACATATTCTCATAACCAGAGTAAACTTCTCCTTATATAAGCCCTTTTAAATAGAATACATTTTTATATGGGCAAGCCTCCAGTACCATCAGAGAGGTGCAATTATTCGTTGACGCCATAGTTTTTCACTGCTCCGAGGGTCTAGCCCTATTCGTCTTATGCTTGTCGTTTTGAGCCTTTTTTATAAGAAAGTTCTTTTTACCTTCTCCCAATATGAATTATCTTTAAGCTTTACGGTTTTTATTGGGAGCTCGCTTAGTCCGAATTCGAGCTGTTTCACATTTTGGATGCTTAATGCTTCATTATCCATTCCAATTACCGGATAGTCATTGCCATCTTGTACAATTTTTAATATTAATTTTCTTTTGTCACTTAAAATAAAGGATGAACCTAGTGTGCGGTATAGATTGTTATTTAAGGATGCCAGCTCACTAACCTGCAAACATGGCAGCATTGGATCGACAACTGCTCCATTTACAGATTTATTATAGGCAGTACTGCCTGTTGGAGTTGCTATTAGCATGCCGTCCCCTCTAAATGTTTCAAAATGAAGATCATCTATGTATACATCTATAACAAACGTTTTAATAATACTTGATTTAACGGAACATTCATTCAGGCATTTAAATGTTGTCGTTTCATCTACCTTTACTTCTAAGACCGGATAACGTCTTACTTCGATTGTAGATTCAGTTATTGCCTGGATCATTTTTTGTCTGTCATCAAGATGAAAATCACAATACAAGCTCAAAGTATCATCAATTCCAATTCCTACATACAGACAGTCTGAACGAAAGTTTGTTTTTCGAACAGCTTGTAAAAAGGCTCCGTCTCCGCCAATACTCACAATAATATTTGCTTGTGCATGATCTTCGACAACACGAAATTCATGTTCCCTTGCAAAATTAATTAATGATTCAACTTTCTCTATTAGTTTATCTTCTTTTTTGTAGAAAAAATAAACATTACGACGATCTGACACAACGATTCCTCCTCAATATAGGTAAAATCTCCACTTTTTTCCTTAGAAGTGTTACAATACTTTATGTTGTTTAGTTTACCACTTTTACATAATTAAATGTTAAAAGCTATGTAAATCATATCATATCAGTTCATAATTAAGGAGGAGACAAACTCAATGAATGGTAAACGCTGGGGAGCATTAGCGATAGCTGGTGTATTATTCGTCTTTTCGATTATTATCAGCTCAACAATGTTGTTTATAAACCAAAGTGAGATGTTTAAAGAAGCATTTGCAACAACCTCTGGCTTTTCGGAGGAAATAATTGAAGAAGGGTCTTCCTTTGATAAAATTCTTGTCTTAGATGTAAATGGTGTCATTCAAGATACCGGTGAAGATGTTTCCTCTTTTTTTAGCACAGCAGGCTATCATCATCAAACCTTTTTAGATATGGTGGAGGCTGCCGCTGAGGATGAAAGTGTAAAAGGTGTCATTCTTAGAGTTAATTCACCAGGCGGCGGAGTTGTTGAAAGTGCGGAAATTCATAAAAAGCTTATGGAGCTAAAAAAAGAAAGTAAAAAGCCGTTATACGTATCTATGGGAACACAAGCAGCATCAGGCGGCTATTACATATCAACTGCGGGAGATAAAATTTTTGCAGCACCAGATACTCTTACAGGTTCACTGGGCGTCATCATGCAGTCCATTAATTATGGAGAATTAGCAGAAAAGTATGGAGTTAAATTTGAAACAATAAAGAGTGGTCCTTATAAGGATATTTTTTCGCCAACACGCGAGATGACCGAAGAGGAAAGAAAAATTCTTCAAACAATGGTGGACAATGCCTATAATGGCTTTGTTCAAGTAATCAAAGAGGGAAGGCCTTTATCAGAAGAGGATGTCCGTAAAGTGGCGGACGGGCGTATTTATGATGGAAGGCAAGCAAAGGAAAAGAAGCTGATTGATGAGCTTGGTTATTTTGATGATGTGGTAGAAGCCATGAAAAAGGATCTTGATTTAGAGGATCCACAGGTGGTTGAATATGGAACAGCATTAGGTCTTGAATCATTCCTGTCAATGAGTGTGAGTAAGGTCTTTAATGAGGAGGCAGAATTATCTAACTTATTCCAGTTCCTGTCAAACTCAAACTCTCCAAGATTAATGTACCTATATTCTGAATAGGGAGGGATGGAATGTGGACGCTACTTATGAAGGAGCAGAGAATACAGAGTTGCCTTATGAACCTGTCCATATAAAAACGATAAGTGATTATAATTACTTACAAGCGGGATTTTGGATCCGCTTTTGGGCTTATGTAATCGACCTGCTTGTAATTGGGAGCATAAATCGTATTATAATTTATCCTGTATTTCAGTTACTTGGATTAGATAACAATTCTTCATTTATGTTTTCTCCTGTTTCGATTGCAACTGCGGTTATATTTTTTGCCTATTTTGTTTTAATGACAAAGTATCTTCAGCAAACATTAGGGAAAATGGTTTTTGGAATCAAAGTCATTTCCACTAAAGAGGGAAGCTTACATTGGGGGACAATAATATTTAGGGAATTAGTTGGCCGTTATATATCGAAGACAATTTGGATCGGCTATCTCATTGTTGCGTTTACCCCTAAAAAACAAGGACTGCACGATATTTTTGCTGATACACAAGTAATCCATGAGAAGTTATTTATTAAAAAAAATGAAGAAAAGCCTGCTGAATAATCAGCAGGCTTCAGCTTGTAGACAAAGTCTGATTTTCAGGCAGGTCTACAAGCTTTTTTTGTCGAATAAAGTAGTAAAGTTGGTTTGAGGGGTGCAAATATATGTTATCGAAACAATCAATGGAAGGTCGTTATCAAATATCGATGATTGCACTTGATGAAGTAGTTCCTGCTAATCATCTTGTTCGAAAGCTTGAAGCCGCTATTGATTTTAGTTTTATTTATGACTAAGTTGAAGATTTGTATTGTTTGGATAATGGTCGTCCAAGTATCGATCCAGTTGTGTTAATAAAGATGGTCTTTATTCAATATGTATTCGGAATTAAATCAATGAGAAAAACAAAAATGAAGCGATAGAAAAAGGGTTTGTTGATCCTTCTGTTGTTTTTATAGACTCTACACATGTTAAAGCAAATGCAAACAAGAGGAAGTTTATAAAAGAAGCTGTCAAAGCAGAAACAAAAAGCTATCAAACTCAACTAGAAGAAGAGATAAACGAAGATCGAATTGTACATGGAAAAAAGCCTTTAACCCCTCAAACAAAGGCGGAGACAAAAGAAATTAAAGTAAGCACAACAGATCCTGAAAGTGGCTATTATGTTAAGAATGAACGAGAGAAACAATTTGCCTATTCCTTTCACACAGTTTGTGACAATAAGGGATTTATACTTGCCAATCAAGTGACAGGTGGAAATGTACACGATAGTCAGGTAATAAATTCTCTTGTAGATGAATTGATTGAAAAAGTAGGTAAGCCTAATGCTCTTGCTGGAGACGCAGGATATAAAACTCCACCCGTTGCGAAATATTTAATGGACAAAGAAATTAGACCTGTTATGCCTTACAC
>NZ_LATZ01000023.1 GCF_000981385.1 Bacillus sp. SA1-12
GGATCAAACTCTCCAATAAAGAGTTGATATAGCTCATAAAATGTACTAGTTTAGTACGTTGTTTTGTTAATCGAAATTAACGTTGGCACGCTTGGTTTTGTTTAGTTTTCAAAGATCATTTTTCAAAACAGCTTTATTATAATAACAAACTTCACACTTTAAAGTCAAGAAGTTTTTTATTCTATTTTTCAAAAGCTCGTTGCCTGTTTCGCAGCAACGTATTCAAATATACCATCGTTCTTTTCCTTTAGCAAGCATTTTTTTTAAAAAAATTAAATTATGCACAAAACATAATTTTAAAGGTCCATTAACAGTAAATCTGAAGAAGAAGGAATGATGTATTTTAATAATAAATAAAAAACGCCAGACAACTCATCTAAGCGTTTAGGTGATATTTATTCTGCTGAATGCCATTTTAGAAACGTAAGATTTATGTTATTTACATAAAACAGACCAATTAAACGCAAATACATTTTGCTCAGTTTCTGGTAACATTCCATTCTTAGTTCATGAACTTTTAGCATATTCCAATGAACAATAATTTAAATAAATAGCTGTTACCAGGAAAAATAAGATAAATTCAGATAACTTTATGCTCTTGGCTTTTATATAAAACACCACGCTTTTATATATGCTCCTTACTCAAATTTTAAGTTTCCGGCCAAATTCCGCTACAGCTTCAGTTCTTTAGCAAGTGATTCCGAGTACTCCTCAGCTCTATTTGGCTGCATAGATCTCACCTGTGCCGTTGCTTCCATAAGAATGATGAGTAACTGTTCAAACCAACAAAGTAGCCAGTGCAACAATCAAATTTATATTGGTATTCTTAAATACATCCCGTTTTAACATATTATGACAAATAAAAACAGACCAAATCATTCGATTTGGTCTGTTTTCTTAACGGTGTCTCATTTGCGGGAATAACAATACATCACGAATTGATGGTGAATTAGTTAAAAGCATAACTAGACGGTCAATACCGATTCCTAAACCACCTGTAGGCGGCATTCCATATTCGAGTGCTTCAATAAAGTCTTCGTCCATCATATGGGCCTCATCATTACCTTGTTCACGTTCTTTAAGCTGTGCTTCAAAACGCTCTTTTTGATCAATTGGATCATTTAACTCAGTAAATGCATTTGCATGTTCACGAGCAACAATGAATAACTCAAATCGGTCAGTAAAGCGAGGGTCATCATCATTTTTCTTTGCCAAAGGTGAGATTTCTACAGGATGACCGTATATAAATGTTGGCTGGATTAACTTTTCCTCTACTTTTTGTTCAAAGAATTCATTAACGATATGCCCATATTGCATATGCTCAGTAATCTCCACATTATGTTCCTTTGCAAGATTACGAGCCTCTTCTATGGACATCTCCTTCCAGAAGTCTGCACCAGTATACTCTATTATGGCGTCTACCATATGAAGTCTTGTCCATTTCGGTTCGAGATTTACCTGGTATTCACCATACTGAATGGTTGTTGTACCTAATACTTCTTTTGCTACATGGGCAATAACATTTTCCGTTAGCTCCATAATATCTTGATAATCAGCATATGCCTCATAAAGCTCAATCATAGTGAATTCAGGGTTATGACGTGTAGATATACCCTCATTTCTGAAAACACGCCCGATTTCATAGACTTTTTCCAATCCGCCTACAATTAGTCGTTTCAAGTGTAATTCAATCGCTATACGCATATATAAAGGCATATCCAATGCATTGTGATGTGTAATAAATGGACGAGCAGAGGCACCGCCTGGAATGGAATGCATTGTTGGTGTTTCCACTTCTAAATACCCTTGATCATCTAAATAACGTCTCATTGCTTGAATAATTTTACTACGAGTAATAAACGTTTTCTTACTTTCCGGACTCATGATTAAATCAACGTACCGTTGACGATAGCGTTGTTCAATATCTTTTAATCCATGGAACTTATCTGGTAAAGGACGCAAAGCTTTTGTTAAAAGTTCAAAAGAATTTACTTTTACCGATAATTCGCCTACTTTTGTCTTAAACACTTGTCCTGTTACGCCAATAATATCGCCAAGATCTGCTGTATTGAAAATTTCATAAGCCTCATCCCCAACAGCATCCTTACGAATATAAATTTGAATTTGACCAGATAAATCTTGGATATGGGCAAATCCCGCTTTCCCTTTTCCACGCTTTGTCATGATACGTCCAGCAATCGTAACAGAAATAGCCTTCTCTTCTAATTCTTCTTTCTCGAATCCATTATAGGCATCAATGATCTCTGCTGTTTGATGCGTTCTTTCAAAGCGTTTCCCAAACGGGTCTAATCCTTTTTCTCTTAAAGTATGTAATTTCTCGCGTCTCACCTTTAGCTGATCATTTAATTCTTCTTGATTTAATTCATCATGACTCATATTAACAACTCCTATCAGTTACTAAATAAAAAGCAGAAAACTGCCAGGAGTACTGGCAGTAAAACAACTTAACAAAAACCTGAACATCCTAACAGTTATCCTACTTGACTAGCACTTTCTTGTTTTGCTTCAATCTCTAAAACAAACTCATCCAGAAGTGCAACAAGCTCATCTCTAGTGTTCATTAGATTAACATCGTTTCTTACTTTTGCATTTCCTCTAATACCTTTTAGATACCAAGCAGCATGTTTTCTCATTTCACGAACAGCCACATTCTCATTTTTTAGGGCAATTAAACGATCTAAGTGCAGCTTACATACCTCAATTTTTTCACGTACACCTGGCTCATCCATTAATTCACCAGTCTCTAAATACTTAACAGTACGATAAATCATCCATGGGTTTCCTAGTGCAGCACGTCCAATCATAACCCCGTCTACACCTGTTTCATCAAGCATGCGCTTAGCATCTTGAGGTGTCGTTACATCACCGTTTCCGATAATCGGGATATTAACCGATTCCTTTACTTCTTTAATGATATCCCAATTTGCTGTTCCTTCATACATTTGTACTCGAGTACGACCATGTAAGGCTACAGCTTTTCCTCCTGCGCGCTCTACAGCTTGAGCATTTTTCACAGCATAAATATGCTCCTCATCCCAGCCCATACGCATTTTAACAGTTACAGGTTTCTCAACAGCCTCTACTACAGCTGAAACCATGTCATAGATTTTATTCGGGTTTAATAACCACTTCGCACCAGCATCACATTTCGTGATCTTTGGTACCGGACAACCCATGTTTATATCAATAATATCTGCCGTTGTGTTTTGATCAACAAATCTAGCAGCCTCTACTAACGTTTCTTTTTCACCGCCAAAGATTTGCAAACTTAAAGGTTTCTCACGCTCATCAATATAAAGCATACCCATTGTTTTGGCATTTTTATATAAAATCGCTTTATCACTGACCATTTCCGCACAAACTAATCCAGCACCAAATTCTTTTACTGTTAAGCGAAATGCAGAATTACACACACCTGCCATGGGAGCAAGCACAACTCTATTTTTTAATTGAATATCTCCGATTTTGAACATTCTCTAACCTCCTATCTTTTCATTGATTCATTTGGGGTCAGCTCTTCAACACTAATATTTAGAGCTTTTGCTACTTCCTCTATAAATTGTTTGTTGGGTTCACGATTGCCTCTTTCTATTTCTCCTAAGACTGAAACAGATACTCCAAGATCCTTTGCAAAACTCTCTTGGGTAAAGCCTTTTAACTTTCTAAAAGCGCGAATACGTCTACCCCATTTTTCTGCTTCCATATTCGGACTCCTTCTTTATCTTGTAATTGATCTATGATAGTCAAAAGTGATTCTTTCATCAATGGAATGCGGATGTTCCTGTCTAATTCTGATAATGGAATTAATACAAAGGCACGTTCATGCATTCTAGGGTGTGGAACAATAAGTTGTTCTGCTTCAATATTTTCATGATTATAAAGCAAAATGTCAAGGTCTAAAGTTCGAGGACCCCATTTTACTTCACGTTTTCGGTCATGTGTTATTTCAATTTCCTGCAGTACATTTAATAGTTCAAATGCTGATAAATCAGTGTTTATCTTAATAACCATATTTAAAAATTCATCTTGATCTGTGAAGCCAATTGGATCTGTTTCATAAATAGAGGAAATTTTTTCTACAGTTATGGATGGGTGGAGGTGCAGTGTTTGAATGGCTTCTTTTAAGTGTTCCTCTCGGTTTCCCATATTCGACCCAAGGGCTATATACGCTTCTACGCTCATTTCCTTCCCCTCTTAATTTCGACGGCTACTTCTTTATAATGACCAGGTATTGGCGGATCTGGCTTTATCAATTTTACCGTACAGTTTTGAACCAGATGAAATTTCGTTAATACTTCCTTGGCAATTTGCTCGGCAACAGCTTCGACAAGCTTATAAGGTTTACCCTCGACAATCTTTTTACAGCATGTATACAGTGAGGCATAATTGACGGTATGCTCTAATTCATCTGTTTCTCCAGCATTTTTTAAATCTACTTCAACCGTTAAATCAACTCTAAATCTTTGGCCAATTTTATTTTCTTCCTTTAAAACACCATGGTATCCATAAAACTCCATACCGTTCACAAAAATTTTATCGATGTTAGTTGCCCCCTTTTCCAAGCATTGCATCCATCATTTTTGCCATTCTCGCCATCTCTAACACATCATGAATACGAATGATTTGGCAACCTTTTTCAATTCCTAAGCATACGGTTGCACCTGTTCCTTCCATTCGTTCCGTTGGCGGAAGATCTAAAACATGCCCGATAAATGATTTTCTAGATGTACCTAATAATACCGGATAGCCAAGTTCGACGAAAGCATCCAAATGTCTCATTACGAGCAAATTATCTTTCATTGTTTTGGCAAAACCAATTCCAGGATCTAAGATAATTTTATCATCGCTAACTCCTGCATTCTTTACAATTGTAACAGACTCCATTAAGTCAGCAATCATATCAGGAATTAATTTGTTATAATCACGATTATGACGGTTGTGCATAAGGATAATTGGAACGTTATAATCAGCAGCAACCTTTGCCATGTCAGGATCGGCCTTTGCACCCCATATGTCATTAATGATGGTTGCACCTGCTTCTACCGCTTGCTTGGCAACCTCTGCTTTATAGGTGTCAATCGAAACAGGAACATCTATTTCTTTTGCAAGTTCTCGGATAACAGGAGCTGTCCGCTCAATTTCTTCCTCTACTGATACAGGCTGGTACCCGGGCCGTGTAGATTCTCCGCCGATATCAATGATATCTGCACCGTTTTCAATCATTTCCTTCGCATGAGAAATAGCCTTATCCAGGTCTACATACTTTCCTCCATCTGAAAAAGAATCCGGAGTTGTATTTAAAATCCCCATGATCTGTGTCTTTTCGCCATAATGGAGAGTGTATTTCCCACATTCAATCAATTGTTGTTGCGTCATTAATTTCATTCTTCATCCAACCTTTATATCTCGTCTATACTTAATAGTTTCGTCCGATAAGAACGATATAACTCCGTTAACTTTTGCACAACTGTTCCACCTTTTCCCAGAAACAGATGCCCGTCCACCATTTTAATAGGAACAACTTCCTGAGAGGAATTGGTTATAAACACTTCATTTGCATCTAGCATATCCTTTTTTAAGTAATAACCTTCAACAATTTTCACCCCAAGGTTTTCCAAGCATTTTATGACAAATTGCCTTGTAATCCCATTTAAAATCCCTGTATCTATTGAAGGGGTGTAGACAACTTGATCCTTTACCCAAAAAATATTCGAAACAATGCCCTCTGCAACATATCCTCTTTCCGTTAAGAAAATCCCTTCTACATCAGGACTATTTCTCAATTCCCGTTTTCCCAAAATATTATTTAAATAATGGTGTGACTTTCGGCGCTCTGTTCCTTCAGGTGTATTTCTGCGCAATTTTAAAATCGATGCATGTTTTTCGATGCTTTCAATCGGCGGAGCCTTTCTTAAAAAGCAAAGAACAGTCGGTTGATCATAGGGCTGGAGCAGCTTGCCAACCTCACCGATTCCTGCAGAAATATTTAAACGGACCGTGACATCTTCATTTTCGAGATGATTTAACTGAAGGAGCTTCTGAAGGATTTCAAACACTTCATCCGCATCAACCTTATAAGAAATCCCTAAATCATTTAAGGCATGCTGCAGTCTTTTTAAATGATCGTGGAGAAGGAAGGGGAAGCCTTTATAAACGCGAAACGTTTCAAAGGCTCCTAGACCATAAAGAAAGCCATGATCAAATGGAGAAATCGTGGCTTCTGTATCTTTTATAAACTGTGATTGGGAATAAATATACACGTTTATTAACTCTTTTCAATTAATTTATACTGATTGATAAAATTCTTTAATAAATCTTTTCCAAATGACGTCATAATTGATTCAGGATGAAATTGAACACCCTCAATCGGCAATGATTTATGGCGGATGGCCATAATTTCATTTTCATCAGTCCACGCTGTTACCTCTAAGCAATCAGGAATCGTCTCGTTTTTTACAATTAACGAATGATAACGAGTAGCAGTAAATGGATTTTCCATGTCTTTAAAAATCGTTTCTCCATTGTGATGGATTTGTGATGTTTTTCCGTGCATTAACCGTTCAGCACGTACAACATCCCCGCCAAAGACCTGTGCAATGGATTGATGCCCAAGACACACACCAAATATTGGGATCTTTCCAGCAAAATACTTAATAGCTTCCATGCTTATTCCCGCTTCATTCGGGCTGCATGGTCCAGGAGAAATCATTAGAAATTGCGGGTTTAACTCTTCAATTTCTGAAATCGTAATTTCATCGTTTCGTTTTACAACAAGTTCTTCTCCAAGCTCTCCTAAGTATTGCACTAAATTAAATGTGAATGAATCATAATTATCGATCATTAAAATCATCTGAACTCACCTCAGTCTCTTATTTTCTCTTCTTTACTCAGCTCAATTGCCCTAATCATTGCTTTAGCCTTTTTTAAAGACTCTTTATATTCATAATCCGGATTAGAATCAATGACAATACCTGCTCCAGATTGAACATACCCATAGCCATCTTTGGCAAATAAAGTACGAATCACAATATTAAGCTCCATGTTTCCATCAAAACCTATCCAGCCTATAGAACCAGTATATATACCACGCCTTGTCGGTTCAAGCTCTTCAATGATTTCCATTGTTCTCACTTTAGGTGCTCCAGTTATAGTGCCCCCAGGAAAGGTTGATTTAATCACATCTGCATAATTAGCTGATTCTTTTAGTTTCCCTTGTACATTTGAAACGATATGCATCACATGTGAGTACTTTTCAATGACCATAAATTCATTAACATGTACCGAACCATATTCACAGACACGACCTAAATCATTTCTTTCAAGGTCAACTAGCATTACATGCTCTGCACGCTCTTTTTCATTCTCAATTAATTCATTTGCAAGCTTTATATCCTCTTCTTCATTTTTGCCTCTGGACCTTGTCCCGGCAATTGGGCGGGTACTTACAGCTTTCCCTTGTTTTTTAACAAGTAATTCTGGTGATCCGCTCACAATTTGAAACTCTGGAAAATGCAAATAAGCCATGTATGGAGAAGGATTTACCTTTCTCAAGGTTTCATAGATCTCAATCGGATGATTTTCTAAATGAACATGCTGTCTTAGCGAAAGGTTGACCTGAAAGACATCTCCTGCTGCTATATATTGTTTGATATTTTCAACAGCCATCTTAAAGGATTCCTTCGAGAACATGATAGGCTCAGCCGATATTGCTTCCTGTAGTCTATTTTTATATTGACATAGGTTCGGGCTGCATGTCCACTTTTCTTGCATCACTCGCAACTTCTTTTGTGCACTATCGACTTCATGCTCCTGATAGTAATGTGTAATCAACCAAAGCTTAGATGTATGATGGTCAAACACAGCAACATCATCGAAAAGCAAAAAATACAGATCGGGTGTTTCTAAATCATCAGCTGCCAAATCAGGTAATTTTTCAAAATACCTTACATAATCATAGCTAACAAATCCTATTGCTCCACCTTGAAAATCAGGCAGTTCCGGGTTGGTTTCCGTCTGGTATATTTGAAACCAAGAATGAAATAGATCAAGCGGATCCCCTTGCAGAACCTCAGTCCCTCGTTCATCCGTGATAAAGAGCAAATGATTTTTACCCTTAACTGAAGCAACTGGCTTTAACCCGGCAATACTGTACCTGCCGCCACGACCACTTTCCAAGAAAGCATGCTGTTCTTCTTCCCCTGCCAAGTATTTATACTGTTTGAAAAAATCACGATCATAATCAATACTGATGCTTAGCGATGTTCTTAGTTGCTGCATGACTAATCTCTCCTTTAAAACTCTTACTTTCATTTTACATAAATGTTGCGGAGAAACCACAAGGAAATTAATTTAATTTTTTCTCAAAAAGAACATCTTTATCATACATTCCAAAAAAAATGATAAAAATCCTTTTATAAACTGAAAAGAGGTCGACTTTACGTCAAACCTCTTTTAATCTATCACTGTTAGATAAGATCAATCATATTGATATAATGGAGTACTCAAGTAACGCTCACCATTATCTGGAATAACCGCCAATACTTTTTTGCCTTTACCAAGCTTCTTCGCTACTTCCAATGCTGCGAAGATAGCTGCTCCAGCTGAAATTCCGCCTAGGATTCCTTCTTCTCTTCCTGCTCTTCTAGCCGTTTCAAATGCTTCTTCATTTTTAACTGTAACAACTTCATCATAAATAGTTGTATTTAATACATCTGGAACAAACCCAGCACCGATACCTTGGATTTTATGAGGACCAGGTTTCCCGCCTGATAAAACAGGAGAATCTGTAGGTTCCACTGCATAAATTTTGATGGATGGATACTTTTCTTTTAATACAGATCCAGCTCCAGTAATTGTACCGCCTGTACCAATTCCTGATACGAAAGCATCTAATTGGTCTCCCATTTGTTCGACGATTTCCTTACCTGTTGTTTGGCGATGAATTTCTGGATTTGCCTCATTTTTAAATTGTTGCGGCATAAAGTAACCGTGCTCTTCAGCTAGTTCCCCTGCCTTACGGATTGCCCCGCCCATACCTTCGGATCCAGGTGTAAGAACAAGCTCAGCTCCATAAGCACGAAGTAGATTTCTGCGCTCTAAACTCATTGTATCTGGCATAACTAAAATAGCTTTTAGTCCCTTTGCAGCAGCAACCATAGCTAGTCCAATACCTGTATTACCACTTGTTGGCTCAATGATGGTATCTCCAGCATTTAATTTGCCGCTTTTTTCTGCAGCTTCAATCATTGCAAGACCGATACGATCCTTTACACTGCTGCCCGGATTAAAATATTCAAGTTTTAAATACACATCTGCACTGTTGTCATCAACAAGTCTATTTAACTTGACGATTGGAGTTTGACCAATTAATTCATGTATAGAGTTTGCTACGCGTGTCATCATTCTTCTCCCCTATCCCGAGTAATTTTATTGGATTTATAAGTAAATATATCAATTAATATCAAAATTGTCAAAACTTTTTATGCTATTTGAACTATTTTTCTGATTTTTCTCCATAAAACCAAGTGACACCCAATTCTTCCCATAAAGGATCGACAGATACAGTTCCTTCCATCTGTTCCAATGCAATTTGCCTGCGGATTTGCCCCTTTACATCTTCATAACTGTATATCTTTCCTTCAAATTTTTCATGAAGGAAAAGAACTGCGTAGCCTGTATCAACCTGAATTGGCTCGCTCCATTCACCTTCATCAAGGTTTGGTGCTGCCTCAAGATAAGAAGCCGGAACATACTCATTATTTCTTGAGATAAACCCAATATCACCGCCAGAATTTGCAGTAAATTCATCTATTGATTTTTCTAAAGCGAGTGCTTCAAAACTGGATCCGCCATTTAACTCTTCTATAATTTGGTTTGCTTCATTTTCGGTTTTCACAATTATATGTGATAAATGATAGGATTCATCTATGTTGTATAAATCTTTATTATTTTCATAGAAATCATTCATTTCTTTTTCAGAAACCGATACATCCCTTGTCAGGATCTCTTCAAGCAAGATGCTGTATCGAATTTGGTCTCTCCAATTTTCTTCGTTTCCAAATTGTTCTTTGTCCAAAGAGTTATACATTGACTTATAAACAGCTAATTCTCGGTCAATAACCTCATTTGATACCGAAATATCGTACTTCTTTGCAAGTTCCTCTACAACCTGGATATTTATTAATTCCTTGAGCGTTTCCTTCCCGTAGCGGGCTTCAAGCTCAGCCATCCATTGATCCCTTGTAATGGATGTATCCCCAATTGTGGCAATTGTTTCACTAGTTTGAGGAACATTTGAGACAGGGATGACTCCTTGATTCTTCGAAAGAAAATAGCCAACCGTAAAACAATTAATAATCACTAAACCAAAAATAATACTCCATAATGTCTTCCCGCTCACTTTACCCATCTCCTACTGCCCTGCTCAAACGAATTATTTAGCTGCCTTTTTTAATTCTTCCAAATCCTCTCTCGACAGCAAATAGACTTCATTACAGAAATGACACTGAGCCTCAGCCTGTCCCTCCTCATCAATCATGGCTTGAATCTCTTCTTCACCTAAGCTAATAATCGCATTTTCAATTCTTTCCTTTGAACATTGACATTTAAATGCTACAGGTTGCTTTTCTAATATTTTGACGTTTCCTTTTCCTAGCACTTCTTCTAGAATTTCCTCAGGAGATAAACCTCGTTGTATTAATTTTGAAATCGGGTCAATCTTGCTTAGTCTTTCTTCAATCTTTGTAATGGTTTCATCATCTGTTCCCGGCAATAGCTGAATAATGAATCCGCCTGAAGCCAAAATTGTATTATCAGGGTTAACCAATACCCCAACTCCTACTGAAGAAGGTATCTGTTCAGATGTTACCAAATAATAAGTGAAATCCTCACCAAGCTCTCCCGAAACGATTGGCACTTGACCAGAAAAGTTTTCCTTTAGGCCAAGATCCTTTACAACGGTCAAACTTCCTTCTGTACCAACTGCTCTTCTGACATCAAGCTTGCCATGTTCATTTAAATCAAAATGTGTTTGCGGATTCGTTACATATCCGCGTACTTCTCCCTTAGAGTTGCTGTCAACTAAAATGATGCCGATTGGTCCGCCACCCTCTATTTTTATTGTAAGCTTGGCATTCCCCTTCAGCATCGATCCCATCATGACTCCTGCAGTCATTGTTCTTCCAAGGGCTGCTGAAGCTGTCGGCCATGTATGATGTCTTTTTTGTGCTTCAGTAATCGTCTCTGTTGTTCTTGCAGCATATGCTCTCACTTGGTCATTATAAGCCAATGCCTTTATAAGATAGTCCATTTGTTATACTCCCTTTTCCTTATAAGTAAAGACCCGTTCAATATGTAAGTTAACGGTATTCTGTACCTAATTCCTTTAGTGTATTTCGTTCATAGATTAGCTGGAGTCCCCTTAAGGTCAAGAATGGGTCTACTATATCAATACACTCAGATTCCTTAGCAATTAAAGAAGCTAGACCACCCGTTGCTATAACCTTTGGCACTTCCTTTGCTTGTTCCTTTATCCTTTTTACAATTCCCTCTACTTGTCCTACATATCCGTATAAAATACCAGATTGCATCGCACTTACTGTATTTTTACCAATTATATTATCAGGTCGGGTAATTTCAATTCTTGGAAGTTTTGCAGCTCTTGAGTAAAGAGCCTCTGTTGAAATATTAATGCCAGGAGCAATTGCCCCTCCCATATATTGACGCTGTTCATTGATATAACAATAGGTAGTTGCCGTTCCAAAATCGACAATAATGAGTGGACTGCCATAATCCTGAATGCCCGCTACAGCATTTACAATTCGGTCTGCCCCTACTTCACGAGGATTTTCGTATTTTATATTTAATCCCGTTTTTATTCCAGGACCAACAACCAATGGTTTTAAATTAAAATACTTCATACACATTCTTTCTAAAGCAAACATGATTGGCGGTACAACAGATGAAATGATAATTCCCTCTATCTCTTTAAAAGAAAGTCCCTCATGTTCAAAAAGATTTTTTATAATCATGCCAAATTCATCTTCCGTTTTATTTCGGCTTGTTTCTATTCTCCAATGATGCTTTAGCAAATCCTGATTATATACCCCTAAAACTGTATTCGTATTCCCTACATCCAATACAAGAATCATTTGTATCACCACTTTATATTTGATCTATTACTAGTTTACATATTTTGAGTTTATTTTATCATAAGAAAAGTGTAAGTGCCTTGCTCAGCATAGGGAAAATAAGACGCTCAGGAATAAAGGACATTCCTTCCTCAATTCCTGAGTGCCTATGGACTGGTGCAAAACACAAAAACTATGTACAAAAAATTATATTTCGTAACGATTAAAGAAAAATGTGAGCGTCCTGATTAGAACTCATGTTAAATTCAGTTAGTGTTTTTCCATTAAAAAAGATCGATGACAAGTTAAATTAGCCATCGATCTATTTTTTCACTATTAATGTTTAGAAGTATCGTCTTCATCTTTTTTTGGTTGAATATTTACTTTAACATCCTCTGCTTTAGCATCCTGATTTTTTTCAGCTGCTGCAATTGGACGATCAGGTAATTTACCATGTTCAACAAGACTTTGAATTTGCGCTGCATCAAGTGTTTCGACCTCTAATAAGGTTTGTGCAACCAATTCAAGCTTATCTCGATTTTCCGTTAAGATTTGACGAGCACGCTCATAGCTATCTTTAATAAAGCGTTGAATTTCTAAGTCAATCTCATGTGCAATGGCATCACTGTAGTTTTGTTCATTATGAAGATCGCGTCCTAAGAACACTTGACCGCCTTGTGATTGCCCGAATTGCAATGGTCCAAGCTTTTCACTCATACCATATTCAGTAACCATTTTTCTTGCGATGCTGGTTGCTCTTTGGAAATCATTATGAGCTCCAGTACTTACTTCACCAAAGATAATTTCTTCAGCAACGCGTCCGCCAAGCAAGCCGGTAATTTTATCTAAAAGCTCTGGTTTTGTCATAAAATATCTATCTTCTTTTGGAAGCATAACTGCATATCCGCCAGCTTGACCGCGAGGCACAATGGTTACTTTATGTACCATATCAGCTTCATCAAGCACTACACCGATGATCGTATGCCCTGCTTCGTGATATGCCACGATATTACGCTCTTTCTTAGAAATAACACGGCTCTTTTTAGCTGGACCTGCAATAACGCGGTCTGTCGCTTCATCAAGATCGGTGTTATCAATTTTCTTTTTATCTTGTCTGGCAGCAACTAATGCAGCTTCGTTTAATAAGTTCTCTAAATCAGCTCCAGAGAAACCAGGAGTACGGGCAGCAATTGCTTTTAAATCTACAGATTCATCCAGAGGCTTATTTCGAGCATGTACTTTTAAGACAGCTTCACGGCCTGTAACATCTGGGCGGTCAACCGTGATTTGTCGGTCAAAACGACCTGGACGTAATAATGCCGGATCCAGGATATCAGGGCGGTTAGTAGCCGCAATGATAATAATTCCTTCATTAGCACCAAAGCCATCCATTTCTACGAGCAATTGGTTAAGTGTTTGCTCACGCTCATCATGGCCTCCACCCAATCCAGCGCCACGCTGGCGTCCAACTGCATCAATCTCATCGATGAAGATGATACATGGAGCATTCTTTTTGGCATTTTCGAATAAATCACGAACACGTGATGCACCGACACCAACGAACATTTCTACGAAATCAGAACCACTAATAGAGAAGAATGGCACGCCAGCTTCACCAGCAACTGCTCTTGCAAGTAAGGTTTTACCAGTTCCTGGAGGTCCCACAAGCAAGACACCTTTTGGGATTCTAGCCCCTAATTCTGCAAATTTACGAGGGTCTTTTAGGAACTCAACAACCTCGACCAGCTCTTGCTTTTCTTCATCTGCACCTGCAACATCCTTAAATTTAACCTTCTTCTTTTCTTCGCTATACAGCTTAGCTTTACTTTTACCAAAATTCATCACTCGGCTGCCGCCGCCCTGAGCTTGGTTTAGCAGGAAGAAGAATAAAATAAAGATAATAACAAATGGGATAATGGATGTGAAAAATGTAACCCAACCACTTGTTTCTTCAGCTGGAGCAACATTCAACTGGTCAACATTATTCGCCTCAGCAGCTTTATCAACTCGATTTAACCCTTGTTCAGTTGGTATATATGTCAAGAAGGTTTGATCTTCTTTATAACCCTCCATCTTACCTCTTACTTCAAATACACCACGAACCGGCTGTACAGTCATTTCTGTGACATTCCCTTTGTCTAATTCAGAAATGAACTCATTGTACGTTATTTGTTCCGTTTTAGGATTGGCACCTGTAAAGAAGCTAACAACCCCAATTATGACTAAAAAGATTAGTAAATAAAATATGGTATTACGGAAGATCCGATTCATTCCTTACCTCCTCCCACAGTAAACACGCTATATTAAATAGTATCATAGAAAATCATGGTAACACAACAAATTAGACTACGCTAAGTACAGGAATTACTTAAAAGTTTTATTGATAAATTTCCGGCTTTAAAATGCCTATATATGGGAGATTTCGATATTTTTCACTGTAATCAAGTCCATATCCCACTACAAAAGCATCCGGAACAACAAAACCTACATAATCAGCCTCAATATCGGCTTTTCTGCCAGTTGGTTTATCAAGCAATGTGACAATCTTTATTGATTTTGCTTTGCGATAACGGAATAATTTCACTAAATAACTTAAAGTTAAACCGCTGTCTATAATATCTTCTATAATTAAGATATCTCTTCCTTCAACAGAAGTATCCAAATCCTTGATAATTTTCACTTCTCCTGAAGAGACAGTTGATGAACCATAGCTTGAAACATCCATGAAGTCCATTTCCAGATATGTATCAATATTCTTTAAAAGATCACCCATAAACGGCATAGCACCTTTTAGAACGCCAATTGCAAGAGGAAAACGATCTTTGTACTCTTCCGTTAGGACCTTACCTAACTCCTTTACTTTTTCCTGAATTTGTTCTTCAGTTACTAAAATTTCTTCGATATCTTGTCTCATTAAATGTGTGCCCCCTAGAAGTTCATAGCTCTTTATAATGCAATACTATATAGTCATCCCCGTTTGCCGGATTGGCCTCGTAAATTGACTTTTTTAAGCCAGGCAGCCAAAGGATGTCCCCATTCCCATCTTCTACAATCGGCCATGAATTTCGGTTATGTAATGGAATCTTTGCATCAATAAATATATCTTTAACCTTTTTCCTGCCATTCATGCCTTTTAACTTGATTTTATCTCCCTGTTTCCTTGTGCGAACAATGAGCGGTTTAACTACCGATTCCTCTTTTAATAAAAACAATTCATTACCAATTAGTGATTCGTTATTACCCTTTACCAATTCACACGTGATTTGAAACCCGTTTGGGAGATTAACAACGGAAGGGATATCAAGTTGAATACAATAGTCCTTACCTTCCTCTTGCTCAAAAGTAAACAAACATGTTTGATAGGATTTAATCACTTTTAAACCGCCTGGGTAATCAAGTGAGCCTGAAGGGTGACCTTGTGAGAGCAGTCTCAATAAACTCTCAATATGTATTGAAGAAAGAGAAGCTGGAATATTTACGTATAGATAGTTTAATATTAGTTGAATCCCTCTTCTTTGTAAAGGCAAAGGTAGGCTTTTAAACCTATCGATATCCATTTCCACCCATGACTTTTCTTTTCTTTTCAATACTGTATTCAATTGTTGCTTTGTTAATTCCTTTAAATACGTTTCATCCTCCAATAAGGTTTCACTAAAATATTGAAATCTTTCATGAACCAATGGATTTTCTCTTTTTAAATAAGGTAATATATGTTTTCTGAAACGATTTCTAGTATAATCCGTCTTTTCATTACTTGGATCGAATCTTGGCATTAAGTGCTGTTCCCTGCAATACGATAGAATTTGTTCTTTTGTTTGTCCAAGCAAAGGCCTTATGATGTATCCATTGTGAAATTTGCGTTTTACACGAATCCCTGCAAGTGCCTCCCCCGTACTTCCCCGTACCAATCTCATTAAGATTGTTTCAACTTGGTCGTCCCCATGATGACCAAGTGCCAAACACCTAGACTGATACTTATCTAAAACTTCCTTATAGAACTCATATCGGCATTCTCTTGCAGCAACCTGTGAGCTTAAGTGATGGACCTCAGCATATGAGGTTACATCACTTTGCTTTGTTTCACATAATATTTGATGCTGCTTACAAAAATCCTGCACAAACAGCATTTCCTCTTTTGATTGTTCGCCTCTAAACATGTGATCGATATGCGCAGCGACTAACTCAATATTCCAATGTTGCCTTTGTTTATTAAGTAAATGCAGCAACGCCAGGGAATCAGGTCCCCCCGATACACCAACGACAATGGTTGACCCCTTTTCAATCAATTGATGTTTTTGAATAAGGGCATAAAAGTTTTCCACGTTTCTTCCCTCTTTTTTTAACATTACCTTCTAATTCTTTCCTTTCCTAACTCTATCCTACCATTATTTCTTAGGCAATAACAAAGGAGAAGAATGCGTTCACATATTCACCATATTTTTTGAACAATTTTACAGTGCGTTTTACATTAAATAATGATAAACATAAAGTGAATAGATTAAAAACACACCTATCAGAATCACAATTGTTTCAAAAACACCGCTCATTTTTTTCCGTTTTTTTGTTTGCTTGGCCTGTTTTCTTGTTTGCTTCACTTGGGAAGCACTCTTTTTTGCCGCTTGGCTCTTTGCATAACTATGAGGCTTCACCTGAGTACGATATGTTTTCGTTTTCGGCTTCTCTTTGCTCGTTTCTGTTGAGAGTAAATGAACTAAGTCTCTCTTCATTTCAGTTGCATTCATGTATTTTCCCAAAAGAGCCTTTTGTAAAACCTGCTTATGTTTTTGCAAAAATGGATGGTGATCAATGACATCAAACAGCTGTGCTCTTCCATCACCTTCACTCTTTCTAGTAAATCGCTTTGGATAAGCAGCATTAATTACAATCATCGCTACAGAAAAAAGGTCATATGACGGCTCTGCTTTACGGGTGCCAAATCCCCAGTACCCACGGTCAAAGAATTCTGTAAACTCTTTAATCGCCCTTCCTTGTTGTGTCGTCCCACCAACATCGATGCATCTTATTCTTGGCGGAGGACCTGAAATTAACAGATTTTCTGGTTTTAGATCGCCAAAAATCCAGCCTTGTTGATGAAGCCTTTCCAAATTCGATAAAAGCTGAAGGACCAATACATCAACCCATTCAATTCCTCTCCCTTTAATAAATTCAAGAAAATTATTTCCTTGAACATATTCCATCACATAAAATGGAAGGATTTTTCCGTGATCGATTCTCCAATCATCCACATCAAGCAAAGAAGGCCCAAGAGAAGTACCTTGGACCTTAGAAAATCGCTTTAGCACGTTTACTTCTGAAGTAATCGCCATATTATTTTCACTAAGTTTAAGAGCGACTTTACCTTTTCTACTATCAGCTAAGTATACATTGCCTGTTGCACCTTGTCCAAGCAGCCTTATAATCGTATATCGCTCCCCGTTCCACTTGCCATTAACAACCGTTCCAGAAGAAAGGTTACATGCCTGATTCATCATAGTAATCTTCTTCATTCCGTAATAAACTTCTTAAGGAACGTTTCTGTTTAAACTGTTGAATCGCATCACGTATCGCTGGACCTGTCGGTGTAATACCTCCTGTCGACAGTTTAGGGAAAATAGAAGAAAGTGACTGCAGATTCGGTGTCCAATCAAGTACCTGTTCAACCTCATCTTTTTTCCCAGGAAATACTGAAACGGAAAATTGATTATCTCCCATTCTCGAATTCAAACTAATAGATAGATCTAGCAATGCCTCCTTAACCGTAGGGAGCTTCGGCTTCATACTTGCACTTGTATCAACTAAAATAAGAATTTCCAGACTTACTGTTTCACCCAGTTCATCAACAACCTCCATAACCTCGCCCCGTTTTTCAGGTGGAAGTTCTTCCATTGATGTATGTTTGCCAAGAATTTGCTGCAGTTCTTTATTGACAACCCCTTGGAGCGTTTGCGTCATAGCTTTTCTCGTTACCATTTGAACTGTATGCGATAACTGGTGAGCATAGACAATTTGGTGAACGCCACCTCCTGACATTGCGATTCCTTCTATTTCTTGCATAGCCTCTTGATCAATCACATTCTCTTCAACAACACCTATGACATTTACAGTTATCCCTTGCTCGTGAGCTAATGCTGCTATTGCAATGGGATCTTCCCCATGATTAGAACAACCGTCAGTAATTAATAAGATTTGTTTTAAATGACCCTTTGCCATAATTACCCTCCTAGAGAGACGTAAATTTTTTCATATATCGCCTAGATCGTATATGAAAACTTGTTACCATACTCGCCAGAAGAGTCATTTTTTATACCCCATTTCCTTCCTAACCGATTTTCTCCTTCGATTCATATTTTGAAACAGGAATGCTTGCCCATTTCGGTGTATTATGCTCAATCGCTGATACAACAACTGTCATATCATCTTCAATTTTGCCGGATCTTGTTCTAATCACCTCTTCCATTATTAGGTCTGCAACTTCCTGAGGATCTTCCGTTTTTATTTCGCTAATTTTTCGCTTCATCCATAAATCATAATTCTCAACATGCTTTGGTCCTTCAAAGATGCCATCACTCATCATAATCAGAAGGTCTCCTGCCTTCAGCTTTTCTCCAACAACATCTACGTCAAAATCCTCGATAATACCTATTGGTAGATTACTAGCTTGAATTTTAATAATTTTATCTCCTCGTTTCAGAAAGCTTGGTGTTGAACCTATTTTTAAAAATTTACTGCTTCCGTCTTGAAGATCTACGATCGCTAAATCGAGCGTTGAGAAAATTTCATCTGTCGTTCTTAGTGATAAAATAGAATTGATTGTTTTAATCGCAACCTTTTCTTCTATTCCTGATTGCAGGATTTTTTGCAATAGCTTTATTGTTTCATTGCTTTCAAAGTGAGCTCTTTCACCATTTCCCATTCCATCACTAATCGCAACAGCAAACTTGCCTACTCCTAAATCAATCATAGAATAGCTATCACCTGATACCAAACCGCCGCCTTTCGCTGCATGGGCAACACCCGTTTCAATCCGGAATTTCTTCGCAGAACCAAATGAAACATGGCAATAACCATTTGGATAGTTTGCACACTCTTCATGTTTAACAATAATTGATTCATCTAAAATATCAGAGAGCATTGGTGCAATGATTTTTTCGCACTCACCATGCCCATTACAAAAAGGAATACTCATTTCAATATCGACATTCCCTTGCTCAAGGCTGAATATATCTACATTGACAATTTCTATACCGAAGTTTTGTAAAGCATCTAAAATTTGCTCCTCTTGAACAAAATGATTCTCACGTTCTCTTTTTATTTCCCTGGATAGATCCTCCATAACATGGGATACTCCTAAGAGTTGCTCAGCAACTAACCTCCTGCTTTCCTGAACCTCCTTCTTTAGCTTTTGATTTGCTTGAAAATAATTGATTTCTTCTTCGATCGCCTCTTCCACTTTAGTAGATTTTGAACAGTGTTTCGCAAACTCCTTCTTCAACTTAATATTGTTTTGATAGGTTTTTTGTTTCGTTTCTTGCATAATTGCCTGCATATATTCATAAGTTGTATCAAAGTTCTGTACCCAGCACCTTTCCTTTTTAAAACAATGCTGACATGTGCTTTCAGTAATACTGCTTAAAAATAAATCGGTTTCTCTTTGATCGTCTTCTTTCACGTCCTTGCTATAAAAAGTTCCAAAGCTTTCTGATAACGCTTGGAACACCTGAGAAAATTGATCAACGCGATGTGCGGTTACATCACGGATTTTCCGTACATATTGTTGCTGTTCCTGAGCATGCTCACTTGTCCCGGGTATATGCCTTGCCAGCCTTGCTGTAATGGCTTTCGGTGTAAGCAGGAATAACAAGATTGCAATCATTGACTCAATCAGTGTTGTCATCAAATCAGCTGACCCTTGTCCATATAAAGAGATCAACACAGACCCAAGCAGAAGGCCGACTGCCGTTCCTAACTTTTGCCCTTCTCTTAATAGACCTCCTAATAGACCAGAAAAGGCGAGAAGGCTCATATGATATAAGTTTCCGACATTGGCCAAGCTTAAAATCAATCCGGTGACAACTCCAACCGTACAGCCAATGCTTGATCCGCCAATAAAGGCAAAAAGAAGAACGATATAACGGGAAAAAATATGCTCTGCTTGGAGATTTTGATAAGACACGCCGACAAGACCTGTCATCACAGAAGCCAGGAGAATCATAATGCAAATAATCTCTTCAATCTTTAATGATTGTTTATATTTTCTGGCAGATATGAGTGGAATACTTTGAAGAAATATTAAAGTTAGGATAAAGGATAATCCAGATTCAACGCCTGCCATCATATAGTCATATAATGTTAGAGTGGATTTGGTAGCAAATGAGAAGACAACTCTTGTTAACGCGACCGTCCCAAAAACGACAAAGGGGAGAATCTTTAATTGATCCTTAAAGACATATGCAGATAGACGATTGATCACAAGGAAACCAATGATTGATGCTAAAATAATGAAGGACACTTCAAAAGAAACAGTCATTCCTCCTGCTATTAGGGAGAAACCGGCTAATAATGCCTTATCTCTTTTCATTAGGAACACTGCACCAAAGAATGGCAATGCAAAAGGCAATACCTCCGATAGAATAATAGCTCGTCCTAATAAAAACCCTATTAATACATATACAAGACCTCTATGCAAGAGGAATACTTGTAATTTAGAAGAGAATCGATGAAAGAATCGATTAAACACTTGCTGGGTTTTTACCATTCCCAAATCCGAAATCGGCTCCATTAACCTTCTTTCCACTTTTTCCATCGTTCATTCCCCCACTAATTGATTGTTGCTTGTAATTATATAGGACGCTTGGACAAGATTTTGTCAAAAGAAGGAATGATATTCCAAAAACAGTTCGACTGTTTTTGATGAATGCGACAAATATCTAAGTGATGTGAAACTTTTTCTAAGGTCTTTCGTCAAAAAGGTAAAAAACGAGAAGAAAACGGCTAGGAATATGTAAGTAAAAGGAGAAAGAAAGGCAGAAAAGCTTTGGAAAACCGATCCTGTCGGTAAAATATGCCGCAGTACCTGTTGCCGATGTCCTCTCACTAGTGCGGAGAAGTTATTCTCCTAAAACGACAAAAAAACTAGTTGATCTAATCAACTAGTTTTCTATATGACCCGTACGGGATTCGAACCCGTGTTACCGCCGTGAAAGGGCGGTGTCTTAACCGCTTGACCAACGGGCCGTTTTAAATGTTGGATTTGAGAGGTTAGAGAAATGATGCTTGAAATAAAAGCATTTATCTAACTTCTTACCTCCAATTTCTTGCTTCTAATATGGTAGCGGCGGAGGGAATCGAACCCACGACCTCACGGGTATGAACCGTACGCTCTAGCCAGCTGAGCTACACCGCCATATTTTTTAAAAGTTGTCCATTTCTAAGGCACAAGATATATAATACATTCGAATTAAATATACGTCAATATAAATTTTTTTTACATAATCTTCTGACTATTGGCAGCTGTTAAAAAAAGGAAAACATCAATAAGATGTCTTCCTTTTACGGCAACATTTATATGAAGGCAGCAAGCTATCCTCTTCTAGCTCCTCGACCACCGCGTTTTGATTCTGTATTGCGTTTTAATGAAGATAACCGATCTTCACTGTCTTTTAAGAAACGACTCATCTTTTGTTCAAAGCTTTCCTTGTTATTATTGCGGAAATCATTTCCTCTTTGTCTCGGGCGATCTGATTGCCTTGGACGATCTGAGTTTCTTGGGCGTTCTGGACGTTCTGGGCGCTCTGGGCGATCTATCGCTTTTTTAATAGATAAACCAATCTTACCGTCATTCTCAACATTTATTACTTTAACTGTAACTTCATCTCCGACTTTTAAGTGATCATTAATATCCTTCACATAATTATCGGCAACTTCACTGATGTGTACGAGACCTGTAGAGCCTCCTGGTAGCTCAACAAACGCTCCAAAATTAGTAATGCCCGTCACTTTACCCTGTAACTTGCTGCCAACTTCAATCGACATAAAAATAATGCTCCTCCTTAAACAGATAAAAAATCATTCGAACCTTTATTATATTATACATAAATAAAAAATCGAGTGTCAACAAGGCTAATCTTTTATGTTAAAGATGATTTCATTCTCATCAGATAAGAAATAGTCTCTTCGTGCAATTTTTGCGATATACTCATCATCATTAAGCTTGACAATTTCTTCTCTTAAAATCTTCTCTTCTTGTTTTAATCCGCTCAGTTTTTTTTCAAGTTTTTGCTGTTCGGCCAATTTTTCATCAATGGTACTTTGTTGATTATAAATGGTGGTGATCATTACAACAGAAGAAATGACAGCCAATAGTCCTAACAGAGCCAACCTTCTGAACAAGCCTCTTTTCCGACGTTTCGAAAGTTGCTGTTGTCTCTCTTGCTGCTGCATATATTGTGATTGTAGTTCCGTAATTTTCCTTGTTCTTTCGAGACTCATCTTTCTCCTCCTTACTTTTTCTTTCTCCGCAGCCACCACGCTTTTATGTTATTAGCTATATTCTGGAATTTCTTCATAAATCCTGCTAAGAATCGAATAATCTTTGCAAGGAAATTCCTGATAGGAAATGGAGTAAACCTCCATAAAATGCGAAAAAGAAACCTTACTGGTGCTAATAAAAGTTTAACGAACGAATATAAAAATTGAAAAGCCCATTTTGTTAATCTCCATAAAAAGTTCACCGTTCCAAGTAAGATCACTATGAGCAAATGTACTAACCCCACAATCGGTTTTACAATCATAAGTTGGCCAACTCTTATCAAAAAGCGATAAATGCTTAAGCTTGTCTTTATTAATAGCTCAAGAATACGCAAATACATGCTTTTAAATAAACTCTGATAGGCAGCATATCCGCATAAAACAGCCAGGAAGATATAAATTCGCATTTCCCCTTCATTAACAAGCAGCAACAGATAAAAAAGGATAAGTCCCTGTACGACCCAAAATAAAAAGTCATTTATAAAAACAACCCATCTGGCTCTCATGGGCCGCTTTAAAAAGCGGCCATAGGTATCGAGAGCCAAACCGAGCCATCCACCCATACCAGCCATTGCCAACATAGTATAGAACTGTGTTGTCAAACTCATTTAAATAACTTGCTAAAGAGTCCTTTAGCTTTCTCCCCATGCTGTTCGTCCAAATAAACCAAATCAAAAATTCTGCTGCCTTTAATGGAAACAACGCCTTTATCAACATCAAGATTTTTCATCTGAAGGTTCTGCCCACGGATCGCTAACGCACCCATGACAGTATCCAATAGAAATTCCTCACTGTCAAAGCTCTCTACCTGTTTAACACCAGTAATTTCTAACAATTTCCTTCCCCGCATGATCACATCATGCTCTTGAATCGCACCTTTATGAACAGATGAATTGTTATCATAATATTGATTCATGTTCAACCTCCGCATTCTAAATAAAGGATTTCTTTTACATTTGTATGTAAAAACAATCCGATTTAGAACAAGCTATAAAGAAATGCGGAGCGCCTTGATCAGTTCCGACAAGCATAAGATACTTAGGAATAGAAGACGTTTTTTATCTTCAATTCCTAAGTGGCTTATGACTCAAGGAGCTAGGCGCCGCAGCTAGACAATTCGAAAATGCGGAGGCGCCTTGATCAGCTCCTACAAGCACAAGACGATTAGGAATAGAAGGTGTTTTCTACCTTCCATTCCTGATTGGCTTGTGAACTCGAGGGTCTAGGCGCCGCAGCTGGAATTAAAAAAACGGTAGCGACTGATTAGGCCAGAGAAGCATAAGATACTTAGGAATAGAAGACGATCTTTGCCTCCAATTCCTAATGGTTTTTTGACTTGAGAAACAAGACGTAACAGATGGACAATTCGAAATGCAGAAAAGCTACCCTAGTCCCTAAAATCTATTCCTGCTCTACCTTCTCTTCCTTAACAATACGGTATAGATTTGCAGCCTCTTCTTTCCTTGTTGTTTCTTTCAAATCAGTAATTTCAACCGTCATTAATTTCTGGCCAAAACGGATGAGCAGTTCATCCCCTATTTTCACATTGGAGCTTGCCTTTCCAGGAGTTCCATTAATTGAAATTCGTCCTTGATCGGCAATTTCTTTTGCTAATGTTCTTCGTTTAATGATTCTTGATACTTTTAAAAATTTGTCTAATCTCATCTTCATCCCTCTTTATCTATTTTCTTGGCCTCATTCCAAAATTGATCCATTTCTTCTAAGGACATGTCCTGAAGCTTCATGTTATGTTCCTCTGCCTTCTTCTCTATGTAGCGAAAACGATCATAAAATTTTTTATTTGTTGAAGCCAGTGCTTCCTCAGGTTCAATATGATAATGCCTTCCTACATTGATTAACGCAAATAAAACATCGCCAAACTCCTTCATGATGTATTGTTCATTTGTTCTGGATTTTAGCTCGTCTTCAAATTCTTTTATTTCCTCTTTTACCTTTTCCCAGGTTTCATCAACTGTTGGCCAGTCAAATCCAATCTTAGCAGCCTTTTTCTGTAAATGATAGGCTTTGGAAAGGGCAGGAAGCGCTGATGATACCGAATCAAGAATGGATGTTCTGTTTGAAAAATCTTTTTCTTTTTGCTTAATCTCGTCCCAGTTTGCCAACACTTCATTCGTGTCTTGAACAACTGTTTCTCCAAAAACATGCGGGTGTCTGCGAACCATTTTTTCTGCAACTGCTTTAATGACATCATCAATTGAGAACATCCCATCGTCTTCACCGATTTGGGCATGAAGGACAACCTGCAGGAGAACATCACCTAGTTCTTCAATCATATGATCAATATCTTCTTCTTCAATTGCCTCTAATAGTTCATAGCACTCTTCAATTAAATATTTTTTTAAAGAGTGATGTGTTTGCTCTTTATCCCATGGGCAGCCATCTGGTCCGCGCAGCTCGGCAACAATTTGCCTGAAGCTAGTAAATTGATGATATAGAAGTTCGTTATTTTTTACAGGCGGAACATAAACACTCGTTAAGTTATTGACACTTGTTTCACGATCTAGTTCATACAACGGAACCTCTTTAATAAGCTGTTGATGGCTTCCAGCAGCCGTTACAATCGTCACTCGATAATCATCGGGAAGCTGTTCCATTAAGGTGAGCTTTACATTTGATGCTACCATTTGATCATAAACTTGAGTAATGACAACATGTCCATTTAATTGAAGCTGTTCGCTCTTTAATGTTAAGGCATCTACAAGCTGAAAACCTTCAATCGGATCAATTTCTAATGCTTGAAAAGTCGAATCTATAAAGCTTTGTCCACCTTGTACAACAATTGTATAACCCTTTTCTCTTCCGTCACTTAATAGAAGCTGCACGGTTTTCTCTGCAACAAGCGGATGCCCTGGAACGGCATACACAATATCCTTATCTATTGCATGTTCTAGTAAGGTTTCGGCAATTTTTGTATACACGACATCAAAATCATCATTCTCTTCATAAATAGAATCAAACGCTTCATAGTGGAATTCATTATTTAATTCGGCAATAATGGGATGCTCTTTTGTACGTAAAAATAAGTGTTTGGATTTTGTAATTAGTTGGTAAACACCAAAGGGCAATTGATTTAAATCTCCTGCACCTAACCCAACAATTGTGATTTTCTTAGCCATCTAAGGTCCCCATTTCATTTTACAAGTTTTTTTAGAATCGGAATATTTTGAAGCTCATTATTTGTAAATACTTTTAATTTAAAAATTGACCACCCGTAAATACAACCTCCGATTAATACCCCGCTGAGCGATGCTATACTAGCGAACAGACGATTCTCTAAGTTATAAATCATGCCCGCAGTTTTTAGGAAAATCATTAACAAGCTAACCATGATGACAATCGCAAGACTGATCTTACCTAAACTCTTATTCCCTTTAAAAGAATATCCTTTTATTATCATATATAAAATCGTGATCAATACGACAACTCCGTAAGAAATGACTGTTGAGATTGCCGCTCCGATTACCCCATACATTGGAATCAGATACATATTTAACCCATATTTAATCCCTACACCAACTATGACCGACAATGCTGGAAAAAAGGTATAGCCTAATCCCTGTAATATCGCAAACATAGTTAGGCATAAAGAGGTAAACAATATGGAAACACTTAAAACCATTAAGACCATTGAGCCTGAAGTATTTGTAAAAAGCATAACATTCGTCGGTTTTATAATCGCAATTAAACCCGCTGATGCACCTGCTGCAACAACAATGCATAGCTTCAAAGAAAGATTCAGCTTTTCATGTATAAATGCAAAGTTGTTTTGCACCTTTGCACTAGCAATAACGGGAACAAGTGATAGAGCAAGAGATGTCGCAACAACGGTCCCCAGCTGAATCAGCGGTTGCCCACGATCATATATGCCCTTTGTTTCCTTCGCTAAAACCTTTCCCATTCCTCCATCAACTAATAGAGAATATAAATTAAGAGCATCAATTAGCTGAATCAAAATAAGCAGCAGACTGCTCAACCCAATAGTCCAGGTAGACTTCATTAGAGATAAGAGTACTTTCCTGGTTTGTATAGGTGCAGAAACATTCCACCTGATCATTCCGTGATGCTCTCTTCTCCAAGTAATGGCTAGCATTATCAACGCAGCCAGGCTCCCAATAATGGAGCCTGCTAAAGCACCAAAACCTACTTCATATAAATTATAACCAGCCCTGACCATGAAATAGGAACTTGCTAATATAAAAGAAACTCTTATTCCTTGTTCAACAACTTGCGAAACAGCTGTAGGATTCATATTTTGCTCTGATTGATAGTAGCCTCTAAAACTTGAGACAAGGGGAACAACAAGAAACGAGATGGCTGATATTTGAATAAGCTTTGTAAGATGCAGGTCTCCCATAAAACGGGCTATTTCATCAGAAAATATGTATAAAAAAACAGATAGGATAATGCCGACTATAGATAGATAAAAGAAAGTAATCGTCATAATCTTTGAACGAATTTGCATCGATTTCCCATACCCACAATCCGTCATTACCTTCGAAATAACCACAGGAAATCCTGATGTAGCAAGGATTACACTCATACCATAAAATGGATATACCTGTTGATAAATATAAAAACCGATATCCCCGACTATATTTTGAAATGGAACACGGTATGCTGCACTTAAAATTTTTGTTACTAATCCAGCAATTGTAAGGATAAGTGCTCCTTGTATGGCCAGATTCACCGTATTTTTCTGGACTTTCATGCCTTACTCCTCTCAAAAATCCTCTAAGCTTGATTATAGTAAAGCTGACGAGCCTTGAAAAGTATTAGCCTAAGAATGAAACCAATAGATTAAAGAAATAATTCTTCCTATTGCATGCAAGGTGAGAAGCAGCAACTTCCTGAGAAGCGCTTCGTAAATAAAAAAAGGCAGCATGTATGCTGCCTTTTTCCGTTTTACACCCTTATTGTTCCATTTGACGCGCTAAAAATCCTGCAGCAGTCTCTACAGCCTTATGCTCAACTTCACCAATTGACTGTTCTTTAGAAAAAATAATGACAGCTCCAATTGGATCACCATTTGCGACTATTGGTCCAATTGTATATGATTTTATATCCTCGCTAAGACCCTCAACAAGCTGCGTTTCTCCACCTTCAGTTTGTAAAACGGAGCTTCTTTCTTCCATGGCTTGCTCAACTACGTCGCTAATGTTTTTATTTAAGTATTCCTTTTTGGAACCGCCGGCTACGGCAATAAATGTGTCTCGATCACAGATTAAAACTGGATGGCCCAAACTATCGTATAGGGCATCTGCGTATTCCTTAGAAAAGTCACTTAATTCGCTTATTGGTGAATATTTCTTTAGAATCACTTCACCATCCCGATCCACAAAGATTTCTAATGGATCTCCTTCACGAATTCGAAGTGTTCTGCGAATTTCCTTTGGAATAACTACTCGACCTAAATCATCAATACGACGAACAATACCAGTTGCTTTCATCTTATGCTGCCTCACTTTCATCGGATGATAGGAAAAAGAGTGATTGTTTGGATTCCTGTTACTTTAAAGGTGAGATGTATGTAACAACTCTTACCTCCTGAAACTTTAATGAAGAACTTTTGACAGGAGCTTTCTCTTTATGTAACAATCACCATTTGTTGAAATTAGTATCCTTCACAAGTGATGTAATATACATGATGAAAGTGATTTTTTAACATTTTTCGTAAATTGACAACTAATAAGCCTCGCCTAAATTTTTCAATGTTAAACCTAATTTAAAGGAATTTCTTCTTTTTTCACTGACGCCAGCCCATTTAATAACTCCGTGATAATATCTAACCATCTTTGCGTATCAAGCCCTTTTGTAGCAACTGTAAGCTTTAATCTGCTTCCTTCCATGCCTAAACCAACAATTCGATTATACTTATTGCTTAATTCGAAAAGTCGATGGCCATCAATCTTATTACTTGCTTCCTCTTCAATGAGTAAGGTAATAACTTCCTTTTCTTGCTTAATATGTTCAACACTTTCTTGAATCGCAAACACCTTAATTTTAGCTATTTGGAATAAATAATCTACTTCAACAGGGTATTCACCAAAGCGGTCAATCATTTCCTCCTGGAGCTCTTCTAATTCCTGCAGAGAAGCAATTGATCTAAAGCGTTTATACATATCGATTTTTTGACGTCCATCTGAGATATATCCCTGTGGTATATAAGCATCCACTTGGAGATCAATTTCAACATCAATTGTTTTTTCCTTCGGTTTATCTGTTTGCCGTTCTTCAATAGCTTCTTTTAACATTTGGGAATAAAGGTCAAAACCAACTGAATCAATAAAGCCATGCTGCTGGGCTCCCAGTAAATTTCCCGCTCCTCTTATTGAAAGGTCACGCATCGCAATTTTAAATCCAGAGCCAAGTTCGGTAAATTCCTTAATCGCTTGAAGCCTTTTTTCGGCTACTTCTGTTAAAACTTTGTCTTTCCTATGAGTAAAATAAGCGTATGCCACCCGATTTGAACGGCCTACCCTGCCTCTCAGCTGATAAAGCTGAGATAATCCCATCTTATCTGCGTCATTAACAATAAGTGTATTAACATTTGGTATATCTACACCAGTCTCAATAATCGTCGTGCTTACTAGAACATCGTATTCCCCTCCAAGGAAATTAAGCATAACAGACTCAAGTTCATTTTCAGTCATCTTTCCATGTGCATATGTAACCCTGGCATCAGGTACAAGCATAGAAATTTCCTCTGCTTTCCTTTCGATATCCTCGACTCGGTTATATAAAAAGAACACTTGACCGCCACGTGCCATTTCCCGTTCAATTGCCTCTCTTACAAGGGCACCATTGTACTCGACAACATAGGTTTGCACAGGAAAGCGGTTCTCAGGCGGTGTCTCAATAACGGATAAATCACGGACCCCCAACATGGACATATGCAAAGTCCTTGGGATCGGTGTCGCAGTCAATGTAAGGACATCGACATTTGTTTTCAACTGTTTAATCTTTTCTTTATGTGTCACACCAAAACGCTGTTCTTCATCGATAATAAGCAGGCCTAAGTCCTTATATTGCACATCCTTTGATAATAAGCGATGTGTTCCAATCACCATGTCCACGGTTCCGTTTTTTAAGCCCTTTTTCGTTTCAGTAATTTCCTTCCGCGTTCTAAATCGACTGAGAAGCCCAACGTTTATCGGATAATCCTGAAATCTCTCTCTAACCGTTTCATAGTGCTGCTGAGCCAAAATCGTTGTCGGAACTAATAGTGCGATCTGCTTTCCATCAGCAATAGCCTTAAACGCTGCTCTTATAGCAACCTCTGTTTTCCCATAACCAACATCTCCGCAAAGAAGTCGATCCATTGGACGAATACGCTCCATATCTTTTTTAATTTCTTGAATGGATCGCAATTGATCCTCTGTTTCTTGATATGGAAAAGCCAGTTCAAATTCCTTCTGCATTTCTCCATCAGGGGAAAAGGCAAACCCTTCACTGGCTTCACGCTCTGCATAGAGTTTAATTAAATCATCGGCAATATCTTGGACAGAGGACTCAACTTTCTTTTTAACCCTGCGCCAATCGCTGCCGCCAAGCTTATAAATCTTAGGTTCTTTGCCTTCAGAACCTACATATTTTTGCACCTGGTCAATTTGTTCAACCGGTACATATAACTGGTCACTGCCTTGATATTTAATGTTTAAATAGTCTTTATGAATTCCATTAATTTCAAGTGTTTCAATTCCAAGATATTTACCAATACCATGGTTCACGTGAACAACATAGTCACCAATTTCTAACTCAGAGTAGCTTTTTATTCTCTCAGCATTTGAAAGCTTTTGTCTTCTGACCTGCTTTTTCACACGTTTTTTAAAAAGCTCTTCTTCTGTTATGACAGCAAGCTTTTGCATTGGAAGTTCAAAGCCTGTTTGAAGATCCCCTTGCATGATATAGATTTTCCCGCTTTTAAAGGATTCCATCTCTCTAAGGATCTGGGCATTTATATCATAATCTTCTAAAACCTGCTCTAATTTTTTTGTCCGTTCTTCATTAACACCTAAAAAGACAACAGCATAATTCGATTTCTGCCAGCGTTCAAGCTCATTTTTTAATACATTCATTTGCCCGTGGAAGTTTTGCATTTGCTTACATGATAAATTCAAGATATTTTGCGGGCTTGTATGTGGTACATGTCTTAAAAATAATGAAAGATAGACAAGTGGATGTTTCTTTTTTGTCATTACATCTACATAGGAGTGAGATAGTTTCACATCCTGAAAGATCTTCCCGTCTTCAAGCAAGCTTGTAAACCACTCAGCTTCTTCCCTATCCAATTGATCATAGGTCTCGTGAATTCTGCTTATTTCATCAAGAATAACAATAGAATCTGCAGGGAAATAATCTACTAAACTAGCAGCCCTCTCATAGAAGAGGGATGAATATTTAAAGATATCCTGACTAAATTGATCATTTCTTAAACGTTCTAAATCATACTGAATGTTCTCAAGCAGCAATTCTTTTTGCTTTTCATTCTTCATCTTTTTAAGAGTTTTTGCTAAGCCTGCTTCAACTGCTTGGATGCCTCTATTCTTAGACTGCTCATCCACGATCATTTCAATTGCAGGTCCGATTGAGATTTCCTTTAACATATGGAGAGAACGTTGGTCATCTATATTAAACGAACGAATCGAATCAATCTCAGTATCAAATAGTTCAATACGAACGGCATTCTCCTCTGTCAACGGATAGATATCTATAATTCCGCCTCGTACACTGAATTCTCCTGGTGTGCTAACCATATCTGCACGTTCATACCCCAAGGAAATAAACGTCTGAATGACCTCATCAAGATCAATATCTTGTCCTAAAGTCATCTTTAACTGATATTCTTCCCAAATATCTTTAGGTGGAAGCAAACGCCTTACACCTGCAACAGGAGCAACAATGATGGATTGTTTTCCTTCCGCAAGCCTATTTAGAACCTCAATTCTTTGTGCTTTTAGCTCTGGACTGGCTATTGCAATCTCAGAAGCAATTAAATCATTAACAGGGTAAAGATAAACCATATCATCGTTTAAAAGATGAACGAGATCTTCATATAACTTTTGAGCTTGATAAAGATTATGAGTAACAATTAAAATGGATTTCTTTAATTCATTATAAAGTGCTGCAGTAAAAACAGTTCTAGCTGAACCAGATAAACCAGCTACAAGCTGTTCATTCAACCCTTCCTGAATCCCAGAAACAATGGTCTTAAAATCATCCGTATGATTAAAGTATTGCTGCAAACTATACAAGCTCAGCCCTCCTCTCAGGTAAATTCATAGATTTATCTTTTTGGCTTGTTTGTTTTTTAAATAGATTTGGATTGCCGCTTTGAACAATGGTGAAAAGCTAAACAGAAAAATGCTTTGGGGCTGAACCCAAAGCTCTTACTGAATAAAACTCTCATATTGATGAAATTCTGGATATCGATTTAGTGCATCGTGACAATCCTCGCAAATCGTTTTTATTTGTATATCACCATTTTGTTGATAGGTTATCATCTCTTGACGTTCTTCATCAGTTAAATGATCAAAGCCCAGCTGTTCACTAGAAACAGTCATTTTATCAATACTTCCTACCTTTACACCACAGTGTCTACAATGATAATGCAGAGCCATAATTGCCTCCTGAAAAAGGTATATTTTACTGATAGTATGTACCTTTTAGAGGCTTGATATACATGATTTGCTAGCCAGATGGCTGGCATTTTTAATGATTAATTAAACTCATTCATAATTTGAGTAAAAGAAGTGGATAACCATCTTTCACAAGCATTTGAAGATCGATCAATCGCTTCATTGATCCCCTGTGTCTCCTCATCGGTAAACCGGCCTAATACATAATCGGTTATTTTCATACCATTTTGTGGTCGGTCAATCCCTATTCGGATCCGATTAAACTCTTGTGTGGCTAAATGCAAAATCATCGATTTAATGCCGTTATGACCCCCGGCACTTCCCTTTGTCCTCAATCTAATTTTTCCAACTGGAAGATCAAGGTCATCGTAAATAACAACGATCTCGTCATTATCAATATCATAATAATCCATCAAAGGCCGAATGCACTCCCCTGATAAATTCATATATGTAAGTGGTTTTAATAATATGATTTTCTCCCCTGAAATATGTCCCATTCCGTATAATCCGTTAAACTTGTGGCGGTCAAGCGGGATCGATAATTCCTTCGAAAGCTTATCAACAACCATAAAACCTACATTATGTCTTGTTTGTTCATACTGTTTCCCAGGATTACCCAATCCAATTATGAGTTTCATCTCTAGAAACCCTCCAATACAACTCAACTTATATGCATATGATTATATTATATACTTATCGTCATACTTTTACATGTTATTTTATTTACAATTCTTCCTCATATAGTAACAATAACATAAAAGTCTAAGCCAAAAAGGAAAGTGCCAGCCTCCCTAAAGCTACTAGGAGAAGATCTCTTAGTGCTTACACAGAAGGCTGACACTATCGTTCAAATTTGTCATCTATAGCTTTCTTATTCTTGGCTTTCTTCTCGGCCTTCCTCATTTTCAGGAGTTCCAGGCTCTTGTTCTTCACCGGTATCTATTTCTTCTTCTTGTTTAGGAGGAAGAATTGATGCAATCGCTGTCTCTTCATCCTGAACAAAAGTATAATCATTGCTCTTTGGAAGGTCCTTGATTAAGATTGTATCGTTTACACCAAGATTTGTTATATCAACTTCAATAGTTTGTGGAATATCTCCCGGCTTCGCAGTAATAGTCAGTTCGTGGAAAGACTGCTGTAAGACACCGCCATCCTTCACTCCTTGTGCTTCACCTGTTAAATGTACAGGAACGTCAACTTGCACATCTGCATGCATGTCCACTACATGGAAATCCGCATGGACAATTTCATTTCTTAATGGATCTGTTTGAACATCATAAAGCATAACTGCATGGGAACTACCATCTACATCAAGATGGAGAATGGTATTCTTCCCTTCTTCCCTCAATGTTTTAATCAGTTCGATGCTATCTAAAGCAACTGGCTTACTTTCGATTTGTTTCCCATAAATAATCGCGGGAATTTGACCTGATTCACGAATCTTCCTTTTCGCAGAGTTTGTGAATTCAGTTCGCTTTATCGCTTGTAATGTTGTCATAAATACACCTTCCTAACGAATTATCATCCATATATATTGTTTACCCATAACTCGGAAGGTATAAACATACTTTTTTGAGCGGAAGCGATTTAGTTATGCCTTGCCTTAGGAATAAAAGCACACATGCCCGCCTTGAACAGACTGGGCCAAATAAGACGGAAGTCCATGTGCTTTTCCAAATGCAGATAATTTTATGTTCCCCTGAAAATAAGAATGCTCAAAACGATAAGCATAAGGCAAATAGAAATATGCGACGTCTTTATCTCTTGTTACTTACTTGCAAGTTCAGCGCTTCGCCGATGGAGCTTGAAGCTAGAAACTATATAAAAAATTTAAATGTTTTTTAGCAAACAAAAAGAAGCTTATTCTTAAACGGGTTGCCCCTTCTAAAAATAAGCTCCCTTTATAAAAGACACCTTGTATTTTTTAATCAAAAAGTAAACTTACAGATTGTTTTTCATGAACGCGGATAATGGCTTCACCAATTAATGGAGCAACAGATAGCTCAACTAATTTATCGATTCGTTTCTCTTTCGGTAATGCAATTGAATTTGTCACAACTAATTCTTTAATTTTAGAATTGTTAATCCGTTCAATAGCTGGACCAGATAATACAGGATGTGTACAGCATGCAAATACTTCCTTAGCACCATTTTCGACAAGTGCGTTTGCTGCAAGCGTAATCGTTCCAGCTGTGTCAATAATATCATCAATTAAAATAGCTGTTTTGCCTTCGATATTACCAATAATATTCATAACTTCCACAACATTCGGTCTTGGACGTCTTTTGTCAATAATCGCAATTGGAGCTTTTAGCTTATCTGCTAATTTACGAGCTCTTGTTACACCGCCATGATCTGGGGAAACGATGACAATATCATCTAGATTTTTTCCAAGGAAATATTCTCCTAAAATCGGCACTCCCATAAGGTGATCAATTGGGATATCAAAGAAGCCTTGAATTTGTGGAGCATGCAGGTCTAATGTAATGACACGGGTTGAACCTGCTGTTTCAATGAGATTCGCAACAAGCTTAGCTGTAATAGGCTCCCTGGCTCTTGCTTTTCGATCTTGTCTTGCATATCCGTAATAAGGAATAACAATATTAATGGTTTTGGCAGATGCACGCTTCAAGGCATCAATCATGATCAAAAGCTCCATTAAATGTTCATTAACAGGGCCGCTTGTTGATTGGATGACATAAACATCACAACCGCGAATACTTTCTTCAATATTAATTTGGATTTCCCCATCACTAAAGCGAGTAACAGAACTCTTCCCTAAATCCACACCAACAATATCAGCAATTTCTTTTGCTAAAGCTGGATTAGAGTTGAGAGTAAATATTTTTAAATTTGAATCTCCATAGCGATTAGACATGGTAAAGTGAAAACCTCCATTAGGAATTTTTATTTTTTATTCGATCGACATAATTCTCTTTATTTACTTGTCTTGAACGTGCAACTGTTAATGCTTTCTCTGGTACATCATCAGTTACTGTTGATCCCGCTGCAACATATGCACCTTTGCCAATTGTTACTGGTGCTATTAAATTTGAATTACATCCAATAAATGCTCCATCTTCAATCTTTGTTAAAAACTTATTTTTTCCGTCATAGTTTACCGTAATAGATCCGCAGCCAAGGTTAACATCTGAACCAACCTCTGCATCGCCAATATAGCTTAAGTGTGATGCTTTACTGCCTTTACCCATTGTCGACTTTTTAATTTCAACAAAATTGCCGATTTTCACTTCATCAGAGATTGTAGAAGAAGGGCGAATATGAGCGAAAGGCCCAATATTAACACTATTGCCGATATGACTATCATGTGCAACAGATTGACGGATAGTCGTTTCATTTTGCACCGTGCAATTTTTAATTTCTGTATTCGGCCCGATTAGGCAGTTTTCTCCTATAACTGTTTCACCAAGAATCATAGTTCCCGGATAGATAACGGTATCACTTCCAATAACAGCATCAGCAGAAATATAGGTATGATCTGGATCAATAAGGGTTACACCGTTTCTCATATGCTCCTTATTGATGCGTTGCTTCATAATTTTTTCCGCTTGTGATAACGCAATACGATCGTTTACTCCTAACGTTTCATCAAAAGAAGCAGTTTGATAAGCTGAAACGATTTTTCCTTCTTTTTTAAGGATTTCAATTACATCTGGAAGATAGTATTCCCCTTGCACATTATCATTTGATACATGAGATAATGCTTTAAATAATTCCTTATTATCAAAGCAATATGTACCAGTATTAATTTCAGGAATTTCCCTTTCCGCTTCTGATGCATCTTTATGCTCAACTATTTTTTCTACCGTTCCCTCTTCATTACGAACAATGCGTCCATATCCTGTTGGATCATCAGCCTTTGCAGTTAGAATCGTAGCCTTTGCTTTTGTTTCGTTATGATGAGATAATAATGCTGCCATTGTGTCTGAAGTAATAAGAGGTGTATCACCACAGATGACAATTGTTGTTCCCTCTTCATTCTTAAGGTAAGATGCCGCCTGCATAACAGCATGAGCAGTTCCTAGCTGTTCACTTTGCAACGCGTATTCACTTGCGTCTCCAAGCTCCGATTTTACTTTTTCAGCACCATGTCCAACAACAGTAACAATTTTTGCTAAATCTAATTTAGATACTTGGTCTAAAACATGTTGTACCATAGGTTTTCCGCATACAGGATGCAGAACTTTATATAATGAAGATTTCATCCGTGTGCCTTGTCCTGCAGCTAAAATAACTGCGTAGCGATTTTCCATTTACTAGGCCTCCATTTTTATATTTAACCTTTTTTTATTGAACTATTAAATGTCTAGTACCTTTTTATCCATAAAAAAATATATCTCAAAATAACTCGTATTTCAAGATAGCAAATAAAAGTACATGATATTTCTAATTTTATCATAATAATATTTTTTCGCACGTTCCCTTTAATATGATAAATGACTTTGTGAATAAAAAAAGGACTTTGCATTTATCTGCAAAGTCCTTTTTCATATTTTAAGAAGCACCTGCTTCTTCAAATTCTACTTCTAACTCACCTAAACGGTGATACTCTGCTAATACAGCGTCTTGAATTTTTCCGCGTGTATTAGAATTAATAGGGTGTGCAATATCTCTGAACTCTCCATCTGGAGTTCGCTTACTTGGCATCGCAACGAAGAGACCGTTATTTCCATCAATAACACGGATATCATGAACAACAAATTCATGATCAAGTGTGATCGATGCAATTGCTCTCATACGTCCTTCGGTATTTACGCGGCGTAATCTTACGTCTGTAACTTCCATCCTGTTCACCACCTTTTCCCCCATATGAAAAACTTAAGTTATTATTTCAACGTTCTTTTATATATTCCTGCATTTTTTGAAAATTTTTTTAAAATTTAGATAAGGTGGGAGGGCGGAAAGTGATTAATGGGGGAATAAGATGTTTCTCTAGTAAACTTGCCTGTTGATTTTCGCTCATTACCGTATGCCAAAAACATCAATGTACTGCTTTAGCCCGCTTATAAAATATAAAAAGGGCTGATAGACAGCCCGTAAAAGGAATTATTTAATTAAGGAAATTACTTCTATTTCAACTAAAGCATCTTTTGGCAAACGTGCTACCTCTACACAAGAGCGAGCTGGCTTATGCTCTGAGAAATATTGACCATATACTTCATTAAATGCAGAAAATGAATTCATATCTTTAAGAAATACTGTTGCCTTTACCACTGATTCAAGAGATGACCCTGCCTCATCAAGAACAGCTTTTAAGTTTTTAAATACTTGATGCGTTTGTTCCGAAATATCCCCTGTTACCATTTCTCCTTCAGCAGTTAACGGAATCTGTCCTGAGCTATAGAATAAATTATTAACAATAATCCCTTGCGAATATGGTCCGATTGCGGCAGGTGCTTGATTAGTGCTGACAATTTTCATATTAATCCTCTCCACTCTTCTTTTCTTTTATAAATTGAAAATAAGTCCCAGGTTTTACTTGGATATGTTTTTCACGCGTATCTACATCGGTAAGTTTCACGAGAGAAATGTATTCATCGACCAGTCTTTCTTCTACTCCCTCAGTTTCCACAAGAACACCGATTCCTGCAACCTTAGCTTGGAACTCTTCCAGCAGGCTGATCATCCCGTTAATCGTGCCTCCAGCCTTCATAAAGTCATCAATAATTAACACATTAGAGCCTTCCTTTAAGCTCCGCTTAGCAAGCAGCATCGTTTGAATACGCTTAGATGATCCTGAAACATAGTTAATGCTTACTGTCGAACCCTCAGTTACTTTACTATCTTTTCTTACGATTACAACCGGTACATCAAGTTGGGCAGCAACAGCATAAGCTAACGGGATCCCTTTTGTCGCAACAGTCATCACGACATCAATTTTCCGGTTACTAAAAACGGTTGCAAATAATCTCCCCAGCTGATTAACAATCGAGGGGTCGCCGAGGATATCAGTTAAATATAGATAACCTCCTGGAAGAAGCCTTTCTGGTTTAGCCATTAATTCACAAAGCTCGTCTATAAATTGTTTTGCCTCATTCTCCTCGACCTGCGGGATAAACTTTACACCGCCAGCCGCACCAGGTACAGTGAGTAATGTTCCGATTCCATGTTGCTCAAAAGTCTCTTTAATAATCGTCAAGTCTTCGCTTATGGATGATTTAGCTGATTGATACTTCTCTGAAAAATAAGTTAATGGCACTAACGAATGTGGATGATGAAGCAAATAGTTTGTCATATCCACAAGACGACCACTACGACGAAATTTCATGAAATGGTAACCTCCAAAATCCGAATATTATTATAGTAAATATAACTTAATATCCGTATTTAATCAAGGCTGTTTCGTTCTCCCAGCATACGGACTGCAAACACTTGGTCACAAAACCCTCGAAGTCCATTATAAACCCTTGGCAAGCGTGATTCATATTGCACAAGACCAAAAACAGTCGGACCGCTGCCACTCATAAGAACAGCATCTGCACCAAAACGCTTCATTTGATCTTTAATATTTGCTACTTCAGGATACATATGTAACGTTACACTTTCTAATACATTTCCCATTAGTCTGCAGATCTGGTCATAGTCACCAGCTTTAATGGCCTCAATCATTCCTTCAACATCAGGATGCTTTATCGAATCTATGTTTAAATTTTTATAAACATCAGCTGTCGAAACTCCAATTGTCGGCTTCGCAAGTACAACCCAGCAATGTGGCGGCGGATCGATATGATGGATAATTTCCCCTCGGCCTGTAGCTAATGCAGTTCCGCCATAAACACAGAACGATACATCTGAACCAATTTCTGCTCCCAGTCTTGCTAACTCATCTATGGATAAACCTAAGTTCCATAAGCGATTTAATCCTCGTAAAGTTGCCGCTGCGTCACTGCTGCCCCCCGCTAATCCTGCTGCTACCGGAATCGTTTTTGTAATCGATATTGACACACCTTTGCGGATTCCATAACGTTCCTTTAACAATTTAGCTGCTTGATAAGCCAAATTACGGTGATCATCTGGAACAAACCGATTATGAGAAATAATTCGAATTTCATCATATGGCAAAGAAACGAGCTCTACCCGATCAGCTAAATCGATTGTCGTCATAATCATTTTCACTTCATGAAAACCATCCTTACGTTTAAAAAGGACGTCCAATGATAAATTTATCTTCGCTGGTGCTTTTTCTAACACACGCATGTATTCACCTACTTTAACGATCTGAAATTGTATCAACATTGTACCACAAAAGCAGGCATAGTATTTCTTTTTTCGACATAAAGAAAAGCGTAAGCGCCTTGTTCAGCTCCGAAGCATAAGATGCTCAAGAATAGAAGGTGCTCTTTACCTTCAATTCTTGAGTAGCTTATGACTCGAGGAGCTAGGCGCTGCAGCTAGACACAAAAACTAAATTCATAAGCTTATTCTTAGTTATCCTTACTAATGCGGAGGAGCCTTGCTCTGGCCCGACAAGCATAAGATGCTCAAGAATACAGGTGCTCTTTACCTTAACTCTTGAGTAGCTTGACCTCGAGGAACTAGGCGCTGCAACCAGTCCTTCGAAACAAAATATAAAAGTTTTATCTATAGACAAAGGGCTGACTGTAGAAGCTCCGTCCTCAAAACACGAGGTGATAAAGCTTTCCAGTCAACCCTAATACTTCATTACTTTTGACCACAATGATGTTGAGCCAGCTGTGACTCAGCTATTTCAATTGCACGCTTAACCATATTCCCTGCGTCACGTGAACGAATTGCTCCCCATCCTTCTTCTTTCACTGTATCGTAAAACCCTAAGTCCTTTGCTATTTCGTATTTAAAGCTTTCAGACATAATTCCACGACGTCTGCCCATAACACGACACATCCTTTCAAAGGATAAATATGGATAAAAGAAGAGAATTGAACTGTGGCATTTTTTATTATTTACAATTATTAATTGATTTATGTAGGGAATCGCTCCTAAAAAAGACAAAAGAAAAAACAGTAAACAATTTCTGTCTACTGTCCACTAACTGCAAATGAACCAGTTGTATCTTCAAAAAATGTTAATTGCACTGTTTCGGTCAATACATCAGCATAGCTGTAAGATACACGTTCAAACGAATTTTCATCTTGATCAAGCTCAATAACAAAGACAGATGGATAGGTTTCTGCAAGTACACCACAGCGTTCTATCGTTTTTCTACGACCACCGTTTGCTCTCAAAGTTAGTCGTCTGCCAAGATTACCATCCAAGGACTTTTTAATATCCGTTAGAGTTTTTCCCATTGCATCCACCTCACTAATGTAATTATACAGCTTTTGCCTATGTAAGTCAAACAAAATTAAAATTATATCAATAACTTTTCCCAACTGTCAATAAATTATTTTCAACAAAATTCTTGTTTCCTCACAGGTAGTTTGTTCCGAGAATATCAATTTTATGTGTAAAAATGAATATTTTTTTATTTCTTATTTATATTGTTCATTTTTAAGCCGTAAAGATAGGAATTCGTTCAGTAATTTGGAGTTTCTAAAAAGAAAAAACAAAGATTGGAAAAAGTAATATCACGATTAAAAAAGATGAATTTTATCAAAAAAAGGAGATATTTTTTCCCTGCCAGTTAAGCTTTTTTCTATAGAAAGAGCCACTTATATCGATAAGCGGCAACATTTATTGATTATGTTTTCTGAATGGCATTCCTGTCCTAAGCACTCCCCTTGTTTCAACACCGCCAAGTCCCTTTTCTCTAGTTAACGTGTTGCGAAGAACATCCCAAACATTAATCCGTTCAACGAACGGAGTAAAGCTTATTTTAGCGACAATGTAAACAGGGTCTAAGGCATGGATGTTTACTCTTGATGGGGAGCTGGCAAAATTAGCTCCTGCCCTGATTAAGGATTCAAAATGGGATTGACATGCTCCTGCAAATATAACGAGTTGGTCAAGGTGGGAAACTTTTTTACGGGCGTTGCGGACGGTTTGAACGAACTCTTTTGAATGGCGGTAAGCATTTAAATCATCTATATTTCCTTTATGCTTTGAATAAGCATCATGGCCTGTTACCACTAAAATATCAGGACGATAACTATCAAGAAGACCTGTAATTTTCTCTGGCATTTCCTTTTCACTTACATGAACGCCATTTACCGGGACACCGATCTTTTCATATAGGGCTAAACATTTTTGCAAATAGAGAGGATCTCCATCAACATGAAGGACTCTCCCGGGTATATGAAAAAATTCCTCATTGTGGCTATAACTGGATGTTGCGTAATATTCCTGTTTCTCTCTTAACAGCTGATAATCTTGGCGAAATAAATAATAGGACTGCTCAATCAATTCCTTTTCCTTTTGCTTCCGGCTGTTTTTCTCTAACTCATCCACGATGACAAGATCACTGCATTGTGCATCAGCTATTAATCTAACTTCATCACCATATAAAGTTGCAATCTGCTCTCCAGTAGCAGATGTTTTTAAGTCAATTACTCGAAATAACAGGTCAAGCTGATAGGATTTTCTTGCTACAACATCTCCAATTTTCACCTGCATATTTGATCACTCCAATTTTTAAGAAAAGCACAAGCACCTTGCTCAGCTCCATTGAAAAAGCGCTCAAGGAGGCAAACACGGTTATTGTAGGATTATCAACTTCTTTTAAAAAAGTATCCTTTTCTAGCCTATGATGGTTTCGTTAATTGGTGATATGTCACCTAAAAAAACACACGAAAAGGCATAATCTACATACAGCGTAAACTATGCCTTAAGAGTAAATTGAATATGAAAGCATTAAGCTTTATTTAGCATATGATCTAATGCATCACTTAATTTCGCAAATTCATTGATCGAAAGAGATTCTCCTCTTCTTTTGCCATCGATTTCAACCTGTGCCAGCGTTTCTTCAATGATCGGCTTTAATTCTTTGCCATTTGGTAAAAAGTGAACTAGGTTATTAAGTAGCGTTTTCCTTCTTTGCGCAAAGCTGGCACGTACAATTTCAAAAAAGAATGCTTCGTTCTTTACATTTACAATGGGTTCATCCCTTACTAATAAACGAATGATCGCCGAATCAACATTAGGCTGCGGAACAAAAACGGTCTTAGGGACAGTCATCACGGTTTTAGCATCGGTATAGTATTGCACTGCGATAGATAACGAGCCATATTCCTTTGTTGATGGTTTGGCTGAGATTCGCTCTGCCACCTCTTTTTGCAGCATAACGACGATTCCTTTAAGCGGCAGTTTTTCCTCTAACAGCTTCATAATGATCGGTGTCGTGACATAATAAGGAAGATTGGCTACAACCATAATTTCCTCACAGTCATTAAAGTACTCCTTCACTGCTTCCTTTAAATTAGCTTCTAACACATCTTGATGGATAATTGAAACATTAGAATAAGGAGCTAATGTTTCATTTAAGATTGGCAGCAGCCGTGCATCAATTTCAAAAGCAACGACCTTCTTGGCTCTTCTTGCAAGCTGCTCAGTTAACGCACCGATACCTGGTCCAATTTCAATGACGCCGGTTTTTTCTGATACATCTGCATGATCAACAATCCTAGTTAAAACATTCGGTTCAATTAGAAAGTTTTGTCCTAAGCTTTTTTTAAAGGAAAAACCGTATTTTTCTAATATCGCTTTTGTTCTAACGGGTGTGGCAATATCCTTCATCATCAATTATTTTCCTCCTGTAGGATCTTTATTACTGCTTTTATGTAATCATCTCTGCTGATTTGAAACATTTCCAGTCTTTTATGAAGCTGCTTTCCATTTGTATAGCCTATCTTTAATAATACACCTAATTTTTCACGTCTCGCCCGAGCTTTATCTCCGCCAATAAGACCTGCATCTAATAAATCATCAAAAACGATTTCACTCGTGAATTCATCCATTTCTTCCTTAACTGACTGCAAAGCATTTCGAATGGATGTGACAGATGCATGCTCTACCCCAATCCCTTTTCCGTTTTTAGGTCTTGCTTCCTCTTTTGGTAAAAAAGCATGCTTACAGCCAGGAACCTTCTCGGCTATTGTCTTCCTTATTTTTTCTCCCGGAAAATCCGGATCAGTAAAGATAATGACACCTCTCGTTTGTTGGGCAAGCTTAACTTGCTCGATAACCGACTCGCCAATTGAAGAACCATTTGTTTCAATTGTGTCCGCATCAACTGCTCTCTTAATAGCTGTCGTATCATCTTTCCCTTCAACCACAATAATTTCTTTTATTTTCATTTTTTCCTCCAAAACCTGAAACTTTTCATAAAGCGATCTCGTCTAATATATTGAATCCAAATGAAAGCCTGTAAGCCGGTTCTTTCGTTTTTACTTTATCTTATAAGCAAAGTATACCCTCCATTATAACGCAAAAAAACAGAGGGATAAAAACCCTCTGTCATCGTTTAATTTAGAATTTTAATTTTTACTCTTTTCGAACCCCATCGATAGGCAGCTGATTTCGATGATAAGAACACGTCGATTTTATTGCCTTTAATAGCTGAACCTGTGTCAGCAGCAACTGCATATCCATAGCCCTCGACATACACTTTTGTACCTAAAGGGATGACACTTGGGTCAACAGCGATAATTTTAGCATTAGGATTTGCTCGTAAATTAATTCCTGTAGCAGTGGTACCGGAACAACCACTACAATAGGCCGTATAAGCTGTTGATCTTACATAAAACTCTTTCGCAACAGAATCATTGCCGCGTGAAACGGTAGCAGTACTTACAGGTTGAACAGCCTTCGTTCCTAATGCAACAACTCTAGCTTCACTGTCTGCAACGGTTTCTGTTTTTAATAGCTTCCTAGAAAATTCTTTTCCATTTTTAATAACGACTTCAAAGTGCTTCTTCTGCTTGCCTTCTTTACCAGATTCAATGACTTTTTGTTCCCCTTTTTCAAGGCTGCTATCTTTCTTGGTAATGACGTTAAAGGCAATTGGTTCTTCCACTACATCGGTGACTTTTTCTATACGTGTAACCGTTATGGTACTCTTAGGATTAATTTGTTCCGTAAGAGCCGGCTTGACTTCATCTAATTTATTCAATTTTATGTTGTGTTCCTTTAAAAAGTCAGCGACAGTAGTCGAAGTAGTCCAAACTTGTTGTTTTTGTTCGCCAACATTTAGTGCAAGTTTGAATGCTTTATCAATTGTTAATGACAAGTTCTTTTCAAGCTTCGTATCTAATGCTGGTTCGATTTTATCATGCTCTGTGACATCTAAATTTTCTTGTTCAATGAGTTCCTTTACTGTATCAGCTGTAGTCCAAATTGTCCTTCGCTTTTCGCCAATTGCAAGTTTAACGGGCTTGGAAGCTTCATAGTCGATCTTCATGTTTTCTTCTATCCGCTTACTTGCTGCAGGTGAAATGTGATCTTCTTGTCTATAATCTATATCTAATTCTTGTAATAATGCACCGACTGTATCTGCGTGGGTACGTATTTTTTCTTCTTTTCCGTTCACATTCAATGCGACAGTTTCTTTCGATCCCTCATATGTACCATATGCGACACCTGATCCTAAAACTAGCATACTAGCAGTAGAAAGGACAATCTTGCTTTTTATTGATCTTTCGGAAAACAGCTTTTTCATGTTTTGAATGAAAATGAAAAACGCCTCCTTCTTCCTCGTGGATTATATAGAGTATCTTTCATCTTGTCAACCCTTTCGACGTTGTCTCATTTTTCCAACGTATTCTTAATTATGAGTAAAAATGAGGCGAATGTGAAGAAAGAGTTATCGACAAGGTTATACTATGAAGGAGATGAGACATGTAGAACTTTTAAGATTTCTTATCAAGTTGGACAAGCTACTCCATAACTCGACAAGTTTCGTTATCGAGTTATGCCGAATAATTTTTTGGCATTGTCGGAAGTTTTTTCCGCAACTTCTTCATAACTTATTCCTCTGAGCTCAGCAATTTGTTCAGCAACATATTTTACATAGCTTGGCTCATTACGCTTGCCTCTAAAAGGATGTGGTGTTAAATAAGGGCAATCTGTTTCGATTAGAAGGCGCTCCATTGGAATCTCCTTCACAACTTCCTTTGGCTTTTTCGCATTCTTAAATGTTACAGGTCCGCCATACGAAATATAGAAGTTCATTTCCATACACTGCTTCGCAATCTCAAGACTGCCTGTAAAGCAGTGCATAATGCCGCCTACTTCACTAGCTTTTTCTTCTTTTAAGATTTTCACAACATCCTCTGTAGCATCACGATTATGAATAATAATTGGAAGCTGTACTTCTTTCGCTAATTGAATTTGCTTGCGAAATACTTCCTTCTGCACATCTTTCGGGGATTTGTCCCAATAATAATCCAGTCCCATCTCACCTATAGCAACAACTTTTGGATGTGAGGTCAATTCTTTAATCCAAGCTAAATCCTCATCTGTCATATCAACTGCATCTACTGGATGCCACCCTATTGCTGCATATATCATCTCATATTGTTCTGTTAATTCCATTGCTTTTGTTATCGTATCTTTGTCAAATCCAACAACCACTATATGTGTTACGTTTTCATCTTTTGCTCGTTGAATGACCTCTACTATATCTTCTTCGTATTGAACTGCATTTAAATGAGCGTGGGTATCAAATAGCATAATTTACCTCTTCCTTTCAATTCGACAAATCAAAGGGGTGTTCTACAAAATGTTACACGTGGAACACCCCTCCTATTTTTATAAAAGATTATATGTTTCTATCGTTAAAACTAAGGGTAAACCCCTTTTTTTACCACTGAACAAGGGATTAGCACTTCGTTGTTATTTTACTCTTGACCCATTCGGCAGACTAGCATCTACCGTTGCAACTGACAGGACATCATCTTGAGATCCGGCTAAGATCATTCCTTGAGAAAGTTCACCACGAAGTTTTACCGGCTTAAGATTGACAACACAAATGACCTTTTTACCAATTAAATCCTCAGGCTTATAATATTTTGCAATACCAGAAACAACTTGTCGTTTTTCGTATCCTAAATCCAGCTGAAGTTTTAAAAGGCGGTCTGCCTTTTTAACTGGCTCTGCATGCAGTACCTCTGCTACGCGAAGATCTACCTTCATAAAATCATCAATCATGATTTCATCTTCCATAGGTGGTACTTGTGTTTCTTTTTTCTCCTCTTGTACAGGAACAGATCCTTTCATTTGCTCTTTTATATATTGGACCTCTTCCACAACTTCAAGACGAGGGAAAATTGGCGACTGTTTATTAACTTGAGATTGATTGATCGTTCCAAAGCTTGTTATACTGTCCCAAGCTTGAAGGTTATCATCGTTAATTCCAAGCTGATGGAAAATCTTATTTGGTGTTTCTGTTAAAAATGGCTTCAATAATACCGCTGTAATTCGTAATGATTCAGCAAGATGAACCATTACGGAAGCTAACTTATCACGATTAGCTTCTTCTTTTGCCAGTACCCATGGTTGTGTTTCATCTATATATTTATTTGTTCGGCTAATAAATTGCCATAAAGATGAAAGTGCAATTGAAAATTCCATTTTTTCCATTGCTTCCTCATACTTTTTCACTGTATTTTGCGAAAATACTGCAAGCTGCTCATCAAATTCTGTCTGTGCATCACTATATTTTGGCACTTCACCATCAAAGTATTTTTCGATCATGGCTACTGTTCGATTTAATAAATTCCCTAAATCATTAGCTAAGTCGTAATTTACACGATCAATAAACCCTTCTGGAGTAAAAACGCCATCAGAACCGAAGGGAACCTCTCTTAATAAGTAATAACGAAGGGCATCTAACCCATATCGATCAATCAAGGTTACAGGATCAACAACATTTCCTTTCGATTTGGACATTTTTCCATCCTTCATTAAAAGCCAGCCATGAGCAAATACTCTCTTCGGCAGAGGCAAATCTAATGCCATTAACATGATCGGCCAGTAAATAGTGTGGAAACGGACAATTTCCTTCCCAACAATATGGACATCGGCAGGCCAATACTTTTTATATTTCTCGTCATTTTCTGTACCAAAACCAAGGGCTGTAATATAGTTAGATAATGCGTCTATCCAAACATAAATAACATGCTTTGGATCTCCAGGAACTTTTATACCCCAATCAAACGTTGTACGTGAAACAGCTAAATCTTCAAGACCAGGCTTAATAAAGTTATTAATCATTTCATTTTTTCTAGACTCAGGTTGGATAAACTCAGGATTTTCTTCATAAAAGGCTAATAGTCTGTCAACATATTTCCCCATTCTGAAGAAATAGGATTCTTCTTTTACTAGTTCAACGGGATGACCGCTATCAGGGCTCTTCCCACCGACTATTTTTCCATTTTCAATGATAGGATCAACGAGCTGAAGCTCAGTATAATAGGTTTCATCAGGAACAGAATACCATCCTTCGTATTCATCTAAATAAATGTCCCCCTGTTCAACAAGCTGTGAAAAGATTTTTTCAACAACAACTTTATGACGGTCCTGAGTGGTTCTAATAAAATCATCGTAGGAAATATCCATCTTACTCCAAAGATCTTTAATCCCTATTACAATATTATCTACATACTCTTGAGGAGTTACATTGCTTTCCTCTGCTTTACGTTGAATTTTTTGGCCATGCTCATCAACACCTGTCAAATACATGACATCATATCCGCGCATCCGTTTATAACGGGCCATCGCATCCCCTGCCACTGTCGTATAGGCATGTCCTATATGCAGCTTTCCACTTGGATAATAAATAGGTGTTGTAATATAAAATGTTTTTTGATTATTCTCCATTATGTATACCTCCTCTAAAACGTTAAAAAACGGATTAATCCCAGAATTTTCTAGCTTTCACTTAAAATACTCTCATGCTCAAACTAAGTTATGATATATGGAGAACCTAAACAAAGAATCTCTTGTCTAAATTCTTCATCTTACTTTAAAAAACGCTCTCGCCCCTAAGGACGAGAGCGTTATGGAAGATAATTATGAACATGGACAACTTTCATAATGACAAGCATTAACTAACCTATCCATTTTTGATTTTTTCATACTCTTTTATGATACCATCTTAGCCCCTAATATCAAGAATATATACCTAAAGTTTTTAGATTTCTGTTATTCGACATGCCTTTTAAGATCAATGATGGAAATTTGTCGAATTTTCGCAGGCTCTTGTCGAATATCTCCCTTTTCTTTTCAATTAAAAAAACTGATTTCACTCCCTATTTAAACTTCCAATATAAGGTTTTATTACCATGTTTTGAGGGTAGACAATACTAGAAACTCTGTTCTCATAAGGTTTTTACTACAACATCTATTTTTTTACATGGAAAAATAAATAAAATGATTGACGTTTATTGGAAACACTGATATGCTTAAAAAGCAAATCAGTTTTTGTCGAATATTGACGAAGTATAAATAAAAAACATAGAATATGTCAAAATTGAGAGGAGATTAATTATGAAATCTACTGGTATTGTACGTAAAGTTGATGAATTAGGCCGTGTTGTTATTCCTATTGAACTACGCCGTACATTAGGTATTGCTGAGAAAGATGCGTTAGAAATTTACGTTGACGATGAAAAGATCATTTTAAAGAAATATAAACCAAATATGACTTGCCAAATCACTGGTGAAGTTTCTGATGATAACTTAGCTCTTGCAAACGGAAAACTAGTACTTAGCCGCGAAGGTGCAGAACAAATCTTAGCAGAACTTCAACGCCAGCTTGTTCAAAAATAATTAGAATAGATTGGAAAAAGGCTGTCACTGACAGCCTTTTAATCTATGTGATACGCTTGATAAACCTCGCGTTTCTGAATATTTCTTTCACCGGAAACTCGTTTTATTGCTTCTTTTGAGGACATATCTTGTTTGATATAATGATCCACATGATCTTTTAAACTCAAATGGCTCCACCATACATCTTCTTTTTCAATATGTACGTCTTCATGAGCCCCTTCAATGATGATACAAAACTCACCACGAATTTCATTTTCTTCTGACCATTTTATAACTTCATTTACTGTTCCCCTAATAAATTCTTCAAATTTCTTAGTTAATTCTCTTGATATACATATCGAACGATTGCCTAAATAATCTGCTATTAACTGTAATGTTTCTTTTAAGCGGTGTGGTGATTCATATAAAATAATGGTTTCCATTCGTCCGCGCAGCTGTTCAAGCTGCTGTTTTTTTTCTTTTTTTTGTCGATCTAAAAACCCAAAAAAATAAAATGGCTGAGGAGTAATTCCTGAGGCAATCAGAGCTGTTAAAGCTGCATTTGCACCAGGGAGTGGAATGACACTTCCACCTGAAGCAAGGACTTGTTTTACTAATTCACTGCCTGGGTCCGAAATGGTCGGCATCCCTGCATCACTTACTAGTGCAATGTTTTTCTTTTGCTGTAACAATTCAAGTACTCGATTGCCGCTTGTTTCTTTATTATGCTCATGATAACTAAATATAGGTGTATTGATATCAAAGTGATTGCAAAGCTTTTTGGTTTGGCGGGTGTCTTCAGCAGCAATTAAATCGACTTCTTTAAGCACCTTTATAGCACGAAATGTCATATCCTCTAAATTTCCAATTGGCGTTGGAACAAGATATAAATCCCCTAATTCTTTTTCTTCATGATGAAAACTTTTTTGTTGTTGTAACATGCTCCCTTCACCCTTCTGTATTAGATCTATATTCGTTTATGTATTTCTCCTTTGCTTTTCTAGGCAGCTTTTTAAAGGAAATTTCTTTTTTTAAAGCTTCACTCTTTGTTTCATACATTTCCGAATACAATAGTTTAACAGGTGTTCTCCCTCTTGTATATTTGGCACCTCTACCATCATTATGTTTTTTTACACGTTGCTTCAAATCCACTGTATATCCGGCATAATAACTACCATCATTACATTCAAGGACATAAAAATAGTGATTTGTATTTTCCATAAAAACTCCTTATTAGGCTTGCATATCCTCCTGCTTATCTCCATATAATATTGTCTTTATCTCTTTTGTGTATTCATTATCATGATTATAAACAAATACAGGAGGCAACAGCTTTAAATCCGCATGGCCATCTTTAATCCCCTCAATTAGCAAAGTATTTGCTTCTTTCCCTTGTTTAGGGTAAACAAGTTGAATTCGTTTCGGTTCAACCCGATGTTTCCTCATCTGTTCAATAATGTCAGCCAGTCTGCCCGGTCTATGGACTAGCGCTATTTTACCACCTTGTTTCACAAGCTGACTACTTACACGGATTACATCTTCTAACGTACATAGAATCTCGTGTCGCGCAATCGCAAGATATTCATTTGGGTTCTGATTTCCTTTGTGAGGTGTTGCAAAATAAGGAGGATTACACGTCACGACATCATATTTTCCATATCCTAACTGCTTCGGCATCTCTTTAAGATCCCCATGAATCATGTTAATTTGTTGCTCCAAATTATTATAGGCAATACTCCTCATTGCCATATCATAAAGTCGCTCTTGTATCTCAACTCCAGTAATCTTACCATTTGTTCTTGTACTAAGTATTAATGGGATAATTCCGTTTCCTGTACATAAATCAAGGATATTTCCCTTTTTAATTGGCATATAAGCGAATCTAGATAGTAAGACAGCATCTAGAGAAAATGAAAAGACCGTTGGACTCTGTATAATTCTAAGATCCTCGGCTAACAAATAATCCAGTCGTTCATCACCTATTAATTTAACCATAAATATATGACTCCTTTATAAGAAAAGCTCAAGGGCCATGATCAGCCTAAAGCGAGCTAGACACAAAAACTATATTTAAATACTTTCCTTCGTAAGAAATACACGAATGCCTTTCTATCCCTATAAAGCATAAAAAAACTGACACATAATCAAAAGATATTATCCCTCTCTTAGTGTTTTTTGAGAGGGGCAAATGATTATGAGCCAGCCATTTTTACTTCTTATTTAGGAATGATAAGCAAAATAAGCAATCTCCATCCTTCCGAAGGCTGCCATAATGCAAATTACAAATATGAAAGCCTTCTTGATACAATCTTGCTAGATTATCATATCCTTCACCTATATCAATTTGATTTTGCTTTGTTTCCTTTTTTTCCTTCGATTTCGGTTTCTTTATTTTTTCAGCATTTGCACTTGTTATTGTTGAGTCTAATCTTCGGCGTAGATTCTCATTTTCGATTTTCAAATGCTGGTTCTCTTCAATAAGATCGCCTAAATGCTGTTTCAATTCACCCAATTGAGTATATAAAGATCCTATCTGTTCCTCCATACTGCTGACAGACTCAAATATCTCTTTTTTATCCACTTGTTCCACCTCATCAATCTGTGGATTGCATTGGAACTACGCCTTCTTTCTGCAATTCATCCCAAGTGTATTCTACCACGCGTTCTTGTTCAACCAGGTCAACCTGTATAATTTGCTCTAATATATTTAATCCAACAACTTTTCCAAGCCCCTTAGGCGTACCGATCATTTCGCCGATGTCTGGTAAAAGTTCCTTTGCAGACTCATAATCATCATTTTCGTACTTTAAGCAGCACATTAAACGACCGCAAAGACCGGAAATTTTCGTAGGATTTAACGATAAGTTTTGATCCTTTGCCATTTTAATAGAGACAGGCTCAAAATCGCCTAAAAATGTAGAACAGCATAACATACGGCCACAAGGTCCTATACCGCCCAGCATTTTGGCTTCATCCCGAACGCCAATTTGTCGGAGCTCAATTCTCGTTTTAAAAATAGCTGCTAAATCCTTAACTAATTCACGAAAATCAACGCGTCCATCTGCTGTGAAATAAAAGATCACCTTATTACGGTCGAATGTATATTCAACATCTACTAATTTCATATCTAAACCATGCTCAGAAACTTTCTTTTGGCATACATGATATGCTTCTTCTGCAGCCTCTTGATTTTCCTGAACCATTAATTTATCTTTCTCATCAGCAAGTCGAATGACCTTTTTTAACGGCAGTACAATATCATTCTCCTCAACTTTTTTATTATTTAGTACGACTTTCCCATATTCTATTCCACGAATGGTTTCAACAATAACAAAGTCGTCTTTTTCTATATGAAGACCGTTTGGGTCGAAATAATAGATTTTGCCCGCTTTTTTGAAACGAACACCTACAACATCATACAAACTTATCCCTCCTGCAATGTTAACACCAATTGCTCCATCATTAATTGTGGACTCACATTGGCATGAAGCCTTTTTTTAGCCTCTAAAATAGAAGTCATCTTCTCAGTCACACTTCTTTGTGTCATTTGAAGGGCATGCTGCTTTAATTGCTGAATTATGTCTTGAAAAATTACTTGTTCGTCTATTCCTAATTGGACCGATAAAACATCTTTATATATATATAATAACAAGTCTAAACCTGTTTCTTGCTTTTCCTTATCATTAAAATGGTTCATCCACTCTGTATGAACAAATATAGGTGCCTGTCCATTTCGATCTGATACCATTTCATATAATTTTATCACTTTCAATCTAGCCTGCGCAAACCAATCATCTTGTGCAATCTCCATTGCAGCCTCTTTATCGTTTGTTAACTGTGAAGCGAGTGCCGCAAATTGCTTAGGAATCCCGCTTTGAGTTAGTGTTTCCTCAATAGATTTAGGCTGTAATGGTTGAAATGATAACAACTGACAACGGGATAAAATCGTATTCAACATTCTATGATACTGCTCAGTTATTAAAAGAGCAATTGTATTCGCATTCGGTTCTTCTAAAAACTTTAATAAGCTATTTGCAGCATTTACAGTCATTTTATCAGCATGAATAATCATATAAAGTTTTTTATTCGATTCAACACCTGATTTAGAAAACTCCTCTTGCAATGCCTGAATCTGCCCTTTCTTAATCGAAAGTCCATCAGGCTCAACTAGATGAACATCAGGGTGATTTCCAGATTGAATCCTTTTACAATTTCTACATTTCTCGCATGGTTCAAAGCCTTGGAGATTTTCACAAAAGAAACTTTTGGCAAGCAAAAATCCTATCTCTTTTTTACCCGTTCCCTTTTTCCCCTCAAATAAATAGGCATGTGCTAATCGATTCTTTTGTATACTATTTGCTAGTAACTTCATAACACGCGGCTGATACGACGCGAGCTCTTGCCAATTTTTCACCATTGCTCTCCATCACTCTCTACGTATAAAGGTTAATCAATAATCCTTTTATCTCACCTATTTTTGCAAGGATATCAATCGTTGAGCTTTCCTTGTTAACGACTTCGTCAGCTAATTCAACGAGTGACTGATCAATTTGTTCTATGATTTTTAATGACCTGCTATTTCCATTATAATCCCAGCTTCTTGTCTGTTTCATCGTCATTCCATACTTGACGGCCTCGTGGATAAACTTCTTAATCAATAATTTATATTTTGCAAGTTCGCTAAAATTTCTTGATCTTGATAATCTGCGACCTGCGTCTTCAAGGTTAATAAGTAACTTATTTAATTGTTCAAGCTGAAGCTTATTATCCTGCTTCATGACTAAATCCTGAAAACCCTTTGGAGAATTTATTGATGTTTTCTGTTCTATATCTCGTTTATCCATAACTGTACGTATGTCTGAACTGATTTTCATAGAAACCTCCATGGCGAAAGATCACCATATCTGTTAGAACTACTATTTATTAGAAGTGATGAAATTGCTCTACAGGAAGGACGAATACAGTTGCCCCGCCAACCTCTACCTCAACAGGATAAGGGATGAACGAATCCGCATTTCCTCCCATTGGTGAAACTGGTGCAACAAGCTGATCTCTCGATTTACAATTATCCTTGATAATCTGCAAAGCCTTATCAACCCTTATATCCTCTGTCCCTATCATAAAGGTCGTATTGCCAGATTTAAGGAATCCTCCTGTACTAGACAATTTAGTTACACGGAAATTGTGCTCCATTAGAGCATTTAAAAGCTTATTGCTATCCTGATCCTGTACAACAACAATTATTAATTTCATTATGAAATCCCCCTTATATTGTAACATGTTTAACCAATGTGATTCATTGCATGTTTAATGGTAATTTACTGTTCACAGAACATTATAGATCAATGTGTTTCTTTAATATCCCTTTAATTTCAGCTGCAACCTCTTCAACTGGTTTATCAGCGTTAATAATAATGATCCTATCTTGAAATTTCTCGATAACTTGCTGATATCCTTCTTGAACCTTATAATGAAAGGATAAGTCTTCCATATCGAGGCGATTTTTCTCTCGTTCTGCATTATTTGCGATCCTTTGAAGACCTGCTTTTGGATCAATTTTAAAATAAAAGGTAACATCCGGTAAAAAACCATTAATCGCAAATTCATTTATAGAAAAAACTTCATCGATTCCTAAACCTCTGGCATATCCTTGATAGGCTAAGGAACTATCAATAAATCGGTCACAAAATACATGTTTGCCTTTATTTATTGAAGGTATAACCCTCTCTACTAGATGCTGTCTTCTGGCAGCTGCATAGAGAAGGGCTTCAGTTCTTGAATCCATTTCTGTATGTTCCTTATTTAAAATGACTTCACGTATCTTTTCTGCGATATTGATCCCACCAGGCTCCCTTGTAAAAACAGCCTCAATACTGGATTTTTCCAAATCCTTCATTAATATTTCCAATACAGTAGTCTTTCCTGCTCCTTCTGGACCTTCAAACGTAAAAAACTTTCCCTTCAATATACTCAGCTTCCTTTCATGAATACAGCAATCTTCCCTTGTTGAATATGATCATCTCCCTGAATCGTTGCGCCGGTCTCCATTAGTTCCTTTAATTGTTCGATTAAGTCATTCGTAACTCTTTCACCAATCATAATAAAAGGTATTCCTGGTGGATAAGGAATAATGGCCTCAGCTGCATAATGGCCTATAGCTTCACTTAAGGTTACCACTCTCTTTTTACATGTTTTTAAGTATGAATATGATTTTTCTATAGGTTGAATCCTTTTAGTCTGACGATTACTCATATGAACCAGTTGTTTTATCGGATGAGAGGGAGTAGGAAATCTTCTTTTGATCTTATCTAGATGCTTTATTATTAATTTATCATAGGCAAGGGGTAAAATAAAAAGCACGTTTGCAGGATCAGCAAGTTCGGTATAGATCTGTTTTGATTCTAAGTAGTCCTGAAGCTCATAACCAGTTAATCCATTTGCCGCCCTTATAGTAAGCTTTAAAGGATCAGTTCTAACAAGTTGATCTCTTGATGTAACAATGTTTATTTCATTAATAGAGTTTATTTGCTCATGAAAGTCTGCGATCACTTGCAAAATATCATGTTGTCTTTCTTCACTCTTTATTTTTTCCAGATAAGCCCTTGCTAAGTCCAAAGATGCCATAATTGGGTAGGATGGGCTGCTGCTTTGCAAGAGTGATAAGTAATAAAATAGTTTTTCTTTATCAACTATCTTACTATTAAAATGCAGATAAGAACCCATTGTCATTGCCGGCAATGTTTTATGAGCAGAGTGAACAACGATATCTGCACCAGAACGGACAGCAGAGACAGGAAATAGATCGCCTGCTATAAAATGTGGACCATGCGCCTCATCCACTAGGACGGGTATGTTGTGGTCATGTGCATATCGAATGATTTCAGTTAAATCTATAGCTAGCCCATAATAATTTGGATTCGTTAAGATTAATGCCTTTGCCCTCGGATAACAAGCGATTGCCTCTCTTATTGTCTCTAGCTCAATATAAGAAGGCACTTGATAATCTTCATCTACCTTTGGCGATAAAAAAACTGGATTAGCTCCTGCTAATTGAATTCCATTTAGAATTGATTTATGTGAATTTCGTTGAACTAGCACAATGTCATTTTTACCGCAACAAGCTAAAATCATCGCTAAATTACCAACTGTTGTCCCATTTACTAAGAAGTATGTATTTTGAACGCCATATAAGGAAGCTGTAAGCTCCTGAGCATGGCGGATTGCTTCTTTAGGATGGTGCAGATCATCTAAGCCAGTAAGCTCTGTAACATCCAATGGTAAAATCCCCTGATAGACCTGCTTAGCTTTGTCCATAAAGATCGTCCCATTTTTATGTCCTGGAACATGAAAGGACATTGGGCTCCTCTTTGTATGCTGCATCAATGCGGTAAAGAGGGGTGTTTCCATATATTTATCAACGTCCTTTAATTAATATAAAATAATTATAGCAATACTTAAGTTCTTGAGTAACAAAATTATCATTTATCACCTTATTTTTTCATAAAAAAAAGCTGATACATGTCAGCTTCTTTTAATACTATGTTTTTATACAATACTATGAATAAAGTGGCGAGTTTTTTATCCTTCTTAACTTTTCTAAAAAATAGGTGTATTTCGGATCAGATGGTTGTGTACTTGTCATTTCTTTTTCACAGTCTACACAAATGAAACTCGTATAGAGATGAATTCCTGCACTTTTTTCCACATCGCAAATTATACATGTTTCTCCTTCGGAATTTGGTATTCTATTAGAATTCACTTTCTCCACCTCCATACTTTTAAGTTTGCCCAGAATCACCTATTGTATACACAATTTAGAATTTCGTTAATCTTGTATTTAATACCTTATGTTTTTTTAATTGTTTTGTGTTTGTCTTTAAATAAACCTTTGATTTTAAATATAAAAAAGACCAGTATCTCTACTGATCTTTTCTCTTCTTACCTGGCAACGTCCTACTCTCACAGGGGGAGACCCCCAACTACCATCGGCGCTGAAGAGCTTAACTTCCGTGTTCGGCATGGGAACGGGTGTGACCTCTTCGCCATCGCCACCAGATATATTAAGTTTGAAGGCATGTTCCTTCAAAACTAGATAACGATTTTTCAATTCATTTACTGAGCATACGCATTTGTATTAGGTTAAGTCCTCGATCGATTAGTATCAGTCAGCTCCACACGTCACCGCGCTTCCACCTCTGACCTATCAACCTGATCATCTTTCAGGGATCTTACGTTACAAAGTAACAGGGAAATCTCATCTTGAGGGGGGCTTCATGCTTAGATGCTTTCAGCACTTATCCCTTCCGCACATAGCTACCCAGCTATGCCTTTGGCAAGACAACTGGTACACCAGCGGTGCGTCCAT
>NZ_LATZ01000024.1 GCF_000981385.1 Bacillus sp. SA1-12
ACTCCATTGGGTGCGGTAGATTCGGTCTTCACAACCACTATCAAGGACTTTACTCCGTTGGGGAGCGGTAGATTTGGTCTTCACAACCACTATCAAGGACTTTACACCGTTGGGGAGCGGTAGATTTGGTCTTCACAACCACTATCAAGGATTTTACTCCGTTAGGGTGCTGGTGTAATGTTCTTCAAAAAAGCAGGTTTGGTCCTTAAAACAAAAAAAGTACACCACTATATAAGTGATGTACTTAATTCTTATAAAATTTTTGACAAGACAATCCTAGAATAATTTGTTACAGTGTATTGTCCGTTTTCTGCCTTTTATTTTATTTACTTAATTCAGCGATCAAATCATTTACTTTTTCCATTACCCCTGCTTCTAATGCCGCAAGCTCCTGTTCGCTTTGTTCCAGTGAATCACTTTTAACACCAAAATAGAACTTAGCTTTCGGCTCTGTACCTGATGGTCTTACACAGAACCATGAGTTATCCTCAAGCGTGTATTTTAATACATTAGAGCCTGGCAGCTCAATCTTTTCAGTAACGCCAGCAACAACGTTTTGACGTTCGCTTGTTTTATAATCTTCAATTGTTGTCACTTTTTTACCCGCTACTTCCAAAGGAGGATTTGTTCTGAAGGAATGAAGAATGCTTTGAATCTGTTCGGCTCCTTCTTTTCCTTTTAATGTTAACGATTTAAGCCCTTCCTTGTAATAGCCGAATTCTTTAAAAATTTCCAGAAGTCCTTGATATAAGGTTAATCCTTGCTTCTTATAGAAGGCACAGACTTCTACAGCTAACAATGCTGCTTGTACCGCATCTTTATCACGTGCAAAATCTCCGATTAAGTAGCCATAGCTTTCCTCATAGCCAAACTGGAATTCATATTGTCCAGTTCTTTCGTATTCATTAATTTTCTCACCAATAAATTTAAATCCTGTTAATGTATCAATTGTATCCAAGTTATAGGATTTTGCGATTTCACGGCCGATTTCAGATGTGACAATTGTTTTCAATACAACCCCATTGCTAGGAAGGGTTCCGTTTGCCTTTTTCTCAGAAAGCAAATAATGAAGCAGCAATGCACCAGTTTGGTTTCCAGTTAATACGACATATTGCCCCTCATTATTTTTCACGGCAACTCCAAGTCGGTCAGCATCAGGATCTGTTCCAATCAGAATATCTGCATCAATTGCTTCACCATCTCGAATCGCAAGTGTGAAAGCTTCATGCTCTTCCGGATTAGGAGATTTAACTGTAGAGAAATTAGGATCTGGAAGCTCCTGCTCCTTTACTACCGTTACATTTTTATAGCCTAATGCTTCTAACCCTCGGCGAACAGGTTTGTTTGCAGTCCCATGTAATGGTGTAAAGACAACCTTTACATCCACTTCATTTGATAAAGTTGGGTTAACAGAAATTGTTTTTAGTTTTTCTGTATAGGCTTGGTCAATTTCTTCTCCAATCATTTTGATTAGACCTTGTGCTTTTAACTCCGCCTCTTCTTTTACTTCAACAAGTAATTCGTCCTCTACTTTATTTACATAATCGATAACCGTATCAGCTGCTGCTGGAGGCAATTGGCCACCATCTTCGCCATAAACCTTATAACCATTATACTCTGGCGGATTATGACTTGCTGTTACGACAATTCCAGAAAAAGCATTTAAATAACGAACAGCAAATGAAAGCTCTGGAGTAGGGCGTAATTCTTCAAATACATATGTTTGAATGCCGTGTGAAGCTAATGTCTTAGCAGCTTCCATTGCAAATTCCGGTGATTTGTGGCGAGAATCATACGCAATCGCTACGCCGCGTTTTTTAGCTTCTTCACCAAATGAATCTATGTATGTTGCCAATCCTTCAGATGCTTTACGAACAGTGTAGATATTCATACGATTTGTACCCGGTCCAATTTCACCGCGCATACCGCCTGTACCAAATTCTAAGTCTTTGTAAAAGCAATCTTCTAATGCTTTGGCATTTCCTTCGATATTACTTAATAATGTTTGTAATTCTTGATCTAAATCCTGTTTATTTTTCCAACGTTGATAGCTTTGTTCCCAGCTCATCGTTACCTCCTGGATCTTTTATTAGTATTCTCCCCGAAATGACATTCCTATTTTAGCATATTCTTGGACCTTCCACATAATTGAATTTCTACAAAATCCAACAGATTTGGTGATATTATGAGGAAGTTTGCCGGAAGAAGTTATTTCAAAACAATGTTAGGAGGTAAGGCAAAGATGGATCAACACCATTCATTTTATTTTTTATTTTTCCAACATAATAATTAATCGACAAAAGCCGACTTTTACGAAAAAAATAGAAAAATGGTCTGTGCTTCAAAAATGAATGAAGACCAGACCCTATTAATTACTTCTTCTTATACTGAATGGAATAGATATCATGTCTGCGATCCTTTAATTGATTAACCGTTCCTGATTGACGCTTGCGCCTTAAAATTTCTAAGTCGACGTCTCCTATGGCCACCATCTCAATATTCGGATTGCATTCAACAACAATGCCATCACGGGCAAATTCAAAATCAGATGGGGCAAAAACAGCAGATTGCGCATATTGAATATCCATATTTTCAGTTTGGGGCAGGTTACCGACTGTTCCAGCAATAACTGTATAAATTTGATTTTCGACAGCACGAGCCTGCGCACAATACCGGACTCTTAAGTAGCCTTGTCGGTCTTCCGTACAGAATGGACTGAAAATAATCTTCGCTCCTTTCTCGGTTGCAATTCTTGCCAGCTCAGGAAATTCAATATCATAACAAATTTGAATCGCAATTTTTCCGCAGTCCGTATTGAATACTTTTACCTCATTGCCTCTGCTAATCCCCCACCATTTACGTTCGTTCGGAGTAATATGCAGTTTATATTGCTTTTCAATTGTCCCATCTCTTCTAAATAAATAGGCTATATTGTAAATTCGTCCTTCTTCCTCAACAACATGTGAGCCGCCAATGATGTTGACGTTGTACCGTACTGCTAACTCAGTGAATAGCTCGATATATTCCTCCGTATACTCAGTCAGCCTTTGTATCGCTTTACTTGGTACCTTTTCATCAAGGAAGGACATTAATTGAGTTGTAAAGATTTCTGGAAAAACGGCAAAATCGGAACCGGCATCTGAAGCCACATCTGTGTAATACTCTACTTGTTTCGCAAATTCCTCAAAAGAATTAATCTGCTTCATCATATATTGCACAACACAAATCCTAACAGGATGGGATGTTTTATAAAATCGTTTTGTATTTGCATGATAATCAACATTATTCCATTCCATTAATGTTGCGTATTTATAAGATGCTAAATCGTCTGGTAAATAATTAGGGTTAATTCGCATTAGGGTAAACTCGTTTAATAATTGGAAAGAAAGAACTGGATCATATATTTTATGTAAAGATACTTGCTGGACATATTGTCTTGGTGTTAACTCATCTGCATATTTATAATAATTAGGAATTCTTCCTCCAATGATAATACTTTTTAAATTCAGCCTTCTTGCAAGATCCTTTCTAGCTTCATATAAACGGTGACCGATTTTCATACGGCGGTAATTCGGATGGACCATGACTTCAATTCCGTACATATTATAGCCATCTGGATTATGGTTTGTAATATAGCCATTATCCGTTATATCATCCCATGTATGGCGATCATCGTATTCATCAAAGTTAATTAACAGACTGGAACAGGAACCAATGATTTTCCCCTCTAATTCCGCACAAAACTGACCTTCTTGAAAATGTTCAAGATGGCTTTCTAAATGTTCTCGCTTCCAAGGCGTCATTCCTGGAAAACATTTCGTTTGCAGCTTTAAAATTTCATCAATGTCACTTTCTTCAATATTGCGTATTACCATTTTCTTCTCAAATTTAGATAAATCTAGCTTTTCCGACATAGTTGCGGCTCCTCCTGATCTAATTTCAGTATATTTTACCCTTTATTGCTTATCTAAAAACGAGATTAATTCCTTTAATTCCATATGTGCCATTGATTCTAAGCTATGGTCAACTTCGCAAAACGCTAAATCCTTTGTGACAGTGTTTGGAACTGTCACGCATTTCATCCCTGCCCGCTTTGCTGCTAAAGCGCCATTTGCTGAGTCTTCAAACGCGATACACTCGTCAGGCCTTACTCCGAGGCACTTGGCAGCCTCAAGATACAGAGCTGGATCAGGCTTTACGTTTTGGACATGATCTGATGTACGGATACATTCAAACCGATCTAATAAGTTTAACCTTTTTAAATGGTTTGACACCCACTCATAATTAGAGCTCGATGCCAGGCCAACCTTGAGACCCAGAGTTTTTGCAGCATCTAAATAGTCCACAACACCAGGCCTTGCATTTTCTTGGATAATCCTTTGCAAAAACAGTTCCTTTTGGCGTTGTGACAATTCATTGTGATCAAGTTTTTTCTTTGCTTGCTCTTCAAGATATGTGTAAGGATTAAAATCAGACTTAGTTCCGATCAATTTTCCCCAGAGACTTAAAGGGAGTTCACAGCGATGCTCAGCAAAAATTTCACATAAAACTTCATATTCATGTGTTTCTGTATCTAAAATCAATCCATCAAAATCAAATATAATGGCTTTTATCATATCAATCACCTCTAATCCTATTATACAAAAATTAACATTAGTTTTCATTTTTACGGCATTCTTCATACACGGTCTCTTTTTATAAGCATGCATTGCTAAAACATGAAAAAGAGGACTGACATCGTCAGCCCCCAAGGAGATTTCAGTTTAAGTTGTTTTGTTTGGTTCAGAAATGTTTGTCAAGGCTGCACCTGCAGCTTGGTCAGACATTTGGTTCGTTGCAAGGTCACCTAGTGCAACGATACCCACTAGTTGATTGTTTTCAACAATTGGCAAGCGACGGATCTGATGCTGCGCCATGATCTTTGCTGCTTCAGCAGCAGACATTGATGTGTGTCCTGATACAAGGTTAGTGGACATAACCTGTGAAACAGGTGTATTACTATCAAGTCCTTCTGCAGTTGAACGAACCGTAATGTCACGGTCAGTCACAATTCCCTTAAGTTGACCATTATCAACTACCGGGATTGAACCAACATTATCTCTGCTCATTATTTCTGCTGCTTCTTTAATCGTTTGATTGGAAGAAATCGTGTCAACATTTGTTGTCATACATTCCTGAATTGTATTATTCAACATAATCATCTCCTTTCGTACATAGTTTTAACAGATTGTTGTACTTTATTTATAGAAAATTTTATTGGGAATATTAAAAGGACAAATCGTTTTTTGTTTAGAAGCCTTCCCTTCAGTTCACAATCTATCCATTTTACAGATCATACCGATTACGACTATAATTTAAGAAAACATTATCATTGTGAGGAGATGTCATGTCGAGTTCTAAGGAAAAGCAGGTTGAAAATTTATTAACCATTGGCTGGATTGCTTCATTTATTGCTACATTAGGCAGTCTCTATTTCTCAGAAATATTAAAATATATACCATGTGATCTTTGCTGGTACCAGCGAATATTTATGTATCCTTTAGTGATTATATTAGGAGTTGCCGTATTTAAGAAGGATGCTTCAATTGCTCTTTATTCCCTTATACTGTCAGCGATTGGCGGCTGTATTTCTATTTACCATTACAGCATTCAAAAGATTGACTTTTTGGGCGAAAAATCGGCTACTTGCGGGATTGTCCCTTGCACAGGTGAATACATCAATTGGCTTGGATTTATTACCATCCCGTTTTTGGCACTTGTAGCATTTATCATTATCTTCACCACAAGCTTACTAATTTTAAAAAAGGCAGGTCGTTAACTCTTGAAAAAAATTATTATTTTTGGTGCCGTCATTCTCATTTTATTTGGTACACTGGCCTTTATCACTACCTATCAAAATAAACAAAAAGCAGAAGGAAATGTCTATGGAAAGGATAACCTAGACCCGGCAACCATTGACCAATTAGATGACCCGAATTATCAAAACATTATTCTTCCTGAAGAGCTGGAATCAAAATTAGAAAATAAAGAGGAAACAATTGTTTACTACTTCAGTCCAACCTGTACGCACTGTCAGGCAACAACCCCTGTTCTCATGCCTGTCGCAGAAGAGCTTGGTGTTGAGATCAATCAATTTAACCTGTTAGAATTTGAGGACGGCTGGACTCAATACAGCATTAATGCCACACCTACACTTGTTCATTACAAGGATGGAAAAGAGGTTGCCCGCAGTGAAGGTTCAAATACAGAAGAATATTTCCGTAATTTGTTGACTGAATGGGAATCTTAATAAAAAAATTAAAGAGGATGTTTCAAATGGGTCAGGCCCTTTTGAAACATCCTCTTTTTTGTTAAATGATTAAGCTATTGGCCGGTTTGATAAACTGGCTAAACTCCCCTTCTTGACTTTCAGCTTCTTTGAATTGAGAAAATGACAGCGGGAAAAAGTAGCCATATTCATTTAAATTATTGCTGTTTCGATCAAACATCTCTTGATATTCTTTTTCATCCTTGCAATTGTCAATATGATCAAGCACTGCAATAACCGCCTGAAGGCTTGAAATAATATGAAAAGCATCCTTTAATGTCCCATTATACATTTGATCTGATTCCTGCGGCTTTAAGACCTTTTGTCCTTTTAGGTATCTAATTTCTTTGTCTGGGAAAAATCTCGGAAATATCTCCGTATACAATTGTTCAACAAGCTCATCGATATGACGCTCTTGTTCTTCAGTTGACGCAACAACAACTTTCATTTCAATCACCCTTTTATTCTTCCTATCAATTCTTCTTTATCTTGAGCTACTGTAAGCATACCATAGTATATTCAGGCATTTTAGAGGTAAGTGTTACCGGAACTAGATTGTACATCCAATATTGGTTCTGTATACTTTTTTAAAGAGAAGGTCCAAAAGCGGAAACGCCTTGAACAGATTAATGCAAATAAACCGAATCGGACCTAAATTCCAAATTTATCATTGCTTTCTAGCTGGGCACTTTTAGTGAAAAGCGCTGCATTAATCGCACTGATCGCATTTGCACATCCTGTGCTTCATCTGATACGTGAGCAACCAAATCTGAATTTTATATTTCTTAAAGCATAAAAAACAACAGTACATACAATAAGGTTGGTGAACTTCTTGAAACGAGTAGGTGAATGGCTTGAAATCAATATCCTGGAGAACTGGGCTAATAACACCATCTTCCATGTCTTAACAAAGGAACTTGGTGCTTCAAAAGCCCTTGTACAAAAATGGAATCAAGCGAAGTCCATTAGAAAGAATGATCAGCAAGCAGATGTTAATCACAGACTTCAGGTCAATGATTGTTTATCCTTACATTTATTTATAAAGGAGGATTATAGTGTTATTCCAGAACAGCATCCTATTGAAGTCCTGTATGAAGATGACCATATGCTGATTGTCAATAAACAAGCAGGCATCGATACACATCCTAATGCCCCTGGACAAACAGGTACATTGGCAAATGGCATTGCTTATTATTATCAATTGAACGACGAACAGCTCAAAGTAAGGCATATTCATCGACTGGATAAGGATACATCCGGAGCCATCATTTTTGCCAAGCATGACCTTTCCCATACATTATTGGATAAAGCTCTTGAGCAAAGACAAATTAAACGAACATATATCGCTGTTGCTGAAGGCAAGCTGTCTCAAGCAAAGGGAACGATTGACAAACCAATTGGAAAGGACCGTCATCATGCTACACGAAGAAGGATTTCTCCTACCGGGCAAAAGGCGATAACCCATTTTCAAGTCAAGCAATATATCCCAGATCAACAATTATCGATTGTTGAACTCCGGCTTGATACTGGAAGAACTCATCAAATTCGCGTGCATTTAAGCTCTATCGGCCATCCGATCATTGGTGATGTGTTATATGGGGCAAAAAAAAGGATTCTTAATAGACAAGCACTTCATGCGGCAAAGGTGACCCTTCCCCATCCGCTTACAGGCGAAAAGGTGGAGATTGAGGCTGATTTTCCAAAGGATATGCTTCCCTTTCTTAGAAAATGAAATCCCGGACCTGGGAGTTTCATCAAAAACACTTTTATGGCCCGTTAAGTAGGCAATGGAAACACGAAGAGCGATAGCCATTCGATGTTGACTTAGTTTATAAGGAATTTCAATATGTCGCTAGACAGGACAAATTCTAGTTTAAGAATCCAGGAAAGTCCCGTAGAAAGCTCCTATAGGACAAACAACACTTTGAGAAGCGCAGAATTGTCCTGTAGGGCAATGATTTGTCTTCAAAATTGCAGATAATTCTTCGTTATTAAAGATTTACCTAGAATCAAGGCTTATTTATCTTCAAAATCATCTTTTATATATTTTTTCGACAAATACTGGCACCACCTACTCGAAACCATTACCTATGGTTCACGTAGTATGTGGTGCTTTTTGCCTGATTTTTTGAATTAATAAAATATTAACAGTACATCAACATGAAGTTAATAATTTACTGATAGCTTGTACATAGACATGATTTTCCCCGTTGACACTTATCAACTAGATCAAGGAGGGATTTATTTAGAGCTTATAGATATGATCTTTATTAGATTAGAGAAATAAACAGTGTTATAGGTTGTTTTTACTCGTACATCCGGGTAAAGGTTATTTGCTCTAACAAAAAGAGATTCCTGTTCTTTATGCTGGAGCATTCTCACGCCTTAGGATGCCGGTTCTTTAAAAATATTCTATTTTAATTGGAGGTTTCAAGATGTTACAAAACATAGGTATACCTGGACTGATCTTAATTTTAGTTATTGCATTAATTATTTTTGGCCCTTCAAAGCTTCCGGAAATTGGACGAGCTTTCGGATCAACCTTAAAAGAGTTTAAAAAAGCCACAAATGATTTAGTAAATGGTGATAAGAAAGATACTGATAACGAAGAAGATGATAAAAAGCTTCATGCGGTTGAAAGTTCAAAAACAAAAACTGGAAGCTAACAAAAATCGATGTAGACAGGAACTAACTATTTTCTGTTTGCATCTTTTTTCTCTTATGGTGAATTTGAAATTTCTAGTTTTAGGGAAAGGAGTAATAGCATGGACTTAACAGAAAAGAATGTGATTGAACACTTGAGCGAGTTGAGGAAAAGGATTATTATTACATTGACTTTTTTCATCCTTACTCTCTTTGGCTCTTTTATTTTTGTAAAGGACATTCATAATTTTTTAGTAAAAGATCTTAATGATCAATTAGCTATCTTAGGCCCGGGAGATATTCTTTGGATTTATATGGCGATCGCAGGTTTTAGCGCGATTACCTTAACGATTCCTGTTGCGGCATTGCAGATTTGGCTTTTTGTCAAGCCTGGGTTGAAAAAGGAAGAGCAAAAGGTTACGTTAGCATTTATCCCTGGAATTTTTATTTTATTTCTTTCAGGGATATCATTTGGTTATTTTGTATTGTTTCCCATCGTTCTGTCTTTCCTGCAAAACCTTGCCGGAGATCAATTTGAAACCTTTTTTACGGTCGATAAATACTTTCGATTTATGATTAACCTTACTTTGCCTTTTGGATTTTTATTTGAGATGCCCGCAGTTGTCATGTTCTTAACTAGACTAGGTATTATTAATCCGCAAAGGCTAGCTAAAACTAGGAAGGTCTCATATTTTGTTTTAATTGTAGTCTCTGTTTTTATCACTCCGCCTGATTTTATATCAGATATTTTAGTAATAATCCCTTTATTGCTGCTTTACGAGTTCAGTATTACATTATCAAAAATTGTATACCGAAAGAAGATTGCTCTTGAACAAAGCTTGATGCAATCAAATGAAAAAACAGCCTGAGGTTTCATATTTCTTCAGGCTGTTTTTCTATTAAATATTCTTTGTCTTGGCATAGATAATGTAACGCTGCGGTGCATTGCCAACATAGCTGAACGGATAGCAGGTTGTTAAGAGAAGCTCCTCTGTTTCATTTTGTAAGGTGATAATACTTACATCATCCGCTTCTACAATTTTTGTTTTCGTTATTTCATATTCAAAGCTGCCATATGGCAAACCAATTTCGAGTGAATCTCCGATTTCTAGCTCTCCAGCTCTCCGAAACACAGTATCCCGATGTCCTGATAAAACAATTTGTCCATTCTCTCCAGGATAATAACTTCCTTTATAGTGGCCAACACCTTTTTCAAGATCATCAGGATCTGTTCCTTCCACAATCGGCAAATCTGCATTAAGCCTTGGTATATGTAAGATCCCAACCGCTTCACCAACAGGCGGTTTAAATGCCCCGTCCTTATCTTTAAACACTTCTTTTTTAGACGGAGATTTAACTATTGCATGAGCATCCTGTAATGATTTTGACGTTTGCATTTTGGTATCAACCATTTCCCAACCAGCATATCCCACAATACAAAGACCAACAACAATTAATAAATAGGATAGCTTCTTCATCATCTTTCACTCTTTCCCCTATTAATAGATACATTATATCACAGAGACGATGTCCTTTTTTTAATAGGGTCAAGTAAATGGCAGTTTCTATTGTTAAATTTTTGTAAATACTAATGTCCCCGTAAAACCGGAACCTTTGCACTATATAATTTCTATTACGCCTACAATCTCTTTTAACATTTTTTCTCTCGTTTCTTTATCAACATGAGGCACGGAAAATAAAAATTTATGTGTTATGACATTGATGCCACAGTAATCAAAAATTCCGACATCCATAGACGTTTCCATAGATGAGACAAGCTGGCTGGGCTTCATAAATTCTTCTGTTTGGCTGGCTGTTTGTAATATAATGGCACGTTTCCCTTTTAGAAGACCATCGACCTCGCTTTTTCCAAATCTAAAAGCAAATCCATTTGTAAACACCCGATCAATATACCCTTTCAATATTGCCGGCATTCCGCACCACCAGGTTGGAAAAATAAAGACCAGATTTTCTGCCCAAGCTATTTCATTTTGTTCTGCCAGAATGTCACTAGGAAGCTTTGTTTGATAAAACTCTGTATGATTATCCTCTGTTAATACAGGATCAAACTTAAGCTTATAAAGATCACGGATTTTAACCTCATAGTTCTTCTTGGTTAAATGTTCTTTTACCTCATTGCAAATCGCATGATTAAAACTATCCTCATTAGGATGTGCCAATATGATGAGCGTGTTCATACAAGCCTCCAAACGTTATTTTTTTCTAGTATGGATCTTTTCGCGGCCTGTATTCATTTAGGAATAATAAAAGCAGCTTTGATCATCATATAATGGTTGGTAAACAGGAACATTAGATAGCTTTTTACTAAAAGTTAGGGGTGAGGTCATGGGGAAGTCAAAGCATGACGGACCAATAAAACTAGATAAAAAACTAAAACCATCGTTATGGGCAGGAATATCACCATTTGGATTTGGAAATGTAAAACCCCATCATGTTAAGGATACCTTAGACATCATATGGGAAAATAAAGATAGCTTGCCCTATGCTTACCGCATCTTAACGAAGGGAGTTTGTGACGGTTGTGCATTAGGGGTATCCGGCTTACAGGATCAAACATTAATAGGCCCGCATCTTTGTTCTACTAGACTAAATGTTCTCAGGCTTAACACAATGCCTGCTATGGAAGAGCATTGGTTAAAGGATATCGATAAGCTTAAACAACTATCCAGCACAGATCTACGAAAACTAGGGAGAATTCCCTTTCCCCTTTTAAGAAAAAAAGGGGATAACTCATTTTCACGAATAACATGGGATGAAGCTCTAAATCGAATTGCAAGGAAAATGCGGAAAACGAATCCTCAGCAGCTTGCCTTTTATTTAACAGCACGCGGAATAACCAATGAAGTCTATTACACAGCTGCAAAAGTTGCTCGTTTTTTAGGTACAAACAACATCGATAATGCCTCACGAATTTGCCACTCCCCTAGTAAAACGGCCTTAAAGCGTTCATTAGGAATTGGTGCTTCAAGCTGTTCTTATAAAGATTGGATCGGCACGGATGTATTAGTGTTTTGGGGATCTGTTGCTGCTAACAATCAACCTGTCTCAACCAAGTACATGTACGCAGCAAAAAAAGCTGGCACAAAAATTATCTTGATCAATCCTTATTTTGAGCCTTCAATGAAAAAGTATTGGATACCTTCTATCCCCGAAAGTGCTATCTTCGGCACAAAAATCGCAGACGATTTTTTCCAAGTAAACATCGGCGGAGATATCGCATTTATAAATGGAGTGATGAAACATTGGTTTGAAATGGAGAAGCGAAATCCAGGAGACATATTAGATAAAAGCTTTATTAACCATCATACAAATGGTTTTTATAGATTAAGAGAACATGTTATGAATATGAAATGGAGTGACCTTGAAAAATCTTCAGGTTTAACAAAGGAACGTATGTGTGCGTTCGCAAAACTGGTCGGTCATGCTAAAACGGGTGTTTTTGTATGGAGTATGGGGTTGACCCAGCATCGATTTGGAACTGATAATGTCTCACAGGTCGCTAATTTAGCCATGTTAAAAGGTTTTATCGGCAAAGAAAAATGCGGCTTAATGCCAATAAGGGGCCACAGTGGTGTACAAGGCTCTGGTGAAATGGGCTGTGACCCTTACTCCTTACCAGGCGGTGAATTTGAAGCAGCTGCTATTGCAAGAATCGAAAAATTATGGGGCTTTTCCATTCCCAAGTGGCAAGGTGATACTGTTGGTCAATCTATTGAAAATATGAATTTGCCAAATGAGCATCCTAAGAAACTAAAAATTTTTTATTCAAGCGGCGGCAACTTCCTGGAAACAATGCCTAACCCTGTATATATTAAAGAATCGCTGGAAAAAGTAGAATTACGTGTCCATCAAGATATTATACTCAATACGTCAGCTTTGTTAGATGCCAAGGAAGAGGTCATTGTTTTACCTGCGATGACAAGATATGAGCAGCCCGGCGGAGGGACATCGACAAGCACGGAGAGAATGGTTTACTTTAGTCCAGAAATAAAGGGACCGCGAATAAAGGAAGCAAGATGTGAATGGGAAATTTATCTTGACCTCGCCTCAAGAGTGATACCAGATAAAAAAGAGTTCATCCAGTTTACCGATGTCTATGATATTCGCAAGGAAATTGCAAAAGCCAATCACCATTATGATGGCATTCAATCTTTAGCAAAGCAAGGGGATGTTTTTCAATGGGGAGGTGCCTGGCTTTGCGAAGACGGAATCTGTCCAACCCCTGATGGAAAAGGCCAGCTGCTTCCAATCAAACTTCCTGAGCACCGTAAATCAGAAGGGCATTTTCACGTAACAACTAGACGCGGTAAACAATTTAATTCAATGATTTATCATGACAAGGATCCTTTCAATGCAGCTGACCGCTATGATATCCTCATCAACCGGATTGATGCAGGAAGATTAGACATTAAAAATGGCGATATGATTGTTATTTACAATCAATATGGCAGCTTTCAAGGCCGTGCTAAACTTGAGCAAATAAAACCAGGTAATATAGCTGTTTACTGGCCAGAAGGAAATGCCATCATCCCAAAAGGTGTTTATGAAACATTTGCAAAAATTCCTGAATACAATACAACCGCGATTGTTGAAAAAGCTGAAATATTTCACGCACATAAAGATAAAAGGTATGTTGAAAAAAGAATTGAAGAATTAGATGTATAGAACCTCTCAACAGCCTTTGTGATAGATCTGTGGCTGTCTTAGACAGCCACATTTTCTCTTATTTTACATGAGGAGATTCAATTGCTTCTCGAATAGGTATTATCTTCAATTGGCAATATTATTTTCACCTTTGTACCGATATTCACCTGACTTCTAAACTCAATTGTTCCTTTATGATTTTGAATCATTTTATAGCAGATCATTAAACCTAAGCCGCTTCCCTTTTCCTTATTAGAGTAGAAGGGCTCACCGAGTTTATTCAGCCTTTCTTCTGGAATCCCAATGCCTTGATCTTTAATAAGGACATAGATAAATTCATTATTTTCCTTTCCAAGCTCAATTGAAATTGTTCCCCCGCTTGGCATCGCCTCAATCGCATTGTCTACTATATTTCTCAATACTAATTTAATCTGACTCACATCACATAGAATGGATACGGAAGGATCAGCGCCTTTTAAAGAGAATTGAATATTTAACAAGCTGGCCTGATCCTTTACATCAGTCAAAACTTCCTGGAGAATTTTATACATTTTCTTTTTCTCACGCTTCGTTTCTTGATGCGGATTAGCGAGCAGCAAAATTTCATTGATAAAATTTTCAATTTGTTTCAATTCTGTCAATAATAGTTCTTGATAAGGAAACTGTGTTTCATTTATTAACTGCATAAAGCCCTTAATACTTGTTAGCGGGTTTCTAATTTCATGAGCGATACTTGCAGCCAATTGTCCTACTGCTGCCAGCTTATCAGCTTTTCTAAAAAGATCTTCCCTCAATTTTGCATCCGTTATGTCCTCAGCAACCCCTGCAATTTGATAGATTGATCCTTCCTTATTTTTAATCGGTACAATACGATGCCTTATCCAACGCATTGTCCCATTCGTATGAAACAGGCGGCATTCAAATTCCACTCTTTCCTTACTATTTTTAATGTGATCCAGGGTGTCATCAAGATCATCTGGATGAATAGAACTTAACCATAGAGAAGGATTTTCGTTATAGTCATCAAAGGTCCTGCCTGAAATATCATGCCATGCTGCACTCATGAATAAGAGCTTTTCATCATTTAGATCATACATCCAAAAGGCTTCTTTAATATTTTTGGCAATCTGCTGAAAGCGCTCCTGGCTTTCCTTAAGCTTTTTTTCTGAAAGGATTCGTTCAATTTCATTTCCAATCCATTGGGCCATTAATTGTAAAAACTCTAAGTCTGAATAGCTTATCTTATAAGCAGCCTGTTTATCAGTTAAAAAGCAAAATGATCCAAAGAATTGATTATTAACAAAAATCGGAGCTCCGATATACTCATTGATTCTAAAACCATTAATGATATATGGATCCCCAGTCTGTTTAAGATGAATCGGCTCTAAGGCAGCTGCCACTTCGGATGAACATGTTTCTTCTAATGGAAATTGATCACCGGATTTTAGGAAGCTTGTCTCACTCTTGGCCCCTATTACCTCATACTTTCCATCATGTATCCGAGAAACAATCCCATTTGGCATTTGAAACCGTTCACATCCTAAGTCCAAAAGATTTTTTAACTTTTCCTGAAATCCCAGTTCATGATTACTTGTTACTTCATGCAGAGTCCTGATTGAGCGTTCGCTAATGGTTTTCTCCATTAAATCTGCCTTTAAATCAATTTCTGCCTTAACCCAATTACTTAAATCGATTAATGTGTTTAAATCTTCATCACTAAACGAACGGGGCTTTGTATCGATAATACATAAAGTACCTAAGATATTATTATTTTTTGTTACAATCGGTACACCAGCATAAAAGCGAATATTGTATTCTTTTACAAGTCGATTATGAATAAATCTCTCATCCATTAATGAATCCTGAACAACCATTGGGTTCTCATCAACCACAACATAATGGCAAAATGCAGCACTTCTTTCAGTTGAACGTAACTCCTTCATGTTCTCAGGTAAACCAACACAGGATTTGAACCATTGTTTATCCTCTGTTATTAACGTAATGAGAGAAATAGGAACATTAAAAAGTTTGCTTGCCAATTTTGTAATTCGATCAAAAGATTTTTCTTCTGGAGTATCAATGAGATTAAGATGATATAACTCTGCTAATCTCCTCTGTTCTTTTTCTAAAAAAGAGGAGCTATTTTCTTTAAACATACCCTCTAACTTAAAAATAGAAATCACTCCAAACATTTATTAACATGTTTCTACATAGAGATTCGTTCAGATTATGTGAAACAGTACATTTAAAACATATTTATCGTACCATATTTAAAAGATAACACTTGAGGTACAAAGGTACTAGTGAAAATAAAAACAAAAACTGAAACATATTTTCTGCTTAAGCCCAATTAAAAAAATCTATTATAATACTAAAATTCTGTAGTTATTATTTGTTAAAAAGGAATAATCATTCCTAATAGCGGGTGGCAACTTCCATGAAAGGGAATCCTTTATCCTTGTTGGATATCTGAGATGTGTTTCATTTGTACTTTATGGATTATGAAATTGATAATTATTTTGCTTTTTATAAAACAAAAAACTGCCAGAAAATCAGTTATTACTGACTTTCTGGCAGCCCCGTTACACTAGTTATTTATTTTAATTCAGCTAAAACTTCTTCTATTTTTGCAAGTTCAGATTGTAAACCGCCGCCGCTTAAATACCAAAGCGGACCATCTAGGTATACGATATGATTGTTTTTGTAAGCTGTCGTTTGTTTAATAATATCATTTTCTATGTCAGCTTCAATATTAGATTTGTTACCATTAGTTGCTGCTGTACGATCGATTACGAACAATACTTGTGGATCAAATTCTAAAATTGCTTCGAATCCGAAGTTTGAGCCGTGTGAAGAAGCTTCAATATCTTCAGTTACAGGTTTAAAACCATATAGATCATAAATGTAACCGAAACGAGAGTTTGGTGCAAAACCAGATAAGCTACCTTCGTTGTACATGGTAACTAATGACGTTTCATAATTACCAGCTAAAGCTTTAATTTCTTCAAAAGCTGCATCAAATTTAGCAAGGTATTCATCAGCTTCAGCTTCTTTACCGAACATTTTAGCTGCAGTATCTACAGAAGCTAAGAATGTGTTCCAGTAATCGTCTTGTGAAGTACCAACGAACACAACTGGAGCGATTTCTTTTAATTCTTCATAAAATGCAGATTGACGACCAGAGATGAAGATTACGTCTGGTTCAAGTGCTGCAATATCTTCAAGTAAAGGAGTTTTTAAGTTACCAATGTTTGCATATTCATCACTTGAATATTTTTCAAGGTGAGATGGTAAGCTTGAGTCTTTAGCCACCCCAACGATCCCATCAACACCAAGTGAATCTAATGTATCCAACATACCATAATCAAATACGACAATCTTTTCTGGCATCTTTTCGAATTTAACATCTTCAAAACTGATTGTACCTGCTTCTTCACTTTCAGTTGATGCAATTGTTGGAGATACAGTCATTGGATAAGCAGGACCTTCCCCCTCTTTTGCATCTTCCTTTTCTGCTGTTTGATTTTCAGCAGCAGTCGTTTCATTTTGTTCTTCTGTTGAGGCACCATCATTAGAACCACAAGCAGCAAGCATTAACAACATCGCTAAAAGTATAATAACTAAATTCCATTTTTTCATATGCCTTACACTCCTCTTATCTATTTTTTTATTTATTATTAATGATTCTCATTATCACTGATAACGATTCTCATTATAGAATCATATATTCATTACCGTCAATACCTTTTTTAATATAATTTAAAAATTTCTCTCACTTTAAAAACTCGCTTAGAAACTCCTATTTTAAGAGTCTTTTTTTAAATTATTGACATTATCGAAAAGCACACCTGGAGAAAAATTATATTAGAATATTTTCCTCCAGGTTACTTTTTATCAAACTATACTGCTGGCTCATGTATGTGAATTGAAATATACACAAATACGGCATCCATTTTGTTCTTGAATTGGAATATCCATATCATAAATTTCGCGTAGTGCATCCGAATTAATGATCTCATGAGTTAGCCCATTTTTTACAAGCTTACCGTTTTTTAATGCAACAATACGGTCTGAATAAACAGATGCGAAATTAATATCGTGCAGGACAATGATCACTGTCTTACCAAGCTCATCTACAAGCTTACGCAAAATCTTCATGATTTGAACAGAGTGCTTCATATCCAAGTTATTTAATGGCTCATCAAGCAATACATAGTCCGTATCTTGTGCAATAACCATTGCAATAAACGCACGTTGTTTTTGCCCACCTGATAATTCATCTAAAAACTTATCCTGCATCTCTGTCAGGTTCATGTATTCAATCGCTTGATCAACAAATTTTTCATCCTCAGTGGTAAGACGTCCTTTAGAATACGGATAGCGACCAAATGCAATAAGCTCTCGAACCGTCAATCGAACATTAATGAAATTTGCTTGTTTCAAAATCGAAACGCGTTTTGCAAACTCAGACGACTTCCACTTTTTCACATTATTTTGATCAAGTAATACTTCCCCTGTATCTGCTTCTAATAATCTGCTCACCATGGAAAGAAGTGTAGATTTACCGGCACCATTTGGCCCGATAAACGATGTAATCGTCCCCGGCTCAATTGTTACAGATACGTCTTCTACAACAGGTTTCTTACCAAATTGCTTCGTTAATCCTTTGATTTCAATCATCCTGCTGCCCTACTTTCCTTTAATAATAAGTAAATGAAGTAAATACCACCAATGAAGTTAATAATAACGCTTAGCGTTGTCCGTAATTCAAAAATATGCTCAACAAGGAACTGACCACCAACTAATGCAATAATACTAATTAAACTTGCACCTAATATTAAAATAGAGTGCTTATACGTAACTAAATATTGATAGGAAAGGTTCGCCACAATTAAACCCAAAAACGTAATCGGACCAACTAAAGCTGTTGAGGTCGCGATTAAGACCGATGATAAAATTAATATATTCATTACCATCCGATCATAGTTGATCCCAAGGTTAATCGCATTTTCACGGCCGAGAGACATAACATCTAGCTTATCCATAATGAGATAACCGTAAATAAACGCAATGATTAAAATGCCAATTGCAATATATAACAAATCAGCCTTTACGTTTGCAAAGCTCCCGAATAAGCGGGATTGAAGACTTAAATATTCCACAGGATCAATCAATACTTGTAAAAAAGTGACAAGACTACCTAACAGCGCACCTAAAATCATACCTATTAATAGGAGTAAATAAATAGGATGTTTATCCGCTCGGAATAAGAAACGGTATAAAAGAAGCGCAAATAATACCATAGCAATAATCGCTGCACCGAAATTTAAATATTTATTTAATACCCAAACAGACATCGACCCTGCAAAGAAATAAATTAACGTTTGTACAACTTCGTACATTGAGTCAAGGCCCATTACTGATGGTGTTAAAATACGGTTATGTGTAATGGTCTGGAACACTACTGTTGCATACGCAATCGCAATCCCTGTTACAACCATTGCCGTCACACGAATCATACGTCTTGGAAACGCGTAATCAAAACCACCTTTTATGTCATAAAATCCATATAACACAATACAAATAATGGCTAATACCGCTAAAAAAATCAGCTTCGTACTATTTTTTCGCATATGCTCTCCCCCTAAATAACATAATTAAGAAGATCGCACTACCGATTACTGCAACAGTTACATTAACTGGAATTTCATAAGGATGAATGACAATACGTCCAATAATGTCACATACTAATAGGAAGACAACCCCTAATACTGCCGTATGTGGAATTGTTTTGCGTAAATTATCACCTAAATAAAGGGACACAATATTAGGAACAATTAAGCCTAAAAACGGAATAACCCCCACAGTAAGCACGACAGTTGTAGAAATAATCGCTACAAGGATAAGACCGATATTTAACACAAGCTTATAACTTAAGCCTAAGTTTTTCGCAAAATCTTCTCCCATACCTGCGACTGTAAATTTATTTGCATAAAGATACGCTAAAATGACAGCTGGTATACTTACATATAACAGCTCATAGCGTCCAGCTATAACCAATGTGAAACTGCCCATTAACCAAGAAGAAATATTTTGAATAAGATCTGCTTCGTATGCAAAAAACGTCGTAATAGAGGACAGAATATTTCCGTACATAATCCCGATTAACGGAACGAAAATCACATCTTTAAATTTAATACGATCGAGAATTTGCATAAAAATTAAAGTACCTGCTAAAGCAAATACAAAGCAAAAAATAATTTCTTGCATATACGTTGTATTCGTAAAAAACAGCATTGATATTAAAATCCCTAATTTTGCTGCATCTAACGTTCCAGCAGTCGTTGGCGATACAAATTTATTTCGACTTAAAGACTGCATAATTAAACCGGCTATACTCATTCCCGCTCCCGCCAATATAATCGCCAATAAACGAGGCACACGGCTGATTAAGAAAAGTTGTGTTTTATCCGAATTCCAATCGAGCAAGTCACTTATCTTAATATCAATCGCACCTATAAATAGCGATACACATGACAGGATTATAGTCACAATCACTAACATCCAAAGTCTCATATGTAATCCTCATAACGTATTTATTCTCAGTATGACAATTGAAAATGATTTATCATCCCAAGTGCTGCTTTTATTAAAAAATTTATATTTGATAATCATTATCATCTATCAATAAAAAAAAGAGCTTGTTCTTATGCAATTCACTACCAATGAGATTGATTATCAACTACAGTATTTAATGTATCACAAAAAATAATTAGTGAAAAGAACTATTTTCAAAATATTGTTATAAAATGACTCTTGTTCATAAATTATTCATATTTCAATTATGGTCTAACTAAAAAAACCGATGCTCCCTTTATAAGGAATGATCGGTAGTATTATATATTTACAATTACCTAGTATGAATGCATCTTACAAATTATTTCTATTTAAGTTTATTTACATCCTTACAATGACTGTTCCGCTGCCACCTTGAACATATTTGGTATCTTCCTGGTTATTCATTGATTGTAACAAATGATTATTTTGAGCGATCAACCTATTTAAATGATCCAGCTGATTACCGAGGTTCAGGAGCATTTGGAACATATGCTGCATATCTACCGGACCGTTATAAGTTTGCATCGGAGAATACGGGAAATAAAAAGGGTCTTGAGCATTGCCTTGTCCATGATTACCAAGATCTGGCATCCCCCCTTGTTCCTGTGTCCCCGTACTTGAATTCTGCACTCTTACCTTGCCTTGACCTGCACTTTGGTGGTTCCTTCCTATATGATTCTGCTGATAATAGTGCCAATTTGGTTCATAAAAATTATGTGAAGACATTTTTCATTTACCTCCTTCCATCATACAAACAGTTTATTCAGTTTTTTATCAACCCGGTACATTCATCTAAAAGTTGGTTGATTCGCCCATTGAATGGAGAAAGCAAAAAATCCCTCCAATATAAACACTCTGTCCACATTGGAGGGATTTTTATTTATAACCTTTAAAGTTTTCTTATCATTTCCCTTATTGCTTCTGAAATATCAATGTCCTTTTCGCGACAATATTGGCTAAGCTTTCCGTATGCCTCATCATCGAGTCGTACATGGATCGAATGGTTAAACTTGTCAGAATCAAGCTTTTTCGGCCTGCCTCGAGCAATTTTTCTTCGGCCGATTTCATCCTTCCACACTGTAATGATGACATAACCATGCTTTTCAATCCAATGATCACAATCATTCTCTTTCCACATTTTATTTGCTCTTTCCTTAAATTCCTTTTTAAATGTGGCGAGCTCTTCATCTTCCAGACCTCTCATTACAGCCTTCTCCATCGCCTTATGTTCCATAAATTGCTGAAATTGAGCATATGATTTAAATGTTAATTCCTTCATTTTTCCTCTCCTGAAACAACTGATATGAAAATGATACCCCTTTCTTATTGGGTATGTAAATATTAATTCGTTCATTGGGGTTTATTTTTGATTGCTAGAAGACAAATCTTGCTCAGATTTTCTGATAAGGTTTACAGAGATTCTAATGGCGAAATACAGAATATTTATAAAATCTTCAATTAGCTTCTGCACATTGCCCATTTGCCGCTTATCAACCGTTAGTAATATTTACCTATTTTCTCCTTTACAACACAAATCTACTAGGGAGAAGTCATTAAGCAGTTACTTACTAATAAATTTCTCTTGTAGCAGGTGAATTAAATAAGTATTATTACTTAGGTAATATGGATGAATTTTTATTTCCTTATTCTATAAATGAAAATGAAACAGGTGAAATATGGAAGAATTTATTGGTTTTTTGTCCGAATTTGTATTTTGGTTTCCTTTAATTATGTCTTTACTTTGGATAGCTGGTACCAGTCTATTCTTCAGATATCGTGAAAAAGAGGAAGTTATTGATTTTCAAAATATTGATTGGCCTTTGATTAGCATTTTGGTCCCTTGCTTTAACGAGGAAGATACGATTGAAGAAACAATCAAGAATTTATCAGGAATATATTACCCGAAGAAGGAAATTATCGTTGTAAATGATGGAAGTACAGATGATACATTAAAAATCCTTCAGAAACTAGCTAAAAAGCATCAAGATCTAAAGGTCATTGATTGCCAAGAAAATAGGGGTAAAGCAAATGCTTTAATTATTGCAACTCATGCATCAAATGCTGAGTATCTTCTGTGTGTAGACTCTGATGCTTTATTGGATCCATATGCAGCACATTACCTTGTTTACCATTTTCTTCATAAAGGAGAAAGATTAGGGGCAGTAACAGGTAACCCTAGAATCCGTAATCGAGATACATTGATCAGCCGTTTACAAATCGTTGAATACGCATCAATTATAGGAGCTATAAAAAGAACCCAAAGAATACTGGGTAAAATCATGACTGTTTCAGGCGTAGTTGTCGCTTTTCGAAAAAAAGCACTTATTGATGTTGGACTTTGGGACAGAGATATGATCACTGAAGATATAATTGTTATTTCTGGATGTATTTATTCCTTCTTACAAAATATGCATTATTCTAAACCAGCCATGTTTTTTCCTGAAGAACTTAATACAAATGGATGTTTAGGACTAAATTACCATCGTATACGTGAAAACACGTTATTTAATAGAACACTAGAATTTATAACAGGTTCTGATGAATTAACAATGTAGAACGTGTATGAAGAAGACTTTAAAAAACAAATAAAGCTATTAAAACAAGAGGGTGCTACGTTTCTTAATCCTGATAAAATTAGAAAGGCTCAGGAAGCAGGCAAATTTCCTGAAAAATGTGTTTGGGTTTCTTTTGATGATGTCGATATAACGGTTTATCAAAATGCATTCCCCATTCTAAAAGAATATGATATTCCATTTACGATCTTTGTTATTGCAGGGCATGTTGGAAGTAATTTTGGAAACTTACAGCTGTCTTCATGGGAACAATTGAAGGAAATGGTAGATAGTGGATTAGTTACTGTTGGTTCACATACCTATGATATGCATAAATTAATTGGAGAAGAGCCTATATTTTTTAATAAAGACCAGAAAGAAAGTTTTAAAGAAGATCTTCTCCTAAGTAAAAAAACAATTGAAAAGAACTTAAACATACAAGTGAAAGATTTTGCCTATCCTTATGGTAATGGCAGAGAGGATTTAGCAGTCTTGGTCCATCTCAGTGGATATGAGAGTGCCTATATTCTTGCTCCCAGATCGATAACTCCAGATAATGATAGATTCTGGATGAATCGTATACTTGTGAATGATGAGGTCTTTAATGATATTGTAAAAAAATGGATTAAATAGACTTTGTATTATTATTAGTTTTCCTTACACGATGACTAAAAGGTAGATTTGAGGATGTCAACCCATTCCAAGGAACTTTTAAAGTGTACAGCTTGTCAGAAGTTGCAAAGGTACACTACATGTAAAGCTCTGGTTATACAAAAAATCTTCACGTTAATGTTTTCTGGGGGAAATCGTTTAATGAATTAAAAAGATCGATTTTCCCTGTCTCTTCTTAGGTTTCACATTTATGGCGTTCCACGCCTTTGACTATTCTCAAGAGCAACCAAGTCTATTTAAAATACATAAAAAAGCTGACCAAAACAATAAACCTCGACATATTGTGCAGGCATTCTTTTAGTCAGCCATAGATCATTATTAATTTTTTAAGATCTCATCAATAATTGCTATTTCTTCCTTAGTAAAAGAAAGATTACTAAGCGCTGCAACATTTTCTTCAATTTGACTTACCTTGCTGGCACCAATTAAAGCAGAGGTTACTCGGCCTTCTCGAAGAACCCAAGCCAATGCCATTTGGGCAAGGTTTTGGCCGCGTTCCGCCGCAATCTCATTTAGCTGTCGTATACGGTTTACGACTTGTTCTGTAACCCTGTCCTTATTTAAGAACGTATTCTCTTTTGCTGCCCTGGAATCAGCCGGAATGCCGGAAATATATTTATTTGTTAATAGGCCTTGTTCTAATGGACAAAAGGCAATGGATCCAACTCCATTTTCTGCTAATACATTTTGAAGTCCATCTTCAATCCAGCGATTGAACATAGAATAACTTGGTTGATGTATGAGTAATGGTGTGCCCAGATCGTTTAAGATTTTAACGGCTTCTGCTGTTTGCACTGCATCATAGCTTGAAATTCCAACATATAGTGCTTTCCCTTGTCGGACAATCTGAGCTAGAGCCCCCATTGTTTCCTCTAACGGTGTATTAGGGTCAGGACGGTGCGAATAAAAGATATCAACATAATCTAGACCCATCCGTTTTAAACTTTGATCAAGGCTGGCAATTAGGTATTTTTTTGATCCCCAGTCACCATAAGGGCCATCCCACATATGGTAGCCAGCTTTTGTCGAAATGACCATTTCATCTCGATATGCCGCAAAATCTGTTTTCAGCATCCTTCCAAACATTTCTTCGGCACTTCCAGGAGGCGGACCATAGTTATTTGCTAAATCCAAATGGGTAATTCCTAAATCAAACGCTTTATGCAGCATGGCCCTGCCATTTTCATAAGAATCTACTCCGCCAAAATTATGCCATAACCCTAATGAAATTGCCGGCAGTAACAAACCTGAGTTCCCAACACGGTTATACTTCATCGTTTCATACCGCTCTTTACTCGCTAAATACCCCATATGTATCCCCTTTCAAAATCACTATCTACTCTATTCTACCTCATTTCTTATAGATTTGTGTTCAAAATAAACTGAGCCAGCTCTATTTTTTAGAAACTGGCTTCATTCATATACTTCTGCCTCTTTCTTTTCTAATACTGATACTCGCAATAACAGAATTCGTTTATCTTCCATTTCTTCAACTTTAAACAAGATATTTTCAAATTCAACTTCAGGTTTTTCGTCTTCATTTGGAATATAACCTAGCTGCCCAATAACAAAGCCGCTTAATGTATCAAAATCCTCTGTTGGAAAGTGGATGTTCAACAAATCTTCAACAACATAAAGATTGGTCATTCCTGGTATAAGATAATTGTTTTCATCTAGTTCTATAATTTCTTCTTCATCGATTCCACGATCATCGTATTCATCAAAGATATTTCCAACAATCTCTTCAATTACGTCTTCAATCGTTACAACCCCATCTGTTCCGCCATATTCGTCAATCGCAATTGCCATATGAATATTATTCATTTGCATTTCCTTAAACAGTTCATCAATCCGTTTTGATTCTAAAACAAAATAGGGTTCCCTAAGTAATTCCTTCACATTAAATGCTTGTTCATGACAATTTTCGATAAACTGGATTAAATCCTTCACGTGTAAAATACCGACAATATGATCTATTTTTTCCTCGTAGACCGGGAATCTTGTGTACTTCTCAACATTTACTAACCGGACGGTTTCAGTTAACGTATAATCAAGAGGAATCCCAACAATGTTTGTTCGATGTGTCATAATATCCGATACTGTTTTGTTATCCAATTCAAATATATTATTAATCATAATTTTTTCGGTTTCTTGAATTGTTCCTCTTTCTTTCCCAACATCGACCATCATACGAATTTCCTCTTCCGTGACTTTTTCATCATCGGCATTTGGATCAACTCCAAATAAACGAACGATGAAATTCGTCGATAAGGTAAGCAATTTGACAAATGGCGCTGATATTTTCGATAAAAGTGTAAGCGGAGTGGCAGCAAATGTTGAGATCGCTTCAGCTTTTTGCAGTGCAAGCCGCTTTGGTACAAGCTCTCCTAAAACTAATGTGAAATAGGAAAGTACGATTGTAATGACAATTACTGAGATTGTCCCAAGCAATTCCTCAGAAATTGGCACACCCCATTCGTACAACAAGTTAGCTAATTGTCCTGCAAAGCTTTCTGCCGCAAATGCACTCGCCAAAAATCCCGCAAGTGTAATCCCGATTTGAATCGTTGCTAAAAAACTGCTCGGTTCAGCCAGAAGGCTATTCAACATTTTTGCCTTCTTATCCCCGCCCTCAGCTAATATCTTGATCTTGTTATCGTTTAATGAAATCAGAGCGATTTCAGAAGCAGCAAAAAATGCATTTACTATTATAAGAATGATTAGAATTACAATTTCCAATGCCAATAAGACCAACCCCCGGTGTTAAAAAAGATCATTTCTTTGCAAATCCCAAGTATAATATTTTATCATGCCCTAAATTGTTGATTTTTTTAAGGAAGATATTTCTGAATGATAAAAACAAATTACTTTAAAACGCAAAAAAACCCGTACCGGGTAAATGAGCAAGAGCTTTTTCTTTAATCTATTGCCTTTTTAATCAAACTGTCTTTAAGCAAATTTAATAAAGAGTAAAAAGATCACTCTTCCTGTCGATTCGTTAGAATTATCATCAGGATAAACAAACAAAAAAACCCTGCTCGGGTCAGTGAGCAAGGGTCTTGTCTTTAGGCATATAGCTTATTGCTATCATCTTTCCTAAAGAAACTTTTCATAGCTTGGAAAACATCTGCTTTTTGCTTGAGGATATAGTAGCGGAAATTCTCATCATTGATATTTTTATATGCGGACATTAATGTTGAATGGCGGTTATACTGATTTACCTCACCATAACCAAATATATTTGATACCTTCATAAGCTCACTTACAAGCTTTACACATCTGGCATTGTCTGATGTTAAATTATCACCGTCTGAGAAATGGAATGGATAAATATTAAACCGTGATGGATTATACTTTTCTTCGATGAGTTCAAGTGCTTTTCGATAGGCGGATGAACAGATGGTTCCACCGCTTTCACCCTTAGAAAAGAAATCTTCTTCAGAAACAACCTTTGCCTCTGTATGATGGGCGATAAATTCGATATCAACTTTTTCGTATTTTGTTCTAAGGAATCTAGTCATCCAGAAGAAAAAGCTTCTTGCCATATATTTTTCCCAGAGACCCATCGAACCGCTCGTATCCATCATGGCAATAACCACTGCTTTTGATTCTGGTTTAACAACTTCATTCCATGTTTTGTACTTTAAGTCCTCGGGAAAAATGGGATGAAATTTTCTGTTACCTGACATGGCATTTCGTTTATACGCAGAAAGCATTGTGCGTTTTTTATCAATATTCCCCATTAAACCTGTACGGCGAATATCATTAAACTCAATATTTTCGATGACAATATTGTCTCGTTCCTTTTGCTTTAAGTTAGGCAGTTCTAACTCTTTAAAGAGTGCAGCTTCCAGCTCGAGTATTGAAACTTCCGCTTCATAATAATCTTCACCGGCTTGATCTCCAGCTCCCTGACCTTTTCCTGGACCTTTGGCATCTGCTTGTGATCCGTCTCTCGCGACCACATCACCAACCTGACTCTCTCCATCTCCTTGGCCAACATGCTTATTTTTATCATAATTATATCGAATCTTATATTCGTCCAATGAACGAATCGGGATTTTCACAACATCCTTCCCATTAGACATTATAATACTTTCTTCTGTAATCAGATCCGGTAGGTTGTTGCGAATAGCCTCTTGTACTTTTTCTTGATGGCGTGTTTGATCATCATGGCCTTTACGATGGAGGGTCCAATCTTCTTGAGAAATAACAAAATTTTGTTCTTCTTTTCCTGACATCTAAACAATTCCCCCTCCAAAAATATTTTTAAAAGTGTCACATAATTTGTTTTATTAGCATACATTAACGTGGATGCATATATTTCATTCACAGACTGACTTGTAATTCTTTGGATTACTCTATCCTATGCGAAAGATTTGATTTATTGACAAATAATTTTGAAAATAAATTTGGAATCATTAAAAATAAGACAAGACCCCAAAGCCTATGAAATAAAGCTTTAATGCATGTTCAAAATAAAATGGACAGGCCATTAAACCTCCGCTTAATTTAACCATAAATCCCCAATTGTTGAGAGAAAAAACAAAGCTGACAATGGTTAATTGCCAGCCAGAATCCACAATCTCTTATCTATTTAACAAGCTGCCAACATAACGAAGCAATTCATTAGCAGAAGTTGAGTTGTACCCATGTTCATCGATGAGACGTGCAACAACCTCGTTGATTTTCTTAAGCTGCTGTTCGTCAGGTGTTTTAGAAGAAGTCGTGATTTTAACAACATCTTTTAGATCAGCAAAGAGCTTTTTCTGGATCGCTTCACGTAAACGCTCGTGAGAATTATAATCAAATCGTTTTCCTTTGCGTGCATATGCCGAGATTCGGATAAGAATTTCCTCGCGGAACGCTTTCTTAGCATTTTCCGAAATCCCGATTTGTTCCTCAATTGAACGCATTAATTTTTCATCAGGATTCATTTCTTCACCAGTTAATGGATCACGAAGCTTGTTTTTGTTGCAGTAAGCTTCAACATTATCCAAATAATTATCCATAAGTGTTTTTGCAGATTCTTCATATGAGTACACAAACGCTTTTTGAACTTCTTTTTTCGCCATATCATCATAAAGCTTGCGTGCAACGGAAATGAAGTTTAAGTATTTCTCACGATCTTCATTCGAGATGGAAGCATGTTGGTCAAGTCCTTCCTTCAGAGCCCGTAAAACATCAAGCGCATTGATGGATGGTACTTCCTTACGAATAATTGTTGAAGAGATCCGGTTAATGACATAACGAGGATCAATTCCTGACATGCCTTCATCATTGTATTCCTTTTGAAGTTCGGCAACATCAACTGAATTAAATCCTTCTACAATTTCCCCATCATACAATCTCATTTTCTTAACAAGATCAATATCGCCCCGCTTCGGCTCCTTCAAACGTGTTAAAATCGTAAACATTGCCGCAACCTTCAACGTATGTGGTGCAATATGAACATCAGAAACATCACTTTCTTTAATCATTTTTTCGTAAATCCGCTCTTCCTCTGACACTTTTAAGTTATATGGAACAGGCATAACAATAATCCGCGAGTGAAGGGCTTCATTCTTTTTATTTGAAATGAACGAACGATACTCTGTTTCATTCGTATGGGCAACAATTAATTCATCTGCCGAGATTAAAGCAAAACGACCAGCCTTGAAATTACCTTCCTGAGTTAAGGAGAGCAAGTGCCATAAAAACTTCTCATCACATTTCAGCATCTCTTGGAACTCCATCATTCCTCGGTTCGCTTTATTTAATTCCCCATCAAAACGATAGGCACGAGGATCAGACTCTGAACCATACTCAGCAATAGTTGAGAAGTCAATGCTTCCTGTTAAGTCTGCAATATCCTGGGATTTAGGATCTGATGGGCTGAATGTACCAATCCCCACACGTTTGTCTTCTGAGAGAAATACTCTCTCAATCCGTACATCTTCAATACGGCCGCCGTATTCTTCCTGAAGTCTCATTACATTTAGTGGCGAGAGATTACCTTCGATACGAATACCATATTCATCATAGAAATCATCTCTTAAATGATGTGGAATCAGGTGAAGAGGATCCTCATGCATCGGGCAGCCTTTAATCGCATATACAGCTCCTCTTTCTGAGAGGGAGTATTTCTCCAACCCTCTTTTCAGCATGGTAACAAGGGTAGATTTACCGCCACTTACAGGACCCATCAATAATAAAATCCGTTTTCTGACATCTAACCGTTTGGCAGCAGGATGGAAATACTCTTCAACCAAACGTTCGAGTGCATTCTCTAGTCCATAAAGCTGGTGATCAAAAAACTTATACGTTCTTTTACCATCAACTTCTTCAATACCAGCATCTTTAATCATATTGTAAACCCTGGAATGAGCTGATTGGGCAACCCAAGGCTTTTCCTTAACTATATCCAAATACTCTACGAAGGTTCCTTCCCACTTTAAGCGTTGCTCATCTTCCCTGTACTTTTCAATTTTCTTTAAAATATCCATAAGGACCTCCTTCATCGTTTGGTCGTAGTTGTAAAAAACTCGTGCAGATTAATACACTTTATGCGAGGATGTCCTCCAACATTCTTATTTGATGGTAAAAAAGCTTTCTAAAACCTGCGACAGAAGGGATAATTTTTACGGAAAAAATTTTGTTACACGTTCACATCACTTTTTGATTAGGTTATAATGAAATTAGCTATAAAAGGGCAGGCTATACATACCCTTACTTGGTACAATGAGTGAACGATTAGTTAGGAGGCACTGCAATGAACACTATTTTAGTTTTAGGCGTTAGTTTAGCATTCTTGGTAGCAATTTTCACTGCAGGATATGAAAGTAAACCAGGCGTAAAAAAATAACCGTGCTGATCGAATGCGAATCAAACAAAGAGGGTCAGACCCCTATAAATACAATATATAGAACTTCCCAACGTTTTAGTCCTATATATTGTATTTGTAAGGATCTGACCCTTTTATTTTGTGGTTATCTCTGGATTTAGTCTAAACCAGGATAGTTTTGTTGTCTTAGCGCTTCATAAATTAAGATCGCAGCTGTATTAGAAAGATTTAATGAACGAACATGCTCTGTCATTGGCAATCGCAGACAACGGTCCATATTTGCCTCAATCAGATCCTTTGGCAGTCCCGTTGTTTCCTTTCCAAACACAAAGAAGTAATCTTTCTCAACATCGCTATAATCAAATGTTGTATGAGGCTGCTTTCCGAATTTTGTTAAGAAGAAAAATTCAGCATCCTTATACCCCTCAAATAATTCATCTAAAGAATCATGATAAATCACATTTACAAATTCCCAATAATCCAATCCGGCACGTTTTAACATTTTATCATCTGTTGAAAACCCTAAGGGCCGAATTAAATGAAGAGTTGTATTTGTTGCCGCACAAGAACGAGCAATATTTCCTGTATTTGCAGGAATCTCTGGTTGATATAATACTACATGTAAAGCCAATTTTTTCACCTCATCTAATTTCTGTGGAAAAGGTCTGAGCGAATACATTAAGCTAGCTTCGCTGTTCCACCTTTGGAAGTTTAAAAGCAAAAGTCTGCTTTAATTACTGTTATACCATATGAAATTATAACATTGTTATTTGGAACTCGTATCATCTATAATGCGAAAAAATGTATATTTTATATTTGGGGTATAAGCGGTTGAATCCTCATAGGCCCAATAACGCATCCGGCTATTATATGTTTGCGCATTCACTAATGGCATATTTTCCTGATCCTTCGCAACAACAAAAGTTGTGTGATCATACCGACCATCCCCCTGAAAATCATAGCATATTACATCACCTGGCATTAATTGCTCAGCTGAATCAACAACCTCTGCTCTTAGCCCAACCTTGGAATGAAGAAAGAAACTCCTCATTGAATTCGCAACTGTCCAGCTGTAACTCCAGTTATTCTGCTGCATCCACCAGCCGGAGGAGCGATTTGGATAACCGCGCATCATTGCACCACCTGCATGAAGACACTGGGAAATAAAATTTGTACAATTCACATCAAAATTTTTATAAGCAGGGTTTGCGCTATTCCACCAACGTTCAGCATATTGGACAGCGGCTAGCCGGTCATACGCAAACGAATCCTTGCTTCGCTGCTCCTCAACAGAAGGTGCTGGTTCATTTCCTTTTTGCTTACAATCAAGTAGCCGGTCGTCGACAAGCTCATCACGATAAAAGCGAGCCCTGCGATGCTCAATTCGTTCTTCAAGAAAAAAATTGTCATACTGTTTATTTAACCATTTATAGTGACATGTATACAAGGTATCCTTTAAATCCTTAGATTGCTCTTCAATCTTCGAAATACTTACCATTGTACTTCCCTTCACTATTTCGGTTTTCCTTTTATCACTTGATAGAAGCCTTCTTTCTAACGCATGTAGTTCTTCATCATTTCGATCGTATTTTATCGGCTTTTTATTAATAAGCATTTGCAGCTTCATTTCATGCAACTCAAAAAGCTTTTGCTTCATGATCTCACCACCATCCTCTATTTACTAAAAGGTATGTAACTGCTGGTGAGAAATTCGTTAAAATCATCACATTTGGAGAGGATAATAAGGAACAGGCAGGTTGCCCTTATCCTTTTTTACCTTTATACTAATGTAGGAATAATACTTGAGGTGAATACATATGTTACAGGAATTTAAAAAGTTTGCACTGAAAGGAAATGTATTAGATTTAGCAATTGCAGTTGTTATCGGGGCTGCATTCGGTAAAATTGTTACTTCTCTCGTAGATGATATCATAATGCCAACCGTTGGGCTTTTAATGGGGGGGATTAATTTTAGCCATCTTTCATTAACAGTAGGGAAGGCTACTATAAAATATGGGGAATTTATTCAGACAATTGTCGACTTTCTCATCATCGCCTTTTCGATCTTTTTAGTTGTTCGTTTCTTTAACCGTTTTAAAAAGAAAGAAGATGAGGTAACTCCGGCCGTTGATAAGAAAGAAGAGCTTTTAGCTGAAATTAGAGATCTTTTAAAAGATACGAAATAGATAAAAGGTGGCTTCCTCACAGGTCAGCCACCTTTTTAATTTCTTTCAACAAAGGCCAAACCTTTCTTTATTTCTTTTTTCACATCTTCGTCATTCTCTTTTTCGTAAGCGATTTGCAATTCTTCAGCGACATCGTTCCCGCCAATTTTCCCAATGGCCCACGCTGCCGTTCCGCGAATAACTGGTCTAGGATCTTCATGCATTAATGTGATGAGCTCAGGAAGAGCAGTTGTGTCTTTAAAATGAGCAAGAGCCAGGATAGCATTGCGCTGCAGCGGTTTTTTCCCTCGCCATGAACCTGAGATATGGCCGAATTTTTCTTTGAACTCCCGGTTGCTCATTGTAAGCAGCGGTTTTAGTTTAGGCTTGGCGATTTCCGGATCCGGCTCCATTTCTTCGTGAAAATGAAAATCCTTTCCCTTATTTACAGGACAGACTGTTTGACAGGTATCGCAGCCATAAATACGATTTCCAATTTTTGTTCGGTATTCACCAGCTAAAAATCCCTTTGTTTGCGTTAAAAACGCGATACATTTTGATGAATCTAACTGGCCGCCTTGAACAAGGGCACCGGTCGGGCAAACATCCAGGCATTTTGTACAGCTGCCGCATTGATCTTCCATCGGTCTATCAGGTGGAAAAGGGAAATTTGTAATCATTTCTCCTAAATAAACATAGGAACCAAATTCAGGCGTGATAATCGAACAGTTTTTACCGCTCCAGCCGATTCCAGCCCGTTCAGCAACAGCCCGGTCTGAAAGCTCACCGGTATCAACCATTGATTTCACTTGGATTTCCGGTACTTTTTCCTTTAAGAAGCTTTCCAGCTTACTTAAGCGATCCCGCAAAATGGTGTGATAATCCTGCCCCCATGAAGCACGGCAAAAAATACCACGCCGATCCTCTCTTGTGCTTTTAGGAGCATTTTTTATTTTTGATGGGTATGCAAGAGCAATTGAAATAATCGAGCTTGCTTTTGGCAACAGCTTGACTGGGGTCACACGTTTCTCAATGTCCGGTTCTTCAAAACCAGATTGAAACCCAAGCTCCTGTTGTGTAATAAGACGCTGTTTCAGCTCTTCAAACATATTTGCACTTGTAAACCCAATTTTATCAATGCCGATTTCTTTACTGTAAGCAATCACTTCTTGTTTAAATTGTTCAATATTCATCGCTTTCCCTCCTTTCTTCTTAGTTCATGCGAACCATACGATTCCTCCCACTTACTATGGTAAAATAATGACACTACCATTGTGGAGGTTAAAATAATGGAAATTCAAATTAGTGATAAAATAAAACAAGTCATACCAGAATTTAAAATTGGGGTTGTTCACTATCACCATATTCAAGTCTCAGACTCTCCGCAAATGCTAAAGGGCAGATTGCGGTTATTTCAAGAATCCCTTTACTTTGATTATGCAGATAAAAAAGTCACCGACATTCCAGCAATAAACGAATGGCGAAAATTGTTTAAATCAGTTGGAACTGATCCAAATCGCTATCGTCCATCTAATGAAGCATTATATCGCCGTGTACAAAAACAACAATTTTTACATACGGTAAACTCAGCAGTGGATATGAATAATTTTCTTTCCTTGCAATATCAAATACCATTAGGAATTTATGATGCTGATAAACTTGAAAGTAATATTTTGATTAAAATTGGAACTGATCAGGATTCATATAGAGCCATAAATGAACGCGAGGTTTCTTTAGCAAAGAAACTTTTGTCTGCTGACAAGCAGGGTCCGTTTGGAAGTCCATATGTCGATTCAAAAAGAACCGCTGTGACCGAAAACACAAGCAATGCGCTTCATCTTATTTATTTGCAGCCATCTCTACAAAAAGATGAAGCTATCCAGCTATTACAAGCATTGTCAAGCATGTTCACACAAATACATGGCGGTGAAGCGGTTTATGAGGTTCTTGAGTAGAAGTAGTTTTTGCATTTTACTTTTTTGGTAGTAATTAATGTACACTGTACTTAGTTTTGGTGTCTAGCTACAGCGCCGAGCAAGGCGCTTCCGCTTTTCTAATTAAAAAACGCAATGCCCCGTTTATCTAAGAAACGAAACACTGCGTTGCACACGATTATTATGTATGGAGCGGGTGAAGGGAATCGAACCCTCATCATCAGCTTGGAAGGCTGAGGTTTTACCACTAAACTACACCCGCAAGGACATGATCTATTATAACAAAAATCCGAAGATGATTCAACAATCTTTTTGAAAAACATGTCAAAGCTTGTCGACGATAGTCGGAAAAGTTACTTAATTAGTATATAATCTGTTCACAAATTTATCAAGAGGTATTTTGAAATTTCTTTTACAAACTGGCGGGGTAAAGGGCAAAAGTCTTATTTCGTTTAAAAGGGTATGCTTTTCCAAGGTTTTTAGCTTAAAATAGAAAGGTAAAATTTTTAAGGAGGCCAATGATTTTGAGGACAGAACCACTTTTTTTTAATCCAATATTTAAAGATCGAATTTGGGGCGGAACACAATTAACTTCCTTTCATTATAATATCCCTTCAGATACTACAGGTGAATGCTGGGCTTTCTCTGCACATCCAAATGGACAAAGCGTAGTAAAAAACGGACAATATGAAGGGGTCTCACTAGGCGAGCTTTGGGACAAACACCGTGAATTGTTCGGCAACATTGAGGGGGATCGCTTCCCGCTATTAACGAAAATACTCGACGCTAACCAGGATTTATCTGTACAAGTACATCCAAATGACGACTATGCAAGGGTTCACGAAAATGGTGAGCTAGGAAAAACAGAATGTTGGTACATAATTGATTGTAAAGATGGCGCGGAAATCATTTATGGCCATCATGCACAAACGAAAGAAGAGTTAGTCAGCATGATTGAAAAAGGAGAATGGGATCAGCTTTTACGGAGAGTAAAAATTAAACCAGGCGATTTCTTTTTCGTACCAAGCGGGACAATCCATGCAATTGGAGCTGGCACAATCATCTTAGAAACACAGCAAAACTCTGATACGACCTATCGTGTTTTTGACTTTAACCGTAAAGACGCAGAAGGAAACCTGCGTGAGCTTCATATTGAGAAAAGCATTGAGGTAACAGAAACACCATCCTCTCATACTGAAGTTACACCAAAAACAGAACAAATTGATGATGCAGCCATCACAACATATGTCGAATGTCCATATTTTACCGTTCAAAAGTGGAGCCTTTCAGGGACAGCGGCATTAACACAGGACAAACCGTTTACTTTAGTTAGTGTCATAGACGGCGAAGGTGAATTAACTCACCAAGGGACAACCTATCCATACAAAAAAGGCGACCATTTCCTATTACCTAATGGATTTGGCGAATTCAGCCTGAAAGGCAATGCTGATTTTATAGCTTCTTATCTATAAAAGAATTAGGGACAGTCCAGCTTGGTTTTTGGTTTTTGGGGACTGTCCCTTTTATTACTTTGACATAACCGTTATCCTATATTCATTTGGCGTCAGCCCGACTATTTTTTTAAATACTTTACTGAAATATTTTTCGTTTTGATAGCCAACTTTAAATGAAATTTCATATACTTTCAAATGCGGATTTTTCAGGAGCTCCTTGGCTTTTTCGATTCGGATTGTTGTGAGATAGTTTGTAATGGTTTCATTGTATTCTGCTTTAAATCTTCTTGAAATATATTCTCGGCTTAAATAAAAGCGGTCGGCGATTTCTTGTAAGGTGATATCGCGCTCATAATTATTTCTGATATACGCTTCAATTTCTTGAATACTATTTTTCTCTTTTTGATATTTAACACGGTATAAAAAATGTATGAGTTCATGGAATTCCTTTCTCTTCGCATCCTTAAACTTCTCATAGGAAAAGGAGCCGTCCTCTCCCCAATAATCCCTGCCATTATATAAGGAAATCTCCTCGTTAATTTGGTATTCTTTTAACCAATTCTTTCTTAATAAATCAAATTGATTTTCCCATACTTGGATTTGCTCAAGGGAGATTATATGCGCGGTTTGAAGGTTCGTAAAGATATTGTTCAGCACCTGATCCATTTGTTCCATTCTCCCGCTCTGCAAAGCCCACATGATTTCCTGCGTATAATCTAAAAGATGGAGCAATGAACTTGAGTGAATCTCTCCATAAGAAACAATTCCCTTTTTCGGAGCAGTCAGCAAATCATGCTTTATCATCGTTTGTTGAGCAGTTTGATAGGATCGATGCAGCTGTTGTGACGAATTGCCTACAGCAAATGTTACCTTCATCTGGCAATAAGTTAAAAAACAGGTTTGTATTTTTTGAAGTAAATCTTTCTTATTTTTCCATAAAACGATGACTATTTCATCTTCCTTATTAACATTTCTAAAACATACCCCGCTGCGATTGGCCCAAACGATTTCATTGCAAATATTTAAAATCGTAAAAAACGCTAAATCCCGATCCCCATCAAAGTTCTTTTTTATGATCGAGTTAATGGAAAACAAGGCGATGGTAAATTGCTCCTTTGTAAAATCAATCCCGAATTCCTTTTGAACCCTTTCCTTCGCATCAGAAGGAATCGTTGGTTTATTTATCATCCCAGTAAATAAATGATCCCAATATAATGGTCTAATTTCATTCATGACCTTTGTGTTTTCTAATGTTGATTCCCTCATCAGGGCTTGCTTCTTCCAGTCCGTAATCGCCCTTTCCAAGGTTTCATTTAATATTTCCGGTTCAATCGGCTTTAAAATATAATCAAAGCTTCCATACGTTATGGCATTTCTCATATAATGAAAATCATCATAGCCGCTAACAACAATTATTTTGCTCGTCATTTGCGATTCATGCAGCCATTTTAAGAGTTCAATTCCATCTAATTTTGGCATATTCATATCGGTAAAGATGATTTCAGGTCGCTTCTCTTTAATCATCGTTTTCGCTTCTTCCCCATCCTTAGCCTCGAAAATTTCACGAATGCCAAAGCGTCTCCATTCACCCAGCAGCTTTATGCCTTCTCTAACATGTGTCTCATCATCAATAATAATTGCTTTCAATTTAGTTAACCTCCCTATCAACTGGAAGTTTAATTGTCACAAAAAGCCCTCCGCTATCAAGATTTTGCAGATGAAATTCAGCTCGCCCATCAAAATATAATTTTAGCCGAAAATAAACATTTCTTAGCCCAATACTTGTTCCTTTGTTATTCACTTTTTGTTTTTCTTGGTTAAAGGATTGATAGATTTCTTGAAGTCGGCCTTCACTTATTCCTTTTCCATTATCACGAACGGCTAAGATAAGTGTATCCTCCTCTACCCTCCCTATGATACATAATTTGCCCTTTGTATCATGGCTGCCGTCAAAGCCATGTTTAAAATAGTTTTCTATAATTGGCTGGAGTATCATCTTAGGCACCTTTATTGCAAAGGCTTCTTGTTCGACCTGTAAGGTATACTCAAACTGATCCCCAAACCTTTCCTTTTGCAATAATAAAAATGCCTTTATATAATCGATCTCTTTTGTTAAAGGAACCAAATCCTCATCCATATTCATGCCGTACCTCATGATTTTAGAAAGATGTGTAACAAGTGTGTACACCTGAGGTACATTGTTCTTTAAGGCCAATGTGCCGATTGATTGCAAAGAATTATATAAAAAATGGGGATTTAGCTGTGACTGTAATGCCTTTAATTGATTTGTCTTATTTTCAATTTCAAGTTTATATTCCCGATTAATGAGATGATTAATTTTGCCGACCATTTGAATGAATCTTTCACCTAACACGCCGATTTCATCATTACCAAGTGAGGCAAAGTGAACATTCATATTGCCCTCTTCAACCTTTTTAATGTTTTGAAGCAATACACGTATCGGAGAAGTTATTTTAAAGGAAACAAATAATGTCGCCAGAATGACAAGAATTAGCCCAATGATCCCGAACATGATATTGATTTTGGCAACACTCAGGGCGCTTTCGAACACAGACGTATACGGAATCCGCTTGACCATAATCCAGCCCCCTGTTGATTCAGAAACCCTTTCATAAATCATCAAGCCCCGAAATGAATCCTTTTGCCATTCCATTGTTCCACTTGGCTCCGGCCTATTGATTAACTGTGTAATCCATTTTTCATTTTCCGATACTTCCGAATTAGACCGAAAAATTAGCTCTCCTTCCTGACTTAAAATATAAAATTCCTCTTTGTCTTTTACATATAATTTCTCACTAATTTCCGAAATTTTATTTGGAGCGATATCCAATGAAATATAGCCAAGCAAATGGTTTGAAGGAACATCGATTAACGCACGGTGCAAGGTAAATACATCCCGTTGGCTTCTTTGATCTTTGTCAGCACGATCAGCTTGCAAAATATTCATAGGTTCTATATAAATATAATTCTGATTAGTTCTTGCCTTTTGAAAATTTTCTCTATCCCCTTCTTTTAATGAAGAAAACACGACACCAGATCGTTTCGAAACAGATACATTTTGGTTATCTTCCTCAATTGCTATATTCACTCGATTGATATTTTTTTCTGCATACAGGATGGTTAGCATCACATTTTTGACACTTTCCTTTGCCAGGTAATCATCCTCTTGACCGGGATTTCTCAGGTAATCCATAAAATCCACATTATTATAAAATGATATCGTTAAATTTTTTAATTCCTCAATATAAGCTTCTAAATTTAATTTTCCTTGATAGAGAAGGTTGACATTTTCCTTGATAAACTCGTCCTTTAATGACTCTTTCGTATATAAATAGGTGATGACAATTGAGGTTCCAAATGGAACGATTGTAATGAGTAAGAGAAGTACAATCAGCTTTTTTCGTATGCTCGTTTTTACCATGAAGAACCTCCTTATCTGTAAAAATGACTCATTATCTTTATTATAGCTAAAAAGCATGCCCGAAATAGACATGCTCTCCATCATTCCATTTATTTCATATTTTCCCAAGTTGCTTGGAATTTTTCTAAAGCTGTTTCATAATCGATTTTACCAGCAGCATATTCTTGAATCGTTGCTGCAAACTCTTTGTTTGCACCATCAGGCCATCTGAACCAAGTCCAAGGAATTGTTTTTTCCGCTTTTGAATATTCAAGGATGGATTGACCTAAATCACCTAATCCTGATGCTTCAATATTATCAAACGCTGGGATAAAGGCAAATTCTTCTGTGATATAGCTTTTCCCTGTTTCAGAAGAAACCATCCAATTTAAGAACGTTTTCGCTTCTTCTAGGTGTTCTGAGTTTTTATTAACAACCCAGTTATTAGGTACACCTACAGGTAAAACATCTGCATCCGCATCGTCATTAAGCGGAATCGGTAAGAATCCCATGTTCATTTCAGGATTGATTTCATAAATCATATTTTCTGTCCAGTTACCCTGTTGCAGCATTGCTGTTTCACCAGATGCAAATAGGGTTACTTGTGTATTATAATCAGTTGTTAATGGATTTCCGTTTGCATATTTAACTTCCATATCAATGATATCTTTGAATTGCTTAAATGGTTCATTTCCAACAAATGATGCTTTACCATCATATAATCCTTCAATAAATGCTGATGGATCATCTTGCTGTGCAAATGGGATATTTAATAAATGCTGTCCAATAACCCACCATTCGCCATATCCTGCTGAGAATGCTTTAATTCCTGCAGCGTCAAGCTTTTTCACAGCATCTTTTAAATCAGAAAGAGTTTTAGGTGTTTCAGTGATTCCTGCCTTTTTAAATAAATCTTTGTTATAAACAAAGCCATATCCTTCAAGATTAACTGGCATTCCATATAACTTGCCATCTTCATCTGTCATTGGAACTTTACCAATTGGGAGTACATGCTCAGCCCATGGCTCATTTGATAAATCAGCTAAATGCTCTTTCCAAAGATCAAGCTCTTTAAATCCGCCATTGTTAAAAATGTCAGGCTCTTCACCCGAGGCAAATTTAGCCTTTAACGCTGCACCATAATCTGCTCCACCGCCGACACTTTCAAGCTTTACTTTAATGTTTGGATGTTCTTTTTCAAATTCATCGATCATTGCTTGAAGCTGATCTGCAATTTCTACTTTAAACTGGAATAAGTTTAGCGTTACAACTTCCCCATCACCAGAACTGGAACCAGAATCTGCATTTCCGCTTGTGTTTTCCTGTGTTTTATTTGATGCACATCCTGCCATAACCCCTAATATTAACAGCATTGACATACATAATAGCAAGAACTTCTTCATTACGTATTGACCTCCTTAGTCTCTATGCTTCTTTTCTATTTTTATATAAAGGGGAACGCCTCTTTCGTTTTGAGACAGTCCCATTTTACATCCTTCTTGATGACCCCTATTTAATCGAACCTGCTGCAATCCCTTTAATAATGTGCTTTTGTAAGAACAGGAAGAAGACAATGATTGGCGCAATCCCCAGCACCAATGCTGCCAAGCCCATATCCCATTGTTTCGTATATTGGGCAAAGAACGAGCTCGTTGCTAACGGAATTGTTCTTAAACCTGCATCCTGCAGCACAAGCAGCGGAAGTAAATAGTCATTCCAAATCCATAGCGTATTTAAAATAACGACGGTAACAGTAATCGGTTTCAATAGCGGGAAGACAATTCTCCAAAATACCCCAAACTGGCTGCAGCCGTCAACTCTAGCAGACTCTTCAATTTCCTGTGGGATAGTTTTTATAAACCCGTGGAATAAGAAGAGTGATAAGGAAACGCCAAATCCAAAGTACATGATGATAATTCCTGGTATACTGTTCATTATTCCAAGCATTCCGCCAAGCTTCATGAGTGGAATCATAACTGTTTGGAATGGAATAACCATTGCTGATACGAAAAGGATAAATAAGAATTTGCTCGTTTTTCCGGGTGTTCGTACCATCTTCCAAGCGGCCATAGAACTAATCACAACAATTCCTACAATACTAAAAACGGTTATGATCAAAGAATTAAGGAACGCATCTTGGAAGCTAATAATCTCCCAAACCTTGGCATAATTACTAAACAAGATTTCTTTTGGCAAAGCTGCCGCATCAATTAAAATTTCCGAAAACCCTTTTACTGAATTGATGATCACAAAGTAAAACGGTACCAGGAAAATTAAAGCAAGAATGATGGCAAAAATCTCAAGGAGGAAGGTGCCAGCCGAATATTTCTTTTTCATTATGCTTCAACCTCCTTCTTCTTCGTAAACATAACTTGGCATGTAGTAAATACCGCTACAATGATAAAGAATAGAATTGATTTTGCTGTACCTAATCCATATCGATTGTTCATAAATGCCTCTTGATAAATATTAATCGCTACTGATTCTGTTGAATTAAATGGCCCGCCACCTGTTAAAGAAAGGTTCAGGTCAAATATTTTAAATGCCATTGAAATCGTTAAGAAGAAACAAATTGTAAATGCCGGTAAAATTAACGGAATAATGATTTTTGTTAAAACAGACCAGTTTGATGCTCCATCCATTTTTGCCGCTTCAAGCAACGAGGTGTCTACACCCTGAAGGGCAGCAATATAAATGACCATCATATAACCGCTTGTTTGCCAAGCAAACACAATCACAATTCCCCAAAATGCAGTTGCCTCATCCCCTAACCATGGCAACTTAAAGAATCCAATGTCGGTTAAATTTCCTATTGATGCAAAGCCTTTTACATAAATGAACTGCCAAATAAATCCTAGTAAAAGTCCGCCGATTACATTTGGAATAAAAAAGACTGTCCGTAAAATATTTTTCGTTTTTAACGCTGCATTTAACAATAACGCTAGCCCGAAACCAATCACATTACTTATAGCAACTGCTGCCAGCATAAACTTTGTCGTAAATAAAAACGAGTTGAAGAACTTAGGATCATCGGTAAAGATCGCCGTATAGTTTTCTAAGCCAACCCACTCAACGACCGAGCTGACACCATTCCATGAGGTAAACGAGTAATAAACCCCCATAAAAAATGGAATAATTTGAACTAAAATAAAAAATAAAAGTGCTGGTCCTACGAAAGCTGCATAAGACAAAATCTTATTTAGCTTTACCTTTCGTTTTGCTTGCATTTCTACATTTACATAACGTTCCTTTGTACCTAGTTCATTCGCATTTAATTTTGTACTCACTTCATTGACACCACCCAACAGCTAATTTGCAAGCGCTTTCCTAGATCTAATTATATGGCCCATCAGCAAATGTTTGGATCAACTATATTGACTAAAAAGGTGCACAATTTTGACCTTTGACTTTCCCTTAAACAAACAAGCAATGGAATTCAGTTATAGATTCAAGAATCGATATGCGGATTCTCGGAATTATGTTGGGTAAAACAAAAAACGCCTCTACTAAATGTAGAGGGTTCCATTAAATGACACTTTTCATCCATTTATCGAGAGCGTTGTCCTTTAGAACTGCTCTATTGGACATTTTCTTTCCGTTCATCGAAGGATTTGTCCTTTAGAACTGCTCTATTGGACACTTTTCATCCATTCATCCAGAGCGTTGTCCTTTAGAACCGCTCTATTGGACATTTTCTTTCCGTTCATCGAAGGATTTGTCCTTTAGAACTGCTCTATTGGACACTTTTCATCCATTCATCCAGAGCGTTGTCCTTTAGAACCGCTCTATTGGACATTTTCTTTCATTGCATCGAAGGGTTGTCTTTTTGAACACATACCAAATACATTTTCCCCATTATTTAGCAAATACTTATCTATCGATAATTTCCCATGATTGTATGCTATTTTTGAGAAACTCTTCACTTTGACGTGCTTTTCAACCTAATCAAAATGACAATTAATATGTGTGGCTGGTTATGAAGTTAATAACAACACCTTTAACGTAATGCAAGGAGTTTCTTATTCTATCAATCTAGTAATATCGAACAAAAATAATAATAGCCAGCAGTAAACAAAGTGTTGAAGGAATAGCCATTTTAAAAGCTTGGTGTACTCTGAAGATATGAGTATAGATTGCTCCCAGCATTAACACAATGATAATACTACATCCAATCAGCGTGTAATATCGATTCCAAAAACCAAGTGCTAATGCAAGAGAAGCTATGATCTCCATTATGCCCGTCACCGTCATAAACCACATTGGATATTGGTAAAGATTCCAATGCTCAATCTGAAATGTTGGTTTAATGATTTTGATTACTCCACCCAGCCCTATAAACACCGTTAATATAAGTTGAAGGATTTTTATTGCCATATTCCTTTTCACTCCTTGATCAAATTATACTGAGCCAGATTCCATCATGCCGCTCATCACCAACTTCACAACCTCTTCCGCTAATTTTATTGGATTACTCTTATTTTTTAATAAACACTGAAAAATCAATTGTTCAATCATCCCAAGAATGCAGACAGCTGCAATTTCCATCGACAATTCTGAACGAAATGTTCCTGAACGCTGCTCAAAGCGTAAGTTGTCAGCAACTAGTTTTATTAGCTTTTCTTTAAATATCTCTGAATCAGGGGCGAGAACTAGACCAATTCGTGTTAAATTAGGATCCTCAGCAAAAAATTCAAATAGTTTTTCTATGGAGGCAGTCATTTGCTTAATAAGTTCATCTTTTTCCATTAGCGGAGATAACCGCTGGGCTTCAATTAATTGGCATAGCTTCGTCCTAAATTCATTGACAAGTTCATTAAAAATGGCATCTTTACTAGAAAAATAGAGATAAAACGCAGGCTGTGTTAAGCTTGCCCGCTTCACAATGTTACTTATCTTTGTCTGATGAAATCCATGTTTGGCAAACTCATAAGCTGCTGCAGCTTTAATCCTTGCTTTACTCTCTTTCCCTTTTAATCCTTTTTCTTTGGACATACGAGCTCCTGCTTTCATAGTACTTACTAATAACGTTACTCATGAGTAACAAAATTTATTTTTATCATACTGGTAAATAAATACAACGTCAATGTTTTTTCCAAAACTTAACATTGTAAAAATACTTGTGGATATAAAAAAAGACCCAGCTATTCGCTAGATCATCGAATAATATTACTATTTATGCTTTTGATTGATCTCCAGCACTAAGTTGTGCTTGTTTTACCTTTTCCAAACTATCCCATATCCCTAAAATATACATAATGCCTAAAGCTCGATCATAGAGTCCGTAACCAGGTCTGGCTTGTTCACCCCAGATCATCCGGCCGTGATCGGGACGAATATAGCCAGTAAATCCGGTATCATGTAATGCTTTTAAAATCTCATAAAGGTCCAGTGAACCGTCACAGCTGCGATGAGAGCTTTCAAAAAAATCGCCATTTTCATAGATTTTTACATTGCGAACATGTGCAAATGGAATCCGTCCCATTGCTGAAAAGTGCCTCATGATTGAAGGAATGTCATTCTCTGGGTTGGCGCCAAGCGACCCTGAACATAAGGTTAACCCATTGTATGGACTATCTACTAATTTGACAATCCGTTCTAGGTTATCCCTGCATGTGACAATTCTCGGCAAGCCAAAAATAGACCATGGCGGATCATCTGGATGGATTGCCATTTTAACGTCATATTCCTCTGCAACTGGTATAATTCTTTCTAGGAAGTATCGCAGATTCTCAAATAAATCGTCCTCGGTTACATCTTTATAGAGCTCAAATGCCCGCTTAATATTTTTAATTCGCTCTGGCTCCCATCCCGGCATTGAAAAGCCTTTTGAGGAGTTTTCGATTTCCTTTATAATAACCTCAGGGTCAACCCCCTCCACCTTTGCTTTTTCATATGCGAGAACAGTAGATCCATCAGGTAACTCCTTGGCAAGCTCAGATCTTGTCCAGTCAAATACAGGCATAAAGTTATAACATATAACCTTGATACCAGCTTGTCCCAAATTTCGGATTGTTTCCTGATAATTTTTTATGTAATGGTCACGAGTAGGCAGGCCCAGCTTGATATCCTCATGGATATTAACACTTTCTATTACTTCCAAATTCAATCCTTTGTCTTCAATTTCTTTCTTTAAAGCAAGTATTTGATCAAGCGGCCAGATTTCCCCTGCAGGAATATCATGCAGACCACCAACAATCCCATCCATTCCTGGGATTTGCCTAATTTGATCAAGCATAACAGTATCATCATGTTTGCCAAACCATCGAAATGTGATTTTCACCTTAAAAGCCTCCCTTGCTTTTGATCATAGTTAGTCAGTAATGTTGAAAAGTAATTGTTGAAAAATTTTTACTAAAGACTGTGGTTCTTTAAATAAGGGGTTTTAAATTTGTCTGTTGCTTTCTGTTACAGGCGTACGCCTTCCGCTCCAATCATCAGGCAGCTAACAACAGAGAAGTGTTTGTTAACATAAGGAACCTTGCCTTCAAGTAGAATAAGGTTAATATTACTTCCTTGTGATATTCACCAACAAAGCTTGCAAAAACTGTCTTTTAAATTCAAGTGAGTGTGAACCATTTATTTTGATCATAAAAATTGAATAGGATTCTTTTCGGAAATAAAGTGAACAGGAATACTTGGGAATAAGGACTTCATTCCTTCTGCAAGATGCTTCATTCCTGGTTCCTCACTGGCGGCATGTCCAATAAGAATGGCTGCCTTCTTTCTGTTTTGTTCATGCGCATCTCGAATGTATTCAGGAGTTTCCCACTCAGGACCTTCACCATAAAGAATCAAATCAAGATTTTCTTGTTGGATTAATGGAATGGTCAGGTCCCCTCCGCCTCTGTATCCTGCTAACAATCCAATCCGAGTGCATCTTAATGACAAATCACCAATTACACGGACAAACGAAATTCCCAGCTTTTCTTTTATATACTCTGCAATTTCCTTAACGGTCATTGAAGGAATTGTCAGGATAGCAGATGTTGGATGATGCTTTTCGATCGATGCATTCCAATCTAATTCCTGAATGAGTCCCTCCATAATGCCATCAGGCTGATACTTATGAACGTAATCGTGAAACCGGTAAATCGCAACACCCGATTGCTCAATAAACCTTCTTTTTTCCATGTATACCGGATCCTCTTTCAAATGCTCTCCATTCTCTTGATGACTGTAAAAGATCCCTTCATGGCTAATAATTAAATTTGCTCCTAAATCTATTGCATGCTGAAGAACATCGTGTGATGCTACGAATGTAACGATTATTCCTTTCACTTCTGTGGAAGGATCCCCAAATAAAAGCTTATCAACGGTTGTTTCAAGCTTGTTAACAGGTTCCATTAATTTATCCAGCACATCTTGAATTTTGATGGTCATATTGATCAACTCCCTAACAGATGCACTTCTCTTTGCTAATTTTCAGAAGTTTTCTTTAAAAAGTTCATTTCTATATCCCCAAGCATTTCTTTCATATTGAGCATCATAAGGAATGCAATGATACTCGCTGTGAAGACAATGAAAAAATCTGTTGTCATAACGGTTAGAAAACCGACAATAAATAGAATCAACAAATTCCCAAACGTATTCTTAAATTTCATAAAGCTATAATAAACGGATAGCTTCCAAACATCCCTGACCCTGAATTTATAACGAGAATTAATGATAAGAACGTTTAAGCAAAGCGTCGTCCAAACGATCGTAAGGATGAAGATAACAATGGATAAGATTTGACTTGTTTCAGATGCTGACTGGCGGAGATATTGTAAATCTACTAATAAGATGAAGTAGACAATGAGTATTGGCAGCCACACAGAAAAAGTATCTTTGATGTTTTTTCTATAACCATAGAAAAAATCTCGTGTCGGTGATAACTCTTTTGTTCTTACTAGCTTTTCCATCGAATAACATAGCGCTGCTATCGCCGGTCCTGTTGGGAGTAACGCTAAAAAGTAAACGATAATATTAGAGAAAGAGGGTTTTAATGTCATAAAGAAAAAGATAAACAGACTATTCGTTAAGATGAAATAAATATTGGTTATTAGCAGCCAATATATATAGTTTGTTGCGATAAATAAGATCCCTTGACCAAATTCCTTTTTTTCTTCCATGATCATTCACCCTCTTTTTCTTAACTAGTAAAATCAGGCTGCCCCTTCCTTCTTGAAGGGACAACCTAACTTGTTTTACTATTTAGACTTTTTATACTCTTGGTACGTTTTATTCGCAACATCTAAATATTGCTGTAACCCTTGACCTTCTAATTCTTTAACAAATGCGTCAAATTCACTTAAATCACGCTCACCTAAGATGAACTTCAGTGTGTTTTGATCTGTATAATCTTTAAGCGGTGTGCTTAATAATGTAACCTGTTCTCTATCTTCTACTGTATATGGAATTGGAGGCTCTGCCGGAATCGTTGTTTTTGTTTTTGCCATATCTTCTTGGAATTTGATTTCTTCCTCACTAAACATTGAGTGTAAGAGCTCTGTTGTTCCGCCATATGCAAATACACCGCCAGAGAATCCGTAGTCAACACGTAAATCCTTCGTACCAGCCGGATTTAAACCATTATAATTGACGTCGTCTACTAATTTTCTTACACCGTCAGTTTTCATGTAGGTTGTTCCTTCAACACCCCATTTTGCAAACTCTTGGCCTTCATCACTATAATACAGCCAGTCAATAAATTGCAGAATCGCTTCGAAGTTCTCGCTTTCTTTTGCCTTTGCAGAGATCATAACGCCATTTTCTAATCTAGAACCTGACATAAGCTGACCTGCAGGGCCGCCTGGGACCGTAATTTTTGCAATCGAGTAATTTCCTTTACCTAAGTTTTTATCCATGTCCGCTCTGTGTAAAACAACTGTTTGTGAATTACCGTTAATAATAAAGGATTTACCAGTAACAAATTTTTGAATCGCTTGATCATCTTCTTGTGTGAAGCTTTCTTTATCTAATAATCCCTCTGAAACTAACTTATTAAAATAAGTTAACATTTCTTTATATTCGTTCGTCGTAGGTGCATAGACAAATTCATCTTTTGATTCATCATATTTTAAACCATTTCCAAAACCCCAGCCAGCTTTTGTACCAAATCCTGTAGCAGCAATATTCAGTGTACTAAGGAAAGTGAATCGATCGGAGAACGGTGTAACATCCGGGTACAATTCTTTTAACTTTTTCATCGCTGCATATAATTCATCCCACGTTTTTGGAATCGCAATATTATGCTTTTCAAAAATATCTGCACGGACAATCAGGGTATAATCTGGCCAAACCTCTTCATGTAAACCTGGAAGCAAATAGAATTTGCCATCATTTTGACGTAAGCCTTCTAACTCATCTTCCAGCTTCCATTTTTCCACTTTATCTTTAAAATGCGGCATCTTATCAATATAATCACTGATTGGCAAAATAGCTCCGGAAGATACAAATGCTGACTCTTCCCCAGGATATGTTTTAGGGATAATTAACGGAGCGTCACCTGAACTAATTAACAAACTTCTTTTTTGTGAATAGTCACTCAGCGGGACAATCGTAGGTTTCAGTGTAACATTTGTGGTTTCCTTGATTTTATCCCATAACAACCAATCTTTTTTATATGGATAAGTTGGCTGATCCATGTACAGAATTGGTAATTCAAATTCTTCCCCAGCTTTAAAGGTATCTCCAACTCCATATTCTTTCATTGCACTTTTGGATGGTTTGATTTCGGTGCTTTCACTTCCAGTTTCGTTACTGGAACAACCTGCAATAACCATCACAAATACAACTAGTAAAGTAAAAACAGACATCAACCTTTTAGAAGCATGTTTCATTTCTCTTCCTCCCCTTTGTATCTATTTATTTATTAGAAAAGCGTTAGCTCCATTTCAGTTTCTGCCAACGAATATCACTATACGCTTATCCTCCTGAGTATCATTACCCCTGACTTTACTTAACAGATCCCAGCATGACGCCTGAAACAAAGTACTTTTGCACAAACGGATATACTGTCAAAATTGGTAAAATCGTAAGTACCATCGTCACCGATTTTATGTTTGATGAAATTTGCGTTAAGTTATCTGCAGATGTAGCTCCTGCTGAAGTACCCCCAGTAACACCGGCAATCAAGTTTCTAAGATAGATTGTAACTGGAAATAACTCTTTTTGATCGAGATATAGGAAGGCTGGAAACCATGAATTCCAGTGTCCTACTGCATAGAAAAGGACCATTGTTGCAAGAACTGCCTTACTGAGCGGCAAGATGATTTTTAATAGAATGCCATACGTATTCAAACCATCGATTGATGCGGCTTCTTCCAGCTCCTCGGGCATATTTTCAAAGAAGGATTTCATGATGAGCATGTTATAGATGCTGATTGCACCCGGAATTACGATGGCCCACATTGTATTATCAAACCCTAAGCTATTAATCAATACATAGTTTGGGATTAATCCGCCGTTAAAGAACATGGTAAAGACAGCAAAAAGTGTTAAAAATCTGCGGCCAACCAATCGTTTTTTTGATAAGGCATAGGCAAAGATCGTTGTTAAAAACATTGAGATGACTGTTCCTACAACTGTATAAACCACTGTATTTTTATAGTTGATCCAAAACATTTCATCTTTGGCTACTGTTTTATAAGTTTCAATATTAAAGCCCTTTGGAAGCAAATTAACCTTACCGGCATTGATATAGGCTTCACTGCTAAAAGATTGGGCAATAACATTTAAAAATGGATAAAGCGTGCAAAAGACAATAACAAGCAAGATAATTGTATTGAACACCTTAAAAATCTTATATTGAGCAGATTCCTGCATGAAAGCCACCTCCTACCATAGACTTCTTTCTGTTAGCTTCCGCGAAATACCGTTTGCAGTTAAAACTAAGATCAATCCAATAATAGATTCGAATAAACCAATCGCTGTCGCATAACTGAAGTTACTTGATTCAAGACCGACACGATATAAATAAGTAGAAATAACATCTGAAGTTTCATAGGTTAATGGATTATACAAAAGCAGGATTTTCTCAAAACCTACAGCCATAAAGCTGCCGATATTTAAGATTAACAATGTCACAATGGTTGGAAGGATCCCTGGAATGGTGATATGTAGTGTTTGCTTCCAGCGATTCGCTCCATCCATTTTTGCAGCTTCATAGAGGGATTCATCAATCGTTGTTAGCGCTGCCAAATATAAAATGGCTCCCCAGCCCATTCCTTGCCATATCTCTGAGCTAATATAGATGGTTCTAAACCATTCAGCTTGCTGAATAAAGTTAATTTTCTCTCCTGTAAAGAACTCAACAATCGCATTAATCGAACCATTGATAGCCGTCAATTGAAGAATCATCCCGGCAACAATAACAATCGATAAGAAGTGCGGCAAATAGGATGCGGTTTGAACAAATTTCTTAAATTTTTTCGATTTCACTTCATTTAACAACAAAGCAAAGATAATTGGCATTGGAAAGCAAAACAATAAGGTTAGTCCGCCCATTATGAGGGTATTCGTGAATACCTTCCAGAACGTCGGGTCATTAATAAACATCTTGAAATAGTGAAAGCCGACCCATGCTTCTCCATAAATATTGCCGCCTGGAATAAATCTTCTAAAAGCAATAACATTCCCAATCATTGGACCATATTTAAAAATCACTAAGTAAATAATAGGCAAAATCAACAATGAGTAAAGCTGCCAATCCTTACGTATTACTGTCGCCATTCTGGATAGCTTACTTGTTTTCGCTTCTTTCAATACTTGCGCATTGCCAGCCTTTCCAATTTTAACTTCCTCCATATTAGCCCCCCTGACTTTAATTAATAATTAAATCTTGCACTTTTATTTCCACCCTATTAAAACGCTTACAAATTAGGGACAAAAAACAGTAAACTAAGAGATTAACACCAGTAGAAATTATAATATTAGTATGGTAGTTTTTATTTACTTTTACTCCCACATATAGTAGTTTAATAACTAACAGTTGCACATTAGATGTACTAGTATGGTAACTATGTTTATATAATAAACTAAGTTTTCTCTTTATTCAATACATTTCTTTTACTTTTTTTACAGAAATGACACAACATGGCGGAAGTTGTCGATTTTTGTTAAACAAATTGATTGAAACTTCGTATTTAAAGAGGTGATACACGCAAAGAAAAACCAATATTTTACTGTATTAATCACAATGTACTGCCCCACTAAAATCATCAGTGTCAGTCTTCATAGATTTTCAGAGCCTTTCCAAAAAAATAAGAAGAAAGCGAGTATACGAAATATGAATAAGAAAATTCTTTTTAATGATGGCTGGGAATTTGCAAAAAGCAGTTTAGAAGTAACTGATCATACAGCTTTGCCCTTTAAACCTGTGGATATTCCTCACGATTGGCTAATCTATCAAACATTAAATCTATATGAAAACAGTATTGGCTGGTATCGTAAGCGCTTTACTTTGCCTGAGGCGGCCAAGAAAATTCTGTTGTATTTTGATGGAGTGTATATGGATTCCTCCCTATTTGTAAACGGGCAATATATTGGCGAATGGAAATACGGCTATTCCTCGTTTGAACATGAAATCACAGATGCACTTGTTGAAGGGGAAAATGAAATTCTTGTAAAAGCAGTGTTTCAAAGCCCTAACAGCAGATGGTACTCGGGAGCTGGCATTTACCGGAATGTCTGGCTAAAGACGCAAGATATAAATCATATTGTGACAGATGGGATTTACATTTCAACCAGCCAACAGGACAGCTGTTGGCTGGTTGAGATCGACACAGACATAAACATCGATGAAGAAGTACAACTATTACACACCCTCATGTATAAGGACCAATTGATTGCGAGTACTTTTGAGAGGGTATTTCCAGGAGATACATCACGTTCTATTAATCAGCAAAGGCTTTTTGTAGATAACCCCTTGCTATGGAGCACTGAGGAACCTGCTCTTTATCAATTGATAACCGAATTGGTTATCGTCGATCAAGCGACAAATAAAAGAGGAAAAGAAATTGAAACGATCACACAAAATATCGGCTTTAGAAAAGTAACGCTGGATCCTACTCTAGGTTTTCTTTTAAATGATAAAAGAATGAAATTAAATGGTGTTTGCGAGCATCATGATTTAGGAGCCTTGGGAGCTGCCTTTAATAAAACAGCCTTAAAAAGAAGATTTGAAATTTTAAAAGATATGGGTGTTAACGCGATCCGGACTGCTCACAATATGCCAGCAAAGGAACTGATGGATTTAGCAGATGAGATGGGAATGCTTGTCGTTTCCGAAGCGTTCGATATGTGGGAACGATCAAAAACGCCATATGATTATGCAAGATTCTTTAAGGATTGGGCTCATATTGATGTAAAAAGCTGGGTGATGCGTGATCGAAATCATCCGAGTTTGATCATGTGGAGCATTGGAAATGAAATTTATGATACCCATGCAGATGAAAGAGGTCAAGAGGTATCAAAAATGCTAATGGAGTATGTACGACAATTTGATCCGAAAGGAAATGCAAGCGTGACCATAGGTTCGAACTATATGCCATGGGAAAATGCGCAAAAATGCGCGGATCTTGTGAAGGTTGCGGGCTATAATTATGCCGAAAAATATTATCAAAAGCATCATGAGGAGCATCCCGATTGGATTATCTATGGCAGTGAAACCTCATCTGTCGTACAAAGCAGAGGGATCTATCATTTCCCATTTGAAAAATCGATTCTTGCAGATGATGACGAGCAATGCTCTGCACTTGGGAATAGTACGACAAGCTGGGGGGCAAAGTCAGCTGAAGCATGTATTCTAGCAGAAAGAGATACCCCCTTCTCTCTTGGTCAATTTCTTTGGACCGGCTTTGACTATATCGGTGAACCGACGCCTTATCATACAAAGAACTCTTATTTTGGACAAATTGATACAGCTACTTTTAAGAAGGATTCCTATTACATTTATCAAGCAGCCTGGACAGATTACAAGACAAAGCCAATGGTTCATATTTTCCCATATTGGGATTTTAATAAAGGACAGATGATTGATGTTCGCGTATGTTCAAATGCGCCAAAGATTGAACTGCAATTTAATGGGGACACAATTGGAACCTATGATATTGACCATGAACATGGAACACAGCTTGTTGGCTGGTGGAAAATCCCGTATGAAGAAGGAGAATTAAAAGCGATTGCCTATGATGAGAATGGGAGCGTTATCGCAACTGATAGGAAGAAATCTTTCAAAGACGCAAAGAAGATTTGTTTGCAGGTAGATAAAGAACAACTTATTGCAGATGGTCAGGACTTAATTTTTGTCGAAATTTCCATGCAGGATGAAGATGGAAATCCTGTCGAAAATGCGAACAATCGAGTTCATGTTAATGTGTCAGGTTCAGGCCGTCTTATCGGACTTGATAATGGGGATAGTACTGATTATGACCCTTACAAAGGATTATCCAGACGATTATTCAGCGGCAAGTTAATGGCCATTATCGCTGGAACCTTAGAACCTGGAAAGATTCAAATTGAAGTCTCCTCTAAAGGATTTGAAAGCACAACCGCTGAATTTGAATCTCTTCCTGTAAAGGATCCTATAGTTGGGATGACGGCATATATGGAAAATCAAGATTTACCTTGTGAGATGGGAATCAAGGAAGAAATCCCGCTGCGTAAAATCGAATTGATCAGCGATACAGGACAAGTATTTAATGAAACAACAACGGAAATGTATGTAAGCGTAAAATTACATCCGGAAACGACTTCCTATCAAGATGTTGCGTGGAGTGTCGTCAATGATGCAGGTATTGAGTCAAATATCGCCAAGGTCGAAGCAATGGGCCATATAGCGAAAATATCGGCATTAGGTGATGGCGAGTTTCGACTTCGTTGTACAAGTAAAAACGGCAGCGATAAAACGAAACTCATCTCCCAATTAGAATTTCAGGCAGTTGGCCTGGGTACAGCCTACAAAGATCCATATGGGTTTATTTCTGCAGGACTGTATGATTATAGTAAAGGTGAGGTAGGAAACGGGAACGAAAGGGGCGTTGCAACGAGCAGAGATGGCGAAACACAGGTAGGCTTTCATGATATCGACTTTGGTCCATATGGATCTGATACGATCACCATTCCAATCTTCACCTTAACGAGTGAACCGTATTCTCTGCAAATCTGGGAGGGAATGCCTGATGAAGACGGAAGTGAATGTCTAGCAGATGTGATGTATCAAAAGGAATCAAAGTGGAATGTGTATCAGGAAGAAACCTATCACCTATCAAAAAGACTGAAAGGAATTACTTCGATCTGTTTCGTTCTTCAGCAAAAGGTCCATATAAAAGGTTTTTCCTTTGAAAGAAAAAATCGGGCCTTTGCGCAAAATAACGCGGCTGACTGTGACCACATCTATGGTGATACATTTAAACTGGCTGAAAGCCGTGTTGAAGGAATAGGAAATAATGTTTCATTAGAATTAGAAGAGATGGATTTTACAAACGAGGGTGCTTCAAAACTTATTATTTACGGCCGATCGCCTATAGATAAAAATACCCTTCACATCCGTTTTGCCAGCAATGAGGGGGAAACAAATCAATTAATTGAATTTGCGTATTCAGAAGAATACGCAGAGCGTGTATTTGAATTAGACAAAATAACTGGAGTCCAAAAGGTGACCTTCATCTTCCTGCCAGGAAGCAACTTTGATTTTGGCTGGTTCCGATTTGAGAAGTAAATAGAGTTACTATCCAAAAAATGCATTAGGAGGTATTCTGCCTCCTAATGCATTTTTTGATCCTTGTCTAGGGTGTCACCGAAAAGAAATATCCGCTGAAAATGAGGAAGTTGCGCTGAAAAAAGAACAGGGCGCTGAAAGATAGGCCGAACTCGCTGAAAAAATGGTCTAATCCGCTGAAAAGTTGTACAGGGTCGCCGAAAAGTTCTGTCATGCGCTGAAATAATTGCTTATCGATGATTTTCGGATTATATCTGCGAGATTCCCTCTTTTCAGCTCCTTTCCCATTTTGCCCTGCCAATAAATAAATATTGTGGCCAGAACAACAAATTTTCTTACTATAATACAATCACAACTTCTGTTCCCTCATTTAATTGACTTTCAACCGCTATTTCTCCTCCATGTGCTTCAATCACTTGTTTAGCAATTGCTAAGCCCAGGCCACTCCCTTTATGGGTTTCACCGGTATTCGTTCCTCGATAATATCGGGTAAATAAATTTTCAATCTCATTTTCAGGTATGCCTTTTCCCTTATCCTTAATATCGATTTGAACGTGGTTTTTCTCCTTCTTGACCGAAATTTTAATAAATGTATCTGGTGGATTATGAACAATGGCATTATAGATGATGTTCATAAATGCACGTTGCAACAGCAATTTATCACATTTACTAGGATAGTTTTCAATTTTAGCTGAAAATTCGAGATTGGTTTCTTCATATAAAGGATGATTCAAGATTTGGATGACTGATTCCCGTAAAATCTCGACAAGGTCCTCGACCTTTTGGGCTACAGGGAATGACGCACTATTTAATTTATAGGTAAGGTTTAAATCATCAATCAACCGTTCAATATAGCTAGACTTATCTAAAATAATCTCAGTATACTTTTTCCGTTCAAGTTTACTTAGCTCATAATCTGTATTTTGAATAAGCTCTGTATAGCCTCTGATTGATGCAAGAGGTGTTTTTATATCATGAGTAATATTCGTTACCCAGTCCTCTCTTATCTTTTCAAGCTTATTCCGTTCCGCCTCATTTGATAACAAGGTAGATGATAATTCATTTAAATTAAGAAAAACAGTTTGATAAATACCAGCAGGTTCATATTCTTTCCGATAGTCACCTTTTACTAAATGTTGAATGCCGCTAATGATCTTTACAATTGGTTTTGCTAAACGTCTGCTAAAAAAGTAGCCGAATAACAAGGCAATAAGCATGACAACTGCAACAACAACAAAGAAGACAATTACAGCATCCCACAAAAGCGTTTCTGAGCGATAATAAAGACTCGTCTTTCCAATGACTTCCTCTGGAAACCCCATAATATAGCTTAGATCCCTGCTGCCACTTCTCAGCATTCCAACAAAAATAGTTGAATCCTCAAGTGCTCCTGTAAACTTATGATAATGAATAAGTTTTGCTGGTGTATAATGATCTGGGGCATGCTCCGGCTTGAATCGGCTATACAACTCTGTCCCATTTTCATCAAGAACCTGGATCCAAACATCCCCTTGCTCCAGTTCGTTTAAATTTTCATCTGGAATCACAATTTGATTATTTTTAACCTCAATATGCTCAGCAAAGTCTACCGTATAGGTCCCTGGGTTTTGATACGGTAATATGCGTTCCCGTCCAATATTGCTATAGAGAAATAATATCGATATAGTAAAAAAGACAAAAAGCGATAACAGCAGGCTTAGGACCATAAAGACGAGAAAATGTGCTGTTACTTTCCATTTCATGACTCATTGCCTCTAACCTGCAGTTTATACCCAAGTCCTTTTACTGTTTTAATTAATACTGGATTGCTTGGATCGTCCTCTATTTTCTCCCGCAAACGTCTGATGTGAACCATAATCGTATTATCAAATCCAATATAATCCTCTCCCCATACGATCTCACATATTTTACTTTTGCTAAAGATCTGATTTGGATGCTTCGCGAATAAAATAAGCAGCTGGAGTTCTTTTGCAGTGAGTGTTAACAGTTTGCCCCCCTTCCTTACTTCACCAGTAGTCGGGTAAATCGTAACATCCGCAAACGTTAAACTCTTCTCTCCACTATTGCTTAACTGAATATATTGGTTGCGCCGCAGCTGTGCTTTGATTCGAAAGACAACCTCTTTTGTACTAAAAGGCTTTGTGACATAATCATCTCCCCCTATACCAAGGCCAAGCAATTTATCAATTTCATCTGATTTCGCCGACAAGAAAATGATCGGGGCAAACGTGATTTCCCTCATTTTCCTGCAGACATCATACCCCTCCATATCAGGAAGCATGATGTCCAAGACAATTACATCCGGCTTTTCTTTTTCACAAAGCTCAATAGCTCTTTGACCAGTCGTTGCCTTCACGATTTGCTGGAAACCATCTTTCTTTAATACAGTTTCCAATAGATTTAAAAGATCGACTTCATCATCAACCAGTAAAACTTTTTTTTCGGCTGCTCCTCCTAGTGACATGTCTACATTTCCTTCCACGATTTATTTTCATAGTATATCTTTTGTACGGAAGCGGAAAACTCCTAGCATAGACAGCAAGAAAATGCTGATCGAAATACCGATCATGATCATTCCTTTTTCCCCTATTTCGAATACAAAGTTTAACGATGAAACAATCGGATAATCCCATGGGTAAAAAATCCAATACGTTTCAGAATTTGCAACCAGCATTGCTGGAAATGCAAGTCCTCCGCCTAGAGTCATTGGAATTCCTACATGCATAAAACGATAACTCACATAAAATAGTATACCAATAATTGGCAGAGAGGAAAGAAAAATCATGCCAAACCGTTTTGCCATCCATAAATAAGGAATCGGCCCAATCTCGAGCATATGCCCTGCAACCGCAAGCCCAAGATAAAGCAATACGAGGCTATAGACAATCAAAACAAAACTAATAAGAAGCTTTGCAACATAAACCTGCCCTCTTTTAACAGGTAATGCGAATAGCTGCTTCCAGCCATTACTACTATGCTCAATTCGAGCAATCATCGCAATGATAACGGTAATGATCAATGGGAGAATCAACCAGCCATATGCCGCCATGCTTCCTTGATACAAAAATCCCTTAAATACTTCTTCTGCATTCTCACTATTATCCGTACGTGCAAACTGATACCCTTGAATAAGGGCAAACAGTGTTAAGACCGTCGTCATGTAAACGATTTTTGATCGTTTTAATTTAAACCATTCTACCTTTAATAGCGTCATCATTTCACATTTTCCTCCTATAGAACATCCTTTTGATTAAAGTGCCACAAGCCGCCAATAACAAAGACCAGCATGAGCAAGAGACTGCTTGGAATAAGTTCTGATGAATTCTCAAACAGGCCGTCTGTGTAAAAAGGAAGGGCATACGGAAAAAATTTCGACACTTTAGGTAACATAAAGATCACCATAGAAGAGACGATAACTCCGGCAAATCCGATCACGATCGGAATGATATTGTTTTTAAAATAGGAGCTCAACCAATTATGCAGGCTGGCCACTGCTAAAATCATTACAGCTTGATTGGCTGCATATCTTCCATAACTGCCCCATTCAACTGCTTCTGGAAAACCAATCACGAAACCAACAAAAATAAGGCCAAGCATATTAAACATGATTAAAAGGAAACTAAACAGGAAGCCTGCAAGAAACTTAGATAGATACACACTTTCTTTCCTTACTGGCAAACTCAAATATTGCTTCCAATTCGACTGGCCCTCCTCTACTTGATAAAGCAATGCATAAATAATTCCAATAAACATCGGCAAAAACATTCCCCATCCCAGCACACGGTGATTTTCGATTAGCAAGACATCCCAAGAGGTGTAACCTTCATGCAGGGCATTCTGATATAAATAGTCATAACGTATCGTAAAATCTAAAAACATCGCTAAGGTTGTTCCCGCAGGAATAATTAGTAAAAACAGCCATAGCCAACCCTTTTTCTGCTTATAAAACTCTAGCTTTATCAATGTTAAAAGCTTCACACCACTCCCTCCCTGCCAGTAATATCAAGGAAGATTTTCTCTAATGAATGCTTCTTAAGCATTATTTGATGCACATTATATCCATTCATAATAAGCTCACGATTGATCTTGGCCGGCTCAATAGCAGGGTCTAGATAGAGGAAGCGTTGGTCACTTGTATAAGGAATACCAATGTCTTTTAAATATGCTTCCACCTTAGCTCTTGGTTCTGCTTCTAATTGGACTCTTTCTTTTTGTCTCTCCCGCAACTCCTCCATTCTGCCTTGAAATAAGAGTTTCCCTTTGTTAATAATGCCAACATGTGTTGCCATTAAATCAATTTCACTTAAAATATGACTGGAGATTAAAATCGTAATTCCATGGTCTTTTGGCAGATTTTTAATAAGTTCACGAATTTCGATAATACCTGATGGATCTAAACCATTTGTTGGTTCATCTAAAATTAACAATTTAGGATTGCCAAGCAGTGCCTGGGCAATCCCCAATCTTTGCTTCATTCCAAGCGAAAACTTTTTCACTGCTTTATGCTGAACATCTGCTAATTTCACAATGTCAAGCACCCGAGTGATATCCTTTTTATCTGCGCCAAGAATTTGCCTGATTACTTCCAAATTTTCATATGCTGTTAAGTGGCTGTAATAAGAAGGGGTCTCTACCATCGAACCTACACGGCTTAAAATGGCAAGTCGATCCTTTTTAATCGATTGATCAAACAACCTCACCTCTCCGTTTGTTTCCTTTACAAGTCCCAGGATCATCCGTATTGTCGTAGATTTCCCAGCCCCATTTGGCCCTAAAAACCCGTAGATTCCACCTTTCGGAACCTGCAAATTCACTTGATCAACAGCTACAAACCTTCCAAACTCCTTTGTTAGGTTTTTCGTTTCTATAATAAAATCAGACATAGGTACCCTCCGTTTTTGTTTACTATAGAGGTATTCTACATCTGGAAGCTTAACTGTCATTTTGCTCTAGCTTAAATGAACCTTAAATTTAATAAAAAAAAAGATCAAGAAACCTTTCGTTTAAGGTTTGCTTGATCTTTTTTTAAAATGAATTTATTGAACTAGTTCATCAACAGATTGTTTTTCATGGACACGTTTGATTGCTTCACTTATTAAAGGAGCAACAGAAAGCTCAACTAGCTTATCAATTCGTTTTTCTTCCGGAAGTCTAATGGAGTCTGTTACAACTAACTCTTTTATCGTAGAGTTTTTGATACGCTCAATGGCAGGTCCAGATAAAACCGGATGTGTACAGCAAGCATAAACCTCTTTTGCCCCATTTTCGACAAGAGCATTTGCAGCTAATGTAATCGTTCCAGCAGTATCAATAATATCATCGATAAGAATCGCCGTTTTCCCTTCAATATCTCCGACAATATTCATGACTTCCACAACATTTGGTCTCGGGCGTCTTTTGTCAATAATGGCAATTGGTGCTTTTAGCTTATCTGCCAATTTACGAGCACGAGTCACCCCACCATGATCAGGGGAAACAATAACGATATCATCTAAGTTCTTATTTTGAAAATATTCGCCCAAAGTAGGAACTCCTAAAAGATGGTCAATTGGTATATCAAAGAATCCTTGAATTTGCGGTGCATGCAAATCAAGTGTAATCATACGATTTGCACCTGCTCTTTGGATAAGATTCGCCACAAGCTTAGCAGTAATCGGCTCCCGTGCTCTCGCTTTACGATCTTGTCTCGCATAGCCATAGTATGGAATCACCAGATTAATCGTTTTCGCGGAAGCACGCTTTAATGCATCGATCATGATTAAGAGCTCCATTAAATGTTCGTTTACCGGATCGCTGATTGATTGGATTAGATAAATTTCGCTGCCTCGAATACTTTCTTCAATATTTATTTGGATTTCTCCATCACTAAAGCGTGATACAGAACTCTTCCCTAGTTCCACCCCGAGAATCTCACTAATTCTTTTTGATAATTCCGGATCAGAGTTTAACGTGAACAGTTTTAGATTTGAATCTTCATAGCGATTAGGCATAGTACAGTGAAAACCTCCATTAGGATTTTAATAAACGATGATTATAGTACTAGTTTACACTATAAGAGGAACGTTCCATAGTGGGTTCTTAAGAAATCTGTGGCTAAAAAATTAATTTATGTGTTATCTATTGTTTAATATAAAAAACTGATTGTTCAGATGATTCAAATAAAAATGAAAGAATGATCACTTAACGGATTGACCAATCCAATTATTTACACTACTATTAATATAAATATTATATATTAATAAATATATAAATAACTAAAAGAAAGGAGGTCAAAAATAAATAGTCTCCTATCCCGATTGGTTTAGGAAACCCTTTAAGAAAGCACATGTTATAACCCTTAAATGGAAGCGTTAACAAACACTATAAGAAAAGAGGCAAAGATTAAATGATCAAACGAATGACCGCTTTGTTGTTAATATTTTTGTTAATCGCCCCAAACTTTGGAACTGGTCATGCGATCACTGCCAAAGGGAATCCTGTGATTAAAGAAAGCTTTAGTGCTGATCCTGCTGCTTTGGTACATAACGGGAAAGTTTACTTATATGTTGGTCACGATGAAGCAGTCACCAACGACAATTTCTTTGTATTGAAAGAGTGGAATATTTACTCTTCTACTGATATGAACAATTGGACTTTAGAAGGAGCCGTCCCTAGAACGATTTTTGAATGGGCGGATCGTGATTCCGCATGGGCTGGGCAAGTTATAGAAAGGAACGGAAAATTTTATTGGTACACGACTGTCTATAACCCTGACCCTAATGAAAAGGGGTATTCAATAGGTGTAGCGGTTTCTGATAATCCTGTAGAGGGCTGGGAGGATGCGATTGGCGGTCCATTAGTTAGCAACAGCATGACTCCTAATCCGGAAAGTATGGGAGAAGAACCCTGGGATAATATTGATCCAACTGTTTTTATTGATGATGATGGACAAGCCTATTTATACTGGGGAAATACCCATTTATATTATGCAAAATTGAAGGAAAATATGGTTGAACTCGATGGAGAAATTCACCAGGTTGCGATTAATGGAATGCAAGGTTCCTACACAGAAGCTCCTTGGCTGCACAAGTATAATGGAAAGTACTATCTCTCCTTTGCTATGAATTGGCTAGAGGAAATTGGCTATGCGATAAGTGACAGCCCAGCTGGACCTTGGAACTTCGCCGGTAAACTAATGGATTCAACAGGAGACTCTGGAACCAATCACCAATCTATAATTGAATACGATGGACAATGGTATTTTATTTATCACAATGCTGCCTTGCCTACCGGCGGGGATTATCGGCGTTCGGTAGCAATAGAGGAGCTGAATTACTATCCTGACGGTAAGATCAAGAAAATGAGACCTACCGCTTCCGGCATAAATGATGACCCTCAATTGCTTCAAGTAAAAATCGAAAATGGATATGTATTTCACTCTAATGATGAAATACGGATCAGCTCGCTCACTGGAAATCCTTATGGCTACCAATGGTATACTGTACCTGGCTTGGCTGACAGCGGAGAAAAGTTTATATCGTTTCAAGCTGAAAATAAACCAGGATATTATTTAAAAAGAGCCGGTTCGACTATTATCCTGGCAAAGAATGATGGAACTCAGGAGTTTAAAGAACAAGCCACATTTAAAGTCGTTTCCGGCCTCACAGATCAGACTTGGTCTTCTTTTCAGGCATATAACGATGAACAGCTATATCTTTATCAAAAAGAAGATCATACGTTAGGATTAACTGCAGCAACCTCGATAGAGAATAAAGATAAAGCAGAATTTCAATTAAAAGATGCAAATGCAGAGGGGATTGAGCTTGAAATTCATTCAGAAATCTTAAAGGAAGGAACTGAAACAGTTTTAACAGCAAAAACTCTACCTGATGATGCATTGATAAAAGACGTCAAATTTTTCTCGTCAAACCCAGATGTCCTTTCTGTATCCGGGTCGCCATACATGACAGCTGAAGGGGAAGTTCATGTGATGTTGAGTGCCAATTCTAAAGGAAATGCTGCCATAACAGCTATTACAGAAGATGGACATTTATCTTCAACTGTTAACCTTGAGGTAATAGAAAATAAGAAGAAGCCTCAAAAAATAAAAAATGTTAATGTTATCTATAACCCTTCTACTAGAGAAGTGAATATAGAAGGACAATTAAAAAATAAAGCTGGCAGATTAATAGCTGCAAGAATAGTAGATCCCAGCGGGAATTCAGACTATATCGATCAGACACTGACTGGAGAAAAAGGGGAATTTTCCTTCAATTATCTATCTACTAATGTTCACAGTGGTGAGTATCGTGTAGAGGTTTATGGTGCAAATCCGCTTGCAGTCTATCAGACAAGCTTTACCATGTCACCTCAAATAACTGCCCATTATGAATTTAATAGTAACCTCCATAACCGAACAGGTAATTTTGATTCAGGTACCGTAACAGGGAATCGAATCAATAATGAAGGCGGCAGCATTTCATACAGTGATGGCATACTAGGTGAAGCAGCGTTGTTTAATGGTGAATCAGGTATAAAGCTGCCTAACAGCTTGATCAAAAGTCATACATACAGCGTCTCTTTATGGCTTAACCCTGAAGAGCTAGCACAATTTACAACAACATTCTTCGGTGCTAGAGATATGAATAACTGGGTTAGCCTTGTTCCAAAAGGACCAGGAGCCGGAAATACAATGGTCTGGTCAGGAACGAGATGGTATGATGCTAATACAGGGATGTCGATCCAACCGAATCAATGGACTCATCTGGCTTTTGTCGTAGATAACGGAAACATACATGTCTATATCAATGGTGAGGAAAAGTTCTCTGGCACAAGCTTTCCAGATGTTTTCACCTCCGCAGGCTCCGTCTTCAGCTTAGGAGTTAACTATTGGGATGTCCCTTACAAAGGATTAATGGATGATTTAAAAATCTATGACAATACCGTTCTTCCAGAGATAGAAGTAAAGAATGAATATAACAAAGGCATACACCCTTTGATAGAAAATCCTTCTTAAAAAGGTAAAAGGAAAGACAGTCCTCTAAGGGATAGCTTAGGCTATCTCTTTTCCTTTTCAGTTCTAACTTATCAAATTTTATATAAGGTTTTCCCTCAGACTTAAACAGTTGTTTTTTGATTAATAGACTGGTGTGATCGTTTTTTGGCTATAAAAAAGACCTTCTCTAACATGGTTAGAAGGTCTTGATATAAGAGAGTGAAAGAGAATTGTTGTAGATTGGAGGTTCAAAAAGAATAAAACCCGCCGAAAAATTATGGCGGGTTTTTTATGTGGGAATCTCAATTCATTTATATATAAAGTCAAATAGTAACAAGAACATCTACTAGTTCAAATTGCATTCAAAAAGGTCTGTATAAATGGAATGGCAGCCCCTACAGGAACTCCGTTTTCCGGTGATCGGCTAATAAAAATAAATGGCTCATTACTTGGAAATGCAGTTTTTTCATACACTTTTTTATGAAGGATTTCCATATCTTTTACCTCTAGGAAAGGTGAGATATGGCCGCCTAAAATAAAATCTCTATTAATGACCAGATGGATATTGTTGATCGAAAACGCTAAATTCTCCAAAAAAGAATTCCATCTCTCCACATATGAAGAGACTCCAGAGCGTACCTGCTGAAAGAAGAAATCTAATGATTCATCTTCTTTTAGAAGTGCACTTACAGAGCTTACTGTTTCCATGCACCCTTTCTTTCCACAGTAACAAGGAGACCCATTGGGATCAATCGTCATATGCTCGACCGTACCGCTATGTCCTTCTTTTCCCATATAAATTTGGTCATTAATGATAATCGCACCACCAAGATGTGTACCGATCGAAAGATAAACAGCATCACCTATATCCTTTCTTACCCACAGCTCCGTAGTTGCTGCACATTTGGCATCATGAACAAACCTGCAAGGATAGTTGAGATGTTTAGAAAAAACATCAATCTCTACCCCAGTCCAATTTAATATTTTTCCATACGTAATTCTTTGCCCATCATTTGATGTCAGCCCTTGTACAGCAAACCCAATACCAAGGACCTGCTCATCTATCACATCTAAAGATGAGATAAACGACTGTACAGCTTCGCTTACTTTCTTATAATAACTATCTTCATTAGAATACCAAAGCGCCAGCTCCATTTGCTGAAACACAACACCAAGCAAATCGACTGCTAAAATACGTACGGTCTTTTTCAAAATTTCCACACCAATGCTAATCCTGGCTTGAGGACATATGGCATAAGCCGTTGCCCGTCTGCCAACAGATGATTCAAAATGTCCGCTCTTTTTAATCAGGTTTTCCCCTTCTAAGCGAACGAGATTTTGGGTAACAGTTGGCAGACTCAGATGAAGCTGATTCGCAATTTCTTGTTTAGAAAGTTTTTCATTTTGATAAATGAGATGGTAAATCGATGAGTAATTATTTTTTTTTATATCTTTAAATGTGATGCTTTGATCCATGGAAATACCCCGTTATGCAAAGTAATTTTATAAAAATAGTTCATTTAATACTGTTTTGAATATATCACACAAATGAAAGTAATAACAACTTTGGCAAGATGTGTTTTGCCAATTCTTATCTTTTTTCATATTGACGAACTCAAAATTAAGTTTTATTATGTAAATACATTTTATAAAATCATTTTACAAAATACATTTACTTAAGGAGAGAGACTGAATATGAGCATTATCGAAAAAATGAGACTGAATGGAAAGAAAATTTTTGTGACTGGCGGTGCAAGAGGAATTGGTAAAAGTGTGGCAACTGCTTTTGCTGAAGCAGGCGCAGATTTAGCGATTGTAGACTTGGATATCGACGAAGCAAAAAAAACCGCTGCAGAGCTTGAAGCAAACAATGGAATTAAAGCGATTGCAATTAAAGCGGATGTAACAAAACCAGAAGATGTCGATGCGATGATCGACGAAATACTGAATGTTTTTGGACGATTAGATGTTGCCTTCTGTAACGCCGGAATCTGCATGAATATTCCAGCAGAGGAAATGACCTATGACCAGTGGAGAAAAGTCATTGATATTAACCTTACTGGTGTATTTTTAACAGCTCAAGCAGCTGGTAAGGTTATGCTGCAACAAGGCGGCGGTTCGATTATTAATACCGCTTCTATGTCAGGACATATTGTCAATGTTCCACAGCCGCAGTGCTCTTACAACGCCTCAAAGGCTGGAGTTATTCAGTTAACAAAATCTCTTGCAGTCGAGTGGGCAAAAAGAAATGTGCGTGTTAATAGTATCAGCCCGGGATATATGGGAACGGAGCTTACATTAAATTCTCCAAGCTTACAGCCATTAATTGAACAATGGAATAGCGCGGCACCACTCGGACGAATGGGTAAACCAGAAGAACTTCAATCCATCTGTGTCTATCTTGCAGGAGATACAAGCAGCTTTACGACAGGTGCTGACTTTGTTATAGACGGTGCTTTTACATGTATTTAATAGATTAATAGAATCAAGTAAAAAGGAGACAATCTATGAACTACCTACTTGGAACAGACATCGGAACATCTGGTACGAAGACGATCTTAATGGACACAGATGGCAATCTCATTGCTCAGGATTTACAAGAATATGATGTATTGACACCAAAGCCTTTATGGGCTGAGCAATGGCCGGATGTATGGCTGGATGCAGCGAAGGATTCGATTAAAAATACTGTACAAAAATCAGGCATTCCAGCAGAGAAAATTCGTGGCCTCGCGATTAGCGGTCTATATGGTGGCTCTGGTATTCCATTGGACGAAAATATGGAGCCTGTAAGACCGTGCATGATTTGGATGGACCGGAGAGCTGAAGAAGAAACAAAGTGGGTGTTGGACCATATTGGAGAAGTCAAGCTTCTGGAAATTACCCATAATGGCGCAGATCCTTATTACGGATATACGAAAATACTTTGGATGAAACATCATGAACCGGAAAATTGGAAGAAAACAAAGCTCTTCCTTCCGCCTAATGATTATGTCATCTATAAGCTGACTGGAAAAATAGCCATTGATTATTCTTCTGCAGGAAATATTGGCGGCATATTTGATATGAATAACAGAACATGGTCGAAGGAATTAATGGATGCGATGGACATTCCCCTGTCAATGATGCCGGAAAATATCGTAGAATCAACAGATATTGTTGGCGGCTTAATAAAAGAAGCTGCAGCCGAACTGGGTCTATCTGAAGGAATGCCTGTGATTGCAAGCGGGATTGACTGCGGTGCTGCCAATATCGGTCTCGGGGTATTTGAATCTGGAATTTATGCTGCGGCAATTGGTACGTCTATGTGTGCAGCTCTTATTTCTGATCAACCGGTGAAAGGAAAAGATCTGATTGTATGGCCATATTTATATGATGCCAAAAGACTTTCCTATTATTTTGCCGGTGGCGCTACAGCTGGTGCGATTGTGAAATGGTTCCGGCAAACGATGTGTCAATTTGAGGTTGAAGCTGAAAGAGCCGGCGGGAGAAATGCCTACGATGTGCTAAATGAACAGGCACAAGAAATCCCAGCAGGCAGCGAAGGTCTGATTGTGCTCCCTTACTTTATGGGAGAAAGAAGTCCAATTTGGGATTCTGATGCAAAAGGAACAATCGTTGGTCTTTCATTAGCTCATACAAAAGCTCATATATACCGGGCGTTCCTGGAAGCGGTTGCGTTTTCGTTAAGAGATGCAATGGAAGCTACAGGTGAAAATCTCGGCGAATACATCTTACTTGCTGGCGGTGTAACAAAGTCAGCACTATGGCGGCAAATCTTTGCAGATGTAACCGGTTATCCAGTTGTCTGTCCAATTCATGACGCAGAAGCAAATATGGGTGATGTCATGCTTGCTGGAATTGGAACGGGTCTTCTCTCTTATGAAGATGTTAAGAAATGGCAAGTGTTAGATGAAAAGATCTTGCCAAACAAACAGAACCATGAAAAATATAATGACTATTACGATGTTTACAAATCTGTTTATCAACATTTAAAACATGATATGAAAATGTTGACAAGACTTTCTAAATTATAATGTTAGACTTATTTAATCTTAACAGGCAGTTATCAATCATTTTTACTTTAAGTGTCATTTTACTGCCCGTTAAGGTTGGGGAAAATTAAAGCGCATTCTACAAAAAAATATACAAAAAATCGCAAAAAAGGATGTGTGAAGCAAATGGATAAATGGAAAAAAAGAATTGGCTATGGAGCAGGAGATTTAGGATGCAACCTGGTCTTTAGTACGATGGCGTCTTACTTAATGTTTTTTTATACAGATGTATTCGGAATAACGGCAGTTGCTGCAGGTACTTTAATGCTTGTCACAAAAATCATTGATGCGTTAACAGATACAGGTATGGGTTTATTGGTTGATCGAACGAAAACGAGATGGGGACAAGGAAGACCCTATTTTCTGATAGGCGCCCTCCCCTTTGCCATCTTTACTGTCATGACATTTATTGTTCCTGATTTCACTGTAACTGGAAAACTGATCTGGGCTTATGTCACGTATACCTTACTATGTACTGCTTATACAGTGGTAAATATTCCATTAAATACGATTGTACCAAGGCTAACCTCAGATAATCATGAACGGAACTGGTTAGTATCAACTCGAATGATATGTGCATTGCTGGGCACAGCGTTAGTCATGTCGATTACAACACCTCTAGTTGATTTCTTCGGTCAAGGAGATACTCAAAAAGGCTTTTTAATCACAATGAGCATTTATGGTGTTGTGGCCATGCTCATCTTTATATTTACATTCATGAACACAAAAGAGGTTGTACCACCTTCTGTCACACATGAGAAATCTTCCTTTAAAGAAGATTTAAAAGGATTGACTGGCCATAGTTTCATTTTCTTTGTCTTAAATTTTCTATACTTTGCCCTATTTGTCATTAGAAATACAACCGTCATTTATTATTTTACGTATAATCTGGAACGTACAGACTGGCTGACGTTTGTCGGGTTATTCGGAATCCTCTCAGGGCTTCCAATGTTGCTAATCTTGCCTTGGCTTCAAAAGAAAATGTCTAAGAAAAATGCTTTACTTTTAAGTACTGCCATTTATATTATAGGAGATTTACTGATTTATTTTGGAAAATCATCCGCAGTCTTACTCATTGCAGGACTGGCTATAACCGGACTTGGGATTTATGGCATCTTCGGCATTACTTTTGCCATACAGCCGGATATCATTGATTATTCAGAGTACAAAAAGAAACGAAGCATCGCTGGTATGATTGCTGCTTTCCAAGGATTTTCGGTAAAAGGAAGCATGGGCCTTGCGAGTGCTTTTATAGGAGTTATTCTGAATTTGGGCGGTTATGTTCCAAATGCCACACAAACCGCAACCGCATTACAATATATTGAACTAACATTTATATGGGTCCCATTAGGTATCTGTTTATTAATTGGAGCCACTATCTGGTTCTATAAACTTGATGAAAAACGTGCAGAAATGGATACAGAGCTCGAGCGCCGTCGTTCATTGCCGAATCAGAAGGTTGTTAATCTTTAATTAAAGCGGATTCAATCGTTTTATTAGTTCAAGCAACCTACTATTTCTTTGCTTTAGTGTTTTTATAAGCAATGATTTCACGTAGTCCCACCCGGCTTAAAGCTGAGTGGGATTTTTTATGATTTGGGAGACCGCTCTATCTCTCCTATTCAATTGGTACTCCTTTACTCTTAGGTTTAAACCTTCTAAAGCTCAGGTTGCTTTTGGAACTTATTTTAAGAATTATTTCTACACCTTCTAAAAACAAGAAATTTGAAAAAAATGTATAATTCGACGTACTGAACATATTCTATTGGTACATGAATTGAACATTTTGAAAGGAATTAATGATATGAATCGAAACATCTCACAAGTGATATTATGGTTCCTTATTGGAAGCACGATCTTATCAACGATATTTAGTTTTGTCGTCATTTATCGGTTAGAGAATGGCATTAGGATGGTATCAGCAATTGAACGCCGCTTACTTGAAGCAAAAAGGAATTATTAATCTAGAAATATTTCCATTTTTAAAACATTGGAAGCAAATCCGAATTGTAACACTTAAAAAGCATAAATTTTTAACACCCATTGTGCGGATTTAAATATACCTCTCCCCCGTTTATGGGTGTTTATGTTAAAAATTCCCCCTTAATTTCACACTAAATACTTTTCAATTTTCCTGATACCATATTTTTACTTTTTTTACTATTAAAGCAGAAGCTGTTCAAAACTATTTTAATAACGAATATATGAGTTATATTTTTTTAAACCTTCTAAAAAAAGGTTATTTGAAGTGATGACATATTTTTTAAATGAATAGTCGCCTTCTATTTAAGGAACAAAAAAATTTTGCTGCCTCTTACTTACCTTGTTTCATTTAAACAAATCTATACACCCTAATCGACTGATTCATATTAAAACCATAAATATGCTAAAATACTACTTAGTACTTCAATCAATATGGTTATGGAGTGAAAAATTTGTTAAGAAACACACACCCTTTTAAGTTGAATGAAAATCCTTTTGGTGAATCGTTACCAGAGCAGATTGCTAAGTATATTTTAGAGAAAATCATTAAAGATGAATTACATCCAGGAGACAAGATTGTTGAGGAGTATATTGCCCAAGAGCTCAATACAAGTCGCGCTCCTGTACGAGAGGCTTTATATTTATTACAGATCGATAACATTGTTGAAAGGATTCCTAGAAAAGGAACGCTCGTTAAATCATTTACAGACTATGAAATAAGAGAGTATACCGAAGTAATGATTGGTCTTATTCAAATGGCATTAGATTTTACCAAAGAAAAATGGACACCAAATACCTTGCAATCACTGGATGAAAAATTTACCGTTATGTCTAATATGTTTCATGCTCGTGAATTACTGGGTTACCAAGAGTCCTCAAGCTTATTAACGAATTATATTTTTGAAGTTGCCGGCAATAAGGCTCTTAGTAAATTTTATTATGAATCAGTCTATATTCTTAATGTATTTGCTAAAGTTAAATGGACAAAAGAAACTATGATCAAATTCCATCCCAAAATGGAGAATATGGTCATTTTAATAAAAGAAAATCAAATTAATCGAGCAAAGGATATCATTCCTAATTTATTACTTGAAACTTTAAATAGTTAGAAGGGTTCTCCTTCTGAGCTCAAATTGTCGACAATCCACAAAGAGGATTATTATTAGAGTGTAACCTATTAATAGGGGGAAATAATAAATGAGTTTATCAGGAAAAGTTGCCTTAATTACTGGAGCTGCTAGCGGAATTGGGCTTGCAGCAGCAAAGGCTTTTGCTAAGGAAGGAACAAAATTAGCTCTTGTCGATTTAAAATTAGAATCATTAGAAAAGGCCGCAAGCTCGATTGAAGCGGAGGACATTCTTTTACTGCCAGCTGATGTGTCCAAAGAGGCAGAGGTTAAAAAGTATGTTGAGGAAACTAAAAATAAATACGGCCAGATTGATGTGTTTATCAATAACGCTGGGATAAACGGGAAATTTGGTCTGTTAGATGAACAAACCGTGGATAACTATCAAGCTGTCTTTGGTGTCAATGTACTTGGTGCATTCCTTGGATTAAAGTATGTCTTACCTATTATGAAGGAGCAAAGAAGTGGTGCAGTTGTCAACACAGCTTCAAACGGAGGACTACTAGGAGCTCCAGGTATGGGCATTTACGTTGCTTCTAAGCATGCGGTACTTGGATTAAATAAAACAGCAGCACTAGAAGCGGCAGATTATGGAGTACGGGTTAATGCTGTTGCTCCTTCAGGGGTGGATACACAAATGATGAAATCCATTGAAACGAATGCCATGCCTGGAAAAGAGAATGAGGCTCGAACTGCGTTTGAAAACAGCGTTCCTATGAAACGCTATGCAACACCTGAAGAAATTGCCGATCTTATGGTCTTCCTTTCTTCTAATAAAGCTTCCTTTATCTCCGGATCTTATTATCGTATTGATGGCGGACAAGGAGCTACATCCGTTTAATATTTCTGTGTATTTATTTCGTATAATATCTTTTTATATTTTGGTTAAACGGTTGAACATAAAGGCTGTTTTCGCAAACTTTGTTGCTATTTAACTATTAGTACAGAGTGTTGATTTCAGCTCCAGAAGATTGCTTTCCGCGGGGCGGGCGAAGGAGCCTCCTAGGCGTAAACGCCTGTGGGGTCTCACCTGTCCCGCTGCTCCCGCAGGAGTCTCGCAACCAGCTGCAATCAACCTTAAACAGTTTTCGTCAAACAACCTATTATAAATAGAACAATTTCTTAGAAAAGAGCTAAAATAAAAGTACCACACATATTAGGCAATTTGAATATGTGTGTTCCATTTGAATGAAGTTCTTTATTAAAGTATAATATTTCAATTGTATTCGATTACCCTCCTTGTCTGTCTATCACTTCCCCGCTTTCAGATAATCCCCTAACGATTGTTTCCCTGCCAATTTGAAAGTAATAACGCTTGCCGTGTTTTATTATTATTTCAGCTTCCTCAAATGTTTTATCTTCGCTAGATTTTGTTTCTGCCTTTACTATTTCAGCATTATTCACTTCACCGAAGACAACAGAAAAATCATGGAGTATGTCTCCATTGTTTTTATCAACATGGAGAGGTTCTATGTAAACAGTCATGTTTTCATTATCATAATGTGCCCATCCATGATGACCAATGTTTTCCCAGCCTTTACGATCATTCCCTTTAAAGAAAGCAACTGCAAGTGCTTCATAATTTGCATAAGGAAAGTCTTCCTTATCTGGTTCAGTCGTATACATAACGACAGTTACTCCATCATATTCCTCAGTGTGTATGATATGAATAATTTCATATGGAATACCCTTTTCAACCGCCTCTTGAAAGCTATCGTATTTGCCAAATTTAAAAATTAGAAGATAATAGCAAAAAAGTCAATGCTATTAGTGCAAAAGCAAATAACGTTAAACTAATTAACTTTTTCATTTTCCTCCTCCTATTGACCAACTTTTTCCATTTATTTATAATTAGTTTAACAAAAAAGAGTAAAAATGGAACCAAAGGAGATATAAATATGACGACATATGCAAGACCTCCTTGTTAAGATTTAGAGTCAAATCGTACACGTGCACCTCCAAATTCTGAATGACAATCAGTAATCAGAATGGAGAGGAGCTAAAATCATGGATTATAGGTCAAATATTTGGAAACTATATGTCATTCGTTTTTTTCAGAGCCTTATCCCTGCTTATGTGATCGAAAGGCTGTTCTGGGAACAAAGAGGCATGACGATTCAAATGGTTGTGTACACAGAAATTATTTTTGCGATTACCGTTGTTTTTCTTGAGGTTCCTTCAGGTATAATGGCCGACAAGTGGGGACGGAAAAACATGATTCTGCTTGGGTCCCTATTAGAAGCCAGCATGTTTCTCATCCTAATTTTCGCAACAGATTTCTGGCATTTTGCAGCCGCTATTTTTTTGTCGGGAATTGCCCGTTCTGCATGGAGCGGAGCTGAAAATGCACTGCTTTATGATTCATTGCTTCTAAATGGCAAGGAACACTTATTTGAAAAGTACCTTGGCCGATTGAATGTCTTTGATATAACGGCGGCGATACTTGCAGCAGTAAGCGGAAGTTTTTTGGCAAGCATGTTTACCTTTGAGATTAATTATTGGCTGTCACTTTGCAGCATGCTGCTATCTGTCAGCTTTTCGTTGATACTGATTGAACCATCAGTTAAAAGTGACACCGAAGAATCCGTTGCTTTTAAAGAATATATCATCTCTTTAGTAAGGTTCTTTAAAAGAAATCCAAGCGTTTGTCTCGTAGTCCTTTCCGGGATGGTAACAGGGGCTGCTCTTAGCTTCATTTGGGAATTTTGGCAGCTTTATTTGAACAGGCTGGAGATTCCAGTCGTCTTTTTCGGACTATTTTCAGCTATTTTTATGACCTTGAGCCTGCCTGGAAATTTGCTTGCCCATATGTTAATCAAAAGATTCAAGTACAGAACCTTGCTTTTAACGGTTGTGGCCGTGTTGGCTGCAGGATTTTTATATGTTTCAGTCATTAAAGATTTTACAGGTCTAGTGGCCATTTTCTTGATATTTTTGGTTTCAGGTATCATTGAACCAATTGTCAGCGGATATTTGCATCATAGAATGGACTCCTCCATGAGAGCAACCATTGATTCGTTTCAATCATTGGGGCTGAATTCAGTACTCATCATGACAGGTCTGGGGTTTGGCTATTTTTCCTCCACTTTGGATATTTTTGGAGGATTTGGATTTATTGGCTTGATTTGTGGAGGATTTTTCTTTTATTTTTTGTTTGCGTCAAAGCAGATAGCCCATTAAAGTAAATAAGGGCCCGAAGGAAAATTCGGGCCCTTTCTTTTATTTAGTCATTTCAATAATATCCGGATTTTTCTCCTTACGTGCTGCATCCAAAAGAATGAATACCGCCGATAAAATGTGCATAATCATTCCGACAAAAGGAATCCATCCGATCGCTGACGTTACAATTCCGAGAATATTGCCGTATGCTTTAACGCCAACTTTATTCGAAAGCACCAATACGACAATATGAAAAACTAGCATCACTAATAATGGAGTCCAGCCCAAGCCTATAATAATACTCCCACCTATAACAGGTATACCTAGAAACGCTTCAATTCCACCGGATATATACTTTAATGTTTTAACTGTTTGTCTGTTCATTTCTATCCACCTTTTTGTTTATGTTAATTATTAATACGGTTGAATATGAAATAGGTTTCAAAGTTAGGTCTAAATATTTGTTTAATTTCAAAAAACGAGTAATTTTCTTGATTTAACATTATTTCCGTTTTGACATAAAAAAGATACCTCTTCCGCAGATTTAAAAGGAAAGCGACTATGTAAAAAAAGTTTTATTGTAACGGTAAGAGTTTTTAAGCATAAAAAAGCGACGGTAGATTCAGCGATTAATTACGCTGAAGACCGTCGCTATAACGTTCTTAAAAATCATAATAGATACCAGTGGTCGGGGTCGAACCGACACTCCTTACGGAACACGATTTTGAGTCGTGCGCGTCTGCCAATTCCGCCACACTGGCATAATCAAAATCAATAATACTTATGGTGCCGAGGACCGGAATCGAACCGGTACGGTAGTCACCTACCGCAGGATTTTAAGTCCTGTGCGTCTGCCAGTTCCGCCACCCCGGCAAGGGTGTTGTTGTTGTAAAAATGGAGGCGGCAACCGGATTTGAACCGGTGATAAAGGTTTTGCAGACCTCTGCCTTACCACTTGGCTATGCCGCCATTTAAAAACTGGAGCGGAAGACGGGATTCGAACCCGCGACCCCCACCTTGGCAAGGTGGTGTTCTACCACTGAACTACTTCCGCAAATATTCAGCCGTATATTTTAGCCTATGCAAGAATAATGGAAATGTTGATAAAAAAATGGCTGGGCTAGCTGGATTCGAACCAACGCATGACGGAGTCAAAGTCCGTTGCCTTACCGCTTGGCTATAGCCCATTGATTAAGATTCAAGTTATGCTTCTTCTAATAAAATGGGGCGGCTGATGGGAATCGAACCCACGAATGTCGGAACCACAATCCGATGCGTTAACCACTTCGCCACAGCCGCCATTATAGTCTATTTGGCAGGGGCAGTAGGAATCGAACCCACACCAAAGGTTTTGGAGACCTCTATTCTACCGTTAAACTATGCCCCTATATAAATGGTGGAGGGGGGCAGATTCGAACTGCCGAACCCTAAGGAGCGGATTTACAGTCCGCCGCGTTTAGCCACTTCGCTACCCCTCCATAATTATGAAACAGTGCCGGCAAGAGGACTTGAACCCCCAACCTACTGATTACAAGTCAGTTGCTCTACCAATTGAGCTACACCGGCATTTAATGAGAAAGTTAACCTTAAATGGTGGCTCGGGACGGAATCGAACCGCCGACACATGGATTTTCAGTCCATTGCTCTACCGACTGAGCTACCGAGCCATTTAGTTTACGGCTTTCACTAAACTTCGAATTTCTTCGTTAACCCCATCACTCACATCCTCACGTATTCGCATACGCTCCGGTGTTCGCTCAGTCGTTTCCTCGACCTTCTCGCTTATTGAAACCCTTTTACTTTAGATTCAAATTTATAAAAATGGCGGTCCGGACGGGACTCGAACCCGCGACCTCCTGCGTGACAGGCAGGCATTCTAACCAACTGAACTACCGGACCATTTTTATTTTTTGGTTGCGGAGGCAGGATTTGAACCTGCGACCTTCGGGTTATGAGCCCGACGAGCTACCAGACTGCTCCACCCCGCGACGATAATAATATAATATATGGTGGAGGATGACGGGATCGAACCGCCGACCCCCTGCTTGTAAGGCAGGTGCTCTCCCAGCTGAGCTAATCCTCCGAAGCACAGGACGTTCAATTGCATGTGTTGCGACAGGATGTCGCGTAATTAACATGCCTTCATTTACTAATTGGTGACCCGTACGGGATTCGAACCCGTGTTACCGCCGTGAAAGGGCGGTGTCTTAACCGCTTGACCAACGGGCCAATTATGATAGTGGCGGAGAGCAAGGGATTTGAACCCTTGAGACAGCTTTCACCGCCTACACGATTTCCAATCGTGCTCCTTCGGCCACTCGGACAGCTCTCCAAAATGGCTCCGCAGGCAGGATTCGAACCTGCGACCGATCGGTTAACAGCCGATAGCTCTACCACTGAGCTACTGCGGAATATTGCTTAGCCTGGCAACGTCCTACTCTCACAGGGGGAGACCCCCAACTACCATCGGCGCTGAAGAGCTTAACTTCCGTGTTCGGCATGGGAACGGGTGTGACCTCTTCGCTATCGCCACCAGACAATTGTGACAAAAACTATTATACTATTTTGAAGGGATATTTCAAGTGTTTTTTAGAAAAACTTTTATATTCCTTCAAAACTAGATAACGATTATACAATTCATTCACTGAGCATACGCATTTGTATTAGGTTAAGTCCTCGATCGATTAGTATCAGTCAGCTCCACACGTCACCGCGCTTCCACCTCTGACCTATCAACCTGATCATCTTTCAGGGATCTTACGTTACAAA
>NZ_LATZ01000025.1 GCF_000981385.1 Bacillus sp. SA1-12
CTTTTTCTTAGTGTGCCAGGCATGGCAACTATCTAGGTGGTGAAAGTCCACTGTGGGGGTACACATCGACCAACCACTAAGGAAGCGCAAGGTACTTATCGTGAGGTAAGGGCTGGAGGAAGCGTGGAATAAAATCTTGACTCGACGAACAGAAATCTGATACTAAGGCTCTACAAAGGGATTAGACTCCTAAGCAAGTTAAAGTCCAAAAGATGTGCGTAACTTTGTAGAGTAAATCAGGCGAGTAAAAGAGGAAAGATAGTTGTCTTACCCTGGGAGATCTTGCGGATGTACAGAAGTACAGTCGAAAAAAGGTTTGTCGCAAGAAGTCAGCAGAAGCCATAGTAATGAAATAAATTCATGAAGGGCTGAACAATTTATAGTGTTTCAACACCACGAATGCGTGAGTGACGAACTCCGAATGTGTTAATGGTAAAAGTATGAGCGTATCTCAAAGGATATCCAAAAGGGAGCTATCACTTACTACGTGAGAGGGAAGGAGAAACGAGTGTGGAACTTTTAGAACAGATTCTAAGTAATCTAAATATGAATGAAGCTTACTTACGTGTCTATAAAAATAAAGGTACAAGTGGGGTCGATGGAGCAACAGTCGACGAACTAAAGCAATATCTGAAAGAGAATAAGGATGATCTGCGTCAGCGCATCAGAACAAGAAAATACCAACCACAAGCTGCCTTAAGAGTGGAGATCCCAAAAGGAAATGGAAAGATGCGCAAGTTGGGAATACCAACAGTAGTGGATAGAGTAGTTCAACAAGCCATTCATCAAGTTCTCAGCCCGATATTTGAAGAACAGTTCAGCGAATTCAGTTACGGTTTCAGACCAAAAAGAAGTTGTGAGATGGCGATTATGAAAAGCCTGGAAATTCTGAATGATGGTCATGACTGGGTAGTCGACATTGATCTTGAAAGATTCTTTGATACAGTCCATCACGATAAAATCATGCGAATTATATCCAACACAATAAATGATGGAGATGTCATTTCTCTAATAAGAAAATACTTAGTTAGTGGGGTTATGGTGAATGGGAAATATGAAGAAACACCAGTTGGGACTCCGCAAGGAGGCAACCTCAGCCCTCTTTTGAGTAATATTATGTTGAACGAACTGGATAAGGAACTAGAAAGTAGAGGACTTCAATTCGTGAGATACGCTGATGACGCCCTGATTTTTGTGAAGAGCGAGAAAGCAGCGAGCAGAGTGATGAAATCAATCGTGAGATTTATAGAAGAGAAATTAGGTCTGATAGTCAATGCAGAGAAGAGTAAAATCTCTCGTCCAAAAGATCTGAAATTCTTAGGATTTGGATATTATTACGATTATAAAAATAAGAGATATCAAGTGAAACCTCATCCAAGTTCGGTACAGAAGTTTCAAAGGAAGCTTCGACAACTGACAAAACGAAGCTGGAGTGTTCCACTAGACTACCGAATATTGAAACTGAAACAAGTTATATTTGGATGGGTAAACTACTTCAGAGTGGCAAACATGAAAAAGGTGACTGAACGAATAGACAATAAGCTTCGTTCCAGAATTAGGGCCATCATCTGGAAACAATGGAAAGTAGCGAAGAAACAAATCAAATCGCTTATCCAGTTAGGGATTCCAGAGGAAGAAGCAAAAGGATTAACCTACTGTCGAAAAGGTTACCGATACATAGGATTATCAAAAGTCGTCCAAAGAGCAATCTCAAACAAAAGACTAAAGCAAAGGGGAGTCCCCTCTGCTTTAGAACATTATCTAAAAGTACACACTGTGATATAAATTGAAACGCCGTATACGCGATCCGTACGTACGGTGTTGTGAGAGGGGCGAAAATAATACATTTATTTTCCCTCTACTCGATTTCAAGTAACGGAGCATTTTGTTTAAAGGAGTTATAGCTAAAATGAGAGGAATGTTTAGATGGATTACATACAACATTTAAGGTCAATGGTAGGAAACGAGAAGGTTATTATGATTGTTTCGGGTGCATTTGTTTTTGATAAAGAAAATCGAGTGCTGATGCAAAAACGTTCTGATAATGGTCAATGGGGATTTCCAGGCGGATTTATGGATTTAGGAGAAAGTGTTCAAGATACAGCTAGAAGAGAAGTTTACGAAGAGACAGGACTTAAATTAGAAGAACTTGAGTTATTTGGGATTTATTCTGGTCCTCAATATGATAAGACATTTTCAAATGGAGACCAAGTATTACATAGTGGGGAGTTAGTTGAAAGTAACGAGGAGTCTATACAGAATAAATTTTATTCACTTAAAGAACTACCAGAGAATATATTCACGGAACATAAGATGCTTGTCGATGATTTATTATCGAAAAAACAACTTCCGATTATTGGGTAATAATTTTTCAACAAACAGGTGTAAGAGTTTAAGATCCAGCTACCATACTTGGTGGCTTTCTTATTGTACTAAAGAAGCAGTTTAATTAAAAAGGACTTTATAAAAAAAGGTAGAACTTAAAAATTAAAAAGGGGAGGGATTTGATGGCTTTAAAACATGGAACTGAAAAGTTTTATGATAACATTGCAGAAAAATATCACTGGTTTTTTTCATCATGGGATGATGTAATGGAACGACAAATGAAGAATTTAGTTCCGCAATTAAGGAATTATAATGCAGATACTATTCTTGATTGCTCCTGTGGTACAGGACTTCAAGCAATAGGTCTTGCAAAAGTTGGTTTTGATGTTGTAGGAACAGATTTAAGTCAGAACATGCTTGATAAAGCACAGAGAAACGCTACTGAAGCAAAAGTAAATCTAAGATTGTTGAAATCAGACTTAAGAGAATTAAATAGTAATGTTGTTGGTTTGTTTGATGCGGTTATATGTATGGGTAATTCCATTCCTCATCTGATGTCAGAAATTGATTTGAAAAAGGCGTTAAAAAATATCTACAATTGTGTTAATCAAAGTGGTGTAGCTATTTTTGAAATGAGGAATTATGACAAAATGTTGTCAGAGAAGCCAAGATTTCTCCCCATGAGAATTAACGATGAAAAAGATGGTAAATTTGTCAGCGTTTTATATGTGTTCGATTATCTTGAAAAAATTGTTAGATTTAACATTGTTTATTTAATTGAGGATAAGAATTCAGGTAATAAATCAATGGAAGTTGAGTCTGTTGATTATAACCCTATAAAAAGTGAAATATTTAAAAAATTATTATTGGAAGCTAGGTTTAAAGAAATTGAAGTATTAGAAGATGACCACAACTTACAATATATTGCAAAAAAATAGAAGCTAATACAACCTAATTTAGTGAAGCAATTTATTATCACTACTAAATATTGAAGCTATTTTTTCTTCAACTATAGGGTGCTAAAGTTTAAGATCTGCTTAGGATATGTAGCAGGTCTTTTTTTAACTTGCTATTATAATAATAAAGGTTTTTTAGAAGGGAATTTAATTACATTGGAAAAAACGATTAACGAACTTACATTATTGTTATTGTACCTAACTTCTTGGAATGAGAATGATTTACCAAACGAAATGAGAAGAAGTTGGAAAGGTTATCCATTTGATGCATTAAATGAACTTACAGATAAGGATTTTATCAGAGGAAGTATAAAGGCAAAGTCGGTTTATCTTACAGAGGAAGGTATAAAGGAAGCAGAAAAATTAGTTGGCAAATATTTAAATAATATGTAGAATTGTTGATTTTGTTGAACTAACAGTGCACCTATAGAATAATAACAAAAAACAACCTCTTGTGAGAATGAGAGAGTCCAATAACTGGCAAGAGGAAAGTAAAATACTCAAATACCAAGAGGCATAAAATGAATTATAACTAAATTAAAAAGATTGATCAAGGTTACCCAGGAGAATGTTTGTTATAAAGCGATCTAGAAAAAGATACCTTGTAACGATTGAGAGCAACGTTCAGACTATAGTAATTTTAGTAATTGCTATTGATGATGGTATGTGTCGGATACTTCGTAATCATTTATTAGTTGATGACAATGGAAATAAAATAGGTAAAGTCTCATTTACAGAAACGGTATTAGGTTAATTAGTGTTACTGAGGAATTTAGCGTAATTAAATTTTGTATTACATGAAAAACTTTGGTTATTATGTAAGGTTTTTTTAAAAGGAGAATCCTAGTTAAATTAAAAAAACACCATATAGGTGATTTACAAATGAAAGTATCAAAAATCATGTGAAATTGGGAAATTGCTTAATTTATTTTTGTTAAAAATGGTATAGATGTTTTTGGATCAACACTCATAGTTGCACTCGAACTCATATATGTATGATTCGTTGGGAAGTACGTATGACTAGGAAAGTATTAGCAAAAGAATGATTAAAAACAGGTGATATAGCTAAACAAATACCTGGTATGCTGATTCAAAATTTATGGATATTTATCATACAAAAAAAGAATCCTAATAAAAAAGTGAGGGTTCTAACATGTCAATAAAAAATCAATCGTTACTTAATATTATAATGGTTGTACTATCTTGGTCGTCATTACCTTTTTTAGGTATTCGTAATATAAAAAATTTTTTTCCTGCTACACTCCTAATTGGGATTATAGAAATACTGCATGCGCGAATTGGAAAAAAACGCAAATACTGGGTTTTTTACAATAAGCCAAACTCCTATCTATTTGATGAACTACCTTTTAATACTGGTCCGTTTATTTTTATCTCATTGTGGACTCTTAAGATAGGATACGGAAATTTTAAAAAGTTTATTTTAATCAATGCACTAGTACATGCTTTCTTTGCGTTTCCATACACATTTCTAGCAAAAAAAGTAAGATATTATTCCTTAGTTCGGCTCAATAATTTTCAATTTTTCCTCTATTTCTTCTCTAAGGCACCTATATTATATGGGGCTCAATATCTTTATGAGAATAGGAAGAAAATAATAGATAATAAATTAAATAAGTAGGACAAAGGACCTTCATTTTGAAGTCCTTTGTCCATATGTTTTAAATATATAGATTATACCAATTCCGTATTATAAGAAAGAACACTTTAAAAAGACAAAGAAATATTTCCTTTTGACCTTTTTTAATTTACCCACTCAGAATACTAAGTCATTGCTATACAGAGAAACTTTCTCCTGAAATGTCCTTTCAAAAAGTACCCCATGCATCAAAATATTTATGACTGCTAGGACCCTCATAAAATGTCGGAACTCTGCTTCTATCTTCTGAAAAATAAAGAATGTGAGGGAGGACGTCTTTCTTAACATTCCGTAGGTTCCTGTTCCATTTACGGCAAGCCGCCATACCGAACGAGCCGAAAACCTGTTGAAAGATTATTCTAAGAAGAAATGGTAAATTCTTGTCTGTAGCCAAGAATCGTGTCGCTTGCTTCGCATTGCTCCAAATCATTAGAGATTTCGGGTTGTTATAGGGCATCGAACCCAAACAACCCGACTATATCAACACCATGTTTATGATATAGCACGCTCTTTTTGTCCTTTTAGATTCTTGACGAATCAAAAAGTTCCAAAGAGCTTTTTCTTTTCTACTGTTTGAGAGATTAATTGCTTCGGGCGTTGAACCCTTCGCAATTAGGCGTTTACAGATCTTTCGATCTGATAGAAACGCCCAGCTCTAGCGTAGTGAACCTTCTTTGTTCTCCTCATTGTAATGAGTGGGCTTATAACCGAGTGAAGGGCTGGCGTCAGGCAAACAAAATCGGCAAAGCCAAGTAGGCTAAGGGGCAGTAAGAAAGCAGAAAAACACTTTCTGACTGCCCCTAAGTCATTGGGCTTTACTCGATTTTGAACGACAACTGGCAAGGACTAGGCCTGTTGTCTATGCCTGACTGGCGAGTTCGCTTCTTCGTAAGCGAACCCTTCACACGGTTTGCGCCCATCATTAGGAGTTAATCAAACAAAGAAAGGAGTGTTATAAATGGAAAAAATATACGAAATTTTACGAATCAAACAAGTTATTCAAGAAGTTGAAGGTGGAGACAAGTACATAGTTCGGTCACCACAAGATGGAGCAACTGTCGCATCAATGTTCATAGGTGATGAAGATCGGGAAGTATTCTTTGTGATGTGTCTGAATACAAAAAATCGAATCGTTGCCGTCCATCGTTGTCATGTTGGAGGTCTTAATGCTAGTTTAGTAGTACCACGTGAGGTGTTCAAATCCGCCATATTAAATAACAGCGCATCAATCATTGTAAGTCATCAGCACCCTTCAGGGGACGTCAATCCATCAAGAGAAGATCTTGACGTCACGAAGCATTTGGTGGAGTGTGGCAAGATCTTAGGAATCGAGGTCCTCGATCACATCATAGTGAATGATAAAGCCAACTATTTCAGCATGAAAGAAAAAGGATACGTCTAATATTCGAAGGAAGAGGGCAACCTCTTCTTTCTTCTTTCTTTTTTATAAAGAGTGTCGAAAGTAGGGGCATTGAGCCCTAACATTTCGAACTGCATTCAACGATTCGCGTTGATGCAGCATAAAAAATAGAGATATGCTATTCGTTGACTAAGTCAACATCGTGTGATATATTCTGTTGACTTGGTCAACAGAAAGGGGATAGGATGTGAAAAGATCTACGAAACGAATTAATGAACATTTTCCCGAATTTGAAGGGAAATTAAAAGCAAATAAGAACAATGTATTAATTGAAGAATCAATGAAAGGATTAAATGAAGTTGAAGTTACTTTTTTAAAGTTAGCTTGTTTTTTTGAAAATCCTGAACACGAAAAGTTTGATATTGGGCTGTTGTATCAACACTTAGACAATGATTGGTTAGAACTAGCGTTAGAATTAATAGCTCAATTCTTCAAAGAAGATACTTATTTGATTCAAATGCCAGCCCTTTCGTTCGTTAGAAAAGACAGCAAAGGCTTTTTTAATCAAAAACAATTTGCTGATTTTTTAGCGGAGAATGAACTAAATTATGACAGACGTAAATTGAATGTGTATTTTAGTAGAGGGAAGCTTCCAAATCCTGATTTGGAACTTGGAGGAACACCTTATTGGAGTCAAACATCAGTTGAAAAGTTCTGCGAAGAAGAGAAAAAGCGGTTAAAAAAATGATGACTTTAATGTATGAATTCCTTCCTTATTTATTTGCTTTAAATACTTGAAAACAAGAAAAAATTAATGTTATTCTAAACAGCATAGTACAAGAAAAGACCTAAATGCTGCTGTACACCAGTATTTATAATTTTAGCTGCGTTGCATTTGAAGCAACGGCTCAGGTTGAGTAGTTAAAAGGAAAAAAAGTAACCTACCCTCTACCGTTTTGCCGAACAGACAGGGTGGTTACTTTTTTTGATTTATGGTGTTGATTATATTTTTGTAAATAGTATAAACAGTACTAGTGTCATTTTACTATTACAGAATAATGCAGAGAAAATACTTATGTAAATAATGTTAATTATTCATAGAATCATGTCTGTTTTTCTGCTATCATAATAAGACAATTGCATAGCAGGGTGGGCGGTTGAGCCTCTCATAAGGGAGGTGCAACTGATGGACATAAATACAGCAATGTTTATGATAGCGTTAGTGACTTTAATCGTCCTATTGATCGAGAAAATAAACAAGTAATCCACCCTGCTCTTTGGCCAGAACGGGTGGATTACTTCTCTAAGTAAGAACCTTATTACTGCCAATCGCTCACTTTGCGATCGCAATTGTACAGGTAACCGTAGTGTTGGCGCACTGCGGTTATTTTTATTGTACTGATTGTTTCTATAATTATTCTTATTGTACCCATTTTACCTTATTTTTCAATCTTTTTGAATCTTTTGTACTTACATTATAGCACTTTTCTTGCTTATAAAAAAATATATAGGATTCATTTCATTATGTAAAGTGATACATTATTAATTCATCAAATTTTAGTCAGGAGTATTGGTTACATACTCCAGAAGTCTTCAAAATCAACATTATATCCTTCTTTTTTTAGGGTCTTAATAATCTTTTGGCCGTTCTTCATGGAAGGCCGATACTCATCCGATTGTGTTAGCCGACTAATACTATTTCTATTGACCCCACTATGCTTTGACAAATCCTGTTGTGTAATGGAATGTCGATCAAGAAATTTGCCAAACTTTGATCTTTTCTTACCCAGCCCAAACATTGTTCTTTCCGCCTCCTGAACCATATTCTTAGCAACATCATTGACTGAAGGCTTGTCTTTTATTCACTTTCGTGTGATTTTTTCATCAAAGTGTGAATAATGGACAAGCCTTCCTTAATAGCATGTAGTAAAGGGCGTTGAGTACAAGACGTCAATAATAGGGAGGAATGAAGATGATTAAAGAAATGGCTATGTTATTGCTTGAAGGGAAGGACGTCTATTTAACAGAGGAAGGAAAAAGACTTCTCGAAGAATTGGTTTCTAGAAATACAAATCAAACTCAAGGAAGTGAGAAATAAACCATGGTATATCGACCAACGGTTCGTTATGCAGATACCTTTAAGGAATATGTGGATGATTTATTTCATGCTACTGACTTAGATCGTAATCAAATCATGAGGGCAGCTCTTTTTTCTGCGGCTTTTTCTCCTTCATTCGAATCCATTTTGAAACAATATCAGAAGGGAGATGTACCTCTTCCATCGGCAAAGTGGTTGGAAGAAGATCACTTGTTATGGCTTGAGCAAAAGCCATCAAATAAGAAAAAGAAAGGGAAAAACGTCTATGTAAACGTACGAAGAGAAGTAGAGATTACAAAAGATCCTAACAAAGATAGAGAATCTAATGAAGAAAAAGCACAAAAAAATGGAAGTATGCAGTTGGTCGAGAGACGAGAAGGGAAATTTCCTACTGAACGATTTGTCTTTAAAAACCAAGGAGGTATCTCCATTAAAATTGGATAGACCAAGGAAGATCTTGTATGTACCTGGTCATAATTGATTTTATGTAATGAAGAAAGTTGGTTCACAGAGAGTGAGATGGATGTACTGATTGTGTTTGCTATTATCGGTGTGTATTGGAGATTGTTTTTTTAGGATGGTATAAACTATCAATACCTTATGAACACTTATCGTGTTTTTAATAAAAAAGAGGGTGTTTTATGTTGTGATTTACGCTGTGGGAAAACACCCTTGCTAATTGAATAAATAATTTTTTGACTAAATGTATTCATCCCCATAGGCAGCTCTTCATTGATTTAGAATCTTTGAATATCATAATATGTATTTCGTAGTTGAATGGTCTGTATAAAATGACCCAGGTCTGCTGAATTAAGGTTGGAAAGATTGAGGGGAATTGACAGAGAGTCTAAAATTATAAGAACATTTTGATCTTATTTGTTTCCAGTAACATAATGACTTTTGAAGAGCGTTTATTAAACAAATTTTACTTTGAAAATATATAGGGGGTTTTAAGAATATCTTTAAAAGTTCGTTAAAAACAAAAGGAATTGGGCGGCAGCACTACGGACTGATCAGAAAGTAAAGGACACTTTCTGTCATTCCGATACGTGTCGCTTCGATACTAAATGGCCCGATAACCACGGTCTTTACGGCTATCGCCTACATTCCGTAGGTTCCTGTTCCATTTGCGGCAAGCCGCCGTACCGAACGAGCCGGAACACTAAAGACAAAAAGAATAATGAAATATGGTAGCAGCCTAAAGGCTGCTTTTATTTTTGTTTTTTCCTCCCTTTTGCGCTACGAATCGTACAAGTTCGTAATCCAGCTAACCATCTAGCAGGTTGAGCCTCCTAGGCTGCGCCCTCCACCTGCTAGAAGCTAAGTTGGATCGACACCAGGTCAAGGGGCAAAAAAGTTTTTTGATTAAGGGCGCTTTGCAACATCAAATAACTTGTTGTGCTATTCCCTTGACCCGTTGCCGATACTCCTTGTTCGTTCTCCACGTCAAAAGGGCGAAAAAAATTCCCTTTGGGAAATACATCGCTCATAGCGCAAAAACAAGGGAGGAAAAACAAATGGCAAAACAAAAAGCTCTAGAAGAAATCAACCAACAATTAGAACAAGGAATTCAAGAAATAATGATGAGTGAAAAGTTCCAAGAATGGTTGAAATTTCTCTCGACGTTTCATACGTATAGTTTTAATAATACGGTTTTAATTTACTCGCAAAAGGCAGATGCAACACTAGTCAAGGGTTTTAATGAATGGAAAAAGGATGGGAGGATCGTTAAGAAAGGGGAGAAGGCAATCAAAATTTTGGCGCCACTTATTCGTAAGCAAAGGGAAGAGAAAAAAGAAGAAAACGAAGGGGAGAAAGAAAAAAAGGTGTTATATGGGTTCAGATATGTTAATGTTTTCGATCTTTCACAAACAGAAGGAAAAGAGATTCCAACTCCAGAAGTAAAAATGCTAGAAGGAGACGGAGAACAAGAAAAAGCATTACTTCAGGAATGGAGTATAAAAATAGATATTCCTGTTGTGTTTAAGGATACTGGGGAAGCAAATGGTTATTTTCACCTTGTGGAGAATTACATAGCTATTCATCAAAATCGCAGCACCACACAGCAACTAAAAACATTGATCCATGAATATGCCCATTATTTGCTGCATGCAAAAGGTGCAAAGTTTGAGAAAGAAAATAGAAGAATAAAAGAAGCGCAAGCAGAAGCAGTTGCTTATGTGGTCATGAACCACTTTGGATATGATACCTCACAATACAGCTTTGGTTATATCGCTGGATGGAGCAAAGATGTTACGATCATGAAACAGATTGGGGAGGATATTGTAAAATGTAGTCATCATATCATCGAAGATTTGAATAAACCAGCAAAGAAAACAGAAGTAGTGAAGATCTAAAGGGATTTTCCTAATTTCCATAAATAAAAAACGGGGAGTTTATTTATCTTTACCAATGTAACTCCCCACCTAACTATTTTTGTTATTGGTCCTTTAAAGGAGGTAAATTCATGAATACATGTCCTTATTGTGGAAGTGAAGTTGAATCGTATGGAGATCATTATTCTTGTCTCTATTGTGTAATGTTAATCGATACGAACGATGTACAGGAGAACGGAAAACGAAAAAACTATCTTCCAGATTCTCAACCAAAATATGAAGATCTTTACCTGAAAACCCCTGAATTAATGGCCTTGAATACAATTGAGTTGTTGTACCTTTTAAAATTTGCTAGAGCTGAGCGAGGTTCCATTTATAGCCAGCGCAAATTATTCCTTCAGGCAATGAAGGAAGGTGCTAGTGAATATGAAGAGGCTGAAAAGTATACATTTAAAGAGTATGAATTCTGGACTCGAAAGTGCTTTGTCTTAGAAAATCTTATCCGGGAACGAATTAGTTATATACCTAAAAAATTAACAGAATCATATATTGAAAATTTTGCTGGTAGAATGCTGAATTCAGCGAAGAAAGATATGTGTATACGTCAGCCAAAACGCTTAAAGAAATAGAACTGAAATATCAACAGACAACAAATTAAATACAGTCATCCTCTCAGGCTCTATCATAGTCTCTTATTTCTTTTGAAGCTTCTTTTTGATTTTGTTTAAATTCCCTAGTCCTTAAGCTTCATTCCAGCTGGAGCTATGTTATTTTTCTTTTGGCTAACAAAGGAAAAATACTTTGTGTAAAGTATTTGTAATGACATATCTTAAGTAAAATATGTGTGCTTTCTTTATCAATAGGACCAATGAGTAATAAAGGAAAACTGCCGAAGCAAGATAATATCCTGCTCCGACTTTAATGTTTTTAGGAGATTATTTTTTCAGCCAGCTGCTCATATAGTCCTCATCTTCCAAAGCATGGGCATCTTTAACAATATAAAGGGGACGGAATGTATCAACCATGACTGCCAGTTCCTGGGTTTCCTTTTTTCCAATACTTGCTTCAATTTTACCTGGATGCGGTCCATGAGGAAGTCCGCTTGGGTGAAGGGTAATCGAACCTTGTTCAATACCCCGGCGACTCATAAAATCACCGTCGACGTAATAGAGAACCTCATCACTGTCCACATTACTATGTACATAAGGTGCAGGAATAGCTTCGGGATGATAGTCGTACAAACGTGGCACAAATGAACATATTACATAATTATGTGCTTCAAACGTTTGGTGGACTGGAGGTGGCTGATGAACACGACCTGTGATCGGTTCAAAGTCATGGATACTGAATGCGTAAGGATAGAGATAACCATCCCAGCCTACTGCATCGAGAGGATGGAAATCATAGGTGTAGGCTGTGATCATTCCTTGTGCACGTACTCGAATTTCAAATTCACCTTTTTCATTTTTGGGCTCTAATCTTTCTGGTGTTCTGAAATCGCGCTCACAAAAAGGGGAATGCTCAAGAAGTTGGCCAAATTCATTCCTGTACCGCTTTGGTGTCAAAATGGACGAATTTGATTCAACGATAAAAAAGCGGGCTTCTTCTGATTCCAAAACAACACGATAGGTTGTTCCGATCGGAATAACGAGGTAGTCACCAGATTTAAAGCTTAATTCGCCAAAAATGCTTTCGATTTTACCCGTTCCTTCATGTACAAATAACAATTCATCACCTTCGCCATTACGGTAAAAATAATCCATCTGCTGGTTGGGACGTGAGACTCCTAACGCCACATCATCGTTTGCCATGAAAATTTTCCGTGCTTCAAGGAAATCGCCGCCCGGTTCTGTGTTCCATGTCCGGAAATGCCGGTGTCTTAAAGCTCCTTTTTCTTCATATTCATATCGAACATCACGAATTTTTTCGGCTTTCTTCACTTGTGTTGGCTGATTGATGTGGTAAATAAGCGATTGAATACTAGAGAATCCTTTAGTGCCCATCAACTGCTCATAATAAAGACTTCCGTCTTCTTGACGGAATTGGGTATGGCGTTTATGGGGAATGCGCCCCATTTTAATGTAATGTGTCATCATTAAAAACTCCTTCCATAAACCTTTTTTAATAAAGTGGTTAAATTTCCATTGTTTCGGCATCTAAAATGTCAGCTATTGAAACAGCTGGCAAAACTTTGCCGCTTACTTCACCAAAGCCAATTCGATACCCGTCTCCCTGACACCATCCGCTGATGGTTATTGTGTCTCCATCTTCGATCCAGCACCGTTCACCTCCGCCGTTAAGCTGGAGCGGTTGAGCACCACGCCAAGTCAGTTCAAGCAGGCTTCCACGTTCTTCACGATTAGGCCCGCTAATTGTTCCAGAAGCATGCATATCGCCAGGACGAATGTTGCACCCTGTGATGGTATGATGAGCTACCTGCTGGGCAATCGACCAATACATATAGTTAAAATTGGTATTGGTAATTTTCGTTGTTCCTTCTTTATTTTCTGGGGTCAGATATACCTCAAGGTTAATATTAAAAGCGCCATCTTTTGTTTGCTGCAGGTAAGGAAGCGGTTTTGGTTCCTGCTTCGGTCCTGCTACACGGAACGGCTCTAGTGCTTCTAACGGCACAACCCAAGGAGAGATGGAAGTAGCAAAATTTTTGGCAAGGAATGGGCCCAGCGGCTGGTACTCCCATGCCTGTATATCACGCGCACTCCAGTCATTTACAAGAACAAGCCCAAAAACATGATCTTCAGCTTTATTAACCGGAATAGGCTCTCCAAGATTGTTGCCAGGTCCTATAAACCATCCCATTTCAAGTTCAAAATCAAGTTGGATAGATGGTCCGAAAACCGGATATTCTGAATCCTGAGATTTTCGCTGTCCTAATGGACGCCTTATGGACGTCCCGCTTGGAACAACAGAACTAGCACGTCCATGATATCCAACCGGCAGGTGTGTCCAGTTTGGCATCAGTGCATGATCTTTTCCCCTAAACATCGTTCCCACATTGGTGGCATGCTCTTTGGAGGCATAGAAATCTGTATAGTCCCCAATCTCAGCTGGTAAAAGCATTTGTACATCAGCCAATAAATTAAACGCTCTTGAGCGGAGTTCTTCATTATCACGTATATCAGGCGTATCTGCATTCAAAAGATATTGAAGTTTCGAACGAACAGCTGTCCAGACAGGACAGCCCAGGGCCATAAATGGATTAAGTGATGAAGCAGAAAAAATTTCTTTTCTTTCTGCTCCAGTGCCGTCTAATAACCCTGCTTCATCGATAACAGATAAATCCAGAACATAATCGCCAATAGCTGTACCTACACGTGGTGATTGGCCTTTTTTTTGAAAAATACCATAAGGTAAGTTTTGAATAGGAAAATGCGAATCTGGTTTTGTATCGATAAAAGAATGGTTCATCGTACTGCCTCCCCATGAAAGATCGTAAGCTCTCCTAGTTCTTGCCGAGGCTCATCAAAGCTGCAGCTTCCGTATGACGCAGCAAAAAAATTTCGGGCATGATTGATCTCAGAAGAATTAACGGTCAAGTTACACCAGGAAAGTGTGTCTCTTGTAAATGAAAAGTTGGTCATGTCCTCATCAAGCAGTATCGCTTGGATGATAGCTTTATTAACTGAACGGCAGTAAGCCATGATGGAAGCAGTGAAGACATTAACGAAACCATGCATGAATGTTTCAACTTCTTCCCGGTATTGGCGAAGTGGATGATGAAGACCTGCTGTGAATTTAAGAGCCAGACCTCGCTGTTTGGATTCATAAATAACAAATGCTACTTGTTTCGCAGTAGGAAACAAATTCGAAGTAATGCCACCCATACGAAATTTAATACCGAGACTTCCTGGTGATGTTTTATTGTGCTTCTGAATAAAATCTAACTTTGCTAGTAGCTGATCATTTGTTCCTGTTATTTCACAAAATATCCGATAATCCGCTAACTGTTTAGTAACTTTCTCTAAAAACACATAATCAAGCTGTGAGGAAAGCGGGACTTCAATAGTTTCTATAAAACCTGCATTTTTGTAGGTTTCCAAAAAGAGTTGTAAAGCCATTAATTCCGATTCAAACTTTTCAGAATTGCTAAGGATAACAGATAATCGTAGGGGATACTGATCATTAAAATCATCCCTAAAAGGTTCCAGTTCCTTCAATCTGGAAGCGGGAAGAACAAATGGTCCAAGCATCCAACAATTCGGTCCATGGATATACGAATGATAATTTTTAATTGCTTCCGTAAGGGAAAGGGCTGCTGGCGGAAACAGTCCAGCATAATCAATAAGTTCTGTCATGAAATGACTGACCGCGTCCTCTTTCCACATTACATTGACTTTTGTTAGCAATCGTCTAACACCTCCTGTTAAAGGAGGTCATACCGGATATCATCTCGGTATGACCGGTTTAAGTTAAATGTTTCCACGTAGTGCTTGTTCACGTTCAATCGATTCAAATAAAGCTTTAAAATTTCCATCGCCGAAGCCAAGCGCACCTTTACGCTGAATAATTTCTATAAACAAGGTTGGGCGGTCCACAAGTGGTTTTGTAAAGATTTGTAGCAAATACCCTTCATCATCTCGATCGACTAGAATATTAAGTTCCTGAAGTCGTTTTACATCTTCATCGATTTCTCCCACACGATTGGCGAGGTCTTCATAATAAGTATCAGGGGTAGTTAGGAATTCCACACCACTTTCCCTTAATGCAGCTACGGTACCAATAATATCGTTTGTCAATAGGGCAAGATGCTGAACGCCTGGTCCATTATAGTAATCTAGGTATTCTTGAATCTGAGATTTGCGCTTTCCTTCAGCTGGCTCGTTAATTGGAAATTTAATGCGTCCTGTTCCATTCATCATCACTTTGGACATGAGTGCAGAGTATTCAGTCGAAATATCTTCATCATCAAAATGTTTTAGAACAGTAAAGCCAAATACCTTCTCATAATAACTAGTCCATTCTTCCATTACTTCTACATTACCAACGAGGTGGTCAACACCGATTAATCCTGTAGGCTTGGCAGATAAGATATCATCACGCGCTTCAAACCCTGGCATAAATACGCCTTTATAATCAAGCGGTTCAACAAGCGTGTGAATCGTATCGCCGTAGGTACCAAGAACAGCTTTTTTTACTTTGCCGTTTTCATCCTCTTCAATCCATGGTTCCCGGATAGCGATAGCCCCTCTCTCGACGGCACCTGCATATGTTTTCTCTAAATCTTTTACAAGAAGGGCAATATCTTTTACTCCTTCACCATGAGTTTTAATAAATGAAGCTATGTCAGTGTTTTCTGATAATGTACCGGTCAAAATTAAACGGATGGTCCCTTGTTCCATCACATACGAAACACGGTCACGTGAACCAGTTTCCAGCCCTTTATATGCAACAAGCTTGAAACCAAATGCTTTAGCATAATAATAAGCAGTCTGCTTGGCATTTCCTGTATAAATCTCTACGTAATGAACATTTTTAACTGGAAAAACTTCCTCCTTCTTTGCTTTAGATGATTGAATTATTTTTTCTACCATTTTCACCGCTCCCTTATACATTTTTCGTGTAGACAGAATCTTCTAAATTAACTGTCTGTAATGTAAATCATCATATGACAGAAAAAAATATCCCGCAAACCTAGGTTTTAACGCGTTTTTTCTACAGTGCTTTAATTGTTTAGTACATTAAAACCTAGTTGCGTTTAGGGGTGCTCTTGCAAGCCTACTACCTATCAACTTAAAATGTTGGCAATAAATTTAAGGGGGGTAAACATGAACATTTGTGTGAAATTCTGTCCTTGTAATTTCGAAGATGAACTGGAAGCCACTAAGATAAAGCTAAGAGAGCGCGGTGATTTAGATGTGATTGAGGAAAGATGCTTGCTGTATTGCGGGCAATGTTTAATGGAGCCATTTGCACTTGTCAATGGTGAAAATATTGTTACAGAGAATCCAGAGGAACTTTATGAAAAAATTGATCAATTTATAACAGGGATCAAACAGGAAAATGCGTAATAAAGACAAAGCAACGAACCGTTAGCAAACCTTTAGAATAGTTCAATCTGTGATAAAATGGTAGAAAAGTCACGTTGAGTTAGTAGGGCATTATCCTAAAGGAGTATATTATGACGGCATTGATTGGGAAAAAGTTTCAAAATGGTGTTTTAATAATGGCTGATAAAAGAATTACCTATAGGGGAACGGATGTCTTTATTGATCATGAGAAAAAAATAATCGCTTTGAATCATAACGCAATTTTAGCCTTTGCTGGTGTGAAAAATATTATTGACGAGCGGATTGAAGAACTTAAAGCATTCTCTCTTAAAACAAATTCAATTGAAGAAATCGAAGCTTATTCCCAAAAATTATATAGTGCTTCTTTAGAATTATTCAAAAATGCCTATCCCGGACACGATTATGCAACTGTTTATCTGCTAGCCGGGTTTGCAGCTGATGGTATGCCCCGTGTTACCTATTTCTCTTCTGATGATCATTTTCAAAAGGGCAAACCTCTTGATTTTTTTTATAAAGCATTCCCGAATACGGAAATGGTCTATCTTCAAAGATTCTTGGTAAATGAAATTGATGTGTCTAAGAACAATATAGATTATTATATTCGTAAGTTTTCTTCAGCAATCCGCCAGATTAACAATGAAAAAGTTAGCAAGAACGCGTATTCAATCTTTTTATCCAATAAAGGTTTATTTGAGAGCGATATTGATGAAAACGGGAGATTTGAAATGATTCAACTAGAGATGGAAGAGCATTAGTCTTGCTGAACGGCAGCCAGGTCCATGTTCTACCATCTTTTTTATTTTACTTTAATACGGTGAAGAACAACTCACTTACAGAAAAAACGCGTTGATGTAAATGGTTGCAGTTCAACAAGCTAGGTTGTAAGATTTTAAAAAATCTAAAAAAGATTTTTTGTTTGCAAATATCAAGGATATTTAAACAGCAGAAAGGGGGCTCAAAGTCGTAAAAAGAAGTTGAAAAAATGCATGACCCTCTAGTCATAAGTACCAAGTTGTTATAGAATAAATATTATTTCAATTTATAACATGATTTTTTGTATACATTATTAGAAAATTATGACTATTGGTGGAGGTCAAATTGAATTCAAAAAAAGATCAATCTAAAACTCTTCAAGATCAGGTATATGAATATTTACACGAGAAAATTGTAAGCGGAAACATTAATCCTGGTCAACGAATCGTAGAAAAGCAAATTTCTCAGGAAACAGGGGTAAGCAGAAGTCCGATCAGGGAGGCTATTCGAAGGTTAAATAGTGATGGATTAGTTTCTGTCAGTCCAAGGGGCGGAGTAAGAGTGTATCGCCCAACTTTTTCAGATTTTAACTATCTATACGAATGCCGTATGAGTCTTGAACCAACTGCTGCTTATTATGCTGCTTTACGCTTTGATATAAAGCGTCGTGACCATTTGTCAAATGTAGTTGATGAAATGAATCTCATGGTTAGGGAGAAAGATATTAAAAGATTAAAAAAACTGAGTACCCAGTTTCACTACCTAATTGTAGAGGGGAGTGGCAATCCTTACTTAATGAAAATGATGAATCAGTTGTATTCGTTAATCTCCTTCTACCGTAATGCAGTATTAAATATACCAATGCGATTAGAAGAGGGGGCTGAGGAACATCTAGCGATATGGCAGGCTATTCAAGCCAGGGATGGAAAAACTGCAGAGGAGCTAATGAAGACACATATTCAACGTGATTTCCAATTTTATCAATCTATATATTCAGGTGTAACTGATAAAACGGAAGGCCTGAATGAATAGAAAAAGGAATATAAAAATATGTAAAGGAGTGCGAATGAATTTGATCTTTACTGAAAGAATTAAAGTAAGAGATGTCACATTGAGAGATGGTTTGCAAAATGAACAAATTTTTGTAGAGACTGACCAAAAGATAAATAAGATTAACCAATTAATTGCGGCAGGATTTGAACGCTTGGAAGTAACCTCTTTTGTTCATCCAAAGTGGGTCCCGGCAATGAAGGATGCAGATGAATTATCTCAAAAATTACCAATGAAGCATGGAGTGGAGTATGAAGCTTTAGTCCCTAACCAAAGGGGATTAAGTAGATTCCTAGATTCAAAGATTCATACCGCGCTTTTCTTCCTTTCTGCCAGTACAAAACATAACCAGGCAAATTTAAATAAAAGTACAGATGAATCTTTATTCGAAATAAAAGATTTAATTGAAGAAACAAACAAAAGAGGCAGAAGGACAATTGGTGCGATTGCTACCGCATTTGTCTGTCCGTTCTCTGGTGTTGTACCTTATTTAGAAGTAGAAAGGATAGCAGAGTTTCTTATAAACAGTGGAGTTAATGAACTGGGCCTTGGAGATACAATCGGGAAGGCAACACCTAAACAAGTATATGAATATTGCAGCCGTTTAGCAGAGAAATTTCCAGAGATCCCGATTGGTTTGCATCTTCATGACACATATGGATACGGGCTGGCAAATGTTATGGCCGGAATACAGGCTGGTGTTTATTTAGTGGATGTCGCTCAAGCAGGTTTGGGAGGTTGTCCATATGCTCCTGGGTCTCCTGGAAACATTCAGGCAAGCCGTGTTGTGGAATTTTTGGAACAACAAACGATCAAAACCGGTTTGAACCTAGAGATGCTAAAGAAGTTAGATGTTACATTTCCTCAATTATTAAGGAATGATCAGGTTGTAACAAAAACAGTATAAAGGTAATCAAGATTACGGATTAGGATTTTTCGTCGATAGAATTGCATACATTATCTGAAAATTCAGATGAATGTTTTCCCGTAATTATTTGAAAAGCAGATAAACAAATAATGATACAAAGGTGGGAGTCAGATGAGAAAACCCTTAGATGGAATTAAAGTATTGGAATTAGGAAATTTTGTAGCAGCTCCTTTTGCAGGAAAGATTTTTGGTGAGTTTGGTGCTGAAGTGATTAAGGTAGAAGATCCAACGAGTGGGGATTCTTTGCGAAATTGGCGTGTTATGCATAAGGGAACATCACTATGGTGGTATGTGCACGCAAGAAACAAAAAATCGATTACATTGAACCTTCGTGAAAAAGAAGGTCAGGATATGGTTCGGGAATTAGCAAAAGAAGCCGATGTTGTTATTGAAAATTTTCGTCCGGGAAGATTAGAGAGCTGGGGGATCGGTTACGAAGATTTGAAAAAGATTAACCCGAGTATCATTATGACCCGTATTTCAGGATATGGACAAACAGGTCCTTACCGAGACAAAGTTGGTTTTGGAAGTGTTGCTGAGTCAATGGGCGGGCTTAGATATTTGACTGGTTTTCCTGATCGACCTCCTGTTCGTGTTGGATTAGCAGTTGGTGATTCTATCGCAGGTCTTTATGCCGTAAATGGGACGTTATTAGCTTTAAGAGCAAGAGATATTGATCCTTTAAAAAGAGGTCAGTACGTAGACGTTGCTCTTACAGAGTCAGTTTTTTCACTGCTGGAGGGGGTTCTTCCAGAGTATGACATGAAGGGGATTGTAAGAGAGAGAACAGGAGCGACTTTAGAGGGGATTGCTCCATCTAATACTTATCTATGTTCAGACGACAAATATATTGTTATTGCTGCAAATAGTGATAGTATTTTTAAGCGTTTTGCACTTGCAATGGGACGTCCTGATTTTGCGGATGATCCTTTATTTTCAAACAATCAAGGAAGGGCCGAGCATGCAGAATATCTTGATCAGGTCATTGGAGAATGGACTATAAGGCATACACAGAAGGAGGTACAGAGAATTCTCGATGAAGCTGGTGTGCCTGCAGGTCCTATCTACAGCATTGAAGATATCGTTAACGATGAGCAGTTTCAAGCAAGAGATATGCTTAAACCTGTTACTTTACCGGATGGCGAAGAAGTACTTGTTCCAGGTATTGTCCCAAAACTTTCTGAAACACCTGGCAGCATTGAATGGATTGGTCCTGAGCTTGGACAACATAATGATGAAGTCATTGGCGAAAAACTAAGCAAGTTAAAATAGCACTTTCTGTAAGAGATTAAGAGATTTCATTGCTTCTCAACTTTAAGGATAAAATCACAATAAAATTTATAGCTATATAAAGGACAAATAATTGCTTTTTCTCTTCTACATAACAGAAGCAAGCAATCTCAGGTACCATTGATTTTGTTACTCTTGCCCCGGCATCCATAACAAATATTGGGGAGGAATATAGTTTATGTTGTCTATTTTAGGGTTTGCCATGATTCTCACCTTCTTGTTTCTGATCATGACTAAACGAGCATCTCCATTTCTTGGCTTGGCAATCGTACCTGTGATTTTTGGAATATTAGGGGGGTTTAGCACAGAATTAGGACCGTTGATGATGGAAGGGATCCAAAGTGTAGCCCCAACTGCCGTTCTTTTGTTATTTGCCATTTTGTATTTTGGCATTATGCTAGATACAGGATTATTTGATCCATTAACATCAAAGATTATTAAGTTAGCAAAAGGAGATCCTCTTAAAATTATTGTAGGAACTGCGGTGGTAGCTGGAATAATTGGATTTGACGGTGATGGATCTACGACAATGATGATTGTGGTAACAGCTTTTCTTCCACTTTATAAAAAGTTGGGGATTAGTCCTATCATCTTGGCCTCTATCACAATCATGCAAGTCGGGATTACCACCCTTGTTCCTTGGGGAGGTCCTGCCGGCCGTGTTGCAAGTGTCCTGAACCTTGATCCAGCCCAGTTATATCTTCAAATGCTGCCAGGAATGATTGCAAGCCTGCTGTATGTAGTAGGCGTTGCCTATTTTATCGGTTTAAGAGAACGAGCTAGATATAAAGTTGAAAATAGTAAATCAATTTCCATGACGGAAGCCAAAATAATGGATGCTGCAATTGAAAGCGCTACAATTGAAAATATTTTACCAGAAAATAAAAGCCTAAAACGGCCAAAACTATTTTGGATTAACTTTTTATTATCAACCGTGATTATGATTGCCATCGTTCTTGAAACGCTACCTGCGGCCGTACTATTTCTTATTGGTACCGCTGTAGCATTGCTTATTAATTATCCACTCGTAAATGATCAACGGGACCGATTGGCAGCCCACGCACCTAATGCATTAGCCGTTATTGTCATGGTTCTCGCAGCAGGAATTTTCTCGGGAATTTTTAAAGGTACCCCTATCTCTGAGTCAATGGCACATTCTCTTGTCTCAATTATTCCTACCGAAATGGGAGCTTCCATAGCCTTGTTTACTGCGATTATTAGTGCGCCGGCTCTCTTTTTAATAGGTCCTGATGGATTTTACTTCGGAATTCTTCCAGTCTTGGTTGAAACTGCTGCAGCTTATGGTATTGATGCTATAAAAATTGGAACCGCTTCACTATATGGCACTCCTTTCGGTATCATGGGACCACTCGTAGCATCGGTTTATTTACTAGTTCACATAACAGGTATTACGGTAGGTGATCTTCATAAACATGCTGCGAAATGGTCGCTGGGAATCCTGCTTATCTATCTTATTTTTGGCGTATTTTCAGGAATTATATCGCTGAGGTAGGTAGAAGATATTTGATGAAAACGTGATTTCAAAAACATTTTTTCTTAAGAACTTTTTAAAAAAAGTCACCATTTAAATAACACGGGGGTATAAAAGAATGTTGTATACATTTAAAGGACACTCTCCAGTGATACATCCAAGCACGTATCTTGCACCAGGAGCTCAGTTAATAGGCAACATTGAACTTAAAGAAAATACATCTGTTTGGTTTAATGCCGTTTTAAGAGGAGATAACGAGAAAATTACAATTGGGAAAGGCTCTAATATTCAGGATGGTGCAGTTGTCCATGTTGACTCGGGATATCCAATTCATGTGGGGGAAAATATCACAATTGGACATAACGTGGTATTACATGGATGCACAGTAGAGGATGGGGCATTAATTGGTATGGGTGCTACCATTTTGAATGGTGCTATTATAGGGGAAGGTGCCTTGGTTGCTGCTGGGGCACTTGTTCCTGAAGGGAAAATAATTGAACCTGGTGTTTTAGTAGCTGGAGTACCAGCAAAGGTCATTCGTACTCTTACTTCGGAAGATATCGAGCGTTCAAAACTAGGAGCATTTCAATATGTCATAAACGCTGGAACTTATAGGGAAGAGAACATTACTGAAAAAGCGAATATTCTTAAATAAGTATAATAAATTATTAATAATAATCATGCAGACCATCAATTTTTGATGGGTCTGCTTGTTTTACTACTAACACTGGTAGACAGGTAGATTTTATGAAGAATTGAAATATATATCACATAAAGCAAGTAATAAGAGAAAAATATACAAATTCATTCTAGAGGAAATGATAGAGTAAATGGAGGTAAAACAATGTATTTAAAAAAATTACCTGAGAAACCTGTAGTCCAGTTATTTAATGCTATCCTTTCTTTACAGTCAGAAGAGGAATGTGCAGCATTTCTTGATGATTTATGTACCATGAATGAGATAAAGTCCTTCATGCAAAGGCTCGAAGTAGCAAGAATGCTTAGAAAAGGCGATACATATTTGGATATTCAGATGGAAACAGGTGCCTCATCGGCTACTATAACAAGGGTTAAGAAATTATTAGATTATGGGAATGAAGGATATCAAATAGTATTTGATCGGATAGAGAATCATGAGAAGGTTTAGGAGAGCATGTAAGCTCGATCCACCTTTTGTCTTCAGAACATCACAGATAACGAAATTATAGAATTTAGTATATTACTAAATTGGTTGTCGGTAATGAACAACTACCAACTTAATTATAAATGGCATACGTATGTTCTATACTACCATCAATAAAATAAAGAGTAAATGCAACCCCATTTCAATCAAGGATTTGAAATGGGGGTTGTCTATGGGAGGATAATTGCTTCAAACGAGGTTTTAATGAAAAGTAAAAGTAAAGTAATCCGAGTTTTAAATATCAAAAAATCTCGCCAGTTCACAATCGACTGACGAGATTTTATATTTTTTCTTGAATTTCCATTACATAGGAAACCATTATCATATTATTCTATCATTGAATTTAAGGTATAATTACATCTGTTTCAATCAATCGTGGATGAATACTTTTCGCTTTTTCATATGTTTCAGCAGAGTTAACTGAGTATACATGCAGTTTTAGGCCTGCTTTTTTAATTTCTTTAGCAGTTTCTTCATCTACATTGTTAATTGATGTAGAGTAAATGGCGTTATCATATTGTTTTAATTCTTCAATATCAGCATCTACACTCTTCAACGCATTTCCAAGGAATGTCACAGTTGCTTCTGGATACCATTCGTTAAATTGGTTTCGAATATCATCATTACTTAGTACAAAGAATGAATGATTTAATACGTTGGCTTCCTCAGCTTCTTTCATAATACTGTCTACGAATTCTTTTTCATCCCAGTCGCCTTTTGAACCATCAAAATTTATACCAATATTGTATTTATGAGCTTCCTCTAACACTTCTTCAAGTGTTGGTACTTTATAATCTGTTACATTTCCTTCTTTATCTTCAATATCAAAACTTTGAATTTCTTCTAATGTTAAATCTTTTACCTCCCCAGTGCCTGTCGTAGTGCGGTCAATCGTTTTATCATGCATTAATATGTATTGGCCGTCCTTAGTTTTTTGGACATCAATTTCAACAAAGCCATATCCTAATAGTCCAGCCTGAGTTATCGCCTCTAATGTGTTTTCAGGAGCCGCCACTTGTGCACCACGATGAGCACTTAACTCCGTTTTGCTGCTATGTAACCAGTTATCATTTGGGGCTGCACTTGCAGCATTTCCGAACAAAGATGTTGCCAACACAAACGGCACAGCCAACGACAAAATTCTATTCTTTTTCACTGTTCTCCACTTCCTATTCTTTAATATATGGTCGCTATAACAATACATAAACAGTGTAAATAGCACATTAATTTTTTATAAATATTTAGTTAATTTTGTTGTTTTTTGTCGTTTTACTTAAAAAACACTGCAAGTAACCTTATGAAGCTAGTATAGTTTCATGGACACAACTTAGTTAAGTTTTGAAAAATTTGACATGGATGATAACGTTAGGTTGTGTTCCATATGGGAAACAAAAATACAGGCAAAAAATATAATGAAGATTTCAAAATGATGATTGTTGATCTCTATAACTCGGGTAGCTTAGCTGGCTTTCTGGCTAGGAAATTGTGCTCGCAGATGCCTCCATGTCAAGCTTCCTCCAGTTATCCTGTTTAAAAGTTTGAATGATTGATTTAAAACTTAACATATTGTTGTCAAAAATATTGACTCAGATCCAATTAAAAAGGACTCATTCATTTTAATAATTCACTAGCAGTATTATTTAGCTTTTTATTAATTTAATCTCTTGTAAGATAGCAACATTTTACTATTAGAACAAGTATTAATAGAGCATCTGCTTTTGCTAAAGCAGATGTTTTAATAATTTGAGAGGAATACTTTCGTTACTTTAAGATCTTGCAATGGATAGGATACCAAAGAAAGTAAATAATAATTAAAATTGGGAAAATGGAGTATGGACATGTTTAGAAAAATCTTTGATTAGTTGCAATAATTAGAGCAAAAAATTAAGCAGATAGAGTAGAAATAAAATCTAAAAATTAATGTTGCAAAATTATATAAAGTTCTTATCTTGTTTTGCTTTACTTAATAAAATGATGGTTAATAAAGATGAGCTAATACTGTCATTTTCGATAATTCCCTTCCTAGATTTGGGAAGGATAAAGTTTTTTAGGGTGGTCAAATGAAGCAGCAAATAATAAGTGCACTCCAACTTTTTTATGTTATTGTGGGATTCGAATTAGGAACAGCTATTCTTTTTGGATTAGGAGCAGAAGCTAAGCAGGATGCATGGTTGGTTATATTGATTGCAATGTTAAGTAGTCTGATATTAATGGGTGTTTTTATACAATTATCAACTTATTATCCAGATGATACATTGTTTTCAATGATACCTAAAATTATCGGAAAGTATCTTTCTTATCCAGTAATTATTATTTATATTTTAGATTTTACCTATTTAGCTGCAAGAGCATGTCGTGATTTCGGAGATCTGATCGTCTCGACAATCTTAGTTGAAACTCCAATCGTTGTTGTGATCGGAGGTTTTATGATGTTAATGATTTATTGTCTTCAAGGTGGAGTTGAGGTTTTTGGACGAATGGGGGAAATTGTCTTTCCAATTTACATTATGGCAATGGTAATCGTTTGGATATTATTAATTAGTATAGAAAATTTCAATATTAAAAATCTTACCCCTGTCTTAGGTAACGGAATAATACCACTATTAAAAGAAGTATATCCTGGTTTCATAAACTTTCCATTTGGGGAAACGATTATCATTATGATGTTTTTTCCATATTTAAATAAAAAGCTGAGACTCAGAAAGGTAGGCATGTTAATAATTTTAGTTGGTGGAATTTTGCTTTCAGTTAATTCAATTCTCCTATTATCCGTATTAGGACCAGAAATTTACGGTAAGGATTTTTTTCCACTTCTTTCAGCTACACGTTTGGTTTCGATTGCTGATTTTCTTGAACGTTTTGATGTATTGGTTATCTTATTGATGGTAGCAGGAGTGTTTTTTAAAGTGGGAGGGTTTATATTCGGATCTATTATTGGAATTGCCCAATTATTTAAGATAAATCATACAAAATCGCTATTACTTGCTTTAGGTACCATTATTACTCCTTTATCGTTATTAATTGCAACTGATTTTGTTGAACATTTAGAAATCGGATTGGTTTTTTTGCCGCCATATGTTCTTTCTATACTACATATTTTCGTTCCGATATTGCTACTGTGCATCGCATTTATTCGCAAAAAATTTAGTGCTTCCTAGTGTAACTACAGCTTTAAATATCGGGTTTAGTTTAATTATAAGTTTAAAAATTGAATATCCAATTTGGGTCTGTTGACAAACTAATAGGGTTTTCTTAAACCTGTGTAGATTTAATCTATACAGGTTTTTATATTGGTTGAACTATTATGAAGGGGCAGGGATAGCTAATGTTTCTGTAGATTTCATATCGCCAGTTGTCTTTGTGTTTGTCTATTACAATAAGAAAAAACCATATAGCTTATGCATGCTTCACACTTTCACCGTTTTTTGGTAATAAATTAACTAGAGTACTTCGACCGTCATTAATTCAATCTGTCTGTATACATTAGCTTTAGAAATGGCTGCTTCGATGGGTACCAGTATTTTGACACTTTTTGATGGAATCGACCACATAACAGGGATCGGTTCTTTACCAGTATTATGGGGAATTGCTGTTGTAATCGTCACCTTTAGAATCTCAACAGCAACGGGATTATTGAAAGGGGTTCGAATCCTTTCTGATATCATTATGAAAGTTTTTTATGACATCATGGCCTTTGTCTTTCTAGTTAGTCCTATTCCCTTTATCTTAAATACTAGTACAGAAGCGTTTGGCGTGTTTCTTACAGAGTTTTTTCAAAATAAGTTTATTTACGGGACTAGCAGCCAGAGACCCGTGTCCACAGTAGTGGAAAACATTTTATTGGGCTAGCTGGTTTGCATGAGCGTTAATTTTATCTCTATTACTTGGAAGGATTTCCCATGGATGAAGATCCCTTACTAACCTTTATTAGAAGACAAAATTTTGGGGACAGTCCCCCACCGCATTAACACGGTGGGGAATTGTCCCCGTTTTTTGAATTAATCAAGATATTTAGTAATTTCTTGGGCAGCACCGATTAAACGATCGGCTAATGCTACCATTTTTTCCTTTGTAAATCGAAAGCTTGGACCACAGACACTGATAAAGGCTACCAGATTCTTTCGTTGATCAAAAATAGGTGCGGAAATGCCATTTTCGTTTTCATCCAGTTCTCCAACTGCTGTCGCAACTCCACGTCTTCGAACCATTTGAATTTCATCTAGAAGTTCGTTACGGCTGGTAATGGTTAACGGTGTCATTTTTTCAAGTGGTTGTCCCAATATAATGTCTAGTTCTTCAGGAGGGAGCAGGCTTAACAGAAGCTTCCCATTAGACGTACAATGCAGGGGCAGATAGGCATTTACATAATCCACTAATCTGACGCTGTGTGCCGGATCTATTTGATCAATAGTTAATGTTCCATGATGTTTCGGTACACTCAGCAAGACGGTTTCTTGGGTTTCTTCCCGCAATTTCTCCATACTTGTACGTGCCCGTCGGATCAGCGACCCGTAAATGGTTGCTTGTGCAGCTAGTCGATTCGCTGCATATCCGAGCTGGTACCCTTTCGTAAAGGGATCTCGTTCTACATACCCGTAATTTTCAAGCGTGCCAATCAGACGCCAGACAGTGGTTCGATTCATATGGGATTTTTCTGCCAAGTCACCAACAGATATGGGAGTGTGACTCTCAGCTACGAGCTGCAGTAATGATAAAGCACGGCCAACGGCCTGAACGGATGAATTTTCTTGTTTATTTTTTTCCTTGTTTGGTAATTCATTATTGTTTTTCATGTCTTTCATTATAGCGTATATCACAAAACATAATCTAATGTTTTAAATATTTTAAAAAAATCTCCATTTTATGTTTGACATGAATGATCTTCCAATTTACAATGACATTAAAGTTCTTAATATGAACATATAGTTCATAATACGAACAATACTTACGATTAAATAATAGAAATATAGACTCATTTGGAGATGGTTTCATGAGGGAAGAAGAGGATCAATTTGGCACCATTGAGATTTCAAACGACGTCCTATACGGAATTCAAACGGTGAGGACTCTACAAAATCTCTCGTTTTCTGGACGTAAGCTGAGCCACTATCCTACGTATATCGAATCGCTTGCAATGGTCAAAAAGGCTGCAGCTCTCGCCAATCAGGAAGCAGGAGTGTTTGACGGACAAATTGGAAGCGCCATTATCCATGCATGCGAAAGCTTGATTAAAGGAGATCACCGGGGGCAATTTCCGATTGATATTCTGCACGGTGGTGGCGGAATCGGCACAAATATGAATGTGAACGAAGTCATTGCCAATCTAGCGAATGAATCCTTGGGGTACCCAAGAGGAAGCTATTCTCCCGTTCATCCTGCTGATCATGTAAACGCTTCCCAGTCAACTTCGGATGTGTGTCATACTGCCATAAGGTTAGCCATCATGAAAAGCTTTCAGCCACTCTTTGCAGCATTAGACCAATTAGTCGAAGGAATAAAAGCAAAAGCTAGTGAGTTTCAAGACGTGACAACGATTGCTCGTACATGCTTGCAAGACGGGATGAGGGTTCAGCTTGGTGATACCTTCAGCGGGTATAGTCAAGTGATTAAACGGAGGCTCCTTACATTAGAAGAAGCAGTTACTAAACTTCAAACTGTTAATCTTGGCGGCACAGTGATTGGGTCAGGTGTTGGAGCTCCGAAGGCATACCGAGACACAGTAGTATCTAAACTTTGTGAGGTTTCAGGGATTGAGCTGACCCATCGTGAAAATTTATATGATGCGGCTCAAAACATCGATGATTTAGCTAGCGTTTCAAGTGAATTACGCATCCTTGCCTCCTGTTTACTGAAGCTGGCAAAGGATTTACGGCTTCTATCATCGGGGCCGGAAGCAGGTTTTGCTGAAATTCAGCTGCCGGCTGTGCAGGCTGGATCCTCTTTCTTTCCTGGAAAAGTGAATCCTGTCATACCTGAAACAATGATTCAATGTTGCTTTCAAGTAATAGGCTGTGATCATGTTATACAGACTACACTGGAACATGGAGAATTAGGGCTAAACGTCTTTGAAGGTGCAGCGGGTGCTAACCTTTTAGATGCGCTAGGGATGCTTGAAAAAGCACTTGGCACATTTACCGAAAAATGTATCAAAGGAATAGAACCGAATCGAGAGCGCTGTGAGGAGCTAGCCAATAGCTTTATCCCTGTGATTGTCGAGTTAAAAGAAAAGATCGGCTATACAGCCGCTACTCGACTAGTAAAGGAAAAAGGTAAAGAAGAATTAAAGTATATGATTCAAAATGGAGGGATTGAACGTGACACAAGCAACGAATAGTAAAGTATTTGAAGGAATTGAACAGCCGAAACTGAAATGGGCTAAGGAATGGCTAAAAACTACTAAAAAACTATATATTAACGGCGAGTGGGTAGATAGCACAAGCGGTCAATTTATCGAATCTATCAATCCAGCAAATGGACAAGTGATTGGAACCATGCAAGCTGCTTCAAAAGCGGACGTGGACCAAGCGGTATCAGCTGCGCGTGAAGCGTTTGATCACGGAGTGTGGAGAACCGTTACTCGTAAAGAGCGGTCCAAAATTATGCGCAAAATCAGCGATTTAATGGATCAGCATCGTGCGGAATTGGCTACGCTTGAGACATTGGACAACGGGAAACTATATACGGAATCCTATCATGATGCAGTGGGAGAAGCCGTTGATATTTTTGAATATTATGCAGGATGGACAGACAAATATTATGGGGAAAACAATCCTGTTGAAGGGGATTTCTTAAGCATTACAACCAGAGATCCGATTGGTGTGTGTGGTCAAATCCTTCCTTTCAACTTTCCGCTTGATATGGCGGCATGGAAGTTGGCACCCGCATTAGCGATGGGCAATACGGTCCTATTAAAGCCGTCGGAAAAAACGTCTTTTTCGGTGATTCGTCTGTTCGAATTAATTGATGAAGCCAACCTTTTGCCTAAAGGAGTCATCAACTTACTTCTTGGCGATGGAGAAACAGGAGAGAATATTTCTACCCATATGGGTATTGATAAAGTAGCTTTTACAGGAAGCACGGAAATTGGGAAGAAGCTTGTCCACAATTCAGCTGACTCAAACTTAAAACCTGTTTCCCTTGAACTTGGAGGAAAATCTCCAAACATTATCTTTAATGATCCACCAAACCTTGATCAAGCGATTGAGCGTTCATTTTATGGGTTATTTACACATAAAGGCGAAAAATGCTCGGCTCCAACCCGTTTGTTTGCTCACGTGGATGTGTACGACAAAGTGGTTGAAGACATTGCGAAACTTGCAAACAGCTATGTAGTAGGAGACCCATTCGATCCAAACAGCCATCAAGGTGCCCAGGTTTCTGAAGCACATATGGAACGGATTTTAGGCTATATCAAAAGTGGAAAAAGCCAAGGTGCTAGATTAGTAGCTGGTGGGGAGCGTGATCTGACAGGGGAAAATGCAAATGGCTTCTTTATCCGTCCTACAGTCTTTGCTGACGTAGACAATAAGATGAAAATCGCCCAAGAAGAAATCTTTGGACCTGTGCTATGCATTATTCCTTTTGAAACAGAAGAAGAAGTCATTGCCATGGCCAATGATACCATCTATGGTTTGGGTGCTGGTCTATGGACGAATGATGTTTCCAAGGCACATCGTGTGGCTAATAAACTTCAAGCAGGTATGGTTTTTGTGAATAAATATGGATGTTATGATTATGCCAGTCCTTTTGGCGGCTTGAAACAAAGCGGATGGGGGAAAGAGTACGCGATTCATTCCCTAGCATCTTATACAAAACAAAAAGCAATTTGGTTTGCTTACTAAAAAATTCCGAGGACACGGGGGAACGTAAGATGAAAATGAAAGCTGCAGTCATGACGGGGGTTGGAAAACCGTTAGAAATCCAAGAGGTGGAGCTTGCGTCACCAAAAGCGAATGAGGTACTTGTAAAAATTGAGGCAACAGGAGTCTGTCACAGCGATTTAAACGCCTTAGGCGATGAAACAACTCCTAAGCCTACCATCCTTGGCCATGAAGGAGCAGGAAGAGTCGCAGCGGTTGGATCCAATGTTACGAAAGTAAAAGTGGGCGATAAAGTGGCGTTAAGCTGGGCTCCTTATTGCGGAACTTGCGAGTTCTGTGTAACAGGGAATGTTCACTTATGTGAAACGGCATTTGGTCCTATGTTTGAAGGAACTCTTTTGGACGGGACCTCTCGTTTAAGCAAAGATGGAGAAACGATTTATCACAACTCGCTATTATCTACCTTTGCAGAATATACCGTTGTACCAGAGCTTTCATGCGTGAAGCTTCCTGATGAAATGCCGCTTGCTCAAGCGTCGTTAATCGGCTGCGGTGTGGCAACTGGTTACGGTGCTGCCGTTCATGCTGCAAAAGTAACACCAGGTTCGACCGTCGCGGTATTTGGGATCGGCGGAGTTGGTGTCAATGCGATTCAAGGAGCACGTATTGCAGGAGCAGCAAAAATTATTGCGTGTGATATGAAACCTGCTAACTTGGAAATCGCGAAAAAATTCGGTGCGACTCATACGATAAATGTCGCAGAACAAAATGCGGAAGAAGCGTTAAAAGAGCTAACATGCGGACTCGGTGTACATTTCGCGATCGACTGTACCGGTCACACAAAAGCAACTGAAAGTGCGTGGAAAGGTACAAGAAAAGGCGGCACCGTTGTTGTTGTTGGAGCTTTCAACCCAACTATGGCACTCCAGTTGCCAGCAGGCGGATTCCACCGCGTCGGAAAAATCTTAAAGGGCAGCTTCTATGGAGATACACAGCCATATCGCGACTTTCCGACCATTGCCCAGCTTTATTTAGATGGCAAATTTATGCTCGATGAACTTGTACTTGATCGTATCCAGCTAGATGATATTAATAAAGCCTTCGATAGTTTCCATGACTGCAACTGTATCAACGTGGGCAGAACTGTCGTTGAGTTTTCATTACAAGAACAAAAGGAACTAGTAGATACGTCTGATAGTGTCCCTACAATCTAAAGACCTATGAAAACAGACCGCCTGATTCTCAGGTGGTCTGTTCTTTTTATTCTCGTTCTCCCATTAATCTTGCAATGATTTCTTCGATGAAAATAAAGAATACAGTTCGCGTTTTTTCATACGGTAACAACTTTTCGTTTTGAGTAGATTGGGTTAAGAAAAAGATATTATCTGTTATTAAAGTGGATGAATGGTCATATTCCTCCAAGATCAACAATATTTCAGCCCCTTTAGCCTTTACTCCATTGAAGAGGTGTTCGAAAGAGGTAAATTTCCCTGTTACTGAAAAAACGATCAAAAGAGTGTCCTCATCAACTAAATGCTGAGCATGATCTTCTCCTTGGGACACTAAAATATTTTTTCCAGAAACAAGAGCGAGCTTATAGGCAAAGTATTCTACACAAATAAAGGATGGACCTAAACCGAATAAGACGATTCTGTTGTACTTCTTGAAAAGGGTAATAAACTCATCTACTAATTCGGGGTTAAAATTTTCAATAAAGTGTTTTAATCGTTCCAGTTCACTTGAAATCTTTTTGTCTTCCTGAATGATGGAATGTCCCCCGAGAAATTGCTTGTATTGTTTAAAACTATTAAAGCCAAGTTTTCTTACTAGCTTGGATACTTTAGATGGAGAAACTTCACAATACTCAGCTGCCTCTATTATTTTTAGTTGCTCATTGTCCTTTATAACTTCAGAGAGTTTATTATGGACCGAAAGCTCCAGGTCATTTAATTTATTTAAATTGATATTTATAGTCTTTCCCTCCTCCATTTAGTACGTAAGAAAAGTATATCATTATGGAAAATTTTCCACAACATAAAAATAAATTTAAAAAAATAGAAAATTTTCTATAGAAATCGTTTACATGGGAAAGCATTTATAGTAAATTAACGTTAATAACGTTATTAATATTTAAAACTTTCTAAGAAGAAGGGTTAAACAATGACTACTCAATTAGCTGATATTAAAGACTTTTCAATGAATTTTTTTAGCTTAAAAGGAAAAGTGGCGATCATCACTGGAGGGAATTCTGGATTAGGGCAAGGCTTTGCTTTAGCACTAGCAAAAGCGGGGGCAGACATCTTTGCGGTCAGCATCGCTGGTGACAATGATGAAACCAAAAACCTTATTGAAGCAGAAGGGGTACGGTATCATCTCATGATTGCAGATGTGACTCAAGAAGGGGCTTGTCAAAGGATTGCAGAAGAATGCATCTCTACATTTGGAAAAATCGATATCCTCATGAATAACGCAGGTATTTGTATCAATGAACCAGATGTAACCAAGTTCACTAGACTTCAATGGGATAAAATGGTCTCCATCAATTTAACAGCAGCTTTTGAATTATCTCATGAAGTGGCAAAATACTTGATTCCACAACAAAGCGGGAAGATCATTAACACTTGTTCCTTGTTTTCATATCTTGGGGGTCAATGGTCACCAGCCTATGCAGCCACCAAACATGGTTTAGCAGGTTTTACAAAAGCCTATTGTGATGAACTTGCTCAATATAATATTCAAGTAAATGGGATTGCACCTGGATATTTTGCAACGGCGGTTACAGCAGAGACAAGAGCGAACTCTGAAGCAAATCAACGGATCTTAGATCACATTCCAGCCAATAGATGGGGCAATATCTTAGATTTAATGGGAGCAGTTGTTTATTTAGCTTCAGACGCTTCTAACTATGTAAATGGAACTCTCTTAAATGTGGATGGCGGCTATTTAGTTCGATAATTTAGAAACGGATCGTAAAGGAGAATGCAGCGATGACAAATGAACAATTAGTTAAAGAAGAAATAAAGTTAGTGAAAGAGCAGTTATTGAAAGAATTAGAGTCCATTATTTCACTAGAACAAATCAATGTAGATCATGAAGCACTCTATGATGCGTCAGCCGATCGTTATAAGAAATATGCAAAAGCGAAAAAAGTCTTGGATGTTCCAATGCCAATGGCTATTGTTTATCCATACTCAACAGAAGAAGTTCAGTCCCTTCTGAAGTTCTGCAATAAGCACAAGATCAATGTGATTCCTCGAAGTGGGAAAACAGCTACGGAAGGCGGTCTTGAAAACTGGAAGGAAATCGCAGTAGTCATTGACGGCTCAAAAATGAATCAAATCATAAAAATTGATCCTTATAACATGCAAGCAACGGTTCAAGCAGGTGTTAAGCTGCAAACGTTAGAAGATGAGTTGCGTAAAATTGGCTACACAACAGGGCACTCCCCGCAGTCAAAACCTGTTGCCCAATTTGGGGGATTATTGGCAACAAGAAGTATTGGCCAATTCTCAACTCTTTACGGTGCGATTGAAGACATGGTCGTTGGCTTAGAATGTGTATTCCCTGATGGACATATTTCCAGAATCAAAAATGTTCCTAGAAGAGCGGGCGGACCTGATATCAGACACATTGTTATCGGTAACGAAGGAACCTTATGCTACATTACTGAAGTAACGGTAAAGATTTTTAAATACTATCCTGAAAACAATGTGTTCCATGGTTATTTAATCAAGGATGTAGATACAGGTATTAAGATTTTAAGAGAAGTAATTACTAACGGTTTTAGACCATCTGTTGCACGTGTCTATTCCGAAGAAGATGCAAGACAGCATTTTTCTCATTTCTACAAAGACAAATGCGTGTTGATTTTCATGTCTGAAGGGCCAAAGGGTATTGTCAAAGCAACGAATGAAGCGATTGAAGAAGCGGTGGCTAAATTCCAAGAAGGCATCGTTGAAAAAGTAGAAGATCAATTAATCGAGAATTGGTTTAATAACTTAAACTGGACACAAGGACACATTGATCATGAGTTCCAAACGATGGTGGATTTCCATAAACATGATGGTTTTACAACGGAAGTATCTGCTGACTGGGAAAACATCACAAAGATTTATCACAATGTCATGAAGCGAGTGAGAGAAGAGTTTGATCGATTCGAAGATATCACGATGCTTGGCGGCCACTCCTCCCATAGCTATCTAAATGGAACCAATATGTATTTTGTCTACAACTACAATATTAATTGTGCGCCGGAAGACGAAATGAGAATCTATCACCATCCGATTCATTCTATTATTATTGAAGAAACATTAAAGCTTGGCGGTTCGATGTGTCATCACCATGGTATCGGAAAGTATCGTACCGAGTGGACACATGAAGAGCATGGTTCTGCTTACTATATGCTAGAAAAATTAAAAGAAGCGTTTGACCCTAATGGCATCATGAATTTTGGCACCATTTTCCCTCAGGAAGAAGGCCTTAAATATATTAAAGGTTAATAAAAGGTGATTATATGAGCAGATATGTAATGGGGATTGATAACGGCTCGCAAAGTACAAAAGTGGCCATTTATGATGTGGAAGGAAATGAAGTGGCCTTTGGATCTCATCAATTAAAAGAAACCTTATCTCCTGAACCAGGTGTCGTCATCCATCCTGATGATGATTTATGGGACAGTGTGTTTGGAGCCATGAAAAATTGCCTGGCTAATTTTACTGGCAATCCTAAAGAGATTGCCGGAATTGGCCTTTGTACTATAAGGTGCTGTCGTGTGTTATTAAAGGAAGATGGCCATCTAGCTTATCCTGTGATAAGCTGGATGGATTCTCGGTTGAACAAACCCTATGTCCATTCTGATGATCAAGTCAAATATGTCACGACTACTTCTGGGTATCTAGGCTATCGGTTAACTGGGGAATTTAAAGATTCGGCTGCCAATTATGAAGTTCATTGGCCGTTGGATCACGAAACGCTAGATTGGTCTTGCGACGAGGAAGTATTTCAGGCGTATGGCTTGAAAAGAGAGATGGTATTTACTCTTGTCAAACCTGGTGAAAAGCTGGGAACGCTTCGACCAGAATTGGCTGAGGAGATTGGTTTAAATCAAGATATACCGGTAGTAGCAACGGCGAATGATAAAGCGGTAGAGGCGTTGGGCTCCGGTATCAAGGATGAAGGGACCATCATGATCTCTCTTGGAACCTTCATTTCTTCCATGCTGCTAAGAAATGAATATAAGGAAAATGCAGTTAACTTTTTCCCAACGCTTGCCTGTATTCCCTTTAAATATGTGTATGAATCTAATGGCATTCGACGAGGGATGTGGACCGTGAGTTGGTTTAAAAAGCTGATTGGCGAAGAGCTCGTCATAGAAGCGGCAAAACTGGGTGTATCGGAAGAAGAATACTTGAATAGGAAAGCACAAGATGTTCCAGTGGGCAGTGACGGCTTGATTACCATTTTAGACTGGTTATCGACACCATCTGAACCCTATCGAAAAGGGATCATGATGGGGTTTGATCAGCGTCATACCAAATTCCATATTTACCGTTCAATTTTGGAAGCGATTTCCTATAACATTAAGAACAATATTGATGATATGGCAGAGGAAATAGATGCTACATTAAAGGATGTAGTAGTAATAGGCGGTGGGTCGAAAAGTGATGTCCTGATGCAAATTATTGCCGACCTATTTGGATTACCGGTGCATAGACGTGAAGGCAGCAGTGTCGCCTGTCTAGGAGCGGCGATTTGTGTCTGCCAGCATTTATCTATTTATAGTGACTTCTATGAAGCTGCAAATATAATGGTAAAAACGCAAACAACGTTTCTACCGAATCCAGAAAACCACGTACTCTATACTACCGTAAATGATACAGTCGTTAAGCAGGTAAGAAAACATACTGATGAAATATTTAAGCTTACTTATCCAATTTTTAATTAAGATTTACTTTATTAGAGTCATTAAGAAGCCGGAACATACCAATTGTTAAAACACCTGGTATGTTCCGGCGTCAAATATATACGTAGATTTCTTAATTTTAAAAAATAAGGGGGAATATTGGATGAAAAATTTGAGACACAGTGTATTTTGGCCTCCGTTCTTGTTATTAATTGCCGCCGCTTTATTTAGCTTTTTTAACAGAGAGGGCTTCATAAAAATGGCAACAGAAGCAAATAACTGGCTGTTAACAAATGTGGGCTGGTTATTTAGTCTAGGTGGCTTGATTATGCTGTTAACGGTTGTAGGGGTCTATTTTTCGCCACTAGGGAAAGTAAAAATTGGTGGAAAAAATGCAAAACCAATGCTTAAATTATCAAATTGGCTAGCGATTACCCTATGTACTACCATCGCATCAGGTGTAACTTTTTGGGGAATTGTTGAGCCTGTCTACCATGTAACAGCTCCTCCTGAGTCTCTAGGTATCGAACCAAATAGCCCAGCGGCTGCTATTTTTTCGATGTCAACGATGTATCTTCACTGGACCGTTACGCCATATGCTATATACTGTGTACCTGCACTAATGTTCGCCTTTGCTTATTATAATATGCGTAAACCGTTCAGTTTAAGTTCAACGTTATCTCCGCTTTTTGGCGATAAAGTATTTGGCGGTTGGGGGAAAACAATTGATGCCTTATGTTTATATACATTGGCACTTGGGATGGCCGCAGCAATGGGAACCAGTATTTTAAACTTAGCAGGTGGAGTGAGTTACTTATCGGGTATTGCTAGTACTCCAACACTTTGGGCCATTATTTCTTTGGTGGTCATGGTGACGTTTATTCTTTCTGCTTCCAGCGGTTTAATGAAAGGAATCAGAATTTTATCGGATATCAATATGAAAGTGTATATTGTGATCGTCCTATTTATGTTTGTTGCTGGGCCGGCAGCCTATATTGTGAATCTAGGGACTGAATCCTTTGGTAACTTTTTAACTCATTTCTTTGAAAAGAGTTTATTTACTGGATCTGCAGCTGGAGACCAGTGGCCTCAGTGGTGGACAGTGTTTTATTGGGCTAACTGGTTTGCTTGGGCAGCAATTACAGCCTTGTTCCTTGGAAGAATATCTTATGGTTATTCCGTAAGAGCTTTTATTATGGTCAACTTCGTTGTCCCTTCTGCCTTCGGTGCTTTATGGATGACTATCTTTGGAGGAACTGCGATCCACAAGCAGATGACGGAAGGAACCCTGGGTGATATTTTAACAAATCAAGGGCCAGAATCTGTATTATATTCGGTTTTATCTGATGTACCATTGTCTAGTCTAGTTATTCCTTTTTATCTGTTTGTTGTCTTTATCTCTTTCGTAACAGCTTCTGATTCAAATATCTCCGCAATGGGCGGTATCAGTTCTACTGGAATTACGCCTGAAAGCCCAGAAGCAGGCATGTTCATTAAAGTTGTTTGGGGCGCTGCGATTGGTATTATTTCTTGGATCATGATCAGCTTCGCTAAAATTGATGGAATCAAAATGCTTTCGAATTTAGGTGGAGTACCTGCACTCATATTGGGGCTATTAACGGTCTTTGCCTTAATTAAGGTCGCTAGAAATCCAGAAAAATATGATGTTGCCAGCAGGGACCAGAGTGATGAACAGGAAGAATTGAAAAAGGTAATGTAACTTTTAGAACTTTGAAACAAAAGGTGTTTTTAAGGGCTGTTGACAATCTAATATGATTTTCTTATACCTGTATAGAATTTAATCTATACAGGTTTTTTATTGGGGGAAATATTATGTTTGTATGTAGTGTTTCATTATCATTATAAAACTATTATCTAACAGCATCAGAATAGGTAATATAACAATTTCAAATATCAATGAAATTTAAAGAAGATGATCTCTTTCTTATAAATAGCGATTATGTAATTGTGAAGATACGTACTTAAATAACCGACAATATATTTAAATTAGATTGAAAGATATTTCAGTGATAAAATATTTATAGAATTTGTTTAAAACGGGGTGCTTTTTTGGGGACTGAATTAATTTTCATAGGCATTATATTAGTGGGTTCTGTCCTACAAACAAGTACAGGTTTTGGCTTTTCCATAATGGCGACACCTTTCTTACTAATGTTATTCCAACCACAAGAAGCTATACAAATAAACATTATTTTATCTTTAATTATCTCAATATTATTAATTTGGAAAATAAGAACGGACATTGATTATATGATTTTAAAAAGATTTACTTACGGAAGTATAGTTGGTGTGCCATTTGGTATTTTAATTTTTATATCCATAAACATTAACTCATTTAAATTAGCAGTTAGCCTCCTTCTTTTGCTATTAACATTGTTACTGATATGCAAGTTTAAGGTTAAATCAACACAATTTAGAGATTACATTATAGGTGGGTTATCAGGTCTTTTAACGACAAGTATAGGCATGCCTGGACCACCGTTGTTACTTTACTTTACAGGAACTGATACTGAAAAAGGGAAGTTGAGAGCAACTACTTTAGCATTTTATTTGTTTATATATTTCATTGGTCTTATTACCCAAATTATCATTACTGGAACTAACAAAATAATATGGGAATCAAGTCTTTATGCAATACCCGTCGTATTAATAGGTTTGTATATAGGTCAAATTATCTTTAAAGTGCTTAATCAACGGATTTTTAGAATATTTACATATATCCTTTTGAGTTGTACAGGAATTTATCTATTTATCGAAAGTTTAAGTTCATTTTAAATATGTTTTATTAAACCAACAGGTGCTTCAATTTATATTTTGTCCTTTTTTGCAATGGAAGGTTATTATGGGGGAATATAACATCGGGATAGACCTTGGTGGAATCCTATCGCCGTATTTTTAATCAAGGCAGGATCTTCGATTATCGGATAATATGCCTATTCTATTTGCCGTAGGGGTAGCGCTTGGCATGTCTAAAAACAAAGATGATTCGGCTGCTTTGAGTGGATTGGTTGCCTACTTGGTCGTTACAACCCTGCTTTCAACAGATTCAGTCGCTATGCTTCAATGGATTGACGCAGAAAATGTAAACCCTGCCATTGCGAAATAGGAAATAAAGTTCGTTAGGATTCTTTCTGGTATCGTAGCATCCATTATGTACAATCCCTTTAGCGATGTTCAGCTTCCGGCTGCATTGGCATTCTTTAGCGGAAAACGATTAGTTCCGATTTTGACAGCTGTTTTTACTGAACAAACAAATTTCGTATATAATTTCGTTCCAATTCAAAAAGAAGAGTGAGATTTATGTAACAAAATTCAATAAAAATTTAAGTGAAGCTTTACATAACTTGTAAACAATTGAACATATGCTTAGAAGTCCAAGGTGATATCAAACCTTTTCTATGCTAAACTGTTTTCAATATTTTTGAAAGGGGAAGTAAGATGAAGGTTGCGGATGCTTTACATATTGGTGAACTCTCAACTGGTACAGTTATTGCTGGTAAAAAGGGACTTACACGGGAGATTGCTTCGATTGAGGTCATGGAGGTTCCTGAAGTAGGAAGCTGGGTAACTGAAGGAATTCTAATGATGACTACCTTTTATTCAGTTAAAGACGATTTAAAAAAGCAATGTGAGATATTAAAAACACTTATAGAAAAAAATGCTTCAGGGATGGTTGTAAAATTAGGGAGATTTGTTGATCAGCTTCCAAAAGAAATGATTGAGCTAGCAGAAGTCCATTCATTTCCTATCATTTCAATCCCTACTAATGTCTCTTACATTAATATATTAACTCCTTTATATGAAAAGCTTTATGAAGAAAGGAAAAAAGTAGCACAGGACTCATTAAACCCTTTTCATGCCTTTATAAAAGAGGAGTATGCTACAGTTTCCGATGCAATTGAAAGCTTATCGAAGATTGTAGACTCTCAAGTTTATATAGAGGATTGTGAGGGGCGGTTGCTATATAGTACGGAGAAAATTTCATCAGATGGCTGGCGAAATTCTAAGTTGTTATTGTCTAAGCCTATACATCCTAGATATAGGGAGGTAACAAATGAATGGCGTACAGAATTTCAACACAGTAATCATAAACGAGTAAAATTTTCAGATAAAAGAAATCGGTTGATCATTCCTCTTGTATCTAAGAATAAAATATTTGCTTTTGTCCATCTTCCTTATAAAAACCAGTCTAAGTTTAATGAGATCGAAACTCAGAATGTAGACAATTTGATTCGTAAACTTTCCGAAACAGTAATGAGTGAGCAGTTAGAATTACAAAAGGAAAGGATTAAGGATATAGATGCTTTAGAATTCCTCTTGGATGATCACAATTACGTTAAGACGAATGCTTCTTTTACGCTATTGTTTTTTTCAAGGGAAAACCTTGAATCTCCGATCTTTCAACAGGCAACTTTAATGGAAGGTAACGTTTTAATTCGAAAAAAAATAAAAGAGTTTTTAAAGGGCATCCCGTTTGAACAAAATATCGTATTTGAGAAGTACAATCATTTTTTTGCTTTAGTTCAAAATTCATTAACTGATAATCAAACCATTTTAGCACAATTTACAAATGCGTATCAAACAGCTATGATACACTCTTCTATTGAAGATATGCATGTTTCAATTAGTTCGCCATTTAATGATTTAAATGACTTTGACGAGAAAATAAAAGCAACCATGAAAATTATGGAGATAGGTCTTAAAGTTCGACGTGACGAAAAGATTTATTCGTATGATAAACTAGGAATTTATGAAATTCTTATCAAATTAAGTGGAGATCCATTTGCTGTGAAGTATGCAGAAGAAGTTTTGTTGCCGCTTGCTAGTAATGATGGACAGTTGTTAGAAACGCTCATCTTGTTTTTAAATGAAAATGGTAATGTATCACGAACCGCTGAAAAGTTATTTATTCACCGAAGAACAATGACATACCGTCTTCAAAAAATAAAAGAACTGATAAATATGGAGCTAGATGATCCAGAAAATCTTTTTATTCTACGTTTTTGTTTAAAAATGAAAGAGCTAACATAACGAAAAGACGGAATCCAACCGTCTTTTTTTAGTGGACTAAATTATTTAGGTAAAGGATTAATGAATTGAAATTATGTTGATTGGGTCAGTATGGGAATAAATAAGTGGTAATCATTAGGATTCCACTTATTTAATAAAAAAGAGTGTAAATAGTGAGAAAAGACGGAGCAAAATGTTTTCCCACTTTATACATACTACATAATAGTTTTAATTTTTATAATATTCAAAAAGGAGGGGTAATTATGCTAGGAATTATACGTGTCTTAACAACTGAAGATGAAAATATACTGCAGGAACACGGTAGGAAAATGCATGAGTATGCAGAGATCTCCTCGGTATCACACTGTATACCGGATCAACCTAATGGAATATATGATTATTTATCTGAAAAAGAAGCTATTCCAAAAATCGTCAAGCTAGCGAAATGGATGGAAGGAGAATTAAATGTTAAAGCGCTTACAATTAGTTGTGCTGCAGATCCTGCTATAGAAGAATGCAGAGCTGCTGTCAATATTCCAGTACTGGGGGCAGGAAGCTGCGGTGCCCACACAGCTTGTATGGTTGGAAGCCGAGTAGGAGTCATTGGAATTACTGGAGAGCCACCTAGCCAGATTATAAAGGAGTTAGGTGAACGTTATCATTCATATATTTTTTCTGAAAAGTTAAGAAAGACGACGGACTTATTTGAAAAAGGGGCAAAAGGAGAATTATTAAATGCAGCAAAGGAATTAATTCATTCTGGTGCTGATGTTATTTTATTTGCATGTACTGGATTTTCAACCATTCGTTTAAAAGATTATTTTATTCAACATGTAACTGTACCAGTAGTTGACCTAGTTGAAGCGCAGGCAATTGCTTATCAATTAATTAGAAAGGAGGACTAGCAATGAATCAAAAAACCTTTGATATTTCGTTTATTCTATTTTCCATTATTATTGCAATATTTGGTGCAATTGTAGGTATGCAGCTTATTACAACTCTCGGGATTACACCAAACACATCAATCATAGGAGCATTAATCGCGATGTTGATTGCACGTATTCCGATGCAAATGTTCTATAAATACAAGTTGCTGGATAATCAGAACTTAGTTCAAACAACGATTTCCGCTGCCACGTTTGGAGCAGCAAATAGTTTATTAATCCCGATTGGGTTACCGTACGTCCTAGGGATGCCTGAGTTAATCATTCCAATGTTAATTGGTGCAGGGATTGCTTTATTTATTGATGGATTCATTCTTTATAAGGTATTTGACTCAAAGCTATTTGGTTCGAATGAGGCTTGGCCTCCAGGTATTGCGACAGCTGAAGCTCTTAAAGCTGGTGATGAAGGTGGGCAAAAAGCGAAATACCTTGGTTTAGGTATTTTTGGTGGACTTATAGGTTCCCACTTTGGTATTTCAATGTCAGCTTTTGGGGTTGCCTTCATTGGGAATATTTGGGCTCTTTTAATGTTTGGATTAGGTTTGTTATTAACAGGTTACTCCGGTCAATTGTTCGGTGTGGATCTAAATGCATATTACATCCCACACGGAATGATGATTGGCGGTGGTGTTGTAGCATTGTTCCAGTTCATCTATACGTTTACTTCGTCTCGTCAGAAAATGAAAGCTGAAAAGGAAGCTGATCATGAATTTACACGTACAGAGGTTGATGTAAAAAAAGGATTTGGAATTGGTTTCTTGCTTTATATTGGAGGAGCAGTCCTGCTTGCTATAATGGGCGGGATCATTAGTGAAATGCCACTTTGGCAGGTTGCACTTTTTGTTTTATACGCTGCGGTGGCAGCCTTAGTTCACGAAGTCATTGTTGGAATTGCAGCCATGCATTCAGGTTGGTTTCCAGCGTTTGCCGTTACGCTAATCTGTCTTATCATCGGTATGCTTTTAGGGTTCCCGCCAGTAGCTCTAGCCTTATTAACAGGCTTTACTGCTGCAACAGGTCCTGCATTTGCCGATATGGGATATGACTTGAAAACGGGTGTTCTTATTCGTAGAAGTATTTCATCTGCAGAGGAGCTTTTTGCACGCAGACAGCAATTTAAAAGTGCAATGATTGGTTTTGGAGTTGCGTTCGTGATGGTAGCCATTTTTGCAGAGTCATTTTTCTCCCAGGACTTAGTTCCTCCAGTTGATCGAGTTTATGCTACGACCATTGAGAAGGGGATAACAGGAAATGTTGGAATGTTATTGTTCTTATGGGCCATTCCAGGGGCACTTATCCAGTTAATCGGGGGTTCAAAAAGACAAATGGGAATTATGCTTGCAACAGGATTGTTAATTACAAATCCGCTTGCAGGTTGGGCAGTTATAATTGGGATTTTGATCAGAGTTATCATTCTAAAAGTTCGTGGCCCAGAAGCTGAAAATGCGATGTTTACTACAGCAGCAGGATTTATTGCAGGAGATGCATTATATAGCTTCTTTACATCTATGTGGAAAGCACGATGATGAGGTGATGATATGACGAAAAAAATATTGACAAAAGAAGACGCATTTAAAGCTGTATATGGCGGCTGCATTTTAGGAGGCGGTGGCGGAGGCTGGATTCATGACGGCCTTCAAAAAACAGAATCTGCTTTTAAAGTCGGTTCTCCTACTCTTATTACAGTTGACGAATTGAAGGATGATGATTATGTCGTGTGTGTATCTCTTGTAGGTGCCCCTTCAGCAAAGGAACAATATGTGGATTCGTTGCAACTTATCGAAACAGTTCAACGGATGCAAAAAGAATTTCCGTATCCAATTAAAGCGATTATGACAAATGAAAACGGGGCTTCTACAACAATAAACGGGTGGCTGCAAGCTGCAGGCACTGAACTTCCAGTTCTTGATGCACCTTGTAATGGTAGAGCACACCCAACAGGATCCATGGGTTCTTTAAATTTATCTGAAGTGGATAATTACACTTCACTTCAATCTTATTCCGGCGGTAAAGATGCCAAAAAAGTAGAGGGTTTTGTCTCGGCCACCCTTGATATTTCGTCCAATGTGGTTCGCTTTATGTCCGTTGAAGCTGGTGGCATGGTTGGTGTTTGCCGAAATCCAGTGACATTGGGTTATGTCAAAGAAAATGCTGCAGTTGGCGGCATTACACAAGCGATAGAGCTTGGCGAAGTCTTTCTTTCAGAACCAGAGGGACCAGGACGAATCGAAGCTGTCGCATCGTTCTTAAAGGGCCGGGTTATTCATTCTGGAAGAGTTAGTCATTTTGAAATGAATCAAACAGGTGGATTTGATGTTGGATTTGTGAAGATTGATGATTTAGAGCTTACCTTTTGGAATGAATATATGACAGCTGAAATGAATGGTGAGCGTAAAGGAACATTCCCAGATCTCATAATGACGTTTGATGCAAACACTGGACTTCCTCTAGTAAGTGCAGAAATGAATGAAGGACAAAGTATCGCCGTTCTTTCAGTACCGAAGGAAAACTTAAAATTAAGTTCGACGATGTTTAATAAAAAGTTATTAAAAGCAGTAGAACCAATTATTCAAAAAAAGATTATGTAAAGGAGAGTATTTAATCATGTCATTGAAATATACGTTTGAAGTAATGGAGCTCCTAGATGATCCTAAGGCAAATGGAAAGATGGTAACGGATCTTTTTACAGAATTATCTTATGTAGAGGCGTCTTATCAAACCGTACAAGGTGATCGTGGGTCAACAGATTTCGTGAAAATTGTTGTAAAGGGAACAGAAGGAAAACTAGCAGGCGGCAATGCACCTTCTTTAGGAATTGTTGGACGATTAGGCGGACTTGGAGCAAGACCTTCTCGAATTGGATTTGTTTCAGATGGGGATGGAGCTGCAGCTGCAGTTGCGACTGCTCTAAAGCTTGGGACGATGGCAGAAAAAGGTGACCGGTTACCGGGTGATGTGTATATTACGACACATATCTGTCCGGATGCTCCAACAGAACCACATGAACCTGTTGATTTTATGGGATCACCTGTTGATATTCTTACGATGAATCAACATGAAGTATTACCTGAGATGGAAGCTGTTCTATCAATCGATACAACGAAGGGAAACAAAGTTTTTAACCATCGTGGAATTGCCCTTTCACCAACAGTAAAAGAAGGGTATGTATTAAAATTCTGTGATGACTTGATTCGAATCATGGAAATGTCTACAGGAGATCTTCCTGTCACGTTTGCGGTAACAACACAAGATATTACACCATATGGAAATGATGTATACCATATTAATAGTATTTTACAGCCAGCAGTTGCAACTGATGCCCCTGTTGTAGGCCTTGCAATTACAGCTAAAACAGCAGTACCTGGATGTGGAACAGGTGCAAGCCATGAGGTAGATGTAGCACAAGCTGTTCGCTTTAGCATCGAAGTTGCGAAAGAATTTACCAGAGGAAATATTCAATTCTATGATTCTGCGGAATTTGATCGTCTTGTAAGTTTATACGGTTCAATGAAGAAGCTGCAAACATTGGGAAGTGCCACATCATGATTCAAAAATCTGTTGGTGTTTTGACAATTGGCCAATCACCGCGGATAGATGTCACTCCTTCAATTCAACATATACTTGGGAACTCAGTTGATCTTGTTGAAGCTGGAGGACTCGATCGAATTGATGATGATAATATTCACACCATCACACCCGATAATGACGAAATAACGTATATTTCGAAATTAAGAAACGGTCAATCTACTAAAATAGGAAAATCAAAACTATTGCCATTATTGCAAGAGGAATTAACTAGATTGGAAGATAAGGTCTCTGCCGTTATTATGCTTTGTACAGGGGATTTTCCAACAATTAATAGTAAAAAACCATTAATTTATCCCGATAAAATTTTAAGCCATACCGTACAAGCAATTTTAACAAAAGGAAAACTTGGGTTAATTGTTCCATTGGAAGAACAAAGATATACATTAACTCAAAAGTGGAAAAGCACTGGAATTGATCTTTGTGTAGAAGTTGCATCACCATATGAAGACAGTGATATAAAAGGGGCTGCTCGAAAGTTAAAAAAACAGGGAGCAGAACTAATTGTTCTTGATTGTATGGGATATAACGAAGCCCATAAAAAAGATGCTATGGAAGAAAGCAGCTTACCAGTTCTGCTTCCTCGCACCTTAACTGCCCGCATTGTTGCAGAATATGTTTAGTGGAATGGATCCGGTTTTCCGGATCTTTTTCTTAAGGAGAAGGATGTAAAATGCCTATTATTGCACTACTTATTTTAAGTCTTCTTTGGGGATCCACGTTTTATATTACAAAATTATTGCTCCCTGATTTTCATCCCGTTTCGATTGTATTTTATCGATGTTTATTTGGTATGGTGGCGTTATTTCCATTTTTCTTATGGAAAAAAACCAAAGATGATTTTCAAAAAGTTCCTATTCTTTTGCTTACAACTTTAATAAGTGCAGGAATTCCGTGGGTTTTTATGAGCTTTAGCTTAAGAGAGCTTGATACCACAATCGGTGGAGTGTTAAATGCATCTGGACCAATATTGGGAATGATTTTAAGTGTATTCATTTTAAAAACACCTGTTACGAAACAACAATTAATTAGTGTATTCATTGGTTTCATTGGAATATGCACAACATTGATGGGGGGAATGAATGGATCTGGTCAATTCGAATTAGGACCTGCAGGACTGCTTTTAGTAGCTGTTTGTTTCTATTCTATGTCAGCTGTACTTTCCGCGAAATATTTGAATCATTGTTCGCTTTTTACTCTTTCATTTATGACAATGCTTGTAGGTTGCGTTTATTCTGGTATATTTATGATATTTATTGAACCGAAAAGTTTTCAGTATTTTAATTCTTGGAAACCAATCTTTTTGTTTATTGTTTTAGGGATGATTAGCTCTGGGTTCGGGAACGTACTATATTATTATCTAGTTAAATCTTGCGGGGCTATTTTCGCTTTATTCGTTACTTATTTAATGCCAATCATGACGATCCTTTTAGGGGTACTGTTTCTAGATGAAAAGGTCAATAAAGGTATGATTATTGGATTGTTATTTGTATTTACAAGTATTTATATTATGAATAAGAAAATGATGAAAAAAAGAAGGAGTGAATATGTATGAGTGAGTTTCATACAATAGTTGCAAATATTATGACGAACAATTTACATGTCTCTAAATCTAATTCAATTTTGGTGTTCACAGATAATAGTACTTCTTCGTTAGCTGAAAAATTTAGAGACGCTTTGATAGCAAACGGGTGGAGGGTTTCTTTTTTTGAAATGGAAGATAGAATGAAATCCGGTGAAGAACCACCCAATGAAGCTTCTGAAGAGATGCTAAAGCATGATGTTGTCTTTTGTTTAACGAAACATTCTTTAACCCATACAGCAGCAAGAAAGAATGCGAATCTCCACGGGGTAAGTGTTATTACTATGCCAGGGATTACGGAAGATATGTTCTTACATGGTGCAATAAACGCTGATTATCAACGTGTAGAAAAAGAAACTTTGGAAATGGCTGAAAAGCTATCTAAAGCTGAAAAACTAATGATTAAAACTGGAGAAAATATATTAGAAATACCGCTACAAGGGAGAGATGGTGTTCCAAGTACGGGAGTTTTCAAAGAAAAAGCTGCTTCGGGTAACTTACCTTCAGGTGAAGCCTATATTGCTCCTGTTGAAGGTGAAGCAGAAGGGAAAATTGAAATAAATGGTTCAATTGCTGGCATTGGACGATTGGAAAAGCCAATCGTTTTATCAATCCAAAAAGGCAGACTTATCGAAGCTACAGGTGAAACAGGGGAGAAATTACTTACCTTGCTTGGAAATGGAGATGGAAGATTACTTTGTGAATTAGGAATTGGAACAAACCATGCTGCAAGAGTAACCGGCAATATATTAGAAGATGAAAAAGCCTACAATACGATTCATGTAGCTTTTGGTTCTAACCATACGTTTGGAGGCACAATCAAAACAAATGTACATATTGACTGTGTGACTGTAAAACCAGAAATAGAATGGGTATTTTCTGAAAATTGAATAACCAATACACCAGATGTGTATATCGGCTTAATAAAAATGTTTGAGGGAGAGTATTAAAAAACATCAGTGATGCTCTCCTCTATTGGAGAGAGGTATACAGCACGATAAGAAAACCAATGGGGCAACTTTGATGTGGCTGTTAGATAGTCCTAAAAACTGAGCTGTTGCTAGTGAAGTAATATAGTACTGTACGCTTAGTTTTATAAGTCCCCGCTACCCAAAATTGCCATAACAAAACATTGACTGATGGTATAGCTGCTCCTTATATATAAGGATTCTTAAAAAGCTCTAGGGAAAAACAAATCCTTAGAGCTTTTTAAAGGTGGATTTATTTAACGGCTTCTTTTAGTTCTTTACCTGGTTTAAATGCTGGAACTTTAGAAGCAGGGATCTGAAGTTCCTCTCCTGTTTGTGGATTACGGCCTGTTCGAGCTGCACGTTCACGTACTTCAAAAGTTCCAAAACCGATTAACTGGATTTTCTCTTCCTTAGAAAGTGTATTAATGATGGTATCAATTAAAGCATCTACAGCCTTTGTAGTATCTTTCTTTGATAATTCTGTTTGAGAAGCGACAGCATTAATTAGTTCTGTTTTATTCATTTCCAAACACCTCTTCATTATTATTAGATTGTTAGATAGTATGTAGAGAGTGATAGCATATCATATCTAATAGAAGGTTTTCCAATTTGACAGACTAATAAACATCCATTATTGAAGAATTAGTACTCTAAATTAGAGTAAGAAAGGAGTTATAAACAGTCCTGAGTAAACTTTCATAAATTGACTACTGAAAGGACCATATTCTGCTTGAATTTTCATGTCGGCTGTATGACTATTACCACTAGTTACTTGATAAGTGGGTTGCAAATAACAAAGGATTTGAATTATGGTTAATCTAAGATCAAAATACTTGAAGGTACTACTTACATTGAAAGTGAAGGTTCACCATTAGCTAAACATTTAAAGTAGCAATGTTATAGGTTGGTTAGGGTAGATTTGCAGTTGAGATTTATTTCCTATTAACCTTTATCATTAATTTTTGATAATTATTAATAAGTATATCCATTTCCTTACTACATTTTAAAGCCTCATTTGATAATATACCAAACTTCTCAACGCTCATATGGAGTTCTTCACGTTTATATTCAATTACTATAAGTAATTTATTTTTATCATCCATAATTTCATCCTCAAAAAGATTAATCAATATTTTCATTAAAAATAAAAAAGAATTTTATATGTTTATTGAGATTAAATTAATTATCCAAGGTTTGTAAAGATTCTAATTAGTATTGTTAAGTGGTTGAAAACAAACTTTTAAAAAAGCATTTAAGGAAAATTATCATTTTGAAAAAACTCTTTCCCAATAATACCATATTTGGATATTGTATAGTAAAATATTAAAATTTAATTTTAGAAGTTACTTCCTAAAACTGAAATAAAGAAAAAATAACAGGAATAGTTGTTTAATAATACTAGCGATACTCTTTTTTGAATTATGGTATCTTTAATATATAAACAAAGTTCGGTTTTTTATTGATAAAGTTCCCGAGTTCATTAAGGAGATTGAAGGATGAATCAAGTTCCATTTTATATACTAGAATCAAAGCGATCTTGTGGCTTAAATGGTATGGATCCAAATGATATACCTTTCCCAAAATTATGTTTAATGAGAAATGTTCTTATTCAAAGAGTTTCGGAATATCAAGAGGTTCTGACTGTTTCAAGACATTTCATGAAAAAATTACTCTTTTTTATGAAGAGCACCCCCACGTTGGTAGTAATCTCAGACGATAAAGGATATGTACTTGAAATGTATGGTGATCAATCCATACAAAGCATGGTTCATTCCTTAGGTATTCATGAAGGAGTTTTATTTGATGAAACAGGTGTTGGGACTAATTCCATTTCCTTAGCATTGAAACATAAAACGCCTATTCAATTAATTGGTGTTGATCATTATCATTATTGTTTACATTCAACTGCTTGTATGACAGTTCCTTTTTATTTTGAGGATCCCGAAAGAAGATCTGGTACTGTTTCAATTATGAGTACAATTGATTATGCAAGCTCTTTTCATTTAGGTTTATTATCTTCTGCAGTAGACTCTATCGAAAGGGAGCTAAAGATTAGAAAACAAAATAGGCGTTTAAATGTATTACATCAAGTTATGGTTGATTCCACACAAAGTGGGATTGTTATCATGGACACTAAAGGAATCATTACCGAATTTAATCAGGCTGGTGAGTATATAACAGGTTATGATAAAGAAATGATAATCGGTTCCCATATAGACATTTTGAAACCAATTAGTTCCTATGTAAATAAAATTTTGAAAAACGGTAGGGAATATAAAAATTTAGAGTTAACATTTAACTCTCCAAAGGGAGGGAAAGAGAAAACCTGCTTATTTGACGCTTTACCCATTTATGATGAAAACAACAGTTTACTAGGTGCTTTTGTCCAGTTTCGGGATATTTCTGATCGTATTGAACTTGAAAAACAAGTTATAGCAACAGAAAAACTTTCCCTAATAGGTAAACTCGGTGCAGGTTTAGCACATGAAATTCGAAATCCCCTTACTTCTGTAATAGGATTTATTCAATTATTAAAAAAAGAGGTTGAGAAAAAAGGCACAGAAAAACATTTTAAGATTATCTTAGATGAACTTGAGAGAATTAAGCGCTTGGTTAATCAATTGGTGATGATGGCTAAACCAAGTACTCATGAACGAAAAGAATGTAATGTTGAGGAGCTTATAAAAGAAACCATTTATCTAATGAATAGTCAAGCCGCTCAACATAATGTAACAATTTATTTTGAAACTAGTTTAAAAGAAAATTCTCTAATGATTGATGAATCACAGATTAAACAAGTTCTCATAAATATCATAAAAAATGCAATTGAAGCCGCCAATGATAGTGGTGGGATCATAAACGTCTCTCTTACTCAAGTTAGTAATATAAATGATCCTTTTATTGAAATTATAGTAAAAGATGATGGTAAGGGGTTGACTGAAGAGCAAATCCAGAAACTTTTTACTCCCTTTTTCTCCTCAAAAGAAAATGGATTAGGTCTAGGTCTATCTATTTGTAAACAAATTATTGAGTCTCATAAAGGGAAAATAGAGGTTTCTTCGGTCATAGATCAGGGAACCACCTTTAAGATTTTACTACCAAGTAAATCATAAATTCACTTTATATTTATTTAAGAAAAAAGGGGTTTTAGTTGAGGTATTGTATTTTATCTAAAAAGAGATAAATGGGGGAGAGTTTCTACTCTCCCCCTATTTAAGTAAAAGGGTATTAGAAACGTCCCATTGATTGTTGAGCCATAGCAACAAGACGTTTAGTAATTTCTCCACCAACTGATCCATTAGCTCTTGATGTTGTTTCAGCACCAAGGTTAACGCCAAACTCTGATGCGATTTCAAACTTCATTTGTTCAATAGCTTGTTGAGCACCAGGAACAACTAATTGATTGCTGTTATTATTTTGTGCCATTCAAATCATCTCCTTAAAAGTTTGTAAGAGTTAGATTATGCAAGCTTGCTTAATTGTAGTTTAAGGTTTTAAGCAAAACTTATACATGTAAATAATGGAATTAGTATAAGGCAGATTATACCTAATAGTGAAAGGGGGGAGTGAAGAATAGATTCATCTGGGTAAAAACAATTTTTCCTTCACAATCGGGCCATTTAATGGTGCGAAACGTTTCTAACCTAACTTGGGAGTGGTCACATTACCCAGATAAAAGTTAGACAATTCCTTCTGGAATTGAAGGATTATATCGAAGAGTCAAATGAAAGAGTAACGCCTTGAAGGGCTCTCTCTGCGTCGAATAGTACTTGATTTAGTAAGAATGATAGTGTTATAAGCTCGGCAAAGAAGGCGTAAGAATTTACCGTATCAGTTCGGCTGACGAAAGCCTACCCGAGGGGGTGGTGTAAATCATGATGCTTGAGTTGAATGAGTAAGGTGAGAATGCAAAAGAACCTACAGTAAAAGGTTAAGCTGACGAACTTCTGAATGTACGGGTCTAGAATGGCAATACATAGAAATGTGTATATCACCTAATGTGAGGTTAGCAGTGGATGAGTAAGACTGATTAATATGAAAATCCATGATATGTTACAGGCATATGAACGGCTAACAGGCTTACAGGAAGCACCTAAGTTCATTCCATAATAGATATAATTCAACGTTGTAAGCTGATACCGTGGAGGGCTTACTCCCTATGAAGCGTTGGTAAGGAAAGCAATAGTGAGAATAGC
>NZ_LATZ01000026.1 GCF_000981385.1 Bacillus sp. SA1-12
TTGCCGCTCACTTCCTTCAGATTCCATGTCACCATAGACACCCTTGTGTTAGGCTAACTGTTACTTCTGTCTTCACAGTTCGGGACTTTCACCCTATAGATTACACCCATGCTGGGCGCACTTAGACTAAAAAAGGTCATAGGAATATGACCTTTTTTGAACGATAAAATATTTAGTCTTTTTTCTTTAATGTAAGCACATTTATTTCAGGAGTATTAAACAAGCGAAACTTCAAGAAAGAAATCGTTTTGCTGCTCCCTAACCCGGCACTGACATATTGCTTCGTTCCTTTATACTCCCAAAGTCCCTTTACTCTGTCTTGCGGCGGGAAAAGCCCGCCATTGTCATAGTATGGTTCCGGGACAAATAGAGCGCCAATGAATGGGAGTCTGATTTGTCCACCGTGGTAGTGGCCTGCGATGATAAGGTCGTAGTCTCTGAATTTACGAGTTCGATCGTTGATCAGTTGGTCGATTTTGGCGTCTACAACAGGATAGTGAGTTAAGGCGATAAGTGTATCAGAGGAATTAGCTGAATCAAACTTAGACATTTCACCTAATAATTGATTTTGATGACGGACATGATTTGCTAATCTTTCTCCCTTTGGTATGGCTGCTCTCTTTCCTGTATCAAGCGTTGATAACTCAAAATCAACAAAGTGCAGATAAGAATTTCCCTTTTTTACTGTATGGAATGATTCGAGAAGCTTCACTCCTCTTTTTTCTAACCCTTCAATAAACTCATGTTTTATCATATTATGATCCAAATCATACACATACGTCCAAGGGTCTGAATTACCTGGGACAAAAATGGCGTTCTCTTTGTTGTTGATTCCATCTAGTAATTCATATATTGGCTTATAATTTGTACTGATTTTGTCAGATAACAAATCACCAGTTAAGAAGATTGCATCATAATCAATCGCATTTATTTTCTCTATCAATTTTAACTGATTATCACCAAATTCTTTTTCATGAAGATCTGTTATCTGGAGTATTTTATAGTTTTCAAATTCTGTTGGTAAATTTTCAATTTCTATATCTTGTTTCACTACTGTTATACGATTATTATCCCAAACTGTATAACTAACTAAAATAATTAACATTAGCAGCAGACATATAATCACTTTACCAACCGCTTTCCCCATTTACATCTCTCCAATTTCTATATTTACATCATAAAATTAAAGGCGAAAACACCCACCATTTAAGTGAGTGCTACAAAGTGACTTTAATTTGGTGACTTAGCAGTTCCCGAAACATACTTCGTTTATCATCTGCAAGCTGACCAAATTCCCCTTTTTGAATAATTGAGCCGTTATCCAATACAACAACTTGATCTGCGTTACGTATCGTAGATAAACGGTGAGCAATAACAACAATGGTCATTCTTCCTTTTAAGCGATCAATGGCTTGTTGAATTTTTGCTTCATTTTCCGTATCAAGTGCACTTGTCGCCTCATCTAATACAAGGATTGAAGGATTACGTAAAATAGCCCGCGCAAGAACGATCCGCTGACGTTCGCCGCCAGAAAGGCGAATACCTCTATCTCCTATAAGTGTATCTAGACCATTTGGAAGCTTCCTAACAAATTCTGCAGCTGAAGAAAAATTCAATGCCTCCCAAATTTGTTCTTCTGATGCTTCTGGTGCAACTATTTTCAAATTCTCTTTAATGGTTGTATTAAAGAGAAAAGGATCTTGCGGAACATAACTTATGGCCTTTCGTAAGGCTATCAGTTTTTCATTGGTTAGAGGAGTACCATCTATTAATAACTCCCCTTTTTGCGGTTTATTTAACCCCATCAACAGGTCAATTAGCGTACTTTTTCCAGCTCCAGACCTTCCGACAAAAGCTGTCATTTTATTAGCGGGAATCACTATATTTATATTCCCTAGAGCGTATGAATCATTTTGCTGATAACTGAAACATACATTACGACACTCAATTTCCTGCAAAACTTGAACTGGCTGTGATTCTAGGTCTTCACTCAAAGTAAACTCTCGCGCCTCTCTGCATTCGTCCTGTAATTTCTTAACCGCTTTAAACGAAGGAAGAGTTGTGGCAATTTGCTCCATTGAACTTTGAATACCAGCAACTCTCGGCCATAATCTTGAAAAGATAATGATAATAAGCATTAACTGCCCGCCCTGAGCATGAAAGATATTTACCGCAAGATAAATAAACACAGCAATTAAGACAGCCGAAGCAATTTTATAGTACATTTGAGAAGTCGTTTTCATTTTTGAATATTCGATTTGTTCATCTAACATCCCTTTGGTTACCTTACGAAACCAGTCCATTCTTGAATCTTCTAAGGTGTTACTTTTTATATCTTTTATTCCATTTATTTGATCCGTTACTCCCGCAAGATATTCCTTACCTAACGTATAATTTTTGTTTCCTAACGCGAAGGATTTTTTTAGAAACTTACGATTGAAAAAAATAAGGACTAACCCACACAGCAATACAAATACCGTAATATTTGGCGAAAGTAAAAAGGCTAAGCCAACTTGTATAAAGGTAAAAATAAGAGAGGACATAAATTGTAAAAAAGAATGAGTTCCCGCGCTCGAACGAGCAATTTCGACTGTTAATAAATTAATAAGATCTGATTTTCGGTGTTTGATAAAAAAATCCCATTTTGCATGCAGCAAAGCTTCATATGTTTCGATACGTAAATAACGAAAAAAGCCATGTTGAATGTTTGTATTTCGAATCGTAATATTACGCTGGATCAGATTTTGGCCAATTACGATTAAGACATAGATTGCTAGGATGACAGATAAACCTATTGTATTTGGGATATCTTGCAGAAAACCAGAGAAGTCAAAAGGAAGTGAGTTACCTGCATCTATATTGACGATTCCGCTCATACTAATCATCGGAATTAACAGTAAGATTCCTACTCCATCTAATAGACTGATCAAAACCATCGCCATTAAATTGAGGTATAGTATGTTCCCTGCATAGGAATGAATTTGCTTTAAAAAATACAATACATGTGACAAGAGCTCCCCTCCCTTACGATAGTGCATGCTTCCTCGTTCGCCTCCAGATCCATAAGAAAGGACGTAAAGGGAAATATAAGAAATGCAATTGTTTAGGCAATGGCAAAGTTTCGGTATCCTCAAAATATGGATGCAGCATACTTAAGTAAAATAATACTTTTTGTCTTACAGACATTAATGATACGATATGACGTAAATGATAACGAGAAACATCTTCAGGAATCGGTTCTGTGTGTAAATTAACCATATGTTCAAGATAAAAAATGGCATCTTGCGCCAGTTGAAAAGAATGTTTGCTATCTAATATAGGCTTCATCTCTTCCGAAATGTTTGAATTTAAAAGTTTGGCAGCTAAATGCAAAGCCTGTGCCCCAATATGTTGGAAATGGTATTTTCTTAATAAGTTGTATACCTTCTTCCAATCCATGTCTTTTTCAATCATCATGTGTACATCTAACAACCAACGAAGCCTTGACCAGCCGTGCCTTGCACCATGCGAAGCGAGGAATAAAAATAAGTCTTCTTTTCCTAACAAATAAACCGAACTATGTGTAAGAAGATGACTCTTCCTTTTTCGTTTCCATAATTCATCGAACCTAGGTTCAAAGCTTGGACCAGGATTTAATCGCCAATGAATTTCAAGCTTTATTCTTTTTTCGGGATGGAAATATGCAACATGATGATGTCTCCATTTCCAGTCATTCAAGACAGATTTAATATAATCGTCCTTTTCATAGCCAAGTTTTCGCAAAATATCCTCTGCTTTAGAAAGGTCTTTTATAGGGATAAGAAAATCTAAATCACTAGATGTCCGTAAAGAAATATCTCCATATAAGTCATGAGCGATCACTGGCCCCTTTAAGAAAAGAACACGTATTTTATCCTCAGCAAAAACCTTACTCACTTGCTCCATTTCTGCACTTAATTGCAGCATGTTAATTGTATTTCTTTTATAATCGTTGGCTAGTTTTTGCATAACAAATGGAGGGATAAGGCCTTCCCCTATTCCTTTTAACTTAGAATACAGAACTGGAAACAAGCGGTGATGATGGGCCAGCTTTAGAAACAGATTCCAATCCACTCCAGCAAATAGCTCTGAAAATTTTTTTGTCATACATTCACGGTTGGTATTCTTTAGCAATTCAAGAATAACCGTTAATTCCTTGGGTACGTTTGCTAGATTAAGATCAGATTGTTTAATCATCGTTGTTTCCTCCAAGTTTTTTAGCAAATTTCCCTACAACCGTAAACTTGTGCATTTCTTCAAAGCCAGTTATGTAATAAGGACCACTGCGCAACCAGGCATGTGCAATAAGTTCGCCATTCTGATCTCGTGCTGTGCCTAAATAAAGAGTGCTTTCAATTTGCCGTTTTTCTAGCATTTTCATTGCAGCAATCGCTTTAACAAGACATTGACTTTCCCAAAATGTATAACGGCTCATGATTTGAATAGCTTGCGAGATTTTAGGTAACACTTTTTTATTCACGACTGGTGGATCAAAAGTCGTTTCTTCCATATGTTTACCTAATGTTGGAGCTACTTTTGAAAAAGGAATACTCTTTAGATATTTGCCAATTCCTAAATAGAAAAACGATTCCATTAGAAGCCGTTTCATTTCCCAATCCAATGATAAAAAAATCTTTAGCTTATTCAAGGTCTCACGTTCCCTCTTCGATATCCTTTTATTGTTCTTTGATAATGATTAAATCTTCTTCATATAATTTCTTTAAAAAAGAAAGAACCTGTTCCTCGCATTCCTCTTTTTCTACTTCATATTGTTCAAGCAGAGTATGAACCAATTGATTCAATGTGATGGGTGATTGAATCAGATCCCAAATCTCTCCGCCCATTTCACCCAAATTATAATATTTACCGTTTGCAATATTTAACATGACTTTTTCTCCGTCCATATCGCTAACAATATTTCCTTCTTTTTGACAGACGATAGACGCAGATGAAATTTGTAAAGTTTTACTCATGCACTACTCCCCCTTAGTTATTCTAGTTAACATTAAGTTTGTTACATCCTGTACTGTAAAACGTGAAAGCGGACGACACAATTGAAAAATATCAATATGTTCACAAATCTTAGCAGTTAGATTAAAATGCCAATCCATTAAGCCTGCTGGGGCAATAAAAAAATTACGGTATGTGTGCTTATATAGTGTGTGTAGTCGAAATAGATTCTGAATGGATTGTAATTCAACCTCATTACCTTCTGTTTTAACGAGCTCAAAAACACCTGCAAGCGGCAGTGGCGTTGAAACAAAATGATCTGTAACAGGAATTGCAAATTTTGTTTCTCTATCGAAAATTGGACGGTAGTCATTCGATTCCATTCCAAAGTGATTTAAACTTTCTAACCATAACTTTTGCTGTGGATAAGCTGGAGTTACCATTGGAATCATCTCTTTATTTAATGTGACTGGTATGACATCATCACTTATGAGCCGATATCCTTTATTTATAAGTGCTGAAGCAAGTGTTGATTTACCGGCGCCTGAATCCCCGACTATTGCATATGCCTTCCCATTAATTTCGATTGCGCTGCCATGTAATGGAAGAATTTTTCTTTGCATTAGAAGTGCACCCATACAAGTTCCTAGGAGATAAAGACGAATGTGATCTTCATTTATATCCTCGATAGGAGAATAATAGATTTCTGTACCATTTTGGATTTTAAAAATTGTTTTATTTGGCAATTGGAACATGATGATATCTTCTTTTACAACAAAATATTTCTTATTTTCACCAATTTCATTCCATAATCCAGTTAGATCTTCTTGTTGGATGAGAATATCTTCTCTATTTCCTTTATCTACGGACAGTGGCAATTCTGGCAGTTGAATGTCACTTAACACATTCAAACCAAAAGCATTATAACGTTTCTTATTTGTAATAAATGTGTTCAAACTTAACTTCCTCCATGAAAATTTTCCAATCTATCAAAAGATAGAGAAAACATATGCTTTTTTCGTTTTGAAGGTGTTTATTTTTAAAACCCCTACACAAAGAATGTATAAGGGCATTAAATTCAACTTAAGATTTTAACTGATTAGCTTTCATAGTGAATTGTTTCATTTGGATCAGGTTGTACTGCGTCTGGAATTGTAGATCCTGGACCTGCCATTGTCATATTAACATCAAGAATTTCTAATTCTGGTGTTTTCCATGTCTTTTTCATAAAATCACCTCCTTTCAACGTGTTTTAAAAATCGATAAAGTATAAGTGTTCGCATTAATACTTTAAATTCAAAATTGTATATCATTTCAGGCTTTGGACTATTTTTAATTCTTTCTATTGAATCATGAACAATTTTTGGGTTTATCAGTTCGGACAATGTAGAATCAGTTGTAAGTTGTTTTAGCTCTTCGATAAACGGCTCCCAAGAATTAAGCATTCTATTAACACCATCTGCTCCCTGAATTCCTCGAGATCTTTGGTTAAGTCTTATCTTATCCGGTAAGTAGCCTTTTGTAGAACGACGGATAAGAGAACGATCGACGCCATTTTGCACATATTGATCCTCAGGTACATTCAAACAATATTGAACCACGCGTAAATCGTTTGTAGGATCACGTTCCCATAAAGAATACCGAAGAGACAACTTTGTTCCTATCGTACCGTTAAGCCCCCAAAAATGTACTTGTTGAAACTGGTTATTTCGAATTTGATAAACATTCGATATAGATGTCCCAGTTAAATCGATCCCTTGTTTTTCAAGTTTTTCAAATACATTCGTACGCTTTGCAAACTCATCATTAATCCAAACCGGAAAATGTTGTTGTTCATCAGGTGAAAAAAAACTTGAAAGAGCAGGAAATGCCTTTTTACTAACAAATTTCCATGTTCGTGATTTTTTCACACCAATGTTCTTACTATATAAATCGATCTCTCGAGATAGTTTTAAGATTTTAAATCTTTTTAAGAGAACAGCATAAAAGTCTAATGCGTGTCCCCAGGATATTGTCCAATTCCCTCTTTGACCATTTAAAAGGATGCCAACTCCATCATTAGAGGCATGTTCATAGATTCCTTTTAACCAATAGGAATTTTCATAAAATTTGTAGGGCATTTCCATCGTTTCGATCCAATCGTCGATGACCGATAAGGGACTCAATTCTGGAAAACTTAAATATTGATCAGAAATATTTCCAACATAATGAACAGTTGATTCGATAAATGGTCTCTCATTTGCAACTCTATACCTGTGTGTCCAATCAACAAATTCAACTACAGGTACATAGCTATATGACTTTATTTTCTTATTCTTTTCTTGAAGAGCCCTAGCTGCAAAACTAACAACCGAACCCGAGTCCAACCCTCCACTTAAATGAGCACCTACCTGTTTGTGGGTACGTAGCCTTGAAGTCACTGCTTTTTCAAAAACTTCCCTAAAAGCCTCCTCATATTCATGATTTGATTTTAACTTCAACTTTTCCCCTGCTACTATAGTAGAATATCTTGATAACTCAACCTTTCCTTTACTTACCATTATTGTATGAGATGGAGGTAGCTGCTTAATTTGTTGATAGACCGTTTCATCAGTTGTTATCGAGTCAGATGTTACTGGGATTGCTATGAATTCAGCAAGCCATTGTTCATTTAGCTTTTTATCAATATGGGGTAACGAAAAAAGAGGTTCAATAATAGTAGAAAAGGCAAATTTCTGTTCATTTTTATAAAAATACAGGGTCCTAGTTCCAGAAAAATCTCTTGCACCAAACAAACGCTGCTTTCTTGCATCCCATATCATAAAGGCAAAATCACCTATTAAATAATTTGTTACTCCTTCTCCCCACTTTTCATATGCAAGTAAGATAAGCTTACTATCAGGCATATGCTTTCTGCTAGAACGATCTACTTGCAAACGCTCAAATAACTCGTCTCGGTTATCAATGATTACATCTGCCGTGATAAGCAATTGTTTTTCATAATCGTAATAAGGCAATTGCTCACCAACTGATTCAGGGGTAATCCATTGAGAATGACAGCCAAAGAAAATACGCTCATTATGCCATATTTGAACATCGTCAGCGGGAAATTTTTGCAAAGCTTTCATGATCTCTTCGCCTTGTTCGATATTTATTGGTTCGTTATTAAAATGATAAATTCCAGCGATTGCACTCATTTTCCCACTCCTATTTCAAAACCGAAATTTGCTGACAAAAATCATTTAGTTCTTTTTAAAGAACTAAATGATAATCTAAAGCTATTATTTTAAATTGTTATGAAGTCCCTTATTTTTCTAACAGATTATGCTTCAGAGAACGTTGCATATGGCTATATGTTGATAATCCTTTTTGATGATTTATGATTTGCTGTATTCGTTTTACATTTAATGAATGATTTACTCTCCTTGCCTTTGTTTCTGTAAGGTCATTTTTACAGTAGGGACATATCCACTGAAAGGTGTAATGACTACTGAATGAGGAACTTTTGCACCGTGAACATTGCTTGGTAAACAATGATTCCTCGCCTTTTCGTTCTTAATAAAGGACTTATATGTAGAATTCTACATTTCTAACTGAATTTTTAAAAGAGTGTTTCATTCATACCTTATATATTTCAATGAAAAATATTCTATATAAAGAACATTACAATATATTTTTAACGAACACAACTGTTTTTTTACGTTCTCGCTAAAAATTTTTCTATAAATACGATTTATAAATAAACGATTACTATTATGGTGTGACACTTAGATTTTCTTGCTCTTTTTCTTCTAAATCATATCCTCTTGGATTGTTCATTTGCCAGCGCCATGAATCTGAGCACATTTCATATAGCCCCTTTTTAGCTTCCCAGTTTAATTCTCTTTTCGCCTTTGAAGGATCTGCATAGCTAATACCAATATCTCCTGGTCTCCGTTCAATAATTTGATAAGGAATCGTCTGGCCTGTCACCTCTTTAAATGCTTCAATCATTTCTAAAACACTATATCCTGTACCTGTTCCAAGATTATAAGCAGTTACTCCTGAAGATGACATGACCTTTTCAAGGGCCTTAACATGACCAGCAGCAAGATCTACAACATGAATATAATCACGAATTCCCGTTCCATCATGCGTATTATAATCATTACCAAATACCTTAAGTTCAGGTAATTTCCCTACAGCAACTTGAGTAATATATGGAACAAGATTGTTCGGTATCCCATTAGGATCTTCACCGATACGTCCGCTTGGATGAGCGCCAACCGGGTTAAAATATCGTAACAACGCGATGCTCCAATTTTTATTTGATACATATACATCTCTTAATATTTCTTCTATCATTAGTTTTGTTCTTCCATATGGATTAGTCGCTTGAAGTGGCAGCTGTTCTATAAGCGGAACCTGCACTTGCAAACCATATACGGTTGCTGATGAACTAAATACCATGTTATGTACATCGAATTCATTCATCACTTCACATAAGTTTAATGTTCCAGTGATATTGTTATGATAATAGCGTAACGGTATCTCAACTGATTCTCCAACCGCCTTTAGCCCAGCGAAATGGATGACTGCTTCAATATGGTTTTCTAAGAAAATGTATTGTATTTCAGCTTTATTCAACAAGTCAGTTTTATAGAATCTAAAATTCTTTCCAGTAATTTCTTTTATTCGATCAAGGGTATGTATCTTACTGTTTACTAAATTATCGAGAACAATAATTTCATAACCTGCATTTAATAGTTCTACGCATGTGTGGGATCCGATGTATCCCGCTCCGCCTGTGATGAGGATTGCCATAGACTATTACCTCCAAATAATTATTATGATCACCAAAATCTTCTTAATAAAGAACATCCATTCATAGAAATAACCTATGAATAGTATATAATTCCTAGTACACTTAAAAAAAAACAGAAAATTTTGGGCTTCCATGATAAAAAACTACCACTTTGTTCTTTATAAAGAATACAATTACATTTTACACTCTTCCATTGTTTTAATCAAACATTTCTTACAAATTTTAAAGGTGAAAGGACAAAGGTTTTAGAAGTTTAACTTTTTAAATGTAACGAGGAAAGGACATATCTATACGTGGATATGTCCTTTTGGAGTATGGCCATTGTTCTTGGGAACGTTTCATAAATGATCTAAATGATAAAATGCATACTTTATTTAAGTAGTCAATTCTCATAACAACTAGCTTTAAGATTGGTAACTTCTGAAATCACATTTCCACCTGCATCAACCGTAACATGAAACGTGCCATGTATCATAAAATCAGAGCCCATTTGTCCAAGTGCTATGACATGAGAATGAAATACCCCTGACTGGGTTTGACCAGTTTTCACATTAAGGACAAGGTTATCCATTGCTGTAAGTACATACCTCGCACCGCTCTCCAATCCAATTCCTTTGGCATTTGCATAGTTCCATTGTATTTTGATATGGAGGCCGCCTTCTTGGTCAACCGTTACATTTTGTATATAATGAACATTTCCCTCAAAAGCGACCGATTCCTCACATGTTTCAAACGTCACATCGGTAAGAGAGATTTTTTCATTAGAACTATTTTCAGCATAGGCAGGTTTTAATCCAGACATTGTTAATAAAGAACCAATAAGCATGATGATGAGTAATCTCAAAACCTTTTTTATATCGATCAAACCCTTCTATTCAAAATAAAAACTATTCAACTATCCATCTACTTCAGTGTTTTTCGCGTATTTCCCCTTTTCGAAGCGATTATTTTGATATTTTTTTATCCATGACCAGATCAGTAAGGCAAATTCGATTAGAGAAAGAAGAATAATAATGATGCCATCAAAAAAGTTCCATGAGATCATTTCACCATTAAAAGTTTGAACAATCGCATCAGATACAAAGGTAAATGTAAGAGGAAGTACATAAAAAAGAAAAAGAACAATTGCCCAACAAACGCCGATTAGATAAAACCAGGAATACCATTTAACTATTTTCTTTTCATCCTTATCAATATATTCCCATTCTTCCAGCTGATGTTTTTTCATTAAATTAAGGCATTTTCTTATATATAAACGGCTGTTATGGAGTAAATTCTTACAATTAAACTTTGTAGTAAATGCGTAATAAACATCTGTTTCCATAAAAAACATTAGCTGGAAAGCCAATGAAAATAATGCGTTTAAGTTACAAAATTTAATAAGCATAATCATTGCAGATGGTAAAGCAAGAAAACCAACATCTTGCAGCAATAAAAGCAAAACCCCAATCCCAAACATTCCGCCATCTACTGCCATTCCTGCAAAGATCGGCTTATATCTTTTTTTGGCTGGTAAAAGAATAATATTTGACATATCTGTTTCTGCCACAAGAAACACGAGCCTGTGGCTAATCCCGATTCGACTTGGAACACCTACTGACCGGCTGGCCATCAAGTGAGCTAATTCATGAGTAAAAAGAAGAACCCAGCTTAAAATCATTCCTGCAGCTAACGATGAAACTAAGGATGATGAGAGGAAAAAATCAGAGTAAACTGGTATATACTTGGAATTCCATATACAAATGATGAGTCCGAAAACAAAAGCTGCGGTCAAGAAAGTAAAGGTTAATGGGTTAAAAAAGAATTGACTAGTCCTTTGACTTATCCAAGAAAAATGGCCCTTTAATTCCAACTTTTCGTTGACTACCTTCCCGTCTATCTGATGTACTAATTGATATTCAGTAACTAAGTCTTTTGTAAAATCCAACACATCAACAACTTCACCCATCCTGTCAGAAGCGATTTTTTCCACTTCACCAATGGTTCTTCCTTCATTTAGAAGCTCAATAATGTCTATTGCAATCAAAGGCAGGATAATGTATTGACCAATATCTGGCCTTCCAATTAATACTTCTTCTTCATTTTCAGGTCTTTGTTTTAAATGATGCATCTGAACAACACTGTCTTTGGTTAGTTTCACAAAAACACTCTCCTATCTTTTAACCATAGACCAGTTTTGAAACCTAACATCTTCCAAAATCTTAAACATGTCAGAATGGCCATGGCCACAAGTAGGACACTCATCGGGTAAACGTTGCCATTCAAAGCGAACTTCACTTTTAAAGGTGCGGAAATCAAGATGAAGAATTTTCCCTGAAGAACTCGGTACTCCTAACCCAGCAAGCAAAACTTTTGCTTCATGGCTAATCATGCCGGTTATCATCATTAAATTTGGTGCAGTGGCCCAGTTTGGCGGTACAAAATTAGCGATAATCTTGAATTCTTCATGATCTTCTTCATTGTCTTCTCGATGGAGATGAATAAAATTACAGTCAACACACCCTGTTTTACCAGGAAGAATTGTATAAATATCTGCTGAAGAAATGTTCAGCCTTCCTGCAATAAATGGAATGTCTAACTTCACACAGGCTTTATTTACCCAGTGCGGCAATAAAAAAGGCGGCTGGTCAGCAGCAAGCAAAACCAAATCACTTCCTTTGATAAGATCTTCAACCATTTCGGAATTACTAATCATTGCAGAAACTGTTTCAATTTCCATTGCAGAATAAAATGAAGACATAAAGTTCTTTGCTTCCTCAATTTTAGGCTGACCGATACTTTGCTCGTTAAACAGCATTTGACGGTTTAAATTACTTAATTCTACTGTATCATAATCAATAAGCTTAACCTTTTGGACACCGAGTCCCGCTAAATTAAACAAAAGACTGCATCCAAAAGCGCCCATGCCAATAATCGTCACATTTGCATTTTTTACTTGTTCCTGAATGTCATATGGGCTTTTTGAAAGATTTGCATTGTAAGAATAGTAATTTAGATTTCCTTTGAATCTCTCTTGTTCTACCGCTGTAAGCGATGATTTATCCTTAAACGATGCATCAATAAGGTAGCCCATGCCGTTTAATTCTTCAATGGCTTCAACCATTTCGAAAAAATGAATTTCAGGATAATCGACAATTAATTCTTGATAAAGTTGATTGAAGGTTCGTGAACCATCCATTAAGGTCATTAATCGATAGATGGCTCCATTAGGATCCTCAAGATCGATCGCATCCTCCATCATTCCTAACCTAACCGTATCTTCTTTTTTCTTATAATAAAGATGAATGGGTTTCATCATTGGTTTTTGTGGCAACTCTGTTCCTCCTCATCATTTTTCATTTTTAAAGCCAATATTCCATTCTGACTGAAAGGAATATTGGCTTTAGCCTAATTAGCAGCAACCACAGCAGCAGCAGCATCCTGCAGCGACCGTCGGCTTAATTTTCTCTACTTTTTTCGCTTTAATTTTCATTATTGTTCACCTCCTTTCAAAGGCTTTAAGCATTTCTAACATATAGTTGGAAATCAACTTTTTATTTTTAGATCAACATTGTGATAGTTTCCTAAAAACCTTCGAATTTCTTCAGGACTAATCCCTTCATTTAATGCAGATAAAATCAACTCTTCCCATTCAGGATCTATTGTTATTGGCTCCCCATTACTGTTCATCATTAGTACCCCCATTTATTGTCTTCATTCTAAATAAGCGAAAAAGAAAATGTTGATAAATTGCTTAGATACTCATTGTTGATGTTCTTTTTTACCAGCCTTCCTGCTTTCTGTTTTAAGAATAGCACGATCACATTTTTTACATAATGATCCTTTCGGATATAAAATAGGTATCCAAAAGGATACCTTGTCGAGAAACAAATATAGTCAATTTTCAGAAAATATGTAAAATAGAAAATAAAGGTTTAATTCCCCTAAATTGGAACAAGCGGGTGATAAAATGCTAAAAGAAGAAAGATTGGATGAAGTACATCACAATTTATTAGTCGGACGTAAACAAGAGAGTCAAACGTTCATTCAACTATTGGAGGAGACAATCCCATCCAAAAACATCATTAGTGTCTATGGCACTGCAGGAATCGGTAAAAGTTTCCTTTTAGACAAATTTGAAAGACTGTCACGTGAATATTCCGCAGTAACCATTACAATAGATAGCGAAGGTTTTGTGAAGACGCCTCATGCTTTTTGTGAACATATTCTTGACAAACTTCCGAATGTAGAGCCTTCGTTAGAGCCATTACAGATGCCTCTTACATGTGTTCACATACTAAACAAAGTTGCTGCACTTCAACGAGTCGTATTAATTATCGATGCATACGAGTATATGGAAAGTTTGGATCAATGGCTTCGAGACTATTTTTTAAAGCATCTAAACAAAAATGTCATTATAGTCATCGCTGGTCGCTATCCTTTATCACAAGCATGGTTTGTTTCGCCTAGCTGGAGATCATCCATTGTTCGCATGCCATTATCTGAGCTGGATTATCAATCCGTGGCTCAATATGCGAAAAACAACGATGTATTGGAAGAGGAAACCATTCAGAGACTGTGGCGTTATTCAAATGGTCATCCTTTAACACTATCTTTAACCGTTTTTCTCCACGGGCAAGATGGTTTTCAAGAATTGGCTTCTTCCATTGAAGATGACCTATCCCTGCCTTTCTTGGTGAATGAATGGATTCGTGAAGTTCCTGATGAACATATGCGTCCGTTTATTGAAGCCGCTTGCATATTAAGGCACTTTAATCAGGAAATGTTGTCATTTGTCATGGATCAAGAAATATCTGCCTCAGAGTTTTATCAATTGATACGTTTTTCGTTCATACGGAAAGTGGATCGCGGATGGACCGTACATAACTTAATGAGGGATGCCGTCAATCGGGAGCTGTTGGCGAGAACTCCCCAGCTTTATGAAAAAATAAGAAATCGCGCTTTGCAGTATTATTACAAATTACTTACTGAAAATAACAAGCAAATGCCTAACACAAGGGACGCTGTTGAAGTGATGTATTACACTGGTGATTCATTGATTCGGGCATTGATGAACTGGATCGACCTGGCTCCTAAGCATTTTGAAGCAGTAGACAGTAAATCTTTACCTGAATTAGAGGCCTATGTACAAAAGCGATTGAATCATGCCAAGGACACTAGAATTGAACTGTTCGATCCCTATTCGAACAAGCGGTTTGATTTTTTCCTTTCCGCAGAAGAAACATGTTTTACAGTGAAGCAGGTTGATTTCCATACACTTTTTTCTTTGGGATATGATGTCGTACGTATTATGAGGGACAATGCTGGTGTGATTATCGGTTTTGCTGTGATCATTCCAATTAATAGCAGAACTTTACCTTATCTAAAAAAGGCCCCTCGTTCATCAACTTATTTTAATCATTTATCACCAAACATGGAAAAACGTTTATCCGTTCCGGCAAATACTCGTGCAGGCTGGTTCATCGAAACAGTTGATACGCTCGATTATGGAGACTCTTCCCAGCAGGCAGCAATTGGTCATTTACTTTACTCCATGATTATTACAGGTGAATTAATTGTTGAATCCCCTGCACCGATTCCATATTTTATCGAATCACATCTTAGTTTGGGCTACGAAATTGATTCTAACGGCTGGCATTACAATTATGACGGTAAAACGAAAACGCCAACTTTTGTGATTGATCTTCAAAGTGAAAACGTTGTGACCTATATCAACCGAATGCTAAAAAAGACAGGTCAGGAATACATTGTACAATTACAAGAAGAATCCCCATCACAAGTACAACAGGTTCCATCTGATCGGATCCTAGAAAGAAATGACATTACGCCTCGGGAAAAGGAAGTGGCAAAGCTAATTGAGCAAGGGTATACTAATGCGGAAATTGCGTCTACTTTATTTTTGAGTGAGGTTACTGTGAAAAAACATATTAAATCGATGTTTGATAAACTAAATGCCAGTAATCGGACGCAGTTGTTGAAGAAGTTGTTGGAGTGAGTGAGGAAGTTTTATGAGAGAAATAATCAGAATATGAGGTGTCAATTGACACCTCATAAAATATTGAATCCATCAATCAAATTACCTTTTTCCATTAACCATTACTCCTGAATCCGTAAATCACTCTATAATTTTAATATTCTTTAAGAAACTTTTAAACAACTCCATTTCATTTTACTTCATAAAGAACTCACTTCTTATTTTTCACTCTCCCATTATGATACTTCCCGCATTCATATTAAGAGAAACGCTCTTGTTAAACAAATCTAGATTTTTAGGTATAGCCCTAACTATATATCTAATTGAATTTATTAATAGAAAACAAGTTCCTTTCTTTAAGAAGGGCATTTTTTTCATATATAGAAAGTGTCCAACCATTCTTCCATTTTCAAACATATGATGAATTAGTAATAGAAAATATTATTAATTTTTTCACCAACGGACAAGTATATACATTAATGTTTTCAAATTTAAGAAAGGAACTGTTATACACCGTGGTTCCAGAGAAAGTCTTAAAATGTGATTCAACGAGGATGATGAAAAAATGTTATTAGTAATAAAGGATTATTTTGAAGGTAACTCTACCATTACAAAATCGTATCAAGAGGATATGATGGGTTTTAGAATTACAAATGATCATAATACTACCGACCTTACTTTTACAATCAATGGCATTACCATTTCAGTTAAACCAAAGGAAACGTTCAAGGGGAAATTCGCTCCATTTAGAAGGGTGGCTATTAACACAACTGCCTCCTATCGTGCCACTGTATTAGCATCCTTTAATAGGACCGAACCCGACACCACTCCTCCAGAAGACGTTACAAATTTATCCGCAAACAATGTGACAGCCACCACCTTAACTTTATCTTGGACTCCTTCGCAATCAAGTGATATTGCAGAGTATGATATTTATCAAGATGGAGCGTTTCTAGTATCAGTAACAAATACAACTATTGAAGTGACAAGCTTAAGTCCATTAGCGCAGTATACATTTCGAGTTGTGGCTAAAGACAGTTCTGGGAATGAGTCAAGCGGGACCGATGTTATTATTACTACAGCAGCTGCAGATACTACGCCTCCAGTGCTTACAATCACGTCTGGGGGAACTTTTACTGATACCCAAACTGTCACCATGGCAACAAATGAATCAGCAACGATCTATTATACAATTGATGGAACTGAACCTACTTCCTCAAGTCTTCTCTATTCAGCCCCTTTAACCATCACGGAAACAACCACTATAAAGGCCTTCGCAAAAGATACAGCAGGAAATGAAAGTACAATTCAAACAGCAACCTTTACGAAAATCGTATTCATTACTGACGGGCTTATCTTACACTATGACTTTACCAATAAAGCTGGAACGACCTCAAATACAATTACCGATAAAGTAAATAATGTTCAGGCTACTTTGGTTGGAGTTACGCATGATGGTACAACTGATGGATACGTAGATGATAAAGGATTATTATTGCAAGTTCAGGATTATGTACAGATTCCTACAAATACAAGTCCATTAAATCAATTAATCAATTTAAATGGCGGTATAACAATTCAAATGATTAGTTATGATACGAATGGCTCGCATTGGAGAACAGAGGATTTGAAGTTTATTTCTGCTAAGTCTGGTTCGTTTACGAAATACAAAAAATCTGATGGCAGTGAAGGATCTAGAGGAATAGATTCCTTTTGGTTTGATGACAGTACTGGTTACAGACAAAGCTACCAAGGTTGGGTACATCCAATTGGTTCTAATGCTGTTAATGTCTTCACACTAAGGATAAATGAAGATAACACTGCAAGCATTTTTATTAATGATGCAATTAACGCAAATGGACGTATTCCAGTTCCACAAGACTTCATATCCTATATTAATTCTATGGCATTATCACCACTTCAATTAAGACGCAATTATGTAGGACATAACACAGCTCCGGAAAAATTGGTTGCTTTTGTTATTTACAATCGTGAGCTTACAGACAATGAAGTAAGAAACAATTATCAATTTTATCAAAATAAAGAGCCGCTAGAAGGAATTTCGGTAATTCCGACTAATGTGCAATTAAACCCTGGGGAAAGTCAACGGATTTCCGTGCAAGGATTACCAAATCGGTATACAGAACTATTAAGCATCAGATTTCAAAGTGGCAATGAAGGATATGTAACAGTAGATCAAAATGGATTATTAACAGGAGTATCTGATGGGGAAACTAATGTTTCAATTACTGCTACCTATGAGGGTCAAAACTTTACAGAATACGTAAATGTTAAAGTAGGGGGACAGGTTGTTTCTCCCCCTTCTTCTACAAGAACAATTATAGGGATGTCCATTAATCGAAAAACCCATACTCTTCAAGTAGGAGAAAATTTCGTAGTTATGGCTACGGCTTTGTCTAGTAATCTCTTGTATGATATTTTCCATGATAATATTGTGCTTTGGGAAAGTTCTGATCCTAGTGTAGCCAAAGTACAATATGGTGTAGTAGAGGGTGTTTCCCCAGGAACTACGACACTTACTGCTTATGATTCAACAAGAACCTATTCCAAAAGTTTCGATATTACCGTTGTTAATAAAATTGAAACTCCTTTGACAGAAGGAGAAATCTATCATGTTGATGTAAATGACTATTCGATAAAATTAGATAACACAGATTCTACTAATACAACTAATGGCATCCAAAATGCATTAGATCACGCTGCTGCTAATGGATATAAGAAAATTGTTTTTCCAAAAGGCAAATATTTAATTAGTCCTGCCGTAAGGACCATTTATCCACCATCTGATATGATTATTGATTTCAGTGATTCCATTCTCAATATTGAACCAAGCGTTTTAACTACCACAGGCTACAAAATGTTCTATTTTACTAATTTAAAAAACACAAAGTTAATGAAAGCACATATATTTGGAGAAAGAGATTCAACAACTATTCAAGATTCTGTTGAAGGATGTATAAGTGTTTTAATTGATGATTGTTTAACCACAGGATTTGAATCCTGCACTTTTAGTAAATCCCCAGGGTTTAATGTGATTACTGGAACACTCACAAATAGGAATATGGGAAAAACCACTCAAAGTATTTCTGTCAGTAGATTTAATTTTGAACCAGGTAATATAGAGGAAAATGGAAATATCGATAATAGTAAGACTACTAATTATTATCGATACAATCAATACATGGATGTTTCTGGGTTAGGCGAATATTATTTGCTAGGATATACTCAAGGATACCATGGATATCCTCATTTAAGATCAAGATTATATTCTATTCATTTTTATAGCGAAAATTTTACTCATTTAGAATCACAAATGTATAATTTACAATACTATATTTATCCAAAAGCTCCCAATGCTAAATACGCTAAAATTGTCATTTACCAAGAAGGTCCTCCTTCATCAGGAGACAGTGACTTTAATGGTGCTGTTGCTTTTATAAGAACAATTGGCATGCCAAGAAACTGTTACATCAATGATTGCAGGTTTGAAGATAATTTTAGTACAGGTCTTGCTATGTGTGGTGGTCAAAATTGGCTCATTAAAGGAAATACATTTTCCAATAATGGTGGGAGAATGCCTGGTTGTGACATTGATTGGGAAGACGGCTGGGAGCATATGGTTGGGGATGTCCTAAAAAACAATACCTTTGACTCTAAATTAGGCGTCATTTTTAGTTCTGGCAGCAGTTTATCTGCTTTCAATAATACTTTTAATCAATCGACAATGACTGTTTGGGCCAGAACTCAGAACTTCAGAATATTCAATAATATATTTTATGGAAAAGGTTCCTTAACGAACGACTTTAAAACACAAGGTGATTCTGTTTTAGGTAGAAATATTTTTACAGATAACGCCAATTATACAACAGGTATTTTCCATACGGGTGCCTATTACAAAGTTCACGATATTCTTAATTCAATCATTTGAAAACTATAAAAGAAGATTAAATATTTATTTCAAAAATCCACCAACTATTTTTACAAATTATCAATAGAATACTTTTAAAAATTTTGTTTTGCTTTTGAATGCTTAAATGCCGCTAAAACAACTCCATTTAAGCATTCACTCCTATGGTATTTAAATAAGCATATAAAAACATTTTACTAATAAATCCACCTAGGAATTCTTGACTGTTTAAAAGTCTTTTTTTAATCATTTTATTCATTAGAGCCACTTTCACTATAATAACTATTCAAAGCTATGATAATTGTTTAATTTGGTTTTAAAATACATTATAGAAATATATAATTTTAAAAATTCAGTACTTAGTATTTTCCTCTTTCAAGTATAAATTTTAGTAGCCTTTGAGGTATTTTATATAAAAACCTTTAATATTAATAAAGAATATAAATATCTAGTATTTAATATGGATTAGGTGAAAAATGTATAAAAAGAAAAGAGTTTATTCATCCATATTAGAGGTAATATATTAATACATTAAATTCCCTTACGATCAAAACCACCTGAATAACCTTTACTTCTATAGATAATTTTTCTATCAATAACTCGTATAATTGGATTAGTTATAAAGTTAACTGCATAAGAAGAAACAATACATAATATTAATAGCCAGAAAAAGATTAATAATGGATTTCTAGGTGCAAAAGTTAGTTCTGGAAAAATTGACATATAAAAAAACATATGTATTAACCATATGTTTGTGGAATGATTACTAATATAGTCTAATATTTTTTCTACCACTTTATTTTTATTCATGAACCAATATATAATAATAATAGCTATACCATTAATAGGAGCAATGATTGCAGATTCTATAATAGCGTGAAATACTATTAAAAGAACAATGCAAATTGTACTAATAATATTCCTAAATCTTATTTTTTGGATTTTTTTATGTAAGTTTGACAAAACCTTTTCTTTTGAAAAAATAGCTCCAATAAAAAAAGATATTTGAGATGTACCGAGTAAAAACATAACTCTAATTAATTCAAGTACCAGGGTATTATCACCAAAATCTATAAAACCTCTATACCTTTGAAAATGAGAAACTACATATATAATACTTGATATAAATAATATTACTAGGGGATTATATTTTTTAACTATCTTAATTAGAAATGGCGAAAATAAAACAAATATTATATATATTTGTAAATACCACCAAGCGCCATTATAGGAGTTTGACATTCCAAATATTGATAAAATAAACGTTATTATATTAAATGTAAAATTTTCATGTTTAGAAATTTGAAAACCTAATGGTACAAAAATAATAAATACAACCCAGAAATTTATGTAGAGTTTTAGGATCCGTTTTAAATTTTTTCCTAAAACTGATACATTTGAATTGTTATTTATTATATAAAAGGCATAACCAGTAACAAATAAATAAATAGGTACACAAGCGTCGCCTAATAAAGCAATATAATAAACCAGTGGTGTATCATTTATCAGTGGAAATGTACTATATAAACCATCTTTTTTTGTGGCAAAGAGATGTAATAATATCATTAAGAGTATTGCAATCCCCTTCAGTATTTTAGTATCCTTTTTTGATAATTCCATAACGAACTCTCCATTTCAGTTTACAAATAATTTTCAAAAATTTCCATCTAACATTTTCACTAATTTTCAGAGTAATATTATTCAGCTGTCTTTAACCAACTTCCAATTTCCTAAAAGTCTTTATTTTGACAATTTACTACTAGTCATGCCTCACTATTACAAGGTATCAAGCAACTCATGCACTTTTCTGCTTCACCGCTGATTTCTTTTTCAAATTTAACATTAATATATTTACTATTTTGAACAAATATTTAAACTCTTCTGTTTTATAAAAAATACCTATATATAATAAATTAGGTAAAATTAAACAGATTAAGCCGATTAATATTAAATTGAAAAAAGTGTCAGCCACTACAAAACTACAAATAGAATTTGTAATCCAATAAGTTCCTATACCAATAGCAATGTAGAGTATATATTTAGAAAAATAATTCATAACTGGTTTATGAAACACTTTTTTGTATACTAAATAAGGAGTTGTCCAGAATGGTACAGCTAGAGCACTTATTACAGTTCCAATAAAAACACCGACTATACCTATATTTTGAACCAATATAATAGAAATAATTAGGTTTATAGCAGCTTGAATTAATGGAGCGAATCGATCTTTATAAAAAATTCCTGACGTTGTTTTTAAAGTGGTTATCGAATTTCTCATTCCTCTTTCATAAAAAATGATCATTAATACGATAAGAACACTTTTACTCATAATAAATTCAGTGCCAATCCATAATTTAATAAAAGGTTCGATTGTAATTAATAATAAAATTGTAAAAAGGGAATATAACCAAAAATTAACAAGCATATACACTTTGTAAATATTATAAACCTTATCAACATTCTCTTTTGCAACTAAATTACCAATACTATGATATACGTTATTAAAAATTTGATTTATAAAAGACCTACATATTTCAATTAACATATGATAATTAGAATACAGTCCTACTGCTGTAACACTTACAAATGAAGATATTATGATATTATCAGTACCAAACACTAAATAATTCCCTATGTTTTGCAATATAATAGCTTTTACATTTTTAGTAATATTATATTTAGTATCAGTATCCAATTTTTCTTTTACCTTACCGCGTAAAAACGGATACATTTTATTAACCCAAAATGATAACAAAATTGTTGTTATAATAGTTATTATACTATCAATGATTAAATATAAAATATAATCTCTAGTGAAATGTAAGATTCCTATTTTGAGACATGTAGTAATTATAGCTGATACTGAATAAATTCCTGTAACAATATATCCTTTTTGACAAACATTCAAAAAAGAGTTTTTGTGTACATATAAATATGGTAAAACAGTATTTAGTAAAAATATACAATAAATTAAATGAATGTTTTCAATACTTGAATCCTTTATAATTAATCCAAGAAAAGGCATAATTAGTAATCCTAGCGATAATACAATTAATGCAATTACCATATATGCATTTCTATAAAAATTCATAAGAGCTTTAATTTTTAATTGATCATTTTCTGCTACAGGTTTATAAAGACTGTACATAATACTAGCCCCTATTCCTGCTTCCGCCAACGTCAACATAGCCAAAATATTTGTAAGTAGTCCATTTATCCCTAAGTATTCAATACCCAGACTGTTAATAAATACAGTTCTTGATATGAAACTTAGTGATGTGATAATTAGTTGGTTTACTAAACCGACAGATATATTAATTATAGAATTTCTTATTCTCATTTTGGCCCCTTTATATAATACTTTTTATATTGTAAAAACTTGATATTAAATTGAAAGTACTACTCTATAAATCCAAGTTTGTTTTTTAGTTCTTCGTACATATTTTCTTTATTTATATTAGAAATATTTCCCGCTAAAGTGTAACCACTATCATATTTCCAAGTACCATTTTTTAACTCATTAATCTTTTGGGAGTAATTTTCGATGGTTGATATAACCTTAGCAGGGTTTCCCGCAACTATACTTCCTTCCGAAACTGATTTAGTTACAATACTTCCAGCTGCTACTATCGAATTTTTTCCAACTGTTACTCCAGGCATAATTAATGCTCTTGCGCCTATAAATACATTGTCTTCAATAGTGATACTTCCAATCTTAGTATAATTAATTAAATTTTTTGTACTCGCATCATGAGCCAAAAAATAAGCTTGTGGTGCAATAGTTACATTATTACCAATCTTAATCAACCAACAATGGGAGTAATCAAAAATTACACCAGGTTGAATAGAACAATTTTCACCTATTTTCATTCCCATTTTTATATAATCTTCTAACCATATTTCTTCTAGTAAATATTTTCTAAATCTTGCCTTTAAAAAATTTATTATCTTTTTTACCATTCTAATTCACTACCTTTGAATTATTATTTATCACTCTAATACAAAACCCTTGAGTAAATGGTAGTATATTAAATAGCATAGAATATACGCCGATATCTTTTGTGTCACCTTGTGAAAAATCTACAGCTCCATTTCTTCGTGTAACTTTCTTTAAATAACTTATAGCTTTATCTGTACTAGTTAAACATTCATTTGAAATCTCCTTAATTTTAGAAGCTTTTAACAAAAACCATCCAATTGTAGCTGTAGTTGATGAATCAGATCTGCATTCTTCTCTTGTAACAGTCCAATTCCAACTTCCATTTTTTTGTTGAAAACTTATAGCAGCTTTGGCAAATTTTTTGACACTTTGTTCTAAAACTATTTTTGATTTATGATTTTGTGGCAATTCATCCCAAGCATCTATAAGCCCTATGGCAAACCACCCAAGGCCTCTTCCCCACCCGTATAAGCCAAGTGGTTCTTTATCTTTAAGCTTATATGCATGGACTGGTATGTAATGGTTTTTTAACATACCGTATTGTTCATATTCTTTAATTTGTTTTAATGCTAAATCAATACATTCATCTTTATTGTATTTAATCCCGTAAGCAACTAAAAAAGGACATATAAAACCTATGGTATCTACATATCTGTAGCTTTGCATAGACTTTCTATATCCTACTGTACCATCTTCGCCTATATGCTCCTTTATCAATTTCCATGTATAATCAAATGCATTTTTGTAATTATCTATATCTATAAAATCTAACTTCATGACTGAATAAACTAATATTGCAATATCTACATGCTCTGGTTTATTTATCCATTGGCCATGTTGATCAAATTTTTTGTTCAAAAACTTTGTTATTTCTTTTTTAATATTTTTATCATCTTTATTCTTTAAATATTCAGATAAACCTAATAATAATGCTGCTTCTTGCCAATGTTGTACAGCATTCTTTGTATAATTCCCTTTTAATATATCAATTGCAACTAATCTTGTATTATCAGTAACCTTAATCTTTGGCGTCTTATTTAACCACCTTACACCCTTTTCAGTTATTGACTGATTCCACTTATTCTTATCGTTATATCTTCCAATATGAATCCGACTTACCCAATCGTTAAAAATAGGAACAACATCTATCAAAATAATTAAAACTATTAAAACTAAAAAAATTATTCCTAGTATTAGAATGAACAAACGTTTGCACCTCTTATCTAAACTGCCTTTATTAATTTATATAATTTCTGTATTTCAGACTCAGTTCCCAAGCTTTCTCTTGATAAATTAACTATCAATTTTTTTCTTAATTCATTATCATCAATAAGTTTTTTAACACCTTCATATAATGATTGAGGGTTCAAGTCTACAATTAAACCATTTTCTTCATTTCTAATTTGATCTTTAGCTGTACTAAAATTTGTAACTACTATTGGCTTATGAAGTATTTTTGCTTCATCTATTGCTATTGACTTCCCTTCAAATAGAGAGGGTTGTACATATATATCAGCTTCTCTTATATAAGGATATGGATTTTCTTTTATTCCTAATAAAATAAATATATCATGGAGGTCATTTTCTATTATTATTTGCTCTAATTTTGCTCTTTCCTCTCCTTCTCCAATAACATACCACTTTAGATCATATCCACTTTGAATTAAGAATTTACATGCCACTATAGCAATTTCAAAACCTTTTTGATGATTTAGTCTTCCAACAGAAACTAGCTTTATTCCTGTATTACATAGATGTATCTTTTCTAAAGACATGTTAGAAATCACATTAGGAGAAACTATGTTGTACATGACTTCGATTTTTTGCTCATACATTGGAAATCTATTTTTTAATACGTTAGCACATTCTTCTGATACTGTTACTATATTATTTAACTTATCAAAATACTTAAGGTCAATAATTGGATCCATACCTAACTTGTCATAATCATTATGTATAAATCCTATTTTCTTTTTAGCATTTACTTTATCTACACAAAAAAATATTGGATTCTTTTCAAGATATCCAATTGCTACATCATATTTCTTATTAATGTTTTTAAGTGATCTTGAAATATATTTCCAAACTCTCTGCTCACATCTTGCCCTGTTTTTTTCTATATTAAAAATGTACCCTGCACAAACCCTTGAAATCGCAATTTTAAATCTCCTTTTTTTAATACAGTCTTTGAGAGCTGCTTTGATAGACATATCAAAATACTCATACTCATAAGGCTTTTCAAGTAAATTCACTTGTTTAGGTATTTTATTAAAAAATAGTCCTTCATGTTTAAATAAAAATAAATCTACATTATACAGAGAATAATCTATGGTCTCTAATAAAGAAATTAAGGCTTTTTCTGCACCACCACAATTTAAGTTGTTTATAGCAATTAAAATATTTTTTTTCAGAAAGCATCACCACCTAAAAAATCTCATACAACTTGTTTATCTCTTCTTCTGTTCCTAGTTTTTCTTTTCTTAGATTAGTCACTAAATTATTTTTACAATTCTCATTCTGTATTAGTTCCTCAATTCCAAGGGTTATCTCTTCTTCACTCAAACCAACAATCAAGCCATTTATACCATTATATATTTGGTCCTTTGCAGTCTTAAAATTGGTTAAAATAATAGGTTTCCCAAGAATTTTTGCTTCATCTATAGCTATGGACTTACCTTCATATCTAGATGGTTGAACATAGATATCAGATTTTTTTATATACGGATATGGATTACTTTTAATTCCTAATAATATAAAATGATTTTTTACACCTATATTATTTATTAAACTTGCCAATTTTTCTCTCTCGTTTCCATCACCCAAAACATACCATTTTATATGGTAACCTTTTTCTATTAATAATTTACAAGATCTAATTGCAAGATCTAAACCCTTTTCGTTACTTAAACGGGCAACAGTAACAATATTTGTACAATTCTTATTGAACAGATGGTTGTCTTGTATTTCCTCATTTGATAAACTTTCTATTATGTTTGGTGATACAATGTTATATATAACTCTAACTTTATTTTTTATATGAGGAAAAGTAATTTTCAAAGCATTTGCACATTCTTGAGATACTGTTATAATATGGTCCAATTTATTGAAATAAAAATTATCAAACTTATAATCCATTCCTGAATTAGTATAATTAGTATGTACCCAGCCGATCTTTTTTTTCGATTTAACTTTATCCACTACAAAGTAGATTGAAGACTTTTCAAGATATCCAATAGCTATATCGTACTCTTTGTCTAACATATCAATTGATTTACTCTGATATTTCCAAGTGTATTGTTCTGAAATAGCTGGACTCTTTATCACTCTATTTAATAAAGTAAACATTAACCTAGAATAGGCTAGTTTATATTGGCCCATTTTCAAAAAATTAGTTACAGAGTTTTTTAATGAATTTGAAAAAACAATGTGATTTTTTTTTGATTCCAACAAATTCACTTCAATAGGTAGCAAATTTAAAAAAACCCCATTTTTACTAAATAAAAATAAATCTACATTATATTCCTCGTAGTTTAAATGTGATAATAAATTCACTAAACTTTTTTCTCCACCACCAGCAGATAAACTTGGCATAACAAATAATAAATTTTTTTTCTTCATAATTTCCCTCAGCTTACTTATCGAGTTCTTTTAAATATTTAACCGATTTATAGGACATTTCCTTTATAACTGGAATAGTATGTTTCAATTTTTGTTTTATCACTTTTTCTTCTCCAACCATTTCATCAAATGCATTCATTAATTTTTTACTATCCGAGATTTCTTCTATACCTAACACTAATTTTTCTTCTCCAAAAAGATCCTTTGCTATCCCCTTTGACTTAACACTATATCCAAGAACCATTGTGGGAACATAATTTGAATAGGCAGCAATTGTTGCATGTGTTCTTGCTCCAATGAAAAATCGCATTCTTGCTATATATCCCTTATACTGAATTGCGTTTAAATTATCTGGTAAAATAATGACTCTTCCTGTATTCTTAAATTCTTCGAAATATTTAAAGAGAACTTCATAATCATTATTACCATGATCAATCACATGAGGTGTAAGTGCAATTGACATATCAGTAGTATTTAAAATATGATTTATTAGGTCTCTAACTGCAGTTAGAGATTTTTTATTTTTTTTCCAAACTAGAGGACTAAAATTTAATCCAACGGTATTACCAACTTGCCACCCTCTAGGTAAATCCAGCTCTTCCTTTTCCATAGTAAATGCAGGATCGGCACATAATTTTACATTTTGAAGACCTTTACTATTCAGCAATTGATACGTAAGGGTTTCCCGTGCCAGAATTAAGTCAAATAATTTTAGGTCTTCCAGCTTTCTTTCAGACAAATCTTCTTCTCCTATAGAACAACCCCATAATACTAATTTCTTTCCTTTTGCCTTAACTCTTCTATCAACCTCATACCATCCAGGTTGCTCCCCGTAACAATAATTATCCCCGCCAATTGATAAATAAACATCCATATCATCTATATGTTTAATTATGTTATGGTAAATTTTTCCTAAGGAGTATGATTCATCATTAAAAAACTTAACTTTATATGAAGAGATCCACCAATCAAACGAATACTTCTTTATACTGCAATTTGCACCATCTACTATTCCATCTAACTTAGTAATAATCTTATCAGTTTCTGGCCTTCCTGAAGCTAAATATACCTTTGCTCCTTTTACTTTTTCTTTAATTATCTCCGTAGATGAACGAACAATAGCCTCACAGCCTCGATTGAGACTACCGTCATGAGCAAACATCATGATTTTCATACAAATCCCCCATTCTTACTTATTTCTAAGTCGGCTATATGTAGTAATGAAATATAGTCCTATAATAGATCTTCTTTTTATCAATTCCAAAATTGCCTTTTCATATCTGCCAAAAGTGCTATACATTTCGTTATAACTTACGAGCAACGCCTTTCTAACATCTTTATCAATTATCATTTTATCGATATATTTAAAACGTTGACGCAAGCTTAGCTCTTTTGAATGTGTAAAATAAATATAGATATAAGACATAACATTCTTAATTAACTTTATAGACCTTAACTTATGTATTTCTTCTATCATCAATAACTCTTTATAGATTTCCGGCAGCTTCATATTATACACTTCTAGAGCTCTATTAAAATAATCTTTCTCAGCTATATTTCTCGTTGCACTCCCCTTTACTTCTCTATAAAAATACCCTGTATAATCTAGGTATTTCATTTTATCTGCTAAAGAAAAAAAACTCATATTAAATAGTCCATCTTCTCCTAGTGGAACTTTCTCCGGAAATGTTAAGTTATTTTCTATTATTATTTTATTTTTATATATCTTGTTACATACTGTGTTTAAATTATCTTCCTTAAGAAAGTAAGGTAGTATATCTTGTTTAATATACTCTTTAACTAAAGTTACTCCGATTGGGAATGGGTATCTAGTGATAGCCTTATGTCCTTCTATTTCACTTTCAAAATTTGAAAGGATAATATCACAATCGCACTGTTTTGCCGAAGTATAAAGGATTTTATACATATTTTTTTCAATTGTGTCATCTGCATCTACAAAGCCTATATATTCACCTTTAGCTACTCTTAAACCCTTATTTCGAGCAATGCTCACACCTTGATTTTCTTGGTTTATTAACATAATCCGATTATCTACTTTTTGGTAATAATCAATTATTTTCCTACTGTCATCCTTTGAACCGTCATTAATAAATATAAATTCACATTCTTTAAGCGTCTGGTTAAGAAGTGACTCAATGCACTGAGCAATATATTTTTCCGCATTATAAACTGGAATAATGACACTTACCTTTTTACTCATATATATCACTCCTAACTTGACAGATTCTTTACTTAAATTAGTTAAATAATTTTATACAATTTATCAAGCTCATATCTATTGCCATAGTTTATATCTCTGCAATTATTCATTAATTCTTTTCTCATTGGACCGTTTTTATAAAGTTTTTCAATTCCACTAACAATTCCCTCAATTGATAATTCTGTAATATATCCATCAAATCCATCTCTTACCTGACTTGTTGCAGTTGTGTAGTTTGTAATCATTACAGGCTTTGATAATATCTGGGCCTCTCCTACTGTCACTGCCTTTCCTTCATATCGAGATGGCTGAACATACATTTCTGCTTCTTTAATAAACGGATATGGGTTTGTTTTCTTTCCTAATAGAATAAAACTATCCTCAAGATTTAATTCTTTTATCAAATCTTTAATCATGGATTCATCTCCGCCATATCCAACAACATACCATGCAATATCATGATAGCCTTTTTCTTTTAATATCTTTAGAGCCTTTACTGCATTATCAATACCTTTTGCATGAGATAATCTAGCAACTGTTATTATTTTAAATCGATTATCCTTTACCATAGGATTATAAACTTTTTCTTTGGCCATCTCTTTAATGAAATCCGGTGAAGTAATATTTTCGATTACAATAACCTTTTTTTCTAGATTTCCATATTTTCTTAAAAACGCAGCTTTACATGCTTCAGAAACAGCAATAATGTGATCAAATTTCCTCCACATTTCTAAATCTAATTCAATATCTGTTGCTACATTTGAATAATCTGTATGAATCCAAGCAATTTTCTTTTTCGCCTTAACTTTTTCAGCAACAAAATAATGCGGCCATAAATAACTAACTGCAACATCATATTCTTTGTTCAATTTAGGAAGAAAAGGTAATGCATACTTCCACATTAACTGCATTTGGTAATATCCTGGCTCTGTAATTCCTTTTATTTTCCCTTTAAGGTCTGCATTTATCTTAGCCAGAATTCTTGAAAATCCTATACTAAATTGTTTATTTTTAAACGTTTCTCCTATTGATTTTCTAAAAGTGGTGTATTGAGGTATTTCACCTATTAAAGAAACATTGGTAGAAACTAGATTAAGGAAATCACCTTGATGTCGATACAACATCAAATCAATAGTGTATTTATTGTAATCAAAGTTATCCAGTAAACTAATAAGGCTTCTTTCTACTCCGCCAACTTCCATATCATAAGAGGCTATCAATATATTTTTTTTCATTTGTGCCTCCTACACCCTTGAAACGATTTTTCTAATTTTGGCAATATTTTCTCCACCTATTACTTTAGCTGCTATTGTTTTTATATTACTTTTCAATTTAGCTTTGGGTGGCAACCAACTCTTATAAAAATGATGCATTGCATAAGTATTTTCAGTAATAAACTTTCTACAGTTTATATAATCAAACGGAGAAAAGTACGTCTGAGGATAAAATGATCCAAGTCCTTTCACCTCTTGAAATTGTCCATTCATTTTTACTCCGATGTTTTTTAGTAATTTAGAAACAATAGCAACATTAGTTAATTCGTTGAAACTACCATCTTCATTAATAAAATTCTTTTCATGATATGTTTCCAAAAATGACTTTATTAATTCATTACCTTTCTTTGCGCCAATCGTACTTGTTGCAATATAGTTTTCTTGTTCAAAGCCCCAGAAGGATTCATGATGTAATAAATCATCAAATGATTTAAACACTTCAACATCAGTATCTAGATATATTCCTCCGAAATTATATAAAGCATAAACTCTTACATAATCACTTACGAATGCAAACTTACCTGATTTATAAGCTTCATTGACATAGGTATTGAAACTTATATCAAAGTTTTGTTCATTCCACTCAATAATTTCATAATCTGGAAGGTATCTTTTCCAGCTTACGATACTTTTTTGTACTATATTCGGCTTTTCTTTTCCACCAAACCAGCAGTAATGGATGATTTTAGGAATTTTTTTCGTATCCATTTATAACCCTACCTTTTTAGAACTCTAAACTCTAACCTTCAGACAATTTTTTAAGCTATTAATAACTCTTATTTGATCTGTATCTGACATATTCGATCCTGATGGAAGGCACAAACCATAATTAAACAAATACTCAGATACATTTATTTCTTCACTATGCACATAATATTTAACATTTTCGAAAAGAGGCTGCATATGAAGTGGTTTCCATACTGGACGTGCCTCTATATTTTCTTCAGCCAAGGTATTTAATAATAAATAATTAGAAATTCCTGTTACTTTATCATCAATGGTTAAAGCTGTAAGCCACCTGTTCGAATTTGTTTCATATAATTCTGGCATGAAGTTAATACCAGGTATTTCACCTAATTCTTGATGATACCTTTCAAATAATAATCTTCGAGCCTTTACTCTCTGCTCCAATACTTCTAATTGTGCCCTGCCAATACCAGCAAGTACATTGCTCATCCGGTAATTAAATCCAAGTGTACTATGCTGATAAAAAAGTGCCGAGTCTTTTGCTTGTGTCGCTAAATATCTGGCTTTTTTTAATACTTCCTGATCATTGGAAACAAGCATACCGCCACCTGATGTAGTTATAATTTTATTTCCGTTAAATGAATACACACCAAATTTACCGAAAGTCCCACTCGCTTTCCCTTTATAAGTAGAACCAAGTGATTCGGCTGCATCCTCAATGATTGGTACTTCATAACAGTTACATAAAGAAACAATTTCATCCATTTTTGCACTCTGTCCATATAGATTTACTACAATAACTGCTTTTGGCAGTTTTCCATCAAAAGCTGCTTCTTGTAAAGCCCTCTCAAGAGCTTGAGGGGACATATTCCATGTATCAGGCTCAGAATCTATGAACACTGGTTCCGCACCCTGATAGAGTATCGGATTCGCACTCGCTACAAAAGTTAGCGTCGAACAAAAAACCCTATCGCCCTTTTTTATATCTAATAAAGAAAGAGCCAGATGAATGGCTGCAGTACCTGAACTTACTGCAACAGCATCACTGACTCCTACGTATTTTGCTAACTCTTTTTCAAACGCATCAACATTTGGCCCTAAAGGTGCAATCCAATTTGTATCAAATGCTTCTCTAATATATTTCATTTCGTTTCCACTCATGTGAGGAGAGGATAGAAATATTCTTTTATGTTGATTATTCTTTTGCATGAGTTCCACCTCCTACTAGTTTTGCTGGTACACCAACTGCTGTTGTATTAGCTGGAATAGAATGGATAACCGTTGCTCCAGCTCCAATGGCTGACCAATCATTTATTCTTACATTAGGGATAACAGTAGCACCAGCTCCAATATGTACTCCTTCACCAATATGCACATTTCCTGTTAACGCTGCATTTGGGGAAACATGAGAAAAATCACTTACTATATTGTCATGTTCTACAATTGAACCTGTATTTATAATAACGTGATTGCCAATAACAGTATCAGAATTTATTACAGTGTTTGCCATTATAACGGTACCTTTTCCTATCCTAACACTTGGACTTAAAATAGCTGAAGGATGAATAAGGGTGATATAAAAATAATCTTCAAGATTTAGGTCATTAACGACCTTTTTCCTTAATTCATTTTTTCCAATTGCCACAACAAATTTGATATCATCATATTTATTAACAAGAAAAGTATAAGCTGTTATTGGACCATAAAAGATATCATCTTGAAATATGTGTTCTTCATATTTGTCATCCAAATAAGCAATTACTTGAGCCTCATCTTTATATCTAATAATATCTCTAACCACTTTACTGTGACCACCCTGACCAATGATAGCTATATTCATCCCTGTCCCTCTTTCATGGCAGAACCTTTAAATTTTTCTACAGTTGCATTTCCCGGCTGATTTATTCCTTGTGATTTTATTACCTTATATACAGTTAAAAATAGGATTTTTAAATCCAATAAGAAAGTACGATTTTCTACATACCAAACATCTAGTTTAAACTTTTCTTCCCATGAAATACTATTGCGACCATTTATTTGTGCCCAACCTGTTATCCCTGGTCTTACTAGGTGTCGCTTTGCTTGTTCATTCGTATATAATGATAGATATTCCATTAATAATGGCCTTGGACCTACTAAACTAATGTCACCTTTCAAAACATTTATTAATTGTGGAAACTCGTCTAAACTTGATTTTCTTAAAAAAATACCAAAAGAAGTAAGTCTATATTGATCAGGTAACAATATACCATTTTCACCTTTTTCATCAGTCATTGTTCGGAACTTATAAAAATAAAAAGGTTGAGTGTGCAAACCTGGACGTTGCTGTTTAAATAAAATTGGTGAGCCTAATTTTATTTTTACCAGTATTGATATTAAGAGCATGAGTGGAGAGAGTATGATGATTAATAGCAACGACACTGTAAAATCAAAAAAGCGTTTCATTATTCCCCCTCTTTCATTTAGAAGTGTATGTTAAAAAATGCTTTTTAATCTCTTCAATTAGTTCGATTACACTTATGTTTTCTGTTTCTTGTCCTTTTTTATAAACTTTCTTTAATATTTCGTGTAGATTCTCTTCTGTTATTTCCCTAAATAAATTCATATTGCTCCCCTTAAAAACTTATATAATCACTTTTATAAATTAAACTTAATGAAATGACTTGTTCATAGTAAAAATACAGTAAATAACAAATTAATAAACCATAATAGATAAATTTTCTATTATTTTCTTTAAATAAGTAAATAATCCATGATATCAAGATTAAGTTATATAAACTAAAATATATGTTAAATCTAGCAAATATCCAATTTTGTGTAGCTATGATCATAAATAGCAAACCAATTAATGACATATTTACGATAATATCGCTTTTTGGCCACATTTTCCGCAATTTATGTCGACCTAAGTAAGCTATTATAATTGGGACAGAATCAACAAGAACTCTAATTTTATTTGCTCCACCCTCTGCGAAATCACTATAATGACCGTACTGGGTATCCTCGATTGCAGAGAATAATAGATTTGAAAATTCATTAAATCCCATTACAAGTATGATTGTAAATGTTAATAACAAAAATGTAACGTGTGTCCATGCCTCTCTTCGAACAATAAAATAAACCGGTAATAGAATTAGAGCACTTCCATGAAAAGTAGAAGCAAATAATATAATAAAAAAATACTTTTTAAAATCACCATTTAGTAAATACTTTGTAGCCCAAAATATTAACGAAGCTGCAAAAAATTGACGAATTCCATTCATTGAAACAATAAACATACCTGACGTGATAAAAACATAGATACCTATTTCAATCATTCTGGAATATTTATATAAGGTAATAATGATTAAAAAGTTCGTTATCAACGCAGTAACTATTAAAAGAAGTTGTGGGTCATTTGAAATGTTCTTTAATAACATTTGTAGAACATTAAACCCTGGATCCTTCTTCTCAAGAATGTATTGCCAAGTAAATTCTTGTGTTTCATATACATGGATATAAAAGAAAGTATCACCTATGTTATTCCTTAAGCCTGATACGAGTACTAGGCATGCTAATGCTAAACCTATCATTATTTTATTTGGTCTCACTAAGACACCATCATAAACAGCACTGTTTACTGCAATGTATCTCGATAAATAAGCAAAAATGAACACGATTAAAAGCATGGCCCATAGTACCGTCATTTTTTTATCCTTTCATTAATTAACTAAGTTTTTGTTTTAAACATAATTAAGAAATATAAGATTAATCCTAATGGTGTTGCAACGATTGTTAGTAACTTTAATGGTGATTCTTTAATAAAATCCTTATTTTTAGAAATCAGACTGCTCGAAACATAATGAGTCGCCTGTCTAAACTTGAATTTCACGTCAGCAAATCGCAGTTTCATTAACTCCTTACGATAAAAAGCAAAACCTTTTGGATTCACCCGATACTGTTTTAACATATTCATTGATGATCCATCGGGTAAATACTCAACTATACAAAGAACTTCATTCATTAATAACATAGGGTACTCTTCATCTAGTTTGTGATATTTATAGGCAAGCCCGACATATTTTTCATTTTCAAATAGTGGGTAAGGGTATTTTTTTGTTAATTCTGTTCGATAAACAAGCTTCTTATCGCCTTTTACACCATGTTTGTTATACAAATCAAAGAGTGTTGACTTATATAAAAGAGCGGGCATCTTTGTGCCAATTATTTTTCCATTTTTATATGCATCGAGCCCAATCATTCCGCTCACTTGATCATTTCCTTGCTTTTCCCAGAATGATAGAATTTTTTCTACTGCATCAGGTGGCATATAATCATCTGAATCAATGCAAACGTTTAATTCTGAATCGATATTCTCATATGCTGTATTATGTGCACCGTGCATTCCCTGGTTTTCTTGAAAGATATATCGTATTTCAATTACATTTTCTTTTATCCACTGTTCGACTATTTCCCTTGTATTATCAGTAGATCCATCATCAATTACAAGCCATATAAACCCTTTGTTAGTTTGACTTTTCAAACTTTCATAGCAAATATGTAAACAATAGGCTCTATTATAGGTTGGGGTAAAGACAGTTAGTTCCTTCAACAAATTCACCTCGCTGTTTCCAAGTAAAAATCATGAATAAAATTAGCAGTTTTTTTTATATCATATCCTTGTTCAAATAAAGCCATTTTTGAAATATTTCGTCTTGATTCTTTTGAAGATATTTTTATTACTTCTTCTACCCATTCTACTTTATTAGTTAAAGGCAAAAATTTCACAAGACCTATTCCCATATCAACTTCTGCTGTTATCTGATCAGAAATTATACATGGAAGTCCAGACCCTTGGGCCTCAATCAAAGTTACAGGGAGTCCTTCATGAAAGGATGGAAAAATAAAAAGATCGAATGCCTGTAACAAGTGATTAATATCACTTCGTACTCCTAAAAATAAAATATTATTATCTAGACTGAGATTCCTTACTTTTTCTTCTAAATCATTTCGTAAAATTCCATCACCTACTAAAATTAAATAGGATTTGGGTATCACTTTATTTAACTCATAAAAAATATCAATTAAAAATGAATGATTTTTTTGGTTATTAAAACGTCCTACATGCCCTAAAACTAAACTATCAGCTTCCAGACTAAGATCGTTTCTAATCTGATCTCTTACTTCCTTAGAAAATATAAAGTTTTCAGTCTCGATGCCATTTTTCAGAAGCATAATTGCTTTGGTCTTGTTTTTAAATAACCATTTGGCAGCTAAATTGGAACAAGCTAAATAGTGGGTTGCTGATTTTTCAATCTTTCTTCCTGCATATTCTTTATACAACTTTGCTGCTAAGCCACCTTCACTTTCAGTATTATGACTATGCGCAATCCGTACAGGAATCCCAGCCTTCTTCGCAGCCTTCAATACTAATCCACTCATTTTATCCAAATGAGAGTGAATAATTTTATACTCATTATTCGTTCTAAAAAATTGATTTAAATTCTTTATGTATTGAAAATGGCCACTATCTGTAATATAAGGAATACGGTGGATCTTTCCGCCCAAGTCCATAATCTCCTGGTCAAAGACTCCTTCTTTACATGTTAAAAAGTCGAATTGTATTTTCGAGCGGTCAATATTCCGGTATAGGTTCATGATTAGGGTTTCCGCTCCGCCACGATTCATATTAACAACCACATGTAAGACTCTTATTGGGCTGCCCATTTTAATCCCTCCGTTTCTTTGATGTATTTTTCGTATATAAGGCTCGTTTCAGTCATAACTGCTTTTATGTTGTAGGTTCTTTCAATGCTTTCGCGGCCATTTTTTCCTAAGGTATTTATCAATTGTGGATTTTTTGCTAAATGTAATATTTTCTTTGCCATAGCCTTACTATTCTCAGGCTTAATCGTCCAACCATTATATAGGTTTTGAATGAGCTCATTATGCCCCCGATTCTCCGTAGCCACCACAGGCAATCCGCAAGCCATAGCCTCCATAATATTGACAGGCAACCCCTCACGCAAACTGGAAGCGACTGCCATATCACAGATCGGAAGTAAATTGACAATGTCGTTACGATAACCTAAAAACTCTATCATACTATCAACACCAAGCTCAGAGGCAAATTTTCTACAGGAATCCTGAAGTACACCTTCCCCTGCTAACAGAAGCTTCGCATTCGGTAAGGATTCTTTGATTTCAGCCATTGCTCTTATAAGAAGCTGCTGATTCTTATTTTTATTAAATTCGGCAGCATAAAAGAGCAGGAAATCCTCTTGTTTGAAACCTAGTTTCATTCTTAGCTCGTTTTTCTCCGTCAAAATCATAGGTTTAAATCGTTCCGTATCTACTCCAACACCATGTACATGCTCCACCTCACTTGATTTAAAACGGTGAGAGATTGCTAGGTTGTAATCCTCTTCGTTTATCGTGATCAAACAGTCTGTATAGGTAGCTAGCAGTTTTTCAATCGGATAATAAAGAAGCCAATTCATCATCGGAGCCCCTTTACAAAAATGAAAGCCATGAGCTGTGTAAAGCACCTTTGTTCCATTTTTTCTTGCTTGCTTTGCTGCCAGGCGTGTTAGAACGCCTCCCATCGGAGTGTGGCAGTGAATGATTTTAAAGTCATTTTTAGAAATGATCGACTTAAGTTCCTTAAAGGCAGAAAGGTTCATTTTGTGAAAAGGTGAGCGTTGAATCGGTATATTATACTTCTGATCAACATAGGGAAGCTGGGTCTCACCGTTTGCTGCAACGTGAACCTCCCAGCCGATTTCCTTAAACCATTTCAGGATTGGCAGATGAAAGGCTTTGAAATGATAGTCAACGGTTGCACAGAATAACACTTTATTTGTCATGGTTTTTTCACCCTTTTTAAGAGCATGAAAAAAACACCCTGATATCATATGGGTGTTATATTTCAGTCATTTCTTTTTCGATTACCGTATTTAAAAACTGCAGTAGTTCGTACTTTAGTTCTTCTCGCTGTAATGCGAGCTCAATGGTTGTTTGAATAAAGCCCATTTTCTCACCAACATCATAGCGTTTGCCATCAAAGTTATAGGCATAAATGGCTTCAAAGCGGTTAAGTGATGCGATAGCATCTGTCAGTTGAATTTCACCGCCAGCACCTGGACTTTGCTCCTCCAGCATGTCAAATATTTTAGGATTTAAAATATAGCGACCCATGATCGCCAGCGTTGAAGGCGCATCCTCTTGCTTTGGTTTTTCAACTAGATTGCTACTAACATTATAGAAACGCTCGCCAATTTCTACTGCATCAACAATTCCGTATCGCGAGACTTCTTCTTCTTTTACATGCTGTACACCAATGATTGATGCGTTGTAGCGCTCGTATTGTTCAATCATTTGCTGGAGGCAAGGCTTTTCTGCTCTTACGATATCATCTCCAAGTAAAACAGCAAAAGGTTCATTGCCGATAAACTTTCTGGCACACCATATCGCATGTCCTAAACCGCGTGGTTCTTTTTGTCGAATATAGTGAATATCGACTAATTTAGATGCCTTCTGCACTTCGCTCAGTAATTCCAGTTTTCCTTTTTCCATTAACGTGTGCTCTAGCTCAAACGAGTGATCAAAGTGATCTTCAATCGCACGTTTTCCTTTGCCTGTTACGATAATGATATCTTCAATCCCTGATTCAACGGCCTCTTCGATAATGTATTGAATTGTTGGTTTATCAACGATTGGCAGCATTTCTTTTGGCATTGCTTTTGTTGCAGGCAAAAATCTTGTTCCTAAGCCTGCTGCTGGAATAATCGCTTTTCTTACCTTCACCGCCGACACGCTCCTCTATTAAACTGACACTAATTTCTTCTGATAGGCAATTCGTTCATTTGCTAGATCGACCAATACTTTTCTTAAATGATTTCGTTCTAGCGATCTAAAGTTATTGATAATGTACTCAATTTCTTCTATATATAACTCCGAGGTTTTTCCAATATAGATCTTAGGATAAATCTGCTCTTCATGAACTTCATCTTTCTTTAGCAGCTCTTCGAAAAGCTTTTCACCCGGCCGCATGCCGGTAAATTCAATGCCAATGTCATCAATATTATTTCCTGAGAGCTTTATCAAATTTTTTGCTAGATCGACTATTTTAACTGGCTCTCCCATATCAAGGACAAAAATTTCACCGCCCTTTGCTAATGCACCTGCTTGAATGACTAAGCGTGATGCTTCTGGTATGGTCATAAAATATCGAACCATATCAGGATGTGTCACGGTTACCGGGCCGCCATTTTGAATTTGCTTTTTAAAAAGCGGGATTACACTTCCTCTGCTTCCTAATACATTTCCAAAGCGAACGGCAACAAATCTTGTTTGGCTCGATTGGTCGAAATGCTGAATGATCATCTCAGCTAAGCGCTTAGTGGAGCCCATCACACTAGTCGGATTCACCGCCTTATCCGTTGAAATCATGACAAATGTTTCGACACCATGTAAACTTGATGCTTCGGCAATATTCTTTGTCCCTATAATATTGTTTTTTACCGCTTCCTCTGGACTTCGCTCCATTAATGGGACATGCTTATGTGCCGCAGCATGGTAGACAACATCAGGTTGATAAATGGTCATGACGTTCATGAGCTTATCATAATCCTGAAGATCCGCAATTTCTGTAATGAATTCGATACCAGTGTCCTTAAAGCATTCCTTTAACTCCATTTCAATGGTATAAATACTGTTCTCTCCATGCCCAAGTAAAACTAGTGCTCTCGGATTAAATTTTGAAATTTGCCTGCAAATCTCAGATCCAATGGAACCACCAGCACCTGTTACAAGCACCACTTTATCAGTTACATAGTCACAGATGCTTGTCATGTCAAGCTCGACTGCTTCTCGTCCGAGCAGATCCTCAACCTGGACATCACGAAATTGGTTAACAGAGACCTTTCCTGTCATCAGGTCCTCAAGCATTGGAATCATTTGTGTTTTTGCTGATGTTTTCGCACACTCCTTAAAAATTTCATTAAGCTGTTTTTTATTTAAGGATGGTATCGCAATGACAATATTCGAAATGTGTAACGAGTTTGCCAGCTGCTCAATTTGCTTGACACCGCCGATAACAGGAATGCCTAAAATGTCCAATTTTTGCTTATTTACATTATCATCAATAAAGGCAACTGGAAGCAGCTCAGCTTCATGGTTGTGTAATAGTTGTCTTGCGACCATTGTTCCGGCAGCACCTGCTCCTACAATCAGTGTTCTCTTTTTATTTAAAGGGTGTTTTAAGTACGTATCTCGATAAACCCTCCAAAAGAAGCGCGAACCCCCAATCAACAGCAAATGAATCATCCATGTGATAGTTAAGATCCGGTAATCAACCTGTTTTTGGACAAGTTGTTGAACGATGCCTGTCACTATAATGGTATAAGTGATGACCTTAAAAATGCTGATTAATTCCCCAATGCTAGCATATTCCCATGCTTTTTTATAAAGCTTATATAAAAATGAAAATAAATGATGGCCAAGCAATAACGAGATGGAACTGATAAACAATTGGATTGTTAAGGCTTGAAGAGTTGGATTAATTAACAATTGGCTAAAATAAATCGTTGATAATACAATACATGAATCTAATAGAATCAATAACCAGATGCGACTATGATAAGACATTGTTTTCTCACTCCCTTCCGCTTAATCTTCTAACATTTTCTTAAGCATGATGATTCGTTTTTCAATCGCATAATCGAGAACTTTTTTAAATTGCTCAAGCTGGTCAAGTGATGCATCCTGTTTTATGTAGCGCACGAGCTTTTTCATGACCTTTGGAAATTGATCAAACTCCTTCATGGTTTCAGCTCCTTTATTAAAATCCTTACCTATATATCTCATGGTCGAGACATATACGTAACCATTTTAATAAGTTGGGCATTTAACCCGCCCTCACACCACACTCTTGACGACTTGCGTCTAAGGTTTCTTTCAACCCACAGTATGGCCGAGTACCTCCATTGATAAAGGAAAGGAGATATCCCCTGAAAAAAGATATAAAGTACGTAACATTCTTAATAAAGAACAAATTAGCACATAATTATTCTCGCTCGTTCAAAATGACACCAAGCACTTTTGCCCTGACGAGGTTTAACATTCGATTTGCCTCTGCAGCTTTTTCCCGGTCAGATTTCCCGCTGTTTAAGACCAAAACAACACCATCACATTGTCCTGCTAAAAGCTTTGTATCTGTCGTTTCAAGCACCGGGGGACTATCAAATAAAATCACATCATATTCTTCTTTACTGTCTTTAATGAAATAACTCATTGCCTTTGAGCCAATTAATTCCGTAGGGTTCGGAGGAATCAACCCGCTTGTTAATACTTCCAGTCTGCCAATTTGGGTTTGAAAGATCGCATCTTTTAATGACGTGCGCCCCATAAGCACATCAGTTAATCCAAAGGAATCCTTTAAATTAAAGGAAGTATGTATTGTTGGCTTCCGCAGGTTTGCATCAACAAGTAAAACTCTATCGCCTTGCTGCGACATGGAAATTGCTAAATTAATCGCAGATGTCGTTTTTCCCTCACCTGTAGAAGGTGAGGTGATCATTAATGTTTTATGCTTATAATCGATCGATGAAAATTGAATATTTGTTCTAATTGTCCGAAATTGTTCTGCAATTTGTGAATTAGGGTTTGTATGTGAAACAAAATGGCGTTTTGACATTTCCTTTATGGATTTTTTCTTATTTAAATTAAGAACCAAGTGTCTCACTCCTATATTCGAATTTCGTTTGCTTTTTTTTCTTTTTTTGCATGTTTTTCCTTTTCATTTTTGAAACAGATCCTAAAACGGGAATACCCAATAGCTCCTCAACTTCATATTCTTTCCTCACGCTGTTATTTAACGAATCTAATAAAAAGGCAATTCCTATCCCTATTACAATCCCGCCGATAAATCCGATCATGACCGTTTTATCTTGATCCTCATTGATTGGTATTGGGTTAACTTTTGCCTCAGAAAGTGGCTTCACATCTTTAAAATCCATTATCTTTGGAATTTCCTGTTGATACGTTTCAGCAACTGAATTCGCAAGGATTGCCGCCTGTTCAGGATTAGAATCAAGAACTGTAATGGTAACAACCTGGGAATTTTCTATGTTGCCTACCGTAATTTTATTGCTTAATACTTCTGGTGGGTAAGGTAAATCTAACTTTTTTACTACCTTTTCTAATACGGTTGTATCTTGAATAATGACCTTCAATGTTGTAATTAAACTGGCATCAGCGCCGATAATGATTCGTGATGTTGCCTGATACATTGGCTTGTAGGTTGCAAAAGAATAATAGCCTGCAGCAGAAGTTGTGAAAACCGTTAGTAGAATAATAATCCACACATACCGCTTTAATATTTGAAAAACTTCTCTTAAATTAATCTCTTTCGCTTGCTTATACTCATATTGCCTGTCATCAAACTCAGGAAAGCTGGACATGTTACACATTCACCTTCTTATTAAGATTTCATTCTTAATAAAGAACAAAAAATATTTATACATTTTCACGATGGTCCCTGTTCTATAAAACTAGAATAGTTCACTATAAAGAACAAGTCAATATATTTCGTTAATTTTTTAAAATTTTACAATTAGTAAACAAATAGTCTCATCGGGAATTCGATCGTTTCTGTTCAATTATCTTATTTTGTTTGCATCTTGAATATGACAAAAATGACCTAAATTACTGTTCTTTAAAACATTTCCTTCATGATCTTACCCGATATTGGCTAAGATCAATATATGCCATTTCTCCTATTTTACAAAAGTTTTAAATTCTGCTGTTTTTTCTTTAAAAAGAACATTAATCCCAGTTTTTCTCTATTTTTCTTTGATTTGCATATTTATTCGATATTTTATTACGAACGATTTGTTTCATATAATGAATGATGAAGGACTATATTATGGTGATGAAGATAAGGAGAACATCTACATGGTGGGAGAACGTTTAAGGGAGCTGAGGGTGGAAAAGGGATATTCAATTAGTGAGCTAGCTGAGTTAGCCGGCGTTTCAAAATCTTACTTAAGTTATATCGAACGAGATGTACAAAAAAATCCCTCGCTGCAATTTTTAAGGAAGATTGCATCAACATTAGAAATAGATGTTGAAGTATTGCTAGGTTCTTCGTCTTCTGAAAATCATACAAAGGATTTTGTGTTTGATGACGAGTGGAGCCGATTGTTAAATAAGGCCATTGAAGAAGGTATGAGTAAAAAGGATTTTAAAGAATTTAGAGATTATTTAAGATTTCGGAAGTGGCAGGAAGGAAAGATACAAGAACCTACTTTTATCCAGGAGGACAAGCCGAATGAATGAAGGAAAGGCAAAGCTTCAAACAGAGCAGTTAGACAAAGAATGGATCGAATTAATGAAAGAGGCAAAGAAGCTTGGATTGTCCTTTGCTGATATTCAACAGTTTCTTCAGCATGGAAGGGTAAAAATGTAGCAAAAAGGCCGTCATCTGACGACCTTCTTGTTCGTTTTCCCGTCAACACAATTATAAAAAATCACTGATCACTGTGGAGAGAAAATGTTAATCTCCCCCGCCTCCATCTCCTCCTGAATCTCCGCCAAAGCCGCTAAATGAATCATTTGTTGAATCACTGTGCCCTTGATCATGTTTTTGATCCGAATCACCAATCATATATGGGGGAATAAAGGTTGAGTCATTTTTTCTCGCTTTTTTATTTTTCTTGCTCTTAATACTGATTATGACAGCTATGATAATAATAATCAAAGTAATGAAAAAAAGAGTAGAAATAATGGCATCCATTTTAAATCCTCCCCTTTATTATTCGTTTTTCTTCCATGCAATCATTTGTTTCACCCTTTTATGAACATGTATAGCTTTCATTTAAATGGAAATAAATACATAGTAAGGGTGGTGTCAAAATGAAAAAATGGATATTTTTTCTTACTTTACTATACGGTTTAACGTTTTCTCCGGTTTCATTTTTATCGGAAGCTCAGGCAGTTTCCCAAAAAGCATGGGAAGATGTTGCTGTAAATGAAACAAAAAAGCGATATCCTTTATCACAAGTATTGTTTTCACAGAAAATTTGGGACAATTCAAAAAAGGATATAACCGTAAAGCAGTATCGCTTAACTTTACGAGAAGGAATGGAGGACTTTGCGGTCTACACAACCATTACCTATGACTCTTCCACTGGTGAAATAAAAAAGGTCCAGGTTATTCCTGAAGCATAAGTACAATAAGGGCTGGCTCTAAAATAATAAGGAGTCAGTTTTTTTATTACTTTCATGATAACATAAAAATAGTGTGAAGGTTTTTCAAAAAAATTGTAAAGCACTTTTTTAATTAAGAAGTTGTTTGCCAAACCTTGTTGTTAACTGAATATATAGGAATGTTGTTTTCAATAAAAAAACAGTACAATTCACAATAAATTGTACCGTTTTTCAAGGTTATTTTTTTCGTTTATTCATCATCAGTTTTAAAGAAAAGGGAAGAACGCCAAACCACCTATTGCTGTAAAAGGTTGATGTTGTTTCTACATTCTTTCGCTCTTCTCGTTGCTGCTTTCGAGCTTCCTTTGGAGTGTCCATATATTTGACAATTTGTTGTGTTACGTATTTTACATAGTCATTTGCAGACAAGGTAAAAACACCTCTATCCTTTTGTTTTCACCTCTATTTATTGCCAAAACCCTTATATTTTAATCGTGTTTTGATTTCATTTACGATATCTTCTATGCACTTATTTGAAGTTTCAATTAGAAACGTACAGTCTTGATAGAACGATTCTCGAGAAAGATACATATCAGTAAGCTCCGCTTTTGTTTTCTTACTGGCAAGCGGTCGATTTGTATCAGTATGAACACGTTCATAAATAATGTCTAAGTCGGCATGTAATGAGATCACATATCCATGCTTTTTCATCCAATCACGATTTTCTGCATTTATGACGATTCCTCCGCCTGTGGTAATGATAACATCATCAGTAGGAAGCTCTTTTAGAATATTCGTTTCCTCTTTTCGAAAAAAGCCCTCTCCGTGGTTCGTAAATATTTCTTTTATCGTCATATTCAGCTTTTTCTCAATTTGTTGATCTGTATCAAGTACAGGCAAATTAAGCTCTTTTGCTAAATTTTCTCCAATTGTTGTTTTTCCAGCTCCCATAAACCCTGTCAAATAAATTGCCTTCAACTTAAAAATCCTCCACGTTTTTCTTTCTACAATAACACAATTGCTAATATTCAGACCATAAAATCATTTCATTTTTTGTTAGATCAAATTGATATCTTGCTTTATTCACCTTATTCCTTATTGTTTTAACAGTTAATTGCACTTCATAAATGCTTGGCGAAATTTCTTTGATTACATAAGAAAAGCTTCCATTTATAGTGTTGGATTCTGTGGACACATTCATTATAGCTGGTTGGTTTTGGATTTCCAAAAGTGACTGATCTACAGCAAGCTGCATTAAATTATCAAGCATATAATATTGCTCAGTTTCCGAATAAAATAGCTTTTCACTTATAAGGACACTTGAAATATAGGTAACGATAAACAAGCAAAAGAGAATAACACCAAGAGTGGTAGGAAAAATAAACCCTTTTTCATTCCTCATATTTCATGTCCTATCCTTCATAAACCGAAAGGTATGATGATAGTTTTTTCCTGCTTTACTTATCAAAGTTAATCGAATTCCTGAAGAGACCTGATTAAACTCAATGGTTTTTACCTTAAGTAAAAATAATTCATGTCCTGTTCCATTAACCTGTCTGCGGATCATGTTAGGATAGTACTGAACACTTACAAGTTTCCCTTCATTATTTATAAAGGTTATTTCTGTACTTTTCACAGTAAGATTTTGTGCTTCGTTTAATTCTTTTTGAAATTGAATAACAAAAAGCTCCCATTCAAAGGGCTTTAAATCATCTGAATGCCGAGAGTGAGTAAGCAGAAAATGGAGAATGACAGATAACGATGTGATAATGATCGATTAGATTAAGAAGGTTAGAATCAGATTCAAAAACGTATATCCTTTTTCATTATGAAACCAGATAGCAAACTGATTTTGTTTTTTTGTATGAGTTTTCCCAAGATAAGCAAGCTTTTGAATAGCTCTTTTCCTCCTCCCAAGTTAAGGTATAGTGTACATCCTCCTTAACAAGCTCTTCGTTTATTTTTGGAGCCTGATCATATAGCACCTGCTGTGTTTTTTCGTATAGATGCTTATAGGCTTGCAGAGATTGTTGGGCGTTTTGTCTTTCTTGTGTTAACAGGACAAGCTGAGGAATGAGGATTGTCACAATCAAGCTCCACATACTGAATGCTGCGATTGTTTCTGCAAAGGAAAAACCTTTACAATTCTTCAATATTCATCCTCCCCTTTCCAAGATAAAAAACAGCCTTAAAGGTTGATTCATGATAAGTGATGTGCAATGTACCGCTTTTTTGAATCGAACCATTGCCGTTATACGTGACCCGATTTTTTAACGTAACACCTTCGATTTTTATTTCAGCATGATAATGCCTTGTAAGCAAAGTCTTATTTGTATCAACTGATACCACTTTGTATTGTTGCTGATCTACTAAAAATAAAATATATACGGTTGTTTCATTAACTAAAGCAAATTGTTGAGTAAGCATCACATCCTTCTCAAATTGATCTAAAAATGTATCTATGATTTTTTTATGATACATTGGTACAATGTTCATGATGATGGTTAAGCTCATAATACTTGCAATTGATAGGACAAGCAGTGATTCAATAAGTGTAAAACCATTTTTACGGTGTTGCGGCTGCACCTTCAGTAACCTCACCATTAGCAGATATCGTCACACTGTTTCCATTCGGGCATACGGGTTGATCTCTCAAGTACTCTTCACTAATTAATTGATCCACAGTTGGAGTGGCGTTGTTTTCGATTTCATATGCGGTTACTTGAGCTTGTACCATATTTAACAAGCCTTCACAGCCTTTTTCTTGAATACTGGCATTATGCTTCGTTACATTCGGTATGGTGATTAATAATAATACCGAGATTACCAATAAGACAATTAGCATTTCAATAAGCGTGAATCCCTTTTGATTGTTCATTTTCTCCTCCTACATATTTTCCATCATATTGTACATAGGCAAAAGCATCGATAAATAGACAAACAGAACGACTATTCCGACAAAGATGTAAATGGAGGGTTGGATAATCGCCATCGCCTTAATGATTTTATTCTCCAGCTTTTCGATAACAAATTGGCTATAGGTAAATAACTCCCTGGCAAGCTGTCCATTCGCTTGTCCATGTAAAATAACAAGTGCAAGCTCTTTCTCATAAAAATGGCTATCTTCAATTATTTGATGGAGCTGCAAACCTGCTTTTAATTTTTCAATAAAACGGCTGGCCTCAGTTCGGTAAAATGGCAAAATCGTTTGCTTTTCAAAAATTCTTAAGCTTTCAAATGCAGATAGTCCTCCTCTTAATAAATTACTAAGCTGGAGAGCAAAGAAATAGCTATGGAGCATACAGAAAATCCTTTTAACAATGGGAAGTTTAATCAACACCTCCATTTGTTCATTGATCTGCTTTTTTTTAAAATAAAGAAATAATAGACAGTGATCATCAATGCGATGATTAATCCGCCTATACCACACCACTTCAAAGCTTCAAATAGTATTAAGAGGAACACCGAAAAGAAAGATGCTTCTATATTCATTGAATCGTAAAGCTGCTGAAATTGCGGACTTATAACAGACTGTACAATAGACAGGATGATTCCAACGGTGATAATCAGAAAGATTGGATAGCGAAGGATTTTTTCCAGCTTATCTAAATGAGTCATTTTTTTGTGAAGAATCTCGCTGCTTTCCTTTAAAGCAAACTCCATATCACCGTACTGCTCTGCAAAATATAGATAACTTAATACGTCACGGTGAAAATGCAATTTTGAGAGTACAATGCGGAAGGAATGCCCTGATGAAAGCTCGTTTATACAAGTTAATAAATCATTTTTTTACTGCCTTGTTCATTAACGTACAGGAAGCTCAATGCTTCGTTCAATGTATAGCCCTTTTCAAGCATGCTGCTTAATCTTTTTAATATCTCCGCTTGTTCTTCAAGCTCCATTTATTTTTAATCTTCATAATGAAACACCCAACGGTCATATGAATTTGGGTATAAATAACCTAAAGCAATTCCCTTTTTAATGACATCCTTCAGCATCGGATAGGAATAAGCTGCCGCTTCACCCTCTGCTTCCTTCACTACGGCAGCAAGGTTCTTGCCAAAAAGTAATTCATAGACACTTAATCTTCTTTTTCTTCTCAGCTTTTTACAGTAAGTCGGACATTCTCCTTCACAAAAGGGGCATTTTAACTGAACGAGCCGTTGTGCAGAGACTGCAATCAGAGTTTGTTCAATCTCTGATAAACTAACATCAAACTCCAGAAGCCTGTAAATCGCTCCTTTCGCATCCCTTGTATACATTGTTGAGAAGACCAAATGTCTTGTCCTGACAATAGGACCATGCATTATTAAACTAAGACTAATTCTTACTTATTTTATATAGAGGTTATTGTTGTCTCTTCTATGAAATTCTCTGATAAATCCAGCCAACGAATGGATTAGACGGTAATCGTATGAATCGATTAATGGATAATAGAATTTCAACTTGCCAGCAAGTCCTACTTCTTTCCAATAGATTGGTAATGCAATATATAACATGAAATTCACCGAATAAATTTATTCCAGTAATAATTGCCACAATACGAATAACATTAGAAGAATGCATGGTTTTCTTGGATATCAGCATTAGGGAACTCGCCTAATTTCATCACCCATTTTTGTTAGTTTATTAAAGTTAATACGATAAGAATTAATTGATTCATTTGACATCACTTCTTCTTTCAAGTAAAACAACATCTCTCCAGACACCATTCATTTTTCCAATCCGTTCTCTAATCCCTACCTCTCTGAATCCATTTTTCTTATGTAATGCCAAACTTGCCGTGTTTTCTGGAAAAATTCCTGCTTGTAACGTCCAATATCCATTTTCTTCACTTGTTTTAACTAACTCTTGAAGTAATGAGTGGCCAATTCCTTTTCCTTTATATTCCGAATGAACATAAATACTTACCTCGGCAACACCTGCATATACACATCTACCTGAAACAGGACTTAATGCTGTCCAACCTATTACTCGATTATCGATAGTAGCAATTAATCGGCAATTTTCTGTATGTCCAGCATCCCATTCATTCCATGTAGGAGTTTCCGTTTGAAAAGTTGCATGACCTGTTGAGATTCCATCTAGATAAATTTTTTCAACTTGATCCCAATGTTTTTTTCTCATACTTTGAATCATAACGTTCATATTTCTACTTCCTTTCTATAAAAAATCCAAATATGGATTAAATCAATTTTTTTTGATTAATTTTTGTTGACAAAAGAAAATTCTGGATATATATTTAAAATATCAAAAAAAATTGATTTAGAAAAGGTGTATTTCATGAATCAGGAAATTAACTTACAAGATGTATCTTTAGAAAGAGTCTTTGAAATGTATGAAGGAAAGTTTAAAGCAATCGCAGATAAAAAGAGACTGCAAATTATGAACCTTCTTACACAAAAAGGCGAAATAAATGTTAATGACCTCGCTATAATGGTAAACATGACACAATCAAAATTGTCCTATCATTTAAAAATACTTTTAGATGCGAACCTCATTATAAGAGAGACTAGAGGTACATGGAATTACTACAGACTTAATCTAGATGAAGTGAACCACTTGTTGTCAGCAGAACTCTGTTGCTTATTTAGACCTACTTGCTGATAAAAATTTTTATGTTAAACATCAATTTTTTTTGATTAATAAATCAAAATAATTTGTTTTAAGGAGGATAAATTTATGTTTAATGAGTATGAGATTTATTTACTTTCAAAATTAATGAGGGAGGAAATGTTTGAGTCATCCAACGTTCGCAAATCTGCTACACTAAATCAATTCTTAAAATTTAAGGAAAAGCCCCAAGTAAAAACGAAAACTATAGATTCAACACTTTGCTGCGAAACAGCTTGCTGTTAAAAGGAGGGATAAATTTTGTGGATCGAGACATTAAAAAATTTTATTTATATCGCTTTAGAATTAACGATTTTATTTATTGTTATTTCCTTTCTTATTAGTCTTTTGCAAGAGTATATCCCCTATGAAAAGATTGAGAAAAAGTTGGCTGGTAAAAATCGAATTGTAGCTGCTTTAGCAGCCATTGTTTTTGCTTTTATTACACCATTTTGTTCTTGTTCCACCATACCCGTAGTCGTCAATATGCTGAAAAAGAAGATGCCTTTTGGAATCGTCATGATCTTTTTATTTGCTTCACCTGTATTAGATCCAACGATCATAACCATTATGGGCGTTGTACTCGGCTGGAAAGTTACGATCATCTACATCGTTATTACAAGTATTTTCTCAGTCATTATTGGATTTGCACTTGAAACTCTCTGTTTTGAAAAGTATGTAAAAAATGTTGTGATCTCTGGTTATGAGGAAAGTAACAAGAAGTTTAACTTTAAACTAGCCCTTAAAGAAACAATGGATCTAATGAAAAGTGTTTATCCTTACTTAATCATTGGTGCAGCAATTGGTGCGGTCATACATGGGTTAGTCCCAACTGAATGGATTTCATCTGTTTTAGGTGAAGATCATTGGTGGTTGATACCGATTGCCGCAATTATAGGAATCCCTTTATATATTCGGCTATCCAGTATGATTCCTATCTCACAGATTCTCATTATGAAAGGGATGGCTTTAGGTCCTGTTATGGCTATGATGATCAGCTCTGCGGGGGCTAGTTTACCAGAAGTAATTTTATTGAAATCAATCTTTAAAAAAGAATTAGTTGTAACCTTTGTATTATCAGTGGTTACCATGTCTACATTATCAGGTTTTATCTTTTATCTAATTTAAAGAAATGGAGTGGATATTCGTGTTAAATTTTTTCAAAAAAAGTTCTAAGAAGGATTCAAACTGCTGTAACATCCAGATTGAAGAAGTAGAAGAAAACAAAATGCCATCTTCTGAAAATATAAAAGACACCCGTCTAAATAAGGAAGAAAACGAAGGATGCTGTACACCTAGAGATGAAAAGAAAACTTGTTGTTAAGCAGACATAGAGCATATGTTATTAAAATTCACTGATTATATAATAAAAGGTCTCTTTAATAAGAGACCTCAGCTTGTAGACAAAGTCTGATTTTCAGGCAGGTCTACAAGCTTTTTTTGTCGAATAATGTAGTAAAGTTGGTTTGAGGGGTGCAAATATATGTTATCGAAACAATCAATGGAAGGTCGTTATCAAATATCGATGATTGCACTTGATGAAGTAGTTCCTGCTAATCATCTTGTTCGAAAGCTTGAAGCCGCTATTGATTTTAGTTTTATTTATGACTTAGTTGAAGATTTGTATTGTTTGGATAATGGTCGTCCAAGTATCGATCCAGTTGTGTTAATAAAGATGGTCTTTATTCAATATGTATTCGGAATTAAATCAATGAGAAAAACAATAGATGAAATTGATACAAGCGTTGCGTATCGCTGGTTTTTAGGCTTTGACTTCAATAAAAAGATTCCCCACTTTTCTACCTTCGGTAAAAACTATGAGAGACGATTTAAAGACACAGATCTTTTTGAGAAGATTTTCTACCATATTCTTAATGAAGCGATAGAAAAAGGGTTTGTTGATCCTTCTGTTGTTTTTATAGACTCTACACATGTTAAAGCAAATGCAAACAAGAGGAAGTTTATAAAAGAAGCTGTCAAAGCAGAAACAAAAAGCTATCAAACTCAACTAGAAGAAGAGATAAACGAAGATCGAATTGTACATGGAAAAAAGCCTTTAACCCCTCAAACAAAGGCGGAGATAAAAGAAATTAAAGTAAGCACAACAGATCCTGAAAGTGGCTATTATGTTAAGAATGAACGAGAGAAACAATTTGCCTATTCCTTTCACACAGTTTGTGACAATAAGGGATTTATACTTGCCAATCAAGTGACAGGTGGAAATGTACACGATAGTCAGGTAATAAATTCTCTTGTAGATGAATTGATTGAAAAAAAGTAGGTAAGCCTAATGCTCTTGCTGGAGACGCAGGATATAAAACTCCACCCGTTGCGAAATATTT
>NZ_LATZ01000027.1 GCF_000981385.1 Bacillus sp. SA1-12
CCGCTAATCTTCGGGAGCAAGCTCCCTCAGATTCGCTCGACTTGCATGTATTAGGCACGCCGCCAGCGTTCGTCCTGAGCCAGGATCAAACTCTCCAATAAAGAGTTGATATAGCTCATAAAATGTCTATAAATAGACTTAGAATTAACGTTGACGTTTCTGTTTTGTTTAGTTTTCAAAGAACTATTCCGCTGCAAATCAGCGACAAAAACCATTATAGCAAACAACTTCTTCTTTGTCAACTTCCACGAAAATTTTTTTAATTAAAAACATCATTATATTTTCGCGCGCTCATTAACAACAAATAATATATTATCATTAAACTTCGTAGAAGTCAACAACAATTATTTTATAAAATTTCTGAGCGGAATAATAATGTACCACTTTCATTTAAATGCTGTCAATTACTTTTTTAAATAAAGACAAAGCAGGTTATCCTTTCTACTTTGTCTTTATTCTTCTGGCCTTTTTATCTCTTTTGTATTTCTTCCATTAACAATTTATTTACCATCGGCGGGTTTGCTTGTCCCTTTGTAGCTTTCATAATTTGGCCTACTAAGAAACCAATCGCCTTTTGCTTACCATTTTTAAAGTCTTCAATTGATTTTGGATTTGCATCTAACGCTTCATTAACAAACTTACGTAACGTTTCATCGTCAGAAATTTGGATTAGACCTTTTTCTTTAACAATTTTTTCCGCATCTCCGCCATTCTCAATAAGCTCTTTAAACACTTGCTTCGCTATTTTAGAAGAAATGGTTCCATTTTCGATAAGCTTTATCATACCTGCTAATCCTTCTGCTGTAAGAGCGACATCTGCTAATTCTTTTCCTTCAGCATTTAAATAAGCCGATACTTCACCCATGATCCAATTTGATGCCTGTTTTGCATCCGCTCCAACAGCAAGTGTTTGTTCGAAGAAATCAGACATTTCCTTTGTCATTGTTAATACTTGTGCATCATACTCAGGTAATCCAAGTTCATCTACATAACGTTTACGACGAGCGTCTGGTAGCTCCGGAATTGAACCACGTATTCTTTCTTTCCATTCATCATCAATATAAAGTTCAACAAGATCAGGCTCAGGGAAATAACGATAATCTTCTGAACCTTCTTTTACACGCATTAAGATCGTCTTTTTCGTTGCTTCATCATAACGACGTGTCTCTTGTTGAATTTCCCCTCCAGCTCGAAGGACCTTTTCTTGACGCTTTTCCTCAAATTCCAATCCGTTTTTTACAAAAGCGAATGAGTTTAAGTTTTTAAGCTCAGTCTTCGTACCAAATTCCTTTTGACCTTCAGGACGTAAAGAAATGTTAGCATCACATCGTAATGAGCCCTCTTCCATTTTACAATCGGAAACACCCGTATATTGGATGATTGCTTTTAGTTTTTCTAAATAAGCATATGCTTCTTCTGGTGTCCGGATATCTGGCTCTGATACAATTTCAATAAGCGGGGTACCTTGACGATTAAGGTCAACCAAGGAATAGCCGTCATTTGAGTGGATGAGCTTTCCTGCATCCTCTTCCATATGAATTCGAGTAATCCCGATGCGTTTCGTTTCACCGTTTACTTCAATATCAATCCAGCCGTTCTCACCTATCGGCTTATCAAATTGTGAAATTTGGTATGCCTTCGGATTATCCGGATAAAAATAGTTCTTGCGATCGAATTTCGTTTCTGTTGCAACTTCACAATTAAGCGCCATGCATGCTTTCATTGCAAAATCAACAACCTTCTTATTTAGAACTGGCAATACTCCAGGATAACCTAGTTCGACAACTGTCGTATTTGTATTAGGTTCTGCTCCAAAGTGGTTTGGAGCACTTGAAAATATTTTTGAATCTGTTTTTAATTCAACATGGACCTCTAGTCCAATTACCGTTTCATATTTCATTGTTTTCTCACCCCTTACAATTCAGGCTTTGCTTTATGATGATCTGTTGCTTGTTCAAATGCATAAGCAACGCGGTAAATTGTGCTTTCATCAAAATGCTTTCCGATAATCTGTAAACCGAGCGGCAATCCATTAGATAAGCCACAAGGAATTGATATTCCTGGTACACCAGCAAGGTTTACTGGAATGGTTAAAATATCATTGGCATACATCGTTAACGGGTCTTTTACATTTTCACCAATCTTAAATGCTGGTGTAGGTGCTGTCGGCCCAATAATAACGTCGTATTTTTCAAATACGTCTTCAAAGTCTTTTTTGATTAAAGTACGTACTTTTTGTGCCTTTTTATAATAAGCATCATAATAACCTGAGCTTAACGCAAATGTACCAAGCATAATACGGCGCTTAACTTCATCACCGAATCCTTCTGCACGAGTTTGTTTGTACATGTCAATTAAATTTTCTGCATTATCAGTACGGTAACCGTAACGGACACCATCAAAACGAGCTAGATTGGCTGATGCCTCTGATGAAGATAATAGATAGTATGTAGCAAGTGCATATTTAGAGTGCGGCAGTGATACCTCTTCCCAAGTTGCTCCTAATCCTTCCAACACTTTAAGAGCATCAAGAACAGATTGTTTAACCTCCTCATTAACACCTTCACCTAAATATTCTTTCGGAACAGCAATCTTTAATCCATTCACATCACCAGTTAAAGAAGAAAGGAAGTCTGGAACTTCAACATTTGCACTTGTTGAATCCATTTCATCTACACCTGAAATAGTTTGTAATAAAAAAGCATTATCCTCAACATTACGTGTAATTGGCCCAATTTGGTCTAATGAAGAGGCAAATGCTACTAAACCAAAACGTGAAACACGGCCATAAGTTGGTTTTAACCCGACAACTCCACAAAAAGCTGCCGGTTGACGAATGGATCCGCCTGTATCTGATCCTAATGAGAATGGAACCTCTCCAGCTGCAACTGCTGCAGCAGACCCGCCGCTTGAACCGCCTGGTACAGTTTCAAGATTCCATGGATTTTTCGTTGGTTTATAACCAGAATTTTCAGTTGAAGAACCCATCGCAAACTCGTCCATATTTAATTTACCAATGGTAACAGCTTCTGCCTTTTGAAGGTGTTTTACGACTGTCGCATCATAAATTGGATCAAAGTTTTCTAGGATTTTACTTGCACATGTCGTGCGCAATCCTTTTGTTACGATATTATCTTTAATCCCAATTGGCATACCAAATAATAGCCCAAACTCATCACGGCTATCTAATGCCTCATCTAATTCCTTTGCATATGTACGTGCTTTTTCTTCATTTAATGTTAAAAACGCTCCGACTTTATCATCAACCTCTTGTATACGTTTAAACGATTCATTTACCAAGTCAGAAACGGTAATTTCTTTTTTATGTAAAAGCTCTTTTAATTCCGATATTTTACGATCAAAAAGCGTCACGCTTGTCCCTCCCTTATTCTAAAATTGATGGTACACGAATATAGCCATCCTCATGATCTGGAGCATTTTTGATAACTTCCTCGTTGTCTAATCCTTTTTTAGGAGTATCTTCTCTCATGATATTTTTCATATCTAATACGTGTGATGTTGGTTTCACATTTTCTGTATCTACTTCATTTAGCTGCTCAGCAAAAGTAATGATGGCATCTAATTGCTGGGTAAAAAGCTTTGCCTCTTCTTCTGTTATAGCTAATCGCGCTAAATTCGCTACGTACTTTACTTGTTCTGCTGATATTCTTGACATAAAATTTCACCTCCACAAAATCGTACATCCACAATACTCTGATGATACCAAAATAAAGACTATTTAATCAACATTAGAAAAGGGGAAGCATCATGCTTAAATTCGGCATAATAAAACCGCTAGCATAAAAACCAGCGGCCTTCTATTATTCAATTTCAATTCTTGTTGGTTTCTTCTTCCCCAATCGAATCTCAAGCATTCCATCTTTGTACACTGCTTTCATTTTTGTTTTGATCACATAATCCGGTAATTGGACAATGCGTGTACCGCCAATTTTACGTGAGAGATGCTTCTGCTCTTTTACTATGATAAACACTTGATTTTCACGAATTTCTACATATATATCATCTTTAGGAACACCTGGCAGTTCGGCAATGATTATGAAGTTCAAATCACTCTCTGCAATTTCAATTGAAAAGCCTGATGCACTTGATTTTTTAAAAACATTGTCAATTGAATCTAAAAGCGTGCGCTTTGGACGTTGCTGAAAGAAGTCATTTATCATCTTCATTGGATCACTCACAGCAAATCCTCCTCATTATTTTTTAGTTATATTATCTATATGAAACAGGATTGTTTTTGCCTAGGCGCAAAAGAAGTCGTTAATTAATTATTATAATATTCTGAATTGTTTTACTTAATTTTATTTTTGTAATCGCTTTCAAGTGTGGTGTGTTAGTCCCTATTGTAGATAGACATGCCTTTAAAAATCATTACTTTCCCTTGAAATATGGATAATAGTTTGATAGCTTTATTAACCATAGATAAAAGCCTGAGAAGTTTAAATATTCGAACTTTAATGGCAAATAAACAATCGGGAGTGATTTGGTGGAAATTGGAATTCTTATTTCTTTAGGAATCTACATGATTGGAATGCTTTTGATAGGTTGGTATGCTTATCAAAAAACTTCAGACCTATCAGACTATATGTTAGGTGGCAGAGGGTTGGGTCCTGCAGTAACAGCACTTTCAGCTGGAGCCTCAGATATGAGCGGGTGGATGCTGATGGGACTTCCTGGCGCCATGTATGTATCAGGACTCTCAAGTATATGGCTGGCTATCGGATTAACAATTGGAGCTTATTTTAATTACTTACTGGTTGCACCTCGTCTCCGTATATATACGGAAGTTGCTAATGATTCCATTACGATTCCTGATTTTTTTGAAAATCGATTTAGTGATGAGTCAAAAATTCTGCGAAGTTTTTCCGCTTTAGTTATTTTTATTTTCTTCACATTGTACACTTCTGCAGGTTTAGTTTCAGGCGGAACCTTGTTCGAGTCAGCATTTGATTTAGATTATAAATTTGGTTTGTTTTTAACAGCTGGCGTCGTTGTGGCATATACCTTATTTGGCGGCTTTCTTGCTGTAAGTTTAACCGATTTTGTTCAAGGCTTAATTATGTTTATCGCTCTTATTTTAGTACCGATTGTAGCATTGACCGATATCGGAGGATTTTCATCAACAATTAATGAAATTCGTCAAATTGATAGTAATATGCTTAATATTTTTACTGGAACATCTGTCATTAGTATTATTTCTTTACTCGCATGGGGATTAGGCTATTTTGGGCAGCCGCATATCATCGTCCGCTTTATGGCCATTTCTTCTCTTAAAGAACTAAAGCCTGCTCGCCGGATTGGAATGGGCTGGATGATTATCTCAATTATTGGAGCAATGCTTACAGGACTTATCGGTGCAGCTTATATTTCGAAATCCGGGGCAACATTAAATGATCCAGAAACCATTTTTATTTATTTCTCAGAACTATTGTTTCATCCTCTTATAACAGGTTTCTTGCTTGCTGCCATTTTAGCCGCTATTATGAGTACCATTTCATCACAGCTTCTTGTTACGGCAAGCGCAATGACTGAGGATTTTTATAAAGCCTTTTTACGCAAAAATGCTAGTGATAAAGAGCAAGTCCTTATAGGTAGACTATCCGTTTTACTTGTAGCGATTATCGCTATCTTCTTATCTATCAATCCTAATGACACAATATTAGGTCTTGTTGGATATGCATGGGCTGGATTCGGTTCAGCATTTGGTCCTGCGATTCTATTGAGCTTGTTCTGGAAACGTATGACCAAGTGGGGAGCATTATCAGGTATAATAGTTGGTGCATTAACCGTACTAATCTGGGTGAACATTCCAGCAGCGAAGAACTTTATGTATGAAATGATACCAGGCTTCGCTTTAAGTTTAATCTCAGTTATTGTTGTAAGTCTATTGACTAAAGCTCCTTCAACTGAAGTGAAGAACACGTTTAGTAAAATGGAAGAAAAACTTCCTTTGTAAATGGAGTAAGCAAAATCATTAGGAAGATCTACTGGTTTCTCTTCCTAATGATTTTTAAGATATTAGTAAAACTTAGATACAATTAGTAAAAGGCATCGATTTTTACGTCGATGCCTTTTCTTTTCAGACAATATCTTCAGGATGGTGTTATTTCATTCGTCACGTCTACTTCTTTTTGTGCTTTTTTTGACCAAAATGTCGCAACAAGCGGACCCGATATATTATGCCAAACACTAAAAATTGCACTCGGAACAGCTGTAATAGGTGAAAAGTGAGCTGTGGCCAAGGCTGCAGCTAGCCCTGAATTTTGCATTCCAACTTCGATTGCGATTGCTTTTTGATCAGCATATGGAAACTTACATAATTTGGATATGAGGAATCCTAATATCAACCCGACTAAATTATGCAGAATAACCACACCTAACATCAATAGTCCAGATTCTAATATATGATCTTTATTAGCTGCAACAACGGCTGAGATTACTCCGACAATCCCGATTACGGAAACCAAAGGAAGAACCTTTGCACCTTCTTCGGCTTTGTCTTTTAATAACCATTTAAAAATGATACCTAAAATAATTGGAATAAGAACAATTTGAATAGTTGAAATCAGCATGTCCTTACCATCAACAGGAAGCCATTGACTGGCAAGTAAATAAATGAGTGCTGGTGTTAAAATTGGAGAAACCAAAGTTGCTACCGCAGAAACTGCCAGTGATAATGCAATATTTCCTTTTGCCAAATAAGTCATGACATTTGATGCAGTGCCTCCTGGACAGCATCCGACTAATATGACACCTACTGCTAATTCTGGCGGAAGATTAAGTCCCACTGCTAAAAGGTACGCAATTCCTGGCATAATGATATATTGTGCTGCAACCCCTACAAAGACAGCTAAAGGCTGCTTAAAAACTGCTTTAAAATCATCTACTGATAAGGTCAAACCCATACCAAACATGATGATTCCAAGTAATATGGAAATATAGGGAGCAATCCAAATAAAGCCTCCTGGAAAAGCCATAGCTAACGCAGTAAATACCAAAACCCAAATGATAAAAGTATTTCCTGCAAAATTACTAATTTTTGCTAACGTATTCATGATAAATCCACCTTTATTTATTGATTTCACAATTATACATTATATTCAGAAAATATCAATAAATCAAAAAGAAATACTGGAAACCAATATATGCCTATAGATCATTATTACTTTCTGCCTTATAAGGGGGTTGGCCGGCTATAAATAATACACCCCTCCTAAACTAGAAAGATTTTCTAATGCATGGTAAGATTATACAAAATGAAACGGTATCAGGGGTGGATGGTGTGAAGAAATTTTTAATTGGTTTTGGAGGCTTTTTAATCCTTCTCGGTGCAGGAGGCATCATCAATCATATTTCAATGACTTTTAAAGCCGTACAGGAAGAACAAGAAATGTATGGCGGGTCAGTTCAATTTATGATGCTGCAGCTTATGGGGTCATTAGAACCTTATCTTACGTCCTTAATTGGCGGCGGGGTCATCATTTCCATAGCAATGTTTCTTAACGAATACCAAAAGCGCAGCGAACTAACCTCTCAGCTTATACAAGTACTTTCTGAGCAGAACCCATCACAAAAAGAGGACAAGGTGAAGGAAACCTCATCTAAACAAGAAAACTTAAATGATGCAAAGACTGTATCCATACCCCAAAAAACGATTGAGCTCGATAACAATCAAGATGATGAGCGTTTTTATTGGAATGGATAAGCTACAGGAAAGGGGGTTGACCACATAAGGTCCAACCCCTTTTTGCTTAGGGATTTATAAAAAATTGGTTTAAACTGTCGATAAGCGCTGGATATGCAAGTGCAGTCACGGTTATAAACGACTTAGTTTTTGACACCCCCCGCCTAGCCCCTTTAACCAATTAAGAATAGAGACAAAGAACGCTTTTATTTCAAATCGTCTTATTTTCGGCTTATCAAGGCGCTTGCGCTTCTGTTCTTATAACATTTCCGAGGTGGTTTTTGCCTGCAAATGCAGCAGCAAATAATCAGGACCACCTGCCTTTGAATCTGTTCCTGACATATTAAATCCGCCAAATGGCTGATATCCCACAATCGCTCCCGTACACCCTCGATTAAAATAAAGATTGCCTACATGAAAATCTTCTCTTGCTTTTTCAATATGTGTCCGATTGTTTGTTAACACAGCACCAGTAAGACCATAATCCGTATTATTGGCGATTTTAATGGCATGGTCGAAATTCTTTGCTTTAGTAAACGCAACGACTGGGCCAAATATTTCTTCCTTCATAATTCGGGCATCTTCAGCAACATCCGTAAAAATAGTTGGTTCGATGAAATAACCTTTTGATTGATCTCCTTTTCCGCCAACAATTAATCTGCCTTCTTCTTTTCCTATTTCAATATAATTGAGGATTTTTTCATAGGCTGCTTGATCAATTACTGGACCCATATAGGTCGAAGATTCCTCTGGATCACCTACTGTTAACTCTTTTGTGATCTCAACTACTCGATTTAACACTTGGTCATAGACGTCTTCTAGAATAACTGCTCTTGAACAGGCAGAACATTTTTGTCCTGAAAAGCCAAAAGCTGAGGCGACAATGGATTGGGCAGCTAATTCTAAATCTGCGGATGAATCAACAACGATCGTGTCTTTTCCTCCCATCTCGGCAATGACCCGCTTTAACCAAATCTGCCCCTCTTGCACCTTTGCTGCCCGTTCATATATTCTTACTCCAACTTCACGCGAACCAGTAAAACTAATAAACCTTGTTCGAGGATGGTCGACTAAATAATCCCCCACCTCCGAACCACTTCCTGGAATATAATTGACCACACCTGGCGGCAGTCCTGCTTCCTCTAATATTTCTAGAAATTTAGCTGCAATCACTGGTGTAGCACTAGCAGGTTTTAATAAAACGGTATTACCTGAAACAATGGCCGCTGAAGTCATCCCTGCCATTATGGCAAAAGCAAAGTTCCAAGGCGAAATAATAATACCGACACCAAGCGGTATGTAAGTGAAACGATTATATTCAATCGGCCTGGATTCAACAGGGATTCCGTCCTTTAATTTGAGCATTTGTCTTCCATAGTATTCGAGAAAATCAATTGCCTCAGACGTATCAGCATCAGCTTCCTTCCAAGGCTTACCTGCTTCCTTTACAAGCAGTGCAGAAAATTCATGCTTACGGCGCCTAACGATAGCAGCAGCACGAAACAAAATATCTGCTCTCATTTCCGGCTTGGTTTTACGCCACACCTGAAAGGTTTCTTCAGCTATCTGCATAGCTTTTTCGGCATGTTCCTTTGTTGCTTTTGAAACAATCCCAATTACTTGCTTCTTGTTGGCAGGATTAATTGAGATAATTTTCCCCTCTGTTTCAATGCGCTCTCCGCCAATTACCAAGTCATAATGTTGATGTAAATAGGATTGAACAACCTTAAGGCCTTGATGAAAAGCGTGTTTATTTTCTTCAATTGATAAATCAGTAAATGGTTCATGCTTGTAAGGTGCTGTCATCCCAAACCCCTCCTTTAGAATCTAAGAAATTTTTATGTCTATTTTCGAACTCCTTAGCTTACAATTGAGCGCTTATGCTTCATTCGTATGCACAGCTGTTAATTGAAATGAGTAACTTTTTTCTAGGGGGTTATTTTGAGGAAAACAGAAAGGGGCTGTCTCAAAGAAAAACCTCTCTAATCACAATAGATAGGATCTAAATGATCCTATTACGTGTTGGAGTGGTCCGACTTTATAGACAGCCCTTTTAATCGCTATTTACTTGTAAATATGAACGGTTGGTTCTTCCTGATTTGGTTCTTTGATAATGACTGCTTCCTGACCAGTAGTGGACATGACATTTACTTCAAGTGAAATGTAATCAGGGAAATATTCCATAACCTTTCCTGTGACAAACTGTGTAAAAGCAATCACTTCAGCCTTCCCATAAAATTGCATTGGGATTTCGATATCCAAGTAATTCAATTCGCCATTTTTATAAAAAGCTTTTCCAATTACACCAGTATAGTTAGGGAAAAATTCCTCAACATCTTGTTTAAAGCGATTGAACATTTGCGCATCATCGCGATAATCATTTGTTGCCTCATCTGATGGGAAGAAATAATAATCCTCATCAATATCTTCCCATTTCTCAAGAATATTGCTTCCTTCTTTGACATTTGCTTTGGCAACAAAATTCCCTGGTACAATCGAAGACTTTTCCTCTTGTTTATATATAGCAAAAACTATCGGTACTTTTTCCAGTCCTTTTGTGCTTCTTACTCTCTTCAAGATAACTTCAGCCATTTGTTTCCCTTGTGCCAAAAGCTCTTTAGTTTCTATTTTATACTCTCTGGGATAGCCATGCTCTTCCTGATAATAATGAACAGAGTTCATCGCCAAGCCGATCACGACTCCGCCTAATTCGACGGTATCATCTTTGCGAATTAAATAATCATGTTCGAGTATATGGGAAAGATAGATAGGATTTTTCGTATGTAATTCCGTAAGGCTTTGGCCGTTACCCTCATCCAATGCAGGGTTAAGACCAACTTCTACATACTTCTCATCCGCTCCAGTCGTATTTTTATCCTTATTCTTTGCTGCTTCTTGAGCTTCTATTTTCTCATTTCCAACTTTTTTCCGTTGCAGCCAGCTGCTGATATCTTCACCTTTTAAATACTGGCCTTCCTGATATAAATAATTATCAGGAGAAAAGGACTCTTGTGCAACTCTCATTAAGCCTGTTTCAAATTCATCAATATCTAAACGGGTATTTAATTGCTCTGCAACAAGTCCTCTCGCTTCCCCCTGTTTAAAAGGCAAGATCATCTTATAATACGAATCTGAAATATTGTATTTTGGGATAATCGCCTGTTCCTTAGATTCATCCTCAGTTTCCTGCACGATTTCTTCTTGCTCTCCAAAGTTCGGTGCACAAGCGGTTAAGACCAGAAAGCTTGCTGTTAACACCATTAATAGCTTTTTTTTCAAGTGATTTCACACCTCTTATTTATTTAGTTCCTCAAGGAGCCGAGCTTCATCCCATACTTCTATGTTTAATTCCTGGGCTTTATTCAGCTTGCTTCCAGCTGCTTCACCTGCAACAACTAGATCTGTACTTTTACTTACACTGCCGGTCACTTTACCACCGAGCCGCTCTATGCCCTCTTTTGCTTCATTTCTTGTTAACTGCTCAAGTTTACCTGTTAAAACAACTGTCTTACCGGCTAAAAAGGAGTCACTTTCTTCAGGTTTTACCAGTTTCGGACCTTTATAGAGAGTGTTTACTCCTAAAGACTTAAGCTCATCTACTAAATGCTGGACGTCCGGATTCTCAAAATATGTAACAACGGAATCAGCCATTTTATCTCCTATCTCATTAATGGCTATAAGATCATCCTTAGAGGCCTGTTTAAGTTGATCAATCGATTCAAATACTTGGGCGATGGTCTTTGCCGCCTTTGCACCGACATGACGTATGCCTAAACCAAATAGAAGCCGCTCAAGTGAGTTTTCTCTAGATTGTTCGATCGCCCTTAATAGGTTATCAGTAGATTTTTCACCCATTCGCTCAAGATCCAGCAGCTGTTCCCTCGTTAATCGATATAAATCGGCTACATCTTTAATTAAACCCTCTTGAAACAATTGAGCAACAACTCTTTCACCAAGACCATCGATATTCATGGCATTTCTTGATACAAAGTGGATTAGACCTTCCTTAATTTGAGCTGGACATTGCGGGTTGATGCAGCGAAGGGCTACCTCACCCTCAATGCGAACGAGCTCACTTTCACACGCCGGGCAATGTGTAGGCATGGAAAAGTCTTGTTCTTCACCAGTTCGATGATCGACAAGCACATTTACAACCTCTGGAATAATATCACCCGCTTTTTTCACAACAACTGTATCACCAATTTTGATGTCTTTTTCTCTAATTAAATCTTCATTATGAAGTGATGCACGTTGGACAGTCGTACCTGCTACGCGCACTGGTTCTAATATAGCCGTTGGCGTAAGAACACCTGTTCTTCCAACACTTAATTCAATGTCTATTAGCTTTGTCGTAACTTCCTCCGCAGGGAACTTATAAGCAATTGCCCAACGGGGGCTTTTTGCTGTATACCCAAGCTCTTCCTGTTGTGCGAGCGAATCTACTTTGATGACAATCCCGTCTATATCATAAGATAAGGTTGCTCTTTTTTCTTGAATTCCTTCAATAAAGGAAAGGATTTCTTCAATATTTTCACATATTCTGCGTTCTTTGTTTGTCTTAAATCCAACTTGTTCTAATAAATCCAGTGCATCACTATGTCTTTCAACACCTGTTCCGCCAAGATCAGCAATGCTGTAGACAAATATATCAAGATTCCGTTTTGCAGCGATTTTAGGGTCAAGCTGTCTTATCGATCCCGCTGCGGCATTCCGGGGGTTAGCAAATGGTTCTTCTTCATTTTGTAAGCGAAGCTCATTTAGCTTTTCAAAGGACTTTTTCGGCATAAATGCCTCGCCTCGCACTTCAAAAGTCAATTCCTGTTTGAGTCTGAGCGGAATGGAGCGTATCGTTTTAAGGTTTTCTGTAATATCTTCGCCGGTTGTACCGTCTCCCCGTGTAGCACCCTGCACAAAATAACCATTTTCATAACGTAGCGATACAGCTAATCCGTCAATTTTCAACTCAGCCACATATTGAACTTCATCACCTACCGCTTGTCTTACCCTGCGGTCAAAATCACGTAAATCCTGTTCATTAAACGCATTCCCTAAGCTTAGCATAGGTGTTCTGTGGACAACCTTTTGAAATGACTCTAAAATGGCCCCTCCAACCCTTTGAGTTGGAGAGTCCGGTGATTTTAATTCAGGGAATTCTTCCTCAAGCTTTATTAGCTCTTGTAAGAGTCGATCATATTCGGAATCAGGTACGCTCGGTTGATCTAAAACATGGTATTCATAATTATACGTATTAAGCAGCTCATAAAGTTCCAAAGCTTTATTAATTGCTGATTGTTTATCCATAGAGATTCCAATCCTTTCTATCCAACGTCTTCTCTTTAGACCCGATTAATTGGAGCAAATTTTGCTAACAGCCGCTTAATTCCTACCGGGCTTGGAAAAGCAATATCTAATTCCTTTCCTTCTCCTGACCCTTTTACACTTACAACTGTGCCAATTCCCCATTTTTTATGTTCAGCCTTATCACCAACAGCCCAGGTAATTTCATCACCGCCTGTTGAAGCAGCAATAGGTCTTGAAACTGGCGGACGTTTTTCCAAACGTTGCCCTTTACTGAACGAAGCAGCAGGTTTTCTTGCTTCGTGAAGACTTTCAATCAGTTCACTTGGGATCTCTGCGATAAAGCGTGACTCAGGGTTCATGCTTGTTCTTCCAAACAGAGTACGCATTTGTGCGTTTGAGATAAACAGTTCTTTTTCAGCGCGTGTAATGCCCACGTATGCTAAGCGGCGTTCTTCCTCCATTTCATCCTCTTCCATTAAGGAGCGGCTATGCGGGAAAACACCTTCCTCAAGACCGATTAAGAACACAACTGGAAACTCTAATCCCTTAGCAGAATGAAGAGTCATGAGGACAACTGCGTCATTTTGCTCCTGCTCATCTTCTTCAAGCTTGTCAATATCAGATACGAGAGCTAAATCAGTTAAAAAGGCAACTAGACTTTTATCGTCATTTTGTTTTTCAAAGGTTTGTGTAACAGAAAGAAATTCATCGATATTTTCCAAACGACTTTGTGCTTCTATGGTTTTTTCTTGCACAAGCATTTCCCGGTATCCGGATTTCTCAATAATTTCCTCAGCAAGCTCTGTAACAGACAAGTAATCCTGCATATTGCCAAGATTGCGGATCATTTCGCGGAATTCCACTAATGCCTTAACAACCTTTGCACTGACACCCACTTGTTCAATCTCTTCTATCGCTTGAAATAAAGATAGGTCATTATCTATGGCATAATTTGCAATTTTATCAACCGATGTAGAACCTACACCTCGTTTAGGGACATTAATAATTCGAGCTAAGCTAATATCATCATCCGGGTTTGCAATTAAGCGCAAGTATGCAAGCAAGTCCTTAATCTCTTTTCTGTCATAGAACTTGATTCCGCCGACAATGGTATAATTAATGTTAGATTTGAGTAAAACTTCCTCAATAATCCTTGATTGTGCATTTGTCCGATACAAGATTGCCATATCGGAAAGCTTCCGTTCCCCTGATTCAACAATTTGTTTAATTTTTCCGGCAACAAATTGTCCTTCTGCTGATTCGCTATCAGCACGGTAATACATAATTTTCGAGCCTTGTTGATTCTCAGTCCATAGATTTTTAGGCTTTCGATTCGAATTATGTTTTATAACCTCATTAGCAGCCTCTAATATCAGCTTTGTTGAACGATAGTTTTGTTCAAGCAAAATGACATTTGCATGGGGATAATCCTTTTCAAATGAAAGAATATTGGCAATATCCGCCCCACGCCAGCGATAAATAGACTGATCAGAGTCTCCGACAACACAAAGATTTTTAAAACGTGCTGCTAAAAGCTTAACTAGCATATATTGTGCTCTATTCGTATCTTGATACTCATCAACATGAATATATTGGAATTTACGTTGATAGGTTTCAAGAACTTCAGGAACACGTTGGAATAATTGGATTGTTGTCATGATTAAGTCATCAAAATCCAGGGATTGATTTTTGCGCAGCTTCTTTTGATATTCCCTGTAAACATCACTCACAACTTGTTCATAATGGCTGCTTGCCGTCTTATCATATTCATCAGGTGTTACCAATTCGTTTTTTGCACTGCTAATCGAACCAAGCAAGCTTCTTGGTTCATATTTTTTCGGATCCAGGTTTTTTTCTTTTAATACGGTTTTAATTACCGACAATTGATCTGTCGTATCAAGAATAGAAAAGTTACGATTTATTCCCATTCTGTCACTGTCTCGGCGCAAAATGCGGACACACATAGAGTGGAAGGTTGAAATCCATATTTCATCCGAACCAGCACCTAAGATGCTTTGAATTCTATCTTTCATTTCTCGAGCAGCTTTATTAGTAAAGGTAATCGCTAATATATTCCATGGGGCAATTTGCTTTTCGATCATTAAGTAGGCGATCCGATGTGTTAACACCCGAGTTTTCCCACTTCCCGCCCCAGCCATTAGCAATAAGGGACCATCTGTTGTTTTTACTGCTTCCTGTTGCTTGTCATTCAAACCAGCAAGTAATTGATTTGATAAAAATTGCAACTGCTTCACCACCCTATCAAACATATGTTCTATTTTAATAAAGATTGAGGCTAAATACTAGTCTCAAACAGTCTTGTCCGAAATTTAAGATTTAACAGCAGCAACAGTTTGCAAGGCTGCTTTCAAATCTGTGTAAATAACATTCCCAACGACAACAACATCTGCATGCTTGGCAAAATCTATTGCTTCTTCTGGTGACGAAATACCTCCGCCATAAAAAAGCTTAGTTTCCTTTAATACCTTCTTTGTTTGCTCAACAACTGAGAGATCTCCCAATTTTCCGCTATATTCTAAATAAAAGATCGGAAAATGAAACATATTCTCCGCAACACGAGCATATGCAACGATATCTTCTACAGAGAGGTCTGTCTTCGCTCCCGTTAAACTAGCTGCCTTACAATCAGGATTTAATATACAATATCCTTCAACGATCACTTCATCCCAGTTCATGATCTCTCCAAATTCCTTTACTGCTTCCTGGTGCAAATCGATCATCCATTTGGTGCTCATACTATTTAAAACAGTTGGGATAAAATATAAGTCAAACCCGGGAATAATGGCTTCAGGTGTTGAAACCTCTAATATGCATGGGACAAGATATCTGCGGATTCGGGACATGAGATTTAAGACATTATCTTCCGTAATATGATCACTGCCTCCAACAATAATCCCATCTGTTCCAGAGTCACAAATTCTTTCTAAGTCCTCATCGCTTATTTCTTTATCAGGATCGAGTTTAAACACATGCTTCCACTCGCTAATATCGTACATGCAGGAATTCCTCCATTCAAAACATCCATTTCACTATTATAACAAAATACACGTAGGCAAAAAACTTAAAAACGGGTACTCTTTATGAAATGGTATAATCCAAGCTTATAACTCCAGTAATGGATTTTACCATGTTTGGATCAGAAACAGAAGTCCAATAACAATGGTACCGAAAGTTGGAATTTTTTTTGTTTTTTCAATGGGGTTGTTACAATCTTTTATTGATTTTGGCACTTTGTTGATTGAATAGAGTGTTAAATTCCTCTATAAAAAAGAGAATCAAAGGGGAATATTAGACGCTGCAATCGACAGGCACGAAAAAAAGTCATTCCAATAAAAAAAGCACCGAAAATTCGGCGCTTTACGATTCTGATTCCTCTTTCTTTCCATGTACCCGTTCCAATGCCATTGTATAAGCATCATTTCCATAGTTTAAGCAACGCTTAACACGTGAAATCGTTGCAGTACTTGCTCCCGTTTCCGTTTCAATTTTATGATAAGTAAATCCTTCCCTCAGCATTCTTGCAACTTCAAGTCTTTGTGCCAACGATTGGATTTCATTCACAGTACATAAGTCATCAAAAAATCGATAACATTCTTCTAAATCTCTTAATGACAAAATTGAATTAAAAAGCTGGTCTAGTTCTTTACCGCGTAGCTTTTCGATTTGCATAAACATTCTCCTTTTGCTATTACGTTTGAATTAGAAATGCATCCTCAATGTCTGGTACAATATTGACCCATGTTTTCCCAGGAACAAATTTTAAGACCTCCCCGTCTTTTACAGGGAGAATTCTGCCATTCCGGTTTTCCCATTCTACCTCTTGCATTTTTCCATTCTGGAATAGAAGTGCTTGACCGCCTGATGTTAAATCAATCGCCCTTCTTCCGTAAGAATCAATAAGGGTATGTTCCATTTCGACAACAAACACATTAGTGACCTGTATTGGCGCTTCACTCTCTAAATCAACGGTTTGCTCATTATTACTAAATCGGCTGTAGCTTTGATTAGTTTGATTATACTCATATGTTGCATTCCATGTTTCAGATTTGTCATATTTAATAACAAACTTGCTTGCAGGTTCTCCTTTTAAATTTACCACTTCTTCCTCAGAAAGAAACGCAAAAGGCTCTACATCTGCAGTTGTTTCGTACTTATTTGACTTTGCGCCCTTTAAAATATTTTTATATGATATATAGGAATTATGTGGTGCTTTACGGTGATCCGCCCGCCAAAATAATGTTCCATCATAAAATAAGCCGTTTAAATAATCAGCTTCTCCAGCCTCCAGCTTTTCTTGTGCATCAGGGCTCCAGCCATGACTTATATAAAGTGCGTCAAAGCCTTTACTAAGATCAATGTAATAATCCCTTGCACTACGAACTGGTCCGATTGTATCCGGTATTTCACTTTGAAAGACTGCTAATAATCTGGTGATGCTTCCCTCAGCAAGGACTTCATATACAATATCCGCTTTATGAAGGCCTGATTGAGGTCTTGCCTTTGGATGATTATTAATCATAACGGCAACAGGACGCTGATTTAGGTCACCTTTTGCCTCCAATCCTGTGAGGGGATAAACAGCCTCTTCTTCTACCTCAACAGTCACAGGCTTTTCCTCTTGTTGAACAGCCTCTTCATTTTTCACAGGACGGGCTTCTTCTTTATTACTGCAAGCGCTTATAACCATAAGCATCGTTATAAGGGCATATGCAAATTTTTTCTTATCCAAGCTAACACAACCTATCTTTTTCCCTTTTATATTTTAACGCATTATAGTCGGAAAGAGTACCGTTTTTTTCATGACATCAAAAATCCCTAAAGGAGTTATTCTAATATAAGGTAAATGTGTTGATGAAAAAAATAACAGGGAATAAATGGGGTCATCAAATCTATATCCTCTTTCCTTTAAGAGAGTGTTAAGTTTATCTTGTTTCAACATGACGCTTTCGAGCTCTTCATTTGAAGCGCTTCCATTTAACTGTAACGGCATTTCAAATAAAACATCTCCATTCTCAATTAGCACAATACCTCCGCCAATTTCCTTCATCCGCCTATATGCTGCAAGCATTTCCGATTTCTTTTTTCCAATTATAATAATATCACCGGTTGTTGAGTATGAGCTTGCAAAGCCTTGAACATGTTTAGCAAAGCCTTTAATAACCGTATTTATTCTCCATTTGCCATTGCGGTCAATTAAGGCTAAAAAGCTTTCATCATGATTTTCGGAAAGATCACTTACCGAACTGTCAATTGTAACCGAATAAGGCTCCATAATCACTGCATTTCGCATTTTCATCCCCAGCGGCATTGAAAATTGCAAATCATCTATTGTTAGATCCCAAGCGATATCTGCAGATTGAATACCATAATCAGACCATTCAACAACAGAGTCCGTCTCCTGACGCTTTCCTTCTTTAAGCAGCCAAATCCCTTTTGCCATGACAGACGATGGATCTGGTCGATCAATACTGTCTAATATGTTTAAGGTAGCAATTCGCCCTGGTGCAATAACACCGATCTGCTCTTCCAATTGATAATATTTGGCGATATTAAAGGTCGCCATATTATATGCATCAATGGCCGGAACATTGCATTCTAGTGCGATATCGATACAACGATTGATCATACCTGCTTTATAAAAAGCCGGAGTTGCTCCATCAGTAGTATAGTATAAATGATCATATGTTGTTAAGCCTTCGTCTTGCAGCTCATGCAAAAGCTTTGAAAGATCCGGACGTATTGAGGAATATCTTAAGGCAGCCGTGTACCCCAATTTCAGTCGATTCATGACATCTTTACCGGTCATCGATTCATGATCACTATCTACTCCAAATAGCTTCATTTTTGTTAATGTATTTTCAGATGCTCCTGGAAAATGCCCTTCAATTCTTTTCCCTCTTCGTTTCGTTTCTCGCATCCAATATAGGATCCAGTCATCCCCATCGAGTAACTTTGGCCAGCTCGTTAATTCTCCTCCTTGAATAACTGATTTATGTTCTAACCATTTTTTCAAGAAGTCATGAGAAAAGATTTGGTCCTCACTTTGAACCTCTGTTTGCAAATCAAACCTGGCCCACCAATAAAAGTGATACGGCAATTTTCCCATATCATCTAAAAACGTAAGCGCTTTCTTTTTCTCGTACTGTAAAAGGAAAAAAAGGTTATCACCGATAAATGCTGTTGTTCCTGTCTGTGACACATACTTTGCTAAAGTATGGGGATTATATAATTGAAATGGGTGTGCATGTGGTTCAATATATCCAGGCACTATAACTTTGTTTGTACAATCAATCACTTCAGTTTGAGCTGTACGCTCGGGTAAATTGTCACCAACATAGACAATACGGTCATCCAAAATCCAAATATTTGCTTTTACCCATTGACGCAAATAGGAATTTAAATAAGTCGCATTTTTTAATAAAACAGTAGGTGCACATTTATTTGATACAACATCTATTTGTTTTCTAATTTGACTTATTTTCCATTGAAATTTTTTCTCGGGCATAAAAAACCCTCCAATTTTAGTTACTAGCATAATTCTATGTTAACATATGGAATTTATTAACGCATTAACGTTTTATTGCATTTTTATGACAATTTTAGGGAGTGAATGGAAAGATGCGACCAAATATAGGAATCTTGAACGCGTTAGTCCGAATTACATGTGGCCTAACGATAATTGCCTGGGCTACTTCTAAATATTGTAAAAAACCTTGGAGAGATTCATATTTAATCGCCATCGTACTCGGCGCCATGAAGGTAGGAGAAGGAATTTTGCGATACTGCCCGATCACATACTTGTTTCAAAATGCCAATTTACCGTTTTTTGATGATGAAGATGGTTATGAAGAAGACGATGAAAAAATCGTCATTAATCCTACTTAAGAAACCAGACGTAAAAAATGGAGGGTGTCTCTACAAGGGTCTGACCCTTAGTACTTAGACACCCTCCTAATTATATTGGAGGTGTTCACATGTTCTTAGAATATTTAACAGATATGTCGTTTATATGGATTGCAATAATCGGTGCCATAATTGCATTATTATTTGTCTATGTTAAGAAACGCCGTGCTTAATTGCTTTGTTTCCAATATCCTTTCGATAGAACAGAGCAGGTGAAGCTATTTTTTCTACTAGCTCATATGCCTGTTCTTGTGCCTTGCTTATTGAATCACCATATCCAGAAACAACAAGAACGCGACCGCCATTATTAACAAATTGATCCTCAACCTTTTTTGTTCCTGCATGGAAAATAACTGCATCCTCACTCTTTTCGGTTAACTGACCAATTGGCTGTCCTTTATCATACTCATTTGGATAGCCATTCGAAGCCAGTACAACTCCTAAAACAGCTTTAGGTGACCAGGCAAGTTTCACAGGCTTATCTTCAAGGATTGCTAGCAACATTTCAACTAAATCTGATTCAAGTCTTGGAAGGACAACCTGTGTTTCGGGATCGCCAAAGCGAGCATTAAATTCAATGACCTTTGGCCCCTCTTCTGTTAGGATAAGACCTGCATATAAAATGCCTGTAAAAGATCGCCCTTCGCTGACAAGAGCTTTTGCTGCGGGCTTCAAAATGGTTTCAATCGCAGTTTCCACTACATGATCCGGAATTTGCGGTACTGGTGAATACGCACCCATTCCACCTGTATTTGGACCTTCATCATTGTCATAGGCACGCTTATGATCCTGTGCAATCACCATAGGAAATACCTTTTCACCTTTTACAAACGCCATTAAAGAAAATTCTTCCCCTGCAAGAAATTCTTCAACAACAACTGATCGAGAAGCATCGCCGAATTTTCCGCCTTCAAGCATATCAGTTACACTTTCGAGCGCAGTATCTAACGTTTCAGCAACCGTTACACCTTTTCCTGCAGCTAAACCATCTGCTTTTATAACAATTGGAGCGCCCTTTTCTTGGATATAGGCTTTTGCCTTCTCGACATCTGAAAATGTTTGATAGTGCGCCGTTGGTATGTTGTACTTGACCATAAGCTCTTTTGCAAAGTTTTTACTTCCCTCGATTAAAGCAGCCTCTTTTGTCGGTCCAAAAATCTTTAAATCAGCTTGTTCAAATGCATTAACAACCCCATTTAATAACGGAACTTCTGGACCAACAATTGTTAAATCAATGTTGTGTTCCTTAGCAAATTCTAATAAGCCTGCAGTATCAGTTTCACTAATTGATACCCTTGTGGCAAGCTCATTCATACCATCATTACCTGGTGCAACAAAGACTTCCTCTACAAGGTTACTTTGTGCGGCTTTCCATACAAGGGCATGTTCACGGCCACCTTGTCCGATTATTAGAACTTTCATGTTCACACCTCTTTTAATTGATCGTTTTCTTGTATAGTTTAAACGTGTTCATCACTTCAATATTCCAATAAGTAGAGTGAGGTGAGTTTTATTGCTAAGACAGCATCTCACCTCAAACTACTAACAAATCTTCTTAATGTTTAAAGTGGCGTACTCCTGTGAATATCATTGCAATGCCATATTCATCAGCCATACGAATTGATTCTTCATCACGAATGGATCCGCCTGGTTGAATGATAGCTGTTACACCAGCCTTTGCAGCAGCTTCTACCGTATCAGACATCGGGAAAAATGCATCAGAACCAAGTGCACTTCCTTTTGCTTTGTCACCAGCTTGTTCAATCGCAATCTTCGCTGCGCCAACACGATTCATTTGTCCAGCTCCAACACCAATTGTCATTTCATCCTTAGCTAGAACAATCGCATTTGATTTTACATGTTTAACTACTTTCCAAGCTAATTTTAGATCTTTCCACTCTTCTTCGGAAGGCTCACGCTTTGTTGGAATCGTTACTTCCACATCGTCTAACGAAAGTGTATCTTCATCCTGAACAAGCAAACCGCCATGTACAGATTGAAGCTGCTTTTCAGGTTTTGAAGCAGCAGAGACATCGATTGTTAATAGGCGCAGATTTTTCTTACCTGTTAACACATCTAATGCTTCTTGGCTAAATGAAGGAGCAATAACAATCTCTAAGAAGATTTCATGAAGTTTTTCTGCAGTTGCTTTATCGACTTCATGGTTTAAGGCAACAATTCCGCCAAAAATAGATGTAGGATCTGCTTCATAACATCTTGTAAAGGCTTCTAACGTTGATGTACCAACGCCAACTCCGCATGGATTCATATGTTTAACTGCAACAGCAGCAGGTTCAGTGAACTCACGAACGATTTGCAGTGCTGCATCCGCATCTTTAATATTATTAAATGATAACTCTTTCCCATGAAGCTGTTCCGCATTTGCGATTGAAGCAACCGGTACGAAAGGTTTTTTATAGAATGTTGCTTTTTGATGAGGGTTTTCACCGTAACGAAGTGATTGCTTTTTCTCAAAAGTATACGTTACTGTTTCAGGGTCTTCTTCCCCAATCGTGTTCGTTAAAAATTCAGCAATCAAGGCATCGTAAGCAGCTGTATGTCTAAATACCTTAGCAGCAAGACGCTGTTTTTGTTCCAAAGAAACCTCACCAGAAGCTTTTAATTCGGCTAAAACGGCTTGATAATCTTGTGGGTCAACAAGAACTGTTACATCCTCATGGTTTTTCGCTGCAGAGCGTAACATGGAAGGACCGCCGATATCGATGTTTTCAATCGCATCCTGGAACTGAACATCAGGTTTTGAAATTGTCTCTTTGAACGGATACAGATTCACAACAACCATATCGATTGTTTCAATGTTATTTTCCTTTAATTGATCCATGTGGCTTGGGTTGCTGCGAACCGCTAATAATCCGCCATGAATATTCGGGTGAAGTGTTTTTACACGTCCATCCATAATTTCAGGAAACCCTGTTACTTCTGAAATCCCAATGACATTTAGACCGTTTTCCTCTAATAATGATTTCGTTCCGCCTGTTGAAATGACTTCAACACCTAGATCAATTAACTCTTTTACAAAAGGAACAAGATTTTCTTTATTTGACACACTGACCAGTGCGCGTTTAACTGTCATGTTATTCACCTCTGCCATTATTTTGAGACTAATTCTTTAATCACTTTTGGGTATAAAGCATGTTCAACTTTATGGACCTTATCTGCGATTGTTTCAACCGTATCATCATTTGTAATATCAATCGCCTGCTGAGCAATAATTGGACCTGTATCCATTCCAGCATCAACAAAGTGAATCGTTACACCTGTTACCTTCACACCAGCTTGAAAAGCTTGTCCAATCGCATCTTTCCCTGGAAAGGCAGGTAATAAAGAAGGATGGATATTGACGATTTTGTTTGTGTACGCCCCTAATAACGTTGGCCCGATTAAACGCATATAACCTGCAAGAATGACTAGGTCAATCTGGTGCTGATGCAAAGCAGCTAAAATATCCGCTTCAAAATGTGCTTTAGATTCGTATTCCTTAGGTACAAACGAAAACACTGGAATGTCTGCTTTTTTTGCACGTTCGATCACACCAGCCTCAGGCTTGTCACAAACAACAAGAGCTATTTCGGCTTCTAATGGTCCGTTCTGTATTTGATCAAGAATCGCCTGAAAATTACTCCCATTCCCTGAAGCAAAAACGGCTAGTCTTTTCATCGAAGAGCTCCTCCGCCAAACGTAACACCAGCACCGTCAACCACGCGGCCAATGATGTATGCTTTTTCACCATTTGCTTCTAGTTGGTTAATTACATCATGTAAGAGTTCATTTTTAACAGCTAGAACAAATCCGATTCCCATATTAAAGACGTTAAACATATCTTCGCTGCTTAACTCACCTTTTTCTTTAAGAAAATCGAAAATTTCCGGGATTGGCCAAGAACCGAAATCAATTTCTACACCAGTTCCTTCAGGAAGCATGCGTGGAATATTTTCGATAAAACCGCCGCCTGTAATATGCGCCATTCCGTCCACTTGGAACTTCCTCACCACATCAAGCACAGGTTTTACATATATTCTCGTTGGCGTTAATAAAACCTCACCTAAATTTTTAGTAAATGGTTCATACACAGCTTGCAAATCTAGCTTTTGATTCTCGAGAAGAATTTTACGAACTAATGAAAACCCATTGCTGTGAAGACCGCTGGATGAAAGGCCAATTAACACATGTCCTGGTTTAATATTTTCCCCAGTCACAATGTTTTCTTTTTCCACTGCACCTACTGAAAATCCGGCTACATCATATTCATCATCATCATATAACCCTGGCATCTCAGCAGTTTCTCCGCCGACTAAAGCACAGCCGGATTCTTCGCACCCATCAGCAATACCCTTTACGATCTGCTCAATTTTTTCCGGGATAGCTTTGCCTAATGCTAAATAATCTAAGAAAAACAATGGTTCAGCACCTTGAGCTAGAATATCATTCACACACATGGCAACTGCGTCAATACCAATTGTGTCATGCTTATCAGCCATAAAAGCAAGCTTTAACTTTGTCCCTACGCCATCTGTTCCAGACACGAGTACAGGCTGTTTGTAATTTAATTCGCTTAAATCAAACATTCCACCAAAGCCGCCAAGTCCACCCATAACACCTTTACGCATTGTCTTAGCAACATGCTTTTTCATTCTTGACACAGCTTCATATCCTGCTTCGATATCCACACCGGCTTGTTTATAAATGTCGGACATGTCTGATGCCTCCTTAGCATTGAAAGTAAGACGAGGATGTCTCAAAAGGGTCTGACCCCTCCAACAAACACCTATATTTGTGTTCACGGGATCTGACCATTGGTTTTAAGACAGCCTCATCACGTTTTGTCATTTCTTTTTATGCCTTCTCATGTGGAAGTACTGTATCTGGATAAATATCAGTCGGATAACGCCCTGTAAAACACGCTAAGCATTGTCCTTTGTACTCCCCTTCATATGGTCGGCCAATGGCTTCAAGCATGCCTTCAACACTTAAGAAGGCCAAGCTATCCGCGCCAATAATTTGACGAATTTCTTCTATAGAATGATTTGATGCAATCAATTCTTCATGTGTTGACGTATCAATCCCGTAGAAACAAGGATTTGAAATTGGCGGAGAACTAATTCGTACATGTACCTCTGTCGCACCTGCTTCACGAAGCATTGTCACGATTCGCTTACTAGTTGTTCCACGTACAATGGAGTCATCAACCATGACAACACGCTTCCCTTCGACAACTCCGCGTACAGCTGATAATTTCATTTTAACCCCTTGCTCACGCAATGACTGTGAAGGCTGAATAAACGTACGACCTACATATCGGTTTTTGATTAATCCAAGTTCATAAGGAATTCCTGTCAGTTCTGCAAAGCCGATTGCTGCAGAAATACTTGAATCCGGCACACCAGTAACAACGTCAGCATCAACCTCTGACTCTACAGCCAAACGTTTTCCAAGGTTTTTACGGGCAGTATGCACGTTGATTCCATCAATATTGCTATCAGGGCGTGAGAAATAAATATACTCCATGCTGCAAATCGAACGATTAATATTCATAGAGAAGCGCTCAGAACGAATCCCTTCATCATTGATGATTAATAATTCGCCTGGCTGAACATCTCTTTCATACTTCGCTCCTACAACATCAAAAGCACACGTTTCTGACGCAACGACATAAGCGTCCCCCATTACACCGATCGACAATGGACGTAAACCATTAGGATCAAGTGCAACCATCATTTCATTTTCAGTCATAATTAAGAAGGCATAAGCACCCTTAATCATCGTTAATGCATTTTTTACAGCTTCCTTTAAATCTTGAAAGCCGCTTCTTCTGATAAGATGGGCTAGTACTTCTGTATCTGAAGTCGTTTGAAATATACTTCCTTGGCTCTCGAGTTGATGTTTAACCTGATTAGCATTCACAAGATTTCCGTTATGCGCTAATGCCAGACCTCCGCTATGTGATTTAAACAGCAAAGGCTGGACATTTTCATATCCGCCTCCGCCTGCAGTCGCATAACGAACATGACCGATTGCCGCTTTACCTGATAGTTCATTTAATTTGCCGTTCCCGAACACCTCTGAGATTAAGCCGAGCCCTTTCATGCCTGTTAGTTTTTCACCATCAGACGTAACAATTCCAGCCCCTTCTTGCCCTCTATGCTGGAGACTGTGTAAACCGTAATATGTTATTTGAGCTGCTTCCGGATGACCCCATATTCCGAAGACGCCACACTCTTCGTTTAATCCCTTGAGTTCAGCAAGCATGGGATAGCTCCTTTCCATGCATCCTTTAATTCTTCAACAGATGCATCGACAAGTGATTCATCGTTTTCGTTTTTAATAATAAGTTTTCCGTTGTCTGTTACTTCTCCGATACAAACCGCATCGACAAGTTGTTCAAACGCTTGTTGATTTTCTTTTTTCACTGAAACAACAAATCTAGTTTGTGATTCACTAAATAATGCTGCAGTTGCATCACCGTTAAGAGTTACAGTTGCACCTAGACCTTTACCGCCAAAGAGAGGCTCAGCTAATGCCACAGCAACTCCGCCCTCAGAAACATCGTGTGCAGAAGCAACTGTTTTTTCACGAATCGCTTTTGAAAGCTGTTCCAATATTTTACTTTCTTTCTCTAAATCTAACTCTGGGGACTTGCCAAAGATTTTTCCGTAAGTAAGCTTTTGAAGCTCACTTCCTCCAAATTCTTGTTTTGTTTCCCCAATTAAGTAAATAAGATCTCCAGCTGCTTTAAAGTCTTGTGTTGTAATATAGTCAGTATCTTCGATTAAGCCTACCATTCCAATAACAGGCGTCGGATAGATCGCAGTTCCGTTCGTTTCATTATATAAAGATACGTTACCGCCTATTACAGGAGTATTTAGCACACGGCAAGCTTCACTAATACCGTCAGCGGCTTTTTCAATTTGCCAGAAGATTTCAGGCTTTTCCGGATTACCGAAGTTTAAGTTATCTGTAATCGCTAATGGCGTCGCACCGGAACACACGATATTACGAGCAGCTTCTGCAACAGCGATTTTACCGCCTACTTCAGGATCTAAATAGAGATAACGAGAGTTACAGTCAGTTGTCATAGCTAATGCCTTTTTCGTATCACGAATACGAACAACTGCTGCGTCAGAACCTGGAGCAACAACAGTATTTGTACGAACCATGTAGTCATATTGATCATAAACCCACTCTTTGCTTGCAATAGTAGGTTGTTTTAATAATTGAAGAAGTGTTTCTTTATAGTTTTCTACTTGAATTGGTGCAACGTCCATTTTTTGGAACTCTTCAAAGTACGCAGGTACGGCAGATGGTTTGTGATAAACTGGTGCTTCTTCAGCTAACGCATCGACTGGAAGCTCACAAACGACTTCACCTTTATGGAATAGACGAAGCATTTTATCATCTGTTACTTTACCAACTGTAACTGCTTCTAGGTCATATTTTTTGAACAGGTCAATGATTTCCTGCTCTCTTCCCTTTTCAATAACAAGCAGCATTCTTTCTTGTGATTCTGATAACATCATTTCATATGGTGTCATGCCTGTTTCACGCTGAGGGATAAGATCAAGATTCATTTGAATACCTGATCCTGCTTTACTAGCCATTTCAGCTGAAGAACTTGTTAAACCAGCAGCACCCATATCTTGAATACCAACTAAGGCATCGTTTTTCACGACTTCAAGGCAAGCTTCTAGTAAAAGCTTTTCCATGAATGGATCCCCTACTTGAACAGCCGGGCGGTTTTCACCAGAATCCTCAGTTAATTCTTCTGAAGCAAATGTTGCACCATGAATTCCGTCACGGCCAGTTTTCGCGCCAACATACATAACCGTGTTGCCAACGCCTTTTGCTTGACCCTTCTTAATATCTTCATGATTAATTAATCCGACACACATAGCGTTTACTAATGGGTTGCCTTCATAAGAGCTGTCAAATTGGATTTCCCCGCCTACAGTCGGAATTCCAATACAGTTACCATAGCCAGCAATACCAGCAACAACCTCTTCAAATAAGTATTTGACACGAGGAGATTGTAATTCACCAAAACGTAATGAGTTTAAAATGGCAATTGGTCTTGCACCCATTGAGAAAACATCACGAATGATTCCACCTACACCAGTGGCTGCACCTTGGTATGGTTCAATTGCTGAAGGGTGGTTATGGCTTTCAATTTTAAATACGACTGCTTGATTGTCGCCGATATCAACAATCCCCGCTCCTTCACCAGGACCTTGTAAAACCTTTTCACCTGTTACAGGGAATTTCTTTAAAATTGGTTTAGAGTTTTTGTAACTGCAGTGCTCCGACCACATAACTGAGAAAATACCCATCTCCGTGTAATTTGGAAGACGGCCGATGATTTTTTCAATAAGGGCAAACTCATCATCACTTACACCCATTTGTCTGTAGATTTTTTCATCTTTTATCATCTGGTTTGTTGGTTCAAGCTGTAGTGACATGAGATTCCCTCCAGTTTTTCACGATTGATTGAAATAATTTTAATCCATCCGCACTTCCTAATAATTCGTCAACTGCACGTTCAGGATGTGGCATCATTCCTAAAACATTCCCGCGTTCATTTGTAATCCCGGCGATATCGACTAAGCTACCATTTGGATTCGTTTCATACGTAAACACAATTTGATTGTTTTCTTTAAGCTTTTGTAGCGTTTCTTCATCACAATAATAGTTCCCTTCTCCATGGGCGATCGGAACGGAAATAACCTCATTTTGCTTATATTCTGATGTAAATGCCGTCTCATTGTTTACGACTTTTAAATTTACAGGTCGGCACATAAACTTTAAGTTTTCGTTTCGTTTCATTGCACCTGGAAGTAATCCCGCTTCCAATAAAATTTGGAATCCGTTACATACACCAAGAACAGGCTTTCCTGCTTCAGCTGCTTCGACAACTTCCTTCATAACATTTGAGAAACGGGCGATGGCACCAGAGCGTAGGTAATCCCCGTAAGAAAAGCCACCTGGTAATAAAATACCATCAAAGCCGCTTAAGTCTGTTTGGTCATGCCACACATACTCTACTTCTTCACCCAGCTCATCTTTAATAGCATGGTACATATCAACATCACAGTTGGATCCTGGAAAAACGATCACAGCGAATTTCACTTTGTGACAACCTCCTGTACCTCATATCTGTAGTCCTCAATAACTGTATTAGCAAGTAATTTTTCACACATTTCTTTTACAACAACATCTAAGTCACGATCTGATTTTTCAATTGCTAATTCCATATATTTCCCAATACGTACATCTTGAACTTCATTGTATGACATGCTGTGCAATGCACTCTTAACTGCGCTTCCTTGTGGATCTAAAACACTTTCTCTTAACGTGACATAAACTTTTACTTTGTACATGATGATTGGCCTCCAAGTCTTGTTAAAATTTCTTCATAAGCTTCTGTTAAGCTGCCGATATCGCGGCGAAATACATCTTTATCAAATTTTTCATTTGTTTCGATATCCCATAGACGGCAAGTGTCTGGTGAAACCTCATCAGCTAAAATAATGGTTCCTTCCTCTGTTAATCCGAATTCAAGTTTAAAATCGATAAGGCGGACACCGCATGATAAGAAATGAGCCTTCAATACTTCATTTACTTGTTTGGCAAGTGTTTTTAATGTCTCAACTTGCTCTTTTGTGGCAACCTCTAAAAGTGCGATGTGATCTTCGGTAATAAGTGGGTCACCTAGGTCATCATCCTTATAGTAAAACTCAACAAGTGGTTCTTTGATTGCTGTTCCTTCTTCAATGCCAATTCGTTTAGAGAGACTTCCTGCAACGACATTTCTCACAACTACTTCCAGCGGAATGATCGTTACTTTTTTAACAAGCTGCTCTGTTTCAGATAATCTTTTTACAAAATGATTTTCAATATGATTAGCTGTTAGCTTTTCGAAAATCAGAGTTGAAATCTCATTGTTTAAACGACCCTTACCAGTTATCTCTTCCTTTTTCACCCCATTAAAGGCAGTTGCGGAATCTTTATAAGATACTAGCAAAATATTAGGTTCATTTGTTTTATAAATGCGTTTTGCTTTACCTTCATATAGTAACTCAAGCTTTTCAATGCTCATGATGGCCCTCCTAAACAGAATATTGGGAACTTTTAGGCTAGTAAGTATGATTTGTTATATTTTCTAACCTACTTTTTCAATCAAAGATATAGCAAGGGACTTTTTATCCCTTGCTATTTATATTTTAAAGACCAAGTCGTTCGAAGATTGTGTCTACACCTTTTAAGTGATAGTTATAATCGAAGCAATCTGCAATTGTTTCAGCGGACAGACGTTCTGTGATTTTTGGCTCTGCTTCAACTAGCCCACGGAATGGTACTTGTTTCTCCCAAGCTTCCATTGCTTTTGGTTGAACAAGGTCATAAGCTTCTTCTCTTGTCATACCTGTATCAATTAAAGCAAGCAACACGCGTTGAGAGTAGATTAACCCTTGTGTGCGGTCCATATTACGCTTCATGTTTTCTGGGAAGACCGTTAGGTTCTTAATAATGTTGCCAAAGCGATTTAACATATAGTTTAATGCAATCGTTGCATCTGGTAAGATAATACGTTCAGCAGAAGAGTGAGAAATATCTCTTTCATGCCATAAAGGAACATTTTCATAAGCAGTTAGCATATAACCGCGAATCACACGTGCAAGTCCTGTCATATTTTCAGAACCGATCGGGTTACGTTTATGCGGCATTGCAGAAGATCCTTTTTGACCTTTTGCAAATGATTCTTCAACCTCACGTGTTTCACTCTTTTGCAAACCGCGAATTTCTACAGCAAACTTTTCAATTGAAGTTGCTACCAATGCTAATGATGCCATATAATCTGCGTGGCGATCACGTTGAAGTGTTTGTGTAGAGATAGGTGCTGGTTTCGTACCTAATTTTTCACACACATACTTCTCAACAAATGGATCGATATTTGCGTAAGTTCCAACCGCTCCAGAAATTTTCCCGTATTCAACGCCTTCAGCAGAACGTTTAAAGCGATCTAGGTTACGTTTCATTTCTTCATACCATAGAGCAAGCTTTAATCCAAATGTTGTTGGTTCAGCATGAACACCATGAGTACGTCCCATCATAACTGTATATTTATGTTCTTGTGCTTTTTCTTTTAAAATTTGGATGAAGTTTTCAATATCTTTTAAAAGAATGTCGTTTGCTTGTTTAAGCAAGTATGAAAGAGCTGTGTCCACTACATCCGTTGAAGTTAATCCGTAATGAACCCATTTGCGTTCTTCACCTAACGTTTCTGATACTGCTCTTGTAAAAGCGACGACATCATGACGTGTTTCTAGTTCAATTTCATTAATACGATTGATATCAAATGATGCATTTTTGCGAAGAAGAGCAACATCTTCCTTTGGAATGACACCTAATTCGGCCCAAGCTTCACAAGCAAGGATTTCAACCTCTAACCATGCTTTAAATTTATTTTCTTCCGTCCAAATTGCACCCATTTCCGGTCTTGTATAACGTTCGATCATCTTTTGTGCCTCCGTCCTAGTTTTTACCCCAAATATGGTTGATCTTTTCGATATCTTTCTCTATTGTTTCACTAATAAACGTAATATGTCCCATTTTCCGTTTCGCAACCGGCTCCTTCTTGCCATAAAGGTGAAGCTTAGCCGTTTCAAGTAATGAGATATGGTCATTGATTATAGTTAAATCTTCCCCCAAGAGATTTACCATCATACCGGTTTGTAATAATGACGTACGTCCTAAAGGAAGATTACAAACTGCACGAATATGTTGTTCAAATTGATCTGTCTCACAAAGGTCAATTGTGTAATGACCCGAGTTATGTGGACGAGGAGCTAATTCATTAATATAAATGTCTCCATCTTTTGTTAAGAACATTTCTACAGCAAGTGTCCCAACAAGTTCAAAGCTATTTGAAAGCTTTATTGCTAATTGCTGTGCTTTTGTTTCAATTTCTTCAGGTACTCTTGCTGGTACAATACTTTGATATAAGATATTGTCTTTATGAATATTTTCAGCTACTGGGAACGTCTTTGTTTCACCGTTCACAGATCTTGTCACAATAACTGAAATTTCTTTTTCAAATGGAACCCATTTCTCAAGAATACATGTCCCATGCTTTAATAGTTTCTTAGCTTCAGCAAGACCATCCTCAGTGCGAATTACAACCTGTCCCTTTCCGTCATAACCGCCTCTGCATGTCTTTAACACACTAGGAAACTGTAAATCCTCTATCGCTTCTGACAGCTCTTCTTCGTTATGGATAATTCGATATAATGCTACTTCACAGCCAGCCTTTTCAATTGCAGCTTTCTCTGTTTCACGATCTTGAGTAAGCAGCAGCAATGAACTTTTTTGAGGTAAATTTGCATTTCCCTCTAACCAATGCAAGGCTGTATAATCGATATTTTCAAATTCATAGGTGATGACATCACTAACTTCAGCCAGTTTTTTTATTGCCTCTAAATCATCATAAGCTGCTGTTATCTCGATATCTGCAAGTTGTCCGCATGGGCAATCTTCTGTTGGATCTAATACAGCTATACGGTAGCCAAGCTGTCTTGCAGCGATCGCCATCATCCGGCCAAGCTGGCCTCCGCCAATTATTCCGATTGTCGATCCAGGAAGAATTCTCTTATTATTCAAGTTCATCACTGCTTTCTAGCACCTTTAAACGAAGCTCTTCTCTTCTAGTATCCAATTTGTTCGCCAAGTCATGATTTCCTGTAGAAAGGATCTCTGCTGCGAGTAATCCTGCATTCGTAGCACCTGCTTTACCGATCGCAACTGTTGCTACCGGGACTCCGCCAGGCATTTGAACAATTGATAGTAAAGAATCAAGACCATTTAACGCCTTAGATTGAACAGGGACACCTATCACTGGAAGCGTGGTTTTTGCTGCAACCATTCCTGGAAGATGTGCTGCACCGCCTGCTCCCGCGATAATGACCTTTAGACCTCTATTTCTTGCATTCTCTGCATAATCAAACATGTAATCAGGTGTACGATGTGCAGATACTACCTTCTTTTCATAGGGAACTTCTAATTCATCCAATATTTCGCATGCATGCTTCATTGTTTCCCAGTCAGATGTACTTCCCATTATAACCCCAACAAGCGGCTTCATTTTTTCCCCACCTTTTGTATTACTTAATACACAAAAGGCTCGGTATACTGTACTTTCTCACATTATAGAGAAAGTACAGTATACCGAGCCCGGACATTCAATCTTTCCATCCGAATCGTTTATACGTACACTTTCCCTCATAGTCCGATGATTTACGGTCAACGGGTAGAAACTTCTGGGCCATATTCCCAATTATATATGAGGTTTAACGTTAATCACTTATTTACATGTCTATATTAACAATGAAGATTATCTATGTCAACGTAAAATCGAACGATTTATTTTATTACTTTGTTAATGTTCGGTTTTTACAGCAATTTTCCTTCGAAAACAATTTCCCTGCCACATGGTACGTGTTCAACAATGTGATCTCTGATTTCTTCTTTAAAAATAGGCTGCTCCATTCTTCTAACCGGGAAGTAACCTTCTTCACGCATGCGATTGAGACAATCATCAATGGTTTCATGCTCTTCCACAAAAAACTTCTTTTTTTTCGGCTTCGATGTCATACTTTAATTCTTCCTTTCCGAACAGCCTTGACCCAGAAGCCGCCATGAATGGTTTTTGGCTCATAGGCAATAATAAATGCTTTTGGATCAAGCTCCTTTATGGTTTGATATAGCTTAAGTTCATATTTTCTTGGCGTTAAAATCTGCATGGATAGACGGTCACCTTCTAATCCATTTGCCATCCAATTTGTTACTCCAAATCCTTTCTCACGTATTTGCTTTGGCAAATCCTTTTCATGTTCAGTTGAAATAACATTAACCGTAATATACCCAAGCGCCAGTTTCTCTTCTATTTTCATCCCTACTATGACGCCAAGTCCATAACCAATCGCGTAGGCAATTAAATTTTGAATTTCATTTAAGTTATCGAGTACTAATCCAAGACCAACTACATAAATGATTACCTCAAACATACTTATAAATGCAGCTAAATACCGTCTTCCTTTTAACGTTAAAATCATTCTGATCGTAAAAAATGAGACATACACAATATTTATGAGCAAAATGATGATAACCATTGTAATACTGTTGTGAAGCAACACAACTCCTCCTTAGGTTAAACAATAAATTAGGCTATATTTTACTAAAATTTTTTTACAGATACAATGGTAAAAGTTATTCATTTATAAGATGCTTTTTCCCTTATAGATATTGTTATCGTCTCCAATTATTTATTGAATATTCAGATAGAAGGGAATTGAATATCTTATATTTGAATAATTTTTTGTTTTTTTAAATGAGTTCTCTAAAACATGCCTTGTTTTTCACTGCAGGCAATTACTTTCCTTTAGCAGGAGCTTCTTTAGAGCCTTGCCGCCTGTATAGCTCCGCTGTCCTTTGTTCAGACACGAACCCCGCGCCTTAAACCACATAATGGCAGAGTAACACTGAACTTCCCATTACCTTTTCAATATTACAAATAGACCAGTATCTCCACTGATCTTTTCATCTTCTTACCCGACAGCATCCTACTCTCACCGAACTTGCACAGGATGTGCTGACTTCACGTTGCCGCAGGCGTGGCGCTCTTAGTAGAAGCTCCTTTATTTGCTTCTCCCAAGCCTCAGGCTAGAAGAGTTACTTGGTTTCTACTTTTTCTAAAAAACCTTACGGTTTTACTTAAATAAAAAAAAGACCAGTATCTCTACTGATCTTTTCTCTTCTTACCTGGCAACGTCCTACTCTCACAGGGGGAGACCCCCAACTACCATCGGCGCTGAAGAGCTTAACTTCCGTGTTCGGCATGGGAACGGGTGTGACCTCTTCGCCATCGCCACCAGATATATTAAGTTTGAAGGCATGTTCCTTCAAAACTAGATAACGATTTTTCAATTCATTTACTGAGCATACGCATTTGTATTAGGTTAAGTCCTCGATCGATTAGTATCAGTCAGCTCCACACGTCACCGCGCTTCCACCTCTGACCTATCAACCTGATCATCTTTCAGGGATCTTACGTTACAAAGTAACAGGGAAATCTCATCTTGAGGGGGGCTTCATGCTTAGATGCTTTCAGCACTTATCCCTTCCGCACATAGCTACCCAGCTATGCCTTTGGCAAGACAACTGGTACACCAGCGGTGCGTCC
>NZ_LATZ01000028.1 GCF_000981385.1 Bacillus sp. SA1-12
AGCGCGGTGACGTGTGGAGCTGACTGATACTAATCGATCGAGGACTTAACCTAATACAAAAGCGAAAAGCTCAGTGAATGAATTGTATAATCGTTATCTAGTTTTGAAGGAATATGCCTTCAAACTAAATACAAAGTAAGAGGGTTTCGAGGAACGAACAGTTCAAGGAATCGATTGAGGAGACACCGGAGCGTACAGCTGTACGTGAGGATGTTGACGAATGAGATGACGCAGAAATGTGAAGTTCATCGGAAGCCGAAAACTAATTATCTGGTGGCGATGGCGAAGAGGTCACACCCGTTCCCATGCCGAACACGGAAGTTAAGCTCTTCAGCGCCGATGGTAGTTGGGGGTTTCCCCCTGTGAGAGTAGGACGTTGCCAGGTAATTATGTTTTATAAGTAGTATTATTATCGTCGCGGGGTGGAGCAGTCTGGTAGCTCGTCGGGCTCATAACCCGAAGGTCGCAGGTTCAAATCCTGCCTCCGCAACCAATGGTCCGGTAGTTCAGTTGGTTAGAATGCCTGCCTGTCACGCAGGAGGTCGCGGGTTCGAGTCCCGTCCGGACCGCCATATTTCGATTTTTAACGAAACGTTGATGTTTCGTTTTTTTTATGTCTTTTTATCTATTATTAAATATAAGCTATTGAAAAACAGCCTGTTAATATCAGCTGCAGAAGCTATCTATTGTTAGGAGATCCAGGAGCCTCCTCAGTTATTAAAAATTAACTCTTAACAAAGCTAAACATACAAGCAATTGCCATTAAAAATTTATAATGCCAATATAAAGCGATCTATGATACGATAGAATGTGTAAAACTTGGATAAACTACTACTATTCGCTAAATGAAAATATGATGCTTCCTTAGGAGACGATTCCTAAGGTTTTTTCATAATCTAAGCAATAAAAAATTGAACTGGAGAAAGAAATGGATGAATTTGATTTTATAAATAAATTAAAGCCAAAACAACTCTTTCAAAAACATGTAAAAGTGGGAATAGGTGATGATGCGGCTGTTTATGAACCATCTGCCAATACGAATCAAGTTGTTTGTGTTGACACCATGGTAGAAGGGGTCCACTTCTTAAAATCTTTATCCACGCCAACTGAAATTGGATATAAAGCTTTAGCTGTTAATCTCAGTGACATAGCTGCAATGGGAGCTATTCCTCGTTATTACCTCGTCTCAATCTCCATACCTTCAGGTTGGGGGGAAGAGGAGTTATTAGGCATTTTTAAGGGGATGGAAGAGCTTGCTGAAGCTTATCAATTGGATTTGCTCGGCGGTGATACTGTCTCTACTCATGACAAGCTGGTGATCACCGTCACCGTAATTGGTGAAGCAGAATCTCATGTCGAGACACTTCGGAAACATGCTAGAGATGGGGACATTGTTTTTGTTACAGGTACGATTGGTGACTCTGCGGCAGGGTTGGCTGTTTTATTAAACCAACTAACACTGGAAAATAAGAGCTTTCAGAATTACCTCGTTCATCGACATAAAAGACCAACTCCCCAAATTCAAGCAGGAAGACTTATTTCAACATTACATAGAGCATCTTTAAATGATATAAGTGATGGATTAGCAAGTGAGCTACATGAAATCGCCGAGGCAAGCCAAGTCGGGGTCATGATAAATGAAATTGATTTACCAATTAGTGAAGAATTGCTTTTTGTGAAAAAAACCAATGATATCAATAACTGGATTTTATTCGGCGGCGAAGATTTTGAGTTAGTGGGAACAACCTCACAAGAATCATGGATTGAATTAAAAAGAGCATTTGATCTGAAAGGGATCAAGATTACGAAAATTGGCGTGGTTTCAACAAAACATTCTGACGTATTATTGAAAAGGGAAAATGGTCGTATTATGAAACTTGAAAAGTCGGGATATAACCATTTCAAAAGATAAGTAAGGTGAGTGAATGTGGAAGAATTTGAATTTATTACACAAAGTGCAGATGAGACTTCAATCCTTGCAAAAAGGCTATCTGAAAAGCTGACCAGACGGGATGTCGTAACACTTGAAGGGGATTTAGGGGCAGGAAAAACGACATTTACAAAGGCTTTAGCTGCAGGACTAGGGATAAAGAGAAATGTAAACAGTCCTACGTTTACAATTATTAAAGAGTATACGGATGGAAGATTGCCTTTATATCATATGGATGTGTACCGATTAGAGGATGCTGATGAGGATTTAGGCTTCGATGAGTATTTTCATGGTGAGGGCGTTTCGGTGATAGAATGGGCACATTTAATCGAAGACCAGTTGCCTAATGAACGACTCGATATAAAAATCAATTATATAAATGATTCAACAAGGAAAATCATTATAACACCGTACGGTTCTCATTATGTTGATCTATGTAAGGAGTTACGAGATGAAAGCATTAGCCATTGATACAACTAATAATGTGCTCGGAATAGCATTAATTGATGAAGAAAAGGTAATTGGAGAATATATTACGAATCTGAAAAAGAACCATTCTGTTCGTGCCATGCCAGCAATAGAACGTTTATTAAGTGATTGTGATGTACGCCCAAAAGAGCTGGATAAATTAGTCGTTGCAACTGGCCCAGGGTCATATACTGGAGTTCGCATTGGTGTATCGATTGCTAAAACGATGGCATGGTCTCTCAAAATTCCAATTGCAGGGGTTTCCAGTCTTGAAGTGCTAGCTGCAAATGGCAGATTTTTTAATGGATTCATTTCCCCTATATTTGATGCAAGAAGGGGGCAGGTATACACCGGATTGTATCAATATACTCAACAGGGATTAGCAACAATAGAAAGTGACCAAAATCTATTATTGGTTGATTGGTTAAACATGCTGAATAGTAAACACGAACAAGTATTATTTTTAGGAAATGACGTAAACCTTCATAAAGAAGCCATTGTAGATGTGCTTGGTGAACGCGGCCAAATAGGACAAGTGTCAATAAACAACCCTAGACCAAGCGAGCTGGGGTTTATAGGCTTAAGGAAAGAAGCAATAGATGTTCATTCCCTTGTTCCGAATTATATTAGATTAGCTGAAGCTGAGGCAAAATGGTTAGAACAGCAAAAATAAGATGGTGGACAATATGGATAATAGGTTTTCGATTAGAAAGATGCAAGTAGAAGATATTGAACAGGTTTATCAAATCGAGCTTAATTCATTTTCCGCACCTTGGTCTAAGGAATCTTTATACTATGAGCTCGAGCAAAATTTATTTGCGAAATATTTAGTTGTTGAATATGAAGACCAAGTAGTTGGGTACTGTGGCTTATGGGTGATTATGGATGATGCACAAATTACCAATATAGCCGTTCACCCTGATTATCGCGGGAAAAAGATTGGCGAAGCACTTATAAGATTTGCGATCCAGCTTAGTAAAGAAATGAATGCCAAACGGCTGTCGCTAGAGGTACGAGTATCGAATCATATTGCACAAGCCTTATATAAAAAGGTCGGTTTTGTATCAGGTGGAATAAGAAAAAGGTATTATACAGATAATCAAGAAGATGCTTTAGTAATGTGGGTGAATTTAGAATGAATCAAGCAGATCAGTTTATTTTAGGGATCGAAACGAGTTGCGATGAAACAGCAGCCGCCATTGTTAAGAACGGTCGTGAAATTATAGCGAATGTCGTAGCCTCTCAAATTGAGAGCCATAAGCGTTTTGGAGGAGTCGTTCCGGAAATTGCCTCAAGACATCATGTTGAGCAATTAACCATTGTTTTTGAGGAGGCGATGAATCAAGCAAAACTGGGCTTTGAGGATCTTTCTGCGATCGCGGTAACCGAAGGACCGGGGCTTGTTGGTGCATTATTAACTGGAGTAAATGCTGCAAAAGCGTTGGCGTTTGCTCATGACCTCCCATTGATAGGTGTTCACCATATTGCAGGACACATTTATGCGAACCGGCTTATTACTGAGCTCGAATTTCCGTTGCTTGCTTTAGTTGTCTCTGGAGGACATACCGAGCTGGTATATATGAAAGAGCATGGCAGTTTTGAAGTAATCGGTGAGACGTTAGATGATGCTGCTGGTGAAGCGTATGACAAGGTAGCCAGAACTTTAGGACTCCCATATCCTGGAGGCCCCCATATCGATCGTTTAGCACATGAGGGAGAGCCTACTATTGAATTACCAAGAGCATGGTTAGGGGAAGGCTCGTTTGATTTTAGCTTTAGCGGCCTTAAGTCAGCTGTGATTAATACGCTTCATAATGCGAAGCAGAAGGGAATCCAGTTAGAGGCTAAAGATATAGCTGCCAGTTTTCAAGCAAGTGTCATAGATGTATTAGTAACAAAAACATCCCAAGCTGTGGATAAGTATAAAGTGAAACAGCTGCTCCTAGCTGGAGGTGTTGCTGCAAACAAAGGGCTGCGAACTGCCTTAGAAAAGGAGTTTTCCACAAGAGAAGGACTGAAATTAGTAATTCCGCCATTATCCTTGTGTACAGATAATGCCGCAATGATTGCCGCTGCAGGCAGCATTTTATTTGATAAAGGGAAAAGAAGCGACTTTGCCTTGAATGCTAATCCTGGACTGGAATTAACCTCTTATTAAGCTCTCAATACGAGGGCTTTTTTATATGACCAAAAAGTTGCTGTGAAAGGTTTGATAATCGCAATTATCCACAGGATATACACGATAATTGTAGAACTGTGTAAAATAGTAAAAAATCCTGTCAAATCAAGCATTTTTAGAATGTGGATAACTAGGCTAAATTGGTTTAAAAATGTGGATAATGTGTATAAGTCTGTTGATATGTTGGAAATAAAGGAATTATTATGTGGATAAAAACCTAAGAAAGCTCGATAGAACATTGTGGATTGTCGAATGGTGTAAGTAAATTTGTAGAATAAATAAAAAACAGCAAGACATGATTCTTGCTGTTTTAGTGTAAGTTTTCCCACTCATTCATTAAATTTTCTAATTTCGTTTTGAGAAGCTCACTTTCTGAGTTAATTCTTTGCACTTCTTCATGATTTTGATAAATCTCTGGATCGCAGAGTAGTGCTTCATTTTTTTCAATCTGTTCTTCTAACATACTAATTTCTTCTTCAATCTCTTCGATTCTGCGTTGCTTCTGTCTTTCCTGCTTTTTTAGTTCTTTCTCTTGTTGGTAGGTCAATTTCCCATCATTAACAGATTTAGCACCACTTTGCACTGTAGGTTTATCGTTCTGAATTTGTTCCAATCTCTCCAGCTCAATCTGTTCCTCTTTCTTTGTTAGGAAGTAGTCATAATCCCCTAGGTATTCCTTGAGATGGTCACTTGAAAGCTCAAATATTTTTGTAGCGATTCTGTTAATAAAGTAACGGTCATGTGAAACAAACAGAATGGTACCAGGATAATCAATTAAGGCATTTTCAAGAATTTCTTTACTATCTAAATCAAGATGGTTTGTTGGCTCATCAAGAATGAGGAAATTTGCGTTTTGCAGCATAAGCTTTGATAAAGCAAGTCGAGCTTTTTCTCCACCGCTTAGAGTTGATACCGGCTTTAAGACATCATCACCTGAAAAGAGAAAGTTTCCTAAAACAGTACGAATTTCTTTTTCTGTCTTCTGTGGATAATCATCCCAAAGCTCGTCCAAAACACGTTTGTTTGAGGTTAAATCCGCCTGCTGCTGATCATAATAGCCAATTTGCACATGTGAACCTAACGTAAATGTACCTGTCAGCGGATTTAATTTCTCAACAATGGACTTAAGAAGGGTTGATTTTCCAATTCCGTTTGGTCCAACTAACGCAATGCTGTCACCACGGGAAATAGAAAAGGAAATATCTGAAATAACTGGATGGACTGAATCATAAGAGACGGAAATATTTGAAGCTTTTAAAACATCATTTCCACTTTGTCTTTCAATATCAAATTGAAAGTTGGCAGACTTTTCATTGCCAAGTGGTCGATCCATCAAATTCATTTTATCCAATTTTTTTCTTCTGCTTTGTGCAAGCTTTGTCGTCGATGCCCTTGCAATGTTTCGTTGAATAAAGTCTTTTAGCTTCGCAACTTCCTCTTGTTGTCTTTCATAGGTTTTAAGCTCTTTTTCATAATTTTCGGCCTTCTGTTTTAAATAACTGCTATAATTACCAATATATTTTGTACTAGTATGACGACTAATTTCATAAACTTGGGAAACAATTTTGTCTAAAAAATATCGATCATGGGAAACGATTAATATGGCGCCTGAATAGTTTTGCAAGTATTGTTCGAGCCATGTTAAGGTTTCGATATCCAAATGGTTCGTCGGTTCGTCCAAAATTAAAAGATCAGGGCTTGTTAATAATAATTTGCCTAGTGCTAAACGAGTCTTTTGGCCGCCGCTCAATGAAGATATTTTTGTGGCAGGATCAAATTCGCTAAAACCGAGACCGTGTAGAACAGAACGAATATCTGCTTCATATTGATACCCGCCTTTTTCTTTAAATGTTACTTGTAAGCTATCGTATTCTTTTAATAGCTGTTCAAATCTTTGCGATTCTGCTTGAGGATCTACAGTAGCCATTTTTTGCTCTACTGTTCTCATTTCTTTTTCCATATCATGAAGCTCTTTAAAGACTAAGTTCATTTCATCCCATATGGATAATTGAGATTCTAATCCGGTATCTTGAGCCAGGTAACCGATTGTAACATCCTTTGGTTTTATGATATCTCCTGAATCATGAGATAATTGTCCAGCAATTATTTTTAAAAGAGTTGATTTACCAGCACCATTTCGGCCGACAAGTGCTATTTTATCTCTCGTTTGTACCTCAAGTTTAATATTCGATAGAATAGGATCTGCACCAAAATACTTACTTAGTTGATTTATTTGTAACAATATCATTGTTTTCACCTCTGCTAATGCTTTAAGTGTAGCTTAAATAAGGGGTTTTGGGCAACAAAGATGTCATAAGTGGATAAAACTCATTGATCTGATAAAAAAACCTCCTCGGATTATTTTTATAGAGAGAAACTCATGTTAAAATGACAGAGGCAAAGCATCTAATTGTCACAAATACAAAACAGACAGATTAGTAAAAATAGTGTATAGTCTAGATATAAGGGGATAAAGTATATGTCAGAATTTACCCATTTTAATGAACAAGGCAGAGCCAGAATGGTTGACATCTCTGCAAAAGAAACAACGGTCAGAACTGCACAAGCTAAGACGAGTATTCGATTGACTGAAGAAATTTATCAGAAAATTACCAATCATGAAATCGGAAAAGGTGATGTTCTTTCCGTTGCACAAGTAGCAGGTATTATGGCAGCTAAGCAAACATCTTCTATGATCCCTATGTGCCACCCGATTCCTATTAAAGGTGTAGACATTGCATTTTCATGGAATGTTAGTGAACATGGACATGAATTGGTGATAACTTCCACCGTTAAAACAAAAGGGAGTACAGGTGTTGAAATGGAAGCGTTAACCTCTGCCAGCATTACAGCACTTACTGTTTACGATATGTGTAAAGCTGTGGATAAAGGGATGGTTATAGGTCAAACCTATTTAGTAGAAAAAACAGGCGGCAAAACGGGAGATTTTTTCAGAAAAGAGATTTGATGAAAAAATTACGTTCAATAAAGTGCTTTAATGGGTATGTACAGGACCTGTTATGCGAAAGTTTATAGTATAAGGCTAGTTTCAATCATCATGTTTTGAGCTTGCTGGTTTCACCCCTAATTGAAGTCGCGTTGCATTGGTAAACGGCATTTTTCCTTCATTTTTTTGATGGTGGCGCATTCTGCGTCATAGGGGTTTTGTATGAATGTGAGGGATAAAGAGTGAATATCGAACAATCTAAAATTCCGCAGGCAACTGCTAAGCGATTGCCTTTATACTATCGTTTTTTAAAGAATTTACACTCATCAGGCAAGCAGCGCGTTTCATCTGCTGAGCTTAGTGATGCTGTAAAGGTTGATTCTGCCACGATTCGAAGGGATTTTTCCTATTTCGGGGCACTGGGAAAAAAAGGGTATGGTTATAATGTAAATTATTTGTTATCTTTTTTTAGAAAAACATTGGATCAAGATGAAATGACGAAAGTTTGCCTCATTGGTGTTGGAAACTTAGGAACAGCCTTTTTACATTATAATTTTACAAAGAATAATAATACTGTTATTTCTCTTGCATTTGATGTAGATGATGAGAAAATTGGTACAGAAATTGGCGGAGTTCCTGTTTTTCATTTAGACAGACTTGAAGAGGATTTGCCTGATGATGTTACTGTTGCCATTTTAACAGTACCTGCAACTGTTGCTCAGTCAATTACGGATAGACTTATTGTCAAAGGGATTAAAGGGATCTTAAACTTTACTCCTGCTAGATTAAATGTTCCGGATACCATTCGGATTCATCATATTGATTTAGCGGTTGAGCTTCAGTCGCTTGTTTATTTTTTAAAACATTATCCAAATGAAGATAAATCACTTTAACAAGGAGGTAGATATCAATGTTAACAGTTGGATTCGTTAACTCCATTGGAATTGGAAGCCTATTGTTAATTGCATTTTTTGCATTGTTTATTTTTGGCCCGAAAAAATTACCTGATCTAGGTAAAGCGGTCGGCAGTTCGTTACGGGAATTTAAAAATGCAACGAAGGGCTTAGCAGATGATGAGGAAGATGATGTAAAAAAGAAAGAAAAAACGGACGAAGTTAAGTAAGATAGGATGAAACCGATATGAAACAAAATGAAATGTCGGTCATTGAACATATTGCAGAGCTTAGAAAACGACTTGTTATTGTTGTCGTTTTCTTTTTCATAGCGATTATTGGGGGATTTTTTCTTTCAAGGCCGATTATTGTTTACTTACAGCATACAGATGAAGCAAAGAATTTAACATTGAATTCTTTTAATTTAACAGACCCTTTGATGGTCTATATGAAATTTGCCTTTATTATAGCGTTTGTCCTTACATCACCGGTTATTTTGTATCAATTATGGTCATTTATCAGCCCGGGCTTATATGAGAAGGAGAGACGAGTAACATTAAGTTATATTCCGATGTCGCTCGGACTATTTTTTACGGGTGTTTCTTTTTCCTATTTTGTCTTGTTTCCATTTGTCGTTGATTTTATGGAGGGAATTTCGCAGGATTTAGAGATCAATCAGGTGATCGGAATTCATGAGTATTTCACATTTTTATTGCAATTAACGATTCCGTTTGGACTTTTGTTTCAATTGCCTGTTGTTATTATGTTTTTAACAAGATTGGGAATTGTAACACCGATGTTTTTATCTAAATTTAGAAAATATGCCTACTTTGTTCTGCTTGTCATTGCCGCACTTATCACACCGCCTGAGCTTATGTCTCATTTAATGGTTTCCATACCTTTGTTTATTTTGTATGAAATCAGTATTTGGATTTCCAGAATTACGTATAGAAAAGTGCAAATGGTCAGGTTTGAAGAGGAAAACGCAAAAAAATGAGACTGAATCATTCGTCTCATTTTTTTTTGCTCATTTTTTTCATTTTACTAGTAAAGATAAACATTCTAATGGCAACACCAATATCAAAGGTTGCAATTAGCATTAATAGGATTGTAGGGAAGGAAAAAATACCGTTTTCTGCACTATTTATCGCTAAATACGTAAATATTAATCCCATTGTTAAATAAAAGATCCCCATAGAAATCGGGTTTGTTCTCATGTTAAAAAGCCTCCAATAATCGCTTGAACTTTCTGAAGTTCCTCCATTTGCTTCATCATGTTTTCAATATCCTCACGGAATACAGTTTGAACAATTACAACCATCGTATTCATGGCAACGTGGGCAAAGATAGGCACAATGATGCGTTTTGTTTTTACATATAAAAAAGCAAAGGTAAAGCCCATTGACGCATATAAAAGCAAGTGCTCCGGTTCACCGTGTAAGAGGGAGAAAATAATGGAGCTAATCAATGCTGCAATAATAAAATTCGTCCGTTTATATAACACGCCAAAGATAATCTTCCTAAAAATAATTTCCTCTAAAATAGGGCCGATTATGGATGTAACAAGAATAACAAAAGGTGCTGACTCAATGACACGAACAATCATTTGTGTGTTTTCAGACCCAGGATCTACATCAAACACATTTATTTCGATATTCGCCGCAATACTTTGTGCAATAATCGCTAAAAAGAAGCCGCCGATTGCCCAGCCCACTGAAGCGGCCGCAGAGGAGGGTTCCCCGCGAAGCAAGCTCTCATCTTTCCGTTCTTTCCTTAATAAAAGCAGAATAATGATAAAGGCAGCCATAAAGCTAAAAATGGTCCAATACGCAAACCGTTCAATTTGTGTATCGCCTATATGTAAAATGTTTAAGATACTGATCCCAATTGCGCCTGAAAGCTGCATGAGCATATATGTTAATAAAATAAACCAATAATGCTTTTTCATAGAGGCCTCCTTCATATGATTAAGGTAATAAAATAAATCAAATTTAATTGTAACATACCTTTTAACGATCATATGTATGATAACTATGCGGAATGTGCTAAAAGATGTATGAACGTTTCTCTATATGGCCAAATTTAGTAGGTAAGTTCTTTTAAAAATTTTTTAACTTCATACTTGAAATTGAAAGAAATCTTATATAATATATTAATTGTGTTAGCACTCAAGTGAACTGAGTGCTAATAAAAAGGAAAAATAATCATATTTAAAAGAATTTGAGGAGGTTGTTTCACTTGTTAAAGCCATTAGGTGATCGCGTTATTATCGAGTTAGTAGAATCTGAAGAAAAAACTGCTAGTGGTATCGTCCTTCCTGAAAGTGCGAAAGAAAAGCCGCAAGAAGGTAAAGTAGTTGCTGTTGGTACAGGCCGTGTATTAGATAGCGGAGAAAAAGTAGCACTTGAAGTAGCAGAAGGCGATCGTATTATCTTCTCAAAATATGCTGGTACTGAAGTGAAATACGAAGGTACTGAATACTTAATTTTACGTGAAAGCGACATTTTAGCTGTTATTGGTTAAGGATTAATAACACACAAATATCATAGAAGATTTAAAAATTTGAGGAGGTCTTGTGAAAATGGCAAAAGATATTAGATTTAGCGAAGAAGCTCGTCGTGCAATGCTGCGTGGTGTTGATGCATTAGCAGATGCTGTAAAAGTAACATTAGGACCTAAAGGACGTAACGTAGTATTAGAAAAAAAATACGGTTCTCCTTTAATTACTAATGACGGTGTTACAATTGCAAAAGAAATCGAATTAGAAGATGCATTCGAAAACATGGGTGCTAAGCTGGTTGCAGAAGTTGCAAGCAAAACAAATGATGTTGCTGGTGACGGTACAACAACTGCAACTGTTTTAGCTCAAGCAATGATCCGTGAAGGATTAAAGAACGTAACTGCTGGTGCAAACCCAATGGTTGTTCGTAAAGGAATCGAAAAAGCTGTTGCTGTTGCATTAGAAGAGCTTCAAGCAATCTCAAAACCAATCGAAGGCAAAGAGTCAATTGCACAAGTTGCAGCTATCTCTTCAGCTGACGAAGAAGTAGGTCAATTAATCGCTGAAGCAATGGAGCGCGTTGGTAACGATGGTGTTATCACAATCGAAGAATCTAAAGGCTTCTCTACTGAATTAGAAGTAGTTGAAGGTATGCAATTTGACCGTGGTTATGCATCTCCATACATGGTAACTGATTCTGATAAAATGGAAGCAGTTCTTGATAATCCATATGTATTAATCACTGATAAAAAAATAACTAGCATTCAAGAAATCTTACCTGTATTAGAGCAAGTTGTACAACAAGGTAAGCCGCTATTATTAATTGCTGAAGACGTTGAAGGTGAAGCTTTAGCTACATTAGTAGTGAACAAACTTCGCGGAACATTCAATGCAGTAGCTGTTAAAGCACCTGGCTTCGGTGATCGCCGTAAAGCAATGCTAGAAGATATTGCGATCTTAACTGGCGGCCAAGTCATCACTGAAGAACTAGGTTTAGATCTTAAATCTGCTTCAATTGAACAATTAGGCCGTGCTTCAAAAATTGTTGTAACAAAAGAAAACACAACAATTGTTGAAGGTGCAGGCGCATCTGATCAAATTTCAGCACGTGTAGGTCAAATCCGTGTTCAATTAGAAGAAACAACTTCTGAATTTGATAAAGAAAAATTACAAGAGCGTCTAGCTAAATTAGCTGGCGGTGTAGCAGTTATCAAAGTTGGTGCTGCAACTGAAACAGAATTAAAAGAACGCAAACTTCGTATCGAAGATGCTCTTAACTCTACTCGTGCGGCAGTAGAAGAAGGTATCGTAGCTGGCGGTGGTACTGCACTAGTTAACGTATACAACAAAGTAGCTTCAATTCAAGAAGAAGGCGACACTCAAACAGGTGTTAACATCATTTTACGTGCACTTGAAGAGCCAGTTCGTCAAATCGCACACAATGCAGGACTTGAAGGTTCTGTCATCGTTGAGCGTTTGAAAAACGAAAAGGTTGGCATCGGCTTCAACGCTGCTAACGGCCAATGGGTAAACATGATCGAAGCTGGTATCGTTGACCCAACAAAAGTTACTCGTTCTGCACTACAAAACGCAGCTTCTGTAGCAGCTATGTTCTTAACAACTGAAGCTGTTATCGCTGACAAGCCAGAACCAGCTGGTGCTGCTATGCCTGACATGAGCGGCATGGGCGGAATGGGTGGAATGGGCGGCATGATGTAATCTGCCCCTAAAAACCTTTATATATCAAGGTTTGAATGGTCACGACTATATGTCGTGACCATTTTTTGACCTTATTTATCAAAATTAACTACATTTTTCATTAGATTTCCGAATCTTGTGGAGTCCTGTTTTCTAACAGCTTTTGTAGTGTGTAAATATATTTCTTTCGTTATTTCGTCATCTGAATGGCCCAACCTTTCCATAATCCTTTCTAAACTAACATCAGCTTCAGCTAATAAAGACGTATGTGTATGACGTAAGGAATGTGGAGTTAAATGTGTATTAAGGCCACTAATTCTCAAAAGCCGTTTCATCCTATTACCAACTAGTTTGGGGTATATTGGGTATCCTGGAGTTTTCTCATTATTAACAAAAATAAAACCTTGATCATGATAATCTTTTCCTAATGCTAACTTCATTTCTTTATTTCTCAATATGACTCGATTTAAGCAAGCATATACTAATTCGTCAATATCGATGGTTCTTCGCGATGATTTTGTTTTTGGTGGAACAATAGCATATTTTTTAATGTTATTACCAGGATTATAATAAGTCTTTGTTATTGATAATAAAAATCCTTCTGATACTTTTATATCGTTTTCCTTTAAAGCGCAAAGTTCACCCACCCTTATTCCTGTATAAGCTAAAGTAACGAACATTTCAAAGTCTAATTCCAATCCCTTATCCCTTGCTGTATTTAAGAATAATGCCAATTCTTCTTTTTCCATGAAGTTAGGAATAATTATTTCATTTTCTAAATCTTCAACTGTTTCTTTGTCTCTTGGAATATAAGCATATTCAGTTGGATCCTTTTTTATATACTCTAGCTCTTTGGCTTTACTAAAGATCATTTTACTAGTTGCAAATATGCCCTCTAATGTCCTTTCTGCAAATTTAGATTTTAAATCGTTAATAGCTCTCTGGAACTGGTGCCTGGATATATCTTGTAGCTTAATATTTGAAAAATAGGGGAGAAGATTATTTATTTCGTGTTGTCTAATTCGGATAGTTCCTGGTTTAACTTTTCGTTGTTCTTTATAAATTTCTAACCATTCTACAACAAAATCCTTAAAGAGTTTGCTGTTTTCACCAATAAATTTTCCTTCAAAAATTTCTTTTTCCATTTCTGCAGCTGCTCTTTGTGCTTCTTTTTTCGTTTTAAACCCTCGTCGAGTTGTTGATTTTGGCTTTCCTGTAAGGGGATCAATACCGGTATAAGTCTTAAATAACCACTTTTCTCCAGTCTTAGTTTTATATTTTTGGAAAGATGCCATATAATCACCTCATTTTCAGGAATATACGTTCGATTTTAGTGTTAAATTAAGCCCCATCTTAATAAGACAGGGTAGAATGCTTCTATTCTACTGTAAATAAACCATTACAAATTTCCTTCTTTGTTACTTAAATATGTATTGAATGGGGGTAAAACCTCTCGAATAAAAAAACGCAATAAACAAGCGTGGTTATAATGAAATGCGTAAATATCACTATTAAAATATTAAAATTTTTTGAGATGTGATAACTCCTTTGGAATCCCGTTCATCTCGAAAATTTCAAATATAGATAGATTGGTATTTTTATATTTATAAAGTTGCTCATCTGGAAGAAGTAACTCTATAGCAAATGAATTTGCTTCAACCTCAATCTTCTCGACTGAAAAGAAGGTATTTGCCCTTAAGAAGGGGGTGTTTGATCGTGGATGTAAAATAGCATGTCCTAATTCGTGAGCACAGACAAATCTTTGTAAATGTTCATCTAAAAATTAATTGATGTTTATAAACTTTATACGGCTGTCATGAAAGTAAAAACCTAAAGTATTGCCAAGATCAGCATATTCTATTTCAATCCCCTTAGACCTTGCGATTTCAAATGGATTGTTAGTTTTATGCTTTTTAATCAGCTCATTAGTTTTATCTCTAATTGATGCCATTAACTAATACTCCCTATTTATCATCGTCATTTCTATATTTTTTAGGAGTAAATTTCTTTTTAGCTAATTGTTTAGCAGTACGGAGATTACTTTCAATTTGTGCCTTTACAAGCTCACGTGTAACATCATCCATTGGTTCACCATAAAAAGCCACACCAGAATCACTTTCTAAGTCGTTTAGGATTGATTCTAACTTTTTAGCGATATCACGTTCATCTTTTTCAGAAAAGAAATTTTGGTTATTACTTTTGGGTTTTTGTATTTGTTTAATGTAACCTGCAATTACCATCAAATCTTCATAGGGATATTTATAAGCATTTGATATTAATTCTAGCGTTTCAGGAGTAGGCTTAACCTGTTTACCAGACCTTTTATCAAAACCTTTTTCAATCGTATCAAGATATGTATGGCTAATTCCTATTCTTTTAGAAGCTTCTCTTAGAGACTCATTACCTCTTAGTTTTTTTAGTACTAAAGATCACACTCCTTTAAGAATTATTATAGGAACAAACGTTCTTATTATCGAGTGTGTTTTTTATAAAGCACAAAACCCTCACCTGGAAAGGCGAGGGTTATTCTTTTTTCTCATCATTATTGCTTATTTAATATAACGGTAAAATGTATTTGTGGTATTAATTGGTAATAAAAGTCATAATAAACATATGTATTTTGAACCTATTGGAAAAAATAAAAACTATTATATATAGTAGGGTTTAAATTATGAGCAGAGGAGAGATAGGTTTGATGATAGTTTGGAAGAAAAGTTTTCTTGTACAAATAACGGTTTTATTGATGATTTTATCTTTATTTTCTCCAGCAACAACAAGCTTTGCAAGGGGATATTTCACGACCGCCGATAATACTACAATATATTTCCCTATCTTACTTCTACCATCATACTTCCATTTTTTTAAAAAAACTCATTTTTTTATATACTTTATTTGGAAATCATTGTAAAATGTTATTATCCTAAAAGCCGGCAAAAAGGGATGGTAAATAATAACTGTTTTAGACTTATCTCTAAATTATTAATTTATGACAATAGTTGTAAATTAGACAATTAAATAACTTTTTATAATGTTATTTTACCATTTAAAATTGAACAAAGCGAGGGATTACATAATATTATGAAAGCATTTAAAATATTATTATCATTGAGTTTAATTTTTCCAATATTTCTAGGTTTTTCCTTAAAATCTGCAAATGCAGAAACAAATTCTAATTCTTTAGTTACTATTATGTCATGTCCGGAAGTAGGAAGTTATACTACTGTATATAGATCTAGAACTACTTCAAGTAAAACAGAATTCACTCATTATGCAAGTAATAGTAGTACTAGTACAGATACAGTCAGTCGTTCTGTAGCAATCACTCATTCTGCTACAGTTACACTGGGAGGAAAAGCTTCTTTTGATGCTCTTGTTTCAGGAGCCGAAATTTCTGCAAATGTTGGGTATGGATTTAATAATACAAAAACATTAACTAAAACATGGTCAATACCACAAGGATCTTGGAAATTAACTGCTGGAAGTAGATGGGTAAAATCTACTGGAACTCGTTATAAAGTTGCACCACCTTGTAACCTGACATCTCCACAAACAACATCTGCAAATTACACTTATGCAACATGGAGTGCTAAAACTCAACAATAGTAAATATATTAATCTACAAAAATCTCAATGAGCATTTTTATATTGAGATTTTCTTTTTATGTATAATAAAGGAGGATTATTTTGCAAAATAAAGCTTTGGTCATTTCAATTTTCAGTTTAGGATTATTTATCTTCATTGGGTCACTAATAATTTCAAATTCTATTAAACAAATAGAAATACAGGGCCAAAATCAAATAGAACAAAAACAAAAAAAACAGTTACTATCTGCATCCGAGTTAGCTGAATATCTAGGGATATCAGATACTGAACTTTCCAACTTATTAAGTTTTGAAAATAATCCTGGACCTGGTGAAATAGGTATTTCATCCATCGAAATTAATGGTAAATTATATTATCCAGTAAAAGCAGTTGATGAATGGCTTTTAACTGGAGAAGGCAAATACCGTAAAACTGCAAATGAATAATTATAGAAGAAATTAAATCTTAAAAATAAAAACTCCCTATAAGATTTATTATAAGGGAGTTTTTACAATACATTTACTTCTAAAATTATTAAACAAACATTATAGGTTACATCAAGTATTATGGACCTTTAGGATATCCATAGACTTGTTTTGATTAATATTCAAGGAGGAACAATGATGCTTAAAAACACAATAACCCTCGTAAAAATTGTTTCTTTAATACTTCTATTAGCAGGATGCACATCTTTAAATACTGATGAATCTCCTTCTAAAAACTATGAAGAAAACCAAACTCTGCAAGAGCAAGAAAACCAAACTCTGCAAGAGCAAAATAAAGTTAAAATAAATCAAGGCGACATACCTACCTTAGAGAAAAAATTAATACCTCCAAAGTTCATTATTAAGAAATTTACTGCAACATATGATAAATCAAAAAAGGAAATCATTTATCAAATAAACTATAAAATTGATTTAGAGATCTATAATATTTTAACTAAAGGAAAACAAGAAATGTATTTCTCATTAGAATATCCTGAAAGTGTTCAAAAATATTATAATAATTACTATTCTGAGCTAATAGAACCTCAACGACCAAAAAATTTAAAAATGGGTTATCAAATTTCCTTTAAACAAAAACCTATTAGAGAATTAAATAATGAAGAAATACAAAACATTACTAATAATCTAGAAAAATATAATCTTCATATTGCTGATAAAGATAAAGATGTAATATCAATCTATGATGATATTATTGGGTTTATGGATTACGAGCCAGGAATTTCAAAATCAGAACATATTGATGAAACAAAAAAATAAAAGCCCTTATAGGATTTTAGTGAAAAAATACCAATTTATAATGCTATTTTTTTTATAGCTTAAAATTGAATGAGTTAGTTAATAATAAAGTAATCCTTATAGCAAGTAGCACAGCTGAAACTCACTACAACACAAAGCCCTTCCTAATGGAAGGGCTTAGCTGACCAATTAAAATATCTTTGTCCTATTAATAAGTAATTACCTTTATCCATAATTGGGGAAAGTGTGGATTGTGAGCACTCTTCATGCATCAAAGTGTAATGCTCATTGATATAAACCATGTCTGTTTCTTCGAACCATACTCCACATTCAGGACAACGTATTTTACGAACCTTCAAAACCAATCAACTCCTTGGATTATTTTCAATAAGGAGTTCTTATTGTAGTTCTTATTTCCTATTAAGGAACGGTTAAATAAAAGTAAATTTATTGTGAACTTCTAAAATACTCATCCAACAAATTTGTCGAATGCATCTTTAGTGCTGGTTCCCAATATCGTTTAAATCCATGATATCCCCGAGCGTAATAGTCATACTGCCAAAAATCTACATTGTCTAAGAATGGTTCCTCGATTTTCATTTTATTTTTTCTCAATTCAACTTTCATATCGCGAACTTTTATTCTAATCTTTCTCAAAGTTTCTTCAACTAGCTTAAAATAGGGTTCATGAATCTTAAAGCAGGCATTAGTTATTGTCTTAAGATCGCTTTCCAATATATTTAATAAGTAAGTATGTAGAATGTAATTATGAATCAATTCCTCTTGTTCATCAGGTAATGGGACTTTCATATAATCACTACTTATTAACTTATATCGACTCTTAAAATATCCTCGATCTTTAAAATGAATATTTCTTGATGAAAACCTAAAATTCTAACTTCTTTCTTTATTTCATCTAGGTAGTGAATATTTCCTATATATAGCTTAATATCTCCATTTTCATAATAAGTAAAAACGAGCTCTTTATTAAATTCCATTGCCTCACAAATCGTATTATTAATCTTTTCGAGTAGTTGTTCATCAAGAATAGGTTTTTCCATCTTATAAAAACTCTTATCAAATTCTCTTAATAATTTAACATGTTCTGGCAGAGTCAATGATGTCCATTTAATTGAACCTCGATCTTTAATCATAATTACCATCCTCACTTAATATAATATTTTTATTATACAAACATATGTTCGATTTTAAAATAGAAAATGTACGTATGTTAGTATATAATTTAATTAAAAGAGCTAATATTATGGATGGTTTACTTCAAAGGTCTAGTGAAGGATATTTATATATTTTTCGCTTTAAATGAATATAAAATAAGAAGGCCAATAAGCCTTCTTCTTATTATTCAAACTTATATTCAACTGTTTGTTCTCCAGTAATATCTTCGAATGTGTCACCATTCATTGTGTAACCATTCATTGTGTAACCAAAAACTAATTTCACACTGTTAATTTGATCGTCTTTTATAACAAACCCATCTTGGTATTCTTTCTTAACTTTACCGATGAATACTGAATCCGATTCTGAATCATCTACGAAGAAGTCTTTCAATTGACCATCTATTTGTTCGCCTTTGTCAGTAACAACATTCATAAGATCATACCATTCAACATTTCCGTCTGTAGTATTCTCAGCTGTAAACTTAACTTGAACATAAGAAAATCCATCTTTTAATTCTGCTACGTCAGTATCAGCCATATATGATAAATCTTCAGCAAACACTGGATCAACATCTGTCATTTTAATAACCTTAATATCTTGAATCGTTACTTTTAATGGAGCAATATCCACAGTTTCATTTACTTGCTTGATTTTTAATAATTCGCCTGTTCCTGCTTCTGATTCAGCTTTTTGCCCAACTTCTAATAATTCAACATTTCCATTTTTATCTTTTTTAGGTTCTGACACTTCTTCTTTATTTAAAGATTCCTGTTCAGCAGCCTTTGGCTCTTCTTTTGGTTCACTTCCAGAAGACTGTTCTTCAGCTCCACAACCTGCTAATAACCCACCGACAACTAAACCTGAAATTAATAATTTTCCGTACTTAAGCAATTATTATACCTCTGTGTAATAATAATGTAATAAAATAAGTCCTTAATCACTATATCATGTAATCTTTTGTAATGTCATTACCTTTTTATGGTTTTATATAATTATTTTTTCCTATGTTTCTCTTAATTATTTTAGATCTAAAATTCTACATGGGAATTTGATACTTTTGCATATTTCTTAAAATACTAGATTATTGAGAAACTCATTTTTGAAATAAATGGATATATTAGAAGGAATTGCGAATAAATGCACTTAAAATAAATTGCAGGTTAGTTCAACAAAGTAAGTTCAATTAATTCCCACTGAAAATGGTATTTAATGTTAATATAGTAGAAAAAACACTGATAGTAAGGGGAGCTTATGTTTGAAATTTAAATTATTATCTTCTTTTTTATTAATCTCGGTATTATTAGCAGGATGTGTTAATGAAAAAAAAGCTACAACATATGATTATCAAAAAATTAGGCTAGAGCTAATTGAAAAGAAAACTCTAGAAGAAGGAATATCATATTCCATAAAATTGATAAATGGTAGTGATTTTGTTATAAAGCAAAATAATGTTTTTGTTTCCTTTCCTATAAAATACGGTGAGGCTGCTTATAAAGGTAATGAATATAAAGTTGAAGCTAAGGGAAACAAATTAGATATTCAACCAGGGGAAAAGGTTACATTAGATGTTTTTATGCCGTTTGAAGGTATAGGTGATAAATCTTTGTTAGGAATAGATAATCCTAGTATTCAATTAATAGGTTATATGGAAACCGTAGATATTAAACATCAATTTAGTGTTGGCGGAGACTTAATCAAGAATTGAAGCTAAGGTTTTTAAGCTAAGGGGGCTAGAGGCAGGCATTTTTTTATTCGACTAACGAAGCAGTTTAGTACAATAAGAATTAGCAGGGAATTCAATTGTTTTTTTAAGAAATAAATACATAGGACTTATTAGTTTATAAGTTGGAGGGAATATACTTTGCAAAATCCATTTCACCATTTAGCAAGAGGAATCTTTATAAAAGATAATAAAGTATTGCTAGCACAAGCAAGAGGATATACAAACACCTTTCTACCTGGTGGTCATATAGAATTTGGTGAAAGTGCTAAAGATGCATTGAAACGAGAAATTGAAGAAGAGTTAGGCATAAATTGTACTGTAGGGAGTTTTCTTGGAGTAGTTGAACATAAATGGGAGAAAAATGGAGTGCTACATTGTGAGATAAATCAAGTTTTTGAAGTGAAAAGTGATGAGTTCCATAGTAATTCTAATCCTAAATCTATTGAATCACACCTTGAGTTCTTCTGGTGCAATGGAAGTGATTTGGACGATAATAATTTACAACCTTATCCGTTCAGGACTCTAATTAAAAATTATTTAAACGGTAAAAAAGATGTCTGGTGGGAGAGTTCTTTAAGCATAGAAATTGATGATTCGAACAGAAGCTAAACTTTTCTTGTTTAGCTAACGGGTGCAAGAGTTAAAGATGGGATCGCTGCGGCGATCTTTTTTCTTTTTAGACTAATTGGCAGTTTAGTTGAATAAGAAATAGACTCTTGGTTAAATATGGTATACAATTATCCCTAAGGGAACGTATGTTCTTTTAGGTGGGATTGCTTTTGATGTGTAAAAAAATAAACTATAAAATTTATGATTGGAGTGTTATTGGATGCAAACAAAAAAAGTTTTTCTATATGTATTTAATACAATGTCGGACTGGGAATATGGATATTTAATTGCTGAACTAAACTCAGGAAGATATTTCAAAAAAGATTTAGTACCTTTAAAAGTAATTACAGTAGGAGCTAATAAAGAAATGATTACTACTATGGGAGGACTGAGCATAAAACCAGATATTTCCCTTGATGAATGTACTCTTGAGAGTAAAGATCTTTTAATTTTACCAGGAGGGACTACTTGGAATGAAGAAATTCATCAACCTATCTTGGAAAGAATTGGACAAGCTTTAAAGCTTGGCACTATTGTTGCTGCAATTTGTGGTGCAATTGAGGCCCTTGCGAATATGGGATACTTAGATACTAGAAAGCATACAAGTAATAATTTAGAATACACTAAAATGGTATGTCCTAACTATAAAGGAGAAAAGTTCTATGAGGTGGGATCTGCGGTATCTGATGCGAATTTAGTTACTGCATCAGGAATAGCTCCTCTGGAATTTGCGATGGAAGTACTGAAAAAATTAGATGTATTTGCACCAGATACATTAGATTCTTGGTATAGCCTAAATAAGACTCATAAACCTGAATACTTCTTCCAGTTAATGAACTCAATGAATAAATGAGTTAAAATATCAAATGGCATTTTTATTTTTTGAAATAATCTCCATACTTTGTACGATGTCAAAGTATAATTTTTACACATAATCAAAGTTTTTAGATAAGTTAACAGAGGTTGTTGATAATTGTAAACTATCGGGGGTGTTGATCCAAGCAGGATTAATGCCCTTTTATGTTGAACTCCTTATTGTAGAAACGGAGCAGAATAGTTGAAAAACTGTTACAATTTCTTTATTTTGTTGGTAATCTTTGGTAATATCTAATTTAGAGATGTAAAGAAAGGGGAATCTATATTACATATGTGGAATACCTTGAAATGATTATTTAATTAGATAGAGACAGTTACGGTCCTTGATTCTTAAGGATACGTTTATTTGTTCATCTGAAATCATTCAAGGGATACATGGTGTGGATAATTAAATTCCCATTACCAAGCAGATACCTTTGTATATCTGCTTTTATTTATGGGTAAAAATACATCTCATTATAGTGTCCCTAAATTTGGGGGAATTTTAATGAAAAGTCAGTACGAAAACGAAGAAATACTAACAGGAGGGAATGTCTCCAACGTATATCGTTCGGGTGATACTGTTCGACGTGAATTAAAGCCTGATAGTGTTAAAACTCATAAGTTATTGCAGCATTTGGAAAGTAAAGGTTTTGATTATGCACCGAAGTTTTTAGGTATTGATGAAAAAGATAGAGAGATATTATCATTTATTGAAGGAGAAGCTGGTAATTATCCTTTGAAAAAATATATGTGGTCTAATGATGTATTAAAAGAAATAGCGAAAATGCTTCGTCTCTATCATGACGCTGTGAGTGATTTTCCGTTATTAAATGAGTGGAAACCAATGGATAATACTCCCTATAAAATAGAGGTTGTATGTCACAATGATTTTGCTATATATAACATTATTTTTAATCACGAAAAGCCAGTAGGTATTATTGATTTTGATGTTGCTGCTCCTGGTCCAAGAATTTGGGATATAGCCTATACTCTTTACACTTGCATTCCTTTAAGTAGACTTTATCATACTGAAACAGGTGAGGCAGTTTATTATGATACATTAAAGGATGCAGACCGTATAAAACAAAGGGTTAAATTGTTTTTTGAATCCTATGGTATTGAGGGAATGGAAAATGGTTTTTTAGAGATGGTATTGCTACGAGTAGAAGGATTATGTAAATACATGATAAAAAAAGCCAGCGAAGGTGATGCTGCTTTTCAAAAGATGGTAGATGAAGGGCATCTTGAACATTATCAAAAGGAACTTCAATTCATTCGTAAACATGGAAAAGAGTGGATTTAAGGGGAAGGTTTTGTTGAACTCCCTCAGTTAGATACATTTATCTCTCGAATGCTAAAGGTGCAGGATAGTGCAATTAGCAGTGACTCTTTACATTTAATTACTAAGGAAATATTTACAATAATTAAAATTACAACCTTGAACTTTTATTATCAATAATTTAGAATGAACCTAATAATTAGGAGAGCGATGAAGAAGAAGAGTAAGCTTTAAGAACGCTTCAGAGAGCTGATGGTTGGTGAAAATCAGTGTGGGATTATTGCTGAATGGGCTTCTGAGCTACTAGACTGAAAACAAGTAGTAGGTTTAGCGGACTGTCTTACCGTTAAAAGAGACTAAGTATCGAAACAAATTTAATGTTTCAGTACGGATAAGTGCGTTTACATTTGTAAACGAATAAAGGTGGCACCACGGGTTACTCGTCCTTGTTTTTTAGGATGGGTAGCCCTTTTTGTATTAATTACATATACAAGGAGGTTTATAATGAAAAAAACTATTTTAACTGGAATAAAACCTACGGGACAAATTCATTTAGGTAATTATATAGGAGCGATAAAACCAGCCTTAGAACTAGCAAAGGTACAAGATTTTAATGCAGCATACTTTGTTGCAGATTATCATGGTCTTACAAAAATCCATAATCCTGAGGAATTTAGACATTTATCATACGGAATAGCAGCAACTTGGTTAGCATTGGGGCTTGACCCTGAAAAGGTAATCTTTTATAGACAATCTGATGTTCCTGAGATATTTGAATTGAACTGGATATTAAGCTGTTTTACATCCAAAGGGTTAATGAATAGGGCTCATGCATATAAAGCTATTGTTGATAGTAATAAAAAAGTGGATAGAGATATAGATTTTGGTGTAAATATGGGGTTATTTAACTATCCAATTTTAATGACGGCAGATATTTTGATGTTTAAAACGGAAGTTGTTCCTGTGGGAAAAGACCAAGTACAACATGTAGAGATAGCTAGGGACATTGCTGAAAGTTTTAATAATCATTACGGAGAGACATTTTTGTTACCCGAGTACAAAATACAAGAAGACACAGCTGTATTGCCTGGATTAGATGGTCGAAAAATGAGTAAAAGTTATAATAATACAATTCCACTTTTTGAAGAACCAAAAAAATTACAAAAACTAATAAATAAGATCAAAACAGATTCATTGCCCCCAGAGGTACCAAAAGACCCTGATACGTCAGTTATATTCATGTTATATAAAGAATTTGCTTCTCCAACTGAAGTAGACAAAATGAAAGAACAATTTTTAAGTGGCATTAGCTGGGGTGAAGCAAAAAAGGAATTGTTTAATGTTATGGATAGATTTATTAGCCAACCACGGGAAAGATATCATGAGCTTATGGCATCCCCTGAATCATTAGATGAAATTTTAAAAGAGGGGGCAGAAAAAGCAAGAGCAATTAGTGCTCCATTCCTAAAAGAAATTAAGCGTAAAATCGGGTTTTATGTATAGAGGCAAAATGCAAAATAAAGAGATATTGTGAAGTAATGCACTTAAAATAACGGGTGCTTTAGTGTAAGAAGAGATTACATAAAACCTCATTTTTTTATGCAGCTACCAAGCTTCTTCAGAAGATCAAAACGTTGGTAAATCAACGATGTATAAAATCATAATAATCGATAAAAACCGAGAAGAGCCAAAACCTTAATATTACTGGGTTTGGCTCTTTGGCTTTATTAGGATAGTTGCGATTATGTTAACTAGTTTTGTATAGAGTATTCATGTTATATTTTATTTTAGAACTTTACTCAATTAAGCGTAAAAAATTTTGATTTGCTGGATTGCCCTTAATATAAATAATCAATGACTTAAAATATTTTAACTTTGTAGGTATTCTTTCTTTATGTTTTCTGTCAACTTCTCAAGCTTAGTATCTAAAATAATATAATTTTCATCACATAATTCTTCAATGTCTGCTTGATTATGGCTAGTTAATAGGATCGTATGTCCCTTTTTTTGTTGAACTTTAATAATATCTTTAATATCCTTATAGGTTTTAAAATCCAATGCATTGAAAGGCTCATCTAGGATAATTAAATCTTGATCTTCCATGATAGCCTGAGCAATCCCTAATTTTTTTTTCATTCCTAACGAAAATACACTAACTCTTGATTTGTCATTTGGATCTAATCCCACTAATTGTAGAGTATCTTTTATTTTTGTTTCATCGATTTTATTATTTATTTCGGCTAAAAATTGTAGATTTTTAAAAGCACTATATATACCGATATATCCTGGATTATTAATTAAAACACCGGTATCGCTAGGAAAATCAAAATCCTTCCCCAATCTTTTTCCGCGAATATAAATCTCTCCACTATCAGGCTTGATAAAACCAGCTATGAGTTTAAATAAAACGGATTTACCACTTCCATTTGAACCTATAATCCCAATAGTTTGGCCCTTTTTAATTTTTAAGTTTACATCACTTAAAATAGTACGGCCTTTAAACTTCTTGTTTACATTATTTAATTCAATAATAGTCTCCATAATTTCATCCTTTGTTAAAACATTTTTGATATAAGCCACTTTGTAAAACACTGAACAGCAAAAGATTTGAAACACCTAAAATGCCAATAGAGTGAAAGTAAGAAATTCCTTGCCTTTCACCAACAAATTCTTCAAGCCTTGCCAGTGACGATAACCCGATTGGAAAATATTTAATCCATGATGTATCTACTAAACATAATAAATAAGACAATACTATTACTATAAACCCTGTAACAGCTGTTTTTGTGTAACAAAACAAAGAAAAAATAATTAAAAAGGTTATAAAGAGTTCTAAAAACTTACTGCTAATAATTATTAGCAACAAGTAACTGGTATTTAAATTCTGAACTCCTTTTTCATCAAAAAATGGAATCATATAGTTATAACCATTAAACGACAAATTAAACAAACTAGATGCAATAAATGCAATGATTAAGGTAACCAATATGTAACTAAAGAGAAAAAAAACTGTTGATCGCATAATTGATGAAAACCAATGTTTCTTTTTCTTTAATCTGATAATTATCATGAAACTCCTATTAATACTTTCCTTTTCTAAAAAATAACTTAATAAATAAATCGGTATACCGTTATAAACAACTAACCGAAGAAAATCGAGAAAGTTAAAATACCCCGTTCCATGGCCGTAAAAAAGAATAGTCAACAAATCAAAAAAAGTAATATTTTTTTGAGTGAATATAGTAGAAAACACTAAGAAAGCTAATAATCCAAGAATAACAATAAGGTTAAATTTATTCATTAAAATACTTAAATTCCATTTAGACATCGCATCAGAATAATTAAATTCAAATGTGATTTTTTTAAACCAGAATTTTTTAACAGTTAATAATATACCAACAATCGATACACATTCTAAAAGAATAAGGTAATAAAACTTGTTACCTAATACAGCAAAAGCATGATGTAAAATAATATAGTTATTTAAAAATAAGTAAGGAAATTTTAAATCTATATCTGTACGAATACTTATTAACATCATTAAATAGATAATAATAATACTAAAAATAACATATTTTGGATCCAGAAAATGATTCAAAAATACGAAAAGAATTCCAAGAAACGTTAATCCTAGAATTAAGTAGATTATAATAAAACAACTAGCCAATAGTGGATTAGAGTAAAATTCTTGAAAGTTACTTAATACAAAAAGACTTTCATTTTCTAAAACTGTAAAAAGATTCTCAAATCTAAGTCCTATTCCCATAATTAGCGCAATAAGAACGTGGAATATTACAAACAATGTAGAATTTAAAAAGATTGAAACTACCTTTGAAAAGAAATATCTATGAAATTTCTTGGATCTAATCCAAACACTTTCCTCGTCATTAGTGTATAAATTAAATAATAAAAATATAAAACTAATAATCATGAAATACAACAAGTAATAATGATCTGTAATAGCGTTTACTATAAATTCCCAATAAGTAAGATTATAAGTAGTGGCCAAATTTTTTAAATATAGGGTATAAATAGTATAAATTAATAAAATGATCCAAATTTTATTTGACAAAAATTTATTAACATAACTTTTTATTAAACTCTTTATCATAGTGGATTTAAAACTCCTTTTTTATTGAATACTACACCTCATAAACTGATATTTTCTTGAAAGTTTTAAAGTACAGTAAAAATCCACTAATAAAAATAATTAAAATGATAGGCCCAACTAATAATCGCTCTGTTGTTACAGCTGCTTGATCTAATGTATTAGGATCAAATGATGTCACTAATCGAAAAAAAGGAACTCCTAATACGGATAGAATAAAATTTTCTAAAATAGAATAGACAAAAGGACCTGTTAACACAATAAAAATATTATTTATATACAATGAAAGGACAAATCCAAAAGACGATATCAAAAAACCGATTACCGATCTCCAGACACTTAGCCAGAATCCGTACATTAAAGGGTGGTGTACAAAGTATTCACCTGCAAATTTATTAATTGAATCATTTTGTGTCGAAGGAGTTATTTCTGGAAGGAAATAGAGAGAAATTATTATTCCTACAAAAGATACTAAACTGTAACCAACATAAGATGTACCTGCAGAAACACTTACTGCTGCTGCGATAGTCATTACTCCTACTAACCCTACAATCTTTTTCTTCATATGTAATCCTCCTAATATATTTAATAGTAATATGTAATTATGTTTTCTAATGACATTTTACATATACTAAAGTAAATTTTATCATTTTATCTAAAAATTTCCATATATTTTTACAATATTTTTACAAAAAACAGATAAAAGTCACTAATTTAAATCTTATTTTTTCAGATTTTTGACCTATCTGATACTATTGTTATTATTTCTGAGTTAAAAATCTTTTAATTTAAGATCCTTTTTCAATACCGATAATGCATCATTATGTTGACTACGTTTGTATACAATCCCTTTGAGATTGGGAATCTTCTGCAACTAACGGTGCAGGATAGTTGAACAAGAAAGACGAATATTATTATCTAAAAATGCACTTTTAAGGTGGTAATTTTGTGAATATATATATTCTTGTAAAAGAAATGATTGATGAATGGGACCCAATAGGCTTGCTTAGTTTGGGATGTCCAGATAATGCTGTACATTAAGTCAGTTAGTAATCCAGATTTAGGAGGAACTCAATTATGAGAAAAATTATTGTGCTTGAACATGTATCTCTTGATGGTTTCATACAAGCCCCAGGCGGGCCAGACGAAGATATCACCCGATTACGATCTCCTGGCCGATCTTCTGGTTCAGGCTTCAAGCACTCTGTAGCAAAGTAGGGGAATAGTTCCCTTCAAAAAACAAGGAGGATTTTCATGGATAACAATCTGAATCAATCGTTCGAAATTGCAATTACGCGTGTATTCGATGCCCCTCGCGAACTCGTATTTAAAGCATGGACAGAGCTCGGGCATTTCGCGAAATGGTGGGGACCAAAGGGGGTCACCCTCGAAATCGTTAAAATGGACGCTCGATCAGGTGGCGAGTTTTTAGGTATTCAGACGTCTCCTGACGGAAATCAGGTTATGTGGGGAAAATTTGCATACCAGGAGGTTGTCGAACCTGAGAAAGTGGCTTATATCCGATCCTTTTCCGATGAGCAAGGCAATACGGTTCGAGCGCCTTTTAGCGTGAGCTGGCCTCTTGAAATTATGAATATCATAACGCTAGAAGATGACGAAGGTAAAACTGTTTTAAAACTGAAAGGTTGCCCTGTGAACGCTTCAGCTGAGGAACAAGAAACCTACAAAGGTATGGCTCCAAAGCTTCAACAAGATCTTGAGGGTACTTTCGATAAACTTGCCGACTATCTTGTCTCCCTGAATTAGAATACGATATAAAAAAGTTAATCGGCCAAAAAAACCTTAATCACTTTGAATATTACGTTTCAGCTGGGAATGTTTGTTCAATAAAACAGCAGCAGTCTAGGACTTTATTTTCTCGTCCATGGCTGCTGCTGTTTCGTTTATCGCGTCAGTCTAATACTTTGTTTTCTCATGACTGCTTGGACATGAAAAAGGATCCACCACTCAATTATATGCCCAACTACGGGGTGAGCTGCGCAGAGAATTGTATCGCCGGTATTTCTAGGTGTAAGAGTGGGGTTGGCACTTGGTGACAGCTTCACTGGTACTATCCCGAATTCGCCGTACGGTTGAAAAACTTAATATCGTGAGAAGTCATTAATAATTTACCATTATATACCAAGCGTTTGCGGGTGGTGTCAGCTACGCTGGTACTACCCCATAATCGGGCGCATTACTGGAAAAACGGTAATGCTTTTTTCTTATTCAACAAACGTGGCAGATTAGTTTAAGTAATATGGTAAAATTGTCTAGGGGTAAATTTTAGTGGGGGATAATGATGAATTCGAAAACTGTAATTAATGTAATTGTATTTATAATAAATATTCTATTCACAACAATTATTGCTATTTGGGCTTTATGGAGTGGTTTACCTAAATTGATATACTTCTTATGGCTGTTTATTGGGATAATAAGTACAATCTTTTTTGCTTTTTACTTCATAAGATTTTCAAATTGGAAGGAATTTATGTATAAAAGCCTTTTACACGGATGTTTAATATATAGCATTTTATGGATACTTACTGTTATTCAGGGAATTGGTAAAATGATATTAAAGTTCTTCAACTAAAAGGTACGATGCTTCAATAAGGAAGGATCGCTTTTTCTTATTGAAGTAAATGGCAGGTTAATTTAATAAAAAGGAAATATTATCTAATTTGTCGAAATGTAAGTTAAAAAGTTTTGATGAAGGAGATAAGTTCATGAATTATATAAAAGATATGCGAAAGTTTATTGGTCACGAAACTCTGTTGACTGTAGGATGCGGAATAATAATAGAGGATAATGAACGGATATTATTACAACATCGTACAGATGAAGACAATTGGTGTATTCCTGGGGGGCTTATGGAAATAGGGGAAACTTTTGAAGAGACCGCCAAGAGAGAGGCTTTTGAAGAAACAGCATTACGAGTTAAGGATTTAGAGCTGTTTGGTATCTATTCAGGAGAAAAATGTTTTGTTCAATATCCAAATGGAGATAAGGTCTTTAGTGTTCAAATCATTTTCAAAGCTAAACAATATACAGGGGAATTAAAACAAAAGGATATTGAAAGTAGGGAACATCGATTTTTCAGGAAGACGGAACTTCCTTCTAACTTAAATCCGCGTCAAAGATCTTTTATTATGGATTGGGCCGAAGGGATAAGAAATCCAATAATAAAATAATGTTTTATCTTCTTCAACAAACAGGTGCGATTTCAATAACTAAGGATCGCTTTTTCCTTCTTCAAGTAACGTGGCAGTTTAGGTGAAGAAGGATTGATATAAAATGAGCAGTAAAATATAAAAGTAATTTCGATTAAAGTATAGAATTTTACTGGAGAAAAAGTTTCATAAAAATGGAGGGTAAAATGATTTTCTTTGATATAGACGGTACTTTACTTGACTATGATTATGCAGAACAGGAAGGGATTTTAGATTTTTTCCGAAGTAATCCTTGCCTTTTTTCTTTTACTGACCAACAGGCTATTGAAGTTTGGAAGCAACTTTCTAGTGAATACTTTAAGAAATTTTTAGCAAATGAGTTGTCATTTCAAGAACAAAAAAGGGTACGAATGATTGAACTTTTTAAAATGGCTGGAATTAATCTAAAAAATGAAGAGGCTGATGACAAGTTTGAGAATTATTTGTCTTTTTATAAGAAAAATTGGAAGGCTTATGAAGATGTCATAGAGGTTTTAGACAAACTAAGAGAAATGGGCTATCCATTAGGTATTATCAGTAATGGGGATTATCAACAACAAGTAGAAAAGTTGCAGCGTATGGGTATAGAAGAATACTTCGACTTTGTTATTACCTCAAGTGAAGTAGGTACAGCAAAACCAAATAAATTGATTTTTATTGAAGCCTCTAAACGTACAAATAGCCCTATTGAAAACTGCTATTATGTAGGGGATAGATTAGATACTGATGCATTAGGTAGCAAAATGTCTGGAATGACAGGTATATGGTTAAATCGAATAGATAAACAACAGCATCCAGAAATTATTGTAATAAGTTCTCTTCAAGAATTATTAAGTGTTATTTAGATGTATTTTTAAAATTTTCTTTTTAAACTATTTGGTGCGTTGCTTCAATAACTAAGGATAGCTTTTTCTTATTCATGTATGGTGCAGGTTAATTGAATAAGAAAGGCGAATAAAATAGGTTTAAAACCCAATTTTTATTGCATTCTTTATGGGGGTTTACCAATGAGTTATATTAAAGGCAAATTAGACTTGTTACGCAATGCTATAAAAGAAATGACTAAGACAATTATTAAATAGTTGATGATTTATTTTTATCAACTTATCATCTGGCTTTACTTCGCATTAAAGCTTTTTTATTGGACTCAAAAGACAATTTCTTATTTAATGAAAGGGCTGCCATTTTGCGGAATAAGGCTTCCTAACAGAATTTATGAAGGGAAGGAAAAATTACAAACTTTGAAGAAATAATTAGGATAATTTATAGGGGGTACTTTAAAATGTTTATCGTAAATGTTGAAGGTGCTGTAAGAAAAAATGATAAGTGGCTTATTATTGAAAGAAGCAAAAAAGAGGAACATGCTGGTGGTCTGCTTTCCCTTGTTGGAGGTAAGGTAGATATAGAAGGAAATTCGTCGGACATATTAGAGAGAACAGTGAGGCGAGAAATTTTAGAAGAAGTCGGTGTGAATGTAAAAGACAGGCTAAATTATGTACATAGTACATCGTTCGTAACAGAAAAAGGTGAAAATGTTGTTGATATTGTTTTTCTTTGTGAATATGAATCGGGGGAGGCATTTCCTAAAAGTCCTGATGAGGTAGAAGAGATATTATGGTTAACTACGGAGGAAGTATTAAGCCACCCAAATTCGCCAATTTATTTAAAGGAAAGTATTAATCATGCGGACGCATTGATTCGAATTCATTCCTCATAACTGCTTTAAAATTATTATTGAAATATAAGTTGTTATACATAATTGGAGGAAACTTTGTATGAAAAAAAGGATATATATTGTGAGACATTGTGAAGCACAGGGGCAACCTCCAGAGTCACCACTAACAGAAAAGGGATATACACAAGCGAAATATTTATCTGACTTTTTATCAAATACTAATATTGACCGAATCATATCAAGTCCCTTTTTACGTGCAATTCAGTCAGTAGAACCAATAAGTAAGGAAACAAACATAAAAATTGAGATTGATGAACGTTTATCGGAACGCATACTAAGTACACAGGATTTACCAGACTGGCCAGAAAAACTTAAAGCAACATTCGATGATTTTGAGTTGAAATTTGAAGGTGGAGAGTCGAGTAAAGAAGCTATGAATCGAATAGTAAACGTTGTAGAGGAAGCTTTTAAAAGTGAATTTGAAAACACAATAATTGTTACACACGGAAATTTAATGTCTCTACTGCTAAAGAATTATGATAGCAGCTTTGATTTTGACTGTTGGAAGAGTCTTAGTAATCCTGATGTGTTTGTATTAAGTTACATAAACAATGAAGTAGATATGGAACGTTTATGGCGAGAGGAACTAATAAAAAAGTAGTATATTTGGATTTGCCTTGTTCAATTAAAAGGTGCGATGCTTCGATAAGGAAGGATCGCTTTTTCTTATTGAAGTAAAGATGCAGGATAGTTTAACAAGGAATTAATGGTCTTTTCTCGAAACAATAAGTAATTATAATTCTGTTAATTGGAGGGAAAATGGAGAAGAAAATAGTAATTATTTTTATTTTGTTACCAATAATCAGTGTAATCTTCGTTTCCGTAACACCTTTTTTAATTAAAGCAAACGTCGAAAATTATGAAGAGTTCAAGGATGCTAAGTTTGGATTTCCTATCCCTTATGTTAGACAGAACCTTTTAGAATCAGGTTCTGATTACGAAGGAGGATTTCCACATCAGTTTGGATTACAAATGGATTATTTAGATGAGGATCCCGAATTCAAATTTATCTTAACTAATTACTTTCTTTCGTTCAGTATTATTTATATTTGTCTATTGGTAAGTTGTTTTCTTGTTCAGAAAGGAAGAAAGTTATTAAAATAAAGCTTGCGTTATTTTGACAAGAACTGTTCAAATAGTAGAAGGTATTATTAATACATATGCCTATTATACCGACAAGATTTGGGGAGCTATATAATAGAAGAAAAAAACACCATCGGTGCCAAAAAAGTGCGAAAAAGAGGTTGATGGAGCGATCTAAATTGTTAATGACCATTTTGTGACCTTAAATAAAATATATTCAAAGATATTTTTAGATTAAGATGTTCGCTGAAAAAGTTGAAAAATTTGCGGTAGTTGGATTTTATATAGTGTCATATTGTGGCATATTATAGGTAACTACATGGGCGGCATGATGTAATAGCTGCTGAATCCCTTGGTATATAAGGGTTTTAAAGAAATCGGCTAACAAAATGCTAACATATCCTAAATTAAAAGAGGCTTCTCATTAGTTGATTAAACTTTTGGGAGGCTTCTTTTTTCATTTCTTTTGTTACGTGGAGATAGACATTTTTGGGATTTGTTTATCTAAATGACCGAGTCTATCCATAATTTGTTCGAGAGCTGCACCAGCCTCTGCTAAAAGTGAAGTATGTATATCCCGTAAAGAATGGGGCGATGGCTGATATGAAAATAAATGTGAATGTTAGTTCAGCCGCCTTTTTTTGAACTACCATGAAAATTAACTTCTGTTAGATTCGAAAAATGGCAATACTTAAATAGACGCAGCTCATTCATCTTTTTAAAAGGGGAGAGCGTCTGATCATTGGTGTTTATTTACTTGTTTAATGGATTAGGAAGCTTCTGTTATTGTAACCGTATAGCCTAAGTTTTCTAGTCTTCGAACCGAATGGCGTACAATAGATACCTGTCTTTGTTTATCAAAGTAGTCTTCGCCTAAGTCTACATACATTTCTTTTCTAGTTAACAGGTAATATGCGATCCGTAATATCGCATGGGCAACTACTATAGCTGCTCTTTTGTTGCCTTTTCGTCCTGCTGTTCGTCGATACAATGCACCAAGATAGTTTTTTGAACCTCTGACCGATTGAGCTGCTTCAGTTAATGCTGATCTTAAATACTTATTTCCTTTTTTAGATTTAGTTGATTTTCTTTTCCCAGCACTTTCGTTATATCCAGGTACGAGAGCTGCCCATGAACAAAGATGTGCCGCAGTTGGAAATTGATTTTTAACATCAGTACCGATTTCAGCTAGGATTTGTTCAGCCATTCTTCTGGCGATTCCAGGAATCGAATCTAGTCTTTCAATATCTTCTTCATACGAGTTTACTCGTTGGGCTATCTCTTGATCTAACATTTCAATTTGTTCAGTTAGAAAATCAATGTGAGTTAAAATCGTTTTGAGCATTAAGCGTTGATGTGGGTTAACATAGCCCTGAAGTGCTAATTCAAGTTCTGCTTTTTTCTTTTTCATTGTACGACGAGCGAAGTTTGCTAGTTTCTCAGGATCATCCTCGCCGTCAGCGATAGCTCGAAGCATATCTTTCGAGGAAACCCCCATAATATCTGAAACGACAGAGCCTAGTTTGATATTGGCTCCTTCTAAAACTTTTTGAATTCGATTATGTTGTCTTGCACGTTCTTCGATAATACTGCGGCGATAACGGACAAGTTCCCTCAGCTCTCTTTGAATACGGTTTGGAATGAAACTTGCTTTGAGTAAACCATGGCGAAGAAGTTGGGCAATCCATTCGGCATCTTTAACGTCGGTCTTACGACCGGGGAGGGCCTTCATGTGTTGGGCGTTTACTACTAGAAACTCAATCCCTTCAGATTCTAGTAGGTTAACAATAGGTTTCCAATAAACACTCGTGCTTTCCATTGCAACATGAGTACAGTCATGTTCCTTAATCCAGTCGATTAACTTAAGCAGAAAAACTGTTTTGGTAGGAAACGTTTGAATCTCCTTTCCATCAGGTGTCATAATACATGCAGTGATATTGTCCTTATGAACATCCATACCACATGCTCTTTCAATGATTACATCCATTGAAATTCTTCCTTTCTAGGCTTGTAAATTGGAGGCTGGTGCAACAATCAGAATAAGGATTAATCTACCATGAGTGCTTCCCGTAAGGGAGCGACAGTTTGTGATGCACCGTGGTCGTTGGAGTCAGACTAACGGATGGGCTCTATGGCACCATAGTTCATCGACCTTCCTCTCCAGCCTTAGAACAAGTATGGACGGATTCAATACATTTTCATTCTTTGTGGTGAAGAGCTGTTTTTT
>NZ_LATZ01000029.1 GCF_000981385.1 Bacillus sp. SA1-12
AGCTTATGAACCTGCTTGGTATTAAGTGCCAAGTTCGTATGAAGAAATATAAGTCCTATCGCGGAAATGTGGGGAAAGTTGCGCCTAACGTTCTGAAGCGGGATTTCAAAGCGGATAAACCTAATCAGAAATGGGTAACGGATGTAACAGAATTTAGTCTTTTCGGACAGAAACTCTATTTATCTCCTATACTTGACTTGTTTAATAGTGAAGTCATCTCGTATACAGTAAAGTTCCGACCTACTTTTGATTTAGTAGGAGACATGCTTGAACAAGCTTTAGAGGTCTTAAATCCAGAGGATAAATTAATCCTACACTCAGACCAAGGATGGCATTACCAGATGGCTAAGTACCAGAAAACCCTTAAAGCCAAGAATATAACACAAAGCATGTCCCGAAAGGGAAACTGTCTCGATAATGCCGTTATTGAAAACTTCTTTGGCATCCTTAAAACAGAACTCCTCTATCTACAGGAGTTTAAAAGCATTGATCATTTTATAGAAGAATTACACAATTATATATACTACTACAACAATATACGAATGAAGGCAAAGTTAAATGACCTGAGTCCTGTAGAATACAGGTCCCAGGTCCAGCAAGCTGCTTAAGGTATATTGTCTAACAATTTTGGTTCACTTCATAGTATTGGCGAGTTTTCTTTGTTATTTAATTCCGAACCTTTTTCAACTAGAACAACCTATAGTTTGAGTACATTTCTTCACAATTGTCTTTAATCCAGATAGATTGCCACTTTAGAGTTGACCACAAACAGGCAAACACCACCTAATCTATGTCCAATGTATTCCTCCACTAGCTCACTGGGAATCATTTTTGGCTTTTGATGAAATGTAGCTTTATATTTTTTGTTGTCCACTCTAGCATTACCCGCCACAACCATTACTAATGATGATCGATCAGTCTGTACTAAGCTCCAACAAGCGTTTTAGGTTGTCATCAATAAATTTATTATCGACACTGTTGATTCCGCGACCGGCAAAATGGCCCCAGATTGACTCGATAGGATTAAAAACAGCATTAGGTAAAAGCTTAGCCTCGTATTCGTTTTCGTCCGCCGTGCAGAAGAGATCCGTGCTCCCTGGCATGACGCAGGCAAGCGCTTTAATGCTTTTGAGCGCCTCATCGAAATCTTCGTTATAAGCGGGGTCTGCACTAATATCGGCATTTTGGCCAGTCCATAACATAGCCAGGACATTGTGCGGATCCATCTTCATAAAGCTATCTTCCCAGACGCCAGCCACAAAATCTTCCAATGAGTCATATCCCAGTTCACGATAAAGTTCCTCTCTGTAAAACGCCTGAGATAGTCCCCATCCCGCATAGACACGTCCAACGGCGCGCATGTCTGCAGAAGTCAACTGGTTTAGTTTACATGAATCGAAGCCAACTGCAGCCATGAGGGTAGCTTTCATTCCGTCCAGGACCACATACGTTTGCGGCCAAGTCTTGGCACCACCACAGAAAGGTGCAATTCGTTCCACCATGTCGGGGTAACTTGCCCCCCATTGGAATGCTTGAATGCCTCCCATTGACCATCCAACTATGAGTGCAATCTTTTGAATGCCGAATTTTTCGGTCACCAGACGATATTGGAATTTAACGTTGTCATAGATGGTTACCTGCGGAAAATTAGCCCGGTCGAATGGAGGAGACGTGTTACTAGGAGACGAAGATAATCCGTTTCCCAGCAGATTTGGAACGATAATGAAATATTTCTGCGGATCTAGTGCCAAGCCGTTTCCTATCAACCATTCATTCTGAACATGCCGATCTCCAAAAGCAGTTGGATAGACGATCACATTATCTTTCTTTTCATTCAATTTTCCATATGTCTTATAAGCAAGAAAAGCGTTCGGTAACGTCACTCCTGATTGTAAGGTTACGTCACCCAAATCAAAAATCTCATAATCCATTGTATTGTCCTCCCTTCAAAACGAAACACAAACATTTAGAATGTATTTCTTGTTATCAGTATAAAGCTGTGTTAACCTCAATAAAAGTGAACAAAATTCAATGCAGCATTCAATAATATTGAAAGTAAAATGGGGGTAGTATGATGGAATTACGCCAACTGAATACGTTCCGTATGGTTGCATCTACTTTAAATTTCAGCCGGGCTGCGGAAGTGCTGAACTACGTCCCCTCAAACGTCACGATGCAAATAAAAGCATTGGAGGAAGAGCTTGGTGTTCGTCTCTTTGACCGCTTGGGCAAGCAACTCGTTCTCACAACTGCGGGTAAACGCTTTTTAACTCATATCCAAAGCGCTCTAGACAAATTGGACGAAGCCTGCAGTGTCGTTCATGACAATGAAAATCTAAGCGGCACACTAACGATAAGTGCCAACGAGGTTCTTTGCGCCTATCGGCTACCAGTTGTCTTCAAGCTATTTCGTTCGCGCTATCCAGGTGTTCGTCTCATCTTCCGCTCTGTTCCAAATCAGGAACTCAAGCAAACGCTTTTTGAGGGAATTGCGGATGTCGTCTTTATGCTGGACGAAACCATTCTCTCAACGGGGCTTACAGTGGAACCGTTACTGGAAGAAACTTTCCGCTTTTTCGTCGCTCCAGACCACCCTCTCGCGAAACTCACTGTACTACAGCTGGAAGATTTTCACGGAGAAGTGTTCCTGGTCAATGAAAAAGGTTGTACCTATCGAACCATGTTTGACCGGTCATTTGAGAAAAAGGGCATTGATGATATTACTTATTTAGAGTTTCAAAGTGCCGAAGCCATTAAACAATGTGCAATTACGGGAATCGGTATTGCCTTTCTTCCGGAATTAACAGTGGAAGCCGAAGTTGAACGGGGTGAACTTGTTGCTCTTCCATGGCAAATTCCGGACTTGCACGTATATACACACATGGCATGGCATAAACACAAGTGGCTTTCACCAATCATATTATCTTTCATAGAAACAGCAAGGGAAGTTATAGCTATAGAGGAGGAGAATAAATAGTAAGGCATCTTGGTGTGATAACTAAGGTGCCTTACTTTTATGATCCTCTATAAATAATGAGGAATTTTTTGCAGTTTTATTTAATAGAAGATTCTAACACATTTGCTAAGGTTTCGTGAAAAGTTTCACTGAACTATACCGCTTCGTTACTTAAATAAGTGTTCCTTTCGATAAAATGGTCAATAATTCCTTGCATTGAGGAGGAATTAAATAATTATTATCGAAAGCATGAGAAAAGTATGAATCTTATAAAAGAATAGAGGGTTTTTCTCCTCATACTTTAAAAGCCTATCGCCTTCAAGCGACACTTCTTATTCGATATTTTAATGACATAGAGATTGGTACACTTACAACCAATCAATTAAAATGCTACCTATCTGAATCTAGTGAACAATTAAAACCATAGGCTGTCCGTGAGAGACCGTAAGTTACTGTCGTTGGCGTTTATTTACTTCGCTTTGACGGACGATCTCGTCAACGACGTGCTCGATCGGTGCGGTGGCGTCGATTATAATTCCGTTTTTCGGAATGTCTTCTTTCGTTTGGTGCAATCGCGTAATGAGTTCCCGTTCCGTTTTCTTTCCGCCCCACTCATTTTCCGGTCGCTCGTCAAGCCGCCGGTTCAATGTGTCAAGGTCGACCTGAAGGACAAACACGCCGTCAAATAGAACTATGAATTTCGAAAAGTTCCTAGAACCACCGCAGAAAAATGTTACCGCCTCATCCTGGTTGGCTACAAAGGCTTTTACTTTATCTACATGCCAAATGTGGTGCTCGTGTGTGACGCTATCCGTCCGTGTACCAGTTTCCGGATCGCCTTGATAAGCCAATTCACGGTCACCATTAATGGCATGGTAGCCGAGCCGCTGCAATTCTTTGCAGACCGTAGTTTTGCCGGTGCCAGAAACGCCTTCAATCAAATAATTCCTAATGCCCATGGCTAAACCCTCCATTTCTGTCGCTAAACTGCCCCGTTTGTTAAATAACAATTGCCATTTCCTATATTGTACCATGGAAATCCGTGTTACCCTTAATTGTTTACCAATCTTCAGGAGCTACTTTACTATTAAATTTCCAATATTGCTCACTATCTCTACTAAACCGATTCCAAACACCTTCTTCAGGAACGTCCCAATTCGTAAAATCTAACACCAAGTTCGTCAATGCTTCTGCATTTGCGATTGAAGGCTCTTTTAGCAGCTTTTCCAACATTTCAATAAAAGTTTCTGGCTTTTCAGGTGCCGAGGACAATGATTTCATAAACTGTTTTCGATTTGGGTATAAGATTCTATTGTAAGCTAAAATTAATCGACCACAAAAAAAAGCTATTTTATGAGCAGTTTGTGATAACAAGAAAATATTTTCACTATATTCACCCAACTTTAGATATGCCATATGTACAGGAATTTGACTATAGAATGCTTTCATTTTCTCTGAACGCTCCCAATCAGGATACACCCCAATATTTTGTACAAGTTTACCTATGGAGGGGTCTCTTGTATATAATACTTTAGCTTTGTGAAATGCAAAACGCCATGGCTCAGGAGCACGAACACTTGCAATTTCTAAAAATTCTTTGCTTAACGAAGTTATACTAACTTCAGCAGGGAAATGCCCTCCAAAATCACTTGGATTTACCCCTGCTCCATCATCTGCAAATGTCAAATTTGCATCGATGATTAAACAATCTACATCGGAATCCTCTCTTTCTTCTCCTCTCGCGAGAGACCCTATAAGTATTAGAGCATCATATCTGGTATCCCTTTCCACTGCATCCTTCAGTAATGTGATGGTTTTAGATTGCTCTGGTGTCATAAAATCTCTCCTCTACTCAGAATTATCTACTTTTCGGACAAAATTTTAATAGATATATATTCTTTATTTTTCTACTAATTCCTTTATTATCCAACCTTCCTTATTCATGCAACAAGAAAAGGAGTTGCCGAAACAACTCCATTACCTTGAACTCAATCACTTTTTTCAAAAATGTACTGAACTTAAAAGAACATTTATCTATTAATCAACCATAACTCCCCATCCATCTGTGTAACCGCCATATGGCTTACTCAATTCATCAAGTCGTTTTTGTATATTAACTATATCTTCGTGAATTAATAACATTTTGACATAACAAAAACAAGTCCACTCTTCAGTCTCGTCATCTTGTTCTACTTCACAATGAAAGCCTTCCTCACTTAATGCTTTTAAGACAGCTTCGCCACTCTTTTTATCTGGAACTGAAATAAAAAGATCTACATTTTGCAGCTGTTTAAAATCTACACCTTCTTTATAGAGCATTTTTAATACTTGTCCATCTTCATCTTTAGGAAATTTTATAGGAAATAGATTCATGTTAATAGTCTCCTTGGTTTTAATGTAGAAAATACTTTTAAGAAAATAAGAAAAAAGCAGATTTTCCGCTGCTTTTTTACACTTTGCAACTTTGAAATACACATATGTATTATCCTATAATCGGTATTTGTTTTTTTGATAATAAATCATTAACCAACATTTTGTGTTCTGTAAATATATTTTTGGGTAGCTCTTCAAGAGAAAAAAACTTGTTTTGCATCGACTCTTCGTTGCTCTCAACTAATTCACCTTTAAATTGCCTGCAAATGAATGAGATTAGAACCAAAGATACTTGGTCTCCATTAGAAAACGTTTTATCATATTCCGGTCCAGAATAGATTCCAAATAACTCAAGCTTACCTAAATGAAGTCCAGTCTCTTCATACACTTCTCTCCTTGCCGTATCCTGAACGCTTTCCCCTAATTCCATAAACCCTCCTGGAAATCCCCATTGTCCATTATCTGTACGTTTTTGCATAAGCACTCGATTTTCCTTATCAAATACAAATGCACCTGCCACCACCATAAGAACTTTTTCGTGACCAACCATTGACCTTAAATGTTTTATGTAATCCATTGGAAATTCTCATCTCCCAATTTATCTATTATGTCTACATATATGTTTTTCTTTGTTCAATTCAAAGACTCATTATAAAACATTCATTTATCTTCTCAATTCCAATAGAAAATTAATTGGCTACAGATTGTGAACCCTTAACCTTTTTCCATTAAGAAAATATTCCGAAAAGAGATATAAGCAGTACCAACCAAAAGAATCCCCGTTAGTACCCTCTAACTATATAACTACTAATTGTAGAAAGGTAAAAAAAAGATGATAATCAATTTTTTTGAAATAGAGCAGTCAAAAAGTCAGGAACACCGAAAATATGATTTGGTTGTTCAATGACTTTCATTTTCCTTATTTCCATTTCCTTGAAATCTCTAAAAATATCCCTAAGTTTTTCCTCCGTATAACCTAATCCACCTTGCAGGCTTCGCAATCTATAAACATCCCAATCTGATATTTCTGCTCCCCCAAACTCTCCACCTTGGGCAAAACAGGCAATTGCAAAGAAACCATTTGGCTTTAAAGCCCTTCTCACTAATTGTATGTAACTCATTCTTCTATGAGGTGCAATATGGTGAAAACAACCTGAATCATATACAATATCAAAGGTGCCTTCCTCAATTTGTAAATCAAAGATATTTTCATTGATAAAGTTTACACTGACATTCTTTTCAGCCGCTCGTTCTTTTCCCCATTTTAGTGTTTCTTGGGATAAATCCACTGCATCAACAGTACAGCCTTTCTCTGCAATATAAATGGCGTTTCGGCCGGGACCGCAACCCAATTCAAGGACTTTCCCCGGCTTTAAAAGATTTCTGTCAAAGTAACTAACTAAATTTTCATCAGGAACATTTATGAAAAAAGGAACACCCCTTTCACGGTCAGAATAAAACGTATTCCAAAATTGAGTTGGTTCTCTTAATAAGGAATCTAACATATCCAATAAATCATCATAGTTATAAATCGTTTCTTTCATAAGATACCCTTTCTTGACAATAGTTTTTTCCTTTATAAATGTACACTTATTTACTAATACCTTTGTTAAGGGAATATTGTAAATAGATTATTTTACACGAAGCGTTTTAATCTCAAAGAATAGTTTTAATCAGTAAATTAAATTTTCACATTCTTAACTAGTAATCTATTTGTCAAAAAATATCTGCACCACTCGTACAAATAAGATTCAATGCTAGGAGTATCTTCTTTCTAATAAATCCATCAACCTTTCTTTCACTGACTCCCATTCACTATCAAGAATACTGTAAAAGATATTGTCGTGAATGGTTCCGTCTGCCTTTATTCGATGTTTACGAAATGTTCCTTCCTTTGTTGCCCCTATTCTTTCAAGGGCTTTTTTAGAACGTTCGTTTTGTCCGCTTACAGAAAATTGGACACGAATGACGTTTAATTCTTCAAACAATATCGTAATAATAAAAACTTACATTCTGTGTTTACCCTAGTTTTCCAAACTGTTGGAGAAAGCCAGGTCCAACCGATTTCCACATTTCGATTTGCTGGATCGATATCACCTATACGAGTTGATCCTATTACGCTACCTGTCAGTTTGTCCTGAATTATAAAAGGTATTTGGTTACCCTCCTTTTTATGGTGGACAGCGATTGTTAGTATTTGTTCTATATCCTCCAAGGTTTTAACCTCTCGCCAGGTATATTTCCATACTTCAGGGCTTTTTAACGCTTCAAACAATTTTTCTTTATGCTTCAGCTCTAGAGGAATAAGAGAAATTGAATTTCCTTCTAAAGATATATCTGTATTAATTATCATGCAATATTGTCTCCCTGTATAAGTAAATTAGTCTTTGTCCCTTTTAATTCTATATGAATAAGGATTATTCCTTTTCGAAAGAAATGCTCCTGAGACTATAAAACAAACCTGACCCTTTTATGCCGTTTTGAAGCTTTTCTGCTCCTACGTTATGGAATATATTTAAAGAAATTAGAAAATACTTTTACTGAATACAGTAATGATGATCTTATTGGGAGAGGGAGTTTCTTAGACATGCTGATGGAGCATTGGATCCTGGTAGCAATGTGGGTTTTCGGTTTTGTTGGCTTTCTTCTCTTAATTCCGCGCAAAGATCGGCGCAAGGGTTGGTTGGCATTTTTGATGTTTCAAGCATTCATTTGGCTTTGCGATATGCCTTCCTTTCAATATGGGTTGTTAAGCGCGCCTGTCCGGGAGTTCCCCAAAGCGACAGATCTTGCTATTACCATCAATTATTTCTTTTATCCCGTCATGTTTTCCATATTTTACGTCCATAAAAAAGGAAATGGCTCGATCTGGTCAAGATTCGCATACTTTTTTGTTTGGATCTCGATCATGACGTTGTTTGATGTTGTTCTCGAGAGATATACAGATTTATTAGAATATGGATTCATTACTTGGTATGGAATGCTGATTTATATTGGATTTCTCTTTTATGTCAGTCAAGTCTGCTGCAATTGGTTCTTTAAGGACAAATCCTTGTTTCAAGCAGAGGAATGGGAGACCAAATGAGAATAGAATGGTGGCTCTTATTATCGGTGTACGTATTTGCAACAGGAATTCTTTTCTTCATTCCGAAAAAGAAAATTCGACTTGCGGTAGTGGCATTTTTATTTAAACAGATTATTACCTTTCTTATCGGTTTAGTGGTCGTAGAGCTGGGGCTAATTGAATATCCTATTCGATTATTTGCTTCCATCAATCGAACCAGCTTCACGTATGAATATTATGCTTTTCCAGTCGCATGTGCGGTCTTTAATGTGTGGTATCCCAATAATCGGAGCAAGCTTATTCAATTTGGGTATTATGCTGGTTTTACTTCTGTGTTGACGATCGCAGAAGTGATCATCGAAAAATACACCGAACTCATCTATTACATACACTGGGAATGGTATATTTCTTGGATTACTATATGCCTTTCGTTTTTTTTATCGCGCATATTTTGTGTTTGGTTTTTCGCAAAGGGGAAAGCTTGATTCATGTGCAATTTTTAACAATGATAAGCTGCATTTTGGACATCATATAAAAACAGGTGAATGTGGAAATAAGGATTCTATCCTCTATATTGGAATACTAACGATGAGGATACATACTCAAGGGAGTAGTTTATGTAAATTTCATTTGTTTTCTTTTATATTATAAACGGTTTGATTTTTGGTGCTTCGAGTCGTAGTGGGAAATGATTATATTCTTTTACCTACCCATATAATCATTTCATATGCCATAGCATTTTTCCATAAATTTGTTTTCAGTCAAAGCAGCATTTCTAAATTAACTTGCTTTACCTATTAAATGAAAAATACCAATTACAATCCCCTGAGTTCTTGTAAATATATGTCATCTGAACAAGAAAAAATAATACACCCACAAATGGGTGCTTCAACTATTACATGACCATATTTAAAATTTCATTTACCAATTCTGGATTTTCATCGATCCCATGTTTTTCACATAAAGTGTTATGGATTTTTATAAACTCAGGGACTATGCTTCTAATGGTCTTTAGTATGTCCTCTGGTTCTCTACTACAATGCCATTGTGCTAGCAGTTCTAATTGCCAGACACTCAGTTTACTTCTATTTCCTTCAAGTTTTGCCCAATCTCCAAACGTATTAGGTTGTATTTCTGCTTCCATATACCAAGCTGCTGTTATGGACAACCTTAAATTATCTACACAGTGTAAGGCATAATAAATTTCATTTCTCATTACTCTTCGGTAGGCTTCGTGAACATAAGCAAAAAATTTCGTTCTCCAAATTTCCACTTCTTCAACAGTAGGTATATAGGATAAAGCCATTGATTTCTTTAAGACTTCTTTTATTAATCCTGTTGTATCTAATACAATTTTTATATTTTGAAGCCAAACGGACGGCTTAATATCTTTCGTTTTATAATAAAAGCTATCAACTTTTATAAAAGTATTGTAATGAGCAATACTATGCGTTGCCCAAGGAAAGTCTTCGAAAAATAGGACATTACCCCAATTTTTCGCCCTCTGTTTTTTGTTTACCCTATATTTCTCAAACGCTTCATCTTTAACCACTATACGGAGGTCAATATCTGAATATAAATCAGTGTTTTGATTTCCGATTGACCCTCCATAAAAAGCAGCCAAAACATTGCGATCATTTTTCAAATCTGATTCAATTGCTGCCATTAAGACTTGGCGTTGATTTGGTATATCTAAGTCTCTTTGTCTGAATTTCGTTTCTAATCCCACACATGACGAACCAGCTCCTTAATTCTGCCAATGGCAACTTAAATTCACTTAGTTAACATATTGGTTATTTTGAATTAATAAAATCATACGCCCTTTTAACCATATCGAAGTGGTCTCCATGCCATTTTTCCACTTCAGAAATATTATAGAATCCGATTTCTATGCTTTCAAAAGATGCTTGCATACTCCCATCCAGTATTTCGCACACAAAAAGGAGATGATAAGAGGTATGTGGCTGTCCAAAATCTCCTGGTTTTCTTGTAAATATATCAATTAGTTCGTTGACCTTTACATTCAGCCCTGTTTCTTCTAAATACTCTCTTTTTAGTGATTCTTGTGGACTTTCGCCAGTATCACACCATCCACCTATAATACCCCAAGTTTCATCATCAGAACGACGTTCTAAAAGCATCTTTCCGTCTGTAGAAAGAATGACACCGCCTACACCAATTTTTGGAGTTATATGTCCAAGTTCACTCTTAAACTTTTCAATAATTATACTTTGCTTAATATCGCTTAGCTCGGAGTATTCTTTACTTGCCAAATCCAGCAATTTTTCATATCTTTCAATATCATACGGATTATTTGCGTATCGTAATCCTAGTTGTGCAATGGAACGAATGTGATCTAATAACGAAAGCCTATTCTCCAATTTCGCATCCTCACCTTCAAAAATAAAAATTAAATCTGCAAATTCATATTACCATAATAATTCCATCGGTTATTCAACTAGACTGCCAGAAAGTTAAATAAGCACTATACAGCGAATTTTGATAAGCGTAAACTATCGTAAGTATCGATAAAACAGGTGAAGATGATTGGGACCCAAATGACGTTAAAATTAAGGCTGTATTCAGTATCAAGTGCAAGATAAACTTCTGTCCTGTTACTAACTGCCTTCCTAAAGGGGTCGAAATCTTGGGTAAATATAAATCTACTTACCTCTGAAAAGAATGTTCCTTTCTGTTTATTATTCAATTCTGCAAGATCAATTTCTAATAGTAAGATATAGGTCATATTTTTTTATCTACCTTAAGTAATTAATTAAATGAAAAAGTATCTTATATTATAAAATTAAACGTAATCTTAAAATTACCTGCTATTTAACTAAGTAATTGATGAGTCAATAGCTGCATTACAAACATTATTTAATCTTCTTAACCTGCCATTTCGATCCTATCTTCTCCAGAGTCAACTTGCTTTTAACTGCCTACTAAAAAAAACCTCCACTCCTCAAGAGTCAGCTGACCCGAAGAGCGGAGGCTTCTTTTTATAAATATTCTCATCCATCAGAGATTTTCCCTAAGAAGAACCCATCAAGTTCGGTTAATTTTCCTCTCCAGAGGATATCCCCTTTTGAAGGTGTTGGTTTGTTATCACCACAATAAACTTTAGCGCTTTTTAAGTGAATGAAATGGGCTTCAGTATCGTTGATTGCTTCTGCTGCCTGTGCAAGCTGATCACTTATTTTTTGAGCCACTTCACTTCCTTCTGCAAATGTTTCACTTAATGTTTCAAAGTATTCTTTTGCTGAGACAAGTGTTCCTGTCACGATCGCTCCATTTACATTTAAAGAAATATCGAGTGAGAAATCGTGCTTGTTTGCAGCTTGTACGAAAGACTCAATAATGCTGTCTTTTGATTTGCTGTGTTCATTTGTCATCTTCACTTCTCCTTTCTTTAAGAAGATGTGTCATCATTACTTGAAAGGGTTGTATCTTTCTTCTCCTCTACATTATTAGTTGTTTCATTCGATTGATTCTTTTCTTGACTTCGCTTGTGGTTGCTGCTATTCTCATTTCCTTCTGCTTGATCTTCTGTTGACTCGTTTTCCTTATTCTTAGAATTACCTTGATTCTTTTCTTGATTTCGCTTATTAGTATCATCCTCGTTGTTGCTATTTTCATTTCCTTCTACTTGATCTCCTGTTGACTCATTTTCCTTATTCTTGGAATTACCTTGATTGTTTTCTTCCCCTTCCTCATGCTCTGACGTCTCCTTACTATTTTTATCGTTTTGCTGGTCACCGTCTTTTGGCTTTGTCAGTAATTCCTCTAAATTCTCCAGCCGCTCATTCAATCTTTCATTTTCCTTCTTCAATTCCTCATATTTACTCTTCGTTATCTCTTCATCTTGGGAACTCGTTTCATTTTCTGTGGTTTCCTCTTGATCGGAAGACTTTTCATTTGACTCATTGTCCTTTTTGAATAAACTTTTGGCAGAATTTTTAAGTGAACCTGCTGCTTGCATGGATTTTTCTTTTGCGGATTGACCTAAGTCCGTTCCTTTACTTTTTAATTTTTCATAGTCAATTTTATCCATCAGTTTTTTCCCATTTTCCGGTGTAGCTAAATAGCCAACTGTTGCACCAATTAGACCCCCTGCGATTGAACGCTTCATTGAATTGCCATTAGAATTCGTTTGATTATTGGTTTCATTTTTATTTTGATTTTCGTTTTGATTCATAGATTCATTTTCTTTTGTTTGATTCATTTTCTTTTCTGCAATTTTTGTTTCAGCCATTTTAAATACCCTCCATTTAAATTAAGAATTGGTTTCTAGTTTTTTTTCAAGAGATTCCAATCTCTCGTGTAATCGTTTGTTTTCTTCTTCCAGTGCATTTGCTTGATGGTTAACAGCTTTTGAGCTTAAATATGGATCTGTTTCCCACCAATCCATGCCGATCTCTTTTGCTTTATCAACAGAAGTGACAATAAGACGTATTTTAATAGTTAATAATTCGATATCCGCTATTCCTACGGTAATATCGCCTGCAATCACGACACCTTTATCAAGAATTTTCTCTAATACATCCACAATTGTATTGGATTGCATCGAAGGTTGAACTGTCATTTTGCCTAGTCCTCCTTAAGCGTTCTATTACAATAAGCTTCCTAAAGGACCGAGATCAATATTTAAATCCTCTGTATCAAGGTTAAAAATTTCTTTTAGTTCTTCCATTTTTTCTTCCAGATTCATTAAAGCTTCACCTAGGTTTTCAATTTGTTCATCAGTCAAAGTACCTCCTTCAACACGTCTTATGGCATGTCTCTCGACAATTTGCCTTAGCAATTCAATAACCGTTAAAACGAGCTGTGCTAACCCATGCTCCGCATTGTCAGGATCCAAGTGAATTCTCCCATTTGTTGGGCTGGCCGGTTGCATTGATTAATTCCTCCCTTTGCTGATCAAAGTGACTAGATGAGATTGTGTCTCGGTTTTCATGTTGTGCTTGAACAAGGCTTTCCACTGATGAGATTAACACCCGTAAATCTAAATAAACGAGATCTACACCTGCAATGGAAATGACTAAATCTGCCTTTATGGCAACACCTTTATCAAGAATCACATCCAAAATGTCAATTAACGCAATTTCTTTGTCTTCAATTGATTCTCTTATCGACATGATTTCCCTCACCTATGAAACTGGAAAAATGGTAGGCCGGCCAAGGACCTGATGCTTCGAATCGCCATCCCGATCCACGCATGTTTTCTTCATATTGTTTTACCTGATTCAAAAACGGCTCTACATTCTTTTCAGAAACAAGGTATACGCCATTCCATGTCATATTCTCCCTTCTTCCTGTCATATCTTTGTTCCAATTGCGTTTTACATTCCCTTGAATAACAAAGTGTTTTAATTGGTGATGAATGGTTTCACTGACACGATTTTTTTCTTTTTCAAGCTCAGAATCAATTAACTTATCCATCTTTTTTAATTCAAAGAACTGCCTGCCTTTTGGTAATCCGCTAATCTCTGCTTTTTTTGCTTCAATAACCGGATTTTTCTCACTAACATGTTTCTTTAATAGCGAATCCTCACAATAGATTTTGAGATTCCATTCTTCATTGCCTGAAAGAGCCTTGAATGTTGCAGCTATTTTTTCTCTGGTCGATTGAATAGCTTCGATTAACCGCTCTTGGCTTTGATAAATGGTACAAAATTTCATTGGAATGATCGTGTGCATTTTAGCTAGATTGATCACTGTTTCATGATGATGAAAGGCTTTTTCTTGCAGCCACTCCATATCCTGGTTTATTTTGTCCTGTATGATCTCTTCCGAATACTGCTTTGAATCCAGGTGACTAACGATCGCCGTGATATCCTGTATAGCAATGGTAAAAAGATCTGTCTGACCATCAAATCCCTTTATAGAAGGAAATACTTGATTTTCTGCTTCTTTTGTTGGCACCAGACCATATAGATAGATAAAATCTGCCACTTTTTCAGCCTCCTTTCCGCTTTGTCAGCTCCTCCCATTGCTCCATTTCCAAACGTTTTGCGATTTCATAGCGATGAAGAAGGTCTTCTTCTTGCTTTTTATAGGCTGCATCAGGGAGTTCACCAAGCTCATACATCATTTGTAATTGAATCAGCTTTTGTTGAATGGTTGGGAGATCATAAAGTTGCTTGTCGGCCTCTTCCTTCACTTTTTCTCCAATTTTTATCACCAGATTAATCGGAGCTGAGACGATTTTGTGAAGCATCAGGCTTCTTCCACTTTTAGTTGGATATTGACAAAATTGTAGACAGGCCATGGACCGCTGTAGGCAAATTCAACCTTATCCTCCCACTTGTCATGTAATTGATTGACATGACGATCAAAATCTTCTTCCTTGTCCCGATCAATTAAAAATGCGGCATTTAACAGCATCTTCTCTCCGATCGGATCATTTGCTTTAGCAGCTACAGCGGAATCCTTTAGAGGATGGAACACTTCCTGTTTCAATTCATTTTGCAGGGATTGAATCATTTTCTGGGCGGCTCCTCCTAATTGAATCCTTTCATAATAACCAGCTGCTTCAGATTGACCACGCACAGATACAGCAAGCCTTCCAATCTTCTCATCATCTTGAAATTGGGATTCAAGCCACTCCTTTTTTCCCGTTACCTTTAAACCAACTTCCATTTTGCCCTTTATTTCTGGAAAGAGCTTTTTAAACTGCGGATATAAGTTTTCCAGCAGGACTTCCACATCCTCTTTTGACTGAAAGACATTTCCAAAACTAACAGGTATCACGGTGTCATTTTGCTTCATAACCCGAGTAAGAACTTTTTGATGCATCATGACATTGTCTTTATTTGGGTGAAAGATTTTCATTGGCACTTCAGCTGCAACAATCGCCGCATCTTGGAATGTTATGAGAAATAATTCACGCTTTTCCCCTTCCAATTCGATCTCGCCAAATTCGTCATTTTTTCCTTTTTGGATTCCGCAAAAAATATAAATTCCCTTATATTCTTGTTCCATTGTTTATCACCCTTTACTCCTCTTTAACCTGCATATTTCGACAAGCTTTTAGGATAGCTTCTTCTGCTGCTTGCACCGATTTTATTGAGTCTACACATTGACTGATTTGATGACCTAAGATATCCATACATAATCGTTGAAATTCCGGGTTTTCTCCATTGATCGGAATCTCTGACTCTGCAGCTATTTTTGCAATCCTAAGAGATGCTCTTAAGCTCGGTCCAGAATTCTCATTACATTGTGATCGCAGCTCAGATACTAGTGTTGTGATCGCTTTTGCTTCATTTTGTTTCACATTTCCTTTTTTAGCTACAACCTCTGCCTCGCGTTCAATATCCTTGTAATCTACAAAAATCGTAATCAAGCGATCTAACAAAGCATCTTGTGTTTTGTAAACACCTGCATATTCTTCTGGATTGCTTGTAAAGATGACGGCAAAGTCAGGATGAACGCGTACAAATGGTTCTGTTAATTTTGTTCCGTACAACGGCAGAATTCTCTCTTCTAAAATCGATAAAAAGATGTTATTTGTTGTTGGCTGTGACCGAGTAAACTCATCATAAATGAGTGTATAGCCATTTTTGACTGCTTCTAATAAGCGGCCGTCTTGCCACGTTTCTGTTACACGTTCATCCCTTTTATAGACAGATCGAACATAATGGTCGACTACTTTTTTACTTGAATAACCGGTAAAGTCACCAATGAGATCTTTGTTGTTCAATTCATGATTTCCATGAATTAGCATGACCGGCTTCTTTCGTTTTTTGGCTAAGGCAAGTGCTAAAGAGGTTTTTCCCGCCCCGGATGGTCCTGTAAAATGAATCGGATATCCAGCTTTTATATACCGTAATGAGCGTGAAAGTAAATCTTTTGTTGTTTCGTCTTGGACGTATGATCGGTTATCCTTTTTGAGATTCTCAACTAATACCGTCATTTCTTTCCCTCCTGCCCCTTTAGCCTATGCCTCTTGATTCATTGCACTTCGATAACGAATGCTTCGCCTTTTAAATGTTGTTACTTCTTTTTCTTGGTTGAGGAATACAACATATACACCAACCATTTCATCCTTTGCATATTTTTTCATATATTCCTTTTCCTCTATGACTTCAACTGTTAGCTTCCATCCATCTTGTTCACTTACTTCCACGGAGGTAATTTTATGAACGGGAGCCACATGTTCATTAAAGAAGTCGGAAACATTCTTCATAATTGTTTTTATTTCCATTATGACCTCCTGTACGGACATTCAGATCATCTAAATACTAAATCGCGATTGGTGCTCATTTTGTCGATCCGGCAGTCCGTTTTCTTCTACTTGATCTGTTAGTAAACCAACAGCCTCTGCATATCGAAGCCATGTATCCACGCTCGCGATCACCACTCTTGCCTCAACGGTTAAAATCTCAATCCCTACGACAGAAACGCGGGCAAATGCGTCAATGACGATCCCTTTATCCAATATGCGGTCGATTACCTCAGCAAGACTTGAACTATCAGCTGTTTTTTGAACGGCCATTTGTCATTCTCCTTTCAAGATTTGCTTAAGAGCTTCGCGTTTTTATATCCTTCATCGATTTCATATGTTTAGCGCTTTTGAGTTCAGTTGCATGCTTGATTTGACTGACTCCTTTTATATCTGTAGCACCCTTGACTTTCTTACTGTCCTCATTTTCAGAAACGTTCTTTTGAAGTTCCTCTCCTGCATTGACAACGTTTCTGATTTTATCTTTAGCGGTGAGTAACGCATCCTGAACCTTTTCCTTCGCTTGTTCTGCCTTATCATGAACGTTTTTGGCATTTTCATTTTTGGTTTCTTTTAATGTTTCTGCAGCATGCTCAACCTTGTCATGAAAGGCCCCTACAACCTTTTCTTTTGCTTTTTCTTTTACGGTTTCCTTTACTTTTTCTTTAATGGGTTCAGGCGTATGCTCCACCACTTTTTCCGCGATTTTGCCGACTGCTTTTTTTACTGGCTTATCCATCGCAGGAAACCTCACTTCCTTCTAGCAGCTAGAGACTCACTGTTTTTTTGATTCAACCAGATCACTTAACAGATGTTCAATTCGATCCAGTCGATCATTTAACTGTTTGTTCTCTTCTTTGATTTCTTCATACTTAGAAGAATATTCTTCCTCACCTTTTTCAGTTTCATTGCATTTCTTTTTGGTTGAGGGCCGTAATGTGCCTTCATATTTGCTTATATACCCTGAGGCAACCTTTCTCATACTTGTTAAGGCCTGTTCAGTCAGGATCTCTTGAACAGTTTTTCGAAATTCTTGTCCAGCCACTCTCATGACTTCTGATTGCTGAACCGTTTTTATGACTTTCTTACTCGTTTCCGGATTTGAAAAGTAGCCAACTCCTGCTCCGACAACTCCTCCGAGAATAACCAGATTCATTGACCGGTTTTTATTATTGTTCTCTTGCGTGTGATTTTTTTCTTCTATTTGTTTTTCTTGCTCATTTTCGGCCATAGGATCAATCCTCTTTTCTATTGGATTTTTGGCTTCTGCCGTTCATTTCAGCTCCAGGCGCTTATTATTGGCGGGCGTCCGAGAGCATCTTTAGCACTTAACTTATTGGCTCTCTTTGATTACCTTCACTAAGCAGCAGTCTCACGCCTTCTCCTCCAATTAACAACTGGCCTAAACCATCAATGAACTTGAACAAAGCCATTTTTTATTTGATTTAGTAGAACTATACCTTCCATTCATGAAATTAAACCAAGGTTTTCGGTGCAACGCTCAAAAATTACCATCATTATCCTGTATTATTTCTCTTTCTTACAGATTTGTAATATTAAAAAAGAAGCAGAACCCCTTACCTCATAATAGTTTGATGGCTTCTTTTCTTCTAAATGGGTTCTTAATTTACAAAAAGATTACAAAAATTGAAAAAAGCGTCTTTGAAAAGGATCAAAGACGCTTCAATAGGTTTTTTATTAAATTCATAAAAATATTTCTATACTTGTTCAACGCTTTGACGGCCAAGACCCCTGCATTTTTCTTACTTGCATAATTTGGCCTGTATGATAAGCATCATGCAGCATAATGTCAAGTAATTTCCCCTCAAGTGACTGTTGGGTTAGCTCGTCGTCGGAAATGTTACTTAATGCCTGTCGTAAATTGAGTTGCGCGTTTTCGGAACGTTCAACGACTTTCTTCCATTCCTTATCATCATTTGATTGATCGGTCAGAAAAAAGGTTTCATCTCCGTCGAGATGTTGTGTCCATTCCCGTCCTTCCAAGTTTGCCGCAAGTCTTTCTTTGTAATAGGTAAGATGATTCACATTCTCCCAAATAGATGTAGTGGCCTCTCCAGATGGTTTCCAGCCAGCCTGTTCAGCTGTAAGTCCTTCTATCGCATGTCTAAACGGTGCATACCAACTCTCTTTATCGAATGTAGAATCTAAGACGTTTAAAAGAAATTCATTTCGTTTCAACGTAATCTCCACCTTTCGAAAAGTTTGGTTAATTAAAAACAATCTCTGCCTAAAATTCTACATTTTTCCAAAACATCCTGCTTTTTCTTTTCTGTTCATTTACAAGTTGGCGCGATTGTAGAACATTGGTTAGCATCTACTATTCTACTAACTACCTTGCCAGCTTTTATAGGTATCGAAATTTACGATCAATATGCTGCAATGGCTCCATCTGTTCTCGATTCAGTCCCGCCTTGTAAGACCCCGGTTTCTGGATCTCTCCAGATGATTTGGCCGCGACCAAAGCTGCCTGAATCAAGCGCGATTTTAATTTCATGCCCCTTTCGCGACAATTCTTGTGCGAGATGAAGCGGAAAACCTGGTTCGACCAAGATTTCCTTTCCGCCTTCCCATTGCCATCTTGGGGCATCAAGGGCGACCTGTGGATTCATATGAAAATCAATGGTGTTCATGATAACCTGTACATGACCCTGTGGCTGCATAAATCCGCCCATTACGCCAAACGGTCCTACCGGCTGATTGTCCTTCGTTAAAAATCCAGGAATAATCGTATGATAGGTACGCTTTCCGCCTTTAAGACAATTGCTATGAGCAGGATCTAAGGAAAAATTATTTCCTCTGTTTTGTAAGGAAATTCCTGTTTCCGGTACAACTATACCTGAACCAAAGCCCATATAATTACTTTGAATGAAGGAAACCATATTCCCTTCTCCATCTGCAGCAGCTAAATAAACCGTTCCTCCTCTAGGAGGTGTACCTGGCTCAGGGGTAATGGCTTTGTCACCAATTAATTCTCTTCGCTGTTTCCCATACTCTTCGGATAATAGATCCTCTACTCGAACGGACATTTGCTGATGCTCCGTAATATATTTCTGCCCATCGACAAACGCTAGTTTCATAGCCTCAAGTTGTTTATGGTAGCAATCAACTGACTCCGCTTCGGGAAAATCAAATCCCCTTAAAATATTCAGAGCTGATAAGGCGATCAGGCCTTGGCCATTTGGCGGGATTTCCCATACATCATATCCGCGGTAATTGACTTTTATCGGATCCACCCATTCTGGCTGAAAAGCTGCTAGATCTTCTTTCGTAAGAAAGCCTTTAAATGTATGGGATGAGGCAGCGATTTTGTCAGCAAGTTCTCCGCGATAAAAGCTTTCTCCATTTGTTTCACCAATTGAATACAACGTTTCTGCATGACCATGAGACTTCCATATTTCACCGATTGCTGGCGGTTTTCCTCCAGGGGCAAAGGTGTCAAACCAAGGGATGAATTCATCCGATTGACATTCTCGTTTGAATTTTTCGTATGCTTTATTCCAATTGAATCCAGTTACAGGTGAAACAGGAAAGCCTTTTTCTGCATATTCAATTGCAGGCTGTAAGACCTCGATCAAAGGCAGCTTCCCAAATGTTTTTGAGAGCTCTGCCCAAGCGCCCGGTGCACCGGGAACCGTCACGGGAACCCATCCGTATTTGGGCATGACTTCATGACCACGTTCTTTGACAGCTTCAATCGATATGCTTTTAGGTGCAGGACCGCTGGAATTTAAGCCGAATAATGTTCCCTTCATCCAAACCAAGGCAAATGCGTCTCCGCCAATTCCATTTGAGGTTGGTTCGACTACTGTCAGGCAAGCGGCAGTAGCAATGGCAGCATCAACCGCATTACCGCCTTTTTTCAGGATTTGCAAGCCTGCTTCTGCAGCTAATGGTTGGGATGTCGCAACCATGCCATTTCTTGAAAAGGTGGTCATTCTTTGAGAAGGATGTGGATGGTATAAATAATTCGATTTCATCTTTACAGTTAACTCCTTTTCTTTTAGGGATTTTATGTGGAACTAAGTTATTAATATCTGATTCTATTTTCCAAGTATTGTGCTGGTTGATTTCCGCTCCAGTTGCTCGCTTTCCGCGGGGCGGGCGGTGTGCCTCCTCGGCTTACAGCCTGCGGGGTCTCGACTGTCCCGCTGCTCCCGCAGGAGTCTAGCACTTCCGCTGTAATCAACCTAAAATAGTTTTCGTCAAAGAAAAATTTTTATCTTATAATCTATTGATTTAGATCTAGTTGTTGTAAAACACCAAGCCCCAGAACTTCATTACAACCACATCACAGGGCTAAGGCTTTAATAATTTTCAACTTCCTGTAAGGATTTGTATTGATTAGAAATCATTTGATAATAGACTCCATGTTGGGCCATGAGTTCGTCATGGTTTCCTTTTTCAGCAATTTCTCCGTTTTGAATGACCATAATCGTATCGACATCACGAATGGTATTGAGTCTGTGTGCAATGACAAAGCTTGTTCGTTTTTCCATGACCTTTGCCAGGGCATCTTGGATCTGTAATTCAGTACGGGTATCAATGCTGCTCGTTGCTTCATCAAGGATGAGCAAGGATGGTTTGCTGAGGATTACCCTGGCGATCGCTAATAATTGCTTTTGCCCATGGCTAAGATTTCCGCCATTTTCTGATAGCTTTGATTCATACCCGTTCGGCAAACGATTGATAAATAAATCGGCGTTGGCCATACGAGCTGCTGCATGTACTTCTTCATCTGTTGCTTCAGGTTTGCTGTATTTGATATTTTCCATAATAGTACCTGAGAACAAATACGTGTCCTGAAGCACAATACCAAAGCATTTTCTCAAACTATCTCTTGTATATTCTCTGATATCTCTTCCATCAATGAAGATTTGCCCATCTGTCACATCATAAAATCTTGTTAATAGGTTAACAATCGTTGTTTTGCCTGCACCGGTTGGTCCAATCAGAGCTGTGCTGCTGCCGGCAGCTGAGGTAAAGCTTACATTTTTTAAGATCGGGACATCATTTCGGTAACCAAAGCTAACATTCTTAAATTCTACGATTCCCTTAGGATTGACGAGCGGAATGGCATCTGGCCGATCCTCAGGCTCCTCCTCGCCATCGAGGATTTCAAATACTCTTTCTGCCCCTGCAACACCTGACTGCAGGATATTAAAGATATTCGCCAGTTCATTTAACGGTCTTACAAATTGCCGTGAGTATGTAATGAAGCTCGCAATAACACCAATTGTAATCATATTTTCAACAGCCAAATAACCCCCGACTACCGCCACGATCGTAAATCCAAAGTTATTAATGACATTCATGATGGGCATCAAAAATCCTGCCCATATTTGTGCGCTTGTTCCCACTTTTCGCAGTCTTGTATTAACTTCTTGAAATTCGGCAATGGCCTTTTCTTCGTGATTAAAGGCTTTGACGACCTCTAAACCAGAAATCGTTTCTTCAATTTGTCCATTAAGCGTTCCTAATTCCTTCTGCTGGTTTCGAAACAGCACCCTTGTTTTCCTTGCGATCGTTCGTGTCAGCAAAAAGACCAAAGGTACGGTCACTAAGCTGGCTAAGGTTAAGATTGGACTTAAGGCAACCATCATAATCAGTGAACCAATTATGACGATGGAACCAGACATCAATTGAGTTGTTGATTGTGAAATGGAATTACTCACGTTATCAATATCATTTGTCAGCCTGCTCATCATCTCTCCATGTGTACGTGAATCAAAGAAAGACACGGGAAGCTTTTGCAGCTTCTTAAACAAATGGCTTCTTAACCTCTTTACAATCCGTTGGGCAACACCAGCCATCAACCAGCCTTGGGAAAAATTCAGGAGCGCATTTGAGAGATAAGCGATTGCGAGTGTCAAAATCGTAATATGGAGTAATTCAAAATTAACGGTTTCTCCTAATGACATGGCATCGACAGCTTTTCCGATTAGGTAGGGCGCCGACAGGACAAGAGCCGAATCGAATAAAACTAAAAGGAATACTGTGGCTAAGAGCTTTCTCTCTTTCCCAAAATAGGACCAGAGCCGTTTAATCGTCCCCTTAAAATCCTTTGGCTTTACAACCTGCCCCCCGAAACGGGCAGCACCTCCGCCAACAGGACGGCCTGGCATCTGTGGGACATTGTTGACCTTTTGCTCTTGATTCGTTTTCTCTGCCATTTCACAGCACCTCCTTGCCGAACTGTGACTGATAAATTTCTTGGTAGGTAAGGCAGCTATTTAGTAATTCAGTATGCTTCCCATTGCCCACGATTTCGCCATCATCTAAGACAATAATTCGGTCAGCATCAACGACGGATGAAATCCGTTGGGCAATGAGCAGACAGGTTAGTCCTTGCGCATATTTTTTCAACGATTCCTTGATCCTTGCTTCTGTTGCGACATCGACTGCACTTGTACTATCGTCCAGGATTAGGATGTCGGGCCTCTTCACCAGTGCTCTGGCAATCGATAGTCGCTGTTTTTGCCCGCCTGAGAAATTAACCCCGCCTTGGCCGATTCGTGATTCATATCCTTCTGGAGACTCTTTGATAAATTGATGGGCATCGGCGATTTTTGCGGCTAATTCGATTTCCTCCAAAGAAGCATCTTCTTTTCCCCAGCGCATATTTTCGATAATTGTCCCAGTAAATAAGGTAGCTTTCTGAGGAACAATGGCGACCATCTCTCGTAATACTTTCGGGTTTATGTTCCTGATATCTTCACCATTTAATTTAATCATCCCTGCTGTGATATCGTAAAAGCGTGGAATAAGCCCAATCAGACTGCTTTTTCCTGATCCGGTCGAGCCGATAATGCCAACTGTTTCTCCCGGCATGCATGTAAAGGTAATGTTTTTAAGAACAGGGTCACCAGCTGCTCCCTCATAGGAAAAGGAGACATTGTTAAAATCAATTCTTCCTCCCTTGTTAGTGGAAGGGAGCGATTCATGCTTCCATGCCATATCATCTTCCTCAGCTAAGACTTCACCAATCCGGTTTGCCGACGTTTTTGCTCTTACATACATATTGAAAACCATTGAAATGATCATTAACGAAAAAAGAATTTGCGTCATGTAGTTCGTGAAAGCGATAACATTTCCAACCTGGACCGTTCCTGCCTCAACCCCAAAGCCCCCATACCAGAGGACAACAACAATCCCTAAATTCATGACAAGCATAATCATTGGAGAAAAGGTAGCGATTACTCGAGTTGCTGCAATCGATTTGTCTTGAAAATCTTCATTAAATCCAGCAAATTTATCAATTTCATAATCAAAACGATTGAAGGCCTTTACGACCCGAACACCTGATAAATATTCCCTCATCACGCCATTCACCTTGTCCAGGGCATCTTGGACTTTTGTAAAGAGAGGTAAGCTAATTCTCATGTTGACGATAATTAACAGCGCAACCATTGGAACAACAACAGCCAACACAACAGATAAATGGATATCCAACATGGTTGCCATGATTAAACCGCCGATTGCTAATAAAGGAGCCTTTGCAAATAACCTCATGAGACCATTTACAAACATTTGCAGCTGTGTCACATCATTCGTTAATCTCGTAATCAGTGAGGCGCGATCATAGCGATTAATATGTTTAAAAGAGAGATGCTGAATTTTTTGAAATAGATCAAAACGTAATTCTGTTCCAAAATTTTGCGACGTGATGCTTGCCAGGATGCTTCTTGTTGAGGCAGCAACTGCACCTAACAAGGTAACCCCAAGCATCACAGCCCCCATTTTTAATACATAATTTAAATCCCTATTCATGACTCCAACATCTACGATTTTGGCCATAATCGTAGGCTGGAGCAAATCACAAACCGCCTCTAGCGTAAGAAACAGCACGGCAACGCTAAACGGCTTCCAGTATTTTTTTATGTACTTCCTAAAATTCCCCATATCTAATCCCCAATCCTTTGCGATAACTATACTTATAAGAATACTCCGAAAATAGGGAAAAGTCCTTTTTTCCGACATATTTTCGTACCGAAAAAGGACTTTTTACTTTTTCTATAGATTAAACCCAGTTTTATGTAGAAGGTTGGACAATTTAATGAATCTATCATTCTCATTGATTCTCATTGTTTCACCGAAATGTAATGTTAAAAATTCCTGTAATAAAACAAAAAGAAGCTTAAATGAACGTAGCAGAAACCTTTCAAATGTCATCTTTCATGAAGATAAGGATATTGACTTCCTTTATTTTATAAAGAATGAGTATGAACATGGGTTATCGGAACATCAAAAGAGCTATTTTCTTCGTGATAAAGAGCGTGATTATGCCATATTATCCATTTTCCCTGGTAGCGGAATAAGAGTAAATGAAATAGCAGATTTAAGAATACGGGATCTAAATTTTACAGATAATCAGATACGAGTTATTCGTAAAGGAGATAAAACGGATAACGTACAGGTATTTTCCGAGGTTATGGAAGACATTAAAGAATATCTAAATGTCAGAAAAGAGCGATATGGTAGTACAGATGCTGAGAATGAATATTTATTTTAGCAAAATATAAGGGCTCTTCCTCCCCACTTTCGATTCGGCTTATTCAAGATTTAGTAAGAAAGTATACAAAAGCATTTAATACCGGAAATGTTAGCATGTCCCCTCATTAGCTAAGGCACAGGTATGCTACTAATTTAATGGAAGAAACTAAAGATTTATCATTTGTTATAGAACAACTAGAACTGCGTTACTTTATGAACATACAAGCAAGAAAAGGCTAAAAAAGCAGCAGAGCTCTTGGTAAAAGAAGGTCAAAACTGAAAGAGTAAGTAAATTAAGAGCATCAGAAATTCTCTATCTATTATTCTAAGAGTAATAATTACTATTTTCATAACTTTTTTCCTTCATATAAAAATCCAGTAGCGTCAAGTTCAATCAATTATACTTTGAATCAATGACAATACTGGATCTTCCTTATAAAATGTCAGATTTTGTTCCTTACTCATATGGAGTAAAAAGCTTCAAAGCAATATGGGAGATTCCTAAGCTAACTGTTGCAAAACCAACCATAAAAAAGAAGAAGGAGACAAAGATTAACCAAAACGAATCCAATGAAATAATTGCCACCATTGCGATTAAAAAGATTAGTAAACCGAGTGTTATTTTTGGATTTAATGAAGAAACCTGTAATACGACACGAAAACTGCCAAACAATGAATTCTCATAACGAGCCGTGTAAGGAAAAATAAAGAGACAAAATACTACAAAGGTAATCAACGCAATGAGAATACCAATCCCTACGATAATAAACGAAATAATCGGTAGAATTTGTAACAACCTTATTGCAACAACTAACAAAGACCCATATAAAATCAGGATCAGTCCAATAGTATTTCCACGAATAAAGTTGTCCTTGAATTCAAGAAAATAAGTTTTTGTAGGAAAATTCAATTTTCCTTCAGCCATTTTCATCGTAACTCTATAAAGAGCTAATGTACTAGAACCAATTGTAATAATTGGTAAAGATGTCAGTAAAAACAAAAGATTTAATGTAAACAAATCCATCAGATAGGATGAAAACTTATAAAGTTTACTATTTGAATCAATGAAATGCTTCAGCATTTGGTACCTCCTAACCTTTTACGGAACCAATCATAACTCCCTTAACGAAGTATTTTTGCAGGAACGGATAGATACATAAAATTGGAATAGTTGAGATACAAATAGCTGCATACTTAATTGTTTCAGCAAATTGGTTAACAACATCCGCACTAGCAGCCCCTTGATTTAGCGATGCATTATTTTCTAATAAAACCGCTCTTAAAATATTTTGGATTGGTAATAAATCATTATCTGCAATATAAATGGATGCATTAAACCAATTGTTCCATAAACCCACAGAATAATACAGCAACAAAACTGCCAAAGTCGGTTTGATTACTGGTACTATAATTTTCCCTAGAATTGTAAGATCCCCAGCACCATCAATTTTTGCTGATTCCACCAAGCTATCGGGAATCCCTTCAATTGCCGATTTACAAATTATCGCATTATATAAGCTTAGTGCACCTGGGATAATTAACGCCCAAATATTGTTATACAACCCCAATTCTTTTTGATTCAAGAAGCTTGGAATTAAGCCACCATGGAAAAACATCGTGAACATGAAAAAAGAAACGATAGCGTTTTTCCACATCACATTTTTTGAAGCCATAAAATATCCGCACAGAATTGTCATTATCATGTTGATAGGTAGGGAAATTAATAACATCAAGAAGATATTTCGAAAACCAGAGACAATCAATGGATGGCTAAACGCTTTAGAATATGCCCCTAGAGTAAAATCTTTTGGAAAAATTAGTTTCCCAATATTTGCGTTAATCGCGCTTGAACTGGAGAATGAAGCACAAATAACATACCATATAGGGTAAAAGCAAGCGATAATTACTAATATCATTAAAAAATTATTCACATAAGAGAAAATCCGATCTCCTTTACTTTCTCGCAATGCTCCTTTATTTCGTTTTCTAAACATATAATCAACACCTTTCTTTTAGAATAGGCCAGAACCTGTGAATTTCTTTGCTAATCTGTTGGTTATTAACAACAAAACAACGTTAACTAATGTATTTAGTAATCCAATTGCTGCTGCATAGCTATAATCAGCATTTAAGATACCCATACGATAAACATAAGTTGAAATAACATCTGCCACTGAATAAGTTGATGGAGAGTAAAGAAGCAAGATCTTTTCAAAGCCCATGTTAAGCAAAGACCCCATTCGCAAGATCAGCAAGATAATAATTGTTGTTTTCAATCCTGGAAGCGTGATGTGGAATATCTGTTGTAATTTGCTTGCACCATCAATCCTTGCAGCTTCAAATTGTTCTTGATCAATTCCAGATAGGGCTGCTAAGTAGATAATTGAATCCCAGCCAATAGTTTGCCATATATCTGAAATAACATAAATTGGGACAAAAGCTTTCGGTTCGGCCAATAGATTTGTCTTTTCAAAACCGAAAAAACTTAAAAGTTCTGGAATTAATCCATCGGATTGTGTAAAAAACTTGATTAGACTGCATAAAACAACTATGGAGATAAAGTAAGGCATATATGAAACAGTTTGTACAACACGTTTAAAAAACTTATTTCTAATTTCATTAATCAAAAGTGCTAAAAGAATTGGTGCTGGAAAACCAAATACTAAACTCCAAATGCTAATATTAAATGTGTTACGAACGATGCGCCAAGCACTCGGATCTGCGAAAAATCGCTTAAAATTTTCAAACCCAACCCATGTACTTCCCGAAATCCCTAGACGAGGACTAAAATCTTGAAATACCATTAGTAACCCATACATCGGTTTATAAGCAAAAATGAGGAAGTAAATTATTACAGGCAACACCATTAAATACTTTATTTTATTAAGTTGGAAATCTTTCTTTAACTTTCGGTAAAAACTGACTTTTGGATTATCGTCTATTGCTAGGTTATCGTCTACTGCTAGTTTGCTGTCCATCAATATTTTTACTCCTTTCATCAATCATACTTTTGTGATTCTTCTACTAGCTAAGAACGACATCGCCAGTTGTTGAATCGTTTGGACAATTACTTTTCCACACCCAAAACAACTTTCATACTCATAAAGTTCAACCGCACTTGCCATTTCAACTTTTCTTAGAATCATATGTTATACTTCAGCCTTGTGTTGAATTGTTACACCCTCAACCATATCTGTTTCTCTCTACCACGCAATACTACTGATCCGTAGGTTTCAAATTCCGCACGAACACATTCCATCCATAATATTCATAATTTTTTAAAAAGCTGATGACCTTAATAAATAGGTATCAGCTTATGGAAGTTTATCGCTTCAAATAACGCTCATATGCTTCTTGACGTATTTCTAATAGGCGTTCCAAGCCTTGTTTATTTAATTCCTTAACAAAATGATCAAACTTGTCTAGGCTTTCTTCCCCAGTTACGAATTTTAATGCTTGTTCCTTAACATAAGTGTTAATCGTATTTTCAAGGTTAGAGGCTTCTTTTCGTTCCTCTGATGTCATAGAAACGGCTGCGGGGAAATTGGATTTGATTGCTTCCTCTTGACCATTTGACCATAAGTGAGATGCATTAAATGATGGTTCATCCATACGTTGTTCAATAAATCTCGAGAGTTGAACACCTTGTCCTGATAACCAGTTACCTGTATAAAGAGCAATTGCTTCATCTTTTCCTAACTTATTTTTCGTAATTAAGTCAGTAAATGTTGGTTGCCCATCCACCATTTCCCAACTCTCTCCTTCTTTACCAAAATTCCAGTAAAGCATTCCTTCTTCAGTGTAAGCCCAGTCTAAGAATTTAAAGGCCTCATCCAATTTTTCGTCTGGAATTGATGTTGAAATTGCAATTCCCTGTGCGTTATATAAATCTTCTGTAAAGATTGATGCTGATTTTGTCCTGTCAGCTTGATTCGGATAGGGTGCCCCTACCCACTTGGCACCAGTTTTATTTGTTTTTGCATCTGTATTCATAGCTAATAAAGTTGAGGAATTCATGATAGTTGTACCAATTTTGTCTTGAGATGCTTTTGTTTTCACCCCTTGATCATCAATTGTTGCAAAGTCATGATCAATTAAATTCTTCTTATATAATTCGTTTAACCAAGCCATATAGTTTTTCCATTCAGGCTGAGTTTGTGCCAACTGAACTTTGCCATTCTTATCAATGAAATACCGAGTTTCAAACGATCCATAAGCACCAAAGGCACCAGCAAATCCCGGACTCATACGCCAACCTGTTTGGAAGGTTAACTGAGCACCATAAGCCTTATTGAAAATTTCAATGGTTTTCGTCCAATCTGCAATGTTTTTTGGCATTGGTAAGTTCTGTTCATCTAGCCAATCTTGACGTATCATTGGTCCCATGTAAGAAGCTTGATAAGGCTGTTCTCTAAAAAAGCCAAACATATAATACTTTCCATCATCTGTTTTCATCGCACGATCAAACTCAGGATGTTCTTGTAGGAATTCCCAATAATTAGGCGACTTTTCCTTGATGTCTTTTGTTAAATCTCGTATAGCCCCTTCTTTAATGTATTTGTCAGCGATTCCCATCCAACCATAATAAATCAGATCTGGCAATTCTTTTTCAGAAAGCAATAAATTAAATGCCTGGTTCCAGTCTGACCCTTCAGTTGGGAATTGCCATTTTAAATTAACACCTGATTCTTTTGCTAGGTTTTGATGAAAAGGTGATTCCTTATAGTCTTTGACTGTTGAACTAGGAGTCATCCACGTGCTCCAAATTGTTAATGCCCCATCATCGACTGCATTCGACCTATTGTTTTGACAACCAGCTAATGTGAATGAAACAATAACAAACAAGAGAAAACATAACTTTTTCAATTTTTTCATTTGTACATCTCCCCCTTTTTCTTGTTATTAACTTCATGAAAGAAAGAAGGTCAATTAGAGCAACTGTACTTCTTCCCTTAATAATTTAAGTAATTCTTTCCTTGAAACTATCTACATTCTTAAATTTAAATCTGATCACTTTTTGTTGACGCTTAAAAGTTGTCTTTTGAACATCCAGATGTAAGTAAACTTCAGATTCATCGACTATTAATTAAGTCGATTCTTTATATCTAAAGATATAGTTAATAATTGACACTAAAGTTGGAAGCCCTTACAGAATATTGTAATTTGGTTTGACATCATATCGTTTCTTCTTGGTAACTCTATTCCATTCCAGGCCATGTACTTGCTACAAGACTTGAAAACTCTTCAAATCCCTCAGAATTTCTAAACCAATAGTTTCTAAAATTACGTGAAGTACTATGAGTAGCGAGCCTATGTTTGATAGTTTCATCAGTTAACACCTTTTCATGTTGTTCTAAAGGACCTAATACAGAAATTATTTCTAATTTAATGGAAAATGTTTATTAAATCTCCCTCTTTACTTGGTTTAATAGGTCTTTTTTATAGAAAAATCTAGAGTTCACGGACTTTTTCTTATTTACAACACTACTCCAGATAAGAATTGAATATCTCCTTTACTTTATTATAAGCAAGCTTTTCTCTTCGATAGATATCTACTAATCCCTTATTATTCTGGGATTTTGGCCTTACATGAAACCAGCCCTTGTCTACCCTGCAATCTGCATACTGCCAGATAATCACACCACTTAAATCCTCATCGGATAAAATCGAAGTTAGTTGTTCAGTTAAAGCATACTGCTGATATTCTTCAGTCCACTTTTCCTGGTTATTACTCCTATTACCATAAATTGCGCCCGCTCCTATTTCACTAATCAGTAATGGTTTACCTGCTCCACCCGTATTATTAACGAAATTTTTAAGAGTGTTCAAAGCATCTTCTACTGGTGTATCATGATACCAGCGTGGATAGATATTAAAAGATACAATATCAACCAGATCAAGGCACAAATCTGAGCCTATATAACCTTCAAGACTAGCAAAGGATACGGGACGGCTGGAATCCAAGCTCTTAATAAGTTCAAACTGCTTGGCATAGCAGGATCTTCCAAACTCCGTGTTGCTCACACATTCATTTAATATACCCCATACATAGATAGATGGATGGTTTATATGATTTTCAATCATTTCTCTAATACAATCCAAACTTTGTTTTTCAAAGTTTTTGTGTTTCATCTGTTCTTCACTTAGGCCTCTTGCATGAGCCTCTTCCCATACAAGAATGCCATTTTCATCACATAAATCTAGGAAACGCTCATCATTTGGATAATGACTAGTTCGGATGCAATTTGCACCTAATGACTTAATAATTTCGATATCACGATACATTGCTTCAATGGGTATCGCACATCCAAATTCCGCATAGTCTTCATGGCGGTTCACGCCTTTGATGATAACTTTTTTCCCATTTAACAATATATCTTTTCCGTCGACTTTTATATCACGAAAGCCTACTCTGTCTATCAGATCGTCCACTGCTTTATCATTGTACAAAAGCTTAGCATCCATCATGTACACTTTAGGATTTTCCAATGTATATGTAATAGCAGAAGGAAATTCAAAGGTATTCTCCAATAGTGTTTCAGCATTAGGTAGAAGTACTCTATCAGCAAAGGAAACAACCGCCTCATCTCCGATCTTAATCTGCAGCGTTACATTTTTTTGCTCATTGGAAAGATTACTTAAAGAGGCACTGATTGATGCATACCATTTCCCATTTTCCCAATATGGAATAAAGTGGACATATTTAATAAACATTTCGCCAATCTCTTCCATTACTACAGGACGGATGATTCCTCCATAAGAATAATAATCATTGCTCACATGCAGAGCAGACTCCTCATGAAAAGAATTATCCACCTTAACCTCCAGTAAATGCTCACCATAGGGGATACCCTGTAATAATACGCTAAATTCTGTATAAGCATTGTAATGGTATGCAACCTGTTTTTTGTCCAGGTAGACATATGCCGTGTGGCTGATTCCTTTGAATACCAGACGGACATTACCGCCAAAGGTTACTTTCTTAGAATACACCCCCTTTCCCCTATAAGACACCAGCTTGGGATTGCTCTCCCAGCAACCCGGAACAAGCATCTTGAATTCCTCCTGTTTTTTCTCCTCCGAATTCAGGGTGTGAAAATCCCAGACAGGGTCAAGAGTGATTTCTTTACGTACATAGTGATTTTGAAACAATCTCGTATTCATGAATTTCCTCCATAAACTTCTTCTTATCAATGATAATTAACAATACATCAGTATACCGGTAATATTAATACTGATAAAAAATAAGATAGTAACTAAATATCAAGTACTTGATAATGGTTAAAATATAATACATTGCAGTCTTACTTTCAATAACATATAATAAGACAAAACTGATATATTCTAAGGTGATGACGATATGTTTAAAATTCTGCGCATGGGTTGTAATACTACACATGGAAACAGCTTTTCCGTTAATCGTCCTAATGGGTATGAATGGTGTCTTCTATTGCTAGTAAAATCTCCGGCAGTTTTTATTATAAATGGAGAATCGATATCTACACCCTCTAATACTCTGATAATCTATGATAGGAATGACCCTCATGAGTACAGGGCAAGTGGAGATGAATACAAAAATGATTGGATACATTTTGAATTTGATCCGGTCTTTCTTAATCAATACCCAATTACGCTAAATACCCCATTGTATATCTCAAATCATTTTTATATATCCGATTTGATTCAAAAAATGGCAAATGAGTTTTATTCAAACAATCCTTATAAGGAGCAAACCATTGAATATTTGATGCAGATTTTATTCGTAAAGGCAAAAGAACAGATGGAGACGAAAGTCTTTCAACCCTGGCACTCAAAAATTCATGATGAACTAATAAAACTACGAAGTGAAATATACAGCAATCCGCAAAACAACTGGTCAATACCATTAATGGCTGATAAGCTGCATATAAGCTGTGGCTATTTACAAAATATTTATAAAGATACCTTTTTCATCTCCTGTATGTCGGATGTTATCGAAAGCCGCATTACTTATGCCAAAGAGCTTTTAATTGAATCAGATTTGCCAGTCGGGGAAATATCGAGTTTATGCGGCTATCAAAATGACGTCCATTTTATGAGACAGTTTAAGAAGTTAACTACTTTAACTCCCACTGATTACCGTAGGTTGAACAGTAAATCAGGTAAGTAAAGCCAATCTGCAATTCCCGTTCGGGTAAATGGTAGGAGAAATACTTCTGCATTTAATTCCTTTGCATGGTGAAGGAGTCTATTCCTTATATATCATAATTAGTTCTTACAATCTTAGCGTGTTTTAGAAATGTTAGCATGTCCCCTCATTAGACGTATGCTATGAATTTAATGGAAGAAACTAAAGATTATCATTTGTTATGAAATAACTAGGTCACTTATCAGAAACTACTGCTCTACTTTATGTCCATATAAGTCAAGAAAAGGCTAAAAAAGCAGCAGAAGCATTAGGAAAACGTCGTTCTAAACTGAAGGATTAGTTTTTAGGATTTAAAAAAAATGCTCCGATTCTTAATAGTTATGTGAGGATGCTAACCGCTTTAAAAAAACCACTCCCTTATTTTTATAGAAAGTGGTAATTGCTATAGATATACATTATTCTTTACATTTGACTAATTCACTGAAGAGTGGGATTTTAGGCAGATAAATCACTTAACAAGATCCCGGGGGCAGATTAAACATGGAGTTTTACATGAGAACATCATACAATCTAACCTTAATTAATGCACAACGAAACGTTTGTTTCCCACTAGAATATTCACTCAACAATATAAAATAATATAGATTTCGGCACCCATTCGGCACCTTTTTGGTACCCAGGGTGTTTTTCTTCTATAAAAGGATCGTTAGCAAGAAGATTTTGAGCTTATACACAAACGCTCCCAATAATTGAATAAACCTCTATATGGGGTACAGGCAGATCGTCATCTTGTTATTTATCGAATACAAATTCAGGATTAATGGCTACAGGATTTTTCATGACAAATAGCTTCTTCTGGATCATCGAAAACAGGGGAGTCTTGAAAGCAACAGATACGATGTATGGTCGGATTCCTTTGACAAATTTTGACGAAGTAAAAAACAAATTTCCCATTCGCTCTTGAATTTGGTGAATTTCCTCAATCTCCTCTCTTCGAATTTCTTGGACTCTACTGAGAACCTTAGCTGAGACATCACGTTTTTGCAGCGCATCCCAAATAACATCAGCCGCCACAACTGCTGTAGTTACTGCTAATGAAACTCCTATTGCTCCTACAGGAGATGAACAATGAGCAGCATCACCGATCAGCAAGCACCCATTCTTTGCCCACGTTTTAACCATATGATTTTTAGCTTGAAGCGGTACGAATGGTTTAAAGTCAACCAAAGATTCAGCAAATTCATGAAATCCTTTGTTAGCATGCATAATTTCTTGACGAAAATTTTCTATCCCTTGTCGCTGTGTTTCTTTCCATTCACCTCGTGGTAAAGCAATGCCTACTTGAAGTAAATCAGGGTATTTCGGCAGTGTTATATAGCTGTGTCCCTCTGTGATTTTAAATCGTAATTCTTCTCCCCAATGAGAAGGCCGTTTTACACTGAACCAGATTAGATCACCAGGATAATGTTGATATTCTAATTCAAAACCACCTAAACGACGAATCGTGGAAAACCGTCCATCAGCTCCGACTACTATTTTCGCCTGAATTTCAAGCAGCTCTTTATTTTCCCGCTCAACAACCACTCCTGTCACTGTTTCATCCTTCTCAAGCAGTTTTTTTACCGGGGCATGAAACATCATATCAAATGTTGGATATTCCTTTGCTTTTTTGTACAGTGCTTGAAGTAAAATAGGCTGAGGAATCCAGAGAGCATAAGGTGCTTCTGCAATCATGGAAGTGAAATCAAAGTCACCTTTCTTTTTATCATAATGATAAAAAGAACCTTTCTTTAGCTTAGAATGAGGCAATTGTTCGATATACTCACGTAATTTCAATTGATTAAGCAATTGAATAAAACGGGGCTGAAGCACTTCTCCACGGTATTCACGTTCAAAATTATCGTGGCTCTCCAAGACGATTACTTGAACTCCAACCTTAGCCAGTAATAAACCCAGCATCATGCCCGCTGGTCCTCCACCAACAACAATGACATCCTTTTGTAATTTTTCACTAATCATTCTATATATCTCCTCCATATATTCAAATATCAACATGGAATTATATGTGAAAAATTTGATGTAATGCTTGCTTTTACTTATTCATACAGATAGGTAAGGGTTTGAAGTTATCGCTCCCTTTTCCCCCCGTCCACACCGTACATGAGACTTTCACCTCATACGGCGTTCCAACTAATCCAATTCGATTTAGTCATCAACACTTCTGAAATCGTAACGTCTTCCGTGTCTCAATTCTTCCGTTTCAATAAGTCGGTGCCTCCCATGGGAGGTAAACCTCTTTTAGTCTTACGAGAACCTTATTAACCGATAAAGATTTGCCTTGCATGATTAATTGAATCTTCATTAGTCTAGTGGCTATCCTTTCGGGTTGATTAGACCTTTCATCGGTACTGTGCCACCACTTTCACTGATATAAAGTAAAGTTATACAATAACTATTCTCATTATTGCTTTCCTTATCAACGCTTCATAGAAAGTAAGTCCTCCACGTTATCAGCTTACAACGTTGAATTATATCTATTATAGAATGAACTTAGGTGCTTCCTGTAAGCCTGTTAGCCGTTCTTATGCCTGTAACACATCATGGACTTTCATAATTGTCATTCTTACTCATCCACTGCTAACCTCACATTAGGTGATATACACATTTCTATGTATTGCCAGTCTAGACCCGTACATTCAGAAGTTCGTCAGCTTAACCTTTTTACTTTAGGTTCTTTTGCATTCTCACCATATTCATTCAACTCAAGCATCATGATTTACACCACCCCCTCGGGTAGGCTTTCGTCAGCCGAACTGTTACGGTAAAT